>JBKJIJ010000004.1:0-247342 GCA_046598525.1 Methylotenera sp. | reverse complement strand
CATATAAATCACTCCAGAACCCTCCAGCTAAAACACTGGATGGTGACATACTGAGGTGGAAACTATTGGACGCTGTTTCCACCACTAATCTGGAAAGTATTGCATGCTGGTTGACAGGTAATGCACGCATAAAATACTTTTGATTATTTAATTGATTTTGAACGAAATATTTGTATTCGTTATAGTTCGTTCCAAAAGGCTGGCCTTCTTCAAGTTTGCCTCTCGGAGTATAAAAGTTGCTTCGTTCCTGTTCCTCCAAAACCCTATGTGGCCTTTTACTGAGGTTAAAAATCCACTAAAAATCAAATTGCTTTCTATAAAGTTTTTGTTAAGTCCAGTAGCAAGAATACATGAACATCCAATAGCATTTATTGATGATATATCTAAATTTAAAATTTGTAATATACATACTTATAGATAGTTATATATATATATATTTAGATTAATAACTACAGTATATTGACAGATTCTAAATGTTCATTATCTTCAAATTACTACTAATAATAAGAATAATTAATTACTTCAAATTTTATAAAAGTAATGGACAAGATAATAGATACCCTATTTTCAAGTACTAAAATTTAACTTAAAGATATTCAGATTTTCAAAACGGTACAAGACTGTCCCAGATTGCCTCACATAAAGTGCGCATAATTAATAACGAATTTACAATCTATCCTGACAGTAGAAATCAATTGCTCTGATAAAACATTCGTTTCATTTGTACTTAACTATTTAAATTACCCAAGTAGACTTGTTCTACAAATAATTTATCAAACTTTTTATCGACAAAGTCACCTTCTGGTCTTAATGCATATTTTAAAAACTTTGCGTCGATTTGTTTACATGGAAGACACCATACTTTAGCTTCAACTACACAGTTTTTACCACATACCTTCTCCATCTTACTTTGTGCAATCATATTCATGTACTGACTAAATTTTTCATGCGAAACTTCAGCAGGTTTTTGTATGTATGCATGTATATGATTCCAAGTACCTGAATCTTCATCTCCCCCAAAAATAGGGATTCTTTTTAATTTAATTCCTTTTTTACGTTTACTTGTAGGCACATATTTAAAATCAAGGTGTTTCACAAATTCACTAAATCCCTTTTTTATTTCAATTTGATTTAATCCTCGACCAATATAATTTCTAGATATTAATTTTTCATTTACTAGTTCAGTATCAGTTCTACTAATTCGAATTGAACGTACTCTAGTTTTAAATGTAACTAATACGAATTCACTACCGTCATTAGTATTTTCTAAAGCCCATTTTATAAATCCAGCTTCTATTTCTTTATTCCATACATAATTTGATTTCAAATGCATTCCCTTTCCCCTGTAAGAAAATAACCAGATATAAATGTATTTATCAAAATCGATTTTTTACCTTTAATTAATGGGTTATTTGTAGAATTTTGATATTTAATAAGCCGTACAAATTAGAGTTAATGAAGCTTATGTATTTTATTAGAGCTCAAAACTTGTAACTTATGACACTATGGCAATATGAATCAATAGTTAGTTCAAAAGTTATTGATTTTATTTTGAACTAAGCTCATAATGATGTTTCAAACTTTTGAGCTTATTATGGCTACTATCGCTTACTATCGTGTTTCCACCTCCGACCAATCGGTTGAATCACAAAGGTCAACATTACTTAAATCTACTAAAATTCTTAAGTTTGATAAGGAATTTATGGATGAAGGAATAAGCGGTTCCGTCCCTTCTCAGGCAAGAGCTGGCTTCATGGAATTATTAAATTACATTAGAGAAGACGATACACTCTATGTTTACTCAGTTGACCGCTTGGGTAGAGATGCTCTAGATATCCAGTCTACTATTAGAAACTTGCTGAATAAGAAGATTAATGTCAATATTTACGGATTGGGATTGATAGGGAAAGGAGTTGGAGAGCTAATAATTGCAGTCCTTGCTCAAATTGCCGAAATGGAAAAACAAAAGATTCTTGAACGTACTTCTCATGGCAGATTAGTAGCAAAACAATCACTAGCGGAAACTGGAAAAACGCATAGGGGCAAATTAAGTCTTGGAAGACCAATTAAAGTTAATATGAGTGAAGTTAGTAAATGGAGGATTTCAAATAAATCATCTTTGAGTCAAACGGCTTCACATTTTAAAATTTCACTATCTACTGTTAAACGTTATTGTGCTTCTAGCAAATGAGTTAAGGTTATTTATAACAAACAGCTAAATTTCTTCATTAACTATATTCAAAAAAATAACACAAATCTATAGGAAAAAAATGAGTAATATAAAAATACCCTTAAGTCGTGCCAATGTAAAAATAGGATTTGCTGTCTTTTTTATAAGTACATTTTTTGCATGGTATCAATTATTTTATAACTATTACGAATTAACTACATATGAAAAACTTATACTTGTACCAACTGTTGGATTGGGTATAGTTGCCAGTCTAGTTACTCTCTACATACTACTTTTAAAAAATATTGGTATTGTTATAAGTAACAAAGGAATTTCAATCAACATGCCTTTTTTAGCCGTAAGATTAATTCCTTGGACTGAAATTAGTGGAGCAAAATTAGCTCAGCAATTTGGAGCTGAACAACTTATTATTTCTATTAAAAACCCTTTTAAATACGTTCCAAAAAATAATTCTTTAATCAGTAAATTTGTTAATAAAGGAATTCTATTACCATCAGCTGATACCAACCAGTCTACTGGCGAAATATCTATAAATAGTGGGTTACTAAAAATGGACGAAGATATAATTAAGCTAATAAACACTAAATGTAATTTAAAAAATAAAAGCCAATCTTTAAATAATGCTCAACTTGTCTCTTCAAAACCAATAAAGTCAGCTTTGAACTTGACAAAAAAATGTCCTTTTTGTGCTGAAGAAATTAAATCAGAAGCCATCAAATGTAGATTTTGTAGAGAGAATTTAAACATTATATAAACATCGAAATTATTTATATAAGAATAGTTAATTAATTAAATCCTCATTACAATTTAAATCAACATCTCAGAGTTAAATAAATATGAAAAAATGTTTGTACTGTGCTGAAGATATTCAAATCGAAGCAATCAAATGTAGGTATTGTGGAGAAATGGTATATGTTTTAAATGATGATGAAATCGATGAAAATTCTGAAATAAATATGGATGCAAGTCAGACCTTTTTTGATGAAGAATCAAATGACTCACTTCCTCAAGCTTATTACGCTGTTGTTGCAATATGTCTCAGCTATCCTGTATTAGCTTTACTTGCTAGTATAGAGGTTGGAGATTATGGAACGCTTGTAAAGTATGTTATTGCAAGTATTGCATTCTTATTCCTATCACCATTTATTTGGAGAACTGCTGATGCTCTTAGAAGTTATGCCGAACCCACTGCTTATTTTGGACGTGGTTTCTGGGACATGGTATTTTTAAGATATTTCTGGACATATGGTCCTCAAACAATTTCACTGATTGCAATTATTTTCATAATGGGGTTTTTTATTGGACAACCACAAAAACAAAACTCCATTAATGAAAACTTAAGCTCTACAATAAGCCCGCAGGGTGAAATAAATAACGCAGAAAAGGAATCCTCAAAGTCAGTTGATGAATCTCATGAAGATAATAATATAAGTGAGAGTAATTACGCTGAAGACGTAACTTCTTTTATTGAAGCATCCCTAACACTCAATAAAGAGACGGGGGAGAATATGATAGATGGTTCGAAAATAGTTTCAGAACTTACTAAAGATGGTACTTTTGAGAGCCTACCTGAGGCAAGTTATGATTATAAAAACATTTATCTGGTCAAGAAGGATATTAAAGTTTTAGGAGGCCAGCTTTTAGTATTCAATCATCAGCACCTCAAAAAATGGATAGGCTGTTGTCCAAATGAAGGAAATCAAGTGTTATTGCAAGTAAAAGGAGATTTGACTAGAGTTAAGAACTTTGCAGAAACTAACAAATGTGATTTAGATGTTGGTGCGGACATAGGCGTAACGGACGAAATCTTACAAACTTTAAACTTGAGTAGCGAAAGTAATACTCAACTTGTTCAACTTGGATGTCAAAAGGATTACCGGCTAGAAAGAGATAACTTAAGTGAAAGAGAAAACTCTATGAAGTCATATTCATCAAATCTCACCACTGAATATAAAGTATTACCTAGTTTTAATTGTTCAGATACTACGTTACCTCAAGAATTATTAATTTGTTCAAATGAAAACTTGGCTATTCTAGATAATGAGATGAGTTCATTATATACAGATAAATTATCTCAATCATCTGAGAAAAGCACATTAATGCATGCTCAAAGAGAATGGCTAAGCGAAAGGAATTTGTGTGCAGATGAAATATGTCTTCTAGAAATTTATAAAAAAAAGATTTCAGAACTAAACTCATAATTAATTTAATTAGTATGGACATCACCCGTTTTAGTTAAAAGTAAATTAAATAAATAGACTATTCAAAGACACCATGCCTATCTGGAGTGTTTAAATTATCTTTAATTAATCTACATTTTTAAATGAAACGCCACTAATCAAGATTCTGAGTAGTAATGCATTGATACACAGTGTGTAAAAAATAAACTTTGCTTCAGCAACAGCATTTTAAGCTCACAGGAGGCATTATTATCTACTTGTACAGGGGTAATATCCACTTTTGTGAAAAATAGCAATTTAAAATTAATTTTGATAAAAATTTCTATTCTTTACCCGTAATTATGACTTGATTATTTGATGATACATTCAGTGGTGTTTATTAAAAGGCAGTAAGGCCGCTGAACATTTTTAATGAAATAAGAAGTATCTTATGAATAGATTAAATAGTTACTTTATAAGTAACTACTGTTAGTTGGGGAAATCTTTACTACTATTGTAGATGCTAGGAAATCACCGAGTCGTCGGTGAGATTTAAATAATTAAATATCCAATAAAATATACCGAGCGGGAATGTAATACTTCTGAGTAGAGATTGCACTAATGTACAAGATTGCATTGTTTCTTTGTCAACCACTTTATATATCTAAGAATTTTTTCCCGATACTTTGACCATTCGGTAAACCGTCAGAAAATAGGAAATAAAATCCTTATATTTTGTTATACAAATTTTTGATTACATTTTATTTTTTTAATTATAAAAATCAGGACGCTCATTTGAAAAATTCACTTTTCGCAATTTTGTTTTTGGGTTTCTGTTCTTTTTCATATGCACAAATGCCTATGTCGTATCTCAACTTCTCAGAATCATTTCAATGTCCAGAAAGTTTAGCAACCGAAGCTGAGCAGCAATCATCATTGGAAAGATTCATGCAATGGGCAACAGTTAAATATCCAAATTTAACTGTTGAGAAATTAGTAAATCTTCGCACAAAGCTTCTTAAAGAGCATCGTTGCGATAAAACGTTAGCGAATATACAAGAGCCATCAAAAGGAGCTCATTTCAAAGAATCAAAAACGAGATATCAATGTATTGGTGAAAGTAACCGCCTCTATTTTTCCAAATTTGAAAATAAAAAATGCAAAACTGTACCTCTAGAAAAAGGTTGGGAGAATTTTCTTATTGAAAAAGGATTTATAGTCGATATTAATTTTTCTAAAATTTTGAAAGAAAATAATGGCGTTAAAGTCTGGGCTAGGTATTATCTTGCAGAGCCCTCAACTTTTAGTTTTCCTAAAACTTCTTCAACATCCAATTTTGATTACAATTATATTCAATCTGTCACAAAATATTTTTGTCAGACTAAACAGCAGCTATTAATTCAAGGAACGTACATACTTAATGGGGTAGTACAATACGAAAGGCTTTCAAATGAGTCAGTTATGGAAGAAATTGAGCCTGGGACAATATCAGAACTGCTTGTAACTCATCTTTGTAAATAGTAATGGTAATAATTTTCGTAATATTTAAATTGGCAAATTTATAAAGAAATTTTGTATCCTACAAATACTTTACTGGAACAACTTTATTAATAAAGTGGGTAATTACTTCTCATCATTTCTAGGGAAATTAAATATAACATTTAAAAGCATATATATTAAAAAAGCATATATATTAAAAATGTTGAGAATTGGAATTATCTCTGAGTCAAACGGCATCTCATTTTAAACTTTCACTGTCTACTGTGAAACGTTACTGTGCTTTTAAAACTATTAAATAATTAATTTATCTGAGTTTATTGGTAGTTGGTTTTTAAACCCACCCTAATAATTTGCATAAACATCCGATAAATCCCTAAGAGCATTTTGTCTTTTTAATGGGTCGCGGTGAGTTAAATCTACTTTTAAATTATTTCTTCTTTTTTCTAATTCATATGTGAGGCTTCTGGGCTCTCTACTACTTAATTTTGAATATTCGTTTTCAGCATCTGCTTTTTTTTCAAAATAAGTCATATCACTCATTTGTACCTTAAGTTGTTTTAAGCGAATTTCTTTATCATAACTAGTCATATATTTATTGGAGTTATTCGAAATCATAGTAGTGACTGTTGTTTGAGAGGATGATGAATTCAACTTCTGCATTTTTTGAGATTCAACTTTGTTTCTTAGATAAGAGCTATCAATTGCATTATCTTCAAGAATAATCTCACCACCACTCATGTTCTTAGGGCAAGCAGATTCGGAATAAGTAATCTTGCCAGTAGAGGTTTTACATTTGAAGATTTGTGCGTTAGTTATTAATGGGGAAATAACTAAAAGTAGAATGAACAGAAATTTCATAGCAAACCTTATTTACACTTATTATTAAAATTTAACTACACAATTATATAAACAGTTTTCAATGAAATCTGTCACTTACGAAAATGTACATTTTATCTTCCATTGCATCATAGAAGTAACCTTATAGATTTAAATTTTAAACTTTAAATTCTTTTTATACATTAATAATTGTTTCACCCACATTAATATCTAGACTTTAATATTTTGTAGGAATAAACTTACAAAAACAAAGGGGAAACTTTATGAAAAAACGTAATTTCTTAGTTCCATTAGCAGCTCTTACATCTGTTTTACTAACCACACAAGTCTCTGCTAATGTAGATATTACACAAAAGCAACTTGTAGATATTGATGTAGTAACTTCAGTAAATGTTGATAATAGCGATGTTTTTAAATTCATTCTAAAAACTCCTGCACAAAGTCAGCTCATGTCTTATCACACATCACATAGCTCTCACAGCTCACATAGCTCTCATTCATCACATAGCTCTCACCAATCAAGTTATAGATAATGGCTAGAAGTAGTAATTTGCTCATTTTTGATGAGCATTTTTTTTCTGTTGAAGCTATTCAACATGCTGCTTATCGTTTTATACATCTTTATACAGTTGATTTCGTTCTTAATGAAAACATAATAAAGTGCACTCTAACTCCAACTCAAGACATGAGTGCTGAAGGTAATGAACACTATCTCGATGAATTTAAAAAAGAGGTTCTAGACCAGCACTTACGTATTAAAGTCAAAAATGAAACAGAAGCCGTACGGAATTTAGTTCTTGGGATAGCCTTCTCGAATTCCGGATTATTGGCTAATGAGTAAATTTTTTGATAAAGCAGAGTTTCTACCAAGTAAAAAATCCTATCAACTTCTGCCATTTAAATTTAATAAATTAAATGCTAACAAATACGTTCTGACTAACCTATCAGGCGAATTTACAGTTGTAGATAATCATAATTTAGAAAAAATTATAAATTTAGAGTTGGTTCCCGAAGAACCTATCTATTCACATCTTCGTGCTAGGCATTTTATATACGAGCCAGCAGATAGAGCCGCCATTCAATTGTTAGCTTTAAAAGTAAGAACTAAACTTTCAAGACTAGCTAATTTTACTAACTTACATATATTCGTTGTTACTCTTCGGTGTGACCATAGCTGTCCATATTGCCAAGTATCGAGACAGTCTGAGGATAAAGCAGCATTTGATATGACAAGAAATATGGCCGACAAAGGTCTAGATTTAGTATTTCGGTCTCCTTCAACCGCATTAAAAATCGAATTTCAAGGTGGTGAACCGTTATTAAATTTTGAATTGGTTAAATATATAGTCATTGAAGCAAAAAGACGCAATGAATCCCTTAAAAGGGATTTAGCATTTGTTATTGCTACTACGTTATCCTTACTTACAGATGAGATTTTAGAGTTTTGTAAGGAACATAATATATTTCTATCTTCATCTCTAGATGGTACTGAAGAACTTCACAATACCAATAGGCCTAGAGCCGGCAAAAACAGTCATCAAAAATTTGTAGAAGGCTTGGCAAAAGCAAGGCTTGCTTTAGGGTTCGATAGCGTTTCTGCATTAATGACCACTACAGAACAAAGTCTTTCTCAAGTCAAATCTATAGTTGATGAATATTTACGTTTAGGCTTCGAGGGTATATTTCTCAGACCACTGTCTCCATATGGATTTGCAATTAAAACAAAAAAATATCGCTCTTATAACACTGAAAGATGGTTAGAGTTTTACAAAGAAGGTTTGGCTTATATTATTGAATTAAACAAAGTTGGAGTCAAATTCACGGAACATTACACCTCTTTAATACTTACCAAAATGCTAACTTCTAATGACCCTGGCTTTGTTGATTTAATGAATCCAGCCGGAATTGGAATAGCAGCTATCGTTATTAATTATGATGGTGGTGTCTATGCGTCTGACGAAAGTAGAATGCTTGCAGAAATGGGAGACCAAAGTTTCCTCTTAGGTAATATTGAACAAAATAGTTATGAAGAAATTATGCTCTCAGACAAACTCCTTGATGCATTAGAGAGCTCATTTACATTAAGTGTTCCTATGTGTTCAGACTGTGCATTTGAGCCTTATTGTGGGGCTGAGCCAGTATATCATCACGCCGTTCATGGAGACTCGGTTGCGAGAAAACCAGAGTCTGAGTTTTGCAAGCGCAATATGGCTATATACAAACATCTTATTGAGCTGATGGAATCTGATGAAGAAACCAAACGTATATTTTTAAGTTGGGCAAATCGATGTTAAAGCTTGGTGGAAAAGTGATTGAAATTCAGAGTGCCGGTGGCCCTGATAGCAGTCTTTTTAGTATCAGTACAAATAAAAATCTTCCTAACATCTTAAAAGCTTCTAAAGCCTATTTAGTAGTGGATGAAGATATCCCAGATGGTTTTAAACATTACATCATCTTAGATAATTTATTAAATTGCATTAGCCTACTTCCAAAAAGTGCTGAATATACTGTTTTAGCAAGTGATTATTCATACATTGATAATGATGACGTAATACGTGTTTCAAAGGAAAAATCAGCAATTAGAGTTATGTATAGAGCTAACTCCCCTAACAACGGGATACTTATCACAGAACAATGCAATCACTACTGTTTGATGTGCTCTCAGCCGCCAAAAGCAATTGATGACTCATGGTTATTAGATGAGATTAACTCATTAATTCCAATGATTCCTAAATATACTCGTGAGTTATGTTTTACAGGTGGAGAGCCAACAATATTTAAAGAACGATTTCTAGATGTTCTCAGGTTAACTAAAAGTTATTTGCCGGACACTAGCATTCATATCTTATCAAATGGCAGAGCATTCATAAGCGAATCTTTTACTAATAGTTATGCAAACATTAATCATCCAGACATGATGATTGGAATCCCCCTCTATTCAGATGATGCTGGACAACATGATTATATTGTTCAGGCTAAAGGAGCGTTTGACGAGACAATATTAGGTATTTTAAATTTAAAAAAACTTAATCAAAAAGTTGAAATTAGGGTTGTATTACATAAGCAATCGATAGGTAGATTGAAGCAACTTTGTGAATTTATAGGCAGAAATTTATTATTTGTAGACCATGTTGCGCTCATGGGTCTAGAAATGACAGGATTTACTCGCGCAAATCTAGACAAATTATGGGTTGACCCTTATGACTACAAAGATACCTTAAGTGAATCAGTTCATACACTAGCTCAATATGGAATGAATGTATCAATATATAACCATCAGCTTTGTTTGATTAATGATGATGTTCTTCCTTATTATAAAAAATCTATAAGTGATTGGAAAAACGAATTTGTAGAAGAATGTAATGGCTGCAAAAGATTAAGCGAATGTGGTGGGCTTTTTTCGTCCGGAGTACAAAACGGTTACAGCAAAAACCTAACCCCTTTTTGTTAGGTTTACGAATATGATGTTTAAAAAATTAAGTAATTCGAGTCCCTACAGAATAGATTTGCTGTGTTACTTAACATTTATATTTTTATTATCTTGTACTCGTGAAATACCACAATCAGATATTGAAGATATCAAAACTGAAGAGTTATCAGTCATCGAACAGGAGTCTTCAAGCTTGGAAGGCTCAAATATTGTTCCTAATGAAGAATTAATTGAGGGTGAACTAGATTCATCAAATCCAGAAAAACTCACATTCAAAGGGTATGAATGTACTGATGATTGTTCTGGTCATGAGGCTGGATATGAGTGGGCTGAAGAAAACTCTATAGATGATGCTAATAATTGCGATGGAAACTCAAATTCTTTCAACGAAGGTTGTGAAAGTTATGTTGAAGAAAATGAATAACAATAATTAAAGCCCTTAATAAAATTATAAAAATTTCTAGACTTATCTTTTAGAATAATGGCTGATTAGTGCCTAAAAAATTAGTGGCGATTCAATTCTTTAATTCAGAAATTCTTCCATACAACTCATAACTGAATACAAAGTTGGTAGTACTTGGATACTCATATACACATAATGGAATTGAGATGTTCTTGCTGACTGTTTCATAATGTGTAAATACTTCATCACCCGTCAATTTTCGATAGGATATTGTGAAAGTAATTTTCCTTTAGCTCCTGCTTTTTGAGAATCCTCTGCCAGCGTCAAAACATCCTCAGTACATAAAGCACTAATACCCACTACAACAGGTATATTTGCAGCGGTTGCAACAGCATTTTTAGCCACTTGGGCGCGTTCTTTTCTACTTAGGCAGGGGTAGCATCCAGTTGAACCTAAAACAGCAATAGAATTAACATTTACTTCTACAAGCCTTTCCACTAACCCAATGATTGAGGCTTAATCTATGGACGATTCATTTAGTGGTGTGAGGGGAAAAGCGCTTAGGCCATTAACATATTTAATCTCATTATTTTAGTAATGAATGAATTGAAATAAGAAATTGCGATAGGCGTATCAACTAAAAGCTGGGGAATCTTCACAACAAGAGTTGGTGCAATGTAATCACCTAGCCTTTGGTGTGCTCTTTATGTTTTATTGTCAGTTGCTGAAAGTGTTTGCCATGATACGCGGGCGTGTTTCCCATCACCCTTTGAAAGTTTTTTTCTTTCAATCATATGACTTTCGAAACCAAACTCCCTAGATATCTTTATTACTAATAATTTACTAAAGTTGCCTGCACGTTTAACTTCAATAATGCCTCCAATTTTTTCTGGAGACATAGTCTTAATTTCAACGTAGTCGTCTCCCAGTTTGCCATCTGAGCCTCTTGTATGAGGTTTATGGCGTTTAATGCCATAATTAATTTCAGCATACAATTCACCTAACTCACCCCATATTTGCAGGTAACGTCCTGTGAGAGAGTGATATGACTTTGCGTTATCAATTAAGCTTTCGAAGATATCTGTCAATTCCGTATTTTCTTGCGAAGATATGTCAGGTAAATCTGATTCGTCTATGGGATGCCACTCCCAAGGGTTATAGCCGCAAGCCGCCGCATCAGCAATTTGCTCTGCGCTATAACCATCATTATGCATATCATGCAAATAATCCCAATCGCTCATGTGATTGCCTTTAAGTTAACGTTAAAATTAAACAATAAATGTAATTCAAAACTTTTATGTGATTTTTAATTAAGTAATTTCTCTTTAATAATACATTAACGTCAAATTCACTTAAAACTAAGAACTTAACCAAGTAAATATGAATTAAAGCTATTAGCATAAAAATTATTTAAAAAAAATTCAAAAGTCTTTCTTAACACTAGCACTGCTGCCTATAGGTCGACTGAGGTATAAAACTTAATATTGTCAAAATTTACCTTAACTCCTCTATATACAGACCTGTATACTTTAATGTCATAAAATTTTAAATTGAAACCGCTTCGGCTTTTAATGCACTTTCTTAGTATTTTCAATTTAAATGAATATTTACATTCCTAAGTTCAATAGAACCAAGTAAAAATAAAATTGCTAAATCAAGAGTCCATCTCTTCTATAGCACGTGATATTAAAACTAGCAGGAAAATAATTTTAAGAATTAATAATGCAGAAGTGATTTAATAAAAGATTAATGTTAAACAATTTTGTATAATTAATGCTCATATATTTAAGCTTTTCGACTCAGAATGGGTTACATCTTTGTATAACCAAATTCACACGTTAGTGGAATACCACCCTTTTTCAAAAAACGGGCAAAGAAACCCTCTATTTAACGAAAGTTTGGACTCGAAAAAACTTCTTGATTTTAAGGATGCATCAAGTTCAAAGCATAAAAGTGCCGTTACTTACTTTACTGGAAAATTTCAAAATTACTGTGCAAAAGCTGGTATTAAGTTAAGTGGTTTCGACTTAGTATCTATAGTGCCATCAAGTAAGCAATATATGTATTCTGTGGGTCTAAACAGTTTATTGTCTACAGTGTGCAAAGATGTTGTTGCCTATCACCCTAATCTATTAATCAGGCATATACCAATACAGTCTATGCATTCTGGAGGTTATAGAAGTCTGGATACTCACTACAACTCAGTATTTGTAAACCCAGATATAAAAATTCTAGGAAGCAAGGTATTGCTGTTGGACGATATAACAACAACTGGCTTTACAATAGAAGCATGTTCGGGTCTTTTGCAACAAGCAGGTGCAAGCGATGTAATTAGAATTGCGTTGGGAAAATCTGTTTAATGTCTGATATTAACAATTCGATTTTAAAAATTACTCTTGCGCTTACGGAAGGTGCAAAATTAAGTAATCACATTGCAATAAATGTTATTACTGTACTAAATGATAAAAATCTTAGTTTCGAAGAAACAGTTTTGGTAATTAAGAAAAATTATCCCAGCTTACCTGAGTTAACTCGGGAACATTGGGATAAAGCACAGAAAATTCTCGACACACATTTAGAAAATAATATTTCTTGTATTTCGATACTAAATCCAGACTACCCATATTCACTTAAAATCATTAAAAATCCACCCTCAATATTGTATTTGCGTGGTGACATTAATATTTTAAGGGATTTGCCGGGTATAGCCGTTGTTGGTACTCGAGAAGTAACAAATAACGGCTCAAAAATAGCACATAGATTGGCAGCATTTCTCGCTGAAAATAAATGGACAGTAATTAGTGGTCTAGCAATTGGAGTTGATGCATACGCTCATCAAGGCGCTCTATCAGTTAACGGTAAAACAATCGCAGTATTAGCAAGCGGGTTACATAAAGCCAGCCCAAAACAAAATTCGTTATTAGCTGATGAAATTTTACTTAAGGGTGGTGCTTGGGTTTCTGAACATCCTTGGGGGGTAGAGCCTAAAAGAGAATATTTCGTACCAAGAAATAGAATACAAATTGGCCTATCTGCTGGTTCTATTATAGTTGAAAGTGAAATCAAAAGTGGGACTGCTACACAGGCAGAGTTTTGTTTACAAGCTCAACGTCCTCTTTTTGCCGTTATTCCCCAACATCCTAATAACCCATTAGAATTATTGAGCAACGGACCTCTATATTTGGTAGAAAAAAAAGAAGCAATTCCAATTATGACGAAAGATGATTATCCAATTTTACTAAGAATGATAAATGAAGAAAAAATTAAACTAAAAAATAATGCTCAAACTTACATTTGAGAATTCAAAAATTATTTGTACATGACATTAGTACACTGTGCCCGCCTGCCGCGGCAATTTCTAAAGCACGCTTGGCTTGCGATTGGCCTTTTACCTCATTAAAATCTAAATAGTGAATGGCTTGCGCTGGGGCATCGGCAACATATTGTTGAAGCGGGGTATGTCCACTTAAATGCGCGCACACTTCTAATAATGAATTGGCGGGGTAAATCAGTGCATCTTTCACCAAGCTGGCTTCTAACGCACTATTTTGAGGCAGTATAAACGCGCGCTGGTGATTGGCGGTTTTATGCACCATATGATAAGTCATGGCCAGCGCGCCGCGAATTGGCCGCAATTCACCTGTTAGCGCCAGTTCACCTGCAATTTCGTAACGCGCTAATGCGTCTTTTGGAATCTGCCCGCTGGCGGCCAAAATGCCCAACGCAATCGGCAAATCGTAGCGGCCGCTTTCTTTTGGCAAATCAGCTGGCGCTAAATTAACTGTAATGCGCCTAGCAGGAAACTCAAATTGTGCGGTTTGAATCGCTGCGCGCACGCGATCTTTGCTCTCTTTTACCTCGGCCTCAGGCAGGCCCACTATGGTAAAGCTGGGCAAGCCATTTGCCAGATGCACCTCTACCACCACCTCTGGCGCGTCCATACCGCTTAGCGCGCGGCTATGCAGTACAGCCAAACTCATTGTTGATTAAGCTTTTGCTCTAATGCCTCAAGCTTTGCTTCAAGAGCGGTTAGCTGTTCGCGTGCGTGTCGTAAAACTTCTGTTTGCACGTCAAACTCTTCGCGCGTTACAAGCTCCATTTTGGTGAGAGCGCCCTTAATTAGTGCATGAATATTTTTATCCATGTCAGCCAAAGGAGACGATGCTGCCATCTCTCTGATTTTATTGGGTAATTCTTCAATTTTTGATGAGTTAAACATAATAATTTCTCCTGATTTTTAATCAGTTTACCAGATTTTTAATGCACTTTTATATCGCGATTAATTATATAGAAAACTTAAGTGGTTGATTTTATTAGCCATTTACTTGGCATGCGCCTTGCTAGATAACAACGTGGTTAAAACTACTTCATTATTTTTATAACATCGTTAGGGGATACACAATGCGTAATTCGTTATTATCAATTGCTGTGTTAAGCATTTTTGCAATACCAACATTTTCATATGCAGAAGATGCACCAGCAGCAGTAGCGGCTGCACCAGCTGAGCCAGCATCTGCTTGGGCGGCTACCGCTAACATTGGCTTTGTTTCAGATTACTACTTCCGTGGTATCTCACAATCATGGCACAAACCAGCTGTACAAGGCGGCTTTGATCTTTCTCACTCTAGTGGTTTTTACGCTGGTATGTGGGGTTCAAACGTTTCACCAAACACGTATCCAGATGCTAACGTTGAAATTGATGCGTACGCTGGTTACAACGGCACTATTCCATCAGTAGAAGGTTTAGGCTACACGGTTGGTTTGTACGGCTATTTTTATCCAGGCGGATCATGGAAAAAATACACATATTTCACGGCTCCAGGCGTTCAACAAACACCACAAGGCGGCAAATGGGATACGTATGAAGCTAACTTTGGCGTATCTTACAAATGGTTAAGTGCTAAAGCATCGGTTACATTAAGCGATTGGTTTGGTGCAGAAACTAAAACAGGTTGGGATGGCAGCACTAAAGGTACAACGTATTTTGAATTAAACGCGGCTTATCCATTACCGATTGGTGGCTTAACATTAATTGGTCACGTTGGTCACTTAAACGTAGCAGGCAAACTTGATGTCAATTACTTGTCTAGCTCTGGTCAATTCCCATCAGCAACATCAGAGCGCACTAGCCCTGATTACACTGACTGGAAAATTGGTTTAAGCAAATCATTTGCTGTTGGTAAAACAGAAGGTTGGAATGCTGGTGTTTACTATGTTGACTCAAGCAACGACAGTTACTGGAGTGATAAAGGTTACGGCGGTTCTAGCTTTAATGGTAGTACAGAAGCTAAAAACTTAAGCGATGGCCGTTTTGTTGTTACAGTAGGTCGTACGTTCTAATTTAGTTTTAATTGAAGAGAAAAAAGCCAGTTTGACCGAATTGGCTTTTTTAATAACCTGCCAATAGGGGAATAATATGAAATTTGTATCGGCAATAATCAAGCCATTTAAGCTTGATGAGGTGCGTGAAGCCTTATCAAATATAGGCGTTCAAGGCATTACAGTAACCGAAGTTAAAGGCTTTGGCCGTCAAAAGGGCCATACAGAACTTTACCGCGGCGCGGAATACGTGGTGGATTTTTTGCCTAAAGTTAAATTAGAAATTGCGATTAAAGACGACATGCTGGATCAAGTAGTGGATGCAATTGAAAAAGCCGCTGCAACAGGCAAAATTGGCGATGGCAAAATCTTTATCTTTAATTTAGAGCAAGTGTATCGCATCCGTACCGGTGAAACCGGACCTGAAGCACTTTAAGGGGCATAAAATGAAAAAAATATTATCAGTTTTATCGCTAATTGCTCTGCTTAGTACTGGTGCAATTAGTACAAGTTCTGCTGAAGATTTACCAGCAGCAGCCGAAGCCACAATAGAAGCGGTAGCAGAACCAGCAGCACCCGTTGTTGAAGAAATGCCAGTTGCTGATGCAGAAGCTACACCTGTTGACGCCATGCCAGCCGAAGCCGCACCAGTAGAGGCCGCAGCTGCGCCAACACCAGTGCCAAACAAAGGCGACACCACTTGGGTAATGGTTTCTACCATCTTGGTCACATTAATGGTGATTCCAGGTTTAGCGTTATTTTACGGCGGTTTAGTACGCCAAAAAAATATGCTTTCTGTGTTGATGCAAGTGTTTATGATTTTCTCGCTAATGGCTGTTTTATGGGCATTGTATGGCTACAGCGTGGCTTTCACAGGCGGCAATCCATTCTTTGGCGGATTAGGTAAAGCGTTCTTGGCTGGCATTACACCAGAATCAGTCGCGGCAACATTTAGCAAAGGTGTTTACATTCCTGAGCTTACTTTTGTGGCTTTCCAATTAACGTTTGCAGCTATTACGCCAGCGCTAATTGTGGGTGCATTTGCAGAGCGTATGAAGTTTTCAGCGGTATTAGCGTTTGTGGCTTTATGGTTCACATTTGCTTACTTGCCAATGGCGCACATGGTTTGGTATTGGGACGGTCCTGACGCTATCACAACAGCGGAATCGTTAAACACTGTTTTAGCAAACGCTGGTTGGTTATGGGCTAAAGGTGCGTTAGATTTTGCAGGTGGTACGGTTGTGCACATTAATGCAGGTGTTGCAGGCTTGGTTGCGGCATATGTATTAGGTAAACGTATTGGCTACGGCAAAGAAGCAATGACGCCACACAGCTTAACTTTAACCATGGTTGGTGCTGCATTATTGTGGGTGGGTTGGTACGGCTTTAACGCTGGCTCTAACTTAGAAGCCAACGGTTACGCGGCATTAGCACTAATCAACACAACCATTGCAACCGGTGCGGCTACTTTATCTTGGACATTCTCTGAGTGGCTATTAAAAGGCAAACCATCTATGCTAGGTGCTGCTTCTGGCGCTGTTGCTGGCTTGGTTGCTATTACCCCAGCATGTGGTTTTGTAGGCCCAATGGGTGCCATTATTATCGGCTTAGTGGTTTCACCAATCTGCTACTTCTTTGTAGCAAAAGTGAAATACATGTTTGGTTATGATGATGCGCTTGATGTATTTGGTGTGCATGCGGTTGGCGGTATTGTGGGTGCCTTGTTAACAGGTGTGTTTGTTAACCCAGCACTTGGCGGCGCAGGCGTTGTAGATTATGTAGCAAACGGCGTAGCCGCTTACGACTTTGGTGCACAAATGACCGCGCAAATTTGGGCGGTTGGTACAGCGATTGTGGTTTCAGGTGTGGTGGCATTTGTCTCACTTAAAATTATTGATCTAGTAATCGGTTTACGTGTATCAGAAGAATCAGAGCGTGAAGGCTTAGATACGACTGAACATGGTGAGCGCGCTTATCATTCATAATGAACAATCGGCTTAATGGTTAAATTACTAAACCAATAAGTTTGATTAATAAAAACGGACGCTTAGGCGTCCGTTTTTATTTGTGCGTTTAGTTTGTATTTGTACTATTTTAAAAAACACCATCAACTTAAAAATACCAGCAAATCAAAAATAATGCTTGACACATAAAACTAAATATCTAATTATGTAGTTATGAAGCAAATTCTCACCATTCCAACTGCATGGCAACATACAGCCGCCCTTTTTACCGCGCTAGGCGATACGCATCGGCAACGTATATTGTTGGCATTTGAGGCAAACGAACGCTTAAGCACCTTACAAATAATCGCCGCATCATCCTTAAGCCGCACCGCCGTTACGCATCATTTAAAAATATTACAAAGCAGTGGCGCTTTAAAATCTGAAAAAATTGGCAAAGAAGTTTTTTTTACGATTGATAAAACGTATGTCTCAAATGCACTACAATTAGTATTGACCTATATAAATACCGAAACTTAATAAAAATAAGGGGAAAATATGTTGGCTGGATTGTTACGATTAATCTGCAAGTTTCTATTTAGCGTGAAAGTACGTGGCTTAGAAAACATACCGCAGAGCAGGGGTTTGTTGATTATTGCTAATCATGAATCCTTATTAGATGGCTTTTTATTAGGCCTTTACTTGCCCTTTTCAGCCACGTTTGTGGTGCATAAAACCGTATTAAAAAGCTGGTGGTTTAGGCAGTTTTTACGCTTAACACCTTATTTGGCGGTCGATCCTACCTCGCCGCTTGCCATGAAAAAAGTCATTAAATTGCTGGAATCAGGCAAAAACGTGGTGATTTTTCCTGAAGGCCGCATTACCTTAACCGGCGCCTTAATGAAAGTTTACGACGGCCCGGGTTTTGTTGCCGCTAAAACCGGTGCCATCATTTTGCCTGTTCATGTCGATGGTGCCGCCGAATCGTATTTCGGCCGATTATCAAACGATCATCCGCGCAAAATTTTCCCTAAAGTAACCTTAAGCATTCAACCGGTCACCCGCATTGATATTCCCCATAATCCGCTAGCTATATTAACGGCCAAACAGCGCCGCCGCATTGCGGGTGAGAGCATGCGCAATGTGATGCAACAAATGTTGTTTCAAACGCAAAAAAGCCGCACCTTGTTTGAAGCCTTTTTAGATGCTGTCGATAAATTTGACGGTAGCTACAAAGTGATTGAAGACATGAATGAGATAGAAGAAACGTATCAAGCGGTGCTTAAAAAAAGTTTGGCGCTTGGGCGTTTAGCCACCAAAATCAGTGTGCCAGCTGAAACGGTAGGCGTTTTGATGCCAAACATCACTAATACATTAGCGCTTATTTTGGGCATGAGCGCCTTTAACCGCGTACCCGCCATGCTTAACTACACGGCAGGCGCGGCGGGCATGCAAAACGCTTGTATTGCAGCCAATGTTAAAACCGTGATTACCTCGCGCAAATTTATTGAAAACGCCAATTTACAAGGCGATGTCGCGCAATTAGAAAATCTAAATATCGTTTATTTAGAAGATTTACGCGCTAAATATAGTATGTTAGATCGCGCATGGTTAATGGGTTATGCCTTGCATTATCCGCGCGTGGCAATGGAAATAAGCGAGCCGAATCAACCCGCTGTGGTGCTATTTACATCGGGCAGTGAGGGCAAACCAAAAGGCGTAGTGCATTCGCATCAAAGCATTTTGGCCAATATCGCGCAGGTAATGGCCATTGTGGATTTTAATCCATCTGACAAATTTATGATGTCGCTGCCGATTTTTCATGCTTTCGGCTTTACTGGCTCACTAATGCCTTTATTTAACGGCATTAAAATTTTGGTTTTTCTATCGCCACTGCAATATAAAGTAATTCCTGAAATTATTTATGATCGTGGTTGCACCGTATTATTCTCAACCAGCACCTTTTTAGGCCAGTACGCCAAATTTGCTCACCCTTACGATTTTTACAAGCTGCGCTTGGTAATTGCAGGTGCTGAAAAACTGCAAGAAGAGGTGCGTAAAACCTATATGGATAAATTTGGCATCCGCATTTTAGAAGGTTATGGCACCACAGAATGCGCGCCTGTCGTTTCGGCCAATACGCCAATGACCAACTTAAACGGCTCTGTTGGCCAATTTGTACCTGGCTTAGCGCATAAATTAGAATCGGTTCCAGGCATTGAAACGGGTGGATTACTGCATGTGCGCGGCGAAAACGTGATGATGGGCTATTACTTATTTGATGCGCCTGGCTTACTTCAACCGGTACAAAACGGCTGGTACAACACAGGCGACATTGTAACCATAGACGCGCAGGGCTTTATTCATATAAAAGGCCGCGAAAAACGCTTTGCAAAAATAGCCGGCGAAATGGTGTCGTTGGAAGTGGTGGAAAAAATTGCCAGCACCGCCGCGCCAGAACATCAACATGCCGCCAGCACACATCTGGATTTGCAACGCGGCGAAACCATTGTTTTATTTACCACCGACCCCGCTTTAAAACGTGAAGATTTACAAATGGTGGCTAAAAACTTAAAACAGCCAGAAATCGCCATTGCACGTAAAATTATCCGCATTGATGAACTACCATTATTGGGCACAGGCAAAACTGATTATGTATCCTTAAAAAAAATGGCCGAAGCTGCTTAATGATGAGCGGGTTGCAAGCCGAAAATAAGCTTTTTTCGCGCGGCATGGTTGCGGTTTTAATTGCGCAATTTATATCGGCATTAGCCGATAACGCGCTGCTATTTGCAGCGATTGCGCTGCTAAAATCACAATTAGCGCCTAATTGGCAAATTCCATTGTTGCAAGAATTCTTTGTGGTGGCCTTTATTTTACTAGCGCCATTTGTTGGCCCTTTTGCCGATGGTT
Organism: Methylotenera sp.; assembly: GCA_046598525.1. GTDB lineage: Bacteria > Pseudomonadota > Gammaproteobacteria > Burkholderiales > Methylophilaceae > Methylotenera_A. Next base: position 226,647 of record JBKJIJ010000004.1, on the reverse strand, counting down.
TTCCCAAAGGGCGGGTAATGTTGATTGCCAATTTACTTAAGCTATTAGGCGCATCGGCCATGGTATTGGGCTTAAACCCTTTGCTGGCTTACGGGCTTGTAGGTATTGGCGCTGCCGCTTATTCGCCGGCCAAATACGGCATATTAAGTGAGCTAGTCAGCGCTGAAAAATTAGTCAAAGCCAATGGCTTAATTGAAGGCTCTACCATTGTGGCCATTTTATTGGGCGCTGTTTTGGGTGGCAAATTGGCCGATAGTTCTGTCAGCATCGCCTTGCTTGCCATCTGCGCCTGCTATCTGTTAGCCGCCATCGCCAATACTTTTATACCGCGCTTAGCCGTTGCGCGGCCTGATACCAAATTATCGCCACCCAAAATGGTAAAAGAGTTTTTACAAGCACTAAAAGTGCTATCAACAAACAAAGATGCGCGCTTTTCGCTGATTGGCTCTAGCGTTTTTTGGGGTACAGGTTCTACCCTGCGCCTATTATTAGTAGCTTGGGTACCCGTTGCGCTAGGCATAAACGATTTAAGCATGCCCGCCAATTTAAGCGGCGCGGTTGCAATCGGCATCGCCATTGGCGCCGCATTGGCCGCCAACTTTATTCGCCTAGAACACGTAAACCGCGTACTGCCAGCAGGCCTATTAATCGGCGTATTAATTATGCTATTCGCGCACAGCACGCAGCTTTACATGGCCATTGGCCTGCTAATATTAATTGGCGCGGCGGGCGGGTTTTACGTAGTGCCGCTAAATGCCTTATTACAAGAGCGCGGCCATGAAACCGTGGGCGCAGGCAATGCTGTAGCCGTACAAAACTTTTTTGAAAATTTCTGCATGATGACATTAATCGGCTTATATATCGCCTTAGAAAAAAACCATGTGCCCATTATTTACATCACGTTTATATTCGGCAGCTTTATTTTAGTTGCAATTAGCCTACTCGCGCGCCAACGACTTTATCAGAAACGCTAGCGCCTGCATCAGAAACACTAGCTTTCGCTTTATAATTGCACTTTTAATAAATCGCCTTAATTTTTAGGTTTTAAAAATGCAATATTCACCTGTCTTTAAAAAAGCGCAGCAATCTATTTGGAAAATTGCGCACAAACTAGGCCCCTTCGCGCCGCTTGTCAGCATGCTTTTGTTGGGCTTGGTCATTCTATCGCTTTCGCGCTTTGGCTTGGTGTTATGGAAGTTTGAACGGGTTGCGGCCACTGGTAGGCTGGCCGAAGTTTTATTGCAGGGCATACGTGTTGATATTATTCAGCTTAGTTTATTAGCCTTAATTCCGCTGCTTCTTGCACCGCTGTTGGCCATCAAGCCGCTGTTTAACGTGTGGAAAAAATTCACTTATATTTGGGTGATATTTAGTATTGTTCTGTTGGTGTTTTTAGAAGCCGCCACGCCTGGCTTTATTGCCGAATATGACGTGCGGCCTAATCGCTTATTTGTTGAATATTTAAAATACCCTAATGAAGTTATCTCTATGTTGTGGGGCGGCTTTAAAATTCATGTGTTTGCCAGCATTGGTTTTATAATTTTAACCATTTGGGCCATGCGCCGCTTTATGCAGCCTTGGTTGCAAGCCAAGCCTAGCTGGTCTAATACAAAAATATGGCTGATTTGGCCGTTGATTTTTCTGCTGGCCGCTTTTGCAATCCGCTCTTCTTTAGGCCACCGCCCCGCCAACCCTGCTTTGTTTGCCATTACGCAAGATGGTATGGTGAATAGCTTGGTTTTAAATTCTGGCTATTCGGTCATTTACGCTATTTACGATTTACAGCACGAAAGTAAATCCAGCCAAATTTACGGCAAAATGGATAGAGCGGATATTTTTAAACTTACCGGCGCAACTGACAGCGAAATCCCGACTTTAAAAACCTTAGTGCCTTCTGCTAAGCGCGATAAACCATTAAATTTGGTGATTATTTTGCAAGAAAGTTTAGGCGCCGGTTTTGTAGAATCGCTTGGCGGCAAACCAGTGACGCCTAATTTAGAAAAACTCAAAAGTGAAGGCATTTGGTTTGAGCAACTGTATGCCACAGGTACGCGCTCTGTTCGCGGCATTGAGGCGGTTACGGCGGGCTTTCAACCAACCCCATCTGAGAGCACAGTTAAATTATCGCTAAGCCAAAAAAACTTTTTTACGCTGGCCAGCCTATTAACTAAACAAGGCTATAACGCCGAATTTATCTACGGCGGCGAATCGCATTTTGATAATATGCGTAGCTTTTTTCTGGGCAACGGTTTTAACCAAATTACCGATCAAAAAGATTATAAAAACCCTGTGTTTATGGGCAGCTGGGGCGCATCTGATGAAGATTTACTGAATAAAACGCATGAGCAATTAATGGCGCACCATGCCAGCGGCAAGCCGTTTTTTACCTTGGCGTTTTCTTCTAGCAATCATTCGCCGTTTGAGTTTCCCGATGGCCGTATTGAGTTATATGAGCAGCCAAAAGCGACTGATAATAACGCGGTTAAATATGCCGATTATGCGATTGGGCAGTTTTTTAAAAAGGCCAAAAAAAGCCCTTATTGGAAAGACACGCTATTTTTAATTGTGGCCGATCATGACATTCGCGTGCGTGGCAATACGCTGGTGCCAATTGAGCATTTTCATATTCCCGGCCTGATTTTGGGCGCGGATATTAAGCCGCAAAGCATTAAAAGTATTACCAGCCAAATTGATTTGCCGGTGACTGTGTTATCCCTAATGGGCATTAACGGCCAGCACCCAATGACAGGGCGCGATTTATCCAAAGAACCAGCGGATTATTTAGGCCGTGCCATGATGCAATATAACTACAATTTTGCATGGATGCAGCAAACGGCTGTTGGCAATAATGTGGTGGTATTGCGTGAAGGCAAAGCGCCGGCGCATGGCGTGTATGATGCCAAAGCGAAGCATTTAAATGAAACCGCGCCGCCAGCCAATGCCAAAAAAATTGAACAGCTGGCTCTAGCCAACTCACTTTTACCAGCTTTGCTGTATAGCGAGCAACGTTACCATCTGCCAAAATGAGTCTACTAAATGAGTGTTTTTGAATGAGTACTTTTTAAATGATCACTAGACAAGCGTCTATGCTGACTAAGCAGGTTATTCGCGATGGCTTAAGCTATATTTTTAAAGGCGGTTTGCGTATTAAAAATGGGCATTTACCCATTAGCCAGCACCGCATTCCCAGCAATTTTATTGGCGTTTGCGTGGCATCAAACGCTAACCCTGCAACCGATGATTACATTATTGTGCAGTTGCAAAAGCTAGGTGTTAAAAGGGTTCGTTTAGATTTTAGTTATGATGATTTAACTAGTTTTAATGCCCGCTTTTTACAGCGTTTAATTGCCGAACAGTTTGAAGTGACTTTGCATCTTTTGCAGCCATTTTCGGCGGCCAAAAATATGTATGCCACCACTGAGCAAACCAGCTGGCGCCAATTTTTAGTGCAAGTATTAGATACTTTTGGCGCCGATATTTATGCAGTAGAAATTGGCAACACGCCTAACCGCAAGCGCTGGGCGGGTTATACTCTGCAGGGGTTTTTAATGGCATGGGCCATCGCGCACACCGAAATTAAAGCGCGCGGTATCACTTTAATTGGCCCTAATATTCAGGATTTTGAGCCTTTATATAATATTAGCCTGCTTAAAACCTTACAAAACCAACATCAATTACCCGATATTCACAGCGATAATTTGTTTGTGGAAAGGGTGACAGAACCTGAGCGTTTTGATCACCGCATTTTTAAATACCAATGGGCGCGTATTTTTAAATACAACTTGGTTAAAAAAGCGCGCATTTTGCAAAAAATTGGGCAAGATTTTGGCATAAAGCATAGTGCTTCTTCGGTCGCGTTTTGGGCGGTTTACCGCATACAACGCTTATTGCCCGATGGCTTACAAAAACAGGCTGATTACGCCGCGCGTTACTTTTTGCTATTGGCGGCTTCTGGCAGCTTAACCCATGCCAATTGGGGCGCGTTTATTTGCCAGCGCGAAGGCTTAATTTCGGATGGCCTGACAGAGGCGCAATATCCTGATTTAGAGCGGGTAGCGCATTACAAAAATGCAGATGGCGAATTGGACCACTATCAACACCACCCAAGTTTTAATGCCGTTAAAACGGTGGTAAATTTAATAGAAGGCGCGCAGTATATAGCGCCAATTGCCACTGCTAAGGGTTTAGAAATTCATCATTTTGAAAAAGATGGCCAGCATTTTCATGCCGCATGGGCCATTAATGGCAAAGCCGCACTTTTAAATACGGTGTATTCCGCCAATGCGCTGCAAGCGGCCAAAATTCTAAATCGTGATGGTGAAACACTAGCTGAAACGCCTGAATTAATCACAGAATCGCCCATTTATTTGTTGTGGGATGCTGCTGCGCCAACAACGTTGAGTCCTGCATTAGCCAAAGATGTGACCATTCATGCACATGTTAAAAACTTGCAGTACTTTGAATTTAAATACGCGGATTGGCAAGGTTTGGTGCTGGCTGGCAATCAGGCTGATGCAGAATTATTAATGCAGAAATTGCACCCTGATACGCTACACGCGCCTAATAAAGACGGCGCATTGCGCCATTCACGTAATGCCATTTGGGCGGTGCCAGATCCCAGAAATATAGCTGAACAATTAACCGCAAAACAACCCATGAAAATGTATCCGCATAAAGCGTTTTTAGATCGCTTTAAGCCCAGCAAAGCCAAGCGCAGCTGGAATGGGGCGATGGAATTAATGCGGCGCGGCGTAGGCACCGCGCAACCCGTGGCTTACTTTGAAAAAGTGAATGACAGCACGCTAAAACAAAATTTTTATATTTGTGAGTTTGTAAAAGCAGATGCCAATATTGGCCAGATATTTGCGGCATATGTCAGAGGTGAGTTTGATTATTTAGGCTTAAACCCTGAATCGGTTTACGCGCAACTGGCGCAGTATTTTCACACCATGCACAGCCGCGGCGTGCATTTTAGAGATTTATCAGGCGGCAATGTTTTGGTGAATATCGCCAGCAATAAAACCTTATCTTTTGCGCTAATTGATACCGCGCGCATTCACGCTTACAACCATGGCATTGCTTTTAATTTGCGTATTGCCGATTTAACGCGCGCTTGCCATAAGCTTAACTGGGCTGGCCGTGAGCGATTTATGCAGATTTATTTGGCACTTTCTGGCCGACAATTTACTTGGCAAAACCGCTTACAATTTAAGCTATACGATTTTAAAGTTTGGCTAAAACGCACCATTGGCCGCAAAGGTATTAACAAATTGATCAAGCGCATAAAAGGCCAAGCTTAACGTTATTCGGTAATTATATACTTGACTGGACAATACTTTTATGTAACAATGTGCTAACAATAACGCACGGAGTAGTAAAATGTTTCAACAATTCAGTAACTTAATGGAAATGGTGCAGGTCTTTTCAGACGAAACTAAGTGTATTAAACACTTTCGTGCAGTTCGCTGGCCTAATGGTGTTCAATGCCCTCACTGTGGTTCTACAAAGGTCTATACATTAGCTGATGAAACCCATAAATGTGGTGAAGAGTTATGCGCTCAAAAGTTTAGCGTGCGTTATGACACAATTTTTCAAGACAGTAAACTATCACTACAAAAATGGTTCATGGCAATATACCTAGTTACTAGCCACAAGAAAGGCATTAGCTCATGCCAGCTAGCCCGTGATATTGGTATCACTCAAAAATCAGCTTGGCACATGTTACATCGCATTCGTGCGGCTATAGAGGTTGACCGTAGCAAACCTTTAATAGGTACAGTTGAAATTGACGAAACTTACGTAGGCGGTAAAGAAAAGAATAAGCATCGTATTAACCGCATGTGGAGTACGCATGGCGCAGGTTCTTTATCAAAAGGTACTAAGGTTGCTGTTTTAGGTATGATTGAGCGTGATGGTGATTTACGTATGGATACAATCAATAGAACTACATCACAAGTTATTAAGCCTTTAGTATTAGCCAATGTATGCAAGTCAGCAACAATTAACACTGATGAAAGCAAGGCATATATGTTCGTTCATAAAGATTACAATCATGTAATAGTCAAACATTCTGCCGAAGAGTATGTGCGCGGTGATGTGTACACAAACACAATTGAAGGCGCTTTTGGGCATTTTAAACGCTCCATCATTGGCGTTTATCATCACGCGAGTGGTAAGCATATAAACCGCTATCTAAATATGTTTGCATGGCGTTGGAATTCGAGAGATTTGGGTGAAGGTCAACGTGTTAATGCGTTGCTTAAATTTACAGTTGGACGCAAATTAACTTACAAATCCTTGATTGCAGTATAGGGTAGGCTATGAAAACGAAACCTCTTAAAGTAGACGTTAGTTTTGGTGAAGCCTTGCATAAAATTGCTAACACCCCAACAAGTGTAATAACAAACAAGCACATAGAAGATAAAGCTGATAAATCTAATGAAAAGAAAAAAGTAGGAAATAAGGACGAGGTTAAATGACTGAATAAGTTGACAGTCTGAGAAAGATTATATAATCTGTAGATGTCCCTGACAGGATTCGAACCTGTAACCGCACTTTTACGAGAAGATGGCTCTATCCATTGAGCTACGGGGACACTGATTTTAGGGCGACTAAATCGCCCAGTTGCTAATTACTTATTATTAGCAATAATACTGATACTGCCAGTATGATGAACAACATGATTAACCTCCTTATCTAATGCCTTGCGGGCTTTGGGTTGGGAAATAGAAAGCCAAACTATTTTGCGTTAGTTTGGCTTTCGCCTTTTTAGAACAGCTGTGCTGGCACATGTACTGACCACTGTTTTTTATTATAATTATCTTTAAACATTGTCAAATAAGTATCCAAAACAATTTTTGGATTTTGATTAGATAATTCTTTGGCAATTGATCTAAGTTTTGGGCCAACTCCAAACACGGAAGCAATACCTAACACTTCCATCATTTCATGTCCATTTAACTGTTTTCCGTCTTGCAGTCTTAACCTCTCAAGAAAAGCATTATTATCATATTTTTTATGAATAGTTTTAGTGCTGGCTTGATTAGCAACTGTAGGAACATGTTGACGCGCTGTAGATGTACTTACAGTATTTAACAAATTATGAATTTGAACTGCTTCTGTAGCACTTTGACATTCAAACACACTAGACCCTACCTGAATGCGAATCATAATTTTCTTTCTATACTCTATTGAAGACTAGATAGTACTCCCTACATTTATAAATAACAACCATTAAACACTAAAGGGGTTAAAATATTTTAAGGGTAGAGTATAGCCCCTGTAGTATAGGGTTTGTATGCTAGTAATATTAAAATAAAAAACCGCAAAAAGCGCGGTTTAAATTTAGTCCAGTCAAGTATATAATTACCCGTTATTCTAATGAAAATCATGAGTGACTTTTAAGTGCTTTTGATAGTGGCATATTATTGAAGTGGCGTACTATTCATTTACGTTATGCAGTTGTGAAAACACAGCGAACGAATTTTAACTTAAGGAGATTACTATGTGGACAACACCAGCTGCTACTGAAATGCGTTTCGGTTTTGAAGTGACAATGTACGTAATGAACAAGTAATTTTTGTTTACGTATTAAAAAGGGTGCTTTAAGCGCCCTTTTTTAATGGGCGCAAGGTTTAAAAATTAGATTTGAAAATCGGGCCTGTAAAATTAGTGTTAAAACTAGCGCTTTACCAGCAAGTTGCAATAGCTTGGAATATACTCTCTGTATCCAATCTTTAAGCATTAAAATGACCGCACTTTTTATCTCGCACGGTGCACCAATGTTAGCAATAGAACCCGATGAAACAGGCAAGCTACTGGCCGAATTAGGCGCATCATTGCCGATCCCAAGCGCTATTTTAGTGGTTTCAGCCCATTGGGATACGCAAACGCCCACAATTTCTAGCACTAGCCAGCCTGAAACGATTCATGATTTTGGCGGCTTTCCAAAGCAATTATATGAGATTGAATACCCTGCAAATGGCGCGCCTGCTATGGCAAACAAAGCCGCTGATTTGCTTAAGCAAGCGGGTATTACAGCAAAAATAGACAATAGGCGCGGTTTAGATCACGGTGCGTGGGTGCCGCTGATGCTGATGTACCCACAGGCCAATATTCCGGTGGCACAAATTTCCATTCAAAGCGGGCTAAGCCCACAAGCGCACTTTGCGCTTGGGCAAGCCTTAAGTGCGTTGCAGGCAGATAACGTAATGTTGATTGCCAGCGGCTCTGCCACGCATAATTTGGGCGATTTTTTTAGCCCGCAGCGCGATGCTAAAACCTTGGATTACGTGCCTTTATTTGCCAATTGGCTGGCTGAAAAAATTGAGGGGAATGACACCGAAGCATTACTTGATTACCGCCATCAAAGCCAATATGCGGTAAAAGCGCACCCTACAGAAGATCATATTTTGCCGCTATTTGTAGCACTTGGTTGGGCAAATGGTGTGAAATATCAGCAGGTTAAACGCTACACACCAGAAGATACCTATGGCATTTTAGCGATGGATATTTACCAATGGAATTAAATAGCAGTGGGTTTAAAGTTAAGGCGATTAAGCTAAAAGCTTTAAAGCTAGAGCATCTATTTCGGTATTACAAAACCTTTAGGCAATAGCACCCAAATTTTGCCTTGCTGCTTCATGGCACCGGCTTGCTTGCCAGCAGCTTCACCCGCACCCCAAAAGTAATCGGCGCGCACGCCGCCTTTAATAGCGCCGCCTGTGTCTTGCGCCACCATCAAGCGTTTAAGCGGTGTTGCGCTATTGGGTTGTGTGGTCGATAAAAATAGCGGCGCGCCTAAGGGAATATATTTAGGGTCAATCGCTACGCTGCGTTCAGCCGTAATGGGCACGCCTAACGCGCCCAGTGGGCCTGGCAAGCCAGCAGGCAATTCTCTAAAAAACACATAGCTTGGATTACTATTAAGCAGTTCGCGCAATTGGCCTAAATTGTTGCGCGCCCAATTTTTAATGCCTTGCATCGATGCTTGATCGGCGGTTAATTCACCGCGCTCAATGAGCAAACGGCCAATAGAGTTATAAGCATGACCATTTTGATCGGCATAACCCACATGTACTTGTGATCCATTTTCTAAATTTACCAAGCCAGAACCTTGAATATGTAAGAAAAACACATCAATAATATCGTTAATCCACACGATTTCGCTGCCAGCTAAAGGCGATGGATTGGCCTCAATTTCGGCACGCGTTAGGTAGGGAACAAGCTTTTTTGCGCCTTGTTTGGTCTCAATTAACTTGCCTCTAATGCGCTTAAATTTAAGCTCAGGATAAATATCGGCCAGCTCAACCGTAACAATATCCTTAGGCTGCGCGTATAAAGGATAAGGATATTGCGCCGATTGCTTGCGGCTACCTTGAAGTAAGGGTTCGTAATAGCCGGTAATTAATCCAGTGTCTTCGCCCTCTGCGCTGGTGGCGGCATACACATCAAATTGGGTGGTTAAATAGGCAATAATGGCCGCATTAGTTGGCTTGCCTAGCGCTTTGGCCGCCGTGCAAGCCGATTGCCAATTTGGTTTATTTTTTACCGCTTGATTAGTTACTGTTTGATTTATCAAGGTACTGCAGCTTTGCAGCCATGCATCCCAGGCCGCCGTTAAATCGTCTTGCATTAAGCCGTCAATATCTTCCCACTTAGCCGGTTTTAGCAAGCTGTAATCGGGCACTACTTTAGTGTCTTTTGTTTCTGTGGATTTTGGCTCTGGCAGACCGGCAGGCGGCAATTTAACTGAGCCTTGGCCTTGCGGTGGATTTGGTTTAGTAACGATTGGCTTAATGTTTTTGTTGGCGCAAGAGTTCAAAAACAGGCCCAGCAAAATGATGATCAATAAGCGTTGCATCTACTAATACACTTAATGTAGCACTCTTGGCTGCGCTAGCAAAAATGGCTCAATAATGGCTTCAAACGGCGTTCCATCAACGGCCACCATAAAATAACTACCGCGCATTTCACCCTCTTGCGTGGCTAAAACCGTACCGCTGGTGTATTCAAATTGCTGATTCGGATTTAATAGCGGCTGCGCGCCCACTACGCCTAAACCTTTAACCTCTTGCACATGGCCGTGGCTGTCTGTAATCACCCAATGGCGGCTAATTAATTGCGCTGCAATATTGCCAACATTGGTAATGGTGACGGTGTAAGCAAACGCAAATTTGTTCTCTTCCACATTCGATTGATCAGGCAAATAGCTTGCTTGCACAGATACTGAAAAAGCGTACTGGTTTTGAGCCGTCATTAGGCGATTAATCCTGCGGTGGGTGAGCTTGGGCTGGCTGAGTACAATTTTTTAGGCATTCTGCCAGCAAGATACGATTCGCGGCCTGCTTCAATCGCTTTTTTCATAGCACCAGCCATCATGACAGGATCGCGCGCGGCAGCAATAGCCGTGTTCATTAACACACCTGCGCAACCAAGCTCCATTGCAATCGCCGCATCGGCCGCACTGCCAACGCCAGCATCTACCAGCACAGGAATTTTCGCGTTTTCAATAATAATTTGTAAGTTCCAAGGATTTAAAATACCCATGCCAGAGCCAATTAATGATGCCAATGGCATTACGGCGCAACAGCCGATTTCTTCTAATTGTTTAGCAATAATTGGGTCATCTGAGGTGTAAACCATTACATCAAAACCATCTTTTACCAACACTTTTGCCGCGGCGATGGTTTCAATCACATTTGGGTAAAGCGTTTTTGGGTCGCCTAACACTTCTAATTTAACCAATTTATGGCCATCTAATAACTCGCGCGCCAAGCGCAATGTACGCACGGCATCATCTGCCGAATAGCAACCAGCGGTATTAGGCAAATAAGTAAATTCTTCTGGCGGCAAATATTCTAGCAGTGAAGGCTCACCTGCGGTTTGGCCAATATTGGTGCGGCGAATCGCTACCGTAACAATTTGCGCGCCACTGGCATCAATCGCCGCGCGCGTTTCGGTAAAGTCTTTGTATTTACCCGTGCCCACCAACAAACGTGAATGGTAGGATTTTCCTGCAATAATGAGTTGTTCTGACATATTTTTTTGCTATCTAAAATGAATTTGCTACAAATCTAAACTTAACCACTGAATACTAACCGCCGCCTACCGCGCCTACAATTTCCAGCTTATCACCCTCTTGCAAAATCACATCGGCAAACTGGCTACGCGGCACAATTTCACCGTTTTTTTCAATCGCCAAACGCTTGCCCGCTAAATCCAATTCGGCCACTAGGCCAGCAATTGTTAAATTGGCAACATTAAAAACTTTAACATTACCATTAATTAATATGTTCATTATTTAACCGTTTTTAATATTTCGTCATTGATAACTTGGTGATGGCTTATTGTTGCATTGCTACGCTGTGGTTAATTAAGCCCAAAAGTAAACAAATAATAAATCTACTTTTTGTGTATTCCGCAACATACTTAGTGCGTTAATGACTAAATGTTCATGATTTTATTGAATTATTCATTAAATACATCAATTGAATGAATTTTTTTGATAAATTGTTTTCACATGCAGCAGAAACAAAATTTCTGTTGTTTTAACTCCCAAAAGGATTTTTTAAGGAAGTCATAATGCAAGCACTAAACGTAAAATCTGTCTCAAAACCACAACTGTTAAGCGAAATTTACGAACCACCACTGAGCCAAAAGTCAGACAAAGTTAAAGTCCAAGAAGCGAATATTTTAAGCTTACAAAGACCTAAAAACTTAAAACGACTTTTAGAAGCTTACAGTGACTGCGTTTAAGATTTTAAATCTTAACGTTTTAAGCTGTAAATTCAACATCAAATTCAAATAGTGGGTCGCTTTTCAGCAACCCACCTATTTTTTACACTTCATATTTTTGTTACTTAACTGACAACTTTCCAGTTGCCAGTTATCTTGCATTTACCACTTATTAAAGCGCAACTTACTCAATAGAAAGTTGTGGACGGCCGGCCTCTGGCCAATCTAAATGGTAAAACTGACCACGCGGCTGATCTTTACGCTCATAGGTGTGCGCGCCAAAATAATCACGTTGACCTTGCAACAAATTAGCCGGCAAATCGGCACTGCGGTAACCATCGTAATAGGCTAATGCGGCGCTGAAGCCTTGTGCTGGAATACCGTTGGTGACTGCCAAGGCAATCACTTTACGCCAACCGGCTTGGCCATCGTTCATTGAGTTAGTGAAATATGGATCTAACATCAAGTTTTTCAAACGTGAATTTAATGCATAAGCATCAGTAATTTTTTGCAAGAAACGCGCGCGGATAATACAACCACCACGCCAAATTTGCGCAATTTCGCCAAAGTTAAGTTTCCAGTTGTAAGCCACTTGCGCTTTATCCATTAATTGGAAACCTTGCGCGTAAGCACAGATTTTTGAGCAATAAAGCGCATTTTTAATCGCTTCAATAATCGCGGCTTTATCTGTTTCTTTTACCAGCACGGGGCCTTTTAAGATTCTGCTTGCGTCAACGCGCTCTTCTTTTAAGCTTGATAATGCACGTGCATAAACCGCTGCCGCAATCGCGTTAGCTGGTGCGCCTAATTCAAGTGCATTCGCGGCTGTCCATTGACCAGTACCTTTTTGACCAGCAGTATCCAAGATTTGGTCTACCAAGAAACCTTTACCCATTGGGTCTTTTTGTTGCAAGATATCTGCGGTAATTTCAATCAAGAAGCTTGATAACTCGCCTTTATTCCACTCAGCAAATACTTTACCGATTTCGTCTGCTGGCATGCCTAGCAAGTTTTTCATTAACCAGTACGCTTCGCAAATTAATTGCATGTCGATATATTCAATACCGTTGTGCACCATTTTTACGTAGTGGCCTGCGCCGTCTGGGCCGATGTATTCAGCACATGAGAAACCGCCAACAACTGGCTTGCCTGGGCTGCCGCCTTCTAATGGCTCGCCTGTTACTGCATCTACTTTAGCGGCAATATCGCGCCAAATTGGCTCTAAACTTGCCCATGCTTTGCGTGTGCCTGATGGCATTAATGATGGGCCAAAACGTGCGCCCGTTTCGCCGCCTGATACGCCAGAACCGATGAATTCGATACCTTTAGCGACCAATTCTTTTTCGCGACGAATGGTGTCTGTCCATAATGAGTTGCCGCCATCAATAATAATGTCGCCTTGCTCTAAAAATGGTAATAATGCGTTAATCGTTACATCGGTTGCGCTACCAGCTTTAACCAATAAGATGATTTTGCGTGGGCGTTTGATGCTTAAAACGAAAGAAGCTAAATCGGCATGACCCACTACATTTTCATGTGATGGCTCATTTTTTTTGCACTCTTCAACAAAGTTCACCATTTTTTTAGGGTCGCGGTTGTAAACAGCGATGGTGTAGCCGTGATCGGCAATATTTAGGGCTAAATTTTGGCCCATAACAGCTAGGCCAACTAGGCCAATATCAGCGTTTTTTGTGGTGGTCATATCATTCTCAAAAATTAATTAAATGGGTAATTTAAACTAAAAGAAACGTGCAACTTATGGCTACAGCTTCCAGTACTTTACTTTCAACTCACTACAGCTTCATTACTGCAGCTTACAACATTGCTATCAATTACTTCTCTGAAAAACATTACTACAAAAAGTTTTAACGCCTCGTTGCGCTAAACTTATCAAACATTGCCAAACATTTACAGCGTATTTCTAAAGTGTATTTCCAAACATCTGTATGGCTAATTGATAGCCTGTCATGGCCAATTGCGGGTCATAACGTTCACCTTCATCGCGCATAAACGCGTGTTGGCCATTAAATTCATGCCAAGAGTAGGTTAAGTTCGCTTCGGATAATTTTTGATTCACCAACACACGACCAGCCGTAGGAATATGGCTATCTTGCTTGCCCCAAATCATCATCAATTCGCCTTTAATATCGGCTAATTTATCCATGCTGTGTTGATTCGGTTTATTTGGGATGACATTGGTGTGTAAATCGGTGGCATAAAAACAGGCGGTGGCTTTAACTTCTGGTTGCAGCGCGGCGCGGAAGGCTAAATGGCCGCCAATACAAAAGCCCATGGCGCCCAAATTGCCGTTATACCAATCTTGCGTATTTAAATAATCAATCATGGCGCGGTTGTCAGAGTCATAACCTTGCACATCTTTGGCGGCTTTATCGGCATTGCCTTTATCGCGTCCAGCATCGTCGTAACCCAAAACCGTACCAATTGGATTAAGCTCATGAAACACTTCTGGCACTAATACAGCATAACCTTGGCCTGCCATAAAGCGCGCGGCGCGCTCAATTGGGCCCGTTTGCTGAAATATTTCAGAATAAAACAAAATAGCGGCCACTGGTTTTGAGTGGATTGGACGATGCATATAAGTGCGCATCACGCCAGTTGCGGTGTTTAAATCAACAATATGCGTTTGAATTTGCATTATTTTATTCCAAAGCTTTAATTTTTCTAAAAGCAATATTTTACAGGGCTTTATAGTCCTTTTCACGCATAATTTGGCTTAAAAGTGTAATTAAGTTTAAAGCTTAAAGAATTATTTATTTAAAGTAGTGTCTGTTAATTGAGCAAAATTAATCCATTATTTAATCTAGTATCCTTATCAATCGTATAAAACAAGGTCATTCTATGCGCGCATCTAACTCCGTTTTAGGCCCTGCTTTGGGCGCCGTTTTAGGCTTATTTTTCACCCAATATGCATGGGCAGAACCCAATCCTGAGTTAGCGTATCGATTAAAGGCATCGGTGGCAAAAGTGCATGTGATTACCAAAACGGGCGGCCATGGTGTTGGCACGGGCGTGGTGGTGGGCAAAGATTTAGTGGCAACCAATTGCCACGTGTTGGCTAATGCATCTGGCATTAAAATTAGCAAATTTGGCGATAGTCATGCGCCTGTTGCCATTAAAGCCGATTGGAAACACGATTTGTGTATTTTGCGTTTTAAATATTTAGAGTTAGCACCAGTGGAATTGGGTGATTCTGAAAACTTAAAATATGAGCAGGCGATTTTCTCAATTGGCTTTCCCGGTGGGCCGCCTAAACCACAAACCACCATCGGCAAAATTAAAGCACTGTATCCATTAGACGATAGCCAAATTGTGCGCACCGATGCATCATTTGTAATGGGTGCCAGTGGCAGCCCTGTTTTTGATAATCAAGGCAAATTGGTGGCCATCAGCACCTTTAAAAGCCCCGGCCGCGCCGCTTACTTTTATAACGTGCCAGTGAAGTGGGTTAAGGCGTTAATCGCCGCGCCTGAATCAAGCGAAACTACATCTATGCAATCGTTAGATTCACCATTTTGGGATGCCTTAGAAGAAAATCGTCCCTACTTTATGCGCGTTGTGTTGCCTTATCAAAATGAAAAATGGGATGAGGTGCTTACAGTTGCGCAAGCATGGGTGAAGGCAGAACCCAATAGCGCAGAAGCGCACTATTATTACGGCGTTGCGCAAGATAAATTAGACCAGAAAACAGCAGCAAAGCAAGCCTTTTCACAAGCACTAGCTTTGCATCCACAGCACCCTGCCACTTTATTTGCGCTGGGCTTAATTGCAAAACGTGAAGATAATTTAGCCGAATTAGACCGCTTAAAACTGGCAATGAAAGCGGTGGATAATGATGTGCTAACCGAATTTAACCAAGCGCTAAACCCCGCTAGCGAAAACCCAATACAACAAAATGATGCCAAATAAAACCATGCCAACTCTTTTATTAATTAGTCTGCTTTTAGCCAGCCTAACAGCCCATGCGCAGGATTCTGGCGTATTCCCCAACGCCAATAATGCTGCGGCCCCAAGTGATGATTTTTTATATCAGCTAAAAGAATCTTTAGTAAAAGTGAGCAGCACGGTTAAAAACGGCGGCCATGGTTATGGCACAGGGGTAGCAATTTCTAAAGACCATGTTGTCACCAATTGCCATGTGTTGCAGGATTCTAACGGCATGAGCATCAGCAAATGGGGCGTGGCTTTTGCGCCGGTTGCCATGATTGCCGATTGGGAACACGATATTTGCATTATGCGGTTTGAATGGGCCGATTTAAAACCGGTGCAGATGGGCGACTCTGAAAATTTGCATTATGAGCAGCCGATTGTTTCCATTTCAATGCCGGGCGATTCGCCTGCGCCTTATGTTACGCTTGGCAAAATTAAAGCGCTGTATCCGTTTGATGGCGCTAATGTGATGCGCGCTTCGGCCGCTTTTGCCATTGGCGCCAGCGGCAGCCCTGTGTTTGATTACAGTGGCAAACTAATTGCCATTAGCACATTAAAAAGCCCAGGCCAAAAAGCCTATTTTTATAATATGCCAATTAAATGGGTAAAAGAATTATTAACAAAACCAGAAATTCCACTTTATCAAGCATCAAAAAGCCCGTTTTGGGATGCTCCAGATGAAGCAAGGCCGTTTTTTATGCGCGTGGTTTTGCCGTATCAAAATGGGCAATGGGCAGAGCTTAAAACTGTTGCACAAGGGTGGCTAAAACAAGAGCCAACCAGCACAGAAGCCTTGTATTACCTGGCTACCGCAGAGCAAAATTTAGGCAATGCAAAAATTGCTAATCAATATTATCAGCAAGTATTAAAGCAACACCCCAACCAACCTGCCACTTTAATGGCGCTAGGTTTGTTGGCCAATAAAGCTGGCAATACTGCCGAAGTTGAAAAGACGCATTTGGCGCTGAAAGCGATTGATAGCGCGCTTGATGAAGAATTTATTGAGGCGCTGAAATCTAATTAAATCTAATTAGGTTAAGTCTAACTAATTTAAGCTAAATTAATAATCCGCCGCGCGGCCTGTTGAGTAACCTTGTGGCACATCGCTTTGCCATTCGCCACAATCGTTGCAACGGTGGTCATGCATGGTTGGGCTTAAAGTGAGATTGCTACCATTGCAAAACTTACAGCTAACAGGGTGAATAGGCGCCGTTTTATGGTGAGTTTCGTGGTGCTCGGTTGCCACTTTGTTGCTGCCTAAACCATATTTGTTGTCCATCGCTTTACTCCCCCGCTTTGATGTCAAAACACCATTAAGTGAGTATAAAGTTACTCGCTTTTTAGCCAGAAAACAAGGCTAAAAAGTAAAGCTTACGCAAGCCAATCATATTGTTAGCTAATCATCCCGCGCGGCACGATTTAGGCGGTCTAATATTGCTAACCATTCTGGCGCATTAGGTGGCTTTAAAACCAGCAATTGCGACACATTAAGCGCATCTAAACGGTGCAGTGCATCATACAAATGTTCGGCTACTTCGGCATTTTTTTTAGGCAAATAAATATTATTAAAACTTAAACTAGGCGGCGGATTATCATCAATAATTAAAGCGGCGCAAGCTTGCCTGCTGTTTTGTTGAAAACTGATTAAGCCAGCTAAATTATCAAATAATTTAAGCGGCGTTTTAGGTGAATAATGCAGAACATGCTGTCCCGGTGCTTTTGGCACGCTAGCCGCCCCCAGCATGGCAGGCATGCCTGCCACCGCGCTAATTTGTGCCTCTGTAATCATGCCGTGGCGCAGCAGTTGCCAGCTATCACCTGCCACACTCACAATGGTTGATTCAATGCCGACTTGGCAAGCGCCGCCATCTAACACCGCAATTTCATCCCCCAAGCCAGCCGCCACGTGCGCCGCGGTGGTTGGGCTTAATTGCGTATATTTGTTAGCAGAAGGCGCCGCCAGTGCCAAACCACTTTCTTTAAGTAATTGCAAAGTAAGCGCATGGCTGGGCACGCGTAGCGCCACTGTAGGCTCATTGGCCCTAACAATGGCCGAAACGCTATCCAACGCAGGCAAAACCAAGGTAAATGGGCCGGGCCAAAAAGCCTTGGCTAATGTTTGCGCCAGCGGTGAAAATTCTGCTGCCCAATCAAGCACTTGTGGCACGTCGCCAATATGCACAATTAAGGGGTTATCCGCAGGGCGCTGTTTAACCGCGTAAATTTGACGCAAAGCCGATTCATTGCAAGCATTTGCCGCCAAGCCATAAACCGTTTCGGTAGGAATGGCCACTACCTCACCCGCTTTAAGTTTGGCAATTGCCTGAATTAAATTAATTAGCATAAATTAACTTGCATGATGGTTTATTGGATTTAAAAAACCATTTTACTATTGATACGCTAAAATAAGGTTTTACCCGTTTAAAAAACCATATAAAGAGAATCGAATGTCGCAAATTACTGTAGAAAAAAATCCTGCTCAAAGCCGTTTAGATACGCTAAATGTTAAAAAATGGGCCACTTGGCAAAAAGAAGTGTCTGTGTTTCCGTGGACTTTTCCTGAGCAAGAAATTGCTTATATTTTAGAGGGCGAATGTGTGATTACGCCCACTGGCGGCAAGCCAGTTAAATTTGGCAAGGGCGATTTAGTAACTTTTCCGGCCGGCATGACAGCAAGTTGGGAAGTAAAACAGCCTTTGCATAAACATTACAAACTAGACGGCAACGCGCTAACGCAAATGTGGTTAAGATTAAAACTTAAATTTAAATAACGCTTTCGTTTAAACAGTGCATTTAGTTTAAATGCGCACCAATTGCCATCCTCAAAATGTGCATTTTTAATCATCATGATCTAAAAATGCACATTTTTGTCATTTTAAGGCATCAAAAAATTGCAATAAAACAAAGCAACCGCCTTGCAAGGCTTGTATTTAAAGCATTATTTAAATTAACATTTTGCAAAGCTAGTTGGCATAACTTCTGCTTATCACTAATTGTAGTATTCAAAAAAACAAGATGAGTGAAAAGGGGTTTTAAAATGCCAAGACAAAACCGGTTAGAAACAGTATTACCGAACAATATGAAAGATTTAGAGCTGCGCTCGGATGACTTTGCAGGCGATGAGTTTGAAGAGTTTAGCGAATCGGGTGTTGAAGTAAGCAGACAATTTAAAGGCCAAGAAATTGAAGAGAATTATGGCGGCTTTGATGGCTATGCGATTGGTATTTAATTGCTAGTTTTAGCTATGCGTTGCTTAAGTGTGCCATTTTGCTAACAAAGCCTGGCTTTGCTTTATGCCGCTTTACGCAATGTTAAATTAACCCGATGATGGTTAAGGTGTTGGCTTAAATGCGTATTTAGCGCGCCGTTAAGGCTTGCTTTAACAGGCCGTATGCCGTGAAAATTTAAGCGCGACTTGCCACCCCAAACCAGCACATCGCCATGCGCCAAAGCCACTTTATGCGGCTTATCGCTGCGTAATAATCCACCAAATAAAAATACCGCTGGCAAGCCTAACGACACACTCACAATGGGTTGCTTAAAATCCACTTCGTTTTTATCTTGATGCAAGCCCATGCTGGCGCCCACTTTATACTGATTAATTAAGCAGGCATCTGGCACAAAATCGGTAAACCCTGCCGCAGTTGCCGCTTGCGTTGCCAATGCCAAAAATGATTCTGGCATTGCCGGCCAAGGCTTACCGCTATTTGGGTCTATCGCATCGTAGCGATAGCCTTTGCGGTCACTCACCCAACCCAATGGCCCACAATTAGTCATGGCGGCCGACATGGCAAAACCCATGGGCGTCATCATATGCCGCAATGGTGCTTGCAAAATTAAGCGTTCTAAATCTTGCACAATCTCTGCTTCATTCGGCAGAGCGATATTTTTAAGCAGCCAAACATCATGCAAAATTTCTTCTATGGCGGGTGTATCGTTTTTAAATAAATCCATGCTAGCCGTCTAATTAATCGCTTATATTATTAACAGTCTACAGGTGGCAAAGTTCACCGTTAAGATGCAAATATGCAACCATACCAAGCAGCTACCGAATTTTTAAGCGCCTTAGATGACGATTGGGCGGCATTAATCGCCACCGTTGGCGCCTGCACGTTTGAAACCAGACCAGAACGTGAGCCATTCCAAGCGCTAGTACGCGCTGTGGCTTATCAGCAACTGCATGGCAAAGCCGGTGATGCCATTATTAAGCGCTTTTTAGCGATTTATGACGATGCCTTCCCAACACCCAATCAACTATTGGCTACCGAATTTGACGCCTTGCGCGCTTGCGGATTTTCTGGCCGCAAAATTGAAACCATTAAAGGTATTGCAGAAGGCGGTTTAAGCGGCCTTGTGCCTAGCAGGCAAGATGCCGACGCCATGCCAGATGAAGAGTTGATTAAACGATTGGTTACATTAAAAGGCATTGGCCGCTGGACCGTTGAAATGTTGCTGATTTTTACGCTTGAACGCTTGGATGTATTGCCGGCTGACGACTTTGGCGTAGTGCAAGGCTACAAACGGCTTAAACATTTAGAAAAAGCACCAAATCGAAAACAGATGACCGAAATTGGTAAGGCTTGGAGCCCTTACAGAACCATTGCCAGCTGGTATTTGTGGCGCGTTCCAAAAAATAAAATTGGCTAATTAAATACCCTATCTAATCATCATTAAAAAAGCGGGCATGGCGTTAACCATTACCCGCTTTCATTAACTCAGCTTAAAAATACTTAAGCGGCTTTCTTTTTATGCACTTTCTTTTTGCTTTCTGGCTCTTGCATTAACACCGTATCTAGCACATAAATCATGCCGTTATCGGCTTTAATATCATTACCGCCAATGGTTGGAATGCCGTCAACTTTAACGCCAGCTGAAACATCTAGCGCTAACTCATGGCCTTCAATGGATTTTACTTTGCCCGCTTGCACATCTTCGGCGGTGATTTTATGCGCCACAACGTGTGCTGTTAATAATTTGGTTAGCGCCGCTTTATCTTTTAACAAAGCGTCTAATTTATCTTTTGGTAATTTGGCAAATGCCGCATCGCTAGGTGCAAAAACGGTAAATGGGCCATCACCTTTTAATGTATCGGTTAAACCAGCGGCTTGAATCGCCGTTAATAACGTTTTTAGCGAACCATCCGCCTTGGCAGAATCAATGATGTCATCTGCAAAAGCCAGGTTTGATACAGACAAAGCCAATAATGATGCCAGTAATACTTTTTTCATAACATTCCTTAAATGAATAGATTTTTTATCAGCGAATTTAACCGATAGTTGCTTTAGAAAAGCGGCGTGAGCTTACACAAATTACATCGTCATGCATACAAAATTACGGATTATGCAACAAAGTTTTACCCGCCAAACATTGCATATTATGTTGACTGTTTAATGCAGAGAATAGTTTAGCTATGGCGATATTTTAGATTTATGCCTGATGATTAACGGCAAGATTGGCGCTAAGGAAATTGGCTTTTAAATGGCAATTAACAAAAGGCAGGAGGCAAAAACGTTTGGGAAAAACGGACGAAAAAAAGGGTTAGTGCGCCTAATCTATATCGGCAGAATCGCACTAGGTCAACGACGACTCATCGGCATTCGGTTACTTGTTCATAAGCAACATCATGCTTACTGCCTTATTCACTGCACTAACGGCTTTAACTTTACCATGCACAGCTTGCAATTACCAACGCGCTTAAAAAACATAAAATTAATGCATTTTTTGGCCGATTATCTGCAATAAATCTGGCATTCCCCATTAAAATAGCGGCCATGCAGCAATTATTTACCCAACAAAATTTCGCCTTTAGCAAACTTCTCGCTTTTCGCATTCAAATTGTTCTGGCTTACCAAATCATGGCGGTTGCGGTTGGCTGGCATATTTATGAAATCACGCATGACACATTAGCTTTAGGGCTGGTGGGTTTGGCCGAAGTGATTCCTTACTTCGCTAGCGCTTTATTTGCAGGGCACGCGGTAGATCATTATTATTCGCGCCGCTTATTTGGGGTGTTGGCGGCCGTTATGATGTGCCTAAACGCGCTCACATTAACCTTAGTCACCCAAGGCTATTTAGTGGGCGATAGCAGTTACTGGATTTACGGCTCAATTGCGTTTACAGGCTTTGCGCGCGCGTTTATTGCACCCAGCGTTAACTCATTATTTGCCATTATTTTACCGCGCGAATCATACGCTAAAGCCACTGGCATCAGCAGCAGCATTTTTCAAACGGGCTTGGTGTTAGGGCCAGCCATAGGCGGCTTAATGATTGGTTTTTCGGGCAAAACAACGGCTTATATGTTGGCCACTTTATTGTGCTTAGGCGCGGCAATTGCCATGTTTTCAATTAAGGTAAAAGAGCCCCAAGCCACTGTGGGCCTGCCTGTTTTCACTAGCATTAAGCAAGGGCTAGATTTTGTCTTTAGCAATCAAATTATGCTGGGGGCCTTGTCTTTAGATATGTTTGCCGTGCTGTTTGGCGGCGCGGTGGCCATTTTGCCTGCGTTTATTCAAGATGTTTATCGCATTGGCCCAGAAGGCTTGGGCATATTGCGCGCCGCGCCTGCTGTGGGCGCCATTGCCACTGGCTTATGGCTAACGCGCCACCCCATTAATCGCCACGCAGGGCTTTGGTTATTATGGGCAGTGGCCGGTTTTGGGCTGTGCATTATTGGCTTTGGGCTAGCCACCAGCTTTTGGGTGGCGTTTGGGCTATTGCTGCTTTCTGGCATTGCAGACGGCATATCGGTTGTGATGCGGCAAACCATTATGCAATTAGTCACGCCAGACGGCATGCGCGGCCGCGTATCGGCCATTAACGGTATTTTTATTGGCTCATCCAATGAGCTTGGCGCGTTTGAATCTGGCTTAGCGGCGAGCATTATGGGCTTGGTGCCATCAGTGATTTTTGGCGGCGTAATGACGCTTTCAGTGGTTGCCGCAACCGCCAAATTTGCGCCTAAATTGCGCAAGCTAGAATTGCATCAAATACAGTAACTTTTGCCTGCTAAATGGCCGTTGGCCAACTTTTCATCGCCATTTCTACTAATGCCAATAACTCTTCACGCGTGGCGCCCGTGCTGGCCTGCACAGACATACCTTGGTGAATAGTGGCGACATATTTTGCCAATTGTTTGCTATCAGCCTGTTGCGGCAAATCGCCTTCTGCTTTTGCTTGCTCAAAACGTGCGGCAAAACCTGCTTCAACATGTTTTCTGTAAGCAATCAATTCTTGCTGAACCGCGCTTGAACTTTGCCCACAAGTAAGCGCCGCTTGCACAATCAGGCAGCCATTTGGGGTGTCTTTATTGGTAAAAAACTCGGCCGCTTGCAGCAAAAAGCTTTCTACTACTTGGCGCGCTGTGGCTAATTTTTTCACTTCTGACACAAATGCCGCTGGGCCAGAAACGTAGCGCGTTAACGCTTGGCGAAACAACTCTTCTTTGTTGCCAAAAGCCGCATAGATACTGGGCTTGTTAATGCCAAGTGCCTCTGTTAATTCCGCCATCGATGTACCTTCATAGCCATGCGACCAAAACACTTTTAAGGCGGCATCTAATGCTTTATCTTGATTAAATGCCAATGGCCGACCGCGCGGTTTGGCGGCTAGTTTTGCAGAAGGTGAAGAGGTATTTTTCATATTAGTCATATTAATTACGGATATTAATGCTGATAAAAATAATATTGTACCATTAGGTACAAAACTGTTTGACAAATTATTTTATCTCAACTATTATTTATTTACCAATCAGTACAAATATAAATATGAAGGATTTAATATGTCAGATTCAGCACAAAAAATTGCCTTTATCACAGGCGCTAATCGCGGTATAGGTTTTGAAACCGCCAAAGGTTTAGGCGCATTAGGCATTAAAGTCGTTATCGGCGCACGCGATACTACTAAAGGCGAAACGGCCGCCAAACAATTACGCGATTTAGGTTACCAAGCAGAAGCCATTCATTACGATGCCAACCAAGCGCATTCGGCAAGCCAAGTATTTGAGCAGTTGAATAATCAATACGGCAAATTAGATATTTTGGTGAATAACGCGGGCATTAACCAAGAACAGCTAATGGGTAGTAATAACAGCAGCACCGTCAGCATTGATACCCTTCAACAAACTTTTCACAGCAATCTTTTTGCGGTGATTGAGCTTACGCAAAAACTTTTGCCGTTGATTAAAAAATCGGATGCAGGTCGCATTGTGAATCTATCTAGCATTTTGGCATCGCTTACCTTGCACAGCATGCCTAATTCGCCGATTGACCCTGCCAAAGCCTTTGCCTACAACGCTTCTAAAACCGCGTTAAACGTTTACACCGTGCATTTGGCGCATGAGTTACGCGAAACCAATATCAAAGTGAATTCTGCACATCCGGGCTGGGTAAAAACAGAGCTTGGTGGCGATAACGCACCAATGGAATTGGCTGATGGCGGCAAAACTAGCGTGCAATTGGCCACATTAGATAGCAAAGGTGCCAATGGCGGATTTTTCCATGCAGGCGAAGCCTTGCCTTGGTAAATTTAAAAGTTCTAAAGTTAAAACCCTAAATTAAAGGACTTGTATATGCAAGATTTATCCAAAATTGGCCAAGTATCAGAGATTGAAATTGACGCTGGCAGAACATTGCGATTTTTAAAAACGGGGGCTGGTGCGCCGTTGATTTTGTTGCACACCATTCGCACGCAGCTGGATTATTTTCAAGAGGTAATTCCGCTGCTAACAAAGCATTACACGGTTTATGCCATTGATTTACCCGGCCATGGCTACTCATCTATTGACACTAAAGCAAGCTACGATGAGCCCTATTTTCGCAGCGCTGTGATTGCTTTTATAGACAAGCTTGATCTGCGGGAAGTGACTTTGGTGGGTGAATCGATTGGTGCCGTTTTAGCGCTTACCGTTGCCAGCGTCTTGCCAAATCGCATCAAAGCAGTAGTGGCATCCAACACGTATGATTACGACACGCGCTATGCTGATGGTGTGCGGCGTGGCAATTTTATGGCAAACTTAGTTATCGGTCAGTTTGCTACTCCAATGCTTGGCGCCGTATTTGCCGCGATAGAAAACAAACCCTTACTTGGCTTAGTGATGCGCGGCGGATTGCGAAATAAGCGCTGCATGCCAAATGATTTATTGACTGAATTTAATCGCGTTGGCTATCGCAAAGGTTACCGTTATGTAGAGCGCAATGTGTTTGCAAACTGGCGCTCTTGGGGCAAGGCGCGCGCTACTTATGCGGCAGTAAAGGCGCCTGTGCAGCTTATTTATGCGGAGCATGATTGGTCTACTTTAGATGAACGCAAACGCACGGCAAAAGAGTTGGGCAATTTAGCGATTACCACGGTTGCCAATACTGGCCATTTTGCCTTTGTTGATCATCCACACAAAATGGTTGAGCTTATATTAGCGAACCGTTAACAGAGGAATAAGCCTATGCCAGCCAAAATCGCTTTTCGCTATCGCACGCTTTTATTTGCCTTCATTATGTCGGCAAACACATCCATCATTGTGTCTGGCATTATTATCTTTACCCACACCAAATCACATACGCACTTTTTAGCACAGGCTTTTTTAAAACAATGGCTTGGTGCATTTTTAACCGCATGGCCAATTGTATTTATCGCCATTTTAATCATTGCGCCCATGGTTAATAGGCTATTGAATTTAATCGTTGAAGAGCAATAACGCGCTTATTTTTTTGGTGCTGGCTTCATAGGGATAATTGAGCCTGAAGGCACAACCACATCTTTGCTTTTTTTCGGTTTTTTGGTTTCTTTGTTACTTTTAATTTGGCCTTTTGCCATGATGATTCTCCAGCGTTAGTAATAATCGTTTCATCATAGACTGATGACGCAATATAGGTAGAATATTTTAGCTTATTGGTTTTAGTATATTGGGCTTAAGGCGCTTAAGGCGCTTGCTCTCTTAGCCTATCCGCCAGCGCTTTACTGGCGTCTTTGCGCTGTTCGGCATAGCGCAAAATATTTTCTAATTGCGCAGCAGATGGCAATTTAGGGTCGCTGGGCAGTTGCGATAATCGCTCAAAACTTTGTTCATACGGTTCGCTAATCGAATAATCAATCTTGCCCGCCAGCTCGTCTAAGCTGGCTTTGCCTTGCTTGCTATCATGCATAATTTCTAGCCAAGAGCGATTAATAGCTTGATCTTGATACAAAAAAGCGTTGATTTGGCTGCGTAACAATAGCTCATCACTCCAACGATACGTGGGTGGCGGAATGTTTTTGAATAATAAAACGCCAGCCACAATGGTGGCTAAAACCGCGCCAACGCTGAATCTGGTTGGCATAACGCGTGCGGTAATGGTTTGCGAAAAAATAATGCTGGCCAATAAGCCTGTGATAAATCCACCAATATGGGCGGCGTTATCAATGCCTGGAATCACAAAACCCAGCACAATAGTCAGCACCGCAAATGCGCAACCCGCGCCAAATAGCCAACGGAATTCATAGGCGTGAATAGCGGCGCGTTCACGCCATAAAAAAACCAGCACGGCGGCATAAACACCAAAAATAGCGCCAGATGCGCCACCAGAAACGGCTGAATTGCCTTGCACCACTAGTGATAATAAATTGCCGCCCAAGCCGCTTAATAGGTAAATGGCTAAAAATCGGCCATGGCCGTACATGCGTTCTGCCAGCTGGCCCGCATCCCACAGGGCGTAGCAGTTAAGCACCAAGTGCATGGCGCCAAAATGCAAAAACATGGCGGTAAATAGTCGCCACCATTCGCCATCTTGCGTGGCTGGGCCAAAATTGGCGCCCCAAGTAAGCTGTATACCATTGGGTGAGTGCCAAAAACCAGCGCCGCCAACAAGCATGGCCGCAAAAACCAACACATTAATGGCGATTAACAGCTTGGTCAGCGTTACATTTGGCAGGCGTTGCTTTAAAACTTGATGAAAAGATTGCAATACAAATCCTGTAAAAATATTGAAATAAGCGCATAAAACACGCTGTAGCCAGCATATAACAGTTTAATTTAAACTGAATGACAAATGAGTTGAATTAGCCAAAATTCGCTCTACAATAGGTTTAATTTGTATTTAATTAAAGGAAAACACCATGCTATCAATGTTTGATGCGGCCATTTTGCCGCTGATTCACACCTTAAAAAGTTTAAGCCATATTTTAAAAAAGGGTGAGGAATATGCTGATGCCAAAAAAATTGAGCATAGCGTTTTATTAAATGCACGGCTTTTTCCGGATATGTATCCGCTTACCAGACAAGTGCAAATTGCCACCGACATGAGCAAGGGCGCGGCGGCACGATTAGCCGGCGTTGAGATACCAAAATATGAAGATGACGAAACCACTTTTGAACAATTGCAAGCGCGCATTGCCAAAACGGTTGCGTTTATTGAAAGCGTAACGCCTGCACAATTAAGCAATGCCGAAACACGCGATATTACAATTATGGTGCGCAAAATTGAGCTTAAATTTACTGGGCAAGATTACCTACTGAAATGGGTGATGCCAAACGTGTATTTTCATGTAACTACTACCTACAATATTTTGCGCCATAACGGTGTTGATTTGGGCAAGCCAGATTTTTTGCGAATTAAATCCTAAGAAACCAGTCTAGGTATTGCAAGCCAATATCAACATTTAGCCGAGGTAAAAATCATGTTTAAATTCAATATCAAAATTGGCATGATTTTATTGGCTGTTTTAGCGGTGAGTATTTACTTTTTGTACGCTAAAAATGGCCTGCAAACCAAGCCAAAATTAAGCCAAGCGCAAATAAAATTGCAGGCCGAATTAGCTAAAATGGGTGATAGATGCTTGGATTTTGGTGAAAGAGCGGTGGCAAACGATGTGCCAATTATTGAGTTTCAAATGTTGCTGCGCTTGGCCAAAAAAACCAATGTAATTGAACAGTGCATGTCTGACAACGGCTATAAACAAAACCCCGCTTGGCTAACATACGCCCAGCCAGTTGCAACGATTAATGCCGCCAAAAATAAAATCTCTATCAGCGAAGCGCTAACCAGCTTAAGCAGGGCTGATATGCAACTATTTGCGCCAGTAGCTAATCGCCCCGATTATTGGCTAAAAAACAATCAAAAGTCTAATTAATCGGATGCGTTTACGATACGGTTTCGGCCTGTTTGCTTGGCTAGGTATAGGCGCCTATCTACTTCATGAATAAACGCTAGCGGCTCATCTTGCGCCGCGGGAATAATCGTGCCAACGCCTGTGCTAATAGTTAGCAATTGGCTTACGGCTGATTTTGCATGCAAAATTTGTTCTTTAAATATCACTTGATGGCAACGCTCGGCCACTTTTTTGGCGGCAACAGCATCGGTTTCTGGCAATATCAGCACAAATTCCTCACCACCAAATCGCGCACAAAAATCACGCGAACGTGTGGCCACAGCGCTTAACACATGCGCCACACGCTTTAAAGAATCATCGCCCTGAATATGGCCGTAATGGTCGTTATATTGTTTAAAATAATCAATATCCAGCATAATTAATGATAGCGGTTGGTTGTTGCGGCGCGCATTCAGCCATTCTACTTCCATCACCGAATCAAACATTCGCCGATTCGCCACGCCCGTTAAGCCATCTTTAAACGAAAATTCTTCTAATTTTTTTTGCAGGGTAATTAATTTTTCTTCGGTTTTTTTGCGCTCACTAATATCAAACATAAAACCCATTAGCGCGTTGGCCGTGCCATCTGGGTGGCGCACCACATGCACCACATCGCGAATCCACACATAATTTCCATCTTTGGTCATGGCGCGATAATCGGCCTCATGGTCTTCGCCTTCTATGGATTTTGCAATGCAATAATCCACCACCCAAGCTTTATCTTCTGGGTGCATTCTATCAATCCAATCTTGTGAAGTGGCCCAACTGGCTTGCGGCCAGCCCAATAGCTTTTCAATTTGCGGCCCAATATATTCAAACTTCATGGTCGCCCAATCCAGTTTCCACGGAATCGCGTTAGTCGATTCTAATAAAGTTTTATAAACGGCACTATCAACTTCGACAGGTAGGTTTGGATTGGTCATTTTTTACACTTGAACATGGTGTTTAATAGTTATCGTCATAATAACTCACACGACAATGTTTTTGCATCTAAATCAGTGTGCAATAGCGCTATACGTCAAATCGCGTATTTTTTTAATGCGCAATCATCATTAATATTTGCGTAATATTTTTTGATAACAAAATGATGAGACTACTTTCAGTGAATATCTCGCCAACCAAGTTGGTGCAAATTAACGGCCAACAAGTGCCAACAGGTATCTATAAAACGCCTGTTCAAGGCTGCGTTTGGTTGGGTAAATTAACGCTTGTGGGCGATAGCCAAGCAGACAGCAGCGTGCATGGTGGCGAGCACCAAGCGGCTTATTGCTACCCTTTTGAGCACTACGCTTATTGGCAATATCGCCTTAAAATGCCCAATTTAGCTTATGGTACTTTTGGTGAAAATTTCACTGTTACAGGCTTGCTAGAAGAGGACATTTGCATTGGCGATATTTTGCAAATTGGTGATGCCAAAACAGGCGCCGTGGTGCAAGTAACCATGCCACGCACACCTTGTTTTAAATTTGGTCACAAAATTAGCCACCCAGACATTTTGGATGAGTTTTTAACTAGCGGCAAAAGTGGCTTTTATTTACGCGTAATTCAAACGGGTGTGGTTGAGGCTAACGACCCTATTAGCATTATTGAGCGTGACCCTCAAGCCATTAGTATTCGCAGCACACTGGGCATGCAAAAATTAGGTGAAGGCGATAGCGCTTTATTACAGCGCGCGCTAAAAGTCGCATCGTTAGCGCCATTATTAAAGCAAACTTTTGAAGCGCGCCTTATTGAAATGCGCACTCAAATGGCTAAATAAAACTTGGCCATATTCACTTGCTTATATTCACATGGTTATATTTAAAGGTGAGCGTTTTCCTACAGTAAATTCAGACTAACCCTATGCATACCTTGTTTAATCATTGATTAAATGTGTGTTCGATATTTATTTTTTAAAGAAGACATAAATGAACAAATTAACTACAGCACTATTGGCATCATTATTAACTGTTGGCTCGCTTTCAGCGCATGCGGCAACCAGTACCGAAAATAAAGATGACGCGAGCAATTTAGGCACATCAGATTCGCCACAAGTTATTCAGCAACAAAGCCGCACCTATAAAGGCGCATCGGACGCTTACCAAACAGCACCATCAGACGATTCAAGCAATCTTGGTAATGCAAACAGCCCTCAAGTGGTTGATCAAAACAAACGTACTGACAAAGGCCCTGCTCAAGATTCAAAAGCGCGCAATGCAGGCAAAAATAAGGTTTTAAAAGCGAAAGAAGATAACCACGGCACTACAAAAGGCAACCAAATTCAGCCTACTCAGCCTGAAGCGGCAGCTCCTGCTACAAAATAATTTTTATTAAAGCGTTAAGGGTGGATAATGAAAATTATCCACCCACTTTAAAGGCTATTTATGCATAAAATCATCGCTTTAGCTTTATTATCCATGGCAGCATCGGCGCACTCAGCACAGCCGGCAGAAACAAACTTGCGCCCAGGATTATGGGAAATCGCGACTTCTTCTGATTTATTATTGTTGGTGCCGCATATTCCCGCCGACCAAATGCAAAGCATTAAAGACCTTGCCACCGAATACGGGCTTGAGATTCCGCCGATTGAAAATGGCGCCGCTTTATCTAAAGCCTGCATTACGCCAGAAATGGCTAGCCAAAAAGCACCGCCTATTTTTGGCGAAAATAATTTAGGCTGCATTACCAAAAATTCAAACCGCACTGGCAACAATTACAAAATGGATTTTGTGTGTGATAGTGCCGATTTAAAAGGCACAGGCACGGCCGAAGGCACGATTACTAGCGCCGAAAGCTTTAGTGGCAAAACCAAATTTAATGGCCTAGCGCAAGGCAATGCCGTGAATGAGCAAGCGGATTAGCGGCAAATGGATTGGCGCCATGTGTGGCGATGTAAAGCCGTTATAATAGTGATTCGTTAATAGGAGCAAGCCGCCATGACAGAGCCAAAATTGGAAAAACCTGATTCAATTAAACCAGAAATTAAAAAGATTAAATTTGAACAGCATGTTAACGCCATTGAAAAACACAAAGAATTGCTAGAAAAATTGCACCTAGATTCGAATACGCATTTGGATGAAGTGAATAATTCACTGCAGCAGCTGACTTTAACGCTTGAAGAATACCTAAAAGTGATTGGTATTCCGTAATTGCAGCTAAGTGTTAACGGATAGCCGCTTATGCGCTAAATTTGGTTATAAAAAAGGCCTATTCATTCCTGAATAGGCCTTTTAAATTTGGTCAGACGAATTACTTGTTCATTACGTACATTGTTACTTCAAAGCCAAAACGCATTTCAGTAGCTGCTGGTGTTGTCCACATGATAAATCCTTTAAGTTAGTTGGGTTTTGCAAGTTCGTCTTGCATGTGCTACATATTACGCACTACCAAAAATTTTACCCTATGCACAACACGCAATAAACACTCATGAATTTACTTAAAACAACATGGCGTTAAATGCTGATGTTTTTGGCTTTTGGGTCTTGATGAATGGCTTTATAAACCGCTTCAATTTCAGCTTGTTCCGCTTGGTCTAATTTGCCGTCGCTATTGGCATCAATATGCTTAAAAGTTTTTTCATTATTGGTTTTATCGCCATCCAAATATTCGGCTTGGCTAATAGCGCCGTCTTTATTGGCATCTAAACCAGAAATACTAAAGTTACCGTGCGCCATGCCTTCACATTTCGCGCCATCCTTGGCTTTACCTTCTTCATGATGATTAGCAAAAGCCATTTGTGATAAGCCTAAAGAGCAAGCGACAACGCACAACAAAGCTGTTTTTTTCATACCATATCCTTTTTCAAATTAAGCTATTAAGGCCAATTTATTTAAGGATAAGTTCAATAAAGATACATAGCCAATACCGCTAAACTTTTATTTAATTTAGCTAATTTAATCAATCACCAAAGGCAATCCCATGTCCATTCTAGCCAAGCGCTGCGCCATTTTTATGGTGGATTCGCTGAAGTTTTCTATGGCTGTATCGGCCAAGGCAATTTGTTTGTATTTTTCGTAAGCTTGCTCAAATGAAGATTCTTGAATAAATACAATCAGTTGTGAATAGCGATCGCGCTGTTTAGCGTTATCGCTTTTGGTCTGTTCGCACGCCATATTTTCTAAATGCATGGATAGGTAAGCAATAAATTCCAGCTCAAAACTATTTTGAATGTGCATTTGGTTTAACGAGTTGTTTGTTTAAGTTGGCTTTAATTAAGCCGATTGATCGGTATCTACACCCAAAATATCATAAATAAGCTCTAAGCGCACAATGGGGCTATCCAGTTGCATCAAGCGTTGCTTTTGCAGCAAGGGCAAATCAAGCAGCTCAACCCAACGGTTGGCCACCCATGATGCATCGTTAAATTGATAAGGCTCAATAATAGGAATATCGGCCGGCAGCACACCTTGGCTGGGCAGCGATTCAAGCAAGCGTTTTAATCTGGCGCTAATAATGTTTAAATCTTCCGGTATTGGCGATGCAATATCATTGGCAATATCACTCACTTCACCTATCAGCAAGCCGTCTGCCTGTTGTGCAAACGCATGCACCTTAACCCGGTGCTGCCCAACGCAATGAATCATCATCAGGCCCACAGTAGTCACATCGGCATTGGTAATACCTACCAATGTGCCTGTACTTGCAAATGGAAAATTGCCTTCTAGCTTGGCTTCTTCTTCTGGCATAACGGCCACAATGGCAAACGATGTTTTGTTTCTAAGGCAGCTTTTAACCATATCCAAATAGCGCGCTTCAAAAATTCGCAGTGGCATTAAGCCGCCAGGGCAAATCACCGAATTAAGCGGAAACAAGGGCAGGGAATAGGTGTTCATCATTGTTAAATGACTATTAAAATAATGATTAATTCAAACACAATAAATTAAGCATATGCGATTAACTGTTGATTATTTTAACCAAACAATACAGCGCGATAATGCCGATAACAATAGTCAAGTAGGTCAACTTAGTGATGCGCTTACGGTTTAATTCAACATTATCAATTAGTTGCGTGTTTTGCTCGGCCAGCGCTTTAATTAACTCAGATGTGGTCAGCATTTGGCTGTGCAGCTCTGCATTAGCGGCCTCTACTTTAGCCAGCCGATTTTTTAAAGCGTTAACACCGTCATCATCGGATGCATATACAATGCGCATTTCAGATTCTGGCTGAGGTGATTTTCGCGCCACATTGCCCCACAATTTTTTGGCGCTATCGGCAATCTCTGGCGCTTTTCTTGCCACTTCTGCCCACGGCACTGCTTTTAATATTGCCAGCCAACCAATAGCCATAACAACCTTTCTATTTAACGCCAAAATTTATTCGCCATGCGTGAATACAAAACACATTCGGAGATATTAACGCACACTTGGGCCAAGTTAGCATGTTAGTTAGCCAACACAAGCACAATTAAATTACTTAATCATGCATTGGCCTGTTAATTTAGCAACTTATCAGCCAACTTTTTGCCCTATTAGATAACCCTTTAACGTCATCATTTAATCAAGCCAATAACCAATATGCAAGCAACCTTAAAGCGCATCACCAACCCAAAAAAGCTGCTTAATAGTAAATGGACAGCGGTAACGCCGACTTTTAAAGAAAAGCATTTTATGGTGATTAAATTGATTGTACCCGACCTGCCGAGCCAGCCAATTGAGCACATAGAGTTAGAGGCCGTACACTCTAAACGCACCCAAATATTGCCGTGGCAGCAATTAAATGATGCCACTATTTGGCTGCAAGGCTGGGTATAAGGTATGTTGCAAGCCTCTAAAGTAGCCATTATAGGCGCTGGAATAGCCGGATTAAGTTGCGCAAGCGCATTACAAAATGCCGGTTTTAATGTCACCCTTTTTGAAAAAAGTCGTGGCCCATCTGGCCGATTAAGCACCCGCGTAACGCCGCAATGGCAGTGTGATCATGGCGCGCAATACTTTACCGCGCGCGATCCGCTATTTTTTGCAGAAGTTGAGCGCTGGCTAAAAGCGGGCGTTGCGGCATTATGGCAACCCAACCTTCAAGTGCACGATGGCCAGCATTTTAGCGCTAAAGATTCCGACCAAACGCTTAAAACATTACGCTATGTTGGCTACCCCAAAAATAATGCACCAGCCAAATGGTTGGCAGATAACTTAAATATTCAAACCGAATCCACTGTTATCGGCATCAATAAACAAGCCCAACAGTGGCAAATTAATACAAAAGAACACGGCTTATACGCCGAAAATTTCGATGCCATAATGTTAGCCATACCAGCGCCACAAGCCGCCGTTTTGCTTAAAAATGTAGCATCCAGCGCCTATGAAATGAGCACCAGCGTTGTGATGCAGCCATGCTTTGCGCTAATGCTGCATTTAAGCAAAACCATACTTTGTGAGTTTGATGGCTTATTTATTAACAGCGGCCCATTAAGCTGGATAGCCCGAGATAGCGCAAAACCGGGCCGCTTAAACCAAGCCAACGCAAGCTCAGAAACTTGGGTTTTGCATGCCACCAGCCAATGGAGCAAAGCGCATATTAATGATGAAAAAGCAGCCCTTGCGCAACTTATGCTGGCCGAATTTTCAAACATTATTCAACGCTCAAACGCCGCATCTCAGGCCATTAAAATACAAAGCCAACAACTACATGGCTGGCTTTATGCCGATTGCGAACAGTATTTAGATAGCGTTTTCCACTATGACAACGCCAATAAAATTGGCTTATGCGGCGATTGGTTAAACGGCGGAAAAGTGCAAGGCGCTTGGCTAAGCGACTTAAAACTGGCGCAACATTTACTTGCGCAACATTTAATAAATGAAATATAAAAACGGCGCAAAAACAACGCACTTTTACAGGCTTAATCGTGTCATAAAACCATTCCATAAATGGCATTCTAAAGATGGCAAATAGAAACTCACCCAGCGATATTAAAGACTTAGACGACCTAACGCGCATTGACGAAATTGTGGTGGATAAACGCAACGCCAAAAGAAGCGCGGCCAAAAAAGGCAGGCGCGACAGGCATTACAAAAATCAGCTCATTAAAAATAGCTTAAAAGATTTATTGGCAATTGGTTCGCTTAGTGATGAATTAAGCTGATTAAAGTTGGAAAAAAGCGCGATATTTGAACAAGCATAAAGGGTAGGTTAGCTAGCGCGGGGGCAAACCCCACGCTATATTTTTTTACTAAAAACTATTTAATACCGCTTAAAGAAAGCTGCTTAATAAACTCTTTAATATTTTGTTGTATCGATTTTTCGTTGGCAATTTTTAGTCGTGTAATGGCGACAAAAGCATCTGATGTAGTGGCTGTACCAGTTGCCACAATTGGGAAAACCTTATCAACACCTTCACCATAAACTTTGTAATTAACAGTAGATACAACATCAAATGTTAAACCAAACATTGGCTGCTTGAGCGAAACTAACTCAGAATCAATTTTATATTTGCTAACAGGGCTATCGGCGGACGATAAGCCCGACAACAGCAACGACTCTTTCAATGCTGATTCAAAACTCTCATTACTGACTTGAGAAGTCCAAAACGGATTAGTAGCTTTGCCGCCTGTTACGGTGCTTACAACAAACTTACCTTTTTGCTCTACATTAACAACAGTGCTAGGAGTAACTATCATGGCCTGCTTATTTGCCGGGGCGGCTGCACAAGCGCTTAATAAAGCTAATATGATCAGTGGGAGTACTAATTTTGTTATTTTAAACATTCCATTTCCTTATTATTGTGAGTTAAAGTTAAGCTGTTTGAAATTCAGCAAACAGCCATAAATATTATATAGAATAAACGTCAATACCGAATGAGTATGCGTTTTGCCCCGCCGTATTTAAAAACTTTTTTTAGCTGTAAAATCTTAAATATCTTAATAATTATGCAAACATAAAACATCAAACAATGATTCAATACAACCCAAAAGACTGGATTACGTTTATCTTCCGTTTTCACGAAGCGGATACGTTTCGAAAATTGATTCCGATGATGATTTTTATTGGATTATATGCAGGCGGCATTGCCTATTTAGAAATTGAATTTTGGCAACTTTCCGAAAATAGTCATGTGAGAAACATCCCTTTAATGCACTCAACGGTTGGCTTTGTGCTGTCCTTATTATTAGCTTACCGCACCAACACTGCTTATGAACGCTGGTGGGAAGGCCGAAAATTATGGGGCGCGCTAGTGAATAATAGCCGCAACTTAGCCATAAAACTTTCGGCCTATTTATCATTAGAATCCGATAGAAATTTCTTTAAAAGCGCTATTCCTGCCTATGCATCGGTGCTTTCGAAACATCTGTTAAATGAAGAAGTCAGCCAAGTGTTGTTTGAGGGCTTAGATTTAGAAATAGACCACCACAAACACAGCCCCAACCAAGTGGCTAAACACTTGTTTCAAAAGGCAAATGAGCTTTACACATCGGGTAAAATCACTGGTGACCAGTTTTATATCATCAACGCCGAATTGCAATCATTTACCGATATTTGCGGCGCTTGCGAGCGCATTAAAAATACCCCAATCCCTTATTCTTACAGCTCATTTATTAAAAAATTCATCTTCTTCTACATCATGACATTGCCGTTTGGCTATGTGTTTAGCTTGGGTTATTACGTAATTCCAATTGTGGTGTTTATTTTTTATGTGTTAGCCAGCTTAGAATTAATTGCCGAAGAAATTGAAGACCCATTTGGCGGTGATGACAACGATTTGCCGACTAAAAAAATGGCGGCTAATATTAAAAAACATGTAGAAGAATTGCTTTAATTAGCCTTCACCCGACTGACAGAAGTTAATTTAAAACCAAAGTGTTAACCAAATAATCAACAGAAAGTTGTTAAATCATGAATCCAATAAGCACGATTGACCTTGAATTTGACGCTGAAAAAGCCAATTTAGGCGAGCTTAAAGAGCTTAGAGATGGGCTTTCTGTTGCCTTTCAAATTGGGGATACTCTTTGGGTTGCGAACGATGAATCCGTCAGCTTGGAACGTTTATCCCTTATCAAAGAAAAGGGTAAATATAGATACGGCCAACACAAGCAGTTTTTGCTGGCGGATTACCTTAAGTTACCAGCACCTGCCCCAAAAGACCCTGCTGATATAGAAGAGGTTGATGTTGAAGGCCTAGCTTATGGCGACGGTTATCTTTGGTTGGTAGGGTCGCACAGCCTAAAACGATCCAATCCAACAATTGAAGACGGATTTAAAGATGCTATAAAGCAATTGGCCAAATTAAGCGCAGACGGCAACCGTTATTTGTTGGCGCGCATTCCCTTGGTAGAAGTTGATGGCACATACAGCTTAATGAAACAAAGCCCCAAACCGGGCAAAAAGCGCATCGCCGCCCAGCTTCAAGGCTCTGCTCAAGGCAATGCGCTAACTGACGCGCTAAAAGACGACAAACATTTGCAATCATTCTTGACCATTCCGGGCAAGGACAATGGTTTTGATATTGAAGGTTTGGCCGTGGTGGGCGCGCGATTATTACTTGGCCTTCGCGGGCCAGTATTGCGCGGCTGGGCAGTTATTTTAGAAATAGAGCCAGAAGAAGATGCGAAAAAACCATCAATATTGCACTTAAACCCAATTGGCCCTAAACAACGTCTTTACCGCAAACATTTCCTGCAGTTAGGTGGTCTTGGCATACGCGATTTATGCGTTCAAGGATCGGATATTTTAATCTTAGCAGGCCCAACCATGGATATTGACGGCCCAGTGACTGTTTTCAGATGGGCAGGTGGGGCAACAGCGCAAAAAGAAGAATGCGTGGTTACCGCTGACCAGTTACAGCCGCTTGTGGACGTGCCGTTTGGAAAAGGCGTAGACCACGCCGAAGGCATGACATTGTTTTCTAAAGACGGTGAAACAGTGCAATCGCTACTAATTGTGTACGACTCTGCTGCCGAAAATCGGCAATTAAAAGCACACACCATGCTGGCTGATATTTTGCAATTGCCTAAAACAACCGCGCCTGTTAAGGCTTAACAATAGCGTTAATAAGGCTATTATTTAATACACCTTTAGCGCTCCGATTTCCTCATAATTACAAGCTAAACGTAAAGATTAATTACCGTCATTCTGAGCAAAGTGAAGAATCCAGAAGTTTGGTTAGCTTCAAAAGCTGGATTCTTCGGCCAGATAAAACGTTGCCTCAGAATGACGGGGCTGAAATGGTTTTAACTTTTAATCCCCTTTGCCGCGTCTTTGGCTAAGATAAAATATGTACGGCAGATGGAAAGAGGCGAAGACTTTCTGAGAGCGAAGCCCGAGTTCCTCAGCCGCCCATCTGCAGAGCGCCTAAGTTTTATTCTTAGCCGAAGGAAACAAGCGGCAGTGGGGTTCCTTTTATTTGGTTACTTTGCTTTGGGCAAGCAAAATAAAGTAACTCGTCCAGAGGATTAAGAACATCTAAATGCTCAATTATTTGCATTTTTTTGTTGCTTTTTGTAAGCTCGGCTTTAACTATATACATTCGTTGAAAGTCTGCTTGCGTCTTTAATATCTAGTTTAATTTCGTCCCAGTCATCAAGCATAGCTTCGAAATCTTTCATAGCGTTATTATTCAAATAATCTAGGTAATCAGAATTTTCTTTGCCTGCCATTATTAAAAAGTTTGTTTCTAAATTCAGCAGCTCTTCATGAAGTAATTTTTTTCAACTTCTGCAAGTAGAGTATGTTTTGCTATTTCATTGACTACTTCGTAGTTATCCATCCATGCTAGTTTTGTTAAACAACAATATAACCTTAATTTCCATGGGGGATGCAAAGATTTAGTTTCTGTTGTGAACTCTAGTCTTGATACCATTCTCGTTCTGATAGGATAGTAAAGTGATGCAATAATGTTCAACTTAA
Source organism: Methylotenera sp. (assembly GCA_046598525.1). Taxonomy (GTDB): domain Bacteria; phylum Pseudomonadota; class Gammaproteobacteria; order Burkholderiales; family Methylophilaceae; genus Methylotenera_A. The sequence continues at coordinate 188,030 of JBKJIJ010000004.1, read as the reverse complement.
CATCTATTGGTTTCTGTTTTTTTTGGGACATTAGGAATCTATAAAGAGCAGCTGTTGCCAAACCATCTGCATCATACTCAACCACTAACGAATAATCTTTTGCTAAATGTGCTTTTTTATCTCTTTTAACTTTATTATGATTTTGTCCATAATGCATAAATTCGTGTGCAACAATCCATAAAAAAGTAATTTGCGCACTATTTGATGTGCGATGCTTAGAGCTCAAAGACATATCATTTAGTTTAAGAAACTCTAATAACCCAGTTCTTATGATAATTTGATTAAAAATAACTCCTGCATTTTCGTCAACATGCCATTCTATAAATAATTCAGGTGGAGTCTCCGTCAATCCATAATTTATTGATAGAAAATTGATTAATTTTTCAGCTTCAAAAAATAGAGATTGATAAAAAGCCTTACTTTCAATATCAGGTACATCCGCTAAAAATTGCCTCCAAGCTAATACCATCTTTTAGCCGCACTTGTTCTCACCAAGTTCAAGCCGCCAACCTCTTAATATCAAACTTCGCTTTTTTCTCTGCCTGCCATAAGTCGTATTTCACTTGCATGGTAAGCCATACATCAGACGATGTGCCCAGCCAAAGTGACAACCTGATGGCCATTTCGGCACTAATATTACTATTGGCGTTTAATATTTTAGATAAGCTGACGCGCGAAATTTGCAACGCTTTCGCGGCCTCAGTTACGCTCATCTTCTCTGGTATCCATTCACGCAAAACGTGGCCGGGATGTGGTGGATTATGCATATTGCTCATGGTGTTTCTTTCTAAAAGCTATTTAGTGGTAGTCTTGATAATCCACCAGCTCAATATCTTCATCAATAAACTTAAACGTTAGCCGCCAATTGCCATTTACCCAAATGGCGTAATGTCCGGCTAAATCATCTTTAAGCTCATGTAAACGCCATGAGGGCACACTAACGTCATCTTTCGATATTGCACTATCTAGCAAGCCTAATTGCAGCCTTAATTTAGCTGCATGATGTGGTTGAATGCCAGATTTGCTGCCTGTTTCAAAAAATAACTTTAGGCCTTTATGCTTAAAGCTTTTAATCATTTATAAGTGTAAACCGTTAATTAACAGTTTGCAACAAATTAGCCGCACTTACTTTCACCACAATTTAAGCACGTCAAACATCCATCCATAATGATAGAGGCTTTTACATTACACTTTTTACAAAGCGATGCGTTTTTTGGAAAGCCTTCGGCGTTCATTTCACCGCCAGATGATGCGCTTTTTTCTAGGTATTCGGCTTTTTTCTCATCCACCAACTTTTGTTGATGTTCATCTAAACCGGGTTTTTTAAGCATGCCGATTTCTTGTAAATGTTGCTCTACCACTTCGCCAATTTCGGCCACCAAGCTAGGGATAAATTTGCCGCCTTTTTTAAAGTAGCCGCCGCTTGGTTCAAATACGCTTTTCAGCTCTTCCACCAAAAACGTGACATCGCCACCTTTGCGGAAAACAGCAGACATAACGCGGGTGAGGGCGACTATCCATTGAAAGTGATCCATGTTTTTGGAGTTGATGAAGATTTCGAATGGGCGGCGGTGCTCTTGCGGTGTGCCTTCGTTCATCACTACATCGTTGATGGTGATGTAAAGCGCATGCTCGGTCACTGGCGTTTTTACTTTGTAGGTGCTGCCAGTGATTTTTTCTGGGCGGTCTAGCGGCTCGCCAATTTGTACGATTTTTGCATTTAAGTCTTTTAATTCAGTGGCTTTTGCCGCTGCATCGATTTTGTCTTGCTCGTTTACTAGCGCGTAGCCGGTAATTTTCTTTTCAATTTTCACTGCCATTTTGTTCTCCAATTTGGGTTAAATTTGAGAGGTTTTCCCCTCACCCTAACCCTCTCCCACAAGGGGCGAGGGGATTATTCATTAATCTAGTCAGTAAAACGTAGCGAGCGATGCGAGTGCTAGGCGAAAATCTGTTTTGAACCGGAATGTACAAGTAGTACATGAGGATTTAAAACAGATTTTGAACAACGCAATCGCAAGCGCAGCCGTTTTAATGACTAGAACTTACCGTAGTAACCTTCTTTTAGGGCGTCATATAGATTCGCTGCCGAATGTATCTCACCATCATACTCAATCTCTTCATTACCCTTTACTTCTAGCTCTGTGCCGTCTTCTAGCGTGAATTTGTAGGTGGTGTTTTCTAAATCTTTCTCTGTCACCAATACGCCTTGGAAAGCCTCTGGGTTAAACCTGAAAGTCGTGCAGCCTTTTAAGCCTTTGTCATATGCGTATAAGTAGATATTTTTGAAATCTTCAAAATCGTAATCCGTCGGCACGTTAATGGTTTTTGAGATTGAGCTATCGATCCATTTTTGTGACGCGGCTTGAATATCCACATGCGCTTTGGCCATGATCGTGGAAGAATCCAAGAAATAATCCGGCAATTGTTCTTCTGGTTTGTCGCTAAACGGCATGGCATTTGGGTTGACTAATTCGCGGTAGGCCAGCAATTCGTATGAGAATACATCGACTTTTTCTTTCGATTTTTTTCCTTCGCGAATTACGTTGCGTGCATAGTGATGCGCGAATGATGGCTCAATACCGTTGCTGGCGTTGTTCGCCAAGCTTAATGATATTGTGCCTGTTGGCGCGATTGAGCTATGGTGTGTGAAGCGCACACCCTTGGCGGCGATTTGGTTGCGCAAGCCTTCTGGAAACTGCTGCATATAGCGGCTGTATTTGCCCAACAACACTTTACCCGCCACTTTTTGGCCCACTTTAATGCCGTCTGCCGCCATTTCTGGGCGTTTTGCTAGCATATCGGCGGTGATTTCAAATTTCTCTTCCATAATCGGCGCGGCGCCTTTTTCTGTCGCCAATTCAACGCCAATTTCCCAGCCCACTTCCGCCATCATGCGCGTCACTTCATCGGTAAATTTAAGCGAATCTTCTTCGCCGTATTTCATTTTCATCATGGTGAGTGATGAGCCTAAACCCAAGTAACCCATGCCATGACGGCGTTTGCGCGCAATTTCATCGCGTTGTTGTTGCAACGGTAAGCCATTGATTTCAACAACGTTATCTAACATGCGTGTGAAAATCGCTACCACTTCGCGGTACTCAGCCCAATCAAAATAGGCTTCATCCGTAAACGGTTTTTTAACAAATTTAGTCAGGTTAACGGAGCCCAACAAACAAGCGCCATAAGGCGGCAATGGTTGCTCGCCGCATGGATTAGTGGCGCGAATGTTTTCGCAGAACCAGTTATTGTTCATTTCGTTTACGCGGTCAATCAGAATAAAACCTGGCTCAGCAAAATCGTATGTGCTGGACATAATCACATCCCACAAACGGCGCGCTTTAATGATTTTGTAAACGCGGCAAGCTACTTTGCCCGCATCTTTGCCCTCAGTTTTAGTCAGGTATTTACCTTTAACTGGCCACTCTCGCCATACTACTTGGCTTTCGTCGTTAACATTTAAGCCGTCAACAATCGCTTCTTTTTCTGTCACTGGGAAAGCCAACTTCCACTCAGAATCGGCTTTTACTGCTTCCATAAATTCTTTGGTGATTAAGCAGCTTAAATTGAATTGGCGTAAACGGCCGTTTTCACGTTTGGCTTTAATAAAATCGGTAACGTCTGGGTGGCTAATATCAAATGTGGCCATTTGCGCGCCGCGACGGCCGCCAGCGCTAGATACCGTAAAACACACCTTGTCGTAGATATCCATAAAAGATAATGGGCCGCTGGTGTAAGCACCTGCGCCCGCCACGAATGCGCCTTTTGGACGCAATGTAGAAAACTCGTAACCAATTCCGCAGCCCGCTTTTAAGGTTAAGCCAGCCTCATGCACTTTGCCCAAAATATTATCCATGCTATCTTCAACCACGCCAGAAACGGTGCAGTTAATGGTAGATGTGGCTGGTTTATGCTCTAGCGCACCTGCGTTTGAGGTAATGCGGCCTGCCGGAATTGCACCGCGGCGCAATGCCCATAAAAATTTCTCATGCCATTCATGGCGTTTTTCTTCGGTGGTTTCTACATCGGCCAAGGCGCGCGCCACGCGTGAGTATGAATCATCAATATTATGATCAACATGGTCGCCATTTTTGGCTTTTAAGCGATATTTTTTATCCCAAATATCCAACGAAACCGATTGGAAAGGGATATCAGTTGCCGCGTTTTCAGCTGCTTGGTTTTCTGATGATTTGCTTGCTGGTTCAACTACTTTTAGCATGGCTTGCTCCTATAATTTTTTTCTAATTTTTGTATTTAATTTGCATAAATAATCTGCAAATTCAACTTAATTACTTAACTCTTTGATTTAATTAATTAAGCACTTCTAATCTAAAGTGCTTTGTCACAATTTTATGATAAATAAACGGCTTAAACACAACATATTGTGCACTGGATGCAAATTTATGCCTTTATTTTGTGTTCGTCAATAGGCTTTGCATTAACTTTTTATGCACCTTTTAATGAGAATTTTGCGCAAACCAAGCCTGTGTTTGCATTGCGCTGAGGTGAGTATTCAGTAAATTGGATATGAAAATATAAAAAATATTTGTCTTGCAATGCAGGATAAAAGATACATCGCTTTTGTTAGCATGATGTGGCGCTATAATTGCAGCAATCAGGGAGCACGAATGATTCTTATAACAGTGCCGTTTGGGCCATGTTAAATCAGTTTAGCAATTAATAGCCAGCTTCTACCAATCGCTTATTCAGCGCCTTAATAATGTTTACCCAAGGCGGATTTTCATGAGAAAAGCCATTAATAATATCGACAGTGATACCTTTAGGCGCAAGTTTTCGCCAATATTTCTGAAAGAAATTAAATCGATAAAAACCAAACACGCCCCAACTGACAAAAATCAAGCTAATCTTGTCATGGTACTGTTTTAATTGATATGTTTTGTCATTTTCGAGTGACTTATATTGAATTAAAGTACGCGAATCTAGCGTCGCTTTTTTGAATTTTTTAATAATAACATCAGCCATTTTTTTGATGGATTCTATTTTACTTGCGCCTGAATTGTCGCCAAAAAATGCATTTAAAAATCGTTGTGTGAGTGTGCCAATACGATCAATTTTTGTGTAGATTTTTCTGGCAACTTTTAGCGGGAAGGTATTCACACTGACATCCCGCTCAACAATTCCCAAAAACCCAACATGACAGCCACGATTGTGTAGCACTTCTGCAATTTCAATGGCAATGTAGGCTGCTGCGCAGTTACCGGCTATTAAGTAACTTTTTGCTGCAATCGTGCGCTCAATTTCATCGGCATAATAACGGCTTAATGCGGTAATAACGTCATGAGTGGGCTGGACAAATTCGTAGGTGCCACGCAAAGCATAAATATTGCGCTGTTGCCCGCAAACCGAAATTACAGCAGGCATTTCAACTGGGCCCCCGCACCAAATCAACGGCAATTTGGTGGCATTAGGCACGTCATGCACCTTAATCAATAGTGAGCCTTCGGATACGCGCGAGCCTGACCATGAGCAGGTTAGCATGAGCAAACCGCGATACAGTTTAGGTGGTAAATTACTTGTCAATGTTGGTGCCTCTAACTTCATTAATCTGTAATATTGACAGGAAAACTTTTGTTATTATTGAACACACGTACGCGGGCATGAAGGGCTTGTTGCCCAGTCATTTGCAGATTAATCTGCGCATCAAAATTCGGCATAATATGCACATAACTATCTCTTAAATTGCAGCCAACGGCTTGAATTGTTGCAAAAAAGGCAGGCCTGTTGCTGCTAATTGTAAGCACATAACGGTTTTTTTCTTTTTGTTGCGCATGCGCAGTCAAGGTTAAATCTTGGTGCTTGTCTTGCATAACAGCAGGGTCAGCATAGGTTTTTTGGGCGATTACTTGGCCATTTTCTGCAATTAGCTTTGCTACACAAGCTACAAATCCGCGCGCGCCAAAGCGGTAGGCATAGCTCGAATCTACAAATCTGCCTAAAAAAGCATCTACGCTAACGCGCTTAAGGCTATTTGGCGTGAGCTGGCAAGGTTGAATTGCTCGTTCAAATATTGCACCCTTAGCCGTAATTAAGGCGATTTCAAGCTGGCAATTTAGCGCTGCTGCGCCATCATGCGCTAAGTAAACGGCCAAACCTTCTAAACCTTCATCTACAAACAAAATAGTGCTTGGCTGCGATGCGCGCGCTAATCCATAAAATGCCGATTTTGGTACGCCTAAGCTATCGATATAGCCCCAGCCTGCGCCAGTTTTTAAATCGTGCAAATACCATACCAAGGCGGCGCGGCCTTGGGCGCTGTTTGCACGCAAAATATTCATGGTGCGCTCAACCACTTCGCAACTGGTGGCGCGGCACACATCCAAATAACGTTGCGGCTCGGTAATGCGCAACTGGCTTGGGTTAATGCCAAATAATTGCTCAATATAATAATCGGTAATATCGGCAAAATCCCAGCCCGATCCATTATCGCGCGGCACGCCTTGTTTCCAGCTTGGATGATGCGCAGGCATAAATTCGTTATTAAAAAACTGGTACAAACTTGCGTCTTCTGGCACATGCGAAAAAGCCAAACATTCGGCAATAAATTGGCCTTTAAACAAGCGCGCATCGTCAAAACTACGTCTATAACCGCCCACACCGTAATAATGCGATGTGCCGTTTCCGGCATGAAACAGAATATTGTTTGAATTTGGGCTAGAGCTAACATATGGCACATTAGGCGCATGTTCTGCACAAATATTTTTGAGTATTTCATCAAAAATACGGTTATGAATTTGTTCTAAATCTACGCCCATCATTGCTGCTTGTTGCGCCACCTCGCTATTGCCAGCCAGCAGTATTAAGCAGGCACGGTGGCCGTGTTTGCGCAAAAATGTCACAGCTTCTTGCTGCACACTGGCCACAAACTCAGCGTTATCTTCAGGATAATCAAAGTTGGTAAAGGCAAAATCTTGCATAATTAAAATGCCAAGCTCATCGCACATTTCATAAAAATCATCGCACTCATACGGCATATTGCCTGGCAGGCGCAGCATATTGATGCCAGCATTTTTAAGTAGCAGCAGGCGTTGGCGCAACTCTGCAACTGAAGTTTGCAAGCTGAGTAGATTCATTGGGGTCCAACAAGCACCGCGTAAAAACATAGCGGTGTTATTGATTTGCAGCGATAAATCGTGCGCATTGGCGCGTGTAATGCGGCGAAAACCGTAGTGTCCAATTACAATTTCTTGCCCGTCACTATTCGAATATAACACCAGTTTTAATAAATAACGCGTTGGCATGCCGTGCGTATGCGGCCAGTAGGCTTCAATGTTTGCCGCTTCAATATCAGCCTCAAAATGCGCGATATTATCCACACAATTAAAATTGGCTTTTGCGCGCGTAATTTCTGTTTGAGTTGCCTCATCTACAAGTACAAAAGCGCCCATCTTTGGGATTTTAGCTAAACATTTTAGGCTCAAGCTAACCGAAGCCTTGCCCGTTTTATCACCGATTAAAACCGCATTCACGTGTGCGATTTGCACCACAAATTGCGTCTGTGTAATCAGCTTAATTGGCCTGAAAGCGCCGATTAATTTGGCTTCTGACGAAAAGCCTGGCATATAGCCCAACGTGGGCGTGCGTATAAAGCGCAAATGCCGCTGGTTAATTAATCTAGTTGGAAAGCGTGCGCGCGGCTGCTTTTGCGCAAGCAGTGGCGCGATAGCTCTAAAGCAAATATGCAATTGATTATTGGCTTTTAGCTGATGCGCCACCTCTAGCAGATGTGTATGAAAAGCATTGTGCGACTGCAGAATTAACACGCCATTTAAAAACACATCGGCATGTGTAAGCAAGCCCTCAAACTGCAAAAATTGCAGATGTTCTTTATTAGCTGCAGCTTCAAAATTAAGTCGCAACCAGTGATCGAATTGATCCGCCTTGACTGCATCTTGCGCTGTTATTGTATTGGGAATATCAGCCGCCACAAACAAGGCGTCCACTGGAATATCGGCAGGCGTTTGGTAGGCGTTGCTGGGCGTGCTTATAAGCTCAAACTGGCAGCCAGCCTGCGTGCTTAATGGCCGAACGGCTTCACCCGCCAGTGATAACAGGGAATGTGCTAAAGCAGAATGGGCTTGGTGCGATGCCATTATTTTTATGCAAATGCCGCATCTAAATACTGGTTAGCCATATCATTAAAAATGGCTGTCAAATCTGCAGGTTTTCCGCTATGGCTAACACGCGCCAGTTTCAATACCAGCATTTTGGCGCTGGCTGAAATCTGCTCAAACGCATCGGCAGCGGCTATTAAGTTTGCATCGTCGGCATTTAACCAACGTAAAAAATGGGCGCCTAATTGGTGTGCCGCGCCCATCTGGCGCAAAGCCACAAAGGTATAAGCATGATACGCTGGTAAGCCGCCTTGTATAATGGCTTGTTGATGTTCTTGCATCGCGGCGCTGTGTAAAGCAATAGGGTTGTGGCGCGGGCGTTTACTAAGGTGTGTTTTAGCGCTAGTAAATGCAATTTCTCTTAAATCTGCTTGTGAGGGCTCACTCACATAATCCAGCTTAGCAATATCACAATACGGTGGCAAATAGCCTTTTTGCGTGCTGATAAGCGGCTGCAAAATACCGTCAAAATCGTCACCACTTAACTCGGCAAAGGCCGCGTTATGAAAATAACGCATCACTTTATTGGCTACATTTATATACGTAATAGCAATGGTAGTTTTAACGTGGTTGGCTCGGTAGTCAATACCGGCGGTATCTGGCAGGTGATAAGCATCGGCCTCTAATAGCGGCACAGAACCACGTTCTACTTGCGTGACGATTTGATCGACTAATGCGCGATACAGCGATAGCTCCTCAATACGGATACCGTAAAGTTGCATTAAATCGTGTTGCGAAGGCTTACCAAATGTCCATTGGTCGCCCTCAAAATCAGCTGCCAAGGTATACGCCAAGCAGGCGGTTGGCTCTAAACCCAAGCCATGCACCAACTCAATAATCAAATCGCCATAGCAATTGGTTTCACGAAAGTTTTGATCAAACCCGTGCAAAACATGCGGGCTAAATGTGGCTGGCGTTAGGCTTAGTAATTTTTTCTGTAAATCTGCCATCATTTATAGCATCAAGGTTTGGCGCACGCTGGCTGGCCAAGTTTTCATATCAAAGCCATGCGTTTTTAGTAGACCAATCACTAATCTATCAATGCCAAAGCCCAGGCAGGCGGTATGCGCGCCATTTCCATCGGCGGTATAGATGCCAAATACATGGGCAAAATGGTCTTGGTGGTAATTAAACGAGGCCACTGCGGTGGGTGAATCTTCGCTCCAAATAGGCACTAATAGCTCAAATTTAAGCTCAAGCTCTTTTTGGCTGGCTTTCATCATTTTGCCGCCACGGCCAAAAAATGGATCGCTGGCAGTATCTAAAAATACAGGCAAACCTAACGATTCAATTAAGCCTTGGCCGCGATCCAACCAATCGCCACGCCATTTTTGCACATCGACTGGCGTGCCTGCACGCACGTTTTCGCGTATTTCAAAACTCATTAATCGCCCCGGATCGTTTGATGGCTCGTGCCGAAAACAATAGCAATTTAAGTCAAACAGCACTCCGCCTTCTGGCAAAGTACCAGCCAGCGTTGGATACAAAGGGTAGCAACTGGCAGGGGTAAGTGTGACATCGGTCTGGCTTAAATGCGGCGTCCAATCGCCGCCACTTTTAACGGTTTCAACCAAGGCCATTTGTTCTCTATCGCCACCAGTAAAGGTGTTTATAGAGCCACATAAATTGGGGAAATTTTCCATATATCCCACTTTGCGCAATAGCTCACGCGGCACAACAGGTGGAAAACAAGCTTTTACCGCACCATCTTTTTTTGATTCGCGGTCTACCATGCCTTGCAGGCTGGCCACCAACTCAACCAAGGGCGCGGCGCGGCCAACAATGCCTTTTACACCGCTATCTAGCAGCAGTTTATGCGCAAAAAGCTGCGCCTTAAACGCTAAATGTGCTGCATCTAAACTACCCACTGAACCGTCACTCATTGAAAACCGCTCCCCAATCTAAATTAGTTATTATTATTTGGTTATTCAGTTGAATACTCAGCTGAATAATTGGCAACTAATTACCTTTATGCACCAGCAGCAACGCCGCATTAGTCAATTGAATACGGTCATTATGCACCATCATCACAGACGAATGAGCGTCGCGCAAATGCCGCCCCAATGAAAACGGCCCGTTATTTTTGTAAGCCTGAATGCCGCATACGCTCAAGGCTTCGCTAACAATCGCCACCACCGCGCGTGAGCTATTCAGCTTGAGTGTATTAATTCGCAGCGAAAACGCCAGGCTAGCCAATTTTTGTAAATCGTCAGTTGCCAATGCCTCTGCATATTCGCGTGCCAAGCCAAAAACTTCATATTCCATTTTTTGCAATTCGGCACTTAAATCTGCCACACGGTGCGCGCCCATGGGCGTTGTGCCAGGGTTAGAGCGGCCTTTTGCACGAAACAATTCGCGCGCTTTATTCACCGCATCTGACGCTAAACCAAACCACCAAGCGGACCAAAATATGTGCGAAGTAGGCACCATGGTATAAGTCGCAACATCGGCAAACGGCGTAGTCATCACCTGCCAAGCCGCGCCCTTAGCAACCACTGTAGCTGGCGGACTGCAAGTGCCTCGCATACCTAAGGTATCCCAAGCGCCTTGATCTTGCAGCTCAAATTGGCCTTTTTCGGCAATCACCAACACTTGATCGCCACTCGCCGCTTCTGAATTTTTACGCGCTGTAATCATTAAGTCATCGGCATAATTGCCATACGAAACAGTGGTGGCTTTTTTAGTCAGCGTATAGCTATCGCCATCGATTTCCACCGCGCAACTGCTGCTACGCATATCGCCGCCAGGGCCAACTTCAGACGTAACAGACGCAATTAAGCGATTTTCTTTTGCGGCGCGACGCAAATAATCTTGTAATTGAGGGCTATTTTTAGCGTGATGTACGGCGGATAAAATTTGTGTATGGTGCATAGCCACCACCGCTGCGGTAGCTGAGCAATGTAGGCCTAATGCCGCACAGCCGCGCGCCAGCTCAATCGGGTCAGCCCCAACGCCGCCGTATTCAGCAGGGATAGGCGCCGAAAAAATACCAGCCGTTTTAAGCGCAGTAATTGCCTCTATCGGAAAACGACTTTTATCATCAACATCGTTTGCATGTATACGAGCTATTTCACGGCCAATACGGTCAATTTCAGCGATGCGCGCATCTACATCGGCTTGGCTGGCATTGTCTTGGTTAGCGGGATTCATTAAGTTTGCAAACTAGAAATAGCATTGCCAATTGCGCGGATGCTTTCAAATACATCGCGACGCAACATGCTATCTGGAAACTCTAAATCAAACTCTGACTCAAGCCCTAGCATTACACCAACTGTTGCGCGCGAGCTCATACCAGCGGCGAATAAATCGGCATCAATGTCAAGGCCATTAACGTCCTGATTAAGCTCGGCTTGGGTTTTTAAAACCGTTTTTACACGTGCAATAATTTCAATAGTCATTAATTAACTTTTATAATTTAATTTATTTTTTAAGTGATCAAACACAATATTTGACGAATGCAGTTTATTCTTACTGCGTAGATTCACGCAATAGCCCAAATTGGTAATTGAGCATCTCAATTGTCAACAATTGTTTATTACCACCCCGTATTATTGTTTTTCAGGTACTAACACCGTTTTTTAAAATTTTAAGTGCATCTATTTATGAGAAAATACTGATGTGAATCGCTTTTTATATTCCATTTTGTTGTATGCAGTGTTGCCGATAGTGCCATTTAAATTATGGTGGCGCGGTATTAAGCAACCGGCTTACAAATTGCATTGGCGTGAGCGGTTTGGGGGCTATGCATTAAAAGTAAACAAGCCGGTTATTTGGCTGCATTGCGTTTCGGTGGGCGAAACGCGCGCGGCAGAGCCTTTGGTTAAAGCTTTGCAGGCGCAGTATCCGCAGCATCAAATCTTGCTCACGCACACCACACCTACTGGGCGCGAAGCTAGCGAGCAGCTGTTTGGCGACGCGGTACAGCGTGTGTATTTACCTTATGATTTGCCATTTGCCGTGAGGCGTTTTTTAAAACATTTTCAGCCAAAAATTGGTTTGATTATGGAAACCGAGTTGTGGTTTAACTTAATTGCGGCGTGCAAAAAAAATGAAATTCCAATATTACTACTCAATGCGCGCTTATCTGAAAAATCGGCCAAGGGTTATGGCAAGCTAGGCCGTTTGGTAACCGAAGGTTTGCACAACTTAAGCGCCATTGCCGCGCAAACAAGAGCTGATGCGGTGCGTTTGCAAATGCTGGGCGCGCCTCATGTGGATATTACTGGCAATATAAAATTTGATGTACGGCCACCTGCGAATGCGCTAGAAAATGGCTTGAAATTGCGCGCGTTATTGGGTGAAAAAACTGTATTTTTGGCCGCCAGCACGCGCGAAGGTGAAGAAGCGTTAATTTTAGAGGCGGTAAAAGATTTAACTATTTTAACCATGATAGTGCCGCGCCATCCGCAACGGTTTGATGAAGTAGAGCAGCTGATTAAAGCGGCAGGCTTACATTATGTGCGCCGCAGCCAATTGGTTTTGCCGATTAATCAGCAGGTGCAAGTGGTGCTGGGCGATAGCATGGGCGAATTATTTAGCTATTACGCCGCTTGTGATTTTACTTTTGTGGGTGGTAGCTTGCTGAAGTTTGGTGGCCAAAACTTGATTGAAGCGGCCAGCATGGGCAAGCCTATTTTAATTGGCAAATATACCTATAATTTTGCCGAAGCCACCGCAAATGCGCTACGGGCAGGGGCGGCAACGCAGGTGAGTGATGTGGCCAGCTTGCGCGAAAAAATTCAGTATTTGGCTAAACATAGCGAAAAAAGAACCCAAATGCAGCAAGCCAGCTTAAATTTTAGCCAAGCTTCTACTGGGGCAACCTTTAGAACCATGCAGCTTATTAGGGCGCACTTAATTAAATAGCTGTGTTAGCGAATAAGCGCCGATATTGCTTTAAAAGCAGAATGTTGCGCGTTACCCAGCCATTCAAACACAACTGATTCCGTATTGGTGATGATACAGCCGGCATCGCGCATGCGCGCCAATGCGTTGGCTTTATTGCTAGCATTGCGCGAAATAATAGCGTCTTCCACCACAAAAACTTGCTTATTAGCTTTAATTAAATCTAGCGCGGTTTGCAATACGCAAATATGCGATTCCATACCTGCGATGATGATTTGCGGTTGATCGCGATGCAATTGCTGGTTAAATTTTGACGCGCTGGCGGCTGAAAAAGCGGTTTTTTCTATTGGTTTGCATGCGCCGATATATTGTTTAATTTGTGGCAATGTTTCGCCCAAACCTTGCGGATATTGCTCTGTGACAATCACTGGCACATTAAGCAAAATAGCCGCTTGCGCTAATATGCCAAAATTTTTAATCACCAATTGCATGGCATCGGCCTGCATGGCGCCATGCAGCTTGGTTTGCATATCAATGATAACTAATTGACTAAGCTCGGCTTTTGAAATGGTTGCGCTCATATTTAGTTGGCCGTTTTTAGATGTCAGTTATTTAGGTAAGATTAAGGTGCCAGCACCAATTGCTGATTAATATCTTGTAAATCCACCTCTGCCACCACGCCTGTGGCTGATTTTAAGCGGATGATGTTCACCAAATAATTGTAGCGCGCTTGCAGTAAATCGCGCTTGGCCGAAAACAATTGCTGTTGCGCGTTTAGCACATCCACACTAATCCGCACGCCCACTTCATAGCCTAATTTGGTTGAATCTAGCTGGCTTTGGCTACTAATTAATGCTTGCTCTAGCGCCTTAATTTGCGCCACGCTGCTGCTTAAATTTAAAAACGCGCGCTGCGTTTCTAAATCGGTTTGGCGGCGCGCAATTTCTACATCATCTTTGGCTTTTTGCTGATTTAACAGCGCTTGGCGCACGCGTGAGCTAATGGCCCCGCCTTGATACAGCGGAATTTGCAGCTGCAAGCCAATAGTGGCGCTGTTAAAATCGTTACCAAAACCGTTTAAACCGCCATTGGTGTAATTATCGGTGTAGTTGGCCACCGCATCCAAGGTTGGCATATGCGCGGCTTTGTTAAAGGCCACATCTTGCTCGGCTAGCTTTAAGGTATCTTGCTGAATGGCGATATTTAGGTTGTTTTGCAGCGCTACATCCAGCAAATTTTGCATGTTTTGATTAATCGTATTCACTTGAATATCGCTTTTAACCGTGGCAAGCGCGCTTGGCAATTCACCGGTAATCTGCTGAATTTCGTGCTGCGCAATTTGGTATTCGTTTATGGCGGCAATTTCTTGCGCCACCACCAAATCAAAGCGCGCTTGCGCTTCATTTACATCGGTAATGGTGGCGGTGCCCACTTCAAAGGTAATTTTGGCTTGATCTAGCTGGCTTAAAATAGCCGTTTTTTGCGCTTTAATCAGCTCAATTTTATCTTGCGCAATCAGCACATTAAAATACGCCTGCGTAGTGCGTAAAATCAGATTTTGCTGACTTAAATGATATTGCTTATCGGCAATGCTCACTTGCGTGTAGCTTTGATCCATTTGCACTAAATTTTGTTGGCGATAAATGGGTTGACGCGCTTCTAAGCCATAGTTATAACCTTCAAAACTGGCTCTACCCGCCACACGCGGAAAGTTTGACGTGACATTATTAAACTCAATATTGCTTTTGGTGGCGGTTACGCCTGCGCTAAAATTAACCGTTGGCCTATATAAGGCTTTGCCTTGCTCAATTATTTCTTGCGCGGCTTTGTTGCTACTTAATGCAGAGGCCAAAACTGGGTCGTGCGCCAACGCTTGCTGATAAATATCCAGCAAATTCAATTTTTTATCTTGTGCTTGCAAGCCTGCTGGCAGTAGCGCGCACAGTACAAATGCCTTTAATAAAAGCGGTTTAAAGTTAAGCATATTAAAACTCAAACGTGCTGGCCTGCGGTGCATTAATCAATTCAGGCACATAGGTTTCAAATAACACATCTTGCTTAAAAGCGGCGTCTGATAAGCGCTGAATCAAAATGGCTTGCATGGCAGGGCCTGTGCCTAAAACAATAAATAGCGCGCCGCCAATAGCCAGCTGATTACGCACGCCAAGCGGCTCAATTGGGCATGAGCCGGTGTAAACAATCAAATCAAAAGGTGCTTGATTTGGCAAGCCTAATGCGCCATCTGCCACCAATAAAGTGACGTTTTGAATAGCGTGTTTGGCTAAATTTTGCGCTGCTTTTGCACTCAAATCGGCATTAATTTCTACAGATGTAACGTGTTTAGCCAAGCTTGCCAACAAGGCTGTTACATAGCCGCTGCCTGTGCCAATGTGCAATACATGATGCGTTTTTTGCACGCTTAAAGCCTGTAAAATGCGGCCTTCTAATTTGGGGCTAAGCATAGTTTGACCAGATGTTAAATCACGGCCGATTGGGATCTCAATATCAGCAAAAGCCAAGCCTTGATATTCGGCTGGCACAAAGTGTTCGCGCGGAATTTCGCTTAGCAAAGCCAGTACCACTGGGTCTAATACTTCCCAAGTGCGAATCTGCTGTTCTATCATATTGAATCTCGCGATTTCGCGAGGCATATTAAAATCCGCGGTCTCACTTGCCGTTTTAATTTCTGCTGTTTGTATCATGTGCTTAATCTCATTAATTTAACCCTAATTATAACTGAACTGCTTAACGCGTTTCAGGTACTTTTACCCTAAACCATGCCGCATATAATGCCGGTAAAAATAACACGGTTAACGCTGTGGCAATGGCCAAGCCGCCCATAATGGCCACCGCCATTGGCCCAAAAAATACACTGCGCGTTAGCGGTATCATGGCTAATATGGCGGCTGCGGCTGTTAATACAATTGGCCTAAAACGGCGAATGGTGGATTCTACAATCGCCTGCCAAGCGGGCAATCCGCTGGCTCTGTCTTGATCAATCTGATCCACCAAAATCACCGAATTGCGCATAATCATGCCTGATAATGCAATGGTGCCCAACATGGCTACAAAGCCGAATGGTTTGCCAAAAAGCAACAACGCTATTGTGACTCCAATTAATCCTAATGGTGCGGTGAGCAACACTAAAAATACGCGCGAAAAGCTTTGTAGCTGCAAAATTAATAGCGTTAACACCACCACCAAAAACAAAGGCGCGCCTTTAGCAACCGATGCACCGCCTTTGGCTGATTCTTCTACCGCGCCACCCGTTTGAACCATTACGCCAAGCGGCAAATTGGCTTTAATGCTTGCAAGCTTTTCTTCAATTTGCGCAGAAACCACAGGCGCTTGCGTATCGCCGCGCAAATGTGCGCGCACGGTGATAGATGGCACGCGGTTGCGCCGCCAAATCACGCCTTCTTCAAACTCAGAGGTGATTTTGGCAAATTGCGCCAATTGCACAGACGTTTGATTACCGCTACCGTTTTGCACATTAAACATTAAGTTGGGCAGGCGCGATAACTGCGTGCGCTCAACATCCACGCCGCGCGCCACTAAATCAATGCGCTCATTGCCTTCTCTAAATTCGGTAATGTATAAATCGCTTAAAGCGGCATTTATTACATTGGCCACATCCACTGAGCTTACACCTAACAGCCTGGCTTTTGCTTGATCAATGCTGACTTTAATGACTTTACTGGGCTCTTCCCAACCCAATTGCACGTTAACTAAATTGGGGTTGGCGCGCATAATATCTTCAATTTGATGCGATATTTGGCGTATTTGCGCAATATCGCTGCCATCTACCCTAAATTGCACAGGGAACCCAACCGGTGGGCCGTTTTCAAGCCGCAATACAGATGCTCTTAAGGCCGGAAAGTCGCGTTCAAATAAGCTTAATAAATCGCTACGCAAGGCTTCGCGCGCAGTCAAATCTTTGCTTAAAATAACAAATTGTGCAAAACCGCGATGCGGCAATTGAATATCTAAAGGCAAATAATAACGCGGGCTGCCTGTGCCAATATAGGCCACAAAATTATCAACGCCTTTGTGTTTTTGGTTCCAAGCGCGTAACCACGTTTCTAGCTTTTTCACCTCATTATTGGTTGCCGCGTAAGAGGCGCTTTCGGCCATGCGCAAATCCACCACCAACTCTAAACGCGTGGAATCGGGGAAAAATTGCTGCTGCACTTTTGTAAAACCTAAAATGGATAGTACAAATAAAATGAATGTGATGGCAATGACCGTTTTGCGGTAGCGCACACAAGCGGTAACTAAGGCCCTAAAGCGGCTATAAAACGCGCTGTTATAAATATCGTGATGATGATTATCATCTGGTTTATCGGCTAGTTTAAATGTGGATTTTAGCCACCGATTAAATTTAGATGACTGTGGTTTTTGGCTGTAATCGGGTAATAAATGGTAGCCCAAATACGGCACAAAAATCACCGCCGCCACCCATGAAATAATCAAGGCAATGGCCGAAACTTGAAAGATTGAGCGTGTGTATTCGCCTGTAGAACTTGCCGCCGTGGCAATGGGTAAAAAGCCGGCAACTGTAACCAGCGTGCCAGTTAGCATGGGCATGGCGGTTGATGTGTAAGCAAACGCCGCCGCTTGCATGCGTTGCATGCCTTGTTCCATTTTGGATGACATCATTTCTACTGCAATAATCGCATCATCTACCAGCAAACCCAGCGCCAATATTAGCGCGCCAAGTGAAATTTTATGCAAGCCAATATTAAATAATTGCATCACTAAAAAGGTGGCCGCCAGCACAACGGGAATGGTGATTGCCACCACAATGCCTGTGCGCAAGCCCAATGAAAGCAGGCTAACGCCCAGCACAATCACTAGCGCCTCAATTAATGATGTCACAAAATCGTTAACCGAATTGGCCACTATTTTGGGCTGCGATGTAATGGTGGCAAAGCTTAAACCCACTGGCAGATTTTGCTGAATTTTGGCAATTTTTGCATCCAGCACATGCCCTAACGCAATCACATCGCCGCCTTCGCGCATGCTCACGCCCAGCAACAAAGTATCGGTGCCGTTATAGCGCACAGTATCCCTTGGCGGGGTTTCATAGCCGCGATAAATGCGCGCCACATCGCCTAATCTAAAATCTTGATTATTAGCGCGTATCCTAAAATCGCGCAGATTGTCTAGCGTGTTGTAACGGCCCGAAACCTCAATGCGAATGCGCTCATTGGGCGAATCAAACGTGCCGCTTTTTACCACGGCATTTTGCGTTTGCAGATTATTTAACAGCACCGTGGCGCTAATGCCCATGGTAGAAAGTTTGGCGTTAGAAAGCTCTATATAGATGCGCTGTTTTTGCTCACCAAAAAAATCAATTTTGGCCACATCTTTGGCGCTTAATAATTCGGCGCGAATAATTTCGGCTTGTTTTTTTAAAGCAAAATTATCAAAGCCATCGCCTGTAAGGGCGTACATGCTGCCATACACATCGCTAAATTCATCATTAAAAGTCAGGCTTTCAATATTTTGCGGCAAGGTGTGGCGAATATCGCTGATTTTTTTGCGCACCTGATACCAAATATCTGGCACATCTTGCGAAAATGTATCGTCTTTAATCACTACAAAAATCATCGATTCGCCCGGCCGTGAATAGCTGCTGGTGTAATCCAAATGTGGCGTTTCTTGTAGCTTTTTTTCAAGCTTATCCGTCACTTGCTGCTCAACCTCTACCGCGCTGGCACCTGGCCAACTGGTGCGCACTAGCATCACTTTAAAGGTAAAAGGCGGGTCTTCTGATTGGCCAAGTTTGCTGTAAGCCAGCAAACCGGCAAAGGTTAGCATCAGCATTAAATACAACACTAAAGTTTGATGATTTAACGCCCAAAGCGATAAGTTAAAGCCAGATTTTTGTGGATTTTCGGCCTCAATCATTGCGCCGCCTCTGTTGGCGTTGACTGTAATAAAGGCTTCACTTTTTGGCCATTAATTAAGGTGTGCACGCCAGCAATGGCCACCATTTCGCCTGCCTGCAAGCCGCTCATTACCTGCACGCCGTTTTCTGTAAATTGGCCAGCTGTTACGGCGCGCAAATTAGCAACGCCCGCTTTATCGATAACCCAAACACTGGTTTTGCCATTAATTTGCGTTAAAGCGCTGGCTGGCACAATTAAATCGGCAACTTGTTCGCCACTAGCAATACGCATGCCCGCTGTCATGCCTAATTTAAGCATTTCATCAGCATCTAAAACGGCTACGCGCACATCAAAAGCGCGGGTGGCAGAGCTGGCGGCTGGCGCAATTTCACGCACTTTTCCTGTGTAGATTTTTTCAGCCGCTGGAAATTGGTTTGCCCACAGTTTTAATTGGGCCATATCGCCAATTTTTATCGCCGCCACTCTAGACTCTGGTACGGCCACTAACACTTCAAGCTGTTGCGTATCAACCACTTGCGCCACCATTTCACCCGCCGCCACTACTTGGCCGGGCTCTGCACGAATTTGCGTTACCACGCCATTGCGGTCTGCCATTAAACTGGTATAGCGCGATTGATTGCTGGATACCGCCGCTTGCGCTTTTACTTGTTGCAAGCGCGCCGCCGATGTTTTTAATTCGGCTTCGCGAAAATCTAAGGCCGAAGCGGAAATAAATTTTTTGTTAAATAATAAGCGCTGGCGCTCAACTTCGGCTTTTGCTAAGGCATGGCTGGCTTCTGCCGCGCGCACATCGGCATAAGCCGCGGCGGCGGTTAAATTCGTATCTGCCGCATCTAACAGCGCCAATACTTGGCCTTTTTTAACCACCGTGCCCACTTCTACTTTGCGCTCAATAATCTTGCCGCCGATTCTAAAACCCTGATTGGATTCATAGCGTGATTTAACCTCGCCCACCAGCACCATGCCTTGCTCTACGGCAGCTTGGCCAACCACAACCACCAAAGCAGGTCGCAGCGGCGGCGGCGTTTGCGGTGGCTTTTCACAGCCCGCCATCAATATCGCAACCATGCTAAATGCACTTAGTTTTATTTTCATAGCAAGCTCTCGTTTTTATTATTAATTGCATTAGTATGCTCTTGCAACAAACCGCGAATCAAGGTTAATTGCATCATCTGCAAACGCTGCTCAATTGTGGCCCAATTAACCCAAATATCGTTAGCCATGCTAATTTGCAGCGCGCAAACGCCATGCATGCCAGCCCAAATGGTTTGCGCAATCAAATCCGCATCGGTTAAATCTGGCCTAAATTTTCCTGCTAAAAATACATCATTCACCACCGTTTTTAGCTGAAAATAGGCATCTTGTTCGGCATTATTTTGTTGAATGGTTGAGCTGGCCGGATCGCAAGGCGGGTGCTCTGTCATAAACATCATGCGGTAGTGATTAGGATAATTAAGCGCAAACGCGGCATAATCGCGCCCAATCGCCAGCATGCGCTCAACTGGGTCGTTGATCGCTAAATTATTTTTTAAAGCATCGGCCAGCGCTAAAAAATCGGTATCGCACACCGCACGAATTAAGGCTTCTTTATCGGCAAAGTGCAAATAAATGCTGGTGGCAGAATAGCCAATGCGCTTAGCAATTTCGCGCATAGTCACCGCCTCTACGCCGCGCGAAACAAATAACTCGCGCGCTGCATCCATAATTAAGGTACGCAGATGTTGGCGTTCAAGCTCGGTTTTGGGTTTTGGTGGCATAAAAAATCTTACTTAACACTGTTAATTAAACGATGTTAATTTAACAGCGTTAAGTAAACCTGTCAATGCCAGCTATAAAGATAAAAACAAAGCTTATTTAAGATTGAATTGATCGATTTTATACCAAAGTGAGCGCTCACTAATCTCTAGCAACTTGGCCGCTTTGGCTTTATTGCCTTGGCTGGCAGCCAGTGCTTCCATAATTAATTTTTTCTCAATTTGAGCGGTCATTTGCGGAATCGAAAAAGGCTGCTCAGTGGCGATTAAATCATCCGCTTGCTTAATTGCTGGCGCTATATCAGCAGGCAAATGTGGCGGCAAAATAGTCTGCTTAGCCGCTAAAATAGACGCGCGCTCTAGTATATTTTCTAGCTCGCGCACATTGCCGGGCCACGCGTAAGCTTGTAATTGCATTAAGGCTGCATGTGAAATTTGTGTGCCGCTTTTGGCTAAAAAATAATGCGCTAGTCGCGTTATATCATCAGGCCGTTCGCGCAGGGGCGGGGTGTTTAGCTGAAAAACATTCAGCCGGTAATACAAATCTTCGCGCAATTTGCCTTCTTTAACCGCTTGCAATGGGTCGCGGTTGGTGGCGGCAATCACCCGCACATCTAGGCTAATGGTCTTATTACTGCCAATTTTTTCTATTACGCCTTCTTGCAACACGCGCAGAATTTTAGCCTGAAGCTGAATCGGCATTTCAGCAATTTCATCTAAAAAAAGTGTGCCGCCATCGGCCAGCTCAAATTTACCAATACGCTCTTTAATGGCGCCAGTAAAAGCGCCTTTTTCGTGACCAAATAATTCCGATTCTAAAATATCGGCTGGTATTGCCGCGCAATTAATGGCCACAAACAAACCATTTTTACGCTTTGATGCGGCATGAATCGCTTTTGCCACCAATTCCTTACCTGTCCCCGTTTCGCCAGTTATCAACACAGTGGCTTTTTCGGGTGCTACTTGCGCAATCAATTGCTTTAGCGCCAACATGGGCGCGCTTTCGCCAATAAATCCAGCGTCAATAGAAACCACTTCATTATCGGCTTTTAAATAGGTGTTTTCTAATTGCAAACGTCTATTACTTAACGCTTTTGCAATGGCAATTTCTAATGTTTCTAAATCAAACGGGCGCAAAATGTAGTCGCTGGCGCCCAGTTTCATGGCTTCTACCGCGGTTTTAATTTCGCCCAGCGCAGTCACCATCATAAAAGGTAGCGTTTCATTTTCTTGCCGAATGGCTTTAAGCAAGGCCAGCCCATTCATGCCCGGCATATGCAAATCGCTCACCACTAAATCTATATGCTGAGCTTTAATTTGCGCTAGCGCTTCATAACCATCGGCCGCCAACACGGGCTTGTAGCCGGCTTGGCGCAGGCTAATTTCCAGCAAGCGGCGCATATTGGGCTCATCGTCTACCGCTAAAATGGTGCATTGTTTTTGCATGGGTATTACGCTTTTGAAATGGGTAATATGATTGTAAACTGCGCGCCGCCAAACTGGCTGCTGCTGTAGCGAATATCGCCGCCGTGCGCTTGCACAATTTGCCGCACCACCGCCAAACCCAAGCCAACGCCGCCTGCGCGTTGGGTAAAAAATGGCTCAAAAATATGCGCTTGGTTGGCGTCACTTATGCCAGGCCCATTATCGGCCACTTCAATAATGGCGGCATCTTGTTGCTGATACAAACGGATGAAAATTTGGCCACCTATCGGTAAGATTTGGATCGCATTTAACACAATATTCATCATCACTTGCGTGATTTGATCGTGATCAATTTCGGCAGTAACCGAGTGTGACAAATCCAAATTAAGCGCAATATTTTTTTGCTCTGCTTGGGCGCGCAGCATGCTGGTAATTTTGCTGATTAAATCGGCCAAATCAACCGCCACAAACTGCGGTAGGCGCGGGCGGGCCGAATCAATTAAAGTAGAAACCAGCCGATTTAAACGTTCGGTTTCTGAAATAATAAAGCCCAGCACTTCTTTACCATCTTGGCTTAGCTTAGGTTCGCGCAACAGTAAATCGGCTGATGAGCGCAATATACCTAGCGGCGTGCGCACTTCATGGCTCATGGCGGCAGCCATTTCACCCACCACCGCCAGCTTGGCGGCACGCGTTAAATTGGCCTGCGTTTTGGCTAAATCTTGCATCATATTTTCAAAGGCTATGGCTAATTCTTGCACTTCTGGCGGGCCCGTTTTGGGCGTTTCTGCTAATTGTTCTTGCTTAAAGCTGCGCACAAATAAGGTTAATTTGGCCAGCGGCTGTGTAATGGCTTGGGCGATTGGCGTAACCAAAAAAGCGGCGAATAACAGCGTGCTGGCCAGCAAGGCCAAGAAAATATAGCCTAAACGGTGCACCGGCTCTACCGCCAGCGAATGCAATTTTTCTACCCGCACTTGCCACTTTGGCGCGCTTGGCTGAATACTAAAATTACTTTGCGCATGCATTTCATGGCCTGCGTTTTGGTTCCAATTAGCACTAGCGGCCAGCGCATTGCCTTGCTCATTTAACAAAGCAACGGTGGATGGCTTTTTCACGGCAGAATTTAATAAGTTTTGGATTTGCTGCCAATTAAATTCAGCTACCAAGCGGCCAATCACTTGATTAGTGCTGGGTTCTATCACCTGTTGCGAAATGGCCAACACATTATTTTGAATAATTGAAAAGGTGATTTTTTTTTCGCTCGCATCAATAATAAACCAAGGCTTTGGCATTGTAATCTGTTGATTTAATTGGCTAGGATTACTGGATGCAATCACTTTGTTTTGCATATTGACCACATAAATAGTTTGATAAACATCGCCATAACTTGTTTGTAATTCGCGCAAAAAAGTGGATAGGCGCTTATCAATATCGTCAATTTGTAGCTCTTGCATAATCGCTAACTGGCTCCAAGACGCCACATTTTGCGTGCGCTCAAATAGCATGCGCGAAACACTATTGGCCACCGTTTGGCTTAGCGTTTGTAAATCGCGGGTGATCTCTTTTTTTAGCGCGGTTTTGGCCTGATAAAAGCTTAAAAAGCTCACCAGCATAGCGGGCAATAAGCCTGCTAATAAAAAAGCCAATAATAATAATTGGCGAATCGAAAGTTTTTTTATCAAGCGGATTTTAAGGCTGAAATACTGCCGTTATGCGACAATCACCATTGCCGAGATAACCCCGCCAATACGCCGCGGCTATGGAATTGATTATGCGAAATTTTTTTGTGTTCATCTTTGTAAGTCTAGTACTGTCTACCGCGCTAAGCAAGCCTGCACTTGCCGATGAAGGCTCTAATTGGTTAGATGGCTTTCAGCTGGGCGGTTACAGCAGCGCGGGCGTTACCTTGCATAAAGACCAAGAAGCTGAAGCCGCTATTAATGAAATTAGCTTGCTTTTAAGCTGGTCTGGCGAAGGCCGTTTAAGTTTTTTTAGTGAGCTAGAACTAGAACGCCCACTAGCATGGAACGATGATACAAAATTTTCGCGCAAAGAAGGCCATTTAGATTTAGAGCGTTTTTATTTTGATTACAATTTATCTGAAAAAATTAACTTTCGCGCAGGTCGTTTTTTAACCCCTAATAGCCGCTGGAATCTACTGCATGCGCCACCGCTGGTGTGGACAACATCGCGCCCACTGGCCACCACGCAACTGTTCCCCACCGCCACCAATGGCATGATGCTGCATGGCGCTGTGCCGTTTAAAAATAGCGCGTTTGAATACAAAGTGTTTGGCGAGCTGTTAGAAGACCAAGAGCAAGACGATGAAGAGCGCCAGTTTGAGCATGTGCGCGGCTTGCGCTTGAGTGTAAAAAATCAATCCGATATTGGTATTTCACTGTTATCGTTTCGCGAAAAAGGTCTTAACGATGCCAGCTATCGCATGCTGGGCTTAGATGTAGTGACCACTATTAAAAATGTTGAAATTAGCGCAGAGGTTTTTCAGCGTTTTAATACCAGCGACCGCGATGGCGGCAGCGGCGCTTATTTACAAACCGCGGTGCCTTTAAATGGTTTAGGCATACAAGATTGGTACTGGATTACGCGGCTTGAAACCTTGCAGCGCCCAGACTTAGGCGCCAAAGAACGCTGGTTAGTGGGCGCCACTTGGCGCGTAAAACCCACGCAATTATTAAAACTAGAATTCACTGGCGGCAGCGCAGGAATGCCTGAATCGCCGCGCGGATTTAGCGCTTCTTTTGCCTTGTTTTTCTAATTTTAATGCCCGTTTTTAAGTCTATCTTTTGGATGATAAGCCTGCTGCTAAGCAGCATGCCGCTGGCATTTGCAGATGGCAATGCGCCTGTTATCGCGATTGTGGTGAATAGTGATGAGCTAGCCGTAGCCGCGAATGAGTTAAATTTAATTTACTGGCGCAAACAATTGTATTGGCCAAAAGGGCAGCGCATTAAGCCGGTAAATTTACGCCCTGAGCACCCATTAAGGCAGCAATTTTCGCAAATAATATTAGGTAGCGCGCCCAAAAAGCAAATCGATTATTGGAACGGCCAATACTTTAACGGTATTTTGCCGCCATATTCAGTTAACTCAGAAGAAGCCGTGCTGCGCTATGTGGCGCAAACCAGCGGCGCCATTGGCTATGTAGACGCTTGCCATGTAGATAGCCGCGTTAAAGCCATTATGTGGATTGCGCAAGAACAAATTAGCACGGCAGCGCCAGAAAACTTGCGCTGCCCTTAAAACTAGCTTGTTTATTTGGATTGATTAAGCAACATTCTAGTTAAGGTATTATCGCGCTTAATATAATGATGAAACAAACCCGCCAGTGCGTGGCCGGCAATTAAAAAGTAGCCTACGCTACCAGCTGTTTCGTGCAGTTCTTTAATCGTTTTCGCCAGCTCTTTATTTTTGGCGATTAATGGCGGTAGCTCTAATCCATAAAATGGAATCGGTTTGCCAGCCGCACTTAAAATTAACCAACCCGCAATGGGCATAGCAATCATTAAGGCATACAGAGCCAAGTGCATGGCTGTTGAAACGTAATGCGTAATTGGGCTAAGCGCGGGTTGAATGGCTGGCGTTGCGCTAGTCACTCTAAAATAAATACGCATTAACACAAATAAAAACACCGTAAGGCCAAGCGTAAAATGGATGGTTTTCATTAGCTCGCGCGGCGGCGTGCCTTTTACAAACAGCACTTTTAGCTCAATAAAAGCATATACGCCAACCATTAACAGCAACATTAGCCAGTGCAAAATAACCACTGGTTTACTGTAACGCGCTGCGTTTTGTGGATTTGTCATTGTTTTTCTCCCTTATTTATTCAAAACTTATTGCTCGAAATTGTAATCGTTTTAGTTGGCAATCGTGTATTTGATTGGCTTCTGTTCAAACTTAACACTTTTGATATCTGAATTTTGCAGCAATATATCTTTTTTCGCTTCACACATTTTCGCGTCCATTTCAAACGCCACTAGCAAGCTGCAAAATAAATCATCATGGCTTAAAGCATAATCTTTATAAGGCAGCAGCTGCTGTTTGGTGTAATCAAAATGCTTGCCCATCCACATAATCGCCGGCACATGCGTTTGTTCTTTTGGCGCGATGACATAAGGCGCGGCATGCAAATAAAAGCCGTTTTCGCCTAATGATTCACCATGATCACTCACATACAGCATGGATGTAGCAAATTGTTCATCGTATTTTTTCAGCA
This sequence comes from Methylotenera sp., assembly GCA_046598525.1. GTDB lineage: Bacteria > Pseudomonadota > Gammaproteobacteria > Burkholderiales > Methylophilaceae > Methylotenera_A. The sequence continues at coordinate 161,722 of JBKJIJ010000004.1, read as the reverse complement.
AATCAATCACATTCGATAAAAAATAATCGGTATACAAAATGGCATTATCGTAGCCATTATCAATTTCTTGCTGGCTACAATTTTGCAGCTCGCCAGTCATGCAAACGGGCTTAAAGCGCTCAAATTGTTTGGGATAACGTCTGTAATATTCTGGGCCGTGGTTACCCATTTGATGCAGCACAATCAAAATATCTTTGCCGCGTCGGCTTTCTATAAATTTATCTAAACCGCTTAACATACCAATATCGCGGCATTCGCCCTGGCAATTTGGGTTGAGCGTTGGGCTTTTAAAATCTTCATATTTCAAGCGCGTGGCCACGCCTTTAGAATCCGAATTATTATCGCGCCACAAAATTTGCACGCCATGATCAAACAACACATCTAGCGCGTTTTCTTGGCCAAGCGCGACTTCTTTACTGTAATCATCGCGCCCTAAAGCCGAAAACATGCACGGCACAGAAACGCTGGTAGAAGTGCCGCAAGAGCTTACATTGCTTAAGCTCACCACATCTTGCTTGGCCAATAATGGGTTGGTTTCGCGCTGATATCCATTAAGCGAAAAACGGTCAGCTCGCGCCGTTTCGCCCACCACCAAAATCATCAATTCTGTTTTGGATGCGGCACCTACCATGACCGCATCTGTGGCAATAGGCTTAAGCAGCATGGGTTTTGCCAATTGAATTTTCTGGCTTAAATATTTAATCACCGAATACGTGGTGTAAGTGGGGTTGGCATAAAAGCGTGTAATTTTATGCTCACGAATAAATGAAGCATAGCCTGCGGTAAATGGCGCAATAGCCACTACTATCACTAACAGCATTATGCCGAACCATCGTAATCTGGATTTTAATTCTTGGCGCATGCTGGCTGGTTTTGGGCAATACCGAATAATCAACCAAGCGGGAATAATGCCTAAAAATAGGGTTCTAAGCGCTAAATTCAGGCTTAATAATCCGGCAAATTCTTGCGGATTGGTTTGCATAATATTGTCTATCATCACAATATCCACAATCACGCCAAACTGGTCCATATAGTAAGCGGCTTGCGAAGCAATGATTAAAAACAGCGCCAACACCCAGCGCGTGGCTTTGCCATGGCAAATGGCCAAAAAGAAAATGGCGGTTAATGCGCTAAAAAATACGGCTAGCGATAGCAAAAACGGCAGATTGTGCAATTTAAGTGGGTAAATTTCGATTATTCGGCTAAAAAGTGACCAATTAGCGGTCAGCATAATAAAGGCCGTTACCCCAAAAATGGCATGGCTTTGTGTTGCTGCTTTAAATAAGCTGAACGATTTAAATAGTGGCATGCTTAGTTTGGATAATGGGTGGCGTATGGCGGTCATTTCTGTGCGTTTCTGTTGATGGTTAAAATTGGCAATAAAGGCTGGCAAGCTAGGCAAATAGCCCAAACCAGCCAAGCGCTCCAAAGGTTGTGCGATAAGAAATGTTCGCCGCGCATCATTTGCGCCCAGCCCATTACAAAGCCCAAAGTGATTGAAATTAGCAGCATGCTTTTTGCAAATCTGGGCTGCACATCGCTAAAGGCAAAATAAAACGCCATTAGCGCAAAGCCGCCACTGGCATGGCCACCCGGAAAGCATTTGCCCATCGCCACGCCAATTGGAAGCGCATCAAACAATTGCAAATAAGGCAAATCGCCGCCGTATTGGGTTAAATCATTTGGGCAGCCGTGCATGCTGACACTTTTAAGTATTGCAATGGCCGTTGTGCTAACCAGCATGACAACAAACACCCATAACAGGCGCTGCTGATAAGCCTTTAAAGGGCAGTAGATATGGCCGACAAAGCTTGCCAGCAAGGTACTAATTGCTATCAAAACAAGCCCATATTTCAAGCCTGAATGCATCACGCTTTCTAAAAACCAGCTGTGTTTTAAGGCAAACTGGTGGTTAATCGCATTAAAATAAGGCGCAATTAATTGTTGATCTAAGCCTGTTTTGGGATAAATGAATATTAAAAATAACGCACTCACCATTAAGCAAACTAGCTGCTTTTTAACGCCATATGGCGGCACAAATAAAGCAACACGCATTATGGTGCGGCCTTATTAGGCTTTGCTGGTATGGCAAAATGGGTTAAATCTTGCATCACTTGCAGGGTAGCTTTTTGCTTTTTTTGCAGCAGTTGATGCGCGTCTGCATCCGATAAGTTTTTATCGTCCGCCGTTGTAATCATCAGCTTAAACAGGCTATTGTTGTTAACAGGGTGCACAATTTTCACCTCGCTATCCACATAGGCCAGCTTGTTCCAATCGGCAATGTACACATGGTCGCGCGTTTGATTACTAAACAAATTAATGCCAATGCTGTAATCTTGTTGCGGGTTAGCCACGCCCAAAATTGGCATTAATGTGGGCACAATATCGGCATGGCTAGTCATTTTATCCACCACTGCCGCCGCTTTGTTTGGCACATAAATCACCAGTGGCGTGCGAATTTGCTCATCCACAAAGGTAGAGTTATGGCCCCAAAAACCATGTTCCATAAATTCTTCGCCATGGTCACCCACCAAAATCACTATGGTGTTTTCTAATAATTGGTGTTGTTTTAAATAATCAAAAACGCGCCCAAATTGGCTATCTAAATGATGCACCGCGTTAATGTAGCGATTTTTAATCGGCACAATATCGGTTCTCAATTCTTCTCTGGTTAAGCTGGCGTAATTCAAATCATCGCGATATGGCTTAGCAATCACGCTTTCTGGCGGAAAGTAATAGCGCGCATGCGGCGACTCAAAAAACATAAAGGTAAAAAACGGCTTAGCGGTATCACGCTTATCAATAAACGTTAACAAATCGCTCACATTTTGCTGGTCGTTCTGCCAGCCCATTTTTTTATTGCCTTGCACGGCATGCATTTGCTCTGCTGGCACTTGCGCAAAAATGGTTTTATCAAATTCTGGGTAGCTAAATAATCCGCTGGTATAAAACTGCATTTGGTAGTTTTGTTGGCGCATTACATCCAAAATACTGGCGCCGCGCTGCTCTTGCAAAAATTGAAACCAATAACTAGCCGGCAAGCCCATCATCATGCCGAAAACGCCTGCGCGCGTGCCATTGCCAGTGCTGTAATTTTTAGTAAAACGGCTGGATTGCTGCGCGAAATTCCAAGCATTGGGCATGATATGTGGGTTTAAAGTATCGGCACGCCACGATTCAGAAACCAGCCAAACAATGTTGTAAGGCTTGGCTGGCGCTGTGGCTTGAATGGGATGCAAAGGATAATGCAGCTTGCCCTTGGCTTTTAAACCAGCAGAGCGCGTGCCTTTAATACCCATCGCTTTAAATATACCGCGGGCCGATACCGATTGATAAAACGGTATCATCTGTGCCACGGTGGATAGCTGATGTTTAACGTGTAAATCATAGGCATAGTACATATGCACGGTTACTACCATCAGCAATGCAAATATGGCCGATTTCCAGCCGAATAAAGTCTGGCTTAATAATGCAGATTTTTTCGACAATTGAATGGCTAGCAATAACAAAGCCATTTGCAATACTAAAAATCCAAGCGCAATGGCGGCAAATCCAACATCACTGGCTGAACTACCACCCAGCGATTGTATGCCGCCTGGCGTTATGACTAAATTAAGTACAAATCCATTGATATACATGCCATACAAGCTGTAAAGCTTGGCGTTTGCATAAAATAATAAAGTGGTGATGGCGGTTGCAAACACAGCAACCGCATACACCGTTGCTTGGGCATACGGTTTTGCTAGCTGGCTAGAAAGTACTTTTTTTGTGATTTTGGTCAGCAACAAAGCCGGAATTAAATACAACAACCCATACAACACAAATGCTGCACACAAAAATACAAAACTGGTTTTATTTTCGGCAAAAATTAAGTGAAAATCGATAGTGCTTGCGACTAAGAATAGCAGGACCAAATAAGTGCTAATAAATAACAGCCTTAGCGCTTGGCTTATTTTTTGGTTGTTAAGTTTTGTATTATTGGGCGGCGTCATGTAATGAATGCTTTATTTAAATGACTAAGCGATATGCAACCTTAGTGCCACACCTCCTTACAAATAAGCAAGCTATTGTTTTTATTAAACATAATGGATTTTTATTAATTCTAATTTGACGTTGATTTTTTGCAAATCTTGCAAAGTTTGCAGGCTTTAAAAAATAAATCGCGCAAATTTTGCAGGGTTTAAATTTAAAAATTGAGTAAGTGATTGAATTAACGTTGGTTTTTTATTGGCACCGTATTTGCATTTAGTTGAATGCCTTATCAATAAAGGATTCGCCATGCATGCCGCGTCAACAGCATCACAAGCCATTTATCACGCTCAAACCGCTTATCAATTAAGAGAATTTGCCAAAACTAAACGCTATACCATGCTAGAAATTCAGGCTTTTATCGTTCACCAAAACCATGCCGATCGTCTTGAGGTAGAACATTTTATTCGCGATGTATTTGCGGCCTCTTATCAGGCAACGGTGACGCACTTTATGCCGATATTAGTGGCGCTGCGCGATGCCGATGGCGGCTTAATAGCGGCTTTTGGCATGCGCCACGCCGCGCAAGAACCGCTATTTTTAGAGCAATATTTAAATGTGCCGATTGAACATTTGCTATCAAGCCAGCTTAATAAAACCATTGCGCGCGATGAAATTACCGAAATAGGCAACTTGGCCGTGGCCAACCCACGCAACGCCGGAATTTTAATTGCGCATGTGATTCAACAAAGCTTGGATATGCAGGTGAAATGGTGTGTGGCAACCGCGCACCGCAGCTTGCAAAATGGCTTAATTAAAGGCGGGCGCGATGTTTTTGCCTTGCAAGCGGCAGATGTTGGCAAGCTACCAAAAAATGAGCAGGCGCTTTGGGGCCGCTATTACGATAACCAGCCGCAAATTATTGCTGTGCGCGGTATTGCAGCTGAGTAGATGATTAATTTGCTCAATAGTATTCAACATTACGCGGCGAAATTTGCGGATTCTATTGCGCTTAAAAATGATGAAATGGCATTAAATTATAACGATTTAACAGTCTTAATCGCGCAAATAAGCACGCAAATACTATCGCAAACCGCTAATCAACCAATCGCCATTAATATTGATAATCATCCGGCTTGGGTGGTGCTTGATTTGGCGGCATTGGCATGCGAAGCAGCACTGGTGCCATTACCCAGCTTTTTTACGGATGCGCAATTGCTGCATGCTATGCAAAACGCAGGCGTTACCGCCATCATCACAGACAACCCAGATCGTTTTCAGCCAATTTTGGGTGATTTAATCATTGGCCAATTCACGTTTAATGTCGCCAATAAAATTCTGACCCAATTTATGCTGGCCATTCTGCCTGCTGCCTTGCCAAAAGGCACGGTTAAAATCACCTACACATCTGGAACCACTGGCAGCCCAAAAGGCGTTTGCCTAGGTATAGATGCCATAACTAAGGTGGCAAATAACATAAAAGATGCGGTTGGCTTAACGCGCAACAGCCAGCATGCCTGCATTTTGCCTTTATCCACCTTGCTAGAAAATGTGGCTGGCGTATACGCCACCTTGCTGGCAGGCGGCACGGTGCATATATTACCTAGCGCACAAGTGGGCTTTAGCGGCAGCGCTTTTGAAAGCCAAAAGCTATATGAAACCTTAGCTAAAACCAAAGCCCATACCGCGATTTTAATTCCAGAATTATTAAAGGCTTTGGTGATTCAAATAGAATCTGGCGCGCAAGCTTTAAACCATTTGCAGTTTGTTGCCGTTGGCGGCGCACATGTTTCTATTCCATTATTAAATCGTGCAAAAAATCTAGGCTTACCCATTTTTGAAGGCTACGGTCTTTCAGAAAGCGCCTCTGTTGTGGCTTTAAACACACCAGCCGCAAACAAAATTGGCAGCGTTGGCAAGCCGCTTAAGCATATTGAATTGATGTTTTCGGATAAACAGGAAGTATTAGTAAAAGGCGCACAATTTTTAGGCTACACGCATGAGCCCACAACGAATGCATGGCTAGCAACTGGCGATATTGGCTATTTAGACGATGACGGATTTTTATTTATTAACGGCCGCAAAAAGCATATTTTCATCACCTCTTTTGGACGCAATGTTTCGCCAGAATGGGTAGAGCGCGAGCTAACCAGCCAGCCCAACATTGCCCAAGCTTGCTTGTTTGGTGAAGCTAAACCGTGGAATACCGCCGTTATTGTGGCGCAAGCCAATGCCAGTTTTGAGCAAATTCAGCAATCGGTTAATAAGGTTAATCAAACCCTGCCAGATTATGCTCAAATCAAACAATTTGTGCTGGCAAATTCACCCTTTAGCGTCAGTAACCAGCAATTAACGCCGAATAGCAGACTAAAACGTGATGCTATTTGGCGCGACTATGAACAAAGCATTAATGCACTTTACGCAGACCAAGATAAGGATTTAAAACATGGCTTTTTATAATGATTTACTGAAGGCAACCGAAACCGAGCGCAACACACTTTTAAGCCTGCCGCTGATTACACAAGGTGCCAGCGGCAATATTTCACTGCAAACCTATGTGGCATTTTTAACCCAAGCGTATCACCACGTAAAACACACCGTGCCTTTATTAATGGCCTGCGGCGGCCGATTAAGTGAGCATTATGAATGGCTACGCGCATCAATTGGCGAATATATTGAAGAAGAAATGGGCCATCAAGAATGGGTGCTAAATGATATTGCAGCTTGCGGCATGGATGCCGCAGCGGTCAGAAACGGCAAGCCATCACTAGCAACCGAAATCATGGTGGCGTATGCTTACGATATGATTCATCGCGTTAACCCTGTCGGTTTTTTCGGCATGGTTTTGGTGTTAGAAGGCACCAGCACCGCTGTGGCAACGGCGGCTGGTCAAAGCTTAATGAAAAGTTTAGATTTAACGCCTAAATCGTTTAGTTATTTGTTATCGCACGGCGCGCTGGATGTAGGCCATACCGATTTTTATGAGGGCATTGTGAATAAAATCAGCAACAAAAATGACCAAGAATGCATAATCCATTCGGCTAAACAGTTTTATGCATTGTATGGCAATATTTTCAGAGAAATCGAAGCGCGCACCATGCGCAAGGACGCATAATGGATATTAGCAATAAGCGTATTTTGCTCACAGGCGCCACTGGTGGGCTGGGCGAACAGATTGCCTTAAAGTTGGCACAAAAAGGCGCTGTTTTGGCGCTGGTTGGCCGCAATCAAACTAAGCTTAATATGCTAAAAGCCAGTATTGAAGCGCTTGGCGCCACCGCTTTCACCATTCAAGCCGATTTGAGCGCGCCCAATATTGCCCACTCCGTTTTTAATCAAGCAAAAACTTATTTAGGCGAAATTGATGTGCTGATTAATAACGCGGGTGTGCTGGATTTTATTGAGCTGCAAGATCAATCAGATAATCGCATTGCTGAAGTCATTCAAACCAATGTTACCGCGCTGATTCAACTAACGCGTGCGATTTTGCCTGATTTTCAACACAACAATAAAGGTCACTTTTTATTTGTGGGCTCTATTTTTGGCTCATTAGGTTTTCCACATTTTGCCACTTATTGCGCCAGCAAATTTGCTGTACATGGCTTTTCGCAAGCCTTGCGGCGCGAGTTAGTAAACACTCACATTGGCGTCACTTATATTGCTCCGCGCGGCATAGAAACCGCCATGAACGATGCTAACACGCTAGCCATGTGGGAAAAAAGCGGCAGCACATTAGATAGCGCTGAAAAAGTCGCCACTATTATTGTGCAAGCGCTAGAGAAAGAAAAACAGGAAGTATTTATCGGCCAGCCACAAACTTTTTTTGCATGGCTTAACGGCGTATCGCCAAAAGCGGTAAATTTTGGCCTTAAAAAACAAACGGCGCTTGCGGCGCCGTTTGCTAAAAAAATCGTGCTTAGTTAGTTATTATTTTTTTATAAATAAAGCACGGCAGGGAATACCGTGATGGCAAATACAAATACTAACCACTCCATATTCCAACGCTCTAAATGACCCGTAAAATGCAGTGTTAACACACCAATGGCCAGCGCGTAATAAAGTGCAATAAGTACCATAATTAACCTGTTTATTTATATTTTGAGCAATTAATGATATTTATAACATTTTTTGATAAAAAAACCTAAAATTTGTTATTGCACAAATAAATTTTCAAGCAATTTTTCGAGCAAGTTTTAAGCAATGCGCATAAAGGCTTTCCTTGCCTTCTTAGACGTTTTCGCGTACATTCCATTAATTGCTAGGGGTCTGATTTATTGCTTTTATTTTAAGCTAAGTCAGTGAGAATCACCCTTTGAACCTGATGCGGGTAATGCCGCCGTAGGAAAGCTTAAGTAACGCTTCCTATGCCATTTAAAATAGGAACGCCCCATGAACGCTACAGATAAAAATCTGCACAAAAATCTTGCCAAATTTACTGGCGAAACCGCTGAGATTGACCCAGACACCAAAAAGCCTTTTGCCAATTCGCGCAAAGTGTATATTCAAGGCAGCCGCCCTGATATTCAAGTGCCGTTTCGTGAAATTAGTTTAAGCGATACGCCTTCACAATTTGGTGCAGAAAAAAACCCACCTGTAATGGTGTACGACACCTCAGGCGTGTACACAGACCCAACCGTAGAAGTGGATATTCGTAACGGCTTGCCAGCCATGCGCGCCGCCTGGATTATGGAGCGCGGCGATGTTGAACAATTAGACGGCCCAAGCTCTGAATTTGGCCAACAACGCAAAACCGACCCAGAATTAGCCGCCATGCGCTTTAACCTCACGCGCAAACCGCTGCGTGCAAAAGCAGGCGCAAACGTGAGTCAAATGCATTACGCGCGTAAAGGTATTATTACGCCAGAGATGGAATACATCGCCATTCGCGAAAATCAACGCCGCGAAAACATGTCTGAGATGCTACAAAAACAACATAAAGGCCACGATTTTGGCGCCAGCATTCCAGCTGTAATCACGCCAGAATTTGTACGTTCAGAAGTGGCTTTAGGCCGCGCGATTATTCCAGTGAATATTAATCACCCAGAAATTGAGCCAATGATTATTGGCCGTAACTTCTTGGTTAAAATCAACGCCAATATCGGTAACTCTGCGCTTGGTTCTTCAATCTCAGAAGAAGTAGAAAAAATGGTATGGGGTACGCGTTGGGGCGGCGATACTGTGATGGATTTATCCACTGGTAAAAACATTCACGAAACGCGCGAATGGATTATCCGCAACTCACCAGTGCCAATCGGCACTGTGCCAATCTATCAAGCGCTAGAAAAAGTGAACGGCAAAGCTGAAGACCTGACTTGGGAAATTTTCCGTGACACGTTAATTGAGCAAGCAGAGCAGGGCGTGGATTACTTTACCATTCATGCAGGTGTGCGCTTGGCTTACATCCCCATGACCGCAAAACGCATGACCGGCATCGTGTCTCGCGGTGGTTCAATCATGGCGAAATGGTGTTTAGCGCATCATAAAGAATCATTCCTTTATGAGCATTTTGAAGACATTTGCGAAATCATGAAGCAGTACGACGTGGCCTTTAGTTTGGGTGATGGTTTACGTCCAGGCTCAATCTACGATGCCAACGATGAAGCGCAATTTGCTGAATTGAAAACATTAGGCGAATTAACCCAAATCGCTTGGAAACATGACGTGCAATGTATGATTGAAGGCCCAGGCCATGTGCCTATGCATTTGATTAAAGAAAATATGGAACTGCAATTAGAGCATTGCGGTGAAGCCCCGTTCTACACATTAGGCCCATTAACCACTGACATTGCACCGGGTTATGACCATATCACTTCGGGTATCGGTGCTGCAATGATTGGCTGGTACGGCTGTGCCATGCTTTGTTACGTAACGCCAAAAGAGCATTTAGGCTTGCCAGACAAAGAAGACGTACGCGTGGGTATCATTACCTACAAAATTGCCGCTCATGCCGCCGACTTAGCCAAAGGCCACCCCGGCGCGCAAATCCGTGACAATGCGTTATCAAAAGCACGTTTCGAGTTCCGTTGGGATGACCAATTTAACTTAGGCCTAGATCCTGAAAAAGCCAAAGAATTCCATGACGAAACATTGCCACAAGAAGGCGCAAAACAAGCGCATTTCTGCTCAATGTGCGGCCCACATTTCTGCTCAATGAAGATCAGCCAAGACGTACGTGATTACGCCGACAAATTAGGCGTAAGCGGCGAAGAAGCGCTACAAAAAGGCATGCAAGAAAAAGCCATTGAGTTTGTGAAAAAAGGTAGTGAGGTTTATCAAAAAGTGTAATTGATTCTAATTAAGCTTTGACCAATAAAAAGCCAGCATTTGCTGGCTTTTTAATTAATCTAAACTCACTCCATATTTTTTCACTCTAATCTTATTAACCTTTGATTCATTTCCAATTTTGATAAGTGCTTCCCTAGCATTATTTGCAATAATTTTATTCCTATCGTCCGCATTTGAAAATTGTCCAAACTCAAGACATTTTTTTACTATGCGAGGTAGGTCGTTTCCAACTTCAGATGTAAATAATTCATAGTATTCGTCAACACTGGTGCTCGCCAATAGGATTTCATCCTTTTGATTCCATCCATTTTTCTCTGAAATTCTTAGCAGTACATCTTTTGCTGTTTCTTTTTTCTCATTTTGGATAAATTGTTTATTAAATTTTTCCAAAATTTCAAGGTCAATTTTATCGCCGAAGAAATGACTATTTGATAAATTAAATATTTCTAACTCCTGATCTCGGGCGACAATATATTCATCAATAACTCGTGTTGCCTCATCATTTCGCCCTAATTCGCGAAATAGTGACACAGTACCATTCAAATTATTAGGCGCTATATTTTTTGCATTTATAATTAGGCTGTTAAATAATGCTTCAACCAACTCTTTTTCATTATTAGCGAAAGTGTTATGGAATAAATTCCATGCAACGCTGAATGAGTTAGCAGATTTATTGGCAAGAATTTGCATATTTTGGTTATCTACAAGCTTTTTAATTTCTTCATCTTCAAAATATCCTTTGATAACTGCATCTGCAATTTTCAAATCTAACTCATCTGTGTGCTGGTACCCATAGTCAAATATATAACTACGCCATTTCTTTTTCTCATCAGACGCATTTTCATCTAGTCCAAAACCCCATGCGTCATAACCTGTATTAAGGATAAAGTCTAATGGCGGGGCAGATTTATTATTTGATTGCTCGTAATGACTTAATGCAAACAAAGTTAAAGAGGATATGAACTGCTGTCTGGTTTCTGGCTCCTTACCTAGCCAATATTTCTCGGCTTCTGAAACGAGTCTTTCTATTTTCTTCAACAGCCTGATGTTCTTAATATTTAATTTTGTTGCACAGTCCTTGGTTGATTCGTATGCGCTCCAGTTTGAATTAAATGCAATCGATGCACTGTCTGAGGAAGTTGGTGTAAACTCAATTTCAACATCTATCACCTTTTCTCTGTACTTCACATAATCATCAATCCCAAACTCACCATCGTTTACTAAAATTACGATTTTGCACTTGCGTTGTTCTTTTAGAAGAGAAATTAAACCTAACACGTCTTTAATTTCTAGGTTTTTACCTTTTCGTTCCAAATCATCAATACAAATAATTGTTTCTGTAATTGTCAAAAAAGATAACGAATCTACAGCGGATGCAAACCCTTTTATTAATGGCATGTCTTTCAAAATTGGTAAATATTTTCGACCAAACTTTTCTGCTAATTTTTGCGTGTTGTCCTTGAATGTATCAATATTTGCGACGGTTCCAATTAAGTCTGTACTAATCAGATTTTCAAAAATAGCAGATTTGAATGTTTCTAAGCTGTTAATTCCAAACAAGCTTACGTATGAATATTTTTTTAAAGCTATCTGCTTATTATTTTTTGCCTTTTTTTAGATCGTATCCCATGTGAATGTTTTACCCACTCCCCACGCGCCCTTTATTGCCATTACTTCAGGCGTATTGGTTGATAAGAAGTCTGATATTTTTATTTCAACTTTTGACAAAGACATTTTTTAGCTTTCAAATAATTAATGCGAATACTATACTTTCATTACCGCCACTGGATATTCCGCCACCAAACTATCCGCCGTCATCAGTGTAATGCCCTCCACTGCCGTTTGCGCAATCAGCATACGATCAAACGGATCTTTGTGGATGTTGGGTAATGCATCTACGCCAATTGTATGCGCGCTGTTGATGGCGGTTTCTTCAAAGCCGTTGTCTAGCAAGTTTCGTCTTAGCACAGCCAAATCCACTTTAAAATCGGCGCGGCCTAGTTTGTTTTTGATGGCTATTTCCCATAGGCTGGCGGCGCTAAAATAAAGTTGGTTTTCTGGGTCTTCTATCAGTGCTTTTGCTTTGCTTGAAAGCTGTTCTGCGCCTTGCGCCGCCCAAAGCAATATGTGTATGTCTAGCAATAGTTTCATGCGCGTTATTCCACGCCAAACAGATTGGCGATTTCATCTTTGCCCATTGCATCAAAATCGCTTGGCACTTGAATTTGCCCAGTCATAAATCCAATGCGTTTTTTTGCTTTTGGCGCGGGCGCATCCAATTTAGTGACTTTAACCAGTGGTTTGCCAGCTTTGGCAATAATGAAGGATTCACCCTTTACGGCTTGCTCTATTAATTTTGAAAGCTGTGTTTTAGCCTCGTGAATGTTGACGGTTTGCATGACAAACTCCAGTAAACTAAGTTAGGTTAGTCTAGTTTAAACCTAAATATCTTTTTGGTAAATATTCCATTAAAATTTTGGCAATTAATAACCATAGGGTCATCGTCAATTGTTTGTTAAAATAGCTTTATTAACAAAACCTTGTAGCTTATTTTGACCACTATTAAAATCACTAAAAAACCAAACGATGCGGCAACGGCTAGCAAAACGCCTGTGCGTCGTGTTGATCCATCTAAGCGCGATAGGACGTTGGCGCCGCCTAAGCCTGTGGCTAGAGCTGACGATACTGAACCTTATTCAAAAGCCAAAATGGATTCCCGCGTTCGCGAGAATGACGGACGCGATGCTGGGACGCGTGCAAACGTGGGTAGTGAAAATAGATCTGCTGGCGCTGCAAAAACTTCAGATAGCACCCGTCAGCGTAATCATCGTTTCGATGGCAAAGCGCATGGTGAGCCGTTTGCGGAGCAATCGGCTGATAGGCCTACTTACAGGTCTGATGAAAATCGTCCGCTAAGAAGCTCATTAAGGGCGGATGACAGTGAACCAAAACAACACAAACCTGCTGGTGTAGATACGCGCGTTACTCCGCGCCCGGATAAAAATGAGCCGCAATATCGCCAAGCGCCGCGCCGTGGTGGCAAAGTGCGCGATGGTTATGACGCGGTGGCAACGCCGCAATATGGCGCCGCGGCAAAAGCGGCTTATAAGTCTTCACCTGTAAATGTTGATATGCCGCGCCTTTCTAAAGTGATGGCGGAACGCGGTATTTGTTCGCGTCGCGAGGCGGATGAATGGATTGTGAATGGCTGGGTGAAAGTGGATGGCGTGATTATGGAAACGCTGGGCACGCGCATTAAGCCTGATGCCGAAATTTTGATTAGCGCTTATGCTTATGAGCAGCAAGCGGAGCAAGTGACCATTTTGCTGCACAAGCCTGTGGGCTATGTGAGCGGGCAGGCAGAAGACGGCTACCAGCCTGCGATTGTATTGGTGCATCCAGATAATGAATGGATGGATGACCCTGATTTAAGTGACTACAATGCTAAAGAATTTCAGCGTGGATTTTTGCATGGCCTAGCGCCAGCAGGTCGCTTGGATATTGATTCAACAGGTTTGTTAGTACTCACTCAGGATGGTCGAATTGCGCGCCATTTGATTGGTGAAGACTCAAGTGTTGAAAAAGAATATTTGGTGCGAGTTGAAGGCACATTAAGTGATGCGGATTTACAAAGTTTAAACCACGGCTTAAGTTTAGATGGCGAAAAATTGAAGCCTGCCAAAGTAAGCTGGCAGAATGAAGACCAATTGCGCTTTGTGTTGCGCGAAGGCAAAAAACGCCAAATTCGCCGCATGTGCGAAATGGTGGGCTTGTTTGTGGTGGGTTTAAAACGTGTGCGTATTGGTAGCGTTAATTTAGGTAAATTGCCACCTGGGCAATGGCGCTATTTAAGAGATAACGAGCGCTTTTAACTGAACGATTTCAGCAATTAATTAGTGCATTAATCAATCTAAAGCGCGCTGCATTGGTGCAACGCGCTTTAATTTTTTCAAAAAAACTATCACCGTTTTAATAGGTTTTATAAGCCAAAAACTTACCGTTTAATACAATTTTCACGCGGTCACCCATTGGGTTTGCCTCACGCTGAATATCCATCGAAAAATCAATTGCACTCATAATGCCATCGCCAAATTCCTCATGAATAAGCGATTTAATGGTGGTGCCATACACATTTAACAGCTCATAAAATCGGTATAACAGCGGATCCGTTGGCACGGCAGTGGGCAGGCTGCCTTTGTACGGCACGGTTTGCAGCAAGGCCACTGCCTGTTCTGGCAAATCTAGCGCCGCACCAATAGTGGTAGCTTGCGCTTCGTTAAGCGTCATTTGCCCCATTAGCGCGGCGGTTGTCCATTCTTTTGATAAGCCAATTGTGTTGGCAATATCCAGCCAAGTAAGCCCTTTGCTTTTTTTATTGATAATAATCATCTCGGTTACATCTTGGCGATTCATGCTTGTTTCCTTGTTAACGTTTGTAAAAATTGCGGGCAGTATTGTTTTTACATAAGCAACTAATGTACCATTTGGCCTGTGTCACTTTGCGCACATATAATCGCGCGCAAGCCAAACACTTGTTTTGTAAGCAGTTTGCTAAATTTTGTCAGTGCATCATTATTAAGGAGAACACAAATGGGTTTATTAGATAGCGTAGCAGGGGCAATGTTAGGCAAATTGGGCGGCGAGCAAGGCGGCATGGCGCAAATCGCGATGGATTTATTTAATCAAAACGGTGGCTTAAGCGGTATTTTAGATAAATTTAAACAAGGTGGTTTAGGTGAAACGGCAGCTTCATGGGTTGGTAAAGGCGAAAATATGCCTGTTTCTTCTGATCAAATTGCTAGCGTTTTAGGTAGCGGCGCGATTGCTGAAATGGCAGCTAAATTTGGCATTAATCCAGAAACATTAAGCGCACAAATTGCCCAACATTTACCAGGCGTAGTCGATAAATTAACGCCAGATGGCGAAGTGCCAGCTGAATCAGGCAATATTTTATCAACCGTATTGGGAATGTTGAAATAAAAATCGGCTGTTTCGGGTCATAAAAGCTTCAAACTAAAGGGTGCTAATGCACCCTTTATAATTTGTTAAACCTGATAAAATGCAGGTCAACTATTCAAAAAAATATCAATTATGGATTTAATACTTCTTTTAAAAACCGTCATCATGGGCCTAGTAGAAGGCGCAACGGAATTTTTACCCATCAGTAGCACTGGTCATTTGATTATTGTCGGCGATATTTTAGGCTTTTTAAGCAAAGAAAAACGTGATATTTTTGAAATCATCATTCAATTAGGCGCGATTTTAGCCGTTTGCTGGGCCTTTAAACAACGCTTGGTGGATACTGTAACCAACTTAACTAAAGAGGCCAAAGCGCAACATTTTGTGCGCAATTTATTAATTGCGTTTATTCCTGCTGCCTTATTGGGCTTGGCTTTTCACGGTGCTATTAAACAATATTTGTTTTCACCGATTACCGTAGCCATCGCCTTAATTGTAGGTGGTTTTGCGATTTTATTGATTGAAAAACTACCGCTAAAAACGCCTACTCAAAGCGTGGATGACATTAGCAGCAAACAAGCTTTGCAAATTGGCTTTGCGCAAGCGCTAGCATTGGTGCCGGGCGTATCGCGCGCTGGCGCCACCATTTTAGGTGGCATGATTTTTGGCTTAAATCGCACCGTGGCGACTGAGTTTTCATTCTTTTTAGCCATCCCCATTATGTTTGCCGCCACTGGCTACGATTTATTAAAAAGCTGGCGCTTATTAAACGCGGACGATTTAACCGTGTTTGCCATTGGTTTTGTAACGGCATTTTTATCCGCATTAATTGCCGTAAAGTTTTTAATTCGCTTTGTGCAAACGCATAATTTTGTGCCGTTTGCGTGGTATCGCATTGTGTTTGGCGTGCTTGTATTATGGTATTTTTGGTAATTAGCAGATATTTGATTGGCGTATTTTTGACTCTGGCATGAAAAGAGAAACAAGATGAATAAATTAATTAAATATGCGCTTTATGGCATTGGCGGCCTTATTTTATTGGTTTTGCTAGTGGCTGCTTTCTTTGTCGCCACCTTTAACCCCAACGACTATAAAGATGACATTATTAAGCTGGTTAAAGATAAAAAAGACCGCACTTTAACCATTGATGGCGATATTGGCTTAAGTTTTTGGCCAAAAATTGGTGCCGATTTAGGCAAAATTTCGATTTCTGGTCACAAATCCAATGCCGAATTTGCCTCTGTCAATAGCGTAAAAGTGGCGCTAGAAGTCATGCCTTTGCTTAAAAAACAGTTGGTGGTTGATACGGTTTATATTGATGGTGCCAAAGCCAATATTATTAAATACAAAGATGGCAGCTCCAATTTTGATGACCTTTTAAGCAAAGAAGAGGAATCGGAAACCATTAAATTTGATGTAGATGGCGTGAATATCACCAATTCGGCCATCAATTACAGCGATGAAGGCACTGGTTCAAATTACCAAATTTCGGCATTTAATATGACATCGGGCCATTTTGCTTTGGCTGAGCCTGTAGATTTAGAAACAGACTTTAATATAAAAGCGAATCAGCCAATTGTTGACGCCAAAGTGGCATTAAAAGGCAATTTTTTAGCCGACCCCGCAAACAAACACTACCAAGTAAAAGGCCTAGATACGCACATTACCGGCGAAATGCTGTGCGGCACTGGCATGGATATTAAAATGAATGGCGACGTAGACGCCAAGCCTGAGCAGCTAGAATTTTTGGTGGATGGCTTGCAGTTGGTGGCATCTGGCAAATTTGATGGCAGCACACAAAGTGTTAACCTTAATGCGCCTGCCATTACCATTGCCAAAAATGAAGTAGACAGCAAAAAAGTGACTGTCAGCTTTACGCAAGAAAATGCGGGCGGCAACTTAAAAGCTAATATGGTGTTGGCCGATATGAAAGGCTCACCCAAAGCCATTCAAAGCAGCGGCATAACGGGCGATTTAGCCATGGTGCAGGGCAAGCGCACTGTTACAGGCACATTTGCATCGCCATTTAGCGGCAATATTCAAAACATGGTTTTTGATATTCCAAAATTAGTGGGTAAATTACAGGTAAAAGACCCCAGCTTACCCAATGGCAGCATGAGCGGCAGCTTTAATTTGAGTGCCAATGCTGATATTAGAAAAGAATTGGTGAACAGCAAATTTAATTTAGCCATTGCGGAAACCAAGCTGGTGGGTGACGTGAATGTGGCCAGCTTTAAAAAACCCAGTATTAAATTTAATTTAAATGCCGATAAATTGGATTTAAATAAATTGCTGCCAAAAAGCAGCGCCGCAAAATCGGATAGCAAAGCCAGCAATAAGCCGGCCGATTTAACCGCGCTTAAAAACTTGTTATTAGATGGCAAATTAAACGTTGGCAGCATTTTATATGAAAAATACCGCGTTTCTGGCCTAAATGTAGGCATTAAAGCCGACGGCCAAAAATTAACCTTAAGCGGCTTAAATGTTAAGGTAGATAACAGCCAAATTAAAGGTAGCCTTGGCATTAGCCAATTTGCAAAACCGCTTTATACGTTTAATTTAGATGTAGACCAAGTGGATTTAGACCAATATATAGTGGCTGAAACGGGCGCTAAAAAAGAAAACAGCGGTAGCAGTAAACCGCTGGATTTAAGCGCCTTAAAAGCCTTAAATGCCAATGGATCCATTCGCGTGGGCAATCTAAAATACGGCAAAACCAAAGCCAGCAATATTAATATCAATCTAAAAGCCGATGGCGAAAAACTGAGCTTAAACCCATTAAACGCTAAGGTGGATGATAGCCAAATAAGTGCTAATTTGGGCATTACTCAGTTTAGCAATCCTGCCTTTAATTTTGCGCTTAATATCGACCAACTAGACGCCGATAGATACATTACCAAAGGCGAATCTGGCAACAAAAACAGCGCCGATACGCCTATAGATTTGAGCGCGCTAAAAAAGCTTAATGCCTCTGGTGAGGCGAAAATTGGCAAATTAAAACTAGCCAATGTTAAAACGCAAAACGTGAATGTGGGCCTTAAAACCAATGGCGGCGTTGCAACGCTTTCGCCTTTTTCGGCTAATTTATATCAAGGCAGCATGAGCGGCCTGCTAAAAGTAGACGCGCGCGCCACGCCTGTAATTACTTTTCAGCAAAATATGAAAAGAATTTCGATTGGGCCACTGCTGGTAGATGCCATTAATAACGATATGTTAAGCGGCACAGGTAATGTAAATGTAGATGTGACCACGCAAGGCGCCAGCGTGAATGCGCTTAAAAAAGCCTTGGCAGGCAGTGCGGCGCTTAATTTGGCCGATGGCGCGCTAAAAGGTGTGGATATTGCAGGAAGTATTCGCGAACTAAAAAGCAAAGTGAACATTTTAAAAGCCAAAGATGCCAGCGCCGATAAAAGCAAAAAAACCGACTCTAGTGAATTGGTTGCGACTTTTACGATTAAAAATGGCGTAGCGCATAACGAAGATTTAGCCATGAAAGCGCCTGTGTTGCGCTTGGCAAAAGGTGATAGCCGCGGCGATATTGATATTGCGAATGAAACCATCAATTACCTTGCTAAGCCAACCATTGTCAAATCTCTAAAAGGTCAGGGCGGAGCAGATTTGGACGATTTAAGCGGCATTGGCATACCACTAAAAATTTCTGGCACTTTTGCCAGCCCAAAATACGGCATGGATTTCGCGGCGATTGGTACAGCGTTAGCGCAATCTAGATTGCTAGATAAAGTAGGTGGCGAAAAAGGCGCCGCCGTTAAAGAATTAATTGGCGGCGATAATAAATTAGACGCATTAAAAGGCTTGCTCAATAAGAAAAAGCCAGCAGATTCAGCGGCGGCAGGTACTGAATCTGCACCTGCACAAACAGCGCCTGCTGCTGCTCCTGCACCGGCTGAAGAACCCAAATCGTTAAAAGAGCAAGCCAAAGAAAAAGCGCTTAAAGAGTTATTTAATTTTTAAAAGTAAGTTTGAAGCGAATTTTTAAAACTTAACTATTTTTATCTATTTATTATGTCCCGGTGCGTTTTCGCTATTGCCTGGGCCATTGCGATGTTTGTTGTGCCCTGGCGCATTTTCGCTATTTCCAGGCCCGTTATGGTCGTGACCAGGTGGCACAACCACGCACGCGGCCAATAAGCTGGCACAAAATAACATGAGTAAAGCTTGTTTCATTTTTCATTTCCTATTTAATTTAACGACCAACTAAGATGGCGCACTATGTATATTGCAAAAGAAAAGAATGTTGCAAGAAAACAGCCAAATATGCAAAGCAATCCTAAAAACACATGACTTCATTTTCGCAACGTATTATTGATTGGCAAAAAATACACGGCCGCCACGATTTGCCTTGGCAGCCCAAATTAAATCAGCCGGTTGACCCATATGCGATTTGGGTTTCAGAAATCATGCTGCAGCAAACGCAAGTAACGGCGGTGATTGGCTATTACGCTAAATTTATGCAGCGATTTCCCAGCATCACCGCGTTAGCATCAGCAAGCCAAGAAGAGGTTTTGCAGTATTGGAGCGGCTTGGGTTATTACTCGCGTGCGCGCAATTTGCATGCGGCGGCGCAAACAATTGTGGATGATTTTGCTGGCTCTTTTCCCGTTAATTTTGACGATATTCAAAGCCTTGCGGGCATTGGTCGCTCTACCGCGGCGGCTATTTCTACTTTTGCACTAAACCTGCCGCAACCAATTTTAGACGGCAATGTTAAGCGCGTTTTTGCGCGGCATTTTAATATTATGGGCTATACAGGCGCGCCAAAAGTAGCGCAACAATTATGGTTAATTGCCGAACGCGAAAACCCGCAAGGCGCAGAAAATACCCAAAATGCCATTAGCTACACGCAAGGTTTAATGGATTTAGGCGCCACATTATGCACGCGCAGCAAACCAAAATGCACCATTTGCCCTGTGAGCAGCACTTGTGAGGCGTTGGCGCAAAACTTGGTTAAAAGTTTGCCCACACCAAAACCGCGCAAAATCATTCCTGAAAAAAGTGTGACTATGCTGGTGCTGATTCACCAAAACGAAATCATGCTAGAAAAACGCCCGTCTAGCGGCATTTGGGGCGGCTTGTGGAGTTTGCCTGAAATCGGCATGGAAGAAATTGGTGCTGAAGTCGCGCTACATCGTTTTGGGTTGAGTACCGAGCCACAAGAACCGCTGGCCGTTGTACAGCATGCGTTTAGCCATTACAAATTAGCCATTACGCCGCAACCCTTGTTAACAATAGGCGGTAGGCATATGGTCGCCCAAACTAACCCAAACACCAGAGCACACATTTGGCTGCCGATTCAAGAAGCCATTGCCGCCGCCATCCCTACCCCTGTGCGCAACATTTTGTTAAGCTTACAAAAAAATGAACTATCAAACAATAATCAGTACCGCTAAGCGATTTTTGCTTACCTTGCCAGCCAAAATTTTCATTGGTTTGGCTTTGTTTTATGTATTGTTTAGCTACTTTGCTGTTAATCCCTTAGCCAAAAATTTGCTGCCTTGGATTGGCGATAAATAGCTGGCGAGTGAGGCCAGTGTTGGCAAGGTAACGTTTGACCCGTTTAGGCTAAAGCTTACTGTAGACGACTTTAAATTAAACGAAAAAAACCACACTCCGCTTGCCAGCGCAAAGCAATTGGTGGTGGATTTAGAAGCCAGCGGCATTTTTAATTTGGCTTGGAAATTTAAAGAAATTACGCTAATCGAACCGAAAGGTTTGGTCGCCATTTCATCCAAAGGCACACTCAATTGGACAGCGCTAATAAACAAGCTGAACGAAGACCCTTCGCCGCCTAGCGACACTATTCCGCGCGTGGAGATTGCGCATATTCAGGTAAAACAAGGCAACGTGCAGTACGCGGATAATCATCGCACCACGCCGTTTAAGGCCGAATTAAGCCCGCTTAATTTTGAGCTGGATGGCTTTTCTACCTTGCCCAAAGACCGTGGTGATTACCTGATTGCCGCCACATTTGCAGAGCAGGGCGGCACGCTTAAGTGGAAAGGTGACATGGGCGTCAACCCTGTGGCCTCTAAAGGCCGCGTGGCCATTGATGGCGTGCCATTAAGCAAGTTACTAAGTATTGTAAAAGACGCGCAGTGGCCATTTAAAGCCAATGCGGGTGACATACAAACCGCCTTTGACTATGACTTTAGTTTGCCGCAAGACAAACCAAAGTTGGTGCTTAACGGCATTAATTTGGCCTTAAATCAGCTTAACGCCACAGTGGATAATGTGGGTGAAGTGCGTGCCGAATCGCTGAAAATAACGGCCCCACGCTTAGATTTTAGCAATCAGGCACACTTAAAAATTGCGCTGCAAAATCTTGATGTGTCAGCGAATGCCCTAAGTGTGCGCCCCAACCAAGCCAGCGCTATCACGCTTAACAATCTGCATGCCACGTTACCCGCGCTGCATTTTAACCAGCAAACACAGGCGCAATTGGCGTTTGAGCAGCTAAATGTGAATCTATCAGCACTTAATATTACGCATCAGCAAAAAAGCTTGTTATCGATTCCAGAAATTGCGCTGCAAAATATGGCGCTGGATTTAGTAAAAGCACAGGCCAATATCGAGCAAGTGTTGCTGGCTAACGGCGCTATAACAGCCAACATTAATAAAGCTGGCCAACTTAATTGGCAAGCCGTGTTTAGCAGCGATAAGCAGGCCATAAATAATGCTGAAAAAGTGCCAAGCAAAGCAAGCGATAGCGAAAACGCCACGCCTGCATTTACGGTGGATATTGCCAATATTGCGCTTAAAAAATGGAAATTAAACGCGCAAGACCACAGTTTTACCAACCCTTTGCAGCTCAACATAGCCGATATTAATGTGAATTTTGCCGTGAATAATCCTGCAGGCGATTGGCAAATTCGCGGTTTGGATAGCAAACTTAGCCAAATTGCGCTTAAATCCAGCTTGTTTAATAAACCAGTCGCCACTATCCAAAGCGTACAACTTAGCCAAGGCGATATTTTGCTTAAACCGCAGCAAGTCAGCGCGCAATCGCTGTTGTTATCTGGTTTAAAAACGGAGCTTATTCATGCGCCCAACGCGCCGCTAAATTGGCAACGTATTTTGGCTACGTCTTCTAAAGGACAAAAATCTAGCAATAATAAAACCAGCCAACCCGAGTGGAAATTGGCGCTTAAAAAGTTAGCCTTGGCCGATAGCCAATTGCACATTGAAGACCAAAGCCCCAGCGGCCCAGTGGTGGTGGATATTCAAAAATTAGCCTTAGAAGCGCGCGATGCATCGCTGGATTTAAGGCGTGCGATACCAATAAAAAGCAGCTTTAACATTGTGCAAGGCGGCCGTTTTGAAGCGCAAGGCAAGCTAGCGCCTGCGCCGTTTAACGCCGATTTACAGCTAAAGTTAGCAGGTGTTTCGTTTAAGCCATTTGCGCCTTATATTAACCAATTTGCCTTGCTAAAACTAAATGACGGCAACGCCAACCTTAATGGAAAACTTACGGTAAAAGATGCCTCTGCATTGGCGCTTAATTTTAACGGCGGCTTTAGCGTAGATAAATTAGCGCTGGTAGAAGAAGCCAGCAACGCGCCGTTTTTGGCATGGGAACAAGTGGCCAGCGATAACCTTACCTTCTCACTGGCGCCCAATCGCTTGCACATGGCGTCACTTAATATTCGCCAACCGGTTGGCAAATTTATTATTAATCCAGATAAAAGCACCTACATAGCGCGCATTTTGCGCAGTCAAGCCGAAGCTAGCGCGCCTGCTGTAGTGGTTGCGCCTACACTGGTTAAGCCAGAATTAGCAGCGGCTAGTAACGATTTAGCCAAGCCAAAATTAGCCGCACCAGCCCTTATAATTGAAGCCGCGCCAATATCGGCGGCAGCAGAAATTAATGAACCTGAAGCATTCCCCGTTAGCATTGAAACCATGCGTATTGATGACGGCAAAGTAGAATTTGCGGATTTGTCACTTACGCCACAATTTGGTACTAATATTCATGCGCTATCGGGCGTGATTAACGGCGTTGCCACCAACCCCAACGCCACCGCACAGGTAGAGCTGGATGGCAAAGTGGATGAGTATGGCGCGGCCAAAGTGCGCGGTAGTGTTAAGCCGTTTAAAGCCACGCAATTTACCGATTTAAAAGTGTCGTTTACCAATGTGGAAATGAATCGGCTTACGCCTTATTCCGGCAAGTTTGCCGGCCGACGCATTGAATCAGGCAAGTTATCGTTAGATTTGGAATACAAAATCAAACAACGCCAATTGGCGGGTGAAAACAAATTTATTATTAATAAATTAAAGCTGGGCGAAAAAGTGGATAGCGCCGATGCCGCCAATTTGCCACTGGATTTAGCCATTGCCATTTTAGAAGACAGCGATGGATTAATCGACTTGGATTTGCCGATTACGGGTAGCTTGGATGACCCCCAATTTAGCTACGGCGGCATTGTTTGGAAGGCTATCCGTAATGTACTTGGTAAAATTGTAACCGCCCCGTTTCGCGCGCTAGGCAAGCTATTTGGCGGCGATGGCGATAAATTAGAAGCGATTATGTTTGAATCGGGTAGCGCAAATATGGCACCACCCGAGCTGGAAAAAATCGCAACGATTAGCCAAGCGCTTAACAAACGCCAAGGCTTAGCGCTAGGTGTTGTGCCAAGCCATGATACTGAATTAGATACGCGAGCCTTGCAAGAAACCGCCATTCGGCGCCAAGTATCAGCCGAAATGGGTTTGGAATTAACCCCACAGCAAGCGCCTGGGCCTGTTGATTTAAGCAACCCAAAAGTGCA
Source organism: Methylotenera sp. (assembly GCA_046598525.1). Lineage (GTDB taxonomy): Bacteria > Pseudomonadota > Gammaproteobacteria > Burkholderiales > Methylophilaceae > Methylotenera_A. Next base: position 137,723 of record JBKJIJ010000004.1, on the reverse strand, counting down.
AAAAGCGGTGGATGCTTTGCATGACACCCTGACCAAAAAAAGACTACTTAAAAAGCTGGCGGCTAAGCTTGAAAAACCACCCGCAGGCCATTATGAAGCGGCTTTAGAAAAACTGATTACTAGCTTTGAAATCAAAGACGCAGATTTGCTGGCCTTGGCTACTAGCCGCGGTAAAGCTATTCAAACAGCGCTTGCAGATGCTGGCCTTGCTGCTGAGCGTGTGCGTGTTGATAAAGCCGTGGCCGTGAAGGGTGATGGCAAAACAAAACTGATTGCAACCAAGCTAAAGATTGATGTGAAAGCTGCGCCTAAACAGCCAGAACCGAAGCCTGTGGCCGAGCCAGTGGCGTCACCTTAATTGCGCTGAGATTAAATAGCATCTTTGTGCATAATGAAGAGAAAACAAAAAAGCCGAATAAATCGGCTTTTTTGTTACTGGCATCTACTAATGAGGACGCGATTCTAAGATTCTATCTGCCAGCATTTGAAAGCGCGGTGAAACAAATTGCCGCGCTTGCAAACCCGCATCAGCTATTGATAACAGCTCCTCAATCGCCGATCTAAATCCCAATTCAAACAGCCAATAATCAGCAGGGTCGATCGCCGATTTTGCGTCAATATTGACATCAGCACAAAGTCGCTCAAAAGCTTCCTTGCATACGTTACGCTCAGCCATAATAATGCCTCCGAATCTCGTTTTTTACACTAGTATAAATTTAATACCTATTTTGAGATTTGCGCTATCGTTTTTTGCAAATCTCAAAATTAAAACTTGATTACTTTTGATGCCTACTTTTGATCCCAGCTATCTTCCCACATGCAATGCTTGATTTTATGACGGTTTGCAATCAATTCATCAATGCTTGGCTCATCGTTTAATGCACGTTTAATCGCCAATTTAGTCGCATCGTAGTTATTTTTATACATATCGGCTTTGTCTAAAGTGCCTTCTTTTTCTAGCGCGATACAACCTGGGTCAATCCAAACCAAGCTGATAATGCATAATTCATTTACTTGATCTTTAGGAATAATGCCTTCAATTACGCAATCTAAAATCGCATCGGCCGTAGCGGCTTGAACTACGCCACCAAATAGGCTCACATCCGTGCTGCCTTTTAAGGTTACTTTTGGCACTGTCATGCACACTGGGCGCACTAATTGGTTGATATCGCGCACCGCAAACATGGCTGTGTGGCCTTTGCTTTGCGCCATTAAGTTGGCAAATGCTTGGCCAACTGGGCCATCTACTGCGCCGATTAAAATTTCTGGCATGGCCGCCGTAACGTCTTTGCCTTCTGTGTAAATGGTGGCTTCGCCTGCTTTAAAAATAATTTTTGACATAACAATTCTCTCTTGAGTTTAATTACTTGGGTTTAATAATAAGTGTTTTAACGATAAAGATTTAATCGTCTATTTTAACAAATGCTGGGCATTGCTCACAAATAATCTTGCATCGTCTTATTTTGTAGCGCGCGTTTAATCTAACTTCAAACACATATCCACATGCGGAATTTGCACATCGGTGTATTCGCCACTGGTCATTTTAAAACCCGCTTGCTGATAAAAATGGATGGCATGTGTTTGCGCGGATAATACAATTTGCTTGCTGCCATGCTGACGGCATAGTTCAATTGCCTGTTTTAACAACATATTGCCCACGCCTTTGCCGCGCCAAGGCTTTAGCACCGCCATGCGGCCAATTTTTTCATGCTGAATAATGCGTAAACAGCCAATCGCTTGGTTGTCATGCAGCGCCAGCAAATGCAGCGCGGTGCTATCAATGTCATCCCACTCAAATTCTGGCGTGACAAATTGCTCTTCAATAAACACAACGGTGCGCACTTGCCGCAGATGCGCTTCGGCTTGCTGCCAAGAAACTTGTTCAATGGTTACGTGTTGAGTAGCTATATTTTCTAATTCTGACGGCAATTTTTATCCCTAAAATTAACTTAGTCATAAGCGACAGCTTGCTTGTTAGGCCTGTTCAGTGCATGATTCAGTTTAATTTTTTACCCTCTAATTTGTTAAAGGTTACCCATGCAACGCTATTTACCGACTCTTGCCCGCATTTTACTCGCACAAGTTTTTTTAATTCAAGTGGCTGCTTTAATTGTTGGATTTTTTAGCAATCCAGATGGTTACGAACAATATCGGGCCGGCTTGGCTAGCTTAGGTTTACCCGGCATTTTTGCCCCGCTAATTATCTTAATTCAATTGGTCGGCGGCTTGGCCTTATTAGTGGGCTTTAAAACCAAATTCTTTGCACTGTTTATGGCCGTTTATGCCGTCATTATCTCCGTATTATTACATTTACCTGTGCTGCAATATTTGGCCATTGCAGGCGGTTTGTTGATGCTTTATTTGAATCCAATCACCGCTTTTAGTGTTGATAATTTAAAAACTAATTTAAAAAACTAACTCAATTTACCTACAATTACAGCGGCCAAAATAAATATTTTGCGCCGCTTTTTTATTCCCATTCAAGCGCAGGGTAAAGCGTATTCACGTTGCGCCTATTGGCAATATCAAATAACAGCCACTTATCTTTTTCACTAGCCGCCGCGGTATCCATGGCTTTTCCCATATCGCCGCCACTTTTAATGGTGGCACGGATATCGGTTAATACCGCATTTAAATAACGTTGCTCATTATTTAAAGCACCAATCCAGTCTTGGGTAACAGGACCGTGACCAGGCACCACTTGCTTTACAGGATACGTTTTCAGCGTTTCAATCGCCGCAATCAAGCCTTTTATATCGCCCTCAATCACCGGTGTGCGCTCAATAAATAGCAAATCACCAGTAAATAAGGTGCGGGTTTTGCTATCTATTACCGAAATATCGGTATTGGTATGCGCATTAGGGTAGGGCGTTACTTTTAGGCTTCTATCGCCTAAATCCAAATCCATCGGCTCTTTTACCAAAACCGTTGGTATTACAATTTCGCTACCTTTAGCATCTGCCCCTAAGTATCTTATATTCAATTTTTCATACGCTTCTTGGCGCAATTGCATGGCATCACCCAATTTGGCATGGCCCACAAACGCGGGTTTATCTTGCTTAAAAGCGGCATTACCAAATATGTGGTCAGGGTGCACATGCGTATTAATCACATACAAAATAGGCAATGGCGTCACTTTTTTAATCGCATCGCGCAGCTGATTGCCCACCTTTAAACTACCACCCGTATCAATTACAGCCACACCAAGGCTACCCACTACAAAGCTGATATTACAAATATCACCTTGATAGCCATCATCTATATCTAAATGTTTGCCATGATGCACGTAAATATCGTTGCCTACATTTTCAATGGCAAACGTGTTATTACTTGCAATGGCCGCTTTATCTTGCGCTTGTGCGCAACTTATCAAGACCAAACTTACTAATAGTAAAGAAAATTGCCGCATTATTTACAATCCTAAATAGTGTTTAAACCAGCTTAATCGCTTAGAATACGCTAATATTAAACGAAATGTGGTGTTAACAATGGTGACTAGCGTTACATTCGCAATCACCATTTAACCGCTTAAATTTACATGAAAGGTTATGAATGAGTCATTCCAATATTTTTGGCACTAATCGCTACACCAAAACCGCTGTAGTACTGCATTGGTTAATCGCCATCGCTATTTTCAGCATGTTTGCATTAGGTTGGTGGATGAGCGAATTACCAAAAGAAGCGCCTAAACAAATGGCGTATGACCTATTTAATTGGGGCATTTACACCTGGCAATTGGCTGAGGAAGCATCGCCCAGAACCTTTTATTACAACCTGCATAAATCGCTTGGCGTTACCATTCTGGCCCTAATTGCCATTCGCGTTTTATGGCGTTTTACGCACAAACCACCAGCCATACTCAGCTCGTATAAATCGTGGGAGAGAAAACTAGCCACTGGCGCCCATCATTTATTGTATTTATTGATGATTGCATTACCAGTGAGCGGCGTCATCATGAGCGCCTATAGCAAATATGGCATTAAATGGTTTGGTATTCCGTTTATTAAAGGCTTAGATAATAACGATATGCGCGAATTTTATTTAGAAATTCACGAAGCAATTGGGATTGTGATTCTGGTCGTTGTTGCGGTGCATATTATTGGCGCACTAAAACATAAATTTATTGATAAAGATGACACATTAAAACGCATGTCGCTTTAATGTAAAAAGCCCGCTTTTGTGGGCTTTTTTATTACTGATGGTATTGCCTGCTATGTTCACGCACAGCCGCTAGCATTGCGGCGGCATTTTCTGGCGGCGTCCACTGTGTAATACCGTGGCCCAAATTGAATACATGGCCATTACCTTTGCCATAGCTAGCTAAAATGCTAGCCACTTCTTTTTCAATCGCTTCAGGTGTGGATAATAAAATAGCAGGGTCTAAATTGCCTTGTAACGCTACTTTATCGCCAACTCTTTGGCGCGCGCTCCCAATATCCACAGTCCAATCCAAACCTAACGCATCGGCGCCAATATCCGCTTGCGCCTCTAACCACAAACCGCCGCCTTTAGTAAATACCACGCTAGGCACTTTGCGGCCTTCATTAGTTTTAGTTAAACCAGCCACAATTTTGTGCATGTAATTCAGCGAAAATTCTTTATAGGCATTGTGCGAAAGCGCTCCGCCCCATGAATCGAATATCATCACCGCTTGTGCACCTGCGGCAATTTGGGCATTCAAATATTGAATCACCGTTTGCGCGGTAGTTTCTAAAATATGGTGCAATAAATCGGGTCGCGCATAAGCCATTTTTTTGATGTTGAGGAAATCCGTACCGCCTTTGCCTTCAACCATATAGGTCGCCAGCGTCCACGGGCTGCCAGAAAAACCAATCAGCGGCAGGCGGCCGTTAAGCGTTTTGCGAATCTGGCTGACAGCATCAAAAACGTATTGCAATTTGGCCATATCGGGCACAGTCAGCCTCAAAATATCCGCTTCTACTTGCAGCGTCCGCTCAAATTTCGGGCCTTCGCCTTCTTCAAAATACAAGCCCAAACCCATCGCATCTGGCACGGTAAGAATATCAGAAAACAAAATCGAAGCATCTAATAATGGGTAGCGGTCTAGCGGCTGCATGGTCACTTCTGTCGCAAAATCAGGGCTTTTGCACAATTGCAAAAAACTACCTGCCGTTTTTCGGCTTTCGCGATATTCAGGCAAATAACGGCCTGCTTGGCGCATCATCCACACTGGGGTGTAGTCTGTGGGTTGGCGCATTAGCGCGCGTAAGAATGTGTCGTTTTGTAGTGTGTTCATTTTTTAGCCACAGAGGACACAGAGAACACAGAGATTAAATGAGACGCCTTTGAGGGTTTCTCTGTTAACTCTGTGCTCTCTGTGGCTTGAATTGAATTGTAAATATTAAAAAGTAATTAACGCGGTAGTGTTGATGAGCCCATTAAAAACTCATCTACCGCTTTAGCCGCTTGGCGGCCTTCGCGAATTGCCCACACCACCAGCGACTGACCACGGCGCACATCACCCGCGGCATATACTTTGGCTTTGCTGGTTTTATAGCTATCTAAACCTTCGGTTGTGGCTTTTGCATTGCCGCGATTGTCTTTTTCAATGCCGAAGGCATCCAATAATTTTTGCACTGGCGACACAAAACCCATTGCTAACAATACTAAATCGGCCTTAATAGTGAATTCAGTGCCAGCAACTTCTACCATTTTGCCGTCTTTCCACTCTACTTTACAGCCTTTTAGATGGGTTACTTTACCGTTTTCGCCAATCAATTCCTTGGTGGTAATAGACCAATCGCGGTTTGCACCTTCTTCATGGCTGCTAGAAGTACGCATTTTAAGTGGCCAGTTTGGCCATACTAACTCTTTGTTTTCTTTTTCTGGCGGTTGCGGCATTAATTCAAATTGCGTAATGCTTAACGCGCCATGGCGGTTTGATGTGCCCACGCAATCAGAACCTGTATCGCCGCCGCCAATTACCACCACGTTTTTATTGGTCGCCATTACTTGATTGGCAACCGTATCGCCTGCTACCACCTTGTTTTGTGGTGTTAAAAAGTCCATGGCGTACATCACTCCATCCAACTCACGGCCTTGCACTGGCAAATCGCGCGGCCATTCGGCACCGCCGGCTAAAATCACCGCGTCAAACTCAGCTACCACGTCATCTGCTTTAACGTTTTCGCCCACATTTTGATTCACACGAAACTCAACGCCTTCAGCTTCCATCTGCGCCATACGTTTGTCAATATGCGATTTTTCCATTTTAAAATCAGGAATACCGTAGCGCAATAAACCACCGATGCGACTGCTTTTTTCTAGCACCACAACATCATGACCAACGCGCGCTAATTGTTGTGCAGCCGCTAATCCAGCAGGGCCAGAGCCGACAATGGCGATTTTTTTGCCTGTTTTATGCGCAGGGATTTGCGGTGTAACCCAACCGTTTTCCCATGCTTTATCAATAATCGCATGCTCAATCGATTTAATGCCCACTGGGTCTGCATTAATATTCAACGTACAAGCTGCTTCGCAAGGTGCAGGGCAAATACGGCCAGTAAACTCAGGGAAGTTGTTGGTTGAATGCAACACGTCTATCGCTGATTTCCAGTCTTGGCTGTAAACCAAATCATTCCAATCTGGAATAATATTATTCACCGGGCAACCAGTGGTGCAGAACGGAATTCCGCAATCCATACAGCGCGCACCTTGTTGCTTGGCTTGATCATCGGTTAAATGCAGCACAAATTCTTTGTAATTTTTAACGCGATCAACCACCGGCAGATTTGCCTCTGCCAATCGTTCAAATTCCATAAAGCCTGTTACTTTGCCCATACTGAAGCCCTTACCTATATTTAATATTTTTGCAGTGTTGCCGCTAACTTTTAGCCGCAAATTTTACGCTGCAACCAGCGCTTTCGTTTCTGCCAGTTCAATTAATGCACGTTTATATTCATTTGGCATCACTTTTACAAATTTCGTTCTGTAATTAGCCCAATCGGCCAGCATGGCATTTGCGCGCACGCTACCTGTGTATTTTGCGTGATTTTCAATCAATATTTTCAGCGTAATTTCATCTGGCTGATCTAAATGATGGATTTTGCCGATACTTGATTCTGCACTTTCTACTTTTTCAAGCGCTACCATGCTCATATTGCAGCGTTTGGCAAATTGACCATCTTCATCATACACATAAGCCACGCCGCCGCTCATACCTGCCGCAAAATTTTGGCCTGTTACACCTAAAACTACCACCGTGCCGCCAGTCATGTATTCACAGCCGTGGTTGCCTACGCCTTCTACCACTGCAGATGCGCCAGAGTTACGCACACAGAAACGCTCGCCCGCCACGCCACTGAAATAGCTTTCGCCAGTGGTTGCGCCGTACATAACGGTATTACCAACAATAATATTTTCATGCGAAATAGCATTAAACGCCTGCGGTTTTTTAATGATAATTTTACCGCCGCACAAACCTTTACCTACGTAATCGTTGCCTTCGCCCGTTAATTCAAAGGTAATGCCTTTGGCTAAAAATGCCGCGAAACTTTGGCCTGATGTTCCAGTGAAATTGATATGGATAGTGTCATCTGGCAAGCCTGTATTGCCGTAGCGCGTAGCGACTTGATTCGACAACATCGTACCAACCGTACGATTAGTATTAGTAATGGCCACATCTAACACCACTTTTTCGCCTGTTTCTAGGGCATTATTGGCAAGCGCTAATAATTTATTATCTAGCGCATTCACCAAACCGTGGTCTTGCACATCATTATTTTTGCGCGATACGCTCGCTGGCATTTCTGGCAGATGGAATATTTTGCTGAAATCTAAACCATTGATTTTCCAGTGATCAATACCTGCTTGCATATCCAGCAAATCAGCACGGCCAATTAAATCGTCAAATTTAGCAATGCCGATAGAGGCCATTAATTCACGCACTTCCTCCGCCACAAAGAAGAAGTAATTAACCACATGCTCAGGCTGGCCAGTAAAGCGTTTGCGTAATTCTGGATCTTGCGTAGCCACACCAACTGGGCAAGTATTCAGATGGCATTTGCGCATCATAATACAGCCCTCTACAACCAATGGAGCGGTCGCAAAACCAAATTCATCAGCACCCAATAATGCGCCAATCAGTACATCACGGCCTGTTTTCATTTGACCATCGACTTGCACAACCACACGGCCACGTAACTGATTCAGCACCAATGTTTGCTGTGTTTCCGCCAAACCTAATTCCCAAGGTGTACCGGCATGTTTAACAGATGATATTGGCGATGCACCTGTACCGCCATCATGGCCAGCCACCACAATATGGTCTGACTTGGCTTTTGCCACACCAGCGGCCACGGTACCAATACCGGTTTCTGACACCAGTTTTACTGAAATTGATGCTTTAGGATTAGCATTTTTAAGGTCATGAATCAATTGTGCTAAATCTTCAATTGAGTAAATATCATGATGCGGCGGTGGTGAAATTAAGCCTACGCCAGGAACAGAAAAACGCAATTTTGCAATGTATTCTGAAACCTTATGGCCAGGTAATTGGCCGCCTTCGCCCGGTTTTGCACCTTGCGCCATTTTAATTTGAATCTGGTCGGCATTCGCCAAGTATTCAGCCGTTACACCAAAACGGCCTGACGCCACTTGTTTAATGCGTGAGCGCATTGAATCACCAGCTTTAAGTGGAATATCGCGCTCAATATTTTTGGCACCAATCACATTGGCCATGGTGGTGTCGTGCGCTACTGGAATAAAACGCTTAGCATCTTCGCCGCCTTCACCAGTGTTCGATTTACCGCCTATGCGGTTCATGGCAATGGCTAAAGTAGCGTGCGCTTCGGTTGAGATTGAGCCTAATGACATCGCACCGGTAGCAAAACGCTTAACGATTTCTTTGGCTGGTTCTACTGAATCAAGCGGAATCGCTGTTCCTGCTGACTTGATTTCAAACAAGCCGCGCAAGGTCATATGACGGCGCGTTTGGTCATTAATTAAAGCGGCATATTCCTTATATGTAGTTGCCGAATTGGTGCGCGTAGCATGTTGCAATTTGGCAATCGAATCTGGCGTCCACATATGTTCTTCGCCACGCACACGGAAAGCGTATTCGCCGCCTGCATCTAAGCTATTGGCCAATACTGGGTCATCGCCAAACGCGCTGGTGTGCAAACGTACCGCTTCTTCCGCCACTTGGTCTAAGCCAATGCCTTCAATATTGGTGGCGGTTCCTGTGAAGTATTTGTCTACAAAAGCCGTATTTAAGCCAATTGCTTCAAAAATCTGTGCGCCACAATACGATTGATAAGTAGAAATACCCATTTTTGACATGACTTTATATAAGCCCTTGCCGATGGCTTTAACGAATTTTTTGGCCGCTTCGTAATTGTCCAAGCCTTTAGCTAGGTCGTGGCCCATATGATTAATGGTTTCAAACGCTAACCATGGGCAAACCGCTTCAGCACCATAACCTGCCAGCAAGGCAAAATGATGCACTTCGCGAGCTGAGCCAGTATCGATTACCAAGCCAGTGCTTGTTCTTAAGCCTGCTTTTACCAAATGCTCATGCGTGGCAGAACAGGCTAGTAATGCAGGTATAGGCAGGCGCGTATCACTAACACTTCTATCTGAAAGGATCAGAATATTAAAGCCGTCACGCACCGCGTTTTCAGCGGCGCTGGCAATGTTGGCTACCGCAGCTGCCATACCCGCTTTGCCTTGTGTTGCAGGGTAAGTAATATCTAACACCAATGATTTATATTGGTTTTGTGTGAGTGTAGCGATCACTTTTAATTGCTCTAACTCATCTAGCATCAATACTGGTTGTGCCGCTTCTAAACGCATGGCTGGCTTGGTTTCATCTACACCCAGCAAGTTTGGTTTAGGGCCAATAAACGTCACCAAAGACATCACTAACTCTTCGCGAATCGGGTCAATTGGCGGATTAGTTACTTGTGCGAATAACTGTTTAAAGTAGTTATACAATAATTTTGGTTTAGCTGATAACACTGGCAGTGCCGCATCGTTACCCATTGAACCAGCACCTTCTTCGCCGTTGGCCACCATTGGTGCCATCACGAATTTGATGTCTTCTTGTGTAAAACCAAATGCTTGTTGTGTATCTAACAGGCTAGCGGCCATTTCTAACTTGCCATCCACTTTTGGCATATCGCTCAAGAAGTAGCGCGTTTTTTCAATCCATTGCTTATATGGTTTAGCGGTTGCTAATGCATTTTTCACTTCGGCATCGCCAATAATACGGCCTTGCTCAGTGTCTATCAGCAGCATTTTCCCTGGCTCTAAACGCCATTTTTTAACGATTTTTTCTTGCGGAAATGTTAGCACACCCATTTCAGACGCCATCATCACAATGTCATCATCGGTCACTAAATAACGAGCAGGGCGCAAGCCGTTGCGGTCTAATGTGGCGCCAATCATGCGGCCATCGGTAAACGCTACCGCAGCTGGGCCATCCCATGGTTCCATTAACGCGGCGTGATACTCATAAAATGCGCGGCGTTCATCATCCATTAAGTATTGGCCAGCGCCATCCTTTGCGCCCCAAGCTTCAGGAATCAACATCATCATGGCATGCGGCAAGCTGTAACCGCCGGCCACTAGCAACTCTAAACAGTTATCAAAACAGGCCGAATCCGATTGGCCTTCTGCGATTAATGGCCAAAGCTTTTCTAAATCTTCACCAATCACGCTAGATTTCATGGTCTCATGACGTGCCGCCATCCAGTTGACATTGCCTTGCACGGTGTTAATTTCACCATTGTGCGCAATCATGCGGAATGGATGCGCCAAATCCCACGCTGGAAATGTATTGGTTGAAAAACGCTGATGTACTAATGCTAAAGCTGAAACAATGCTTTCATCGTTTAAATCGGTGTAATAAACGCCCACTTCGTTTGCCAGCAACATACCTTTGTAAACAATAGTGCGTGATGAAAGCGAAGGCATATAAAATGCGGCTTTGTCGCTTAAATTTAATGCACGAACGGCATGTTCAATGCGTTTGCGAATCACAAATAGTTTGCGCTCGAAAACATTTTGGTCACTACCCGTGCTGGCAATAATTACTTGGCGCATGGTTGGTTCAACATCGCGCGCGGCTTGGGCAATATTGCTGTTATCCACTGGCACATCGCGCCAGCCTAAAAATGTTTGATTTTCTTCAGCAATAATTTTGGTAATTAAAGCTTCGCAAGCTTCACGATTTTTGGCCGTTTGTGGCAAAAACACATTACCAACCGCATATTGGCCAGCATCTGGCAGCTGAATGTTCAGCTTTGCGGCTTCTTTGCGCATAAACGCGTCAGGCAATTGCATTAACAAACCAGCGCCATCGCCCAATTTAGGGTCGTAGCCGGTAGCACCGCGGTGCGTTAAATTGGTCAGTAACTCTAAGCCTTTTTGCACAATGGCATGGCTTTTTGTCCCTTTAATATGCGCCACAAAGCCAACGCCACAAGCATCTTTTTCGTTACGCTTGTCGTATAAACCTTGGTTTTGCGGTGCTAGATTATTACTGGTTTCACTGGTGTTCAAGAATTGCATATTTTTGCCCAAAAATTCACTATCAAAACATTTAGCGGAACCTTCAATAATACCGTTTAAAGCGTGCAAGTTCAATCGCTTAAGGTTAAATTGACCCAAGTTTTAGCAGAATATTGCACAACTCAATTAAAATTATATTAAAATAATTTGACGATGCAAATGAGAATTATTATCATTAATATCTGATAACTATTATTTGAGGAATTCTGCATGAATTATTTTACTCATACAAACAGTGACGAAAAGATTTTGTTGGCCAATAGCTTTGGCATCAAACTTTTTTACTTTAGCCATAAAAATATGGTTGAGCTTGAAATAGGCATGACTTGCTTGCGCCTTAATCCAAGCCTTATTCAACGAATTGCCAATGTGATGATGAAAGCGAGTTTGCGGCTTGATCATATTGAAGCCGCAAACAAACGCTTAGATTCTAGTGAAATAGCGCACAACAATAGGCCGCATATGGCGCATTAGACATAGCTCATTAGCCGATTAGTAAACTTAAAATCCATCAGTTACAAACTGGCAAACGCTTTTTTCGCCGCTTCTACGGTAAAGGCAATATCGGCATCGGTATGCGCCGCGGATACAAAACCCGCTTCAAAAGCAGAAGGGCCAAGGTAAATGCCGCTATCTAACATGCTATGGAAAAAGCGATTGAAATGCTCTTTATTGTTGTTTTGCACAATTTCGGCGTAACTACTTGGGCAGTTTTCGCTGAAATATAGGCCAAACATGCTGGCAACATTTTGCGCATTAAAGGTCACGCCTGCTTGTTTTGCCGCTAGTTTTAAGCCATCCATCAGCTTTTTGGTTTGTGCAGTTAATTTAGCGTGAAAATCGGGTGCTTGAATCAATTTAAGTGTCGCCAAACCAGCCGTTACCGCAACCGGGTTGCCAGATAGCGTGCCTGCTTGATACACCTTACCCAATGGCGCCAACACACTCATAATATCTTTACGGCCACCAAATGCGCCCACCGGCAAGCCGCCGCCAATCACTTTGCCTAAAGTGGTCATGTCTGGCGTAATGCCATACAACGCTTGCGCGCCGCCCAAATGCACCCTAAAACCCGTCATCACTTCATCAAAAATTAGAATAGCGCCGTGCTTGGTGCACAAGGCACGCAAGGTTTGTAGAAATTCCATATGCGGCACAATTAGGTTCATATTGCCCACTACTGGCTCAATAATCACGCAGGCAATTTCATCGCCGCGCTTGTCAAATAGCTCTTGTAATTGCTGAGAATTATTGTATTCCAGCGTTAAAGTGTGAGCGGCCACACTGGCTGGCACGCCGCCAGAATCGGGCTCGCCAAAGGTAAGCAAGCCAGAACCCGCTTTAACCAATAAGCCATCCGAATGGCCGTGGTAACAACCTTCAAATTTCACAATCGTATCGCGGCCTGTAAATCCACGCGCTACGCGAATGGCGCTCATGGTTGCTTCGGTGCCGCTGCTATTAAGGCGCACTTGTTCCATGCTGGGCACTAGCTTGTTAATTAATGCCGCCATTTCCAGCTCTAGCCCTGTTGGCGCGCCAAATGATAGGCTATTTTCCGCCACCGCTTGCACCGCCGCAATCACCTCTGGGTGCGCGTGACCAACAATCATCGGCCCCCAAGAATTGATGTAGTCGATATATTCCTTGCCATCGACATCCCACAATTTAGAGCCTAAGCCCTTTTTGAAGAACACTGGCGTACCGCCCACCGAGCGAAACGCGCGCACCGGCGAATTTACGCCACCTGGGATTAATTGTTGTGATTGGTCAAACAGGGCTTGATTTTGTGATGTCATGATTTTGCTTATTTTAAAATGATTGAATACGGCGTGATATTAATAGTTGATTAGACCATAAACCCGCACATCCGTCATTCTGAGTGAAATGAAGAATCCATGGCACTTAAAAAAGTTCTGGATTCTTCGCTTCACTCAGATTGACGGTTGAGTTTAATGGCCAGAGCATTATGAGCTGATTACTTTATGCGTTAATTGCTTTTACAAATTGCTGTGCCGTTTTTTTAATGTCACCTACACCAAATAATGCATTAATCACAGCAATCGCATCAGCTCCTGCCTGTATAACTTGCGCTGCGTTTTGCAAATTAATACCGCCAATACCGACGCTTGGAATTTTTAATTCGGCCCGCGCTTGGGCGAACAAACTTAAATCTGCCACAGGCGCATTGGGTTTGGTGCTTGAGGCAAAGCAGGCGCCGAAAGCGACATAATCTGCACCTTGATTTTGTGCGGCAATAGCTAAATCAAATCTGTTATAGCAAGAAGCACCTAATATTTTACTTTCACCCAATCTTACGCGAACTTCGGCTAAATTGCCGTCATCGGCGCCTAAATGCACGCCATCTGCATCTAAAGTTAAGCACAGCTTTACTGAATCGTTAATAATCAGCGGCACATTATATTGCCTGCACAAAGGCAATAGCGCACGCGCTTGCTGAGTTTGCAGCTTGTGATTAGCTAGTTTATTGCGATATTGCAAAATACTCACGCCACCTTGCAGCGCAGCTTCTACTTTTTTAATCAGTAAATCGGTATCGGCAATATCGGGCGTTACGGCATACAAGCCTTTAATGGGCATGCTTTTAATGCTGGATAAAAGGGACTTTTTCATTGCCTTCTGATTCGTCATCGCGCGCCCAAAAGAAACGGTCTGGTATAAATTGTCCCATGCCTGGGCGGAACGCGTTTTTTAGCGTTTGCCATGTGTATTCTTGCGCTTCTTGAATCGCCTCTTCCATGCTTAAACCATGCGCCAAGCAAGCCGCAATTGCGCTGGTTAAAGTGCAGCCAGATCCATGATAACTGCCTGCTAGCCGCTCCCAGTGATAGGCTTTAAGTAAACCGCTGGCGCCAGATGGGCTGCTGCCGTAAAGCGAATTCACTACATCTGTACTGCGCTCATGCGTGCCTGTGATTAACACGTATTCAGTGCCCAAGTCTAATAAACGCTGCGCGGCTTCTTCTAATGATGTATGCAAAATTTCATCGCCATCATCCATAAAAGCTAAACGGCGCGCCTCTAAACTATTTGGCGTGATTAAAGTGGCTTGCGGGAACAATAGTTCCGTCATGGCGGCTTGCATTTCTTCATTGGCTAATTCGTCACCACGGCCAGAGGTTAAAATAGGGTCAATCAGCAAGGGCACATCTGGGTAATCGGCCATGATTTCGGCAATAACCGCGATGTTTTCAACGCTACCAAGCAAGCCTAATTTAAACGCTGAAACTTGAATATCTTCTAAAATGGTGCGCGCTTGCTCATTAATCCAATCAGAATCCAGCGCCATCACGCTTTCTACACCCACTGTATCTTGCACGGTAATACCTGTAACAACCGATAATGGATGGCAACCAATACTGGCCAAAGCCAAAATATCGGCCTGCAAACCTGCACCGCCGCTAGGGTCGGTGGCGGCAAAAGTGAGGACGGTTGGCGGGGTAGGTGTCATGGCTTTAGTCATATGAAAAATAACATTATTTTAACGCAAATAAGCGCATTTAGCTCTTAACATGTGCTTTGCATTTAGAGATAAATATCAATCAGAAAACCACGCCAGATTAAAATTCCAAAGGGTCTATATCTAAGCTCCAGCGTACTTTTGTGGCGATTGGTAGCGACCGAATTTGTGGCATCCACACTTTTAATAAACGCTGCAAGGCCGCGCGACTATTGGCTTGCAGCAGCACTTGGGCACGCTCCATGCTTTTCAGGCGTTCCATTTGCGGCCTAATCGGGTCGTAAATCATGACATCGGTTTTTATGGCGTGCGCCATATTAAGTGCTTGGTTTAAAAATTGCTGAACCAAACTAAAATCATTGGCTTCAGCCCGTAGCAAAGCAAAAAAACGCGTGGGCGGAAACTGCATCATGCGCCGCTCTTGCAACAACTCATCCGCGTAACTGGCGTAATCTTGCGCACGCAAGGCATTAAACAGCGCATGCTGCGGAAAAGCGGTTTGAATCAGCACCTGCCCTGCTTTATCGGCGCGCCCAGCACGCCCAGCCACTTGCATCAACTGTGCAAAAAGTCGCTCACTGGCGCGAAAATCGGGGCTGTATAAAGCACTATCGGTATCAATCACGCCCACTAAAGTTAAATTCGGAAAATCATGGCCTTTGGCTAGCATTTGTGTGCCGACCAAAATATCGATTTCTTGATTGTGCACTTGGGTTAATAAATCGGTCAGTGCGTTTTTATTGCGCATGCTATCGCGATCCACACGCGCAACTCTGGCCGCTGGTAGCAGCGTCTGCAGGGTTTGCTCTAAGCGTTGCGTGGCATGCCCAACAGGGCGCATATCGGCATTGCCGCAGCTTGGGCATTGCACAGGGATTTTCTGCTCATGGCCACAGTGATGGCACTTTAATTTTCGTTGGCTTAAATGCACCACCAAACGCGCCGAACAACGCGTGCAGGGCGCCACCCATTGACAAGCATTGCAATGCAAAACAGGCGCATAACCACGGCGGTTAATAAACAATAAGCTTTGCTCGCCTTTAGTTAATCGCTCTTGCAAGGCTTTTATTAGCAAGGGTGACAGCCCATTTTCAGTGGGTGATTTGGCAATATCAATGCAAAAAATATCAGGCAGCGCGGCATTTTCAACCGCCCTTTTAGCCAATGTGAGTAGTCCATATTGCTGCTTTTGCGATGTTTTCTGAACAGGTTTTTGGTCATCTACCGGCTGATTAGTCGCATTAAACCAAGTTTCTAATGATGGCGTGGCGCTGCCTAAAATAATCGGAATATTCAGCTGCTTGGCACGCACCATCGCCACGTCTCGCGCATGGTAGCGCATGCCGTCTTGTTGCTTGTAAGAGCCGTCATGCTCTTCATCCATCACAATCATTTTTAGTTGCGGCATGGGCGTAAACACACTTAAACGCGTGCCAATCACAATTTTTGCGGCGCCAGAGCTGGCCGCCAGCCAATTCTGCAAACGCTCGCCTTCGCTTAAATTGCTATGCAATGTCACTAATGGAAATTGACTTAAACGGCTTCTAAAACGGGCTTCTAACTGCGGCGTTAAATTAATTTCTGGCACTAACACCAAAACTTGCGCACCCATTCCTTGCGCATTTTTTTGGCTTAAAACATGCTGCAAAATCTGAATATACACTTCTGTTTTGCCGCTGCCTGTTACGCCATACAACAACCAAGGCTTAAAATTGTGAGTAAGTGCTAACACACATTCAATGGCATTTTTTTGCTCATCATTTAAAACCGGCTCAATTGCCGATGTGGGTAAAGACGCTTTTATGGCGGTAACTTCATGCGCCGTCACTATATTTAACGCTTTTAAATCTGCAATGGCTTTTCGCCAAGTGGCTGATATCAGCGCCAACTCAGCTTCTGTAAGCTCTTGTTTTGATTGCAACACTGACAAAATACGTTGCATCACTACTTTTTTGGCTGACACTAAAGCAGTATCTGCATTTGCTATTAATTGATACACAAACATTTTGCGCGAAACGGCGGGTTTAATTTGGCGCAAACGCAACGGCAAGGTGGAAATTAAAGCCTGGCCTAAGGGATAGTGATAATAATCGGCGCAGAAATTTAATAATTTAAAGCTTGGGCTATCTACAATCACCTCTTCAAACACATGGCTGACCGCTTTTAGTTTTTCAATTGGATAATCCGATTGATTACTGATGGCAACGACAATGCCGATTAGATTGCGCCCAGCAAATGGCACCACAACGCGGTTGCCCACCTGCGCCACAAAGCCGCCGCTAACATAATCGAATAAACGATTAAGCGGTACATCTAAAGCGATATTTAAAAGAATAGGCGGCATTCGGTTAGTGATGGTTTGGGGTATTTTTAATGAATGAATTTTGATTTGTTTAGTAATTTAGTTATGAAGATGCGGCTACTTAGATTTTAAACACCCAGAATTAAAGTATCTTAAATTACAGTATCTTAGATTTAAAATCTTGCTTGAGTTAAAATACTGTCTTTGCAAAAATTAACCACTATTTAAGAAAGCATGCGTTTTTTTGAAAGCTCATTTATCCTCTTTATTAGCACAAGCCGCCGCCAAAATCGGTGCCGATATCTCACAGATAAGCCTGATACTGGATCGGCCAAAATCGGCTGAGCATGGCGATTTTTCGAGCAATTTAGCCATGATGTTGGCCAAACCATTGCGTAAAAACCCGCGTGAGTTAGCCACCAGTTTAATCAATGCGCTGCCACAAAGCGAATATATCGCAAAAGTAGAAATTGCAGGGGCTGGATTTATTAATTTCTTTTTAAACGCGCAATCGAAACAAAGCGTAGTGAATGAAATTTTGCAACAAGGCGCGCAATTTGGCCGCAACGATTCAGGCAAAAATGTGAAGGTACAAGTAGAATTTGTATCGGCAAACCCCACTGGACCTTTGCATGTGGGCCATGGCCGAGGTGCTGCGGTTGGCGATTGCCTAGCGCGTTTGCTTGATGCCAACGGTTGGGATGTAACGCGCGAATTTTATTACAACGATGCTGGTGGGCAAATTGATAGTTTGGTGATTTCTGTTTTGGCGCGTGCCAAAGGCATTGCCACCGATGACGCTAGTTTTCCTGAAAACGGTTATCGCGGCGATTATATTGTGGATATTGCCAATGCATTTTTAGCAAAAAGCACAGTAACGGCGGATGACATGCAAGTGACTGCCAGTGGCGATTTGAATGATACTGAATCGGTGCGCGCTTTTGCAGTGGCTTATTTGCGGCATGAGCAAGATTTAGATTTAAACGCCTTTCAAATTAAATTTGATGTGTTCTCATTAGAAAGCGCGCTATATAGCACTGGTAAAGTAGAAAGCACTGTGCAAAATTTAATCAATAGCGGTCATACCTATGAATTAGATGACGCACTTTGGCTAAAAACCACCGATTTTGGCGATGATAAAGACCGTGTAATGCGCAAAACCGATGGCGGCTACACCTATTTTGTGCCGGATGTAGCTTATCACCATGATAAATGGAATCGCGGCTTTAAACGCGTGATTAATGAGCAGGGCGCGGATCACCATAGCACCATTACCCGCGTGCGTGCTGGCTTGCAGGCGCTTAATGTGGGCATTCCAGCCGCTTGGCCAGATTATGTATTGCACCAAATGGTAACGGTGATGCGCGGTGGCGAAGAAGTAAAACTTTCTAAACGTGCTGGCAGTTATGTCACGCTACGTGATTTAATTGATGAAGTAGGTTGCGACGCGACCAGATATTTTCTTGCCGCCAGGCGTGCCGATTCGCAATTGGTATTTGATATTGACTTAGCGCGCGCGCAAACGAATGATAATCCTGTGTATTACATTCAATATGCGCATGCCCGTATTTGCAGCGTATTAACGCAATGGAACGGCGAAATTGACAGCTTAAAACAAGCGGATTTAAACCCGCTTAACATGCCAAATGAAGCAAAATTGATGCAGCGCTTAAGTGAATACCCAGAAGTGGTGAGCAATGCTGCCACCGAATTAGCGCCGCACACCATTGCCAATTATTTAAAAGAATGTGCGGCCGATTTGCACAGTTATTACAATGATACAAAATTTTTAGTGGACGATGCGCCAACCAAATTAGCGCGCATGGCATTAATTGCCGCCACACAACAAGTGCTTAAAAATGGCTTAAATTTGCTAGGTGTTAGCGCACCGAATAAAATGTAATCTCAATAGCAAAATTTAAGCACAAGCAATATTAAGGAAGCAACATGAGTAAAGATTACAAACCCACCCCAAAAAGAAGTAGCAGCAGCAGTAAAGGCAGCCCGTTTTTTTCAGGTTTGTTGATTGGCTTATTGGTGGGCGTTGGTTTATCGCTTGGCGTTACAATGTACATTAAAGGCTCTGAAAGTCCATTTAATGAGAAAAAATCCATTTCAGATAATAGCGAAATGCTATCTGAAAAACTGCCTAAGCAAAAAATCGCCACCGAAAGCGCTTTGCCGGCTGATGAAAATCCGGATGAAACCGCGCAAAATAAATCCAATAATCAGTTTGATTTTTATACCATTTTGCCGGAAACTGAAAGCACGGTAACCGAGCAAGAGGTTAAAGACCGCTCATTAACGGTTAAAAAAGATAATTATTTCTTGCAGATCGGTGCTTTTCAAGACGAAGCCGATGCGGATAATATGAAGGCCAAGCTGGCATTGCAAGGCTTTGAAGCGGTTGTACAAACCGCCACGATTCCTGAAAAAGGCGTGTGGCATCGCGTGCGTGTTGGGCCATTAAGCGAGATTAGCCAAATTAATAAAGTGAGAGGCGAATTAACCACCGGCGGCTTTAATACCGATTTAATTAAAGTGCACACTGAAACTAAATCTGACTAGCTAACCCTAATATTTGTCATCTGAATGGTTTATTATTCGTTGTTACATCTAGCTAGTTGTTTTAAAAATAAATTTAAATAGGAATCACCCCATGAAAAAATTATTAAGTATTTTAATGTTATTAATCAGCACTACTGCTGTGGCTGATGGCCCAAAACCGGGTGCAGAGTTTGACGCGGTTGCGCAACCGATTACCACCGATGTAGCGACCAAAATTGAAGTAATGGAAGTGTTTTGGTATGGCTGCATTCATTGCTACCAAATGGAAGCGCCTTTAAATGCGTGGGTAAAAAAATTGCCAGCCGATGTTTACTTTAAACGCATGCCTGCATTACCGCGCGCCGATTGGGCTCCAATGGCTAAAGCATTCTTTGCCATGGAAACATTAGGCGTACAAGAAAAGTTACACGCACAGCTATTTGAAGCGGTGCACAAACAAAAAACGCTTAACCCAACCGATGAAAAAGCAGCGATTGACTGGGTGACTAAAGCCAGCGGCATGGATAAATTAAAAGTAGAGCAAGCGTTTAAATCGTTTACGATTAACACCAATTTAAACCGCGCGGCGCAAATTTTCCGTTCATCTGGCGCTACTGGCGTACCTAGCTTGATTATTGATGGTAAATTTATTACATCAAGCACCATGAGCGGCGGCAATGCGGAAGCGCTAAAAGTGGCCGATTACATTATTGATAATGTGCGTAAAGAAAAAGGCATGCAAACCACAAAGGCCCCCGCCGCAAAAAAGTAGCAACGGCTAAAAAGGCCAAAGTAATACCTAAAAAAGTAGCCTTACCTAAAACGGCCATATTGATTAGAAATTAGCCTTTTTATAAAGCAATCAACCCGCTGACGTACTGATTTTTTCTGTACACAGCGGGTTTTTATTGCGCTACACTTTAAGCTATGAAGATTTTTATTACAGGCGCCTCAAGCGGAATTGGCTTTGCCTTAGCGCATGAATATGCCAAGCGACACGCCAACAGCAATTGTATTATTGGCCTAGCCGCTAGGCGTAGTGATCACTTACAAAATTTAGCTGATAAGCTGCAAAAGCAATATGGCATCACCTGCGCCATATACCCTTTAGACGTGCGCGATAGCATGGCTTGCCAAATGGCCGCACAAGATTTTATAGGCAAATTTGGCGCGCCAAACTTGGTGATTGCCAGCGCAGGCGTGAGCCGCGGCACATTAACGGAATACCGCGAAGATATTCCTGCTTTTCAAGCCGTGATGGATATTAATGTAATGGGCATGGTGCATACATTTCAACCGTTTATAGCCGCCATGAAACAAGCAGCCGCTAAAGGTGAAAACGCGCAATTGGTTGGTGTAGCCAGCGTGGCAGGCATACGCGGCATACCGGGCAGCGCCGCCTATAGCGCCAGCAAATCAGCCGTTATTACCTATTGCGAAAGCCTACGTGCCGAAATGCAACACTACAATATTGCCGTTAGCACCATCGCGCCCGGCTATATTCGCACACCGATGACAGAAATTAACCAGTATAAAATGCCATTTTTGATGGATGCTGATGTATTTGCACACAAATTTGCCAACGCGGTGGAAAACAAAGCACGCTATCAAGTGATTCCTTGGCAAATGGGCGTTATTGCAAAAATAATGCGCTTAATTCCAGCGCGTTTATGGGATTACTTAATGAAAAATTCGCCGCATAAAAAGCGCATTGAATGGGATTGGTTGTAAATTAACTTTTAGAAACTAATTTAAATATCAAAAAAAGACAAAACACAACCCCAATAATCACTTGAAGATTGCTAAGACTAGCCACCACTTTAACAGAGGATTTCACATAGCTTTTTGCGACTATGAAAAATTTAGGTGTTTTTTTATAAACTTTTTCTATTGAATATTGATGTGTTATAACTTGTTCTATTGCATCAATATATGATGAATGAAGAGCGCCTTGCGACCACATGTGTACAGCAAATATTTTTTTATTTACGTGGTCAATTGCTACTATCCATTGAAGTACACCTTTGTTTTTATTATACGAATCAACGCAGTTTATAAAATCATTTATTTCAAAAATTGGTGTTGAATTAAATTGCATTACCACCCCAAAACCAAAGCCTTTATTCCAGCTAGGCTTATATTCATCTACAACTAATTGATGAATTAAAGATTCTATATGCTGCATACCCTGTTCATGTGGTGGCTCATAGACGATGATGCCTCGATGCATGTTTGGATTCTTTAACTCCCAAAGCCTCCATACATTTGATAGCCCACTTTCCTTACGCTCAAGCCCCTTAAAGCTCAGTTCGATTAGCATTTACCTACTACCTTGTTATTGGCTTATATCTTATCCGCTTAGGCTTAGCACCTTCTTCACCCAATCGTTTGCGCTTATCCGCCTCATATTCTTGATAATTACCGTTAAAGAAGGTCCATTGCGATTCGCCTTCTGCCGCCAAGATATGCGTGGCGATTCTATCTAAGAACCATCTGTCATGCGAAATCACTAATACGCAGCCGGCAAATTCCAGCAAGGCGTCTTCTAGCGCGCGTAAGGTTTCTACATCCAAGTCGTTTGATGGCTCATCTAGCAGCAATACGTTGCCGCCAGAAATCAGCGTTTTGGCTAAATGTAAACGTCCGCGTTCACCGCCAGAAAGTTGGCCAACGATTTTTTGCTGGTCGCCGCCTTTAAAATTAAAGCGGCCAATATAAGCTCTAGAAGGCGTTTCATAACGGCCAACCGTTAAAATATCCGAGCCGTTGGCGATTTCTTCAAACACGGTTTTGGTATTGCCCAAATCGTCACGGCTTTGGTCTACATAAGCCAATTTAACGGTTTGGCCAATATTCACTTCGCCGCTATCTGGCGTTTCTTGGCCCATAATCATTTTGAATAAGGTTGATTTACCCGCGCCGTTAGGGCCGATAATGCCGACAATGGCGCCAGCAGGCACGCTAAAGCTTAAATTATCAATTAGTAATCTATCTTTAAACGCTTTAGTCACGTTATTAAATTCAATCACTTGGTCGCCCAAACGCTCACCTGCAGGGATAAAAATTTCCTGCGTTTCGTTGCGTTTTTGGTATTCGGCGCTGGCTAGTTCTTCATAGCGCGCAATCCGCGATTTGCTTTTGGCTTGGCGCGCTTTTGGGCTTTGGCGCACCCATTCCAGCTCGGTATTTAATGCTTTGCGGCGTGATGATTCTTGGTTTTCTTCAATGGCTAAGCGCGCTTGTTTTTGGTCTAGCCAGCTGGAATAATTGCCTTTCCAAGGAATACCATGGCCGCGATCCAGCTCTAAAATCCATTCCGCGGCATTATCTAAAAAGTATCTGTCATGCGTTACCGCAACCACGGTGCCGGTAAAGCGCACTAAAAATTGCTCTAACCACTCTACGGATTCAGCATCCAAATGGTTGGTGGGTTCATCTAGCAGCAACATGTCAGGCTTAGATAATAATAATTTGCACAAAGCCACGCGGCGCTTTTCACCGCCTGATAATGGGCCGATTTTGGCATCCCAAGGCGGCAAACGTAGAGCATCGGCGGCAATCTCTAATTGCGTGGTTAAATCACTTCCGCTAGCCGCGATAATATTTTCCCATTTGGCTTGTTCTTCTGCCAGCTTGTCAAAATCCGCATCTGGCTCGGCGTAAGCGGCATATACTGCCTCTAACATGGCCTGCGCTTGCATCACTTCGCCCATGCCACTTTCTACTTCTTCACGCACGGTTTTTTCGGCATCCAATTGCGGTTCTTGCGGCAAATAGCCAATGGTCATATTGGGCTGCCATTGCACTTCGCCCTCAAATTCTTTATCGGCATTGGCCATAATGCGCAACACGGTGGATTTACCTGAGCCGTTTAAACCCAGCAAACCGATTTTTGCACCCGGGAAAAAAGATAAGGAAATATCTTTAATGATTTGCCGTTTTGGCGGCACGATTTTGCTGACGCGCAGCATTGACATTACATATTGAGCCATAGCGATAACTAACTAATTTGAAAGAATGAAAGCTTAACAGAAAGCAGGCATAACTGGTGAGCAGGGCAGGCTTGTGAATAGGTATAATGCCATCTACTTAAATAGGCTTTAATAAAATCTATGGCATTAAAATCCACCATTTATAAAATTGACCTGAATATTGCCGATATGGATAGGCAATATTACGCGCAACACAGCTTAACGCTGGCCAAACACCCATCCGAAACCGATGAGCGCGTGATGGTGCGGCTGATTGCATTTACACTTTTTGCCAACGAATCGCTGATATTTGGCAAAGGTTTGAGTGATGACGAAGAGCCCGATTTATGGCAAAAAGATTTAACAGGCGCCATTCAGCTATGGATAGATGTTGGCCTGCCAACTGAAAAAGATATTCGTAAAGCGTGTGGAAAGTCGGCTCAAGTAGCGGTAGTGCTGTATGGCGGCAGAATTGCCGATATGTGGTGGGATCAAAACAGCAAAGGTTTGCTAAAACTGAATAATTTAACCGTGATTAACCTGCCCGAAACGCAAGAACTGGCCAAACTTGCCGCTAAAAGCATCAATATTAGCTGCACCGTGCAAGATACTGAAGTATTGTTAAGCCACGATAGTGGCAGTTTTGATATCACACCAGTTTTTTTAAAACAACCAGCCTAAAACGCTATATTTAAAGTGCTGTATAAAGCCTAGCAAATGTGGTCAAATTATTATCATGACTAGGCCAATAAAATGATTGTTGATAACGCGCTCTGGCTTAATTTGGCCGTTGCTTTAGGCGTTGGCCTGCTTATTGGCACCGAGCGCGAACGCAGCAAAGGTGCTGGGCCAGAAAAATCATCCGCCGGTATTCGCACTTTCACCATCGCCGCACTACTTGGCGCCGTCAGTACGGTGATTAACTTTTGGTTGCTGGTGGTTTCAATCCTCTGCGTGATGATTTTTGTCGCCATTGCCTACTTTAACAAGCAAGACAAAGAACCAGGGCTAACGACTGAAATTGCCCTTATATTCACCGTTATTTTAGGCGCGCTTGCCATCAGCTCTGCCGCTTTTGCGGCCGCGCTGGCTTTGGTGGTGGCCATTCTGCTGGCCGCCAAAGAGCCGATTCATGGTTTTGTGCTTGGCGTGGTCACAAAAGATGAGCTGAATGACTTTCTTATTTTGGCAGCCGCCACGCTTATTATTTTGCCCCTTGTTCCTAATCAAGCCATTGGCCCATTTCAAGCCATTAATCCGCGCAATCTTTGGTTGATTGTTATTTTGGTGATGACCATTAGCGCGCTTGGGCACTTAGCTTTACGCTGGCTTGGTGGGCGCATTGGTTTACCGATTGTTGGCTTGGTTTCAGGCTTTATATCCAGCATTGCAACGGTTGGCGCCATGGGTGCGCGCGCTAAAGAAACGCCATCTTTATTAAGCTCGGCTGTTGCAGGCGCCACGCTATCTAGCCTAGCTACCATTTTGCAGCTAGCCGTGTTGTTAGCGGTAATCCACCCGCCAACATTACAGGCATTACTGTGGCCGCTTATTTTTGGTGGGGTATCTATTGCCATTTATGGCTTACTGGTCACGCTTAAATCTCTTCATACCAATGAGCTTGAGGTCAATAAACCCAGCAAAACATTTAGCGTTAAAACCGCACTTATATTAGCCATGGTTATTGCGGCGGCATTAATAGCATCTGCCGCTTTAAAAGCGTGGTTTGGTCAGGCTGGGCTTGTGCTTGCCTCTGGGGTGGCGGGTATTGCAGATGTTCACGCATCGGCCATTTCTGTGGCCTCTTTAGCCGCCGCAAACAAACTAAGCGCAGCTAGCGCTGTTATACCGATTTTGGTCGCTTTTTCAGTCAATACGGCATCAAAAGCCGTGATGGCCGTTATTAGCGGCGGCAAAGATTTTTCAAGCAAAGTTATTTTAGGATTAGTACTTCAAGTGGCGGCCATTTGGGCTGGATGGTGGCTGATATAATATTGTGTAAATCTTAAAGCCAGCAGCTGCGCGCCTACGCCATAAAAATCAAATTGCCCTAGTCTTACAACACTATCAGACAAAAGCCGATACGTTGAATGCGCTAAAAATCATCTAATAGCGTTAGGAGATTTTCCTGATTAATTTTGGAGAAGCAGCATGATTAACGCAAACACGATTCAACCTGATATGCCTGTTGTATGTTCATTAGACGGCCAATTTGCCGAAGTGGACCATATGGAAGGCACAGACAGCATCAAACTTAAAAGAGACGAAGCGGGCGAGCATCACTACATTCCGTTAAGTTGGGTAGTTTCTACCGATGACGGCAAAGTAAAAATTGACCGTTCGGGCGAAGATGCGATGGAACAATGGTCAACAACAGGACCAAATGATTAAATTTTGCTGTTTAATTGCTGCACATTATTTACGGTCAGCTTAAATTTACGGTCAGCAGTTTAGTTCAGCAATGTGTAATACAGCGGATAGATTACAATTTAACCGCTGCATTACGCATATTAAAATCCAGCTTACCTTTTAACTGGATAAACGGTTTCTCTACAAAAGTCCAACTTAAATAGCCCAATAGTGAAGCCGCAATCAAGGTAACCAACATCAAAACGTAAAGATTCACTTGTGGATAATATTTAATCACATAGATCTGCACTGGCCAGGCATACAAATAGACACCATAAGAAATATCCACTTTGGCACCAATACTACTCAAAAATTTATTTTTATAATTTAATGCAAAATTGAATAACAAATACGCGCCAAAAGTCATTAAACCTACTTCTGCGCTGTAGCTAAAATTTAAACTTATTAAAAGCAATAAAGCACACACAATCGTTAGCTTTCTATTCCATATCACTTTATCGCGCAGTAAATAAAACAAACCACCAATTAAAAAGGCAAACATCAATCTGGATGTATGGTGAAGGTCTAATCTGACATAAGGTAGCCAGATATTTTTGCCCGATATTTGCGTAAACAAAAATATTAGCATCATCATCACGGCCAATATGGCATAAGTTTTAGGCTTATTGAACTTGGTGATATAAACAATTGGAATACATAAGTAGCAAACAAACTCTAACCAAATTGACCACATTGCGCCATTTAAAGCAGGATATTGAGTATTGGTTACTTGTGGCGCTTCAAGCGTTAGCATTCTAAAAATGGTGCTAAACCACTCTCTAAGCGGCGTATCGATAATTAGTTTAATTTCTCCCGATAATGGCAATAATACAAAAATACAAAATAAGGATGCAACAATAAACCCTGGGTAAATCCTTAATACTCGCTTCAAAAAATAGCTTTTTATGGTGGTCGAGCTTAAATAACTTTTTAAAATTAAATAGCCACTAATCAGGAAAAACCCATCAATCGCCAGCTCACCGAAAGTAATGGTGCCGAATATATTGGTCAATATTTCTCGACTTCTATTTTGGTCTAAAATTTCTGCCGAATGTGCCACGATGACTAAAGTAGCGAGCAATAAGCGCAAAAATCCAAAATTATTATTTTTATTATCTACTTGCATCCTTACTCCACCGTTACACTCTTAGCCAAATTCCTAGGCTTATCCACATCCGTCCCCTTTAACAACGCCGCATGATACGCCAGCAATTGCACAGGAATGGTATGTAGAATAGGGGATAACACACCCACATGGCGCGGGGTGCGAATGACGTGCACGCCATCGGATTCGGTAAAGTGGCTATCGGCATCGGCAAATACAAATAGCTCGCCACCACGCGCTTTTACTTCTTGCATATTGGATTTCACTTTTTCTAATAAAGCGTCATTCGGCGCAATCACCACCACTGGCATATTGTTATCGACCAGCGCTAATGGGCCATGTTTCAGCTCACCTGCAGGGTATGCTTCAGCGTGAATGTAGGAGATTTCTTTAAGTTTTAACGCGCCTTCCATGGCGATTGGGTAGTGCACGCCACGGCCTAAGAATAGGGCGTGTTCTTTGTCGCCAAAGCGTTTTGCCCATTCACGGATTTGCGGCTCTAAATTTAAGGCAAATTGCACACTGCCGGCCAATTGGCGTAATGCGCCTAAATATTCTTGCTCTTTTTCGGCACTTAACAGGCCTTTTTGTTTGGCTAACGTGGCGGCTAACACAAATAAAGCTACTAATTGTGTGGTGAAAGCCTTGGTGGATGCCACGCCGATTTCGGCACCTGCGCGGGTGTAAAAAACCAATTGCGATGCGCGTGGAATGGCGCTTTCTTGCACGTTACAAATGCTTAAGCTTAAATGTTGACCTAATGATTTAGCGTGTTTCAACGCTTCCATCGTATCTAATGTTTCACCCGATTGCGAAATAGTCACAATTAATTGATTGGGATTTGGTACCGATTCGCGATAGCGATATTCGCTGGCAATTTCCACATTACATTGCACTTTTGCAATGCTTTCCAGCCAATATTTGGCGGTTAAAGCGGCATAATAGCTGGTGCCTGCGGCCAATATCAAGATGCTATCCAGTTGATTGAATACTTGCGCCGCGCCTGTGCCAAACAATTCTGGCCTAAATGCGCCATCATCAATCAGGGCTTCAATGGTGTCATTCAAGGCCACTGGCTGTTCGTAAATCTCTTTTTGCATAAAGTGGCTGTAAGGGCCAAGTTCTAAGCTGGCAAGGGAAACATCGCTGGTATGCACTTTGCGCGCGGCTAATTGCCCATCTTTGCCGTAAATGGTTACCGCATCGGTTGTTAATGTGGCCACATCGCCGTCTTCTAAGTAAATCACTCGGCGTGTTACAGAAAGCACGGCAGAAACGTCTGAAGCAATGAAGTTTTCACCTTCCCCCAAGCCAATCAATAGCGGGCAGCCTAAGCGCGCGCACACCATTAAATTAGGCTCATTAACCGCAATCACGCTAATGGCAAATGCACCAGTTAACTCTGCTATAGCTAATTTAGTAGCCGCTAATAAATCGGGTGTTTTTGAATAGTAGTGATGAATTAAATGTGCAATAACTTCAGTATCGGTTTGCGAATGAAAATCATAACCCAGCGCCTTTAATTTCGCGCGTTGCTCATCATGATTTTCAATAATGCCGTTATGCACAACGGCAATACTTGGATTGGATTGCGTAGGGGAAACATGCGGATGCGCATTGCTTTCCGTTACACCGCCATGTGTAGCCCAGCGCGTATGACCAATGCCCACTAGACCGCTTAAATTGGCGTCTATTGCTTTTTCCGTCATGGCGGCAACGCGCCCAACCGCGCGCACACGTTCAATGCCATTGCTATTTAACACCGCAACGCCTGCTGAGTCATAGCCACGATATTCCAAACGGCTTAAGCCTTCAATCAGCGTTGATACCACGTTTCTTTTAGCAACTGCGCCTACAATTCCACACATAAATTTACTTTCTTCAATTGTTTTACATATACCCATCATCCCCGCGCAGGCGGGAATCTAGGCAAATTACATCAACACTCAATATTACTTTAAACAACACTTTTGCAGAGTTTTCACTCTTAACTGGATTCCCGCCTACGCGGAAATGAAGACTGCGTTAATTCTAATCCGCTTTTTTTATCTTTTGTGGCCGTTTCCAGCCCACAATGGTTTTTTGTTCTTTTGCACGGCAAAATGTCAGCGCATCTGCAGGCACATCTTTGGTTATGGTTGATCCTGCGGCAATTGTGGCATTTTTGCCGATGGTGATTGGCGCAATTAGCTGCGAATCAGAGCCAATAAACGCGCCATCTTCAATTACGGTTCTAAATTTATTAACGCCGTCATAATTACAGGTAATGGTACCCGCGCCAATATTCACATTTTTGCCAACCGTGCTATCGCCAATATAGCTCAAGTGATTGATTTTGCTGCCAATATCCACTTGCGCGTTTTTAAGCTCAACAAAATTACCCACATGCGTTTCAGCCGCTAGTGTAGTGCCTGGCCTTAATCGCGCATATGGCCCAATGCGGCTATTTTCGCCTACTCGGGCATCATCAATATGCGTAAAATGGGCAATTTGTGTGTTAGCCGCGATTGTGGCGTTTTTAATCACACAATTGCCGGCAATTTTGACAAAGTCGCCTAATGTAACATTGCCTTCAAAAACACAGTTCACATCAATTTCTACATCGCGTCCACAATTTAGCGTGCCGCGCACATCTAAGCGGGCAGGGTCCTTTAGGGTAACACCTGCTTGAAGCAATTTTTGCGCGAATCGGTTTTGATAAACGCGCTCAATCTGGCTTAAATCCACTTTAGAATTAATACCAGTTACCGACCATTCGTCTTGTGTAATTTCGGCAATTACGTCTACTTTATCGGCAACCGCAAACGCCACAATATCAGTTAAATAATATTCACCCTGCGCATTATTATTGCTTAATCGGCCTAACCAATTTTTAAGATGTGCATTTGGCATCGCCATAATGCCTGTATTCACCTCATTAATTTGGCGCTGCGCTTCACTAGCGTCTTTATGCTCTACGATGGCAGTCACACAATTTTTATGACGCACAATACGGCCATAACCAGTAGGATCGGCTTTATTAAACGATAAAATCGCTAATTTATTTGCGGCAGATTCAACCAAAAGATGACAAGCCTCTTTATCAACCAATGGTACATCACCCAGCATAATCAATGTGTTAGCATCATCATCCAAATAGGGCACCGCTTGTTGCACCGCATGGCCAGTGCCAAGTTGTTCAGCTTGATTTACCCAAGTGATATTTTCGTGCGCAAAAGCCTCACGTACTATTTCGCCGCCATAGCCATAAACCACAATCATCTTTTGCGGATTTAAGCTTTTTGCACAATCGATAACGTGCGCCAAAATGGGCTTACCGCCAATTTCATGCAGTACTTTAGGCTTATTTGAATGCATGCGTGTGCCTTTGCCCGCAGCAAGAATAACAATATTGAGTGGTTTTTTAGACATTTGTTTAGACGCTGATAAGTATTATTTATTTGTATCATTGTAAAGTATAAAGATGACACAAACAAAAAAGGCAGCCTAAGCTGCCTTTTTACTAACACAATATTACAATTAATGTGTTTTACGTAAGCGCTCAATGGCTTGAATCTGCGCCATTGCTTCCGATAATTCGGCTTGTGCTTTGGCATAATCCATATCAGAAGTACGATTTTTCATCGCCTCTAATGCCGCTTCTTTTGCAGCAATGGCTTTTGCTTCGTCCAAATCATGACCACGCACTGCCGTATCAGCCAACACAGTAATCATACCCGGTTGCACTTCTAATAAACCGCCAGAAATAAAAATGACGACTTCTTCAGCCGCATCCGCTAACTGAATACGCAAGGCACCCGGTTTAATAGTGGTAATCATTGGCGCGTGATTTGGGTAGATACCCACCTCACCAGCACCCGCAGGCGCAACCACAAACTCGGCTTCGCCAGAGAATATGCTTGCTTCTGCACTTACTACATCGATATGAACAGTATTTGCCATCATTTATCCTTAAACTATTAACTAATAACTAATAACTAACGTCTGACGACTATTAACTAGTTAAGTGTTTTAGCTTTCTCAACTGCTTCTTCAATACCACCAACCATATAGAACGCTTGCTCAGGCAAGTGATCATACTCACCAGCAACAATCGCTTTAAAGCCTTTGATTGTTTCTTTTAATGGTACGTATTTGCCTGGCGCGCCAGTAAATACTTCAGCTACGTGGAACGGTTGTGACAAGAAACGTTGGATTTTACGTGCACGGCCAACAGCTAATTTATCTTCAGCTGATAATTCGTCCATACCCAAAATCGCAATAATGTCGCGTAATTCTTTATAACGTTGCAATGTTTGTTGAACGCTACGCGCTACGTTGTAATGCTCTTCACCAACCACTAATGGGTCTAATTGACGTGAGCTTGAATCTAGTGGATCCACCGCTGGGTAGATACCAAGCGATGCAATGTCACGTGACAACACAACAGTTGAATCCAAATGTTGGAACGTCGTAGCAGGTGATGGATCGGTCAAGTCATCCGCAGGTACGTATACCGCTTGGATAGACGTAATAGAACCTGTTTTAGTAGAAGTAATACGCTCTTGTAAACGGCCCATTTCATCAGCCAGTGTAGGTTGGTAACCTACCGCAGAAGGCATACGGCCTAACAATGCAGATACTTCTGTACCAGCTAATGTGTAGCGATAAATATTATCAACGAAGAATAAAACGTCACGGCCTTCGTCACGGAATTTTTCCGCCATGGTTAAACCAGATAAAGCAACGCGTAAACGGTTGCCTGGTGGTTCGTTCATTTGACCAAACACCATCGCTACTTTTGATTCTTTCATGTTATCAAGCTTAATAACGCCAGCTTCTGCCATCTCGTGGTAGAAGTCGTTACCTTCACGTGTACGCTCGCCCACACCTGCAAATACTGATAAACCTGAGTGCTGTTTTGCAATGTTGTTGATTAACTCAAGCATGTTAACGGTTTTACCAACACCCGCACCGCCGAACAAACCAACTTTACCGCCTTTAGCAAACGGGCAAACTAAGTCAATCACTTTGATGCCTGTTTCTAACAAGTCTACAGAGGGGGACAACTCTTCAAATGTTGGTGCTTTTTGGTGAATCGCACGACGCTCATCACACTCAATCGGGCCAGCCTCATCAATTGGGCGACCTAACACATCCATAATACGGCCTAAAGTACCCACACCAACTGGCACCGTAATTTGTGAACCTGTTGATTTAAATGCTGTACCGCGCGCAAGACCATCAGATGAGCCCATCGCAATGGTACGCACAATGCCGTCACCTAGTTGTTGCTGCACCTCTAAAGTTAGACCTGCCTCTGCTTGACTTGTCGCATCATCAATAATCAATGCTTCAAATACATTCGGCATTTGGTCGCGTGGAAACTCAACGTCTACCACCGCGCCAATACACTGAACAACTTTACCAATTTTCGCTGTACTCATCTTTGTGTCCTATTCAAACTATATTTTTGAATGTTAAATAAATTCTTTTTAAGTTAACTATAACTTTATGAAACCGCTGCTGCGCTTATTCGATTTTGGTCTCTACCTAACATTTGTTTCCAAATATTAGTATCGCCCAATCGCTTAAGATACCGCTGCCGCGCCACCAACGATTTCTGAAATCTCTTTGGTAATCGCTGCTTGACGTGCTTTGTTATAAACCAATTTCAAGTCGCCAATTACTTCTTTTGCATTATCAGACGCTGATTTCATCGCTACCATACGTGATGATTGTTCTGAAGCCATGTTCTCGGCAACCGCGTTGTAAACCAACGATTCAACATAACGCATCATCAGCTGATCAACCACTGGCTTCGCTTCTGGCTCATAGATGTAATCCCAATGACCAGTAGGGCTGCCCAGCTTTTCACCTGTCAACGGTAGCAATTGCTCCATTACAGGCTCTTGCTTCATAGTGTTGATAAACTTAGTGTAACTAATATAAAGCTGATCAATTTCGCCGGCTTCGTAAGCATCCAACATCACTTTAATGGTGCCGATTAATGTTGCTAAATGTGGCACATCACCTAAACCAGTAATGTGCGATTTAACATTAGCACCCACGCGGTTCATAAAGCTAAAGCCTTTATTACCAATTGCGCTAACTGAAATAGCCTTGCCTTCAGCTTCCCAATTTTTCATTTGGTTAACCGATAAACGCAACATATTGGTGTTTAAACCGCCACATAAACCTTTATCTGAGCTCACTACAATCAAGCCAATGTTTTTAACCACATCACGCTTGATCAAATAAGGGTGCTTGTATTCTGGGTTTGCAAAAGACAAATGTGCTGCAACGTTGCGAATTTTATCCGCGTATGGGCGTGAGGCACGCATTCTATCTTGCGCTTTACGCATTTTAGAAGCCGCCACCATTTCCATCGCTTTGGTGATCTTACGTGTATTTTCTACACTTTTTATCTTGGTTCTAATCTCTTTACTACCAGCCATTTTAGAGTCCTAGTGAGTAAAATTAATTAGTACGCGTTTGTTGCTTTAAAGTCTTGAATTGCCGCTTCAACCGCTTTTTCGTTATCGCCGCTCAAGTCTTTGCTTGTTTCAATACCGTCCATCAATTTAGCGTATTTAGAACCCATAAAGCCGTGTAATGCGCTTTCAAAAGCTAATACTTTATTGGTTGGAACATCATCAAAGTAGCCTTTGTTAGCCGCTAATAATGTGATTGCCATTTTTGAAACACTTAATGGTGCGTATTGCGCTTGTTTCATTAACTCCGTAAACATACGACCGCGGTCTAATTGTTTACGTGTCGCTTCATCCAAATCAGAAGCAAACTGCGCGAACGCCGCTAACTCACGGTATTGCGCTAATGCTAAACGTACACCGCCACCAAGTTTCTTAATCACTTTAGTTTGTGCAGCACCACCCACGCGAGATACTGAAATACCCGCGTTGATCGCAGGACGAATACCCGCGTTGAACAAATCCGTTTCTAAGAAAATCTGACCATCGGTAATTGAAATCACGTTGGTTGGAACGAATGCAGAAACGTCGCCAGCCGCTGTTTCAATCACTGGCAATGCAGTCAATGAACCCGTTTTGCCTTTAACAGCGCCGTTAGTGAATTTTTCTACGTAGTCTTCGTTTACACGCGCTGCACGCTCTAACAAACGTGAGTGAATGTAGAACACGTCACCTGGATACGCTTCACGTCCTGGTGGACGGCGTAATAGCAATGAAATTTGACGGTAAGCAATCGCTTGTTTGGTCAAATCATCATAAACAATCAATGCATCTTCACCGCGGTCACGGAAGTACTCACCCATTGTACAACCAGCATATGGTGCTAAGAATTGCAATGCGGCTGAGTCAGAAGCAGTAGCGGCAACAACAATGGTGTAAGCCATCGCGCCGTTTTCTTCCAGTTTACGTACCACGTTAGCTACTGTAGAAGCCTTTTGGCCAATCGCTACGTAGATACAGGTCATGTTTTGACCTTTTTGGTTGATGATGGCATCAACGGCTACGGCTGTTTTACCTGTTTGACGGTCACCAATAATCAATTCACGCTGACCACGGCCAACTGGAACCATTGAATCTACTGATTTCAAGCCCGTTTGCACTGGTTGTGAAACAGATTTACGCGCAATAACGCCAGGTGCTACTTTTTCAATCTTGTCAGTCATTTTTGCATTAACTGGGCCTTTGCCATCAATCGGCTGACCTAACGCGTTCACTACGCGACCAATTAATTCTGGACCAACTGGCACTTCCAAAATACGACCTGTACATTTAACAGTATCGCCTTCAGTAATGTGCTCGTAATCACCTAAAACCACCGCACCAACTGAATCGCGCTCTAAGTTTAAAGCTAGACCAAATGTGTTGCCTGGGAATTCGATCATCTCGCCGGCCATCACGTTTGAAAGACCGTGAATACGAACGATACCGTCAGTTACTGAAATTACTGTACCTTGAGTACGCGCTTCAGCTGAGGTAGAAAAATTTTCTAATCTGCTTTTAATCAGTTCACTGATTTCTGATGTAGATAACTGCATTTATGTCTCTCCTGTGCCTTATGCTGAAAGCGTATAGGCTAAATTTTGTAACTGACCTTTGACGGACGCGTCTATCACGGTATCGCCAACAATAATTTTAAAACCACCAATGAGCTCTGCATCTACAGTGACATTGGCTTCAATTTTTTTACCAAACTTAGCTTCTAAACGTGAAACCAAATCGCTCACTTCTGCTGCGCTTGGTGTAGCAGCGGCAATAATTTGAGCGTCTAGCGTTCCTTCATCAAGCGCTTTAAGCTCTTCAAACGCGCTGGTAATAGCTGGCAAAATAGACATGCGATTATATTCAACCAACACTTTAATCAGGTTTTGACCCTGCTCATTGAGTTTGTCGCCACACACTTTTAAAAAAGTAGTTTGCAAATCGCTTGCTACTACTTTTGGGTCTTGAATGTAAGCTTGCATCTGCGCATCGTTAGAAACAGCAGTAGCAAAACCTAACATTTCAGACCATTTAGCCAACGATTTTTGCTCTTTACCAAGCTTGTAGGCTGCTACAGCGTAAGGCCGTGCGATGGTTGATATTTCAGCCATGACTTATAGCTCCGCCGCTAATTTAGAAAGCATTTCAGAATGCGTTTTACCGTCAATCTCTTTACGCAAGATTTTCTCAGCGCCGGCAATAGCCAATGCTGAAACTTGCGCACGTAAACCTTCTTTAGCACGGTTTACTTCTTGATCGATTTCCGCTTTAGCACCCGTAATAATACGGTCGCCTTCTGTTTTAGCATTGCCTTTAGCTTCTTCAACGATTTGAGTTGCACGTTTTTCAGCTTGACCAATAATCTCGCTGGCTTTTTGTTTGGCCTCATTCAGTGTTGCTTCTGATTTCTTAGCCGCTACTTCTAAGGCACTTCTACCTTCTTGCGCAGCTGCTAAACCATCCGCAATTTCCTTTTGGCGTGTTTCAATCGCTTTTAACAGCGGTGGCCAAACGAATTTCACTGTGAACCAAATCAACACAGCAAATGCGATAGCTTGTGCGATCAGTGTAAAGTTAATATTCATGTTTAATCCAATTAAATTAAGTCAGTGGCTAAAAATTTGAGTCAATCGCTTTTATCTTACTAAGCATGACTCAAAAAATTAATTTGCTGCTGCAGTAACAACACTTAATAATGGGTTAGCGAACGCGAACATCATGGCTAGACCAACACCAATAATGAAAGAAGCATCGATAAGACCTAATAGCAAGAATACTTTACCTTGCAATTGTGGAATCATTTCTGGTTGACGTGCAGCGCCTTCTAAGAAACTTGCACACATAATACCAATACCGATACAAGCACCTGCAGCGCCTAGACCAATAATTAAACCAATACCAACGCCTGTGTAGGCTTGAATCAATGCTAATGCTTCCATTTTATTACCCTCTCAAAAATTAAACTGAATCTAAAACTACTTATCGAAACTACTTACTAAAAACAACTAAACCAAATACTACAAAAACAATAACTTACTTAGTGTGACTCATGCGCCATGGCTAAATACACAACCGTCAGCATCATAAAGATGAAAGCCTGTAATGCCACGATTAAAATATGGAAAATTGACCAGCCAGCACCCAAAATTGAACCGAATATAGTGCCAGACAAGCCTGTTGCCGCCCACATACCCAACAATAAGAATATGACTTCGCCTGCATACATATTGCCGAAAAGACGCAATGAATGTGAAAGCGGTTTTGAAACGTATTCGATTAAATTGAACAAGAAGTTCAGTGGCAATACCCAGATTTTGGTGCCAAAAGGTGAGTAGAATAATTCATGAATCCAACCACCAAAGCCTTTAACTTTGATTGAGAAGAAAATCATTAAAATCCATACCGATAAAGCTAAAGCGAATGTGGTGTTGATGTCTGAAGTGGGTACGGCGCGCCATTTTTCAAAGCCAATGCCGTGCATAAATTTAGCGAAAATATCAACTGGTAGGAAATCCATGGCGTTCATGGCGAACACCCATAAAAAAACCGTCAGCGCTGTTGGGGCAATAAAGCTGTGACGGTTGCCGTGGAAAATATTTTTAACTTGGTCATCCACAAAACCAAACACTAACTCTACAAAGGCTTGGCGCTTAGTTGGTACGCCAGCAGTAGCGCCGCGCGCTACCCACCAAACAAAACCCATGACCAAAAAGCCCAAAATAACCGACATAATCAGCGTATCAATATGCAATGTCCAAAAACCACCATTGCCAATAGATTGCGCATTAAAACTTAAATGATGCGTAATATAACTTGACGGGGTAAGTGCGTGTTCTGCGTTTTCTGTAGCCATATCAATCCGAATTGCCTTAATCTAACCGGGCGTTTAATTAAATAGTATGTTTTTTAAAACTCTAAAGCTTAATTTCTGACTTGCTCAATCTGTTGCTTGCTCAATAGCTTGAGCTTATATTTCTAATTCTGTTTTATCTAGCTTGCTCATAGCAGCGCCTGAAAATAAAGCGGAGGCCGCTAAGCCTGCAATTAGCGCAAATGGCACCAATTGTTTGTACACTTTAAATGCAATAAATAGCAGCACAACAATAATCACAATTTTAACCGCTTCTGCTTTAAGCAAGTTAACCAATACTGTTGCGGCTTCTTTACTACTGCGTTGTGCAATTTTAGAGGCAAAATAGGCGGCCACTACAACAGATATACCGCCAATTAAGGCTGACAAACCCGCGTGCGCGCCGGAAATTATTCCTGCCATTACTGCCACAATCAAGGTGGCAATTACCTGCCATTGCAACATTTTCTTAAATACTTTGTTTGAATCTGTGCTGCCTGTTGCTAAGCCTGACGGTGTTTTTTGTTCTTCTGTCATTTAGGTTTCCCTGTCATTTCATTTGATTGAAATGGGCTTATCAGCAAAGTCCGCGATTTTGAATTATTACGCGTTTTTAGTCAAGTAGTAAGTGCAAGTTATTGCATAAGTTTCGCGCAAAATGAAACACTTAGCGCGATATTTTGCGAATAATGTCATCTAACTGATCTAAATTAGCATAGCTAATTTTAAGCATGCCAGAGCCGTTTTGTTTGGCGGCAATATTCACGCTGGCGCCAATTTTTTCGCTTAATGTGTTTTGCAGGGCTAAAACGTCATGATTGACAGCGGTTTTGTGTGTTGCTGGCGCGCTAGTTTGGGCCAATTTTTTCACCAAATTTTCAACATCACGCACCGATAAATCTTGCTGCACAATTTTATTGGCTAACATAATTTGTTGCGCGGCATCCAATCCAATTAACGCTCTGGCATGGCCCATATCTAGCTTGTTATGCATCAACATGGCTTGCACAGGCGCGCTTAATAACAACAAGCGTAATAAATTTGTAACCGCCGCGCGTGAACGGCCAACGGCATTGGCGGCTTTTTCGTGCGTCATGGCAAATTCGTCAATCAAACGCTTAATGCCTTGCGCTTCTTCTAGTGGGTTTAAATTTTCGCGCTGAATATTCTCTATTAAAGCCATGGCCAGCGCCGACTCATCGGCAATTTCGCGCACCAATACTGGCACTTCTGCCAAACCAGCTATTTGCGAAGCGCGCCAGCGGCGTTCACCGGCAATAATCTCATACTTATTTGCAGCAATATTTCTAACCAAAATCGGCTGCATAATGCCTTGGCTGCTAATCGATTCTGCCAAAGTTTGCAGCGCCGCATCATCCATATAAGAACGCGGTTGATATTTACCAGGTTGCAGCTGGTCAACTTTCAGCATCATCAAGGCATCGCCTTGCGTTACCTCTTCATCATTTGCCAGCAAAGCATCTAAGCCGCGCCCTAAACCTTTTAATTTAACCATTTTGAATGCTTGCTCCAGCTAATTGCGGATTTTTATTAATAATTTCGGCTGCCAACTCTATATATGCTACGGCGCCTTTAGACGATTTGTCATACACCAGCACTGGCAAGCCGTAACTGGGCGCCTCAGCCAAGCGAATATTGCGCGGTATTACGGTTTTATACACTTTATCGCCAAAATGGCTGACTAGCTGCGCCGATACTTGATTGGCCAACATATTGCGATTATCAAACATGGTGCGCAGCAAACCTTCAATTTCTAATTTTGGGTTGAGATGCGCGCGCACTTTTTTAATGGTGTTCACCAAATCGGATAAACCTTCTAGCGCATAATATTCGCACTGCATAGGAATCATCACCGTATCGGCGGCGGTTAACGCATTTACCGTGACCAAATTGAGGGCAGGGGGGCAATCCAGCAACACATAGTCATATTCGCTAACTTTTGCCAGCGCTTGTTTTAAGCGCATTTCGCGCGCTAGCTCATTCACCAGCTCAACTTCGGCACCCGCCAATTCGCGGTTAGAAGGCGCAATATCAAAGCCGCCTTTTTCGCTTTTAACAATCACTTCTTTTAAGGTTTTTTCGCCAATTAAAACATGGTAAATGCTAAGTTTTAAATGCGCTTTATCAATGCCGCTACCTGTGCTGGCATTGCCTTGCGGATCTAAATCCACCAGCAATACTTTTTTATGTTGCGCCGCCAAGCTTGCCGCCAAATTTACGCAAGTGGTGGTTTTGCCCACGCCGCCTTTTTGATTGGTAATTGCTAATATTTTCATTAATTATTCTTTTAAGCTTTTTAAATATCCATTATTAAGGACTAGTATTAAAGACTAGCAAATGCCGTTCGGCATCTAAACCCGCCACTTTTAAGGCAATCACTTGCGCAGGTTTAAGCGGCAAACCTTCAAGCTCATCGGCCGGCATAATGCCTTTCATCGCCAGCCATTGGCCATTTTCTGCAATTAGATGTTTGGTTAATTGCACAAACAAAGCAATCTCAGAAAACGCGCGCGAAATCACTATTTCAAAAGGCACATCTGGCTTAAAATTTTCTACCCGCGCATGCACAGGCGTTAAATTTTCCAAGCCCAGCTCACCTTTTACTTGGCGCATAAAAATCACTTTTTTCTGCACCGTATCAATCGTGGTGACTTGCAACTCTGGTTTGCATATCGCCAGCACAATACCCGGCAATCCGCCGCCACTACCCACATCCAATATATTTTTGCTATTTACATACGGCAACACGCTTAAGCTATCCAGCAAATGCAAAGTCACCATTTCTAATGGGTCGCGCACGGCGGTTAAGTTGTATACCTTATTCCACTTTTGCAGCAGCGCTAAATA
Organism: Methylotenera sp.; assembly: GCA_046598525.1. Taxonomy (GTDB): domain Bacteria; phylum Pseudomonadota; class Gammaproteobacteria; order Burkholderiales; family Methylophilaceae; genus Methylotenera_A. The sequence continues at coordinate 97,209 of JBKJIJ010000004.1, read as the reverse complement.
AGCCAATAATTTTTGTTGCGCTTCATCTGAAACCGCCAAGCCCATGTTGGCAATGCCTTGCGCTAATAATGCGGCCTGACTCATGCCGCCTCAGTATTAATCTGGCTGGCCTGTTTTTTATATTTGCGTTTCAAATACACCAGCAATAATGAAATAGTGGCTGGCGTAATGCCCGAAATACGGCCTGCTTGGCCAATGGTTTCTGGTTTGTGTTGCGTTAATTTTTGGCGCGCTTCAATACTTAAACCATGCACATCGGCATAATCTAAATCTGCCAGCTTGGTATTTTCACTGCCTTTTTGTTTGGCGATTTCTTCTTGCTGGCGCGTGATATAGCCCTGATATTTAGCAGCAATTTCTACTTGCTCACGCACGGCAGGGTCAAGCTCGCCCAACTCAAGCCCATTTAAAAAGCCTTCACCTAAAGTAAGCATGCCGTCATAACTCACTTCTGGGCGACGCAATAATTCAAACAAGCTGTATTCATGCTCTATTGGTTTGCCCAAAATAGCGGTTTGCGTTTCACGTGAAACATCATCTGCCGCCACTTGCACAAAGGTCTTTTTCAAGCGCTCTTGCTCACGCGAAACCGCTTCTAGTTTTTTCTCAAACGCCGCCCAACGCGCATCATCCACCAAACCAAGCTCACGGCCCTTGGCGGTTAAGCGCATATCGGCGTTATCTTCTCTAAGTTGAAGGCGGTATTCGGCACGGCTGGTAAACATGCGGTAAGGCTCTGTTACGCCGGTAGTAATTAAGTCATCCACCATCACACCCAAATACGCTTCATCGCGGGCAGGGCACCAACTCTCTTTACCTTGCACATATAAAGCGGCGTTTGCGCCTGCCAATAAGCCTTGCGCAGCGGCCTCTTCATAACCAGTGGTGCCGTTAATTTGCCCTGCAAAAAACAAACCTTGCACGCTTTTGGTTTCTAAGCTGGATTTCAAACTGCGTGGATCATAATAATCGTACTCAATGGCGTAGCCTGGGCGCAGAATATGTGCGTTTTCTAGCCCTTTAATTGAGCGTACTAACGCCAATTGAATATCAAACGGCAAACTGGTAGAAATACCGTTTGGGTAAATTTCGTTTGTGGTTAAGCCTTCTGGCTCTAAAAATAATTGGTGCGATTCTTTATCGGCAAAGCGATGGATTTTATCTTCCACACTTGGGCAATAGCGTGGGCCAACGCCTTCAATTACGCCGGTATACATAGGCGAGCGATCTAAACCGCTGCGAATAATGTCATGCGTGCGCTCATTGGTGTGTGTAATCCAGCACGGCACTTGTTGCGGATGTTGCGCCACATTGCCCATAAATGAGAAAACTGGGGCAGGGTTATCGCCGGGTTGTTCTAACATCACGCTGTAATCAATGGTGCGGCCATCAATGCGTGGTGGGGTGCCTGTTTTTAGTCGGCCTGCTGGCAAGCCAATTTCGCGCAAACGCGCGGCTAATGAGATTGCTGGCGGATCACCCGCGCGGCCTGCGCTGTAATTTTGCAATCCCACATGAATCAAGCCGCCTAAAAATGTACCTGCGGTTAACACCACACTTTTAGATTTAAAACGTAAACCAATTTGCGTTACCACACCAGCTGCACGCGGTGATTCAGAGCCGCCCTCAAGAATAATGTCATCAACCGCTTGTTGAAATAACCACAAGTTTTGCTGATTTTCTAGCTTATGGCGCACAGCCGCTTTATACAAAATACGGTCTGCCTGCGCGCGCGTGGCGCGCACAGCAGGGCCTTTAGACGAATTTAAAATACGAAATTGAATGCCGCCAATATCAGTCGCCAGCGCCATAACGCCGCCAAGCGCGTCAATTTCTTTAACCAAATGGCCTTTGCCAATGCCGCCAATGCTGGGGTTGCAAGACATTTGGCCTAGCGTTTCAATGTTGTGGCTTAATAAAAGCGTTTTTTGCCCCATGCGCGCCGCCGCCATGGCCGCCTCTGTGCCCGCATGGCCGCCGCCCACCACAATTACATCGAAAATATCTGGAAATTGCATTGTTTTACGCTTACATATTCAACAAAGAAAGAGATTTTACTGCAAAGAGGCGGTTAAGTCATTTAAAAACAGAGAGATAAAGCACATTAATCACATTGTTTCACGTGAAACAATTAAGAATAAATAGATTAATAAGATATATTTAATATGCAAGTTTTACACAGAAACTTGATTGTCTTAATGTTTATGCGATGTCATTCCAGCGCAGGCTGAAATCTAGGCCGGCAGCATGTTAGCGGCTGTTTAATGGGTCAACAATCTTAATACATTGTGTTTTTATTATCAGTAAATCACAGAAAATTTCACCTTGACTGGATTCCAGCCTGCGCTGGAATGACGGTTAATTGAAGTTTTTAATTGCTGGCTTTCTTAGTCACTTTTTTGGTTTTGGTGACAAGCGCTGGCAAAAGTGAAGTAATTTGCTGATAACGCTCAAACAAAAACGCCACCCGTGCCGCATCGGTTGCCGCGCCTTTATAGCCATAAGCCGCATCTACCGCTTTATCTAAAGCCTGATGCGCTTTTAATAAATTGGCTGGCATAGTCAGCGGGTCATATAAATCCGCCAGTGATGCATTAGTGTGTACAGCGCGCGCATCTAAAACGGCTTGCGCGGCGGCTTCAATGTTTTTAACCGCTCGCGCTGAGCCTGTCGAAGCGTTAACAGCTTGCTGTGGTTCGACAAGCTCACCACGAACGGGCAAGGTGGGCCATGGGAAGTTGTTATAAACGATACTTATTGAGTATTGATAGCGACTTTCTAAGCGCCCGCCTACTGCACGTAGCCAAGCCATATGCATAGAAGATTGAACTAGTGCAAAAATATCTAACCCTGCATTTGGAATAAACTGCACGGTGTTATAGGTAATCACATCGCTAGACATAAATGCAATTGGTGCGTATAGCCTTCTTTCCGATGAGACTTTGGGAACAATAATATAACTTCCTGAATTTGGCTGTCGAACTTCACCAAAGAGCCAAGGAGTTGAAGCGCGCTCTACTGTTGCTTTCTTTGGACTTGCCAGCCTAAACATTCTAACTTTTTCTACGCGTTCAAGTACTTTTGGCAAGGCGCGAAGCTCATTCGGCTTAACATCTGCTAGCCATAAGCACCATCTTTTACCGCCATTTAAAAATTCAGTGCCGCCTATACTAGGTCGAATCCATTTTTCTGAGTTTGGCTCTAAATCAATTAGCTGATTTCTTTCATTTTCATTTAATGATAGATATCCATCGTCAGTTGCTTCATTGCCTTTTTTCATTAAAGGGAAATTCAATAAAGGCTCATTTTTAGAAATTACTACAACGTTTGAAGCATCAACTAGATATGGATTAATATTACTTGCCTTTCTAGCGTGCGGCTCTCCTTTAATATCGGCATATTCGTAAATGGTTTTGTCTGCCACATCTTGCAAACCAAAGCCAATAATCACGCATTGCACAGCCGCTTTACCGCGTGCTTCGTTGGTCCAGCTAAATGTGCGATGCGCAAAATGAATTTTGACGCCTTGCGCCAGCATCCAAGACCATAAAATACCTACTTGTTCGCCTTGCGTAATGCTGTTAGTTGAAACAAAGGCGCACTTAATATTTAACTCCGTTCGTGGTGAGCTTGTCGAACCATGTGCACTTAATTGCCCTTAGACTAGCTCAGGGCGAACGGGGTTAGAAATATAGCGGGCGGCTTTGACATACCAAGCCGCAACAAAGTCTAATAGTCCGCCATTATCTAGAGCATTAAAAACAATTCTTGAATCTTGTCTTTGTGCGTCATCCATAAACTTTGCGCCTACAAACGGCGGATTACCCAAAATATAGCTGCAATTTTGTGGCGCTAACACTTGCGCCCAATCTAGCGTTAAGGCGTTATCGCACACTATATGCGGCGTGGCTTTTAGCGGTATGCGCGCAAAGTAGCTGCCAAATTCTTGCGATACTTTCATGTTCATTTGGTGATCGGTTAACCAAAGCGCCACTTGTGCAATTTGGGCGGGGAATTCTTCAATCTCGATGCCGTAAAATTGGTCTACATCTACGCTAATTAAGCTTTGCACATCTAACACTTGCTGGCCGCTACTATGTAATGCGCGCAATACAGCTAGCTCTAGCAAGCGCAATTCGCGGTAGGTAATCACCAAAAAGTTGCCGCAACCGAAGGCTGGGTCTAAAAAGGTGAGGGTGCGTAGCTTTTTGTGGAATTCTAAAAGGCGTGTTTTATTGCTTTTTACTTTTTCAAATTCGGCCCACAAGGCATCTAAAAATAAGGGCTTAATTAGCTTTAAAATATTTTCTTCAGATGTATAATGCGCGCCCAAATTGCGCCGCGCATCGGCATCCATAATGCTTTGAAACAAGCTGCCAAAGATAGCGGGGGAGATTATGCTCCAATCCAGCGCGCATAAATCCAGCAAGGCTTCGCGCATTTTGCTATCAAATTGGGCGGGGTTTAGGCGCTGCGCAAATAGGTTGCCGTTAATGTATTCAAAGGGGGCCAGGCTTTCATCTAAATTGCTAAGGCGCTTTTGTTTGGGCTGATTAAGCACATAAAATAGGCTATCTAAATGTTGTGCTAAATCGCTTCCATCTGGGTTGGTTTTGCTTTCAATATAATCTTGAAACAGGCGCTTTTCAAAGATGCTGGGGTCTTCTGCAAACAAGCAAAATAGCAGGCGCACTAGGTAAATCTCTAAATCTTTGCCTGTGTAACCAACGGCTTTTAAGGCATCGTGCAGCTTGCCCATGCGCTCGGCGGCTTTAATATTAATGGGGTCTTGCGGCTTAATAATTTGCGTTTGATAGCCTGCAATAAAGCCAAAAAGCTTAACGTGTTGATACAACTCGTTAATGCCAAATTCAAATTGCTCATTGGTATCTAGGTTATACAGGCGAAAATTAGCGAAATCGGATACCAAAATATACTTGGGTAAATCGCGCTCTTTTAAGCCGGGAAAGTATTCTTTGGCTTGGGTAAAGGCTTTATCTAGGCTTTTGCCGCGCTATTTATGCTCGACCAATAATTGGCCGCGCCACAGTAAATCAATAAATCCGCCTTTGTCATCCGACTTTTTAACAGGCTCTTCAAAGCTGGCAATGCGGCGGCGGGTAATACCGAATACGTTAAAAAACGCATCCCAAAACGATTTTGCTTCAGCGTCTTCGCGGCGCTCAAGATGCCATTCTTTAGAAAAAGCCGTAGCGCGGGTTTTAATTTCGTTCCAAGAAAGTGGCATATGCGATTTTTATTGAGTAGTTACAGATAAGTATACACTGAGAAATGCGCTATTTTGTGCGTGTGTTTCACGTGAAACATCACAATCGTTTACATGGCAAAGTATTGACGAATAGGGGCTTACACGCCTATAGTAGTGTTGGCATGTAGGTAGGATTTAAGTGAAAAAAATAGAGGTGCCAGTAATTGTGACAGCCCAAGTGGCTACAACTGCAATGAACAATCTAACAAATTAGGAGAAAACGATGGCCGATATTCAAGAATACAAAGACGCGCTAGCAAAATACACTTCATCAGTAAACGAAGCAGCATTACAAGGCATGGCAAGAACATATGCATTGGTGTTATCAAAACAAGATTCACGCTTGGTTTCATGCGGCGACGCAACTGAAAAAGCCACTGTGCGCGAAAACTTTTTAAAGAAAAAATTAGGTTTAACGCAAGGCGATGCAGCACTTGATGCAGCAATTGAAGAAGTTTGTGTAAAAATCAAAGAAGACCGCATGAAATCACGCTTGGTTTTCTATTATTTGTTAGCTGAAAAATACAACTTATTAGGCAATTTTGTTAAATAAGTAAGCATTAATGGTATTGAAAAAGGCGCCTTAAGCGCCTTTTTTATTAACTAACCTATTACTTGCCGATACAAAATTTACTAAATATTTCACCTAATAAATCGTCTGGCGTAAATTCACCGGTAATACTGCTTAAGGCTTCTTGCGCTAGTTTTAATTCTTCGGCGACTAATTCAGCCGCATTAATTTGCGCGGTGGCGTTGCTTAAATGAAGGTCCACTTGTTCAAGCGCATTTAAATGTCTGGCACGCGCCATAAAAACACCTTCGGCATTTTGCTGGTAGCCAGCAATATGCAGCAAATGCTGTTTTAATAAATCAATACCGTCACCCGTTGTGGCTGATAGATAAATATGCGTTTCATCGGCAATTTCTGCAATTTTTGGGCTGTCATTGCTGGCATCAATCTTATTATGCACCCAAATTTTGGCGATTCCTTGCGGCAAGCGGTTTAAAACGATTTTTTCGGTTTCGCCTATACCATGGGCTGCATCTACCAATAATAATGCAACCTGCGCGTTTTGCAGCGCTTGATAAGTTCGTGCAATTCCAATCTTTTCAACTTCATCCGTCGTATCGCGTAGGCCTGCTGTATCAATAATATGCAAGGGTAAGCCATTGATTTGTATCAGACTTTTAATAGAATCGCGCGTGGTACCTGCAATCGGCGTAACAATTGCTACCTCTTCACCGCTTAATTGATTCATTAAGCTGGATTTTCCTACATTTGGCTGACCAACTAAAACAATGTGCATGCCTTCACGTAAAAGGCTGCCTTGTTTGGCTTTTGCAAACACGGATTTTAATTCCAGCACAATGGCGGCCAATTTTTCGGCCACATTGCCCTGGGTAATAAAATCAATTTCTTCTTCAGGAAAATCCAAACACGCTTCTACATACATGCGCAAATTAATCAGCTTGGCTAATACGTCATTAATGCTATTTGAAAACTCACCCGATAAAGAACGCACCGCACTTTTTGCCGCTTCTATTGTTGTGGCATTAATGACATCAGCCACTGCTTCGGCTTGGGCTAAATCGATTTTGTCATTCAAATACGCGCGTTTGGTAAATTCACCCGGCTCCGCTTGGCGTGCGCCTAATTGAATACAGCGCGCCAGCAATAATTGCATCAGCGCGGTGCCGCCGTGGGCTTGCAGCTCTAAAACATCTTCGCCAGTGTAAGAATGTGGGTTTTGGTAATAAATCGCTATGCCGCGGTCTATTAATTGTTGATTGGCATCGTAAAACGGCAAATAAGCCGCATGGCGTGGGGCAGGGCATGCGCCTAAAATTTCGGCAGCAATCGATTTACTTAAAGCGCCCGAAACGCGCACAACACCAATACCGCCAGCGCCACTTGCGGTGGCAATGGCAGCAATGGTGTCATTATTATCTAGCATAAAAGCGGGCAAGCCTTTTAATTAGGCAGGTAAACATGGCCTAGCTTTTTGCAACGCCTTTTTTGGCAAGGGCGGCGGCGTGAATGGTTTTGTTGACATACCATTGCTGCGCGATTGATAAAACGTTGTTCACCAACCAATACAACACTAAGCCAGCCGGGAAGAAGAAGAAGAACACGCTGAATACCACAGGCATGATTTTCATCACTTTTGCTTGGATTGGATCCGTTGGTGCTGGATTTAAATAGGTTTGAATAATCATTGTCGCGCCCATTAAAATCGGCAAGATAAACCATGGGTCTGTGGCGGATAAATCTTGAATCCAGCCAAAGAAAGGCGCATGGCGTAACTCAACCGAGCCTAGCAACACCCAATAAAGTGCAATGAAAACAGGGATTTGCACAATAATTGGTAAGCAACCGCCCATTGGGTTAATCTTTTCAGTACGGTACATTTCCAGCATGGCTTGCTGCATTTTTTGTTTATCGTCACCGAATTTTTCTTTCATGCTTTGCAAGCGCGGCGCTAATTCACGCATCTGCGCCATTGATTTATAACTTGCGGCCGATAGCGGGAAGAAAGCGGCTTTAATTAAAACCGTAAGCAAAATAATCGCCACTCCCCAATTGTGCACAACGCCATAAATTTGCGATAACACCCAAAATAATGGCTTAGCAATAATGGTTAACCAGCCGTAATCTACTGTGTATTCTAAGCCTGGCGCTGCTTTAACCAGTTCTTTTTCGGTTTGTGGGCCAGCAAACAGTTGCGCACCAAATTCAGTTGTTGCACCAGCCGCAATTGCCGCGTTTGGCGTAATAACGCCCATTGCGTAGATATTATCCGATAATTTTTTAGTGTAAAACTCACGCTCTACACCTGCTTTTGGAATCCAAGCGCTGGCAAAATAATGCTGAATCAAGCCAATCCAGCCATCTTTGGTGGTTTTAGATAAGTTTTGATCGGCCATATCGCCGAATTTAACCTTTTTAAATTTATCCGCATCGGTAAAGTAAGCGCCGCCAGTAAAGGTTGGCATCATGGCAGAGCCTTGATTTGATTCGCTATCGTGCACAATTTGGTAATAGGCAGAAGGCGTGATGGCGGCCGCGCTACCGTTATTAATTTGATAACGCACATCAATCACGTAGCTGTTACGCTTAAACGTGTAAATTTTATCTACCGTAATACCATTACCCGCCCAAGAAAGGCGTACTTCTTGGCTGTCAGCGCCGTCGGCTAATGTGTAACTGGTGGCGGTGGTGGTAAATTGCGATTTATGATTAGGCAAATCGGCGCCCATTAAGCCGGATTGCGCTACGTAAAACATTGGCTTAAAAGTGTCGTCCATCAATACAAAGTTGCCGTTTTTAACTTCTTCAGCGCGGTGTTTATTTAAGACTAAACGACGTAAATCGCCGCCTACTGTATCAATATCGGCCTCAAATAAATCGGTTTTAACGTTAATGCGTTGGCCGCTGGTTAATTTAAAACTGCCATCGTTAACGGTTGATTCCACATTGCTAGCGGCGGCTCCATTAGCTACCGTAGGCACACCTGAAGTGCTGGTTTGCGCAGTGGTTGGCGTGTTAATGACTGGATTGGCTTTTTGTTGCCACGCATCCCACAGCATTAAAATAGAGAAAGAAAAAATAACAAATAAAATTAAGCGACGTGTATCCATGGGTTTTATAAACTTTTTCTATAATTCTGTTTTGTTAACAAAGCATTTATTCATTAAGTGTGCGAATAAATATTCTAGTAAATATTAAGGTACTGGGTCGCTACCGCCTGCATGCCAAGGATGGCAGCGTGATAAGCGTTTTAATGTTAAACCTAAACCGCGCCAAGCGCCGTGTTTATGAATGCTCTCAATCGCGTAATACGAACAAGTTGGGTTAAATCGGCATTGCTGACCAAAAAAAGGACTTAATGCGATTTGATACAAGCGAATAAAAGCCACTAAAATATGGGTCATATTGTTAGAAAACGTTATATTTAAGTAAAAATTACGTTTCATTTTTTGCGTCATTTATCTATTATGTTTTTCAATTAACTTTTGCGTTAATTTGTCAAACTCTTGTTTTAGTTGGACAAAATCGGTTTTTTGAAACTTTTTTTGTACCTGAACCACTAAATCAAGCGATGGCAATTGATGCTGGTTTAACCTAAAAAATTCGCGCAAAACACGTTTCATGTAATTGCGATGAACCGCTAATTTAGCGGTTTTTTTGCCAACCACTAATCCTAAGCGCGGACGATTAAGATTATTTGGTTTAAAGCGAATAACCAAATAGGTATTTGCGATTCGTTTACGCAAATTAAAAACGGATGAAAAATCATCCGTTTTTAATAATTTGGCTTGTTTAGGTAATCTAAACTTTACCAATTGGTCGTTACTTGATTATTGATTACCCACTGTAAGCAGCAGGTAAAATAATTATAGACCTAGACGCGAACGACCTTTAGCACGACGCGCTGCAATAACAGCACGACCGCCTTTAGTTTTCATGCGAACTAAAAAACCGTGTGTACGTGCACGACGTGTTTTGGAAGGTTGATAGGTACGTTTCATTTAATTCTCCACCGAGCTAATGCTACAAAGCCCATCATTAAACACGATAAGTGGGTGTTTTGTCAATTACTATTTAGTTTAATCAACACATCAAATGGCTGTGGATAAGTCTGATTAAACCAGCTAAAATAGATTAATACGTAAATGATTTTTTGCTGTCATTTTAAGCAAATCATACTTGATTCAATCATAAAACGAAGAATCCTAAATACTTACGTTTTTAAAAGTGAGATGTTTCTATACAAACTTGCTTAAATTCTATTAACACGATAACAATAAAGCTTGAGGTTTTAGGCAATAGATGAATAATTTTTGGCCTACCTGCCTAAGTCGCTTTGAACAAGAGCTTTCAGCGCAACAATTTAATACATGGATTAAACCCCTGCAAACCGAAATGGTGCAGACCGAGCAAGGTAAGCATGCCATTCGTTTGCTGGCGCCAAATAAATTTGTGCAGCAATGGGTAAAAGATCGTTTTTTAAATAAAATTGAAACCATTGCCGCTGAATTATTACCGGAAGATACCGTTATTGAGCTGTGTATTAACCAAGTCAAGCCGGCCAACAAAGAAAGAAACAGCGATTTTAGAAAACAGCTGCCAACGCAAGTGGGCGATATTGTGCGCGCGGTGCCATCGGCTGGATTAAATAATACAAATGGTTCAAGCAATGCGGCAAATTCAAACCAAACAAATTCCGGCAAAGATGACTCAATTAAAATAAGCAGCAATAGCCGCAATAGTAGCGGCCGCAGTATTGAGCGCGCCTCTGGTTTAAACCCCAGTTTTAACTTCGATAATTATGTAACCGGTCGCGCTAACCAATTGGCGCGCGCCGCGGCTATTCAAGTCGCGGGCAATCCAGGTGAATCGTATAACCCGTTATTTATTTATGGCGGCGTGGGTTTGGGCAAAACGCATTTGCTGCAAGCCATTGGCAACCAATTAAAACAACAAAAACCAGACGCTAAAATTCGTTATTTGCATGCAGAACGTTATGTATCTGATGTGGTAAAAGCCTATGAAAACAAGGCGTTTGATGAATTTAAGCGTCAATATCACTCGCTTGATTTATTGTTGATTGATGATATTCAGTTTTTTGCTAAAAAGAATCGTACGCAAGAAGAGTTTTTTTACGCATTTAATACTTTAATTGAAGAAAAAAAGCAGATTGTCATTACTTGCGATACGTATCCAAAAGAAATTGTGGATGTGGATGAGCGTTTGCGCACGCGTTTTAGCTGGGGCTTAACCGTTGCGGTAGAGCCGCCTGAATTAGAAATGCGCGTAGCGATTTTGCTGAAAAAAGCAGAAGAATCTAAAATTCATATTACTGAAGACGTGGCGTTTTTTGTGGCTAAACAAATTCGCTCTAGCGTGCGCGAGTTAGAAGGTGCTTTAAATCGTATTGTGGCGATGGCAAACTTTACAGGGCATGCGATTGATGTGCATTTAGCAAAAGATGCCTTGCGCGATTTAATTGCAGTACGCGGTAGACAAATTACCATTGAGAATATTCAAAAAACGGTAGCGGATTATTACAAAATTAAAGTTGGTGAAATGTATAGCAAAAAGCGCTCGCGTAATTTTGCGCGGCCTAGGCAAGTAGCCATGAGCCTTGCGCGAGAATTAACCAACCATAGCTTTCCTGAGATTGGTGAAGCATTTGGTAGCCGTCATCACACCACTGTGATGCATGCCTGCGATGAAATTGAGCAATTACGCTTGAATGATCAAAGCATTGCGCGTGATTTAGGCTTTTTAACCCAAGTAATTAGGGATTAAAAAGTTATTAGAGATTAAAAATAAGAGTTTAGCCTTGTGGATAAGTCTGCTTTTATATTGTGGATGAAAATTGCGTAAAACGCTTTTTTGCTAAGAGGAAAATTTTATACACAATTAGGCCACAGAAATAGATTGAGTTATAAACAGATGTAAATAGTAAATAAGTAGTTGATTTAAAAAGGTTATTAGAGTTACACACAGAAAAAAGCAGCATTATTATTACTATTATTTTTTATATTACTTTTTAAATAAAAACTAATGTGGTTGAATAAACAAAAATTGAAGCGTTAAATTTAGGATATGGAATGATGCAAATTAAAATAAATCGCGAAACATTGTTAAAGCCATTAATGAATGTCACCAGTATTGTCGAGCGCCGTCATACGCTGCCAATATTGTCTAATTTATTATTGGAAGCTAAAAATAATCAAATACAGTTAACGGCAACAGATTTAGAAATGCAAATTTCATTAACGGTGGAAAATAGCTTTAATGGAGAGCTTTCTACGACAATATCGGCCAAAAAATTCTTGGATATTTGCCGCTCTTTGCCAGAATCGGCTGATATTGATATGGTGACAAACGATAGCCGTATGACTGTTAAAGCCGGCAAAAGTCGCTTTAATTTGCAAACATTACCAGCAGCGGATTACCCTGTAATGACCAAAGCGGGCGGCTCTGGTACGAATATTACCGTTAGCCAGATTGCGCTAAAAAAACTATTCAAACAAGTTGAATTTGCCATGGCGCAGCAAGATATTCGCTATTATTTAAACGGCTTATTGCTTGAGGTAAACGAAGACAATTTGAATGTAGTGGGCACAGATGGCCACCGTTTAAGCTTTACATCGGCTAAATTAAATCAGCAATACGATAAAACCGATGTGATTATTCCTAGAAAAACCGTGATTGAATTAATTAAGTTGTTAAATGATAGTGAAGAAGAAGTAGCGATTGAAATTACTACCGGACAGGTTAATTTTAGTTTTAGCGATATTCGCTTAATCTCAAAAGTGATTGACGGAAAATTTCCGGATTATCATCGCGTGATTCCAACCAATCATCAAAATACCTTTAGCGTGAATCGTTTAGGCGTATTAACCGCCATGCAGCGCGCTTCTATTTTATCCAATGAAAAATACCGCGGTATTCGCATGGTATTAAGCAATAATAATTTAAAATTGATCAGCACCAATACTGAGCAAGAAGAAGCAGAAGAAGAATTAGAAATTGAATACAGCCAAGATGGTTTAGATATTGGCTTTAATGTGACGTATTTAATTGATGTGCTGAATAATGTAACGGATGAAAATATTAATTTTTCGTTTGCGGACGCTAATAGCAGTTGTTTAATTACAGTACCTAATGATCAAAACTACAAATATGTGGTGATGCCAATGCGTATTTAAATTATAAATGCCTGTTTCACGTGAAACAGTGTAAGAACGTGAAACTGTATAAAAAAATAGTAATAAACCCATTTATTCAAAGTAAAGAAAATAGTATGGCTAATACCCCAAAAGCACAACCAGAATACAATTCAGACAGTATTAAGATTTTAGAAGGCTTAGATGCGGTACGTAAGCGCCCAGGCATGTACATTGGCGATACGTCTGATGGCTCTGGTTTGCATCATATGGTGTTTGAAGTGCTGGATAACGCGATTGATGAGGCCTTGGCGGGCCATTGCGATGATATTAAGGTCATCATCCATCCTGATAACAGTATTAGCGTCTCGGATAACGGGCGCGGCATTCCAACCGACATTAAAACCGATGATAAGCATGATCCGCAACGATCAGCCGCTGAAATTGTAATGACGGAATTGCACGCTGGCGGAAAGTTTGACCAAAACTCTTATAAAGTGTCTGGCGGCTTACATGGCGTGGGCGTTTCAGTGGTTAATGCGCTATCCGATTGGCTGCGTTTAAAAATTTACCGCAATAAACAAGTGCATCAAATGGAATTTCAACGCGGTGTGCCAGTAGCGCCATTAGCTTTAACGGGTAAAACCGATAAAAAAGGCACAGAAGTGCACTTTTTGGCTTCTGTTGAAACTTTTGTTTTGGTGGAATATCACTTTGAAATTTTAGCCAAACGTATTCGCGAGTTATCGTTTTTAAATTTCGGCGTCAAAATTGAGTTAATTGACCAACGTAATGGCAAATCTGAAAATTTTGCCCACGCAGGCGGCATTAAAGGCTTTGTGGAATATATTAACCGCAGCAAAACCGTGCTTCATCCTAAGACTTTTTATGCCAGCGGCGAAAAAGATGGCATGACAATTGAAGTAGCGATGCAATGGAACGATAGCTACTCTGAAACCGTGCAATGCTTTACCAATAATATTCCGCAGCGCGATGGCGGCACCCATTTAACTGGTTTGCGCACAGCCATGACGCGTACTTTGAATCAATATATTGAACAAACAGACATGGCTAAAAAAGCCAAAGTGGAAACCACAGGCGACGATATGCGTGAAGGCATTACTTGTGTGCTATCGGTTAAAGTGCCAGATCCTAAATTTTCATCGCAAACCAAAGATAAATTGGTTTCTAGCGAAGTGCAACCAGTGGTTTCAGAAGTGGTTTCAGCCAAGTTAATGGAATTTTTAGCTGAAAATCCAGCCGATGCCAAAATCATCTGCGGCAAAATTGTAGATGCCGCCCGTGCACGCGAAGCCGCGCGAAAAGCGCGCGAAATAACGCGTCGTAAGGGTGTAATGGATACCATGGGCTTGCCGGGTAAATTGGCCGATTGCCAAGAGCGTGATCCATCAAAATGCGAATTGTACCTAGTTGAGGGTGATTCAGCGGGCGGTTCAGCTAAGCAGGGGCGTGATCGTAAGAATCAAGCTATTTTGCCACTTAAAGGTAAAATTTTAAACGTTGAAAAAGCGCGTTTTGATAAATTATTAGGCTCACAAGAAATTGCCACATTGATTACCGCGCTGGGCACTAGCATTGGTAAAGCGGATTTTAATGTAGAAAAATTGCGCTATCACCGCATTATCATCATGACCGATGCCGATGTGGATGGTGCGCATATTCGTACTTTGCTATTAACCTTCTTCTATCGCCAAATGACTGAATTAGTAGAGCGCGGCCATATTTACATTGCCCAACCACCTTTGTATAAAGTAAAACAAGGCAAAGATGAGCGCTATTTAAAAGATCAGCAAGAGCTGGATATTTACTTGCTGAATTCAGCTTTAAAAGGGGCTGAGTTAGATACAAAAACGGAAGCTGGCGTATTAACAGGTGCACCACTTTCAGAAATCGCCAAGCAAATGGTGCTAACCGAAGCCGTTATTCGCCGCATTGCCGCGCTGTATGACGAAAGCGTGTTGCGCGCTATTCAAGATGTAGGCGATATTAATTTAAGCGATGAAGCCAACGCCAATAAAGTGGCTGAGCAATTGCGCCCGATTTTAGGTGCGATTGGCTCAGAGGTCATTGTGGGCTTTGATGCAGAATCAAACAGCTACCGTTTAGAAGTGAACAAATACGTGCACGGCAATTTGCAATGCTGCGTAATTGATGCGGCATTTTTAAGTAGCGGCGATTACCGCCAAATTAATAAAGTTTCTAGCTTATTGCAAGGCTTGGTTGGTGCAGGCGCAACCATCAAACGCAACGACAAAGAACACAACGTGAGCACCTTTAAACAAGCCTTAGATTGGTTGTTATCGGAAGCTAAAAACACCTTGAATATTCAACGCTATAAAGGTTTGGGCGAGATGAACCCAGAGCAACTTTGGGAAACCACTATGGACCCAATGGTGCGCCGTTTATTAAAAGTGCAAATTGATGATGCGATTGCCGCCGATGAAATTTTCACCACATTAATGGGCGATAACGTAGAACCTAGGCGTGCATTTATCGAAAATAATGCCTTGCGCGCAGGTAATTTGGACATTTAATGTTGTGTAGGTTCTCACTGATTTCTAGATTTTTTAAATTTACTAAATCAGTTGTCAGCCCTTTTCGGATATTTAATTAAAGATAAAACCTTTAATTTTTAAATTGTGATTTTTATTGATTTGACCGCAGTTTGGGCATGCCAATCTACTTTGATGGCGTAAATTAGCACAACACTATTTAGACGAAAGATGGTATCTCTAGAGATGTAAAATATACTCTCATGGCTGGGGTTTAAGTATCTTAGATTCTGGCTCTTGAGTAATAGAAAACTCTGCAACCAAGATTCCAGCTTCATAAAGTAGCCAAAGCGGGATTGCCAACATCAGTTGTGAGATTACATCGGGTGGTGTCAAAATGGCTCCAGCAACGAAGGCTCCGACGATGACATACGAACGGCTATCACGAAGCTGCGCAATGCTTACCCAACCGAGCTTCACTATGATGAAAACTGCTACTGGCACCTCAAATGAAATACCGAAGGCTAAAAACAGGGACATCACAAAACTAAGGTAATTGTCGATATCGGTCATTACGGCGATACCATCAGGAGCTGCGCCAATTAAAAAACCAAACACCACAGGAAACACAAGGAAGTACGCGAATGCCATACCTGCAAGAAAGAGTAGCGTTGATAGCAGGACTATAGGGGCAAAGCTTCGCTTTTCGTGGGGATAAAGGCCAGGTGCGATAAAAGCCCATAATTGATAAAGGGTATGCGGTAATGAAATCAGGAATGCTGCAAAGAACGCCACTTTAATAGGCACAAAAAAAGGTGTCGCAACGGCAATTGCGACCATTGTGCCACCCGCTGGCAACTGATCCAGCATCGGTTGTGCTAACCAGGTATAAAGCTTGTTCGCTATTGGTGTGAGGCACGCAAAAGTGATGATAAGGCCGAGTACTGCGCGAATGAGCCTGTTACGTAACTCAATCAGGTGGCTAACGATTGTTTCGGAAGTTTCCATCCCTAAGTTACTTTGCTTGTTTCTAATGGATCGGTTTTTGACGGCGAATCTAACTTAATTTCAGCCCTAACGTCCTGAACCTGCTTATGTATTTCCGATTCGACAGTGCTGAATTTTTGGCGCATTTCAACTTCCATATTCTGAAGTTCTTGTGTTCTGAGATCGCGTTCAATGTCTTTTTTAAGTTCAGCGATTTGACGCTGCGCTTTACCGAATAGCAAGCCAGCCGTTCTTGCTAGCGTTGGTAGTTTCTTGGGGCCAATCACAATTAACCCAACCAACATGATGACAAACAACTCCGAAAAGGCAATATCGAACATGATTTAAGATTGCGCTTTTTCTCGTGTGTCGATAATGACAGGATCAATCGGATTGTTTTCCTGAATGGCCGGCTTTACATCTTGCATCGCCTCTTTAAAGCCTTTTACCGCACCGCCCAAGTCAGTACCTACATTACGCAATTTCTTTGTACCGAATACCAGCATTACAACTACCAATACAATCACCCAATGCCAAATGCTAAATGAACCCATGATGTCGCTTTCCTTTTAATATCATTCAAATAAAAAGGGTAGCCAAAAACTACCCTTTTTTATCAAGCATAAATAATGCTCTTATTTTGTGACAAAACGATTAACGTTGACCTTTGCGCCATGGACCTTCGATGACCAATGTTAGACCAGGACTTTGCATGTTCACAAACATAAAGCGGCCGTTGTGTGAGAAGCAACCACCAGCAAATTCGGAACCGTTAATCTTGTTCTCTGCAACTCGGTACAATTCACCCTTGGAGTTAACGCCCACAATGTTGTTGCCGCCGCTGCCGTCTTCGTAAATGTAAAGGCGACCATCAGGACCTACCGTGATATTGTCAGGCGCATCAATGACGCTACGGTCTATTGATTCGACGATAAGCGTCAATGTTTCGGCAACCGTGTTGTATGCGAAGACTTGGCCTCTACCAATGTTGCCACCATTAGAACAAACGAAGTAGATGTTATTGTCGCCATACCACATACCTTCGCCACGTGAGAATTTAGCAGCACCTTTGCTATGTGCTTCAAAACGAACGCTATCGGTGTCTGGATCAACATTGTCAATATCCACCCACTCGCAAACTAATGGTACGTTTAGCTTATCAAGAAAACCAGTTTTGGTATCCACACTTCCATTTAAAGGATCTACAGTTACATAGCTTGGGCCACTTAATTTAAGTGCTTGCAATCTGCCGCCTTCAATTAGTTTACCAGGCACATTTGGCATATAACGGTAGAAACAGCTGTCGCCACGATCTTCGGTTTGATAAACGTAACCAGTTTCAGGATCGTTTGCAGTCGCTTCATGGTTAAAGCGGCCCATTGCCACGATAGGCTCAGCTTTTACTGGACCAGTAGCGTCAGCCGGCACTTCAAATACATAGCCATGACGTTGTTGATATCCTGTAGTCGTGCCGCTTGGCATATTGGTGCTTTCTTCACAGGTAAGCCAAGTACCCCAAGGTGTCAAACCACCTGCACAATTGTTATTAGTGCCACCTAAGGAAGCAAAGTCACGAATTAAGCGACCTTCGTCATCCATGATTAATGTAGTAGTACCGCCATTACACCAAGTATCATACTTAAGGTCATCTGCAACAACTACACCGGCATTACTGCCTTGTTTTGATTCACGATTGCTTAATTCATGGTTACGCACTAATACTGTTGTGCCGTCTTTGCCACGGAAAGCAGCCATACCATCGTGGTCACCAGGAACACGAGTGCCATCGCTCATGGTTTGACCTGTCCAAGATACTACTGAATAACGGAATTCAGGTGGCAAAGAAACAAGTGCTTTACCACGGTAATCAAATGCAACTGAACCATCTAGGTTGTATCCAACAATATCATTAGTATTCGAAGGCAAAACATCTTTTAACATACCAAAACCAGGGCCAAAAGATGGGGCTGCACTAGCAGAGCGAGAATATAGTGCTGCAAGAGGTGCAAGCATGGCGGTTGAACCAACCAATTTCACAAAGTCACGACGTGAGGTGGACATTAAAAATCTCCTATTTACTGTTAAGTGGGGTTTATCGGGCAATCCCGGATAAGTTCGCACTTGAGTATGGAGAGAGAGTGTGAATTGGGTATTACAAAAAATTGGTAAACGGACTAGTCCGATGGAAATATAATTTTCTGATATTTACAGGGATTCAATACAAGTTTTAGGTAAGAAGTTATGCAGAATTCAATAAACGTCTACATATGTGGTAATTACAAAATCTCAATAGAAAGCTACATAACAATTTTGGACGTTTTAATTAATCTCTACAGTAGCCTTCACCGGCACTAACCATTACGCAGTTTGATTTTTCACTTAGCCACTTCATTCCTGTTTCTAAGCCCGTTGATGCGTGTAGAGAATATTTCACGCCA
Source organism: Methylotenera sp. (assembly GCA_046598525.1). GTDB lineage: Bacteria > Pseudomonadota > Gammaproteobacteria > Burkholderiales > Methylophilaceae > Methylotenera_A. The sequence continues at coordinate 78,322 of JBKJIJ010000004.1, read as the reverse complement.
TCACGTTCAAACTCAATCTGATTTCCAGCCGCGCGGCCTTGGAAGGTTCTTGGGCCGTCTAAGTTTTGGATTGTGATATCGTAGTTTCCATCACCGCCTGCCAATTGCAAAAACGTTCCCTCTGGCCCTATCCATTTTCCTAGCAAACTATCGGCGTTTAAAGAGGACTCCTTAGAAGGGGAGCTTGCTGCTGTGCTAGGTATTGGGCTTGGTTTGTGTTCATCACAAGCATTTAATACCAACACAAGCAAGGCGCAGGTTAATAAAGGTAGTGGATTCACGGTTAATTTATACATTTCATGCCTAATTTTTTAAGATTAAAGGTTCAGTCAGCAGGGTACGCAACTGATGCGCTATATCAATGTTTTGTATTGGCTCATCTTGTTGGGGCATCATGCCAGAATTTTTCCATGGATATATAGGTAAATGACGCTGACCAACCGATAAGAAGAAGCCCATTCAATGCTTCTAATGCCGCTAGCAACCTGATTGGGCCAACTGGCGTTAAATCGCCGAATCCTAAAGAAGTGTAGGTTTCTGCAGAAAAATACATGCATGCCATTAGTGAAAACTCTGGGCTGCCTTGCAGCTCGCCTAATCCGACCCAAACAACCAATGCATAAAGTGTTGCCCCATATACCGCCATCTCTATAACGTGTGCGACAAAAGCCGCTAAAATAACGACGACAAGCTTGGCCCTATCGGGCATATGAAGCGCTGGCAGCCAAGTGTTTAAGAATCGCAGCACTTCATAGTGCAAAACGGTGGTTGAAATTACCAGCAAACAGCAGAGGATGATGACAATGGGCATAAGTGCTTGTGGTCTTTCTGCGGCTTAAAAGTTAATACTATCATGCACTTGATGCCAATATTAACGTAAAAATTAAAAGTAATAGCTCATTTAATCAAACTTGGCTTAGTTGGTTTAGCCTTTTTAAATCCACATTAATCTATTTCTAATTTAACGCGTTATTTTAATTGGCCATTTCTTTTAGAAGCTTCTATTAGCGCTAAAAGTGTATGAATAGTGTTCGGTTTTGCAAACAAATAACCTTGTCCATAATCGCATTCAAATTCGTTTAACAAGGCTTTCTGCAAGTTGGTTTCTATTCCTTCGGCAATAATTTTAATGCCTAGTTTTTTAGCCATGTTAATAATAGCCTCACAAAGCACAGCGTCGTAATTGTCTACGGCAAGATTTTGAATAAACGATTTGTCGATTTTTACATAATTGACATCAAATTTTTTCAGGTAGGCAAGCGCTGAGTAACCGGTTCCAAAATCATCAATAGAAAGCTCAATTCCTACTTCTCGCAAGGCAGATAAAGTACTTAACACGGTGTTAGAGGCATCAAGTAGCAGGCCTTCGGTAATTTCAATACAAATACAATTGCCTGGCACGCCCGATTCTTTAATAGATTTCACCCATTCTAATAATCTCTCTGGGTAATGAAACTGATAGGGCGATACATTAATACTGAGCTGAAAATCCACACCAAGTTGTTGTCGAATAATCATTAAATCTTTTAAGGCTTGATTGAAAACCCATTGACCTAATGCGTCTATCAACCCCGATTCTTCGGCAATGGGAATAAAATCAGCCGGGCTTATTAAGCCTTTTTTTGGGTGATTCCATCGGATTAACGCTTCGGCTTTGGTGATTGTTGAATCGCAAAGATTCAGTATGGGTTGATAATGCACAATGAATTGATCGGTATTGATGGCGCTTCTTAAATCCTGCGCAATAGAGAGCTTATAGCTGGATGCGGTTTGCATGGATTGTTTAAAAAATTGGTAGCGATTGCGCCCCAATTTTTTCGCTTCGTACATGGCTTGATCCGCAAATACCAGCAACTCTTTCGCGCTTAGGCTATCTTGCGGGTAAACGGTAACACCGATGCTGGATGAAATATAAAACACATGAGAATCCACAAAAAATGGTCTCTCTAGTGCAATTAGTATTTTTTCGCAGATATTTTCTAGGTGCTGGCTATCTTTCAACTCCTCCATCACCACCATAAATTCATCGCCGCCAATGCGCCCTGTTATGTCAGATGATCGCACGCAAGACTTAATACGCTCGGCTGTTTCGGCCAACACTTTATCACCCACATTATGGCCAGAATGATCGTTAACACTTTTAAAATGATCCAGATCAATGTACAACAAACCTACCAGCAAGTTGGATTTATTAGCCCCTGACAGAGCCTGTTCTAAATGGTTATGCAGAAAATGGCGATTAGGAAGTTTGGTTAAAAAATCGTAATTGGCCTGATACCAAATTTTTTGCTGCGATTCAAACTCTGTTCGCTTAATGGTTTGTTTTAGTCGATAAAATCGATACAAACCGATAAAAAACATGACAGCTAAAATGGCCAAAACAATAAACGCCACCAGATTGTTTTTAGCGTCTTTTACAATCCATTTTTCTTGAATTTTTTTATTATTGGGTTCTACTGTTAATAAACCCTTTTCTAAAATAGAAGCCAACTCTGGCTTATCTGTGCTTGCAGCCATTGAAACTGTTGCTGTAAACGGCGTTAATCCTGATTTTTCGGCGAAATTTATGCGATTAAACATAATGTGATAATCGATAATTATTTCGTTACCAATATAGGCTTCAATAACGTCTGCTTCTAGTTTTTCAAACGCTTCATCGGCCACATCTACATAAACCAGCTTAATTTCTGGATACTTTTCGTGTATTTGTTGGCCAATAATCCCGTTTTTATAAACAGCAACGCGCGCACCATTAAGCATTTCTAATGACCATTTATTGGGTTTTTTTTCAAGGCGTTTATCGGTGTAAATCGCCAGCGGAAACTCTAAATAAGGCTTAGCTAATAATTTAAACTGCGTATTTTTAAGATTTAAATTGCTTACGCCTGAAATAATATCGGCATCTTTAGCATCCATATTGTCTGCGTAATCAACAATGACAAAGCTAATATTCAGTAAATTTGAAAGAGCAGCCAAGTAATCAACGGATATACCTCGGTGCTCACCGTTTTCTAATTTAAACTCAATTGGCATCCAATTGCTTTTAACGGCCACTTTAAAACTGGCATTATTTTTAAGCCAAACCTTTTCGCTAGGCGTCAGAATTTCATTCAGCTTTTGAGCGTTTTCGGTATTGGCGTTAAGAATTTTATTGGGATTAATCGTCTCAGCATGCGCTTGGACTAAACACGATAGGTAAATAGAGATACAGCAGCAAAAAGCCAACAGTCGTATAAAGAATTTCATCAAAATCAGCCTATTAAAAACTTAAAGCTTTACATGCAATCTTTAGTGTTTTAAAGCATCGGATACAATAATTTTATGCTTATGGTTATATTAGCCCTATTTTATATAACCATAAAGATATTTAATGCGCAATATAATTCATCATAAGTGTAATTAAACACCTTGCGTGAAATAATTGATTTATCCAAATGATTAGAAAAAAGCGTTTGAGATTAAGCTTGCTTTTGATTAGCGAGCGCCAGTTTTGGCTGTTGTTAAAAGAGAGTATGCAAGACGATGGTTTAGGACAAAAAATTAAAGCCCATAAAGGGCTTTAATTTGTATTAATCGCAGGTATTAAGCACTTGTACTAAGCACTGACGCGCATTCTGTCAATTTTCTCTATCACGGCTTGATACAAGTCATGGTCAGATTCCGGATTATTGCGATCTGGATGGTGGGCGCTACGGATTTTTTTCAATTGGGTTAAATCGTCCGGTAAATCGTGTACTTTAGTCACGCGGTCACCGTTTTTGGCCATTAATCGTTGCAGCTCAGCTTCTGCGGCTTCGCGTGTGTCATACATTATCTTGCTGCCTAAGCGCCAGATATTTTGGTTTTTGCGTGGCGATAACTTTTCTTTACCATCAAACCAGATCCAACGGCCAATTTCGGCATCGTGCTCAAAATTAATGGTGGTAATGGTGTAAGTAAAAGTAGGTGGCTCGATTTCTTTAGCCAATAAATTGATGATTTTGCCGACTGTTTCGACTGTTACAACATAATACGCGCCTGGCGCATGCGGGGTAAAACCGCTACTTAAAGTGGGTGCAGGCTTGCTATTATCGCTATCTGAATTTAATTCAGCCATGCGGGCAAGCGCCTTGCGTTGTGCGTTTGTCATTGGTATTGCTCCTTAAATTGGTAAATAAACACGCAGAATCAGTAAATACGCCATCTTTTTAAGTTTTCTGTTTGACCTTATTAAACTTGTGCTTTATTGTCGCAACACTCCCTTTTAAAAGGGTTTCTTAAGTCTAACTACCAAGTAGAGGAAATATAGATGGCAAACGAAGAAAAGAAAATAATTGTCGGCAAACCAGAATTAGTTGAAATGTTGGCTACTAATGGCCGCACTAAGAAAGAAGCACAAGAATTGTTAAATGATGTATTGGCTGCGATTACTGATACGTTAGCAAAAGGCAATGATTTAAACATCATCGGCTTCGGTAAATTCAAAGTGACACACAAACCGGCTTACGATGGCCGCAACCCTGCTAATGGCGAAACATTGAAAATTGCCGCAAGCAACCGTGTTAGCTTTTCTGTAGGCGCATCACTTAAATCTGCAGTAAATAAATAGTCATTATACTGGTTTAAAAGCCTTCATAGCAGGGCTTTTAAACCAGATAGTCAGAACGGCACAGTGCATTTGTGCAATCCATAAAGCTTTAACCTGCCATTTTCAATCTAAAACCCCGCTACAATCAACCAGTAAAAATCGTTCAAACGTAAGTAAAGTCCACTATTTTGGCTTATTTATCGGAACTAAAATTTAACTGGATTGACAGAACAGTATCCAAAATAAATTCAAGATTTTAAATAAAGCAAAGCCAGTATTTAATACCTGTTGTGTTGCGGTTTTACAAAAGTTTTCGTTATTATTTTATGGTTACCAGCCTATTTTTCGAAACAGGCGCTACATAATTAAAATTAGCTAATCATGGCTAACAAAAATGCTATTTTTTTAAGAGGTACATCAATTGAATCAAATCAATTTCGACATACAAGGGCTTGGTCAAACATTGAGTGAGGCAAGCAGTGAACAGCTGAATGCATTAGCGTTTGGCGTGATTGGGTTTGATGACGAGGGCCTGGTAAAGGTCTATAACGCTTACGAATCTAAAGTGGCCGGCTTATCGCTTGAAAGCGTGATTGATGCCGATTTATTTAGCACCGTTGCGCCTTGCATGAATAATTTTTTGGTAGCGCAAAAATTTGAAGATGCCATAGACGAAAAAGCAGAGCTAGATGAAACGATGGATTATGTTTTAACGCTGAAAATGAAGCCAACCCGCGTCAAATTACGATTAATTAGCGCACCACAGTTGCCTTATAACTACGTCATTATTTTAAGATCGAATTGATACGCTAAATGATTGAAGATTTAAAATCGGATTACGAATCATTATTGCAATTTTTGTATATGGCGCCAGTGGGCTTGGTGCAAATGCAGGCAAACGGCCATGTCGTTATGATCAATCCTTGTTCGGCACAATTATTGTTACCCATTGCGCCAGACGGTGATTTATCCAATCTATTCAAAACATTAGAAGATATTGCGCCAGAGCTGCAAAGCTTGTGTACAAACTTCAGCAAAAAGCGCGGCCAGATATGCGATTCTTTGCGCGTGCAATTAACCGCTGGCATTCCGGGTAAAGAAGATGCGAAATTTTTAGCGTTTACGCTGCTAAAACTGGATGCCGACCGCATTATGGCGGTGATTACCGATATTACCTTGCAGGTTAAAAGGGAGCGCCAATTACAGCATAATGAAGCGTGGTTTAATGCTATTTTTACCGATGTTTCGGAATACGCGATTGCCAGTTTGGATACCGATGGCAAAATAGAGCGCTGGAATGTCAGCATGCAAAGACTGACCAACTTCGATCATGTTGACGTTGAAGGTCAATCGTACGGCGTATTTTTTCCAGCAGACGCGACCAATCAAGAGCGCTTAAAAGACCGCTTAATGGAAGCCGACCAAAATGGCTGGGATTTATTAGAAGGCTGGTGTTTACGAAAAGACGGCAGCCGTTTTTGGGGCAGCAGCATTATTTCGCCTTTGGTGGATGCGTATCGCGAGCCACTAGACCCTGCGCGTTATTCATTGATTATTCGCGATATTGATGAAAAACGTACTTCTACTGAGGATATTATTAAAGCCAGCTTTAACGATCACTTAACAGGTATTTCTAACCGCCGTGCATTTTTTGAAGTGGCTGGCGTAGAGTTTGAGCGCTGGAAAAAAAGACCACGGCCATTATCGTTATTAACGATTGATGCCGACCACTTTAAAAAAGTAAACGATACATACGGCCACGCCACGGGTGATGAGGTGCTTAAACATCTATCCAAAATTCTACAAGATAGCGTTAGAACAATGGATTTGGTGGCAAGACTTGGTGGCGAAGAGTTTGGCGCGCTGTTGCCTTCAACAGACCTTGAAGGCGCGGTAAAAATCGCCGAGCGGATTAGAGCAACTATTGCGGAATCTGAATTTGAAGTGGATGGCCATGTGATTCGCTACACCGTGAGCATTGGCGTAAGTGCGGTAGATGAAAACGTAACTGGCGTGGATATGTTGCTTAAATTAGCAGATGACGCTTTGTATGTGTCCAAACATCAGGGCCGAAATCGCGTGACCACCGCGGTGCAATCGGTTAATTAAAAGCTTTTAAATAGGCCAATCGCTGCTTTTACCCATTTTATTAAAGGGTAATTTGCAGCCATAGGTAATGGATTTTGGCCGCTCAGCGGTGCTAAGGTTTTTGTTTATAAAGTGCTCAATTTCCGTATAAATACGCTGAATGTGCAAATCGTTTGGCGCAGAACCATCTTCAATATTCTCTTTAAGCACGATAAAAGCTTTTAATCTGGCTCCTTCTTCAAGCCGCATCATTCTCACTGCCGCCTCTTTTATTAAGGGGTGATTCATTAGTTTTTTGCGCACCAGCGCTAATGAAACATTAATACCGCCCACCTGCACCATTTCATCTTTGCGGCCTTTTAAGCTAAATTGAGTTGGCGAAAGCCATTCTAAATTGTCTTGAAGTGGGTAGATTTTAAAATCGCCATCAACCAGTTTGCGATTAATTTCGGTGGCTGATTCGGTTTTCTGCCAAAATGGGAATAGGATATAGGCGGATAAAGCATGACTTTTCCAACCAATTCCTGCCGTTTCGGATGCGCCATATATTTCATAAAATCCGGATAAGCCTTTATCAACCAGATTAACGCCAACCTGCGCTGGGCAGGGGCCTGATGAGTTGATGCCGATAATATCGCTGGCAAAATGCATGTTGGATTCATCGCAAAATTGCCAAAATTCGGGGTAAGCAATCATCAAATCGCCCGGCTGCAATAAGGCTTGAATTTTATTAAAGGATAAGCCGCGCATATCAATCACCTCTGTTGAATCACCCAAATAGCGCGGCAGCAAAACGGTAAAAATAAAGCCATAAATATGATGCGATGGCACGGCTCTTACAATGCGTTTGCGGCCTTTAAATAATTGGCCTAAAAATTCGGCCTCTTGCTCTAGTTGCGACAGTGAATGGGTGTGGTATTTTTTTAAGCCCACGCTGCCAGACGATTTAAATGAAATTTGTGCCGATGAATGAGTTAGGCTTTTAAGTGAAATGGCTATCCAATCGGCAAGCCAAGCTTTATTGAATAGATTATCGTCAGTTTCACTATTTTCTAAATGAATGCTGCGCGATAACGCGATGGATAAGGCCATGATTTCTAATGAATCGGCATTTAAACCCGATTCATCCAATGTTATATTGGATGGATTATAAATAGGTACTTGCATGCCTTGGCGTAAGCTGGAAAGCTCAGCCAATACTAAATCCATCACAAAGCTTTGTAATTGCGGCGGATAGCTAAACCATGGCTTAATCATGTGCTGAATTTTAACAATATAAGGGCCAAGCACGTTGCTGGATTTGGTTAATCAACTTTTCTAAATCCGGCTGTAAGGCGCGATCTTGCTCAATAAAGGCAATATGTGGCGATAACAATTGCAGCATATTGTGCAAATTAAGGTGCAGTGTGGCTTTTTGTGGGCATTGCAATCTTAATAGCACGCCCTGATGCACGGCTATCAACATGGCGGCAGCCACTTGCTCGGTTAGTTCTAAAACGCGCAAGCAATCGCGGCTGGCAATGGTGCCCATGCTTACTTTGTCTTGATTATGGCATTCGGTAGAGCGCGAAAAAACGGAAGCGGGCATGGTTAGCTTTAATGCTTCCGCCGTCCAAGCGCTAACGCTAATCTGCAAACCTTTTAGGCCGTGGTTAATGGCGCTGTTTGCGCCAGTGCAGCCAGACAAATTAGCCGGCAAGCCATTGCTGTAGCGAGTGTCTACTAACAAAGCTAATTGTCTATCCAGCATATCGGCCATGTTAGCCACTTGATTTTTTAAGCTATCCATTACAAATGCAATATGGCCGCCGTAAAAATGGCCGCCGTGCAGCACCTTTTTATTTTCAGCATCAATAATAGGGTTGTCGTTAACGCTATTTAATTCATGCTCAATGTCGGTTTTCATCCACTGCAGCGCATCGGCTAGCACCCCAATAATATGCGGCGCACAGCGGATTGAATAGCGATCTTGAATGCGGCTACTATTAATATAGTCATCCAGCACTAAATCTTCGCGTATCCATTTAGCCACGCGCTGTTGGCCGGCATGTGGTTTTAGTGAGAATAAAAATTCATCAAAATGGTTGGCGTTACCATCTAGCGCGTAAGAAGCCATGGCTGTAATTCTGGTGGCAAGCTGCATTAAATATTGCGCACGTTTATGCGCTTCGCAGGCTAGGGCGGTCATCACAGAGGTGCCATTCATCAACGCTAGCGCCTCTTTTGGCTGCAATATTAGCGGCTGTAAGCCGGATAAATCTAATGCCGTTTGCGCATCCATACGCTGCTGTTGATACATCACTTCGCGCTCGCCACACAGCGCTGACGCCAAATACGATAACGGCGTTAAATCGCCACTGGCGCCAACTGAGCCTTCTGATGGAATGATTGGGCTAATGCTTTTGTTTAAAAAGGCTACCAATTGTTTTAATAAAAGTGGCCTTACGCCAGAATATCCTTTAGCCAAAGAGGCAATTCGCACCGCCATAATGGCCCTAGCTTGTTTGCTGGTGAACTGTTGGCCTAAGCCGCAACCGTGATATGTGTATAAATGCTTAGAAAGGGCTAAGGCTAAATCGTCAGGAATAAGCACATCGCAAGAATCGCCTAAGCCTGTATTGATGCCATAAACAGGCTGACCATCGGCCAAAATTTGCATGACAAAATCCGCACCGCGCTGAATAAAAGCTTGATAATTAGCATCTTCCGAAAAGCTAATTTTGACTAAATTTTCAGCAATATTAATCACGTCATCAATCGACATTAAGCCATTATCAACGCTTATGGTTTGGTTTTGGGGGCTTATAGCGGCATTTGTCATATTGGATACATCACAAGGCGATGGCGGCATAAACGGCCAAGCAGTTAGAGTAGAAAGGCTACTGGTAGTCCTTTAGCGGCGGTCTTTTGCGCGGCGGTTTTTAACCATGGGCCACACTTCAGCATTCACAATCGGTAAGCTTTCAAAACCAGGGCGCGCAAAAAGATAGCCTTGAAACAAGGTCACACCTTCATCCACCAAGGTTAAACACTCTTCAATTGTCTCAATTCCTTCTGCAATCACTTTAATATCCAGCTCTTTGCAGATGGAAATAATGCCAAAAACCAAAGCGCGTCGCACGCGGTCGCTGTTTACGTTTCGCGTTAAAGACATATCCAATTTAATGATATCGGGTTGCCAATCGGCTAGTAAATTCAAGCCCGCATAACCGGCACCAAAATCGTCAATAGCCGTTGTAAAGTTGTGCTTTTTATATTCTTTAAAAATATTGCATAAATGATCGTTATCAATGACTTTTTCGCCTTCGGTCACCTCAAACATAATGCGATTTGTGGGAAAATCCATCTCAGCCGCCGCCTCTAAGGTGGCGCGAATGCAGGTTTCTGGCTTATAAACAGCATTGGGCATAAAGTTAATACTTAACATGCCTTGTAAATTTAAACGTTTTGCCAAATCAATCGCTTTTACGCGAATCGCTTGATCAAACCGGTAACGATTACTGTCATTTAATTGCGATAATATGAATTGCGCGCCTTCATTATTAACACCCCTCACCAATGCTTCGTAACCAAAAACGGAATTATTAGATACATCCACAATCGGCTGAAAGGCCATCGTAAAATCAATGCCCAGCTTTGTTTTATCTCTACATTCCTTACATCCAACTGGTGAAAAGTTAACAATTTCATTCATTTTTTACTACTCCTTACCACTTATAACAAAAACTACATCTTTGGTTTCTTTATAAAACTCTTTTTAAACTATAAATCAAATGGCTACATTTTAAGACAGCAAAATCATTAATTTGATAAACCTTTATTAACAATCAATTTATGCGCTACTTTTTTAAAAGTGGGCATTGCCTAAAATTTACAGGTATTTGGCATGTGCTTGTACTGCATGGTTCGCCAACATCAAAATATACTTAGTTTTGACGATTTAATATTTTAGTTTATGATATAAAATTATATTTTACTTTGCACGCTAAATAATAAAAATAAAATTAATTCAATGATCACGCCTCAAAAAAGTCCCATCAATCCTTGCCATCAAGATTCCTAGCTAATTAATTAAATTAGGTACTTATGTACATAGAAAACATACCCCTGCATGCCGCTATTGAAATAAGCGGTGCCATCATTGCCATCATGGTGGCTTACCTGCTAATTAAGCTCAACTCCACCAATAGGGGCAGCCGCTTTAATTATTCGATTTCGGCCGCTTTAATTGCCATGGGCTCTTTAGATGCGCTGCATGCCATTATGCCGCCGGGCAATAACTTTGTTTGGTTTTACAGCGCCGCCACTTTTTTTGGCGGCTTATTTTTTGCATGCGTTTGGTTGCCAGATAACGTTAATAAACACTCAAGCAAATATTTACCCGTTTTAGCCATCGCTGTTTCGCTAGTGGTTTGTATGTTTAGCCTGTTATTGCCAGCGCAGGTGCCCTTAATGCTTAGTGCAAATGGATTTAGCTACTCATCTAAAATGATCAATATAAGTGGCGGCTTGCTGATGCTATTAGCGGCGGTAAAGCTGTACATAAGCCAACGCTATACGCATCGAAAAGAAGATCAATTCTTTTCACTGCAATGTATTTTATTTGGCATTGCTGCACTTTTATTTGTTACCTCACAAATTTGGGATTTGTTTTGGTGGGGCTGGCATTTTATGCGCTTAATCGCGTGTTCATTGGCGTTGTGGCTAGTGGTAAACAATGTAAAAGACATGGTGGGCAAGTTTCAACAGCTAGCGTTTTACGATGCATTAACCGGTTTGGCCAATCGCAGCTTGTTTATGGATAGGCTTAATATCGCGCTTTTGCAATCGTTTAGAAAACGCCAATTTTGCGCCATACTGTTTATTGATATTGATAAATTTAAATTGATTAACGATACCTTAGGCCACGGTTTTGGCGATATGTTATTAAAAGAAGTGGCTAATCGTTTAAAAAATACGGTCAGAAAAGTAGATACCGTTGCGCGAATTGGCGGTGATGAATTTGCCATAATCTTAGAAAATTTGGGCGATAACGAAGAATCGGCATTAAGCAATGTATCGCGCGTTTCCGAAAAAGTCTTAGCGATATTGGCGCAAAAATATTTTTTAGGCGCGCAAGATTACTTTAGCTCGGCCAGTATTGGCATTAATCTGTTTAATGCCAATCACCAATCCATTGATGCCTTAATTAATCATGCCGATATGGCCATGTATAAGGCGAAAAGTCTTGGCCGAAATAGGGTGTGGTTTTTTGATGACGAGCTACAAAAAGCGGTCGAAAATCGCGCCAAAATTGAAACAGACCTACATTTTGCCATCGCAAATCATCAATTCGAGCTGTATTACCAAGTTCAAATAGATAATGAAAATAAGCCAATTGGCGCAGAAGGCTTAATCCGCTGGATTCATCCCAAACGTGGATTAATTCCGCCTAATGATTTTATTCCTATTGCTGAAGAAACTTCGCTGATTAACGTGCTGGGTGTTTGGGTGCTAGATGCCGCCTGCAAGCAATTAAACCGTTGGCAACGCAACGACAAAACCAATCATTTAGTGCTGGCTATTAACATTAGCGCGGTGCAATTTAAAGATGCTGAATTTGTGGAAATTGTAAAACAGCATATCAATAAGCACGGTATTAATCCGGCCAATTTGAAATTAGAATTAACCGAAAGCGTGGCCTTAGAAAATCTAGAATTAGTGGTGGCTAAGATGACTAAATTAAGAGAAATCGGCGTCAGCCTTTCATTAGATGACTTTGGAACGGGCTATTCATCGCTATCTTATTTAAAAAAACTGCCATTTGACCAAGTGAAAATTGACCGACAATTTATATCAAATATGGCAACCGATAGCAGCGATGCGGTGATGGTAAAAACGATTATTGAGCTGGCCAAAAACTTTAAAATGACGGTAATTGCAGAAGGCGTAGAAACCGATTTGCAGCTGGCTTATTTAAAACAATACGGTTGCAATTTATATCAAGGTTACTTTTTTAGTAAACCAGTGCCTATTAAAGAATTTGAGGTTTTAATTTATTAGCATTCACTTGTCATGCGATTTTCCCATTACAAGTTGCCAAACACCGCAATCGCCGCCAACACTAGGGCAACAATTGACACGGCTATAGCAATATTGGATTTTAATTGCGCCGTTTTTATGGCCTTTAAATAGGTTTGTTCATCGTTAATAACCGAATTAAGCGTGGGTAATTGCACCGAATCAGTGGCGATATCGTGGGTTTTAAACAGCAAATTTAAAAACTGGTTAATGGTTTCGCCAGAAAATTGGTAGGGGTCAAATTTTTGAACGTTATTTTCTTTTAAAAATTGCTGAATTTGCGCATCCAGTGGCGCAAATTTCATGGCCCAATCACCAAACGTTAATTGTTCAATGGTCTTTTTTGAAATAATCTTTAAATCTTTATGACGCGAATCGGCTTTTAACTTAATCATTAGAGTTTTAATCGCGCTTTCTTCACCCTCAAGACACTGAAAAAACACGCCATCGCCAAAATAAAGCACACCCACTAATCCATTAATGCGATTATTCACCCTTGATTTAGCCAAAATTCTGGCGATATTCGGCTCTATTTTGTTATTGGCATCTAAGGCTTCAAAAGTGGAGCGGCTAATATAAATTACTTGTAAAAGTGTTTTCATTTTAATGGCGCCAATTCATCTAAAAATAATATACAGACTAGTCTATATAACCATATTTAAATAGTAACAATTAAATTAGGCCATGTGAAGACTGAACCGACGCTTTTTTAAACGGTTAATTAATTGATTAATAGCGATTGAATTGATAATAAAGAATAGAGCTTACAAATACGCTGGGCATAAAAAAAGGCCTTTAAAGGCCTTTTTTTATTACTTAATTTTTTTAACGCAATACAACAAAATTCCACTAATCACCACTAAAACACCCGCTAAATAATAAAGACCTACTGCGCCAACAAGTTCCAAAATGCTCTCCAATAAAAATATTGATTGATTTAAACGTTTTACGCTAAAAAACTAACGGCTAATTTGCGGACGATATTTTAACGTAATTTAAAAAAATCTCAATTGTTTGGCTTTGCATTGGTGATATTTAGCTTAAAAATTAAGCAGTTGTTTGGTTAATCCAATCTAATAAGGGTTGCCATTGCTCAATATCTTGCGCAACCAGTGACGGCCGCATATCAAATAAACTAGTGCCTTGCTCGGCTGCGGTGATATAACTTTGCGCACTACGCAAATACGTTAAAACAGGAAAGTTAGTTTGCGCCATAAATTCGGCCAATTTTGCCGCCGCCGTGGTGCGACTGTTAACGCGCATGCCCACCAAAGCCACAAAGGTTTTTTGCTTACGGATGGCTTTTTCTTCGTTTAATAAATCTAAAAAATCTTGCGTTGCGCCTATATCAAAAGCCGATGGCTGAATGGGCACAATCACGCAATCGGCTTGTTTAATCGCATCGGATAATTTTTCATCTCTAAAGCCACCGGGCGAATCGGCCACCACCCATTGCGCTTTAAAATCCGATTGTTTGGCTTTTGGGCTATGCGCTTCTATAAACGGTAAATCGGCCGAACGCCTTTGTAGCCAGCCAGTTGATGATTGTTGGCGATCTAAATCGGACAGCATGACGCGGTAATTTAAGCTGGCAAAATAACCCGCCAAATTAGTGGCCAATGTGGTTTTGCCGCTGCCCCCTTTGGGATTAGCAACCAGTACGGTTTTCATGTTTTTCCAGTTTCATCAACAGTTTAGCTAACATTTAAGCAGTAAAAAAATCATACCGTACTTTTAGCTAATTGTGCACAATCAAAACTCCACCATTTCAAAATCGCTTTTACCAGCGCCGCATTCTGGGCAAAGCCAATCTGTTGGCACATCTTCCCAACGCGTGCCAGGCGCAATGCCGTCTTCTGGCCAGCCTTTTTCTTCTTCATAAATAAGCCCACATATAATACACATCCAAGATTTCATTTTTATTCCAGATAACAATTAAAAAGTTAGTTTAAGTGATTGGTTATTTGTTTGTCGTATTTATAGCGCGTTTCTTACAAAATAAAAAGCCCGCTTGCGCGGGCTTAAGGTCAAACTTACTTTACTTCACTTTATTTGAGATCGAAGCGATCCGCATTCATCACCTTGTTCCAAGCGGCAACAAAGTCATGCACGAATTTCTCATTCGCATCCGTTTGGGCATACACCTCTGCCAATGCGCGTAATTGCGAGTTAGATCCAAATACCAAATCAACGACGGTGCCTGTCCATTTCAAATCACCACTCTTGCGATCACGGCCTTCCAATACGTCAGCATCAGCTGCTGAACGTTTCCAAGCCGTGCTCATATCAAGCAGATTCACAAAATAATCATTGCTTAACACAGCTGGGTTTTTGGTGAACACGCCATGCTTAGTGCCGGCATAGTTGGCATCCAATGCACGCAAGCCACCAATTAACACTGTCATCTCAGGCGCGGTTAGGTTTAGCAGCTGTGCTTTGTCAATCAGCAATTCGGCACCATAGCCTGCCAAGCCATTTTTCGTATAATTGCGGAAGCCATCAGCTTGTGGCTCTAACACGGCGAAAGAATCCACATCAGTCTGCTCTTGCGAAGCATCCATGCGGCCCGGCGCAAATGGCACGCTAATATTAACGCCTGCTTGCTTGGCCGCCGCTTCAATCGCCGCCGCACCACCCAACACAATAAGGTCTGCCAGTGACACTTGCTTGCTGCCTGCGTTGAAGCTGTTCTGTATACCTTCCAACGTGGAAAGTACATCAGCCAATTGTGCTGGTTGGTTAGCTTCCCAATTTTTCATTGGATATAAGCGAATACGTGCGCCATTGGCACCACCACGCTTATCACTACCACGGAAGGTAGAAGCAGAAGCCCAAGCCGTGCTAACCAGTTGCTGCGTGCTTAAGCCAGATGCCAAAATTTGCGCTTTCAATGCGGCCACATCATGGCTGTCCACCAATGCATGGTTCACCGCAGGAATCGGGTCTTGCCAGATTAATACTTCACTAGGCACCAACGGACCATGATAACGAGTACGTGGACCCATATCACGGTGAGTTAGCTTAAACCAAGCGCGCGCGAATGCATCTGCAAGCGCCGCTGGGTCTTGATGAAAGCGGCGGGAAATCTTCTCATAGATTGGATCCATGCGCATCGCTATATCGGCCGTAGTCATCGTCAGGCCTTCTTTCCTAGATGCATCATGCGCCGCTGGCGCCATATCCTTCTCTTGCAAATCTATTGCTCTCCACTGCCATGCACCAGCTGGGCTTTTGGTTAATTCCCAGTCATAGCCTAACAGCACATCAAAATAGCCGTTATCCCATTTAATTGGATTAGCTGTCCATGCGCCTTCAATGCCACTGGTAATAGCATCGCCACCTTTGCCAGTGCCATGAATGTTGGCCCAGCCAAAACCTTGCTCTTCAATATTTCCTGCTTCTGGTTCGCGGCCAACATTACTCTCAGCTGCCGCACCGTGCGATTTACCAAAGGTGTGGCCACCAGCGGTAAGCGCAACAGTCTCTTCATCATTCATCGCCATGCGGGCAAATGTCTCACGAATATCACGCGCAGAAGCCAATGGGTCAGGGTTGCCGTCTGGGCCTTGTGGGTTCACATAAATCAAGCCCATCTGCACCGCAGCCAATGGATTCGCTAACTCACGGTCGCCTGAGTAACGGCTATTTTCTTTATCGCTAGTCGCCAACCATTCACGTTCCGCACCCCAATTAATCTCTTGTTCCGGTTCCCAAACGTCAGGGCGGCCACCAGCAAAGCCGAAAGTTTTAAAACCCATGGATTCGAGTGCGACATTACCTGTAAGAACGACTAAATCCGCCCATGAAAGCTTGTTGCCATATTTCTGTTTAATCGGCCACAGCAAACGGCGTGCTTTATCTAAGTTGCCGTTATCTGGCCAACTATTTAATGGTGCAAAACGCTGTGTACCAGTGCCCGCACCACCGCGACCGTCATAGATACGATAAGTACCAGCCGCGTGCCATGCCATACGGATAAAGAAAGGGCCGTAATGGCCATAATCAGCCGGCCACCATTCTTGAGAATCGGTCATTAACGCATGCAGATCTTGGATTACAGCGTTTAGGTCTAGCTTTTTGAATTCTTCCGCGTAGTTAAAATCGTCACCCATCGGGTTAGATTTAGCGGACTGTTGGTGCAGGATATTGAGTTTTAGTTGATTCGGCCACCAATCGTGGTTTCTTGGGCCTTTACCCATACCGATGTGATCGGCAGCACCCGAAAACGGGCATTTTGCTTCAGTAGTCATTTACTTCTCCTTTATTTATGTTTTTAATTTAGCAACTGCTTTGGGTATTTAGCTTACAAATAGTTGCTTATTTTGCTGCAGCGTACTCTGCTAATGGCTCTACACATGCTTGGCAGATTTTCTCAATTAAATTATTCATATCATTTTTTTATATTCACTAAAGCCGTGAGTGACAATATAAAGTCCTTAGCACCATTTGTAAAATTGTAAATTTTGATGCGATTGATAAATATAATTAATCAAGGTAACATAAACACAGGATGATTAATTTTTTTAATAGTGACACATAAAGTGGCGCATAACGGCAAACAGACATGACATTAATTGAGCTGAAATTTGTAATGGCAGTTGCGCAAGAGCGCAATTTTAGGCGTGCGGCAGAAAAATGCTTTGTAACCCAGCCAGCCTTAAGTTTAGGCATTAAAAAGCTAGAGCAAGAATTAAACGTGATGATTTTTGAGCGTAGCCGTTCAGATGTTACGCCAACCGAAATTGGCGCCAAAATTATTGAGCAAGCATCGCGCATATTAGAAGAAGCCGCCAAAATAAAACAACTGGCCGAGTTAGGCAAAAATCAGCTAAAAGGCGCTTTAAAGCTTGGCATGATTCATTCAGTAGGGCCGTATTTATTGCCAGAAATTATCCCCATACTGCGTAAAACCGCGCCGGATATGCCATTAGAAGTAGAAGAAAACTTAACCGCAAATTTAGAAGCGCAATTGCGCAACGGCGTGATAGATGTGGCGATTATTGCCTTGCCGTTTGATGTGCCTGGCTTGCAGCACAAAGCCTTATATGACGAAGAGTTTGATGTGGTGGTGCCAAGCCATCACCATTGGGCCACGCGCACGCACATTAATCCAGAAGAATTATCCGATGAAAAAGTGCTGTTATTAAATAGCGGGCATTGCTTTAGTAATCAGGTAACGCAAGCCTGCCCAGAGCTTTCGCGCAAAGGTGAGGTGTTACAAGGCAATTCGCTAGAAACCATCCGCAATATGGTGGCATCCAATTTGGGTATTACGGTTTTGCCATGCTCCGCCACGGCAGCGCGCTATAACAATCCGTTAATTAAGGTGATTCCATTTACCAGCCCAGCACCTACTAGGCGCATAGCCATTGCTTGGCGTAAAAGTTATGTGCGGCTAGAAACGGTAGAAAAAATTGTAGATGCGATTAAAGCGATTGATTCGGATTATATGAAGATGATTGCTTAAGTCGATATTTAAAAAAAGTAATAGGCACAAAAAAAGGCACTTTGCCAATAAAAAAACCAATAAAAAAAGGCACTAAAAGTGCCTTTTTTTATTAAGCGTTTAAGCTTACTTATTCATTACGTACATTGTAACTTCAAAGCCAAAACGCATTTCTGTAGCTGCTGGTGTTGTCCACATAATAATCTCCTGAAGTTGGTTTAATTCAAATTAACTACACAATCTATGACTTGAATAATACAGATAAGTTAAAAGTACAGCGTATGCGATGTTATTAAAACGCACTCATGATTTTCATTAGAAGCGCTAATTCAAATAATGCTTTGCAATCAATAGGTAATCAAAACGCGGTAACCCGCAACGGATAAGTTTTGCACGTTAATAGCAAGATTAATGCGCACTTCCTCATTGGCAAGCATGCCATCCGCAATATTAACGCCGCTATTTAAATAATCTTTTGGCGGAACAAGTTTTCTTAACACAGGTTGATCATCGGTATCGGTTAAGGTGAGCTCTATATTGGGGAAAGCCTGCGCATGCGGCGCGTTATTAATAAGCAAGCTAGAAAAATTAATCACGTTTTGATAATCATCGCTTTCCTGCATATCAGAGTCGTCAATAGTCAGTAAATCAAGGTGTTGCGGCAAATTAACGCTGCAATTTAAATGGCGGCAAGCTTCTTCTAAATGCGGTTTTAACTGTGGGTAATTAACCGCAATGGTTGAGCGCAAAAAATAAATACTTTGCAATATCGCCGCAATTAAAAGCAATATAGCGGCTAATATCATCCAAATATTACGTTTTGGTTTGATGAGCTGAAAATTAGGGTCGGCGGTAATATCATCAATAAAAATGGGCGCACGCACCGCATCAATATCAATATCTTCTTCAGCAATAAAGTCGGCATTCTGCTGGCTAATCGCCTGATTATTAGTATATGAGCCGTCTAATTCTTGATTGTCCGCTTCATTCTGCGTGCTTAAATCAGCTAGATTCGGTACCGTTTCTAACACTTCATTTAACGCCGCACTTATCGGTCTTTCGTCTGCTGTGCGGCTAGGTTCAAGCTGTTCGGTAGGGGTTTCAGTTTCAAAATCAGCCATTTCTATACTGATGTTATTTTCTTCAATATCGTCAGTATGTTCAGCGGCTGTGTATTCATCCACACTATGAATATCATCCGAAACTTCAATTAGACGATTTTTGGCATTAAATACTTGATGACATTGCCCACATTGCACTTTGCCGCGATGCGCTTTTAAATCGTCTTTCGTTAATAAAAACTGCGTTTCGCAAGCGGGGCAAGAGGTGATGTAATTCATCTTTTAGTGCCGGTAAGCAATATCCAAGCATCTTGTTGAACTGGCGCATCCATAATGAACCATTCGCTGTAGCGCTCTGTTAAAGCGTCGGTTTGCGTTTCTAAAATGCCAGATAACGCCAATTGGCCACCTGATTTGCAATATTTGGCCAAAACTGGCGCTAACACCATGAGTGCGCTGGATAAAATATTAGCAACCACCACATCAAATGTTTCATGTGCAAAAGTATTCGCATCAAAAAATGCCACTTCTACTTGGTTTTGTTGCGCGTTGTAATGGCTGGCAATAATGGCTTGATCGTCAATATCCACGCCAACCACGTGTTGCGCGCCTAATTTTTTGGCGGCAATGGCTAAAATACCAGAGCCGCAACCGTAATCTAAAACGGATTGCGCTGGCATGGTTTTGGTTAGCCAATCTAAACATAAATGCGTAGTAGGGTGGCTGCCTGTGCCAAACGCTAAACCGGGGTCTAAGATAATATTAATGGCATCTGCTTGCGCTGTTTCTAGCCAGTTAGATTGATGCCAAGTCGGCACAATCCACAATTTATCGGTAATTTTAATGGGATCAAATTGCGCTTGGGTGGCGCGCACCCAATCTTGCTCTTCAATCACCTCAGTGCTGTATTGAAAATGCGCAATTTCAGTTGCCGCGCTAAGTGTTTGAATCACTTGTTCAACATCGGCAGTCGCATCAAACATGGCTGTGACGATATTTTGCTGCCATATTCCAGGCGGTGGGTCGCCAGGCTCACCGAAAATAGCTTGTTCAGCGGATGTTTCAGCAAACGCATCTTCAATACTGGCCGATAACGCACCCAAATCCATTAATGCATCACTAATGGTGTCTGCGTTTTGTTCGTTTGCTTGAATTTTAAGTAATAGCCACGCCATCAGTTTTTGTCACCAGTACAGAGTTTATTTATGGCTAATACCTAATTTTTGCTCAAGATAATGAATGCTAGTGCCGCCAATATGAAACGCCGCATCCGCCATTAAATCGGCATGTAGGGGAATATTGGTTTTAATACCATCTACCAACATTTCAGATAACGCAATCCGCATGCGCGCAATCGCTTGCTCACGCGTAGCACCGTAGGTAATCAACTTGCCTATCATTGAATCGTAATTGGGCGGTACCACATAGCCTGCATACGCATGCGTATCAATGCGCACACCTGGGCCACCTGGCATATGAAAAGTCGTTAATTTACCTGGAGATGGCACGAACGTGTAAGGATCTTCGGCGTTAATGCGGCATTCAATCGCATGGCCACGCAGCTCAATATCGCGTTGTCGGAACGCTAATTTATCCCCTGCTGCAACAAAAATTTGCTGCTGCACCAAGTCAATACCTGTAATCATTTCGGTTACGGTGTGCTCAACTTGTAAGCGCGTATTCATCTCAATAAAATAAAACTCGCCGTTTTCGTACAAAAATTCAAAGGTACCAACGCCGCGGTATTTAATTTTGCGGCAAGCTTCAGCGCAACGTTCGCCGATTTTATCGCGAATTCGGGCACTTAATAGCGGAGATGGCGCTTCTTCGATGATTTTTTGATGGCGGCGTTGCATAGAGCAATCGCGGTCACCTAAATAAACAGCATTACCGTGTTGATCGGCCAAAATTTGAATTTCAATATGGCGTGGATTTTCTAAAAACTTTTCCATGTAAACCATGGGGTTGCCAAAGGCCGCTAGCGCTTCTGCTTTGGTCATATTTACTGCATTCACCAAAGCCGCTTCCGTGTGCACAACGCGCATGCCACGTCCGCCACCGCCGCCAGCCGCCTTGATAATAACTGGGTAGCCTACTTTTTTAGCGGTTTTGATAATTTCAATTGGGTCGTCTGGCAATGCGCCTTCAGAACCGGGCACACAAGGCACACCGGCTTTTCTCATGGCATCTTTGGCTGATACTTTATCGCCCATTAGGCGAATCGTTTCAGCGCGCGGACCAATGAAAACAAAGCCGCTTTGCTCGACACGCTCTGCAAAATCGGCGTTTTCGGATAAAAATCCATAACCCGGATGAATGGCTTGCGCATCGGTTACTTCGGCAGCGCTAATAACCGCCGGAATATTAAGGTAACTTAAATTAGACGGCGCAGGCCCAATGCAAACCGATTCATCCGCCAATTTAACGTACTTAGCGTCTTTATCGGCAACAGAGTGCACGGCAACCGTTTTAATGCCAAGCTCCCTGCAGGCGCGTTGCACGCGTAAAGCTATTTCTCCGCGGTTAGCGATAAGAATTTTCTCAAACATAGTGTCTCCGCGTCTTAATAGCTTTATGGCTTTCAGCCATTACGCAATTTGGCTGCGCGCTGACGCACTTCACCGCTGCGCGTCCTAGCGGACGCTGGTCGCCACGGTTAGCGATTAATATCTTTTCAAACATAATTAATCAACCAATCGCAATTATTCAATAATAAATAAGGGTTCGCCGTACTCAACTGGCTGGCCGTTCTCAAGCAATATTTTTGTTACCACGCCTGCAACATCCGATTCGATTTCGTTGAGCAGTTTCATGGCTTCAATAATACATAGCGTGTCACCCACCGCCACTTTAGTGCCCACATCTACAAACGGTTTTGAGTCTGGTGATGAAGAACGATAGAACGTGCCTACCATAGGAGATTTTACAGATTGGCCTTCAACTTCAGCCACAACAGGCGCGGCAGCCGTTGGCACTGGCGCTGCGTGAGATACTGCCTGCGGCGCTTGCATATATTGCATCACAGGTGCGCTGTTTGGCATTAAAGCACGGCTAATGCGTACTTTTTCTTCGCCTTCGGTAAGCTCTAGCTCAGAAATGCCAGATTCTTCTACCAAATCGATTAGTTTTTTAAGTTTACGTAAATCCATAATAACCTCTTTGTTAACTTAGTTTTGATTGTAAGTGTTAATTTAGTGTTGAAATGCTGTTTAAAAATAGATACTTAAAACAAATTTATGCGGCTTTTTTGTTGCAAAAATTAATAGCGAATTGCAAGGCGGCCGCATAACCCTCGGCCCCTAAGCCGCTAATCACGCCAACGGCAATATCGCTAAAATAAGAATGATGCCTAAAACTTTCGCGAGCGAATACATTGGATAAATGTACTTCAATAAACGGAGTTTTAATGGCAGAAAGTGCGTCGCGAATGGCAACAGAGGTATGAGTAAAAGCAGCGGGGTTAATCACAATAAAATCGACAGTGTTAACAGCATGCAATTGTATTTTAGCCACAATATCGGCTTCGCTATTACTTTGAAACGTTTCTAAATTAACCACATTTTGCTGCGCGATAGCGGCAAGTTGCGCGTCAATCGCGGCAAGTGTTAGGTTGCCATAATGTTCTGGCTCGCGCAGGCCAAGCAGGTTTAGATTGGGGCCATGCAATACTAATATCGATTTAGCGCTCATCTAGCATCACTTTTAAGTTGTTTTGTATTATGTTTTGCCGATTTTTGACGAACTTTCATAGCAGCAAGTTTGCCGAACTTGAATGCTTTTGTCCAGCAAATTCACCGTAGTTAGATGATGTTTAAGCGAAGTTGTTGATGGCGTATAGCTTAAGTGGTTGAAAATTAAATGAAAATTTACAATTACGGCAAAAGCTAGTTTATTAAAGAGTTTTTAAAGTTTGCTCTAACAAAGGCTTGGTAATGCGGCCAAAGTAGGTTTTTGCTATGCTGCCATCGGCTTTTATAATCACTGTATAGGGCAAAACACCTTTATTGTTGCCCAAGCTAGCGGCAATATCCATGCCTTGCACATCGGCGGCAAATAAGGGGTAGCTTACTTTGGTTTCTTTTAAAAAGTCATTTACACCCGCAACGTCTTCAATCGCCATACCCAAAACCACCACATTTTTATCTTTATTCGCCGTATGTAATTCGGATAACTCTGGCATTTCTTCGCGGCATGGTTCGCACCAGCTGGCCCAAAAATTAAGCACGATTACTTTACCTTCATATTGATTCAACGCTTGTGGCTTGCCATGTTCATCTGGAAAATTGGAGGTAAACAAAGCTTGTGTAGAGCTTGTTGGTGTTGGATTTTGAGAGACAATTTGTGTTTGAGGATTAAGAAAAAAGTAAAAAATGGCAAAGCCAATAGACATCATCAAGGCAAGGTAAAACAAAGGCATTTTTAATTGTTTAAACATTATTGAGCGTTCACTTTATTGAGTATTTGGGTAAATTGGGCCACATTTTTATAGCCAATCACTTTAGGTTTTATTTCATTGCCAGAGGCATTAAAAAAGATAATGCCTGGCGGGCCAAACAAGCCAAAACGTTTTAATAAGGCTTGGTCATCCTCATTATTTTCGGTCACATCGGCTTGCAGCAAAACGGTGTTTTTAAGCGCGGCTTGTATATTACTATCGCTAAAGGTGAATTTTCCATTTCTTTACAGGCAACGCACCAATCGGCATAAAAATCCAGCATCACTATTTTGCCATTGGCCGCCGCAATCGCCGCATCCAGCTCTGCGACGCTTTTAATGCGGGTAAAAGGTAGATTATGTTCAGTTGTGGCGCCAAATAATCGGCTAACAGGTTGCGTAACGGCATTAGGCAATACCGGCCAAATTAAGTAAGCCGCCATCGCCAGCATCAGCACCCCAAAAAAGTTACGCACAACTGTCATCCAGCGGCCCGCTTTTGGCAGTAAGCTACCAGCGGATGCGCCAATTAATAACAGCGGTACGCCCATGCCGATGGCCAGTGCAAATAGCCCAACGCCGCCAAGCAACACATTATGCGTTTGGCCAATATATATGAGCGCACCCGCCAAAGGCGCGGCAACGCATGGGCTAACAATTAAGGCCGATAATGCGCCCATTACAAACACGCCCAAAAATTCGCCACCTTTTAATTTTTGGCTAGCGCCAAGTATTTTGTTTTCAATTACCGCTGGTAATTTAAGCTCATAAAAACCAAACATTGAGAAAGCCAATGCCACAAAAACCAGCGCTGTTGCGCCTAAAACCCAAACATTTTGCAAAGATTGGCTAAGTAGATTGCCAGATAATCCAGCCGCAATGCCTGCTAATGTATAGCTAAGTGCCATGCCTAAAACATAGGCCACCGATAAACCAAATGCGTGTAGCTTGCAAGGCTTGCCGCCAGTTTCTTGATTGGATTGTTTGTTTTGGCTGCCAACAATAATGCTGGATAAAATAGGAATCATCGGTAACACGCAAGGCGTAAACGAAAGCAATAAGCCTGCAATAAAAAATACGCCAATAATGAGCCACAAATTACCGCCTTTTAACGCTTGGGTGGTTTTATCGTCGTCAGTATCAGAATCCAAGCCAGTGTTGGCGTTGCCAGCATTATCGCCTAGCGGCACAGTAATCACTTTAGTAATGGGTGCGTAGCACAAACCTTTTTCGCTACAGCCTTGATAGGTGGCATAAATAACCGGATTATTAGCTGCGCTTAACGCTATTTTTGCATCAAATTCGTGATGATAAACCTCTTGTTTACCAAAGTTTGGGTCATCTTTTATTTCGCCAGTGGGCAAATTAACCTGTTCAATTTTGCCTGTGCTGGCATCTTTAATCACAAATTTTATGCGTTCTTTGTAAAGATAATAGCCGGGCACCACTTTAAAATTAGCATTTAAATTTTGTGCATCAATGGCCGTTAAGTTAAGCTTAAACGCCACATCTGGCGCTAAAAAATCGTCTTCTTGAATGGTTTCAATAAACGCGTTTTTGCCAGTTAAGGTGGCATCTGCAGCGTGCAACAGTGGCGTAACAAGCGTTGTTAAAAAAACGATTACAATGCTATTTAATAAGTGTTTCAAATAATGCTCCGTGTTTCAGCGCCAATGTGCGTCATTCAATGCCAGCAGTTGCAAATACTGCATTTAACCCCCAAATAGTGAAAACAATTGGATAGAAAGTTCTTAAGATATGCGTTTTTTAATAGGTTTAATTTTACTCGCTTTTCCATTTGCCGAACTATTTCTGCTGATTAACCTCGCAGATAGGTACGGCTGGTGGCTGTTATTTTATTTAGTCGTGATTGGCTATTTAGGCTTACAACTGATTCGTGGCGAAAAACTATTGTTAACGGCTAAAATGATGCAAAGCATGGCGGCAGGTGGCAACCCGGTTAAAACCATGCTGGGCAGCGCGCGCAATATGGTGGCGGGCATTTTGTTTATTATTCCGGGTGTTATCACCGATATTATTGGCGTAATTTTATTATTAGTACCGGTTAGTAAGCAAAACCCAAACCCCACGACTAAGCAATATGAGCAAGCTTCTCAACAACCGTATCAGCAAAAGCCACGCGCAGCTAATGATGATGTGATTGAGGGCGAATTTGTTGAGATTAAAGACGATAAATAATATTTCTATCGTCATTCTGAGCCTAAGTTTTATGTGGGCGAAGAATCCAGCTTTTTCTTTAAAATTGAATGTTTTTTCGCCCAATAAAAACTTGGGTTTTTAATAACAGAATGTTGAAAGCGTTAACAATAAAATGCATAAAGTGACCATTAAAAATAGCGGCCATACTTTTGATGTGCGCCCAAGCCAAACCGTTTTGCAGGCCGCCATTGAGGCAGGCATTAATTTGCCTTACGGCTGCCGCAACGGCGCTTGTGGCGCTTGCAAAGCCAAATTATTGCAAGGCAAAGTAACGCACGATGATTACCAAGGTAGCGCCATGAGCGATGCTGAATTGGCGGCTGGCAATGCTTTATTATGTTGCGCAAGACCAATGGAAGATTTAAGCATTGAATGCCGCGAAGTGGGCGGTATGGCTGGCATTAAGCCGCGCATTTTGCCCGCGCGCGTAGCCAAAAAAGAGCAGCTAGCGCATGATGTAATAGCCTTGCACCTGCAATTGCCAGCAAGTGAGCGCTTACAATTTAAAGCCGGCCAATATATTGAATTTATTTTAAAAGATGGCAAACGCCGCGCTTTCTCAATCGCCAATGCGCCGCACGAAAGTGACTTTTTACAGCTGCATATCCGCGTAATTGCTGGCGGCGTATTTAGTGAATATGTAGAAAAAGAGCTGCAAGAAAAAGCCATTTTGCGTTTAGAAGCGCCATTTGGCAGCTTTTTTCTACGCGAAGATTCGCAAAAGCCGATTATTTTAGTGGCAGGCGGCACAGGCTTTGCGCCGGTAAAAGGCATTATTGAGCACATGCTGCATAACAATATTAACCGCGAAATTGTGCTATACCGAGGCGCACGCGAATTGCGCGATTTATATATGCACGATTTATGCGAAAAATGGGCCGCGTTAATGCCAAATATTAGCTATATTCCAGTGTTGTCAGAACCAAAAACAGAAGACAATTGGCAAGGTAGAACAGGGCTAGTGCATCAAGCCGTATTAGATGACATTAGCGATTTAAGCGCTTACCAAGCCTACGCCTGCGGCGCGCCACCAATGGTTGAAATCGCTCATCAAACTTTTGTGCAACAAGGATTAGATGCAGAAGAGTTTTTTAGTGATGCGTTTACGTTTGCAAATCCAGCGCCAAAACCACTAACAGTTTAGATGCTGCCCAACTCCGGTCATTCTGAGTGGAACGAAGAATCCATTTTTTGCAACGCCTAAACTACTGGATTCTTAACTGCGTTCAAAATGACGTCAAGGTTTGAACGTTTACATCTTTAATCAGTAGGGCGTTAATACCGCAGTACATTACGCCTGAATTGAGAGTTTTCATGCGGCGGATTGCGTAACGAATTACGTAAATAGCCAGCCTATGAACTACTTATTATGCATTGCGCCGCGCAAAATTTCGTTTAAACGGCTTTGGTAACCTTTGCCTTGGCTTTTTAGCCAAGCCAGTACATCGCTATCAATGCGCACAGTCAATTGTTGCTTAGTAGGACGGTAAAATTGACCGCGCTTAGCATCTTGCCAATTGCTAGCATTGGTTTCTGCAATATCGCTAAAATCAATAGTATCTTCAGCTTTTGCTTTCATCGTATCTAGCTCTTTTTGAGCTGTTTTAGATATTTTTTTCATATATTTTCCTTTCTAGCTTAGTGGCCAGCCGTGCTGAAATGATGCGCATACGCTCTTCACCAGAGGCTTCATGCTGCCAAGTATGTGCAACCAGCATTAAAACCATATCACCCACCATACCTAGTGTTTGCCAGCGTAATTCGCCATTTTCAACCCTGTCTTGACGCGATAAATGCAGCGCATCAAGAAATACAAGTTGAGCGGTTTCAAAGCTAACACCGTGTTTTTGTAGATTGGATTTATTTTTAACTTCATCCCAATAAAACAAAATAATTCCTTATTTGTAGTTACAATAATATAACTACAATACATCAAAAATGCAATTTTATTTTAAGTTCGAGCTAATAATTATCCGCAACATTGCTTCATCACCCGGCGCGTCTGCAACACTCACTTTTAACCCCATCTGCAAAGGCAATTCAGCAATTCGCGCATGATTCACAAATAAGGTAATATTTTTTAACCATTCGGAGTCGCCTGCCAAATCCAGCAGGTAGCGCATGGCTTCACTGCTGGTTATAACGATGCCATGCAGTTTTTTTTCATTATAAAGTTTCGCCAATAAATCGCAGTTGGTTTGTGGGTTGATGCGTTGATAGCATTCTGCAAAAGTCACCGTTGAACCGCGCGCTTTTAGCGTTTCTGCCAGTACATCGCGGCCGCCAATGCCGCGGAAAATCATCACTTTTTTGCCTTGCATATCCAACATTTCTGGCAATGCCAGCAAGGATTCTGAATCAAAACGGACCTTACTTTTATCGCCATCTTGAATATGGCTAGATGGTGTGAGCACTTGATTGACGCCAAAGCTTTGTAGCTCGCTGGCGGTCACTGGGCCAATGGCGGCAAATTGTAGCTTGCTTGGAACGCCCACTTTTACCAATCGCGGCATGCCGTTTTGCACGGCATTACTGCTGATAAAAATGGCCCAATCGTAATCATTAATGTCTTGAATTACCGCTTTAAATTGGCTGTAATCGGATAATGCGGTGATTTCGATTAGCGGATATAAAACGGGTGTGCCGCCAGCTGCCGTAGTTAATGCACTAAGTTTTTTGGCTTGGTCAACTGGGCGGGTAATGGCGATGGTGATGCCATTTAAGTGTTTAGACGTCATTCTGAGCCCAAGATTTATATGGGTGAAGAATCCACTGCTTGCAAGTTAACAAAAGTCTGGATTCTTCGTTACACTCAGAATGACGGGGGAAAATGTGGGGCATGTGTTAATGCTTTATGCCATCCAGCGCGGCTAAAATTTTATCGGCACCGCGCGCTACCAATTTTGCCGCCAACTCTTGGCCAACGGTTTCCGCGTTATCAATGCTACCAGTAACGCTTTCACGCAGCATTTGCTTGCCATCTACGCTTGCCACAAAACCGGTCATATTAATATGGTCACCTTCGCGCAATGCATAAGCACCCAGTGGCACTGTGCAACTGCCTGCCAAGGCGCGGCTAAAGCCACGTTCAGCCTCAACACAAAGTTGCGTATCCATATGATTTAAGGGCGCCAGCACTTCAATTAAGTCAATTCTATCGGCGCGAATCTCAATGCCCAGCGCGCCTTGCCCAACAGCGGGAATGCTATCGGTGGGCGAAATAAAATCGCGAATACGCTCACCTAAACCCAGGCGAATTAAGCCAGCGGCGGCCAAAATAATCGCGGCATATTGGCCTTCATCTAATTTGCGCAAACGCGTTTGCACGTTGCCGCGCAAGGATTCGATTTTTAAATGAGGAAAGCGTGCCTGAATTTGGCTTTGGCGGCGCAAGCTTGAGGTGCCAACAATACTGCCTGCTGGCAAATTTTCTAATGCCTTAAAATTGTTTGATACAAACGCATCGCGCGGATCTTCACGTTCGCCTGTAGCCGCCATTAAAAATCCTTCTGGCAGATTCATCGGCACATCTTTCATACTGTGCACGGCTAAATCAGCGCTGCCGTCTGCCAGCGCCATTTCAAGCTCTTTTACAAATAAACCTTTGCCGCCAATGCGCGATAATGGCGAATCTAAAATCTGGTCGCCAGTGGTTGTCATGCCCAAAATTTGCACGTCACAATTGGGGTATAAGGTTTGCAAACGCGCCTGAATATGTTTGGCTTGCCACATGGCCAGCGCACTTTCACGCGATGCGATGATTAATTGTTTAGGCTCTAGTTTTTTAGGTGAGTTTTGCATGCCTGCAATTTTAGCATGTCTGGCGATTAGGTAAATCCAATGTGCGCGCAAATCTGGTCAGTGCGTAAACGCCTATACAAAATTGTGTTTTTTGGGTTAAGCTAAATAAGGTCAACATTAAAATAAAGGGCACCTCTATTAATCCAACTTTCGTCGTTACACTGCGTTGCTCATAAAAAAATAATTCCTTACATATTAATCATATGCGGCGTCATTATTTTTTAATCGCGCCTTGTTTAACTTAAAAATTTGAATTAATAGAGGCACCCTCAATAGACTAAGCGTCAATTTAAATGGAATTTATTTTTTAAAAACGGATGGATGATGCGCTAATTACCTGTTTTAAAACGTTTTAAGGAGAAGGTCATGCAATATCAAATCGATACTTTTATCAACTCGCTGAATGAATTTTGGGTACAGCTCATCCATTTTGTGCCTAAATTATTAGCGGTTGTTGTCATTTTATTTTTTGGTTGGTTAATCGCCAAATTAGCCAGAACGGCAGTAAAGCGCTTATTGCTTTTAACCCAATTTGATAAAGCCGCCCAGAAATCTGGCCTAGAAGCGTTTATTAATCATGGCAATTTTAATGTGACTTTAAGCGGCATTATTAGCCAAGTGGTGTATTGGCTGGTGATTTTGCTATTTGTGATTACTGGCGCCAACGCGCTGGGGTTAACAGAAGTAGCCGTGTTATTGCAGCAATTGGCTAGCTACTTACCGCACATTATTGTGGCGATTTTAGTATTGATTTTTGGTACTTTATTAGCGCGTTTTGTAAATCGATTGGTATTTGCCTGGCTATACAGCATTAAGTTTTCGCACGCGTTAGCGGTCAGTACATCGGCCGAATATGGCATTCAAATTTTAGCGATATTTGTAGCACTTGAGCAGTTGGGCATTGGCACGCAGCTTATTCACTCTTTATTTATTATTGTGTTTGGTGCTTTATTTTTGGCCTTGGCCTTGGCGTTTGGTTTAGGCGGACGCGAATGGGCGGCCAAAGTAATTGCTGAAATGGATGCTAAAAAGAAGCAATAAAGCGTTAATTTTTAGCTAGCTTTCGCGCACTAAATGTTGCTGGCGGCGGCTAATGGCAACGGTTTCGGGGATGCCTTTTAATAAGGCAACCCAGCGTTCTTCGTTGGCCTCATTTAGCCGCTTTTCATAGCCAGTAATAAACACCGGCGCCACTAGGCAATTGCGATGCAGGCGTATAAATCGCTCACCAAATTCGGTTTCTAAATGGGTGAGCGATTCTTCAATTAAATATTCACGCTCAGCCGTGCGCACGGTAATGTATTTTAATTCGGCGCGCAGATAAATAATCTGCTCAATTGGCACCAAAATCACCCGCCCCCGTTCATGAATGCTGACATGGCTGCGCATTTTTTGCAGCGGTTTTAAGGCCTCAAGCTGTTTGGGTTTAAGCGCATGCGCTTTATCAATCGCGGTTTGCAGGCGTTCTAGCCGAATCGGTTTTAGCAGATAATCAATCGCGTTTAAATCAAACGCTTTCATTGCATAGGCATCAAACGCGGTGGTAAAAATAATATGCGGTTTAGGTTCTAACTTTTGCGCGTGTTGCGCGGCCTCAATGCCATCCATCAAGGGCATGCGAATATCCAATAACATTAAATCTGGCTTGGTTTGCATGGCCAAATCCAACGCTTGTTTGCCATTCTTGGCTTCGGCAACAATTTCTACTTCAGCAATGTCACCCAGCAAATCACGCAAGCGGTTGCGCGCGGGTGTTTCGTCATCGGCAATTAAAATGGTCAGCATAGTATTTAATGATGATTCTAATGGGTGAGCGGCAGGCGAATATGCACTTGGTAGCGGTTTGGTTTGTCGCTAAATTTTGTGGCTTCGGCTTTTAAAGAGGCTTCTAGATCAAAGTGCAAACTTAAGCGCTCTTTAATGTTTTTTAACGCCATTTTATTGCCAGTATGGTGCTGATTTTGCGGCGCATACGGGTTGCTAATGCTAATGTGCAGCTCTTTATGCCGCGTGTAAATGGTGATGATAATTTCGCCGCCATCATTCATCGGCTCAATACCATGGTAAACCGCGTTTTCAAGCAGCGGCTGCAAAATTAAAGGCGGAATTAGCGCATCTGGTGGCATATCGTTAATTAGCCAAGTGATTTGCAAGCGCTCTTCTAAACGCAATTTTTCTAAGGCTAAATATTGGCGGCACAAAGCAATTTCTTGCGCCAGCGGCACTAAATCGCGATTATCAGCCATTAGCACGCGGAATAAATCCGCCATATCTTCTAAAGCCGTTTCAGCGCGTTTGGGTTGGCTGCGAATTAGCGATAAAACGGCATTAATGCTATTAAACAAAAAGTGTGGCCGAATGCGCGCTTGCAAGGCTTGTAAGCGCGCCTCTGCAATGGCGGGCGAGTAAGCGCGTTGCTGTAAATGAAAATAATAAAACACAATGCCAGTGACAATAGCGCTTAATAAACAGGCGCGATAGGGGCTGGGGAGGGTGTCAAACAAGAAAAGTTGGCTAAAGAAAACAAATACCAAAAAGGTAAGGCCAATTTCAAGCAAAGTTATGAAAATAATGCCGGCCCAGTAGGTCAATTTATTCAGCAAAGGGTATAAAAAATAAAGACTTAGCATACTGAGCAACAAAATAGGCTGCACAACAGCAGATAATTCGGCCAGTAATGGTAAAAAATCGTTAAATTTTTGACTAAATAATACCGCTGTAATAGCCACCAATAAGTTCACAATCAGCAAAATACGCAGGTGAATGCCAAGATTGTGTAAATTAGGTAAACGGCTATTTTTGCGCACGGCGTATAGTTCGTTATAATAAAGGCATAAGTATATTATTATTAACGAATATTTCACAATTAAAGCCATTACAAGAAAGCAATTACCCAGTGCAAGATATATCCGTGCAAGACAACTCATTAAATAAAAAATCCAGCGCGTGGTCTGGCCGCTTTAACGAGCCAGTGGCCGAATTGGTTAAAAAGTACACCGCATCGGTTGATTTTGATAAACGCTTGGCTGAGTTTGATATTGCAGGCTCTATTGCGCATGCCAATATGTTGGGCGCGCAGGGCATTATTAGCTTGGATGATGTAGCGAAAATTGAGCAAGGATTGGCCGAAATTTTGGCTGAAGTTCAAGCAGGCACGTTTGAATGGCTGCTAGATTTAGAGGATGTGCATTTAAATATTGAAAAGCGCTTAACCGATAAAATTGGTGATGCTGGTAAGCGCTTACATACTGGCAGAAGCCGTAACGACCAAGTGGCAACCGATGTGCGCCTATGGTTGCGCGCAACCGTTGATGATATTTTAGTGGCGATTAAAAAGCTGCAATTAAGCATTGTGGATTTAGCTGATCAGCATGCTGACACCATTATGGCTGGCTTTACCCATTTGCAAGTGGCACAACCGGTTACCTTTGGCCATCATTTGCTGGCCTATTTTGAAATGCTAAAACGTGATGCAGAACGTTTTGCAGATTGCCGTAAACGTATCAATCGCCTGCCTTTAGGCGCCGCCGCTTTAGCTGGCACTAGCTACCCCATTAATCGCGAAATGGTTGCGAACAGTTTAGGTTTTGATGGCGTTTGTGAAAACTCATTAGATGCGGTTTCTGACCGCGATTTTGCCATTGAATTTACCGCCGCCAGTGCCTTATTAATGACGCATTTATCGCGTTTTTCTGAAGAGCTGATTTTATGGTCTAGCCCAAGATTTGCGTTTGTGGACATTGCCGACCGTTTTTGTACTGGTTCATCGATTATGCCGCAAAAGAAAAACCCAGACGTGCCAGAGCTGGTGCGCGGTAAAACTGGCCGCGTTAATGGCCATTTGGTGGCATTGCTTACCTTAATGAAAGGCCAGCCGCTGGCCTACAATAAAGATAATCAAGAAGATAAAGAGCCGCTTTTTGACACCGCCGATACCATTTTGATGACGCTGGCGATTTATGCAGACATGTTGCGCGGCATTGAGGTGAACAAAGCCAATATGCGCCAAGCCGCACTTGAGGGCTTTGCAACGGCCACTGATTTAGCCGATTATTTGGTGAAAAAAGGCATGCCGTTTAGAGATGCGCACGAAGCAGTGGCGTTGGCAGTAAAACATGCGGTGCAACAAAAATGTGATTTGGCTGATTTGCCATTGACCGATTTGCAGCAATTTAGCTTAATGATTCAAGAAGATGTCTACGCGGTTTTAACCTTAGAAGGCTCACTTGCCAGCCGCAACCATATTGGCGGCACCGCGCCAGTACAAGTGAAAAAAGCCATTGAACGCGCGCGCCTATATATGAGTCAATGACAACTATGAAATTAAAATTCATCTTTGCCTTATTAATAGCGCTAATTTTTGGCAGCACCGTCAGTGCTGTTGATGGCGTCATCGATGAAAATTCTGTAAGCAACACAATGCCAGATGAAGCTAGCATTAATAATGATAATGCTAGCGAAGTTGAAACTAAGCCATTAAGCCTAAATAATGATGATGAAAGTACAACTGTAAATAGCACTAGCAAAGTTGACAGTAGCTTTAATACCAGCTCATCAGACACTACGCCATCATTAAGCGCCAGCAATTTAAAGGCAGAAGATACCGCAAGCACCATGGCGTGGCCAGCTATACCGGGCGAAAGTTTGAATGATATTGCCCGTTTGTTTTACCCTAAAAATAAAATCATGCGTCAGCAATTTGTGGCCGAAACACTGGCTTTAAATGCCGATATTGAGCCAAAATTAAAGGCTAGCAGCCAGTTTACTGACACCACTTTATTGCAAATCCCTACGCTTAAATCCTTATCAAAAAAAGTAAATGTTATTAAAGCTAAGCGCGCTAAGGTCAAGCGTCAAAATATGCATTTAAGCTATAACATTAATCAAGCCGTTAGCAAGTTACCGGCTTTTTTATTGCAAGAATATGAGGCGCTACTGGCTAAAAATGCCTTTTTAAAAGCCGAGCTAGAACGTTTGCATGCCCGATTAGGCGTGTTGCAAGATAAATTTAACAGCTTAAAATTGGTGTTTGATAAAACCTTGCGCTTGCCTGCCAATGTAGCCGCGCCAGTAACCAAAGCAATGCCAAGCACTGTGGCTAATAACAGCGTTGCCAATACCGTAACAAGGGCAATAAATGCGGCAGAAAAACCGGTTGTTGTGCAAGCCGCGCCAGTTAAAAAAGTATTTAAAAATCTGAATCAAGCACCAGCTACTACCGCTGCGGTTGAGCTTAATAGTGATTTGCAACAGGCGCCAAAACGTGCCGCGCAACCAGCATTTGATTGGTTAAAATATGCATTGCTAGCCTTGTTGAGCTTAATGGCCTTACTCAGTGTTGCCGCTTATTTCATGCGAAAACGGCGCCTACGTCTGCTGGATCAATTCAACAATAGTAAACCAATGGACGATACGCTGACCGATTTTGACGGCGTATGGCAAGATACAGAGCAAGAATTGGCATCACAATCAGGCGCGGCTAGAAACAATCATAGCGCATCTGCCAGCGGCTTTTTAAATAGCGAAATGCTGGATGAGCAAGCAAAAGCGAGCTCAACCTTAGAAGAAGCCAAATTGCTGATGAGCATTAATCGCACGCAGGATGCTATTACTCATTTAAAATTTACCATTGAAACGCAGCCAAAAGCATCGATTAATCATTGGCTGTATTTGCTTGAGATATTTAGAAAACAGCACGCAAAAGCCGAGTTTGAAAAATTCGCTAAAAGCATGCACATTATGTTTAATGTGATGACGCCTGTTTGGTATGAAACCGAACCTGAGCATACCGATGCACAAATTATCGTGCCTCAGCATTTGGAAGATTTTCCGCATATTATGGAAAAATTAGACGCGGTTTGGCCAAGCGAGCTAGCCAGAGTGTATTTAGAAAGCTTGATTACCGATAATCGTAATGGCGAACGCTCAGGCTTTAGTCATGGTGTATTAAATGAAATTTTATTGCTGATTAGTTTGTTAGACGCGCGCAAAGAGCAAAGCAATTAATCTAAAAATAAAGCCAATAAATCATTTAAATAGCGCTGGCCTAATAACGTGGGTTTAATGCGTTTTAAATCTTGTGTAATTAAACCTTTTTGTGTGGCTTTTGCTAATCCTGTTTTAATCGCCTGCAAGCTCAACCCAGTGCGTTGCTGAAACAAACTTACCTCAACGCCATCGCTTAAACGCAGCGCGTTCATCATAAATTCAAAACCTAAATCGGCTTGCGCAATCTGCCAGCTATTATCCACCGCGTTACCCGCTTCGGCATTTTCCATAAAGGCTTTTGGGTGCTTATGCCGCGTTTCGCGGGTAATTTTATCGTGATAGCTTAGTTTAGAATGCGCGCCTGCGC
The DNA here is from genome assembly GCA_046598525.1 of Methylotenera sp. Classification (GTDB taxonomy): domain Bacteria; phylum Pseudomonadota; class Gammaproteobacteria; order Burkholderiales; family Methylophilaceae; genus Methylotenera_A. The sequence goes on along the minus strand of JBKJIJ010000004.1, from coordinate 42,290 downwards.
CAATACCCAAATAATCGCCAAATTGCCAATAATTTAAGTTGTGGCGTGATTGACTCTTGGGTTTACAAAAGCCAGACGTTTCATAATGCTCATAACCATTTTCAGCCAGCAATGCTTCAATTTGCTCTTGCATATCAGCACTTACATCATCGCTTGGCAAGCTGGGCGGCGTGCGATGAAACGGCGTGTTGGGTTCTAAAGTTAAATGATAAAACGATAAATGGTCTGGATTAAGCGCCACTGCTTGCCGCGCGTCTTGTAAAGCGTGCTCCAAACTTTGATTGGGTAGCGCATACATCACATCCAAATTCACGCGCTCAAATGTATTAAGCGCCAATTCAGCGGCTGTAATTGCTTGTTTATCATCATGAATACGGCCAAGTGATTTTAAATAATCCGCATTAAAGCTTTGAATGCCCAGCGAAATGCGATTAACACCTGCCTGCTTATAACCAGCAAAACGCGCTATTTCCACCGTGCCAGGGTTGGCTTCTAATGTGATTTCAGCGCCATATTCCAGCGGCGTTAACATGCGCACCGCACTTAAAATTTCATCAATCGATTCCGCCGAAAACAAGCTAGGCGTACCGCCCCCAAAAAACACACTTTTAATTTTGCGCCCATACACGCGCGGCACACTTTGCTCTAAATCTGCAATCAACGCCGCCACATAACGCTTTTCAGGCATTTCTGCTCTAGATTCATGCGAATTAAAATCGCAATAAGGACACTTTTTAACGCACCAAGGAATATGAATATACAGCGATAACGGCGGCGGATTGGTCAGGCCAGAAATAGTCGCCTCACCTAAAACGGGTGAAATAGTGTTGATGGGCTTAAAATCGTGGATGGGAATAATTGGAATCACGCCGCACATTGTACGCAAAAACGGCCACCGTAACTATTTTGCGTTTGACAAAGCCTTTCTAATGTGTATACTTTTTGTATAATATTAAGGAGACAATCATGAATACAGCGCGCATATTTCAATCAGGCAACAGCCAAGCGGTGCGCTTGCCCAAAGAATTTCGCTTTAACGCAAAAGATGTTGAGATTTTTCAGCGTGGCGATGAAGTTGTGCTGCGTGAAAAACGCTATACACCAGCCGATGCACTAGCAATTTTTGCCAGCTTGCCTAAAGATTTTATGGCAGAAGGGCGCGAAGATAGCGCCCCACAAGCGCGCGAAAGCTTGTAATGCCTAAATATTTGCTTGATACCAATATCTGTATTTACTTAACCAAACAACAACATCCGGCACTGGCAGCGCGTTTTCAGGCCTTGGCAGAAGGCGAAGTTGGCATGTCAGTGATTACTTTTGGCGAACTGCAATTTGGCGCACAAAAAAGCCAGCAACGTAAGCAAGTGCTGGCAAGCTTGGAAAAATTAAGCCTAGCAATCCCAGTGCTAGCAATGACGATAGATACCAGCGAACACTACGGCGAAATTCGCGCAAGCCTGCAAAAACAAGGCACGCCGATCGGCAATAACGATTTATGGATAGCCGCGCACGCGCGCGCAGAAGGCTTAATTTTAGTCACTAATAACGTGCGTGAATTTGAGCGTGTGCCTGATTTAAAGCTTGAGAATTGGGTGAGTGTTTAAACGTTTATTAGGGGAGACGTTTTGCTAATTATTTTTGGCATAGGGATTCGTCAGCGCATCCACCATCTTGCTTAAGGTTTCACGCATCTGCGCTTCATTCACTTCCATCAGCAAGCCGTCTTCAAACGCGTCTTGCATCATTTGTTGAATCTCTTCAAAATTTTCTTGCATGACTTTAATTTTTTCGGTGCAAGCGACAATGCTTTTATCGTCTCTAAGCCATGTTGGTAAAGGTTTCATCTGAAATATCAATAAGTTAAGTGTTGAATTAATTGCAACATTTTGCGCAAGGCATGGCCGCGGTGGCTAAGTTTATTTTTAATTTCTGGTGTTAATTCGGCGGCAGATTTTCCTGTAATGGCGTCTAAAAATAGCGGGTCGTAGCCAAAACCATTATCGCCGCGCGCTTTTTTTAAAATAGAGCCTTTCCAAATGCCTTCGGCAATCAGCGGTTGCGGGTCGTCATGATGGCGCACTAGCACTAGGCAACAATAATAATGCGCAAAGCGATTTTCATGTTGCTTTAAGGTTTTAAGCAAGTGCGCATTATTATTAACATCACTTCTAGGCTCGCCACCAAAGTAAGCAGAATGCACACCTGGCGCGCCTTGCAAGGCTTCTAAACATAATCCAGAATCATCCGCCAGAGCGGGCAGGCCTGTGGCAAGGCTGGCGTGGCGCGCTTTGGCTAGGGCGTTTTCAATAAAGGTGCAATGTAGCTCGGCCGCTTCAGTCACATTAAAAGCCGATTGCGGCAACACTTCTATATTAAGCGTCTGTAGCAAGGCTTGAATTTCGGCCAGCTTGCCTTGGTTATTGGATGCGATAACTAATTTTTTAATCATAATTTTTTTGCCACAGAGAACACAGCGTTCACAGAGAAAACCATTAGTTATTCATTTTGACTACATATAATTTAACTACTGATTGCTGATTATTCTAGTTTTTGATTTTACTCTGTGTACTCTGTGCCCTCTGTGGCTAAATATGTTTAACTCACTCAGCCAACACTTGCATCTGTTTTGCGAGCAATTCATTAATACCGCTAGCGGCCAAATCCAGCATACTGTTCATGGCATTGCGCGCAAATGGTTCGCCTTCGGCTGTGCCTTGAATCTCAACAAAGCCGCCATCCGCCGTCATCACGACGTTCATGTCGGTATCGCAGTCAGAGTCTTCAATGTAATCTAAATCTAACACTGGCGTGCCTTTATAAACACCAACAGAAATCGCGGCAACCGCTTGTTTAAGCGGGTTTTCAGTGATTTTGCCTGATTTTAATAAGGTAGAAATCGCGTCATGCAAAGCCACGTACGCGCCAGTAATGCTGGCGGTGCGTGTACCGCCATCGGCTTGAATCACGTCGCAATCAATATGCACGCTGCGTTCGCCTAATTTTTCAAGATCAATAATCGCGCGCAAGCTGCGGCCAATTAAACGCTGAATTTCTTGCGTGCGGCCAGATTGTTTGCCTTTGGCGGCTTCTCTATCCATGCGGCTACCGGTGCTGCGCGGCAACATGCCGTATTCTGCCGTTACCCAACCTTGATTTTTGCCTTTTAAAAAGCCAGGCACTTTTTCTTCTACGCTGGCCGTGCACAACACATGCGTATCGCCAAATTTAATCAGCACAGAGCCCTCAGCATGTTTGGTGTAATGGCGGATTATTTCAACGTTGCGCAACTGATTGTTGGCGCGTTGGCTTGGGCGGGTGTTGGTTTGCGGAGTAGTGGTTTGCATAGTAAGTGCTTAATCTGAAAGAAATAAGCGGCTATTATAAGCCATGCATTATTCAGATTAAGCAACTTAACCTAAATTAAAAAACTTAACGGGGCTTTTGGGCTAGATTTTTGGTTTTTGTTGAGTTTTATTCAGCGCGTTTTGAATCTCGGCAATGGTGCTTTCAATGTCATCATCCGACAAATCGTTTAAATCCATGTCATCACTATTTTGCTGCTGAACCGTGTTCATAATAGTGGTAGTTTCGCCCAAAGGCATCAATTGGGTCGAAACAGCGGTGCTGCTTTGTTGCCTATCGCCCCATTGCAGGCCAATCGCGCTCATATTATCGCCGCGTTCATCACTGGCAAATTCGGCGCTATCCATCAATTTATTAGTGGCATCGGCAATCACTACATTTTGCTGAATAATTTCTTTAATTTTCTGATCGCTTAAAACGCCCCAAACGCCATCGGTACACAGCAAAATGGTATCGCCTTCAAATAATTCAAAACGATCCGATAAATCAATTTGCGGCGGTGTTTCGCCACCTAAGCAGTTGTACACCTTATTTTTATAAGGATGCGTTTTCATTTCTTCTTTGGTGATCATGCCTTTTTTGTACAGCGATTGCACCACAGAATGGTCTTCTGTGCGGAACAGCAAATGGCCTTCGCGAAAGTGATACAACCTAGAATCGCCCACATGCGCGCAATACAAAAATCCGCGCTGAATAATCGCCACCACAATGGTAGTGCGTGGCGATTCGATTAGCTCTTCTCTTTGCGTTACGTTATCAATCATATCGTGCACTTGCTGAATATGATCGATTAAAAATTTGGCAGGGCTACTTAAAAATGGCACAGCCAAGCGTTGAAAAGCATCGGTTAAGGTTTTAACAGCCAAGTGTGCCGCCACTTCGCCATTGCGATGGCCACCCATACCATCTGCCAACACCAGTAATAAAGCATCTTTACTATAAGAATAAGCTAAACGGTCTTGGTTATAACTTCTGGGGCCTTGACGGCTATTTTGGTAGATAGAGAATTTCATTTAAGCAAAGATTATCAAGTTTTGGTGTGTAATGAATAAGTCAGTCATATCTTAAAGCGGTTTGTTTAAAACGTCTTTGATTTTTCTGGCCAAGCTGTGTTTTTTAACCTCAAGCGGCGGCACAATTTCAAATAAAGTTTTTTGCAGCGAAAACACACTTTGTGGCCGTTCTAAATAATTGAGTTTTAGGCAATTATCAATAATTTGCAGCAGCTCTTGCGTGTAAATGCCTTTGCCCACTTTGGTGGCCGGCGCTAAAAAATCATTTTTAACGCGCTGATTAGCCGCCATAGGAGCTGAGCGCACCAAGCAAGAATACATGCTGGCACCCACGCTATAAATATCGCTCCAAGGGCCTAATTGTTTGCGCTCAAAATATTGTTCTGGCGGTGCAAAGCCAGGCGTGTAGCTGGGGGAAAGTTTAGATTGCGTTTGCGTTAATGTTTGCCGCGCAGAGCCAAAATCCAGCAACACAGGTGAACCATCTAGCCGAATATAAATATTGGCGGGCTTAATATCCAAGTGCAATAGTTTTTGTGTGTGCACTTCGCGCAGGCCGTTTAGCAACTCGCCAAACACGCGGCGCACAAATTTTTCATTGACTGGTTCGGGTTGCGAAAGAATAAAATCTTGCAGCGATTTGCCACGCTCATATTGCATCACCATATAAACGGTGCTGTTTTCTCTAAAGAAATTAACCACGCGCACAATATTTTTGTGATCAATTTTGGCTAACGCCAAGCCTTCTTCAAAAAAACATTTTAGGCCGTGCTTAAAGGTGGCGGCATCGTCATCACTGCCCAGCAAAACGGTTGCGCCATCTTCGCGCAAGGCCAAACCAGTGGGCATGTATTCTTTAATGGCCACAATATTCTTGTTCATGTCTTGCGCCAAATACACAAAACTAAAGCCACCCGTGCTTAACACGCGGGTGATAATGTAATCCTGCAGAATGTAGCCAACAGGCAAAGATTGGTTTTTAAGTGTGGCCATTTAGTATCGGTACAGCGTCAAATGTCGCGTGCGATAAACCTAGTTTTGTTAATAAGAGTTTGAAACTTTAATCAACTTATTCTGGCATTCTCGCATAAAAAACACGTCAAATCATAGGGGTTTGATACAATTATCACAAATTACTTTAACAAATAAACTGAAGAGTACAACCATGATATTAAGCATGACAGGCTACGCATCGCAAGAATACAACACCAAACAAGGTGTTTTAATGGTTGAGTGCCGCTCGGTTAATCACCGCTATTTAGAGTTACAACTTAAATTAGATGACAATTTACGCGTTTTTGAAGCCACCGCGCGCGAATTAATTCAGGCCAAATTAGGCCGCGGCAAAGTGGATATTCGCATGAGCATGATGCGCGAAGCGGGCATGGATAGTGTGCCGCAGCTTAACCACACCGTTTTGCAACAAATAGCCGAAAGCGCCAAAAGCGCCGCGCAATATTTTCCGCATACGCAGCCTGTGAATATGTTGGATATTTTGCGTATGCCAGGCGTGATGATGTCTGAAGCGATAGATACCGATGCGCTAGAAGCCGATTTTAAACAGGTGTTGAATCAAGTGTTGCAGCATTTAATTGATGCGCGTGCGCGTGAAGGCGAAAAATTAAAAGCGGTAATTTTAGATAGATTGCAGCAAATTGAGCAACATGTGACTAAAGTAAAGCCGATGATGCCTAATTTAGTGGCGCAATATCAAGCAAAGTTAAGCGCTAAATTGCATGAGGCGACCAATAGCCACGATGATGATCGAATTCGCCAAGAGATGGTGTTGTACGCGCAACGCATTGATGTAGATGAAGAATTATCCCGATTGGATTCGCATATATCAGAAGTGAAACGTATTTTGCAAACGGGCGGCGCGGTGGGTAAGCGTTTAGATTTTTTAATGCAAGAAATGAATCGCGAAGCGAATACTTTGGGTTCGAAATCGGTAGCGGTAGAAACTAGCCAAATTTCAATGGAGCTTAAAGTGCTAATTGAGCAAATGCGTGAGCAAATTCAAAATATTGAGTAGCATTTCAGCCCAATTCACAACACATCAGAAACCTTCTTAAAGCCTTTAACCATAAGGCTTTTTTGCTTTGTAGTGTTGCATTATGAATCAGATAAGCGCATTATTCATGTGTACCCCATTGTGTACACTGAGGTACAAAGTGGAATAAATACGGGTACACACTAAAACTCAATGAAAACGGGTGCCATGGCAACTGAAAACAAACTAGTTACAGATTCAGATATTAGAGGCTGGATTAAAGCTGGTGAAACTTTTGAGGGTAAGCGCATTGATGACGGCTTATATTTGCGATTCAGAGGGGCTGATTCTTCACCCGTTTGGCGTTTTCGTTATCGCTTTGCAGGATTGGCGCGTGTGATGGTGATTGGCAGCTATTTAAATATTTCACTAGCAGACGCAAGAAAGAAAGCTAAAGAGTTACGTGCACGTGTTGCAATGGGGTATGACGTTGCAAGTGAAAAGCAAGAGCGTAAACGTGAGGCAATTGCAAATATTGAGGCAGAAAGAAACGCCTATACAGTGTCGCAATTAGCTGACAAATTTTTTCAAGATAGGGTGATGGGTAATTGGAAGCACCCAAACATAGTACGTGCACGGATAGAAAAAGACATTAAGCCCGCTATAGGACATTTAGCAATTGAAGCGGTAACACCAAGACACATTGATGATTTACTAAAGGCAGTTGTTAAACGTGGCGCACCAACAATGGCAAATGATGTTTTGAGATGGCTAAAGCGCATTTTTAATCAAGCTATCAAGATGCACATTATCACTAATAATCCTGCACTAGCATTTGATGTTGGCGATGCTGGCGGTAAAGAAAAATCACGTAACAGAAACCTAAGTCGTGATGAAATTGCCAAATTATTTACAGCCATGAAAACAGCAAAAGGCTTTAGTGTTGAAAATGAAATAAGCATAAAGCTTTTGCTAGCTCTAGCGGTACGTAAAGGTGAATTAATCGGTGCGCGTTGGATTGAATTTGATTTAGAAGTTGGTGTGTGGCATTTACCAACAGACCGCACAAAAACAGGCGTAGCTATCTCAATTCCGTTAAGTAATAAGGTAGTAAACTGGTTTCAAGAATTAAAACGATTGTCATGTGCTAGTGATTACGTCTTACCAGCCCGTAAAATGCAAGACAGAATGATTCCACATATCGCAGAAAGCACACTAAGCGTTGCATTGGCTAAGGTAGGGCATGGGATTGAGCCTTTTACTATTCATGATATGCGACGCACAGCAAAAACACTTCTAGCCTCTTTAGGGGTGCAACCACATATTAGCGAGCGTTGTTTAAATCATAAAATTAAAGGCGTTGAAGGCATTTATGATGGCTATGATTATTTTGAAGAGCGCAAGAAAGCACTAAACGCACTATCAGATTTACTGGTTGAATTAGAGAATTGCGCATTAGATAAAGTAATCCCTATTAAGCGCAGGGTAACAGCTTAGATCTACACAATAATTATATTTAGTTTAACCACACCTAGCCCGTCGGGGCGAACCTCGCAACCCTTGGCGAATGGTGTGGCTTCTTGTTTTAAGGGCGTGAGGGGCGTGAATGTCTTTTTTATTGGCTAGGAACCTAATTGCAATCACAAAAGATGGTTTTAAAAAATCAAATTTAGATTTTAAATCTTTTAAAGGGAAAGGTTTGAGTGCAGATCGGAGGCGTGAAATTAATGATTTTTATATTGTTATAAGACTTTGTTTGAAAAATGCCGAGGGTTATTTGAAACTCACTTCAGATGAACAAAATTACTTAAACTTTGACTTCAACAAAGATGTTCTTTATCCACTGATTACAGCAAACTATATGCTCGGTTATGCAGACGGGGAAATGGGTGGTCATGAAAATTTGTCGAAGTTAAAAAGCAGTTATGCAAAATTAGGTTTAGTAAAAAACCAAATTAGAAAAACAAAGCAGGAAGAAAAATTATTTGTTAAAGAATGTTGGCAAAATTGGCAAAATAATCCTAAGCAGTATAAAAATAAAACTGTCTTTGCTACGGCAATGATTGATAAATTTAGACCAGAAGATCCTGATGATGAGAATAAGCATTTATCCAGTGTGAAAAAAATTACAGAGTGGTGTACTACATGGGAAAGAGAAAAAACATCACTTAGCTAGTATGGTTAGTACCTTAGTAGATCAAGAGTATTAAGGAACGTAAAACGTCATCATGATGCAATCTCGTATTTTCAACAACGAGGTTATACATTATGTATTTATTAAGCATCACATGGAAGTTGCACACAGTTCATAAGATTGGAATCTCTAAACTTTTTAGGAGTTCCAAATGAAACAAACTTCAATTAATCAAACGTTACAACAGTTCGATCTATTACCAAACAGCCAGCAAGTGCGCTTACCAGTTGTAAAAGCTTTACTAGGTGTAAGCAGTGCCACTATCTGGCGAATGGTTAAAAACAATCAAATAAAATCCCACAAGATTACCCAACGTACAACCACATTTAACGTGGGTGAACTTCGTACTTTGCTAGCTGCAAAGGCAGGTGCTTAATCATGGTTAAAAATGAGAACAGCCAAACAAAAGGGTTAGCCGCGCTAACGACTAACCCCGATACAACAAAACACAAACCAAAGTTTACTGATAACAGCACACAAAATCAACGCTTAAAGCTTTTGGATTGGTTGCTTGAACGTGGGAGTATTACCACTAGCGAGGCACGAGAAAAACTAGACATTTATTATCCCCCTGCAAGAAAATTTGAGCTATGTCAGGCTGGTTATCAAATTGCAATGATTTGGGATAATTGGACTAGCGAATATGGCATTAAGCACCGAATAGCGAGGTATGTACTAACGCAAAAACAGCCTATAGAAACGATTAGCACTAGCGAGGTGGCACAATGACATACGCCCGGTTATTTAATCAAGCCTATGCGCTGTGTGTAAAGTGTAAAAGCCATGCAATAGCCCATGATTTAGCTTATATGACAGAAAGCGAGTTAATCGGTGTCATTAGCTTTTTAACACAAATGGCTACAGTTAGTTAATGGCCAGACGCATAAAGAAAACAAGGCCAGAAAGTGTAACGACTGGCTATAGCGCAATGCCTTGGTTGGTGTTTGATAGTACCAGTTTTAGAGGTGCAAGTGACAAAGCCAAGGCATTGCTATGGGCGTTAATGCGACAGCATAATGGCGCTAACAATGGGCATTTGCACCTTGCTAATACGTGGTTATCAAAACAAGGTTATACATGCCCTGCAAGCAATCAAAAAACGCGTGATGAATTAATTGAGCGTCGTTTAATTGTGCAAACCAAAATGGGCGGTTTAAATTTTGGTGCAAATTTGTTTGCTTTAACATGGCTTGATATAAGCAATTTTGTAGGCTTGGATATAACCGCTAAAGATTATTCTCGTGGGGCATATTTACTTTGCAATTTACCCGCTACTGCAAGACGCAAACAACCAACTAAAAATTTAAAGCCATTCACTGAGTGTAACAGCACTGATTCACTCAGTGAAATAGCAACACCTGTTACTGATTCACACAGTGAAAGAGAAAATGCACTTATTAATGATTCAACTGTTTCAGTCAGTGAAAACAATGTAGTTATACCATTACACAGTGTTAATCATTCAAAGCGAATTGTAGGCGTGAAAGGTAGAAGTGGTGTGACAAAACACAGCGCGCAATTTTGAAAAGGAAAACAAAATATGACAACTAAAAAACCACCAAATAAATCCATACCGTTAATGGTCAAAAAAGATCATGGCAAAACGAAAGAACAAAAATTAGCAGAGGTAAAACTTTCCAGTCTAACCTTAAACACCAACTTGACCGCCACAATTGCAAAGCCATTGATAGGTGAAGTAAGTTTAAATAATGCTTTAGACGTAATGCGAGAAAAGGTCGCTAAAGTAAATGCAGGCGATTTAAAAGACCTTGAATCTACACTAACGGTACAAGCCTCTAGCTTAGATGCTATTTTTAACTTAATGGCCATGCGTGCCAGTGGAAGTGACACCATGCCGAAATTGGAGATTTATATGCGTTTGGCGCTTAAAGCACAGGCCCAATGTGCGAGAACGATAGAAGTGTTGGCGGCAATGAAAAATCCACCTGTCATATTTGCACGACAAGCCAATATCAGTAATGGCAATCAGCAAGTCAACAATGGAGGTTTCGAGAGCAGTACGCGCACGCACGCGCACGCGGGGAAATCAAAAAATCAACCAAACGAACTATTAGAGGTGAACAATGGCTGCGAGAAAAGGGACAGCGGAGCAGCGAAAGGAACAATCGTTAAAGATAAAGCAATGGCAACCGTGGCAACATAGCACAGGGGCTAAGACAGTTGAAGGTAAGGCTAGGGCTTAACAATACGGCTACTAAGTGGAAATACTGAAATTGATGCAAAATTTGCTATGATTTAAAGGCAAAATGAAAACCAATAAATTATAAATATTTTGACTGGCGCACCAAATTCGTAAGTTTATGCTTTCAGTCTCTAAGCTGTAGTAAAGTAAGAGTGATAGCACTTAGAAAGCTTTGATTATTTTTAAGTTAATTAAGGTATGGTTAATTGTTTTAATATTTTAAATATAAATAAATAGGGAATAATTAGGTTTAAACGAAATCCCTACTCATTATGAAATTCAAAACTTATATTCTATCCGTTGAGCAAACCAAGTCTTTTATATTTAAATTAGGTGCTATTGGACTAGGCTATTTAGTTACAGCCTATGTTGGCACCTATATTTTACCGTACATTGAAGCAGCTGAATTTTTCGAGCTATCTGCATTTGCGATTGCTGCTGTTGTCACACTCAGATATGGATGGGCAGGGGTCTTAGGATCATTCATAGGGTCTTTATTTTATCATTTACTCACTTTACCTTGGCCGGTTGCAGTTGTATTAGCTTTAAGCACTGGATTGTCATCACTATTATTTCGTTATTTATTTAAATTGTTTCATCCCCACGCTCTTGTTATCAATCAAGTATCTCTTGTAGCTACTTTTGCTTTTGTTGTGACACCCATTGTGTGCGTTGCCCATACTGTGAGTACTTTTTTAATATTGCATTATTACAATTTAATGGATTGGAATAGCTTAGGTCTGAAAATGTTAATGTGGTGGTTTGATGAATTGTTGATTGCCTACTTAACGGTGCCTCTAATACTTTCATTATTATCATATCGAAAAATGTATTTTTCTACAGATTTCTCTATGCATGAGAAAACCGAAGCAACTGCGATTTTTCTTGGTATGACCTCAGCTTCATTACTGGCAATGCATTTCAATCAATTGCTAAACTCTTCTGAAATTTTAGTTCTAATTTTATTGTTATTTGTGTTGTGGGCATCATTAAGGTTTAACAGCGCTATTGCACATTTAGCGATTTTTACAGCAGTTATTTTTGCATTTTTAACAGTTATTTTGGGCGATCATTCACTAAACGCTGAGCTATACACGCAATCATTATTTATACTAAAAATCGGCGTTGTTGTGATGATTTTAGGTGGCTTATTCGTTGCCGCCGCATTTTCTGAGCGCAATAATGTCGAGACTGAACTTAATAAGTTGGCCAACCATGATCCTTTGACTGGCTTACCTAATCGCATGTATTTTCAAGACTTTATAAGCCATAGCATATCTCATGCGCAAAGGCAAAAACACCAGGTTTATTTGTTATTTATTGACTTGAATCGCTTTAAAAAAATCAATGATTCAGAGGGGCATGAGTTGGGGGATGCTGTTCTAAAAATTGTTGGGAACCGACTCAATGATATGTTGCGCGGAGATGATTTTGCTGCGCGCCTTGGTGGTGATGAGTTTGCCGTAGTATTTACCCATCCGCCAGTCAATAACGCAGCCAGTAATTTAGCAAGAAAAATCATTAAAACCATTTCAGAGCCGTTTGATCTTAACGAAAGGCGCTATAGCGTTGGTGCAAGCATTGGCATTAGTGTTTACCCTAATGATACGAACGATGCAAACACCTTGCTAAGACAAGCAGACTTAGCTATGTATCAAGCGAAAAGCAAGCAAAGTGGCTTTGAATATTTCAGTGAAGAAATGAATGTTTTAGCGCATGAGCAACTGCAGATTGAAAACGGCTTAAGGCAAGCCTTGGATAGAAAAGAACTGTTACTAATGTATCAACCTAAGATGGACATGCTCACAAATGAGGTAGTAGGATTAGAAGCACTGGTCAGATGGGTAACCAAATCGGGTGAGATGATTGGCCCAGATAAGTTTATTCCAATTGCAGAGGATGCAGGGCTGATTATACCGATAGGACGATTTGTTATTGAAGCAGCATGCGCACAATGGGTAATGTGGAATAACCAAGGCCTTAATCCGCCACCTATTGCGGTTAATATTTCACCACGTCAATTCAGCGACCCATCTCTCATTGATAATATAAAAAAGGTGATTGATTCGACTGGTATGGAGTCGTCGAAATTGCATGTGGAGATTACAGAAAGCGCCACAATGGATGACCCAGAAATGACGCTGGAAACACTAAAACGAATGCATGAACTTAAGTTGCATTTGTATATTGATGACTTTGGTACAGGGCACTCTAATCTTGGGCAATTAAGACTCTTACCAATTGATGCTCTTAAGATAGATAAAAGCTTTATAAATGATATTTTAAGCAATGACGATGATGCAGAAATCGTGGCTGCTATCATTAATTTGGCACACGCCTTAAAACTTCGCGTTATAAGTGAAGGTATTGAAACAAAAGGGCAGTTGTCTTTATTAAGAGCTTTAGGTTGTGACGAAATACAAGGTTACTTAATAAGTAAGCCACTTTTGCCAGACCAAGTGCAGCTATATTTCAACAGGAAAATGGATCTTTAATACACACCTCCACTACAAGAGGTATTAAAATTCAAATTGATGTATTTACAGTTATTTCTCCTCAAAAATGTTATTACAAAGTTTGCACCCGAGTGAAGTTGCTAATCAACCAAACGAAAACTATTAGAGGTAAATAATGGCAATGAGACAATGGACAGTGGAGCAACGCAAACAGCAATCCCTAAAGATAATGCAATGGCAACCGTGGGAACACAGCACGGGAGCTAGAACAGTTGAAGGCAAGGCTAAGGCTTGCCGTAATGCTTATAAGGGCGGCATTAGAACAATGTTAAGAGAAATAAATACATGTCTTAGGGACCAGCGAACTAAGCTGAACAGTATATTGGATGGTATTTGATTGATTATGCACGTGGCGTTTAAGAAATCTACCTCAAACTATGCGTGATTAGTTTTTTATTTATTAAAAAACTCGTAGTTATTTCCACCTCTTTTTTTCGCGTAGTACATTGCTATGTCGGCTTTTTTGATTAACGTTTCAGCATTTTTACCATCCCTTGGGTAAATGCTGATTCCAATACTTGTGGAAATTCTATTATTAGATTTACCTTGTGGATTGAGTAAATCAATTTCTTCCAATACTTTCTCAGCTGTTAAAATGACATCGTCACTTTCTTTATTTTCCGTTAGAAGGATAATAAATTCGTCTCCTCCCTGCCGACTAACAGTGTCCGTGTTACGTACACAAGACACTAAACATTTTGCTACTGATTTCAGTAATTGGTCACCTGCAGCATGACCAAAAGTATCATTGATATGCTTAAAATTATCTAGATCTAGATAAAGCAAAGCGACTTGAGTGCCTAATCTATCGGCAGTTGCAATGGCTTGTCCAATTCTATCTAAAAGCAATAGTCTGTTTGGTAAATCAGTTAAAAAATCATGCTGTGCCAAGTAAGCCATTTTTAAGTTTATTTCATTAGCCAGACTTGTTTCGTGAACAACAATTATTAATCCCGCAAAACCATTATCGTTATTGATGATGGGTGATAAGGAGTGTTCTATAGATAATTGATTACCATCCCGCTTGATTAATATCGTTTCTTTTGGGGAATCAGTTCTAAAAGTTTTATGTACTAATGAACCTGAATTGGCTATTAATTGATTAATATAATCATCACAATATTTAAATATTTGATCTACGGGTAATCCATACGCGTCTTCACGATTCCAGCCCGAAATTTCTTCCATAGCAGGGTTCATAAATTCAATTTTACCGAAAGCGTCTGTAAACAGAATTGCATCTTTAACTGTACTAAGTGCTAAATTAGCTTTTATTATTGCTTTATAAAGTGACTCATTTATTTTTATATTATTTGCAGTATCAATTCTATGCTGTAGTGGTACTAGGTGTGAGTTTATGTGCATTTTTGCTTCAAACCTTGCGGATTTATTCCGGAAGAATCTGGCATTTTTCATATGAAAGTTTTGTTATAGTTTTATTACATAAATTAATAAAGATTATTGTCCTTGTCTGCCTTTTAATGTCTGTTCAGTAACCCACTTTTAAGTTATTTAAATTTAATCAATAAAGCCTAGCTATACGGTTTATAGGAAAAACATATGGAATATTAATAATACCTTCTTATCGGTTAGAAAGGGAGAAATTAGATTAATTGCTCAATAAGAAATAAGTCACTGCTTTTAGTTTGATGTTGTTGGTATAGCGCCAATGCAATGACGTTATTGGAAATGCCTTGCTCTTTCATGAGCATGACTGCACCAAAATAGTCACCATTTAGAGACAGTTTTAAGGCTTTGGTGACTCTTTCCTCAAACACTTTATCAAAGCGGTTAAGCATGTTGAACTCATAATGAAATTAGTATAGATAACAATGCTTTACTGAGCATTAACGGATTAACTTTGTACGGAAGGTCACCTTTTATGTAAATATTTAATTGGCTATAACGAGGGGAGTTACAAACAGTAATAGTTTTAGTTATAGGTACCGCTCAATTAGCCTAATGCTCTAAAGATAACCAAATTAAGCTTTAGTAGAACTTAATTTCCCTAGCAACTGACTCTTGTAAAGAAAACTAATATTGCCAATTGGCATCAGCAAGTCAATAACGCGACACGTACGCACGCGCACGCGACCAAAAATCAAAATAAACAAAACTAACTATTAGAGGTGAGAAATGGCAACACGAAAATGGACAGCCGAACAGCGCAAACATCAATCTCTAAAGATAAGGCAATGGCAACCGTGGCAACACAGCACAGGAGCTAAAACGATTGAAGGCAAAGCTAGAGCTTCACGCAATGCTTTTAAGGGTGGATTTATACAAGAGCTTAAACAATTGAGAAAAGCGCTTAAGTTACAAAAAAAAATTTACTATTGTGCTTAGGTTATTCAGCTCCCTTGACATCTAAAATAGAATGAATGAACATTTTTTGGTAATAATTCTAATATTTGCAATATAGGAATTTCTAAAAGGAAAAATAATGGATTACCATTTAGAGCGGGAAATACGTCTTAGTGAAGAGTCCGATTATAAAAGCTTATATTCTTGGTCATTGCAAGAGTATGATAAGGAAGGAAAAAGTTAGGGAGTGATCAGGTGCCTTGGATATGGTCACTCTATTTTACGGCAAATGACCTGCGACTTAATAAGTTTTTAAGTATTGAGTGTTTAACAGATTTTGGAAATAAAGTAGAAGAAAAAGATCGCGTAAAAGCAAGTGAGTCAATAATTGCGACATTGCACTCAGGAACATGTACTGATGGTAGTTTTTTGGAAAATGAAGCCTCTTTTTCTATGTTCGGGACAGACCGTAAAACTAGTTATTTTAGATTGCACATTTGTAAACTGGATGAGGGTGTTACCAATGAATATTGTAATTTATGGGGTAGTGTTAGCTACACTTATCAATGCGATTTTAGCGAAGAAACTACGGATGATACGATTGAATTATATATAGGACTTTTACCGCATAGATTTAATGATTTAATTGAAATAGTTAGATCTAGAAATGCAGACATCGTACAAGTTCGTTTAACCAATGTATCTGGTTTCTATTCAGAATGGTCACCAACTATTAGAGCGAATCAAATTAAAATCTTAACGCCAGGCGAAGATCAAAATATAGTTTATCCAGACAGCTGCAA
The DNA here is from genome assembly GCA_046598525.1 of Methylotenera sp. Lineage (GTDB taxonomy): Bacteria > Pseudomonadota > Gammaproteobacteria > Burkholderiales > Methylophilaceae > Methylotenera_A. Next base: position 25,904 of record JBKJIJ010000004.1, on the reverse strand, counting down.
TATTGATCCGCCTAGATTGGGTGAAGTTGGAGCATTTGAACTTACAATAACACAACGAGTTAAACTTAACCCTAAACAAGATTTGAGACAAATAGACATTTACAAGCTTTTTGAAGACGAAGACAAAGAAGTTAATTTGAAAGAAAATCTTGCCACTACAGATGCTAATAGAGCACTTTTAACTCAGCTTACCCGCAACGAGTTAGAGATCAAAAAGTTAAATAAACCAATGTGGATTATATGTTTTCTTCTTTCTTTGCTATTTTTAAAATATTTTTTATAAAAATTTTTTACTACTTAATTTTATGCAAATGTAAGATACATTATTCCTTATTCCTTAATTATTCTAAGTTAACTCTTGCGTAATATCATCCAAGCAAATGTATTGTTGTTACTGAGTTTGCGAATGAACATCAAGACTACGTCAAGTCGAATAAGACATTTGTTGACCTTAAACGCATTAAGGAAAAGATGAATTTGTATCTTAAACCTCAAATAGGGAATTAGTGTTAAAAAATACATTCCCCATTCCGTGTAAGGAATTAAACTTAATCAATGCTAATTACACAATAATCTTCTAATGCTAGTGGGCATCAAAATTCATTTATGTTTGACTGTTTGTGACAGAGTGCGACAAGCGGGGGTGGTTTAAAAGTCTGAAGTGTATTAAGTAGAGAACCTCTAACAGCCACACGCGCAGATTAAATTCCCCTTTTGAATTAAATCAAATCAGGCATTTATTTAAAGCCAAAAAAAACCTAACTAAAAAGCTAGGCTCTTTAAATCTGATGAACTGATTATTTATTCATTACGTACATTGTTACTTCAAAGCCAAAACGCATTTCTGTAGCTGCTGGTGTTGTCCACATAATAATTCCTTTTAGGTTAGGCGATTCACAATGATTCGCTTGATGTAGTGCATTATCAACTATAATTTTATGTAAACCCTATGCACATCATGCAATGCTTAGTAGTGATTATCCGTAATGACTAGTTAGGATTAAGTCAGTGGGGAGGGTTAAAAAGTGTAATATTTTAATATTTGGGTACCGCTTGTTACAGTTGCTTTCATAAAAATCACCATAAAAGTTAAATACAGGCGTTTAAAATATGTGTACCCTAATGTGTACCTGTATAAATATTCATTTTCATAAACCTATACTAAATAAAGGTTTCAAGGATTAATAAATATTCAAATTCAAAATATTGAATAGGCACCCCCTAACAACGCATGCACTATTCTATGGCGCGCCTTAAAAAATTCTATTTTAAGCGCACTGTTAATGTGCATGATTTTTACATCGATATAAAATAATATCTTAAATTATTGTTTTTAAACAAAAAATAATCTGGCATACGCCTTGCATAGCTCTTTAATAAGTTTTAAAGTGAATTAAGCTTTTTAACAAACTTAATAATTAAAGAATGTAATCATGCAAAAATCTCCACAAGCGTTTTTCGATGAAATGCAATTTGATGCATATAAGCAAAATGAAAAGCTAGGCGCAAAGCCAGGTGAGCAACCAAATGAAAAGCAAGTGCGCCACATTTACACGGCTTATCAAGATTGGCTTAAGGATATTCCGCACCATCAATTAGAAAGTAAACGCCAAGAGGCCGAGTTGTTGTTTCGCCGCGTGGGCATTACCTTTAACGTGTATGGCGAGGCGGATGGCGCTGAACGTTTGATTCCGTTTGATGTGATTCCACGTTTAATTTCTGGTAAAGAATGGTCAAAATTATCGGCTGGGGCGATTCAACGGGTAAAAGCATTAAATATGTTTTTGCATGATATTTATCACAAACAAGAGATTATTCAGGCCGGTATTGTGCCCGCCAGTATTTTGGCCAATAGCCAATATCGCCCCGAAATGTATGGCGTCGATGTGCCTAACCAAATTTACGCGCACATTGCCGGCATTGATTTAGTACGCACTTCAGAATCGCAATTTTATGTGCTGGAAGACAATCTGCGCACACCGTCTGGCGTGTCTTACATGCTAGAAGACCGCAAAATGATGATGCGGCTTTTCCCTGAATTATTCCGCCGTTACCATATCGCGCCAGTTGACCATTACCCGCAAGTGTTGCTTAAAAACTTAAGGGCCGTTGCGCAACCCGGTGTGTTGGATCCTACCGTGGTGTTGCTATCGCCCGGCGCCTACAACAGTGCTTATTTTGAGCATGCTTTTATTGCGCAACAAATGGGCATTGAGCTGGTAGAAGGGCCTGATTTATTTGTGCGTAATAACGCCGTTTACATGCGCACCACGCAAGGCCCGCAAAAAGTAGATGTGATTTATAGGCGGATTGATGACGATTACATTGACCCGCTGGTGTTTAATGCCGATTCTATGTTGGGTGTGCCAGGCTTGCTGTCGGTGTATCGCAACGGTGGCGTAACGCTGGCAAACGCAGTAGGTACAGGCGTGGCAGACGATAAAGCCACTTATATTTATGTGCCTGAAATGATTAAATTTTATTTGGGTGAAGAGCCATTGTTAGAAAACGTGCCAACTTATGAATTGAGCAAAGAAGCCGATTTGCAATACACCTTAGAACATTTGCATGAGCTAGTGGTGAAAGAAGTGCAAGGTTCTGGCGGCTATGGCATGTTGGTTGGGCCAGCGTCCACCAAACAAGAGATTGAAGAATTTAGATTACGTATTTTATCCAAACCATCCAATTACATCGCGCAGCCAACGTTGGCGTTATCTACTTGCCCAACACTGGTTGAGGCTGGCATTGCGCCGCGCCATGTGGATTTACGGCCATTTGTGCTATCAGGCAAAACCGTGACTTTAGTGCCGGGTGCGCTATGCCGCGTGGCATTAAAAGAAGGCTCGCTAGTGGTGAATTCATCGCAAGGCGGTGGCACTAAAGATACTTGGGTTTTGGAAGATACGGAAGATGAAGCGGAAGTGTCAATTGCGGCCCTAAACGCAGAAGCGCAACTTAATGCAAAAACTAAAAACAGCAAAGTAGAAATCGTATGTTAAGCCGAACCGCAGACCACCTGTACTGGATGGCGCGCTATATTGAGCGCGCTGAAAATATGGCGCGCGTGCTAGAGGTGACTTATAGCATGTCGCTAGTGCCCAACGCCGCGCAAAGCGAGGCGGCGCTTTGGCTGCCCGCGTTAGAAATCTCCGGCAATGTAGATGCCTATGAAGAAGAATATGGCGATGTAAACGCGGCCGATGTGATTTATTATTTATCCATGGATGCGAATAATCCATCCAGCATTTACAACGCACTGCGCAATGCACGTGAAAATGCGCGGGCGGTGCGGGTGGCGATGACTTCTGAAACTTGGGAAAACATTAACGCGCTATGGCTGGAATTTTCACAATTTATTGGCCAAGATTTAGCCAAAAATGGTTTGCGTGAATTTTGCGATTGGGTAAAAGCGCGCTCGCACTTGTTTAGAGGAGTGTGTTTTGGCACCATGCTGCGCGATGACGCGTTTAGCTTTGTACGATTAGGTACTTTTATTGAGCGTGCCGATAATACCGCGCGCTTGCTGGATGTGAAATACCATTTATTACTACCAGAAGAAGAAGAAATTGGCGGCGCGGTGGATTACTACGAATGGAGTGCGGTGCTGCGTTCTGTTTCGGCTTTTCAAGCCTATCAAAAAATATTCAGCGATACCATTGTGCCGTGGCGCGTGGCCGAATTGCTGGTGTTAAGACGCGATATGCCGCGCTCGTTACATGCGTGTTTAGATGAAATATCCCCTATTTTAGAGCAGCTTTCAGGTGCGCGTCATACCGAATGCAGGCGCCTTTCGGGTGAATTACATGCCCGATTACGCTTTGGCAAAATGCAGGATATTTTTCAGCACGGCTTACATGAGTTTTTAAGTGATTTTATTGATTCCAATAATATTTTAGGCGCCGAAATTCAACGTGCTTTTTTAAGTATTAACGCCAGTTAACCTTTAGTTTAAGTAGAAACAGCATTATGCGTCTGACCATTGAACACCACACCCAATACGTTTACAGCTCGCCTGTTAATTACACCATTCAGCAATTAAGGTTGACGCCGCAAAGCGGTTTTGGCCAGCATGTAAAATATTGGGATATTAAAGTGCAAGGCCAATTGCATGCGTTTGAAGATGCGTTTGGCAACACCACGCATACATTAGTTGTAGATACGCCGCATAGCGAATTAAGCGTCACTGTGGTGGGCGAGGTAGAAACGGGCGTAAACGATTATTCGCAACATCAGCCGCTACCACTGACCATTTTTATGCGCGATACGCCCTTAACCTTGGCCGATGCGGCGATTACCGAATTTGCCGCCCAATTTAAACATAAGCCAATTGACGACTTAATGCATGCGCTGGTAGAAAAAGTGGGTTATATCGCAGGCGCTACTGAGGTAAAAACCACCGCGATTGAGGCGTTTGCTTTGGGTCAGGGTGTTTGCCAAGATCATGCCCATGTGTTTATCGCCTGTTGCCGCAGCTTGGGTTACCCAGCGCGCTACGTTAGCGGCTATTTATTTACGCAAGATGGCAGCTTAATGCAAAGCCACGCTTGGGTAGACGTGTGGTTTGATAGTGCATGGCAAAGTGTGGACGTATCAAACGGCTGCCGCGCAGGTGAGACTTATGTGCGGCTAGCCACTGGTTTAGATTACCGCACCGCCAGCCCAGTTACTGGCATGCGCTCTGGCGGCGGGGTAGAGGGCATGGCCACTAGCGTGGTGGTCAATCAAGCAGGCGTACCCATTCATCAACAACATAAAATGAATCAAATTGAGCTATTAAAAGCGGCGCAATCCATGCAACAGGCACAGCAATGACCATTAATTCACTACAATTTGATCGCCACGGCGATAAAGAAAACTCGGATTTTTTTGAAGAAAACTTAACTCGCTTACTGGAAGAGCGCGATGCTCTTGGCTTAACCAGCATGATTCACGAAATCGATGCGCTGATGATTTCGGTGGATCCTGAACATTCGACCAAATACATCGCAGAGTTGGCATTAATGACGCCGTACCATTATTTGGTGACGCTAGAAACCGAGCAACATTTAACGCATATATTGCGTATCGACTTAAATTCGCCCGATATTTTGTTGCGCGAAGTGAAAGACCCTAACCTGCGTGGCATTTTTAGAAGCCTAAATGAAGTGTATCCAGTGGGCGCCAAAAAGCCCAATAGCCGCTATATGGGTGAGATTATTCGGGTAAACGATTTACACAGTGTAGTTAAAATTCAGCAGCAGCGCGGCTTTCGCTTTTTTAATCAAGATGATGTGCGCAAGCTAGAATTGCCAGGCAACTTGGCGATTAGCAAGCCATCGCCTTACACACATAATATTGTGGCGTATTTAGAGCGCGAGCCGAATGAATTAAGGGTGTACGCGCTGGGCGTAAGCGTGATTAAACCAGATGTACAAGCCGCTTATTTAGAAGCCAAAACGCTACAAACAAAAATTGGCGTTGCCGATTTACTATTGCCGTTAGATCACCTAGCTACGCGCGTTTACAGCCAAAACCGTGAAGTGGCGATTTTGGAATACTTGTCATTATCCAGCTATTATTTCTGGGGTGCGTACAATATTAAAGACCAAAATTCGTCTACCAACGTCACCAAAAGCACGCATGCGATTCCAGAATCCAAAAGCCCCGCCAAAGTATTTACGGCCAACAACACGCCTTACTTTATTAACCATTTAGAACATTTGCCGTCGCCCACCGAAACCTTTGTGCGCAATTATGGCCCGCGTTTGCACCATATGGCGATTTCGGTAAAAGATGGCGAATTTGGCGGTAAAGAGAATATCGACTTTGTCGTAGATGCGATTGCCGAAAACGGCAAAGGCTTTTTGCTGGATGTGATTGGCTCTAAAGAACAAGGCTTAAAGCAAATATTCTCAAACGCCTCTGAGCATTCGTCTTTAATTATTGAGTACGTGCAGCGTTATGGCAGTTTTGATGGTTTTTTTACGCGTGAAAATGTGGCCAAATTAACTGAGGCAGCTGGTTTTATGTAATCAATATGGCGCGGAAAATAACGCATTTTCCGCCCAATCTAAAAATAGATTGTGCATTAATTACCTGTATTTCCAGCCTTTATTGAGCAATTAGCCACACAAAAACCGCAAAAAAACTCACCCTTAGCGTCATCTGCCATTAGGCAAAATGGTATGATTTGTTTTTACTTTTTTTCTGCACTTTCTTCATTATCATGACATATTGCGTTGGATTATTATTAGAACAAGGTTTGGTTTTTGCATCCGATACCCGCACCAATGCAGGCGTTGATCAAGTGGCTATTTCGCCCAAAATGCATATTTTTGAAGTGGAAAATGAGCGCGTAATTGTGTTGTTAACCGCTGGAAATTTAGCGATTACGCAAGCGGTTGTGAACACCTTGCGCCTTAAAATTACCAATGCAGAGCAAGATAGTAAGCACTTACATAACGTGGAAAGCATGTTTGAGGCGGCTAGCTTAGTTGGTCACGCTTTACGTGCTACTTTCCACCAAGAAGGTGATCATTTTAAAAGTCATAAAATTGATTTTAATGCCAGCATACTAATTGGCGGCCAAATTAAAGGCGAAAAGTCGCGTTTATTTAATGTGTATGCCGCTGGTAATTTTATTGAAACGTGTAGTGAAACGCCGTATTTTCAAATTGGCGAAACCAAATATGGCAAACCGATTATCGACCGCGTGGTGAAATACAATACCGATATTATGGACGCGGTAAAATGTTTGCTGATTTCATTTGATTCAACCATACGCAGCAATGTTTCTGTTGCAGCACCCATTGATTTATTAATTTATCGCGCCGATACGCTACATGCCGATTGCAAACAGCGCATTACCGAATCGGATCCATATTATTCAAAAGTAAGACAAGGTTGGGGCGCAGGGCTTAAAGAAGTATTTTCGGCGCTACCCAGCCCAGATTGGTGTTAAAGCATGACCTTAAGCATGACAATAGAGCAGGTAGTTGGTAATCTTTTTATTATTACCGCCCCTTCTGGCGCGGGTAAAACCAGCTTGGTTAAATCCATTTTAATGCACGATGCGCAAATCAAATTATCGGTTTCGCACACCACGCGCACGCCCAGAGTAGGCGAAGATAACGGCGTGCATTATCACTTTGTGACCGAAGCGCAATTTTTAAGCACCTTAGATGAGGGCGGCTTTTTAGAAAGCGCTGATGTGCATGGCGCAAAATACGGTACCTCGCAGCTGGCTGTCGATCGCGCTTTGCAGGCGGGTTACGATGTGATTTTAGAAATTGATTGGCAAGGTGCCGCGCAAGTGCGTGCGATTTACCCACAAGCCATCAGCGTTTTTATCTTGCCACCATCGGTCGAAACGCTGGAACAGCGCTTAAATAACCGCGGCCAAGATAGCTTAGAAGTGATTTATCAACGCGTTGCAGCCGCCCGTGAGGAAATGAGCCATGTGGTCGAGTTTGATTATGTTACAATCAACGATAATTTCGATATGGCTTTACAAGACTTATTGGCGATTATTCGGGCAAATAGGCTCAAATCGACCTCACAACTACAGCGCTATGCTGCACTTGTTCAAAAGCTAACCTGACTTAGTCAGTTTTGTTTTTCAAAATAAAATTTACTAAACTAAATCTAATCATTGGTTTAGCTGAACAATTAACCTAATTTAGCAGTCAGAAATCACTAAAGCTGCGCAATTTATTTTAAGGATTAAAAATGGCCCGTATTACAGTAGACGATTGTTTAGAAAAAATTCCAAACCGCTTTCAATTAACATTAGTAGCCGCTTATCGCGCCCGTCAATTGGCCAACGGTTCAGATCCTTATGTGCACAGCACAGGCCAAAAAGACAAGCCAACAGTGCTGGCTTTGCGTGAAATTGCAGCGGGTAAAGTAGGCGTCGAAATTTTAAATCGTACGCATCCTTAAGTTAGTTTTAAAGATTTTGAATATGCACGGCAATGCCCAAAACTGCAACCCAATTAGGCATTAACAAAAACACCATCGACACATTTCAAGCTGCCGAGCACCATTTGTTGCCGGCAGATTCTGAAAATTCTCAGCTTACCGTTTTACTTAAAGAATACTTTAGCCCGGCCGACATTGAACAAGTGTGGGCCGCTTACCGCTACGCGTTTGCCGCGCACGATGGCCAAACCCGCAAAACGGGTGAGCCCTATATTACGCACCCGGTTGCCGTTGCCTGCATTTTAGCCAAGCTACATTTAGATTTACCCACCGTTTTAGCGGCTTTGCTACACGATGTGGTGGAAGATACTGGTGTTTCGGTTGATCAAATATCCGAAATGTTTGGTAAACAAGTAGGTGGCTTGGTGGATGGCTTAACCAAGTTAGATAAAATTGAGTTTCAAAGCGCCACGCAAGCGCAAGCCGAAAATTTCCGCAAAATGCTATTGGCCATGAGCCAAGATGTGCGCGTGATTTTGGTGAAGCTGGCGGATAGATTGCACAATATGCAAACGCTGGAATCGATGCGCCCAGACAAGCAAAAACGCATCGCGCGCGAAACGTTAGAAATTTACGCGCCAATCGCTAATCGGCTTGGGCTTAATCTCATTTATCAAGAACTAGAAGATTTAAGCTTTAAATATCTATACCCAATGCGTTACCGCGTGCTTTCTAAGGCCATTAAAGTGGCTAGAGGAAACCGCAAAGAGGTGATTGCCAAAATTTTAGACGCCATTAAAGAACGTTTAAATGAGGTGCATATTGAGGCCGATGTAAAAGGTCGGCAAAAGCATTTGTATAGCGTGTATCGCAAAATGGCCAGCAAAGGCAACGCGTTAGAGCAAATTCACGATATTTACGGTTTTAGAATTTTAGTCAAAGACATGGCGCAATGCTATTTAACCTTAGGTTATTTGCACGGCTTGTATAAGCCGATTCCTGGCAAATTTAAAGACTATATCGCCATACCCAAGGCCAACGGTTACCAATCGCTGCATACCACTTTGTTTGGCCCTTTTGGGACACCAATTGAGGTGCAAATTCGCAGTGAACAAATGCACAGCGTTGCCAATGCTGGCGTAGCGGCGCATTGGATGTATAAAACATCCGATGCTAATTTAACCGCTTTGCAACAGCAAACGCACCAATGGTTGCAACGTTTGTTAGAAATTCAAACCGAATCAGAAGATAGTTACGAATTTTTAGAGCACTTTAAAGTCGATTTATTTCCAGATGAAGTGTATGTATTTACGCCAAAAGGCAAAATTTTAGCCTTGCCGCGCGGCTCAACCGCGGTGGATTTTGCTTATGCGGTGCACACCGATGTGGGCAATAGTTGTGTGGCGGTTAAAATTAATAATGAATTAGCGCCTTTGCGCGCCGAAATGCGTAACGGCGACCATGTGGAAATTATCACGGCGGCACTTGCCAAGCCAAACCCTGCTTGGCTTAATTATGTGGTCACGGGCAAAGCGCGTTCGCATATTCGGCATTATTTAAAAACCATCCAAGTATCCGAATCCGCCCATTTGGGTGAGCGTTTGCTTAACCTTGCTTTGCGCGCGCTGCACATAGAACCAAGCGCGGTGACCGATAAGCAATGGCAAAAAGTGATGAGTGATTACGGCGCCAAAATGAAAAATGAGATTTTGGCCGATATTGGTTTAGGTAAGCGGATGAGCCTAATGGTGGCGCATCAATTATTGGCCAATAATCACGATTCTAACAACGATGAAAACGGTAAAACCAAAACATTTAAACCGCTGGATATGATTACCATTCGCGGCTCTGAGGGCATGGCGGTGCAATTTGCGCAGTGCTGCACGCCAATTCCGGGTGACCCGATTTTAGGCTTTATTAATAAAGAAAAAGGCCTAATTATTCATACGCATGATTGCGCCACAGTGGCCAAATTTAAGCTAGACCCTGATAAATGGCTGGATGTAGAGTGGGATCCGGATAATGAAAAATTATTTAAAGTAAATGTGCGCTTAGTGGTGGCCAATGTGCGCGGCATGCTGGCAAAAATTGCCGCCGGTATTTCAGAGGCAGGCGCCAATATTGATAATGTGAGCGTTGAAGATTCGGATGGCAGCCAATATTCCAATGTGAATTTTGTGGTGCAAGTGCGTAATCGCGCGCATTTGGCCGATTTAATGCGCAATTTGCGCAAAATTCCCGACGTAGTGCGCATTAATCGCGTCAAAGGCGGCAACTCAGATAATCGAATTCAATAAGCCTTTTAATTACTGGGTATGAGCAAGCTCACTGAAATTAAGTCGTTTTCAAAACCACTAATTGCCAACTTATTCAAGCTTGGCATTTCCACCGTTCAAGATTTACTATTGCATTTACCCTTGCGTTATATGGATGAAACGCGCATTACCGCCGTGCGCGATTTACGGCTGGGTGATACCGCGCAAGTGGAAGGCGAAATTGTGCATTGTGAGGTGACTTACAAGCCACGCAAAGCCTTAATTGCCCGCCTTGAAGACGCCAGCGGCCAGCTGACTTTGCGCTTTTTGCATTTTTACCCCAGCCAAATCGCTGCGCTTAAAGTCGGCACTGTTTTGCGCGTGTACGGCGAAATTCGCCATGGCTTTTTCGGCTACGAAATGGTGCATCCGCAATGCAAAGCGGTGGGTGAAAAAACCGTGGTGGCTGAAACCTTAACGCCGATTTACCCAACAACAGCAGGCTTAACGCAGCCCAATATTCGCAAGGCCATTGCGCTGGCTTTAAAACAAGACGCACTGGCTGAAACCTTGCCAGCTGGCGTTTACAAGGCATTAAATTTGCCCAGCTTTGCGGCCAGTATTCAAGCCTTGCATCACCCAACACCGGATGCCAATTTGGCTGATTTAGAGAATCACAGTACGCCAGAATGGCGCCGACTAGCGTTTGATGAATTATTAGCACAGCAGCTTTCGATGCGTAAACACTATGCCAAGCGCCGCAGCATTAACGCGCCTGCCATTGCTATATCCAAAACATTAACCCATCAAATGCTTGAAAATTTGCCTTTTCAATTAACCAATTCGCAAAAAAAAGTAGTGGCTGAGATTAGTGACGATTTAACACAACCGCACCCAATGCAACGCTTGTTGCAAGGCGATGTAGGCAGCGGCAAAACCATTGTGGCGTGCATGGCGGCGCTGCAAAGCATTGAGCACGGCTGGCAAGTAGCGTTAATGGCGCCAACTGAAATTTTAGCCGAACAGCACTTTAAAAAATTTGAAACTTGGCTTAAACCATTAAATATTCAAATTGCTTGGTTAACGGGCAGCCAAAGCAAAAAAGAGCGCGAAGCTGCTTTGGCCGATATTGCCAGTGGCGCCGCCCAGCTTGCTGTTGGCACGCATGCCTTATTTCAAGACGCCGTAACATTTAAAAAGCTAGGCCTAGCGATTATTGATGAGCAACATCGATTTGGTGTGCAGCAACGTTTGGCGCTTCGCAAAAAAGGTGAGCCAGAACCGCATCAATTAATGATGTCTGCCACGCCGATTCCGCGCACATTATCCATGAGCTATTTTGCCGATTTAGACGTTTCGGTGATTGACGAATTACCGCCGGGCCGTACGCCAATAGTCACTAAGCTAGTTTCAGATGAGCGCCGTGATGAGATTTTGCAACGCGTGCGCGAAGCTTGCTTGGCAGGTAGTCAGGCCTATTGGGTGTGCCCATTAATTGAGGAGTCTGAAGCTTTGCAGCTGCAAACCGCTAATGACACCTTTGCGCATATGCAAGCTAGCTTTCCAGAGCTCAAAATCGGCTTGGTACACGGCCGCATGAAACCTGCCGAAAAACAAGCGGTGATGCAGGCCTTTAGCAAAAACGAAACGCAACTGCTAGTGGCCACAACGGTGATTGAAGTGGGCGTAGATGTGCCTAACGCTAGCTTAATGGTGATTGAGCATGCAGAGCGTGCAGGATTGAGCCAGCTACATCAGTTAAGAGGCCGAGTGGGGCGCGGTGCAGCAAAAAGCACTTGCATATTACTTTATCAAAGTGATAAAAAATTGGGCGAAATTGCCCGCGCAAGATTAAAAGTAATCTATGAAAACACCGATGGTTTTGTTATCGCCCAAGCCGATTTGCATTTACGCGGCCCAGGTGAATTTTTAGGTACGCGCCAAAGTGGCGTGCCAATGCTAAAAATCGCCGATTTAGAGCGCGATGTAGATTTGCTTGAAGCCGCAAAAAGTGCAGCAGATAAGCTGATTAAGCAATATCCATCAGCCGTAGAAGCGCATTTGCAACGCTGGATGCGCCATGCGGGGGAGTTGGTGAAAGTTTGAAGCAAAAAAATATTCATTCAGCATGGCTAGTTAATCCGATATTAGCGGGGCGATTAAAACCTTGGTTAATTGATAAAGGCTCACTCACTTTGCGCTTGCAAAAACGCTATCCTGCTTTTGGCGTAAATCCTGTGAGCGTTGGCTATGCAAAGCCCATTTTGGATGAGGCATTACGATTGGGTTTGCCAAGCTACAAAACCGCTTTAATCCGTGAAGTGTTATTACTCGGCAATCACCAAGCAGTGGTATTCGCACACAGCGTGTTGCCAAGAGCAAGCCTGCGCGGCGCATGGAATGGGCTTGGGCGGCTAGGTAATAAACCATTGGGAGCAGCATTGTTTGCTAATCCGCAAGTTAAGCGTGCGCCATTGCGCTTTAAAAAGCTTTCGCCGCATCATGTGTTGTATCAAAAAGCGGCGCAGCATTTAAATGAAAAGCCTGCCTATTTATGGGCGCGGCGTTCGGTTTTTAGTTTAAATTGCGCTACTATTTTGGTTACCGAAGTTTTTTTACCGCCCTTATTATCCAAATGAACACACAACAATTGATTAAAAAACTAAATGCCTATGAGCGTTTGATGCGCTTAGATAAGCCGATTGGCATTTTATTGCTGCTGTGGCCAACACTTTGGGCGTTGTGGATAGCCAGCCACGGCAAGCCAGATTGGATTGTACTGCTGGTTTTTATAACAGGCACCGTGCTAATGCGCAGCGCTGGTTGCGTGATGAACGATATGGCTGATCGCCAATACGATGGTTTGGTAGAGCGCACTAAAAATCGCCCATTAGCAACAGGCGAGGTGACCGTAAAAGAGGCCTATCTGCTAGCAGCAGGTTTAAGTTTATTAGCGTTTTGCCTTGTTTTATTTTTTAATAAAACCACTATTTTATTGTCGGTTGCTGCTTTGTTTTTAGCCGCCAGCTACCCATTTACCAAACGCTTTTTAGCCATTCCACAAGCGTATTTAGGTATTGCTTTTGGTTTTGGCATACCCATGTCGTTTGCCGCAGTAAATGATTATATTCCGCCATTTGCTTGGGCGTTATTGGCAGCCAATGTGTTTTGGGCTATCGCTTACGATACCGAATATGCCATGGTAGATCGCGATGACGATTTAAAAATCGGCATTAAGTCATCTGCCATATTTTTCGGCCAATATGACGTATTTGCCGTGATGTTTTGTTATGCCGCCATGCTAGGTTTATTGGCCTATATCGGCTTTGTTTTAGGCTTTGGTGTTTTTTATAACCTTGGCCTTTTATTAGCACTGGCGCTAATTCTGCGCCAATATCAAGCCATTAAAAACCGTGTTAAAGCCAATTGCTTTAAAGCGTTTTTACAAAACAGCTGGATTGGCTTAGCCATTTTTGCAGGCATTGCCGCGCAGTTTTACTTCAAAGCGGCCAGCTAATTAAACGCATAGCCAGCACTTTAAGCAAAATGCTTATTTATATTCAATCAAATTAAATTCAAATAGCTCAACATGTTCTTCAACATCATTTACGTTGGCTTTTTCAGCTTCAAGCAAGGTTAGTTCTTCTAACTTTTGCAATTTATCCGCTTTGCTAGCCGCTAATTTTGCTTCTTTCATTTCTTTAATCGCCATTTTTTTCTCATCCAATTGAATTACATCTGCTTTGTTAACATTGCTTTGGGCAATGCCTCTTAATAAAATTAATTCTTCTAAAACGCTCTTATCAAAGCCCACGCGGTTTTCAAGACGGCTGTTATAAATCAAGTCATCCAAATAAACGGTAGCGGCAGGGCTGCCCCATGCTTGCTCTAAGCCTGCCATTAAGCGAGGGAAATCTTCCAAATTTTGTTTTGGGCTCGCTTCGTCATTAGTAAATGCGGCAATGCGAATATTAAAGTGCTCTTTGCACTCAAGCGTTGTTTGCTCATACATCGGTTGCAAGTTCTCTTTTGCCAATAAATCCAATAAAAACAGCCAGATAGTGACCGATTGTTTAGGGTAATCCATCAAATGGTTTTGCAATAATTGAATCGCTAAGCTGGTGCGGCCATGTGATAAAAACACGTCGGCATGATCCAAAATATTGTGCTCAAAAATATCCTCTTCTAGCTGAATCGGCATTGATGCTACTTGCGTTGAATCTAAGTTAGAGAAGGTTTCATCATGATTATTTTGCGCAATCGATGCAGTCGTTGCATCTGGCTTGCCTTCAAACAAGCCATCTTCAAGGCCTTCATCTTTGTAATAAACAAGACCATTTGCATTCGCATCCAGCACGTTCCACACGTCTTCGGCGTTGGTTAATTGTTGAGTTTGACGACGACGGCGCCAGTAATCGGCTGCAAAATAGCCGCCAATTAATAAACCTAAACCCGCTAAATAAGGCCACCATTTGGCTGCGCCATCAAAAAAGTTAGACGTAGCTATTGGTTGCGCTGTTTGCTGCTGTAATTGTTTTTCCGCTTCAAGCGTGCGGTTACGTTGTTGTAAGCTGGTAATTTGTTGTTCTAAATGCGCAAGACGATTACTTAAAACAGTTGCTTCATCTTCAATGGCAATCGTACTAGCCAATGCTTGCGATGCGGTATCTGCCGAATAATGCAATTGTTTATCTAAACGCAACGCAATCGTATTGGCCTGATTGTCATTAATAGCACCAGAAATACTCAAACGCGGTTTAGATTCACTATTAATCGGCAGATTTGCCGGCTTTTTTGTTGCGTTGTCACTTAGTACATTATTAGTGTTGCTTGCCGCTTTATTATTTGCAAACCTATTAGTATCTAGTTGGCTTTTAGCATTAATTGGCTTAACGCGAATGGTTTGGCTGTAAGTTGGCTCAGCTCTTGGCAATTTTCTGGCAACAGGTTTTGCCGCAACGGTGTCGGCAATTTCAACACTATTGACGACTTCTTCATCGCTTGATTGCTCAATCTCAGCCGTTAAAAGTGGGTCAATCAGTAATACATAATCACGTTGAAAAGTACTATCGCACTCGGCAATTACCGATAAGCTCACAATTGGCTCATTCATCACGTCTGTAGTGGTAATGCTTAAAACGCCCTCATCACCTTTAATATTGCCCAGCTTTAATTGCGCGCGGCTCACTTGATTAATCTGACCGGTATCATCGCCTAACCTAAAGCAGGCTTGGTCTTTCAGGCCTTCAATGCCTTGCACTTTTATCTTGGCTTGCAAAGGCTGACCAATATGCGATTTCACGTCGATATCACCCAAACCGACAGCAAAAACCTGACTTTGCATGCTAATAGATAGCAGCGTGAGTGCGGTTAATACGGCTTGCTTTAATATATAATTGTTATGCATGATGATTACCTGTTTATCCAGACTATCGTTGTTATAAATTCTAGTTAGCAATTAATATGCCAACTCAAAATTGTTTCGCGAAACACATTTAAACAGTAATAAGCGTTAAAAAACCAATATTTAATCAATTTTAATAATTGACAAACGATTATGCGAAAGCATATAATCCGCCCTCTTGTTTTTATAAGCTATAGATAAACCATAGCTTGATATTGAACTGGCTTAACTGAATTAGCTTATATTGAATTAGGTAGTGATACGATGAATATTTTTTCTGGAAAAACATTTTCTGCAAAATCGCATGAAGTACAACGCGATTGGTTTGTAATTGACGCAACCGACTTGGTATTAGGTCGTTTAGCCAGTGCAGTAGCACACCGCTTACGCGGTAAACATAAAACTATCTACACGCCGCACGTTGATACGGGCGACTACATTGTAGTAATTAATGCTGACAAAATTAAAGTAACAGGTGCAAAAGCTGATGGTAAGTTATACCACAGCCACTCTGGTTACCCAGGAGGTATCAGCACAACAACATTCTCTAAAATGCAAGATCGTTTTCCTGGTCGCGCTTTAGAAAAAGCAGTAAAAGGCATGTTGCCAAAAGGCCCTTTAGGCTATGCAATGGCTAAAAAAATGAAAGTGTACGCTGGCGACAAGCATGAGCACGCTGCACAACAACCAAAAGCACTGACTATTTAAGGTAGATGAAATGATTGGTAAATACAATTACGGTACAGGCCGCCGCAAAAGCTCAGTAGCGCGCGTGTTTTTAAAATCGGGTAAAGGCAATATCATTGTGAATGATAAGCCTGTTGATGAGTACTTCTCACGCGTGACTTCACGCATGATTTTACGTCAGCCACTAGAGTTAACAAACAACACAGCCAGCTTTGATATTATGGTTAACGTAATCGGTGGCGGTGAATCTGGCCAAGCTGGTGCGGTTCGTCATGGTATTACACGTGCGTTAATCGACTACGATGCAGCGTTAAAAAGCGCTTTGTCACATGCTGGTTTCGTTACACGTGATGCACGTGAAGTAGAGCGTAAAAAAGTGGGCTTCCGCAAAGCGCGTCGTCGTAAACAATTCTCTAAACGCTAATTCATTTGGGCGTAAGGTAATTAAAAAAGGTCGCGTTAGCGGCCTTTTTCATTTAAGGTTTCATTTTTACATTTAATTTTGGCAGCTAAAGTATGGCAAATCAAAAAATAAAAATTGGTATTGTGGGCGGCACGGGTTATACCGGTGTTGAATTATTGCGTTTATTGGCGATTCATCCGCATGCCGAGTTAACCGCTATCACCTCGCGTGGCGAGGCAGGCTTGCCTGTGGCGGACATGTTCCCTAGCTTGCGTGGCTTTGTGGATTTAGCCTTTGCTGACCCAGCTACCGCCGATTTAAGCAGCTGCGATGTGGTGTTCTTTGCAACGCCACATGGTGTAGCCATGAGCCAAGCACAGGCTTTATTAAAAGCCAATGTCAAAATCATCGATTTAGCGGCCGATTTTAGACTGCAAGATACCGCCGTTTTTGAAAAATGGTACAAAATGCCGCATAGCTGCCCAGATGTTTTAGGTGAAGCGGTGTATGGCATTCCAGAATTAAATAGAGAACAAATTAAAACTGCCAAAGTGATTGGCAACCCAGGTTGTTATCCAACGACGGTTATATTGGGTTTAGCGCCGTTATTAGAGGCTGGATTAATTGATTTTTCAGCGCCGATTATTGCCGATGCAAAATCAGGTGTATCGGGTGCTGGCCGAAAAGCCGAAGTCGCCTCATTGTTTGCCGAATCAAGTGACAATATGAAAGCCTATGGCGTGTGCGGTCACAGGCATCATCCAGAAATTCATGCGCAACTTACGCAGCTTGCTGATGCTAATATTGATTTTATCTTTGTGCCGCATTTGATTCCGATGATACGCGGCATGTTATCCACCATTTATGTCAAATTAACCGCTGTTGGTCAAACAACCGATTTGCAAGCGCTGTATGAAAAGCGTTATCTAAATGAACAGTTTGTGGATGTGTTGCCGGCTGGCAATATGCCCGAAACGCGCTCTGTGCGCGGCTCTAACCAATTGCGTATTGCCTTGCAAAAACAAGCCGATACAGGCTATTTAACTGTGGTTGCCGTGCAAGATAACTTGGTTAAAGGTGCAGCAGGGCAGGCCATTCAAAATATGAATATTATGTTTGGTTTGGATGAACATTGTGGCCTGCAAGTTGTGCCGCTGTTACCATAAGGCATTATGAAACCAGTACGCCGCAAAATTCGTCGCCATTTTGGATTAACTGCCAAGCAAGTGGCGGTGCGTTCTAAACGGCCTTGGTATTTTCAAACTTTACTAGCCGTTTTATTTGTTGTGCTGGGTTTTGTGTTGGCTTATTGGTTGTTGCATGACGGTGAAAACAGGAATATTCGCCAACGTTCAGAGCTGATTGCGCAGGAGAATAAAGCCTTGCAAACCAAGCTAGTTGGCGCGCAACGCGAGCTGCAAATAGAGCTGGCAACCAATAATAACCTTGCCAAAGAGCTTGCAAGCGTTCAAGATGAGAACATTAAAATTAAGGAAGATTTATTCTTTTACAAAAATATGTTGAACGGTAAAAGATCAAAATAACGCTAAGTTAAATGGATTTTTAGTAAGCCTAAAGCAACGGGGAGAACTATGTTTTTTAAAAAAGCCAACAAAATTGATAACCGTATCGATACGCTAATTGGTGTTGATACACGGATTGAAGGTGATTTGCATTTTAGTGGTGGATTGCGCGTAGATGGCGCGATTCGTGGCAATGTAAGTGAGCAAAATGGTACACCAAGCACTTTAATTTTAGGTGAGCACGGCAAAATTGAAGGCGCGATAACCGCCGCAAAAATTGTATTAGTAGGCAAAGTAACTGGCCCTGTTAAATCTAGCCAGTTTATTGAGTTGCAAGCAACCGCGCGCATTGTAGGCGATTTATATTACAAATCGCTAGAAATGCACACCGGCGCAGTGATTGAGGGCAAGTTAGTTTATTTGGGCGAAGGCGCGCCAGACGACACACTCTAATTTGTTAATGGCTTGTAAAAATGAACATTAACCCCCAATTGTGTTCTATAGTAATTAAGTATATGAAGTTTAAGGAGTAATCATGAACGCAGTGACCGATTTGCCAGATGTAGAAATGCCAACCCCATTGGTGTTTACCGATAACGCCGCCAAAAAAGTGAAAGAGCTTATTGAGGAAGAAGGCAGCCCCGATTTGAAATTACGCGTATTTGTTAGCGGCGGCGGTTGCTCAGGCTTTCAATACGGCTTTACCTTTGAAGAAGAAGTAAACGAAGACGACACGCAAGTAATGAAAGATACTGTAACTTTGCTGATTGACCCAATGAGCTTGCAATATTTAATGGGCGCAGAAATTGATTATCAAGATAACTTACAAGGCTCACAATTTGTGATTCGTAACCCACAAGCCACTTCTACTTGTGGTTGTGGTAGCTCGTTCTCAGTTTAAATTTTTAGTAGTTAATTAAAAAGCCAAGCGTTTGCTTGGCTTTTTTGTTTGATGCAAGGCAAATACTTTGCCTTGCATATGCTTATTTTTTTAGTTTTATTAGGTGACTCCATTTGATACAAGGACTTTCAATCAGTAAATATGAAAGATGGGCGGTAACTAGGCATGCGGCTATTGAAATGCACATGCTAAAAATGTCCGAAACCAAACTGTCGGCGAAAGCCATCTTGGCAATTTTAATGCTTGCACCAGTAATGGGATTATGGAGTAGGTAAAGACTGTAAGAAACTAAACCCAGCCATTGCAAAATTGGCCAGTTTAGCCAGCTGTGCATTTTGTTGAGCGCGCTTGCAAGCAATATTGTGCCAGCAGTTAAGCCAGCCACTAATATGAAAGCATCTTTCGTAACTAGCCCAATTATTAAAAGAAGGCAACAGTATAGTATAGCCACTTTTAGAAGGGTTTTTTTATTGGACCATCCCCAACAAACTATGACACCAGCGAGAAAACTGTACCAATATCCAATAAACCCTCCATGCCAAAATGTTGTTGAAATTAATCTTAATGGCCAAAATAATGCAAAGCTACAACAAGCGATAATGATTATGTTTCTGGCATGAATCATGTCATATCTAGTACTCAGGTAATCTGCAAGCCAAACTAACATTGAAAAAATGATATAGAACTGCACTTCAATACACAGCGTCCAAAATACAGTGTTGATTTGCTTTGTTTGAAAGTAGCCTTGCACAAAAAATAGATGTTGAACAATGCTTGAAATACTGGTGGCTTGATGGTCTATATGCAAAGCTTTAGATTTTATAAAGATAAATATTAGAGCAAATGCAACTGCAAAATAGTAGGGTGGCGCTAGTCTGGTAAGGCGTCTTAATATGAATTTAGTAGCAATCGTATAATTGAATTTAACTTTGTGCGCCGTCAATGCCATGACAAATCCGCTAAGCACAAAAAATATTGCAACGCCTAAATGCCCATAACCAAAAACCACATTAAAAATATGACTTGGCAATGCATTCTTAATGTGATCAATATGTTGACCTTCGGATAGATGGAATAATACTACCCAGAAAGCTGCGAAACCACGCAAACCATCGGCAAAAGAAAGTCTTGCCTTTAATGAGTTAATAATCGAGGTACCATCATTATTAATACTATTCATTCATAAGCCAGACACAAATCAACGTTTATAAATCGGCACAAACTCACGTCTGGCTTCACCCGTATATAACTGTCTTGGGCGCCCAATTTTGTGTTCTGGGTCGGCGTTCATCTCGCTCCATTGCGCTATCCAGCCAGCGGTGCGGGCTAGGGCGAAGATGGCGGTGAACATGGAGTTTGGAATGCCCATGGCGCGCATGACGATGCCGCTGTAGAAATCGACGTTTGGATAGAGTTTGCGTGAAACGAAATATTCGTCTTCTAGCGCGATTTTTTCTAATTCCATGGCCAATTTAAATAATGGGTCATCTTGTAGGCCCAATTCGTTTAATACTTCATGACAGGTTGTGCGCATAATAGCGGCGCGCGGATCCATGTTTCGGTACACTCGGTGACCAAAACCCATCAGACGGAAGCTATCCGTTTTATCTTTGGCGCGTTTGATAAATTCACCAATGCGCGATACATCACCCATTTCTTCTAACATTTGTAAGGTGGCTTCGTTGGCGCCGCCATGTGCTGGGCCCCAAAGTGAGGCAATGCCGGCGGCCACACTGGCAAATGGGTTAGCGCCGCTTGAGCCTACCAAACGTACCGTGCTGGTTGATGCGTTTTGTTCATGGTCGGCATGTAGAATCAATATTTTTTCAAACGCTTTGGCTAATATTGGGTTGGGTACATATTCCTCACATGGCGTGGCAAACATCATATGCATAAAGTTTTCGGCATAATTAAGTTTGTTGTTTGGATACATAAAGGGCTGGCCCATAATGTATTTATAGCTCCAAGCCGCAATGGTTGGCACTTTTGCTAATAGACGATAGGCCGAAACTTGGCGATCGGCTGCATCGTAAACGCTCATTTCGTTGAAATAAAACGCAGACATTGAGCCTACCACGCCCACCATTACTGCCATAGGATGTGCATCGCGCCTAAATCCGCGGAACACATTATTAAGCTGATCGTGCAGCATGGTGTGGCCGCTGATTAGGTTAATAAATTCGGCTTTTTGCGTGACATTCGGTAATTCGCCATGCATTAATAGATACGAAACTTCTAAAAAATTACAATTTTCAGCCAATTGCTCAATTGGGTAACCACGGTGATACAACAAACCCTGTTCGCCATCAATATAGGTGATGTTAGATTGGCAAGCGGCCGTTGACATAAAGCCTGGGTCGTAAGTAAATACGCCATGCTTGCCAAGGCTGCGAATGTCAATCACATCGTTACCCAAGGTGCCAGAAAGCATGGGCAATTCGATAGGCGCTGCGCCGTTATCAAAGGTGATGGTGGCTTTTGTTGGTTTTGTGGTCATAATCAATCTTTATTCGCGTTTAAATCGTTTAGGTTAAGCAACAATAATACCAAATGTTTTAGTATTAAAAACGCTTAGGCTGAATATATTGCGCCAAGCACACGCAAACCTTTGGCGCCTGTAACGGCGGGTAAGTTGCTGGGTTTATGGTCAATAGTTTGTTTGGCAAGCCAAGCAAAGGCGGCGGCCTCAACCCAATCAACGCCTACGCCTAACTCTGCAGTGGTTGTGAGTTTTGTATGGCCTAATAATTGTTGTAAATGTTGAATCAGCAGCGCATTGTGCGCGCCGCCGCCACATAAATAAACGCACTCTACATTGCCACAAACATTGCTACAAAATTGTGCAAGCGCATCATGAATGGTGCGTGCCGTTAGAGCTATTAAGGTATGCGCCACATCTTGCGGGCGGTAATCAGCTTTGCCCAAATGTTTGGCTAGCCAAGCATCATTAAATAAATCGCGGCCTGTACTTTTGGGTGGGGGTAATGCAAAAAAGGGTTCTGCCAGCATTTGCAATAATAGCGGTTCAATCACTTCGCCTGTGGCCGACCATGCGCCATCTGCATCATAATCTTTGCCTAATTGCTGTTTAATCCAAGCATCTAATAACATATTACCGGGGCCAGAATCAAAACCTAACACGCTGCCGTTTTTGGCTAAATAGGTAATATTGGCAATGCCACCTATATTAATCAGTGCGCGATTAGATTGATTTGAGCCAAATACCGCTTGATGAAACGCAGGCACCAACGGCGCGCCTTGGCCGCCTGCGGCAATATCGCGGCTTCTAAAATCAGATACCACGGTAATATTAGTGAGTTCAGCCAACAGCGCCGCATTGCCAATTTGCAAGGTAAAGCCAAGCTCTGGCCGGTGGCGAATGGTTTGGCCATGGCAGCCAATAGCGGTAATTGCATTGGCGGCTATTTTTTGCTTGGCTAATAATGCATTTACAGCATCGGCATATAAATTGGCCAGCGTATTGGCGGTTAAAGCTGTTATTTCTAATTCATTATGGCTAGGGCTATGTAGATTTAATAACTGGGTTTTAAGCGATTGCGGATAAGCCAAAAAGAGCGTTGCCAGCACTTTACATTGGCTGTCATTTAAATCACAAAGCGCCACATCCACGCCGTCCAAGCTGGTGCCAGACATAATGCCGATAAATAATTGAGCGTTAACCATCAATTAATCAGCAGAAGCAACTTGCCTGCGGTTGAGCATTTCGATTTGCGTCATCAGGTTTAAGCTTTGTTTATCAAACTCTTGCTTAAATTTGCCTTCAATTGGAATGCTCATGGGCAAAGCCACTTTCATCGGGTCGCGATGCTCTTTATTAATCAAAAATTCGTAATGCAAATGCGGGCCTGTAGCCAAGCCAGACATGCCGACAAAACCAATAATATCGCCTTGCGCAACGCTCATGTTTTTACGCAAACCCGGCGCAAAGCGTGATAAATGGCCATAAACCGTGCTTATACCGTTATCGTGTTTAAGCACAATTACATTGCCATAACCGCCTTTGCTGCCCACAAAATCTACCACGCCATTGCCAGAAGCTTTGATGCGCGTGCCAGTAGGCGCGGCCATATCCACACCTTTATGCGCTTTAATGCGATTTAAAATAGGGTGAAAACGGCCTGCGCTAAACGATGAGCTAATGCGCGTAAACTCTAGCGGGGAGCGTAAAAAGGATTTGTGAATACTTTTGCCTTCTGGCGTGTAATAAGCAAATTTGCCTTCTGCATCGCCAAAATGCACGGCTTTGTGTTTTTTGCCTTGATTCACAAATTCTACCGCCAACACATTGCCCAACTTCATCATTTCGCCAGCGTTATAAAAAGCTTCATACACCACATTAAAGTAATCGCCAGGCCGCAAATCATCATGAAAATCAATTTCGCTAGAGAAAATATCGGCAATTTGCAACGCAATTTGGTCCGGTATGCCAGCGTCATCAGTGGCGCCAAATAACGAATCCACAATAATGGCCGATTTTAAAACCTGATGATTTTGTAAAATGAGTTTTTGCGTGGCAACTTGATACCCGCTATGCGTTAAACCAGCCACTAATATGGTTTCATGATCCACTTCATACTCTAAATGCAGCAAGCGGCCGTCTAAATTGGTTTTAATCTCTAATGTGTGGCCAGGAATCAGCTGATTGTTAATGGCGCGCGCATCTGGCGCTAGCATTAAAAATTTCATGGCATCTTCATCGCGAATATTCATGCGCCTAAAAATGCTGCCCAAGGTATCGTCGCGCCGCACTTGGTCAATTTGCCAAAACTCTTCATCGCGATTAACGTTGTGCACCGCCAGCGGCAAGGTCACTTCTTCAGTAATGGTTTCAGGCTTAATGTAACGCGGTTGCTCAGGCGAAACGGTGCCAAAAGCGGCGATAATCGCAAAAAATGGTAAAACCAAAATAAGCGAAATCCAGCGCAATTTTATTTTACGCAAACCGTGCATTAGGTTTTGCGTTAAAATAGCAGGCTTAGATTTTTGCGTGTTTTTGTTCAAAAAATGCGTCCTAAAATAGTATAAAAAATCGCCCAAATGCTTGAATTAAAAAGCTTTACGCTTTAATTAGCCTTACATATTAACAGAATTTTTATCACAATAAAAAGTTGCAAAAAGTAACTATTTGTAAAGATACTCTTTTTTAGCCATTGGAAAAAGCCGTGAATACCGACACTAAGCACTCAATTGACCAATCATTAGCCATCATCAAACGCGGCTGTGAAGAATTACTGATTGAGCAAGAATTAATTGAGAAACTAAAAAAAGGAATTCCGCTACGAATCAAAGCCGGCTTTGATCCTACCGCGCCCGATTTGCATCTTGGCCATACGGTTTTAATTAATAAGTTACGCCACTTTCAAGACTTAGGCCATCAAATCTTATTTCTGATTGGCGATTTTACCGGCATGATTGGTGACCCAACAGGTAAAAGCGCCACGCGCCCACCCTTAACAAAAGAGCAGGTGATTGAAAATGCGCAATCGTATGCAAGCCAAGTGTTTAAGATTTTAGATAAAGATAAAACCGAAATTGTATTTAACTCAAGCTGGCTAACCGATTTAGGTGCAGCCGGTATGCTCAAATTAGCTTCCAGCCTAACCGTTGCGCGCATGTTGGAGCGTGATGATTTTTCTAAGCGCTTTAAAGGTAATCAGCCAATTGCCATTCATGAATTTATGTATCCATTATTGCAAGGCTACGATTCAGTCGCATTAAAGGCCGATGTAGAGTTAGGCGGCACTGACCAAAAATTCAACCTATTAATGGGCCGCGAATTGCAAAAACAAGCCGGCCAAAGCCAGCAGTGTGTGTTAACTATGCCGTTATTAGAGGGTTTGGATGGCGTTAATAAAATGTCCAAATCGCTGAATAACTATATTGGTATTAACGAAGCGCCTGAAATTATCTTTGCAAAATTGATGTCGATTAGCGATGAGTTAATGTGGCGCTATATAGAGTTACTTTCATTTGAATCGCTAGAAACGGTTCAGCAGTGGAAAGCGGCGGTAGTGGCAGGCGAAAATCCGCGCAATATTAAGGTGAGATTCGCGCAAGAAATAGTGGCGCGCTTTCATAGTCAGCTGGATGCCGAAAAAGCGTTAACCGATTTTCAAACGCGCGCCAAAGGCGGTGTGCCCGATGAAGTGCCAGAAATAACCATTAATATTGATGCGGAATCGATTGGAATTGCACAATTATTAAAATTAGCAGGCTTGGTAGAAAGCACATCAGAAGCAAATCGTGCCATTGATCAAGGCGGCGTAAAACTGGATAGCGAAAAAGTCAGCGATAAAAGCTTGCAGCTTACTAAAGGGTTTTGCGGAGTAGCGCAAGTGGGTAAACGCAAGTTTGTTAAAATTAATGTGAATTAAATGATGGCATTTATCGGTATTTTCATTAGTTTGTAACAAATTTGTAACTTCGCCAAATAGGGCTTGACCAAAATTTAACCCTCTGTAGAATGCGCTCCTCGTTACAGACAACCGTTAACGAAAAGCAACAAAAAAGACGCAGTAAACTACAACGTTAATATTAATTAAAAGTCTTTCAAAATTAGTGTTGACGCGGCTTCAAAGCTCTGTATAATGCGCACCTCGTTACAGAAAAACGTAACGAAAAGTAATAAAAAACGCAGCAATTTACAGCGTTCAAAATTAATTAGAAGTCTTTCAAAATTAGTGTTGACGCGGTTTAAAAGCTCTGTATAATGCGCACCTCGTTAACGCAAAGCGTGAAACGAAATACCAAAAAGTGATTCACTTTATCGGTAGCAAGAATAAGCTCTTTAACAAAATGAACGACTGATAAG
>JBKJIJ010000017.1:0-48937 GCA_046598525.1 Methylotenera sp. | reverse complement strand
CGCATTTCTTCTAGCAATTGCAGCGCACCAACGCTGGATTTAACCACGCCTAAACGTAAATTAGTGCCACCAACATCAATGCCAATTAGCAAACTCATCGCTAATTAATGCGCCGCCCAGAGCGTTGCACCGCATCGGCAAAATGCTGTTGCTGCTGTGGCGTTAATTCTGGCCAATCAAAACGCCAAACCCAATTACCGCCTAATGTGCCAGGGGTATTCATACGGTTGGTGCTATCAAGCGCCAAAATATCTTGCATGGGTATAATCGCTAAATCGGCTTGCGTTGCTAAAGCCATATCAATCAAAGCATTTGGCATATCCGGCTCATCGTTATTTAGCACGCTGTGCAAATGATTTTTGGCGTTTTCTTCAAGCTGTTGATACCAACCCAAGGTGGTGTCATTATCATGCGTGCCAGTGTAAACCACGCTATTGGCTTCAACATTGTGCGGTAAATACAAATTATCGTCACCACCGCCAAAAGCAAATTGCAAAATCTTCATGCCCGGCATATTGTATTCATGTCTTAAGGCGTTCACTTCATCGGTAATAATGCCCAAATCTTCTGCTACTAAGCACATCTTTTTAAAGCGTTTTTTAATCGCTGACAACAGCAAATTACCAGGAGCTACCTGCCATTTACCGTTAATTGCCGTGTCTGCAGTGGCCGGGATTTCCCACGCCGCTTCTAAGCCTCTGAAGTGATCAATACGCACCATATCAAACAAACTATTTTGCGTGTGCATACGCGCTAACCACCATTTAAAGTCTTCTTTTTTCATGGCGCGCCAATTGTAGTGCGGGTTACCCCAGCGCTGGCCGGTTCTAGAGAAATAATCAGGCGGCACACCTGCCACCACCGTCATATTGCAATGTTTATCTATTTTAAATAAATCGGGGTTGGCCCAAACGTCGGCACTATCAAAGGCCACAAAAATTGGAATATCGCCAAACATGGCAATATGATGTTGATTGGCATAGGCTTTTAACTCAAACCATTGTTTAAAGAAAATAAACTGGGTAAATTTAATTACCGCAATGGCATGCGCGTGTTGTTTTTTAGCAAGGTTTAGTGTTTTTAAATCACGTTTTTTGTAAGCAACCGGCCAGCTATTCCAGCTGGTTTGATTAAATTGCTCACGCAACATTAGGAACAAAGCAAAATCGTTTAGCCAATGGCTATGCTTTTTGCAAAACTTTTTAAAGGTGATGTAATCGCTTGTATCTGGCTGCTGAGAGGCAACACAAAACGCTTTTTCAAACAATTTTTGATGCTGCGCTAAAGTAGGATCAGCCTTATAAATCTGTAAATCGGTCGCATTAATGTAGCCTGCTTGCAATAATTGCTGCAAATCAATAAACGCAGGATTACCCGCATGCGCGCTTAAACATTGATAAGGCGAGCCATCGTTGTGCGGCATATTGAGTGGTAGCGTTTGCCAAACACTCACCCCTGTCGCACTCAAAAAATCAATAAATCGCTGCGCCTGCAAGCCCATTGTGCCTTCGGGCAAAGAGCTTATATGTAATAAAACACCTGCTTTAAGTTGCTGCGATTTTTTCATTTTATTTCTTATTTCTTTATGCTTTGTTATTAGTTGCGCTAATTAATGGCATGAATAACACCATTAATTAGGCGCGTAGGGCAGGTTTTAGAAAATGACAAATTAACTACTCTTGTCCTCTGCGCATGGTTCCGCTGTTCGAATCATTTGCCGCTTGGCTATCACCCATGCTGATGGATGCATTTAAATGTTCGGGAATCGGCAATTTAAGCAGGCGATACAAGTTCATTAAATTGCGGCGATATAACTGATCAAAACTACTCACACTCATGGCGGCGTTGTAATCGCCTAGCCACCAAAACCAATCAGAGCCTTCACAAACCGATAATTGATGCTCACAAGCGTGTTTTTCTTGGGCTGTTAATTTGCCCAACTTCATGACTTTATCGTACGATTTTTTGGCCTCACATAGTAAATCCCAGCCATAATTTTTATCTACGCTACCAATCCAAGTGCTAAAGCTGCCATACACCCAACTGCCTGCCGAAATTTCTGGCAACACACCGCAATTAATTTTATAAAGGCTTTTTTCGGGCGCTTTCATCGCTTGCAACACTTCAGATTGCGTCACCATTTCAATATTAGGATGGTTAACCAGTGCGGCATACAGCTCTGTTAAGAAATAATGGCCGTTATACGGATAATATTCCCACGCGTTTTCGCCATCTAAAATCACGCTAACTACTGGGTTTTCTTGGCGCTGATAAGTATTGTAAATGTGCTCTAAGGTTTGAATAAAATCGTTTACGGCTTCGCTGCTGTGCATCTTAGAATATTCAAAACCGATTTTGTCCGACAATCGGTCATCTCTAAAAAAGCAGGTAATCGAATCTTCAGTATTGCTGACTTTATAAGGCTTATATAAATAATCGTGACGTGATAATAAGGCTTTTTTAGGGCTAGATTTACGCAGACTATTGGCTAAAACACCTTCACCAGAAGCCGCCCATTGCACGCCCTGATTCGCCATTAATAGCAAACTTTCTTTAGAAACCGCCCCCTCAGATGGCCACATGCCTTTTGGCGCCATACCAAAACGGCGCGTGTGCGATGTTGTGGCATCTTTTAGATGGTCAATCGCACGCTCAATACCGCCCGGATATTTTGGCGATTTTGGCAAAATAGCATTGCTCATGGCGTCATGCGTGGTTTCAAAATCAACCAGCAAGGGCAATATCGGATGATAGTGCGGCGTGCTAGAAATTTCAATTTGGCCTGTTTCGGCCAATTTTTTGTAGCGCGGAATCAAATTAGCAATTAATTCACCTACTAAATCGTACAAAGCCAAACGGTCTTCATTGGTAAATTTCTTACCCTTGCTCATTAATGTTTGCACCAAAGTATTGTTCTGGCGCACGCTTTCGCCCATCCAAGCCAAGTGGTACCACACCAATAAATCGGATAAATACTGGCCGGATAAATAAATTAAATCATCACGGCCATCTTCGGTTAAAAACTCAAACATTTTATGCAGCCGATCGTAATCGGGAAACGGCTTAAGCATTTTTTCGTGATAACTTTTAAAGCAACTGTCTTTGATTAAACGGCGCTCTTCAAGCGAAATCATCCATAAATCATCAGTGCTGAGTAATTTTAAAATGGGGTCTTTTACGCGTTTTGTTTTAAATTGCTGGGCGTAATCTTCTAGTTGATCCAGCAAAATAGGCACAAAATTAAAGCTTACTTTGGCTTTTGGATTCATCTCCAAATGGTAAGCCATATCAGAATAGTCTTTAATGGCGTGCAAATAAGTCCAAGGCAGTACGTACTCACCAGAGATTGAATCGCGGTAATCTGGCTGATGCATATGCCAGTAGAGCGAAATTAATAATTTAGGTTGATTCATATCTCAATATTCAATTTAAAAATTTAAAACTTGTTACTTATAATTTAAGCAGCATCGATTTGGTTACCAATACTGTTCCTTTTTCGGATACATAAAAACGTTTTTTGTCGGCTTTTAAGTCAAAGCCAATTTCAATACCTTCTGGAATCTCTACGCCTTTATCCACCACTACATTTTTTAATTTAGCGTGACGGTGAACCACCACATTTGGCAATAATACGGCACCTTCAATATCGCAATAACTGTGCACGCGCACATTAGAAAACAATACTGAACTTGTCACGCATGAGCCGCTGATTAAGCAGCCGCCAGACACAATAGAATCAGTCGCTTTACCGGTTCGGCCTTCATCGTTGAACACAAATTTAGCCGGTGGCACTTGCTCTTGATAAGTCCAAATCGGCCAGTTATTGTCATACATATTAAGCTCAGGCGTCACACGTGTTAATTCCATGTTCGCTTCCCAATAAGCATCAACCGTACCAACATCGCGCCAATAGTAGAAACCATTTTTAGCGCCAACACAGCTTTCAGAGAATCGGTGCGCATACACGCGTGCGCGTGAGATTAAATAAGGAATAATATCGCCGCCAAAATCTTTAGTAGAATTGGGTTCTGCCGCATCTCTGGCTAATTCTTCATACAAAAATTGCGCATTAAAAATGTAAATACCCATACTGGCTAAGGCTTGTGTTTTGTCGCCCGGCATGTGTTTAGGCTTTTCTGGTTTTTCAGAAAATTCAATAATACGGTCTTCATCATCCACCGCCATTACGCCAAAACCTTTGGCTTCTTCTAATGGCACATTTAAGCAGGCAATGGTCATATCGGCATTATTTTTGGCATGCGTTGCCAACATTTGGCCGTAATCCATTTTATAAATATGGTCCCCTGCCAAAATCACCACATATTGCGCGTTGCTGGATTTCAAAATATCCACGTTTTGATGCACAGCATCGGCGGTACCTTTGTACCACTCTTCTGTATTATTTTGCTGCGATGCTGGTAACAACTCAATGTATTCGTTAAATTCGCCGTTTAAAAAACTCCAGCCGCGCTGAATATGCCTAATTAAGCTATGCGATTTATATTGGGTAATCACGCCAACACGGCGAATACCAGAATTAATGCAATTGGATAATGGGAAATCGATAATGCGGAATTTTCCGCCAAATGGAACCGCTGGTTTTGCGCGCCTATCGGTTAAATCTTTTAGTCGGCTACCGCGTCCGCCAGCTAAAATTAGCGCAACCGTATTCTTTGTCATTGTGCTAATAAAACGTGAACTATTCGCATCTTGTGCCATGGCTGCCCTCCTTAAACTTAGTCAATAAGAATAAACATTATTGTCTTGTAGGCCAGAAAACAGCCGTATTGGGCAAATAACATTAATTTAATAAATATTTCACATTCCAAAATGATACAAAATATTTACAATTTAATTATAGGCTTAGATAAGGGTTATAATCCAGTCTAATTCAACCGATTTTAAAGAAATTATATCGTGGCCAGCACAACTCAAAACCAACTTAATTTGATACTCGATGCAAAACATCACGATGCTTTTGCTTATTTAGGATTGCATAAAGAAGGTGCCGAATTTGTTTTCCGCACGTTTCTGCCGTATGCCGAAAAAGTCAGCCTGCAGGTTAAATCGAAGTGGGTAGAATGCGAGCGCGTGCATGCCGCTGGCTTATTTGAATGGCGCGGCAAAACAGCGCCAAGCTCGCCTTGCGTGATTCAAATTGAAGCAAATGGCCAAGTACAAGAAACCATTGATACTTACAGCTTTAATCCGATATTAACCGATAACGAATTGTACTTATTTGGTGAAGGCTCACTTAATCAAGCTTACAACACGTTTGGTGCGCACATCATTGAGCATCAAGGCGTGCAAGGTGTACGCTTTGCTGTTTGGGCGCCAAATGCCGAGCGCGTGAGTGTGATTGGCAACTTTAACCAATGGGATGGCCGCGTAAACCCTATGCGCGTGCGCGGTAGCACCGGCGTTTGGGAATTATTTATTCCGAATTTGGCCGCCGAAACCTTATATAAATTTGAGATTCGCAATCGTCAATCGCAAGCCATATTAACTAAAACAGATCCTTTTGCGCGCGAGTTTGAAGCGCGTCCGGGTACTGCAGCTAAAATTTCAGCCAACAGCACTTATCAATGGCAAGACAGCGAATGGTTAAATCATCGCGCCAAAAACGATTGGTTGCATGCACCGTTTAATTGTTATGAAATTCATGTGGGCTCATGGCGCCGTAAAAATGGCAATCTGCCATTAACCTATCTCGAATTAGCCGCTGAATTAGTGCCTTATGTGGCCGATATGGGTTACACGCACATTGAATTACTGCCGATTACTGAGCACCCTTTAAATGAATCATGGGGCTATCAAACCACTGGCTATTTTGGCGTGACTAACCGATTCGGCACGCCAGACGATTTGAAATTTTTAATCGATGCCTGTCACCAAGCCAATATTGGCGTGATTTTAGATTGGGTACCGGGCCATTTCCCTAAAGATGATTGGGCGTTAGCCCGTTTTGACGGCACCGCCTTATACGAACATGAGGACCCACGCATTGGTGAGCACCAAGATTGGGGTACATTAATATTTAACTATGGCCGCAATGAAGTACGCAATTTCTTAATTGCCAGCGCCTATTTTTGGTTAAAAGAATTCCATATTGATGGCTTGCGTGTGGATGCCGTGGCTTCTATGCTGTATTTGGATTACTCACGCAAAGCAGGCGAATGGGTGCCCAATAAATTTGGCGGCCGCGAAAATCTAGAAGCGATTGATTTCTTAAAACAACTCAATATGGTGGTTCATCAAGATTTCCCGGGTGCGCTTACTATTGCAGAAGAATCTACCGCTTGGCCAGCCGTTTCGCGCCCTATTTACTTAGGCGGTTTGGGTTTCAGCATGAAGTGGAATATGGGCTGGATGAACGACACGCTCAGCTACATTGAAAACGATTCAGTGCATCGCAAATATCACCACAGCATGCTCACGTTTGGCCAACTGTATGCTTATAGCGAAAACTTTGTACTACCGTTTTCACATGACGAAGTGGTGCATGGCAAAGGCTCTTTAATTGGCAAAATGCCGGGCGACTCATGGCAAAAATTTGCTAATTTGCGCCTATTAATGACGCTGCAAATGACCAGCCCAGGCAAAAAACTCAATTTTATGGGCAACGAAATTGCGCAAGGCATTGAGTGGAATGTAAACGCCAGTTTAGATTGGCACTTGCTTGAGCACGAAGCGCACATTGGTATTCAGCGCACCGCACGCGATTTAAATATGCATTATCTGCATCTTGAATGTCTGCATGAGCTGGATTTTGAAGTGCAAGGTTTTGATTGGATTGATTGCCACGATTCGGATCAATCAATTATTAGTTTCATCAGACGCGGCCTAGATAATTCTTTTGCTATAATAGTGATGAATTTTACGCCTGTGTTCCGTGAAAATTATCGCATTGGTGTGCCAAAAGCAGGCCAATATGCGGAGATTTTTAACAGTGACGCTGGCTATTATGGCGGCAGTAATCAAGGTAATGGCGCTGGTTTACAAACAGAAAATATTTCCTGGATGAACCATGCGCAATCATTATTAATTACCTTGCCGCCATTAGCAGGTTTAATCATCACCCATAAATCTTAATGCTGTCATATTGTAAAGTTATACTTATAACCAACATTAAATACCTATAATAAACTACTGTTTTAAATAATAAATGACAACTCTTACTCAGTTCCCTACTTGGCAAAAATTGTGTGCGCATCAAAAAGAAATTGCGTCACTTCATATGCGCGATTTATTTGCAGCCGACCCAAAACGCTTTGAGCATTACAGCTTACATTTTGGCGATATTCTGTTTGATTATTCCAAACATCGTATCAACGATGAAACCTTGCCTATGCTGTTTCAAATGGCGCGCGAAGCCAAAATTGAGCAATGGCGTGATGCCATGTTTAGTGGTGAAAAAATCAATATCACCGAAAATCGCGCTGTGCTGCATACCGCCCTGCGCAACCGTAGCAATACGCCAGTAATGGTAGATGGCAAAGATGTGATGCCAGACATTAACGCAGTGCTAGCGCAAATGCGCGAGTTTTCAGAAAAAGTACGCAACGGCACTTGGCTTGGCTACACAGGTAAACGCATCACCGATATTGTGAATATTGGTATTGGCGGCTCTGATTTAGGCCCTGTAATGGTGTGCGATGCCTTAAAACCATACGCTAGCCCAGCACTTAACATCCATTTTGTATCGAATATTGATGGCGCCCATTTAATGCGCGCGTTAGAAAAATGCAAACCTGAAACCACCTTGTTTATTGTGGCTTCTAAAACATTTACCACGCAAGAAACCATGACCAACGCCATGAGCGCGCGCACATGGTTTTTAGAATCCGCCAAAGATAGCAACGAAGTAGCAAAACACTTTGTGGCGTTATCCACCAACGCAAAAGCAGTAGCTGATTTCGGCATTGATACCGCTAATATGTTTGCGTTTTGGGATTGGGTAGGCGGTCGTTATTCACTATGGTCTGCCATTGGCTTAAGCATTGCCTTGTACGTTGGCATGGATAATTTTGAGGCCTTGCTAGATGGCGCACATGAAATGGATAACCATTTCAAAACCGCGCCTTTAGAGCAAAATATGCCAGTCATTTTGGCATTAATTGGCGTTTGGTATAACAACTTTTTCCATGTCGATACCAATGCTATCCTGCCCTACGATCAAGGTTTAGCGCGCTTTCCTGCTTATATGCAACAAGCGGATATGGAAAGTAACGGTAAATTTATCTGCCGCGATGGCACCCGCGTGCAATACAAAACTGGCCCAGTTATTTGGGGTGAAGCTGGCACCAATGGCCAGCATGCGTTTTACCAATTAATCCATCAAGGCACACAAATTGTACCTGCCGACTTTTTAATGCCAGTGCACAGCCACTATGCCATCGGCAAACACGGCTACGCGCACCACAAAATTTTGTTAGCTAACTTTTTAGCGCAAACGCAATCGTTAATGCTGGGCAAAACCCACAATCAAGCGCGCGTAGAGTTAGAAAACCAAGGCTTAAAAGGTGAAGAATTAGAAAAATTATTGCCGCATAAAGTGTTTGAAGGCAACCGCCCTACCACCTCTATTTTATTCGACAAATTAACGCCGAACACACTAGGCAAACTTATCGCGCTATACGAGCACAAAATATTTGTACAAGGCATTATGTGGGATATCAATAGCTACGACCAATGGGGCGTTGAGTACGGCAAACAAATTGCCCAACAAATCTTGCCGCAGCTAACCAGTGAAGGCAAAGTGACTAACTACGATAGCTCTACTAATGGCTTGATTAACCACACTAAGGCATTAAAGTAGGCTGGTAGTGAGTAAAGCGAACCACAACAAAATGACCGACGTTGGGGTTCATTTTCTTTACAACCCAAGCCTACGGGCTAGCTCCGTAATTCAACATTAGATACCTATCCTATATGAATGAGTTTTTTATGTTTGTTGCTGGAGCTGCCGTAGGCGGACTTTTGTCTTGGCTTATTACTCATAGGTACTATATAAAAGCAAGTAATAGCCAGAAAGACGGACTAGAGCAATTATCAGAAAAGCTAAGGACAAAAAACACGCTTAAAGATTTTGAAACTATGCTGGAAACTAGCAATTGGTCATATGAAGTTGTAGACGGCTCAGAAGTTTGGATTGCAAAAGATGATAATACTTTTCAAATTTTGCAAGGCGTTCGCACTAGTGAATTTCAGGAGCGATGGACAAAAGTGCACCCAGACGGTAACAGCTCTGCGTACCCAATATACTTAAAAATCAACAATAACATAGTAAAAGAGCTTACGTTGATTTCGGTTGATGGTGGAAGAATTTTTGTGCCAATTCCAGAACTGCGTCCTATTGGCGATAATGATGTTGAATACTTTTGGAACATGAACAGTCTAGATATTAAAGTCTGTAAAATTATCGGGACGTACTACATCTATAACGATATTTCTGGCGTGGCTAAACGCTCACGGATAACCTTAGTTGAATGATAGCCAACCCATCCAACAAGCCATACCCTTCGCGCGCAGAAAGAAATATATATGAAGAAGATTAATTATGATTTACGCTCTGAATACAGCCGCGAAGACCTTGGTAAGGGCGTGCGTGGTAAATTTCTGACTTCTTATAATAAAGGCACTAACTTGGTGTTGCTTGACCCTGAAATTGCTAAGGCGTTTTCAAGTGCTGCAGCGGTTAATGAAGCGCTGGATAGTTTATTACAGCTTACTAAACAAACTGTAAAGCTTACCCATCAATCAAGCACTTAGATTTAACTAAATCAGTTTTATAAACCCCAGCCAACGCAGGGTATGCAAATGATTTTCTTGTACACCATCAAATGAATTCCCGCTTTCGCGGGAATGACAAAAACAGCTGTAACTACCTTAATTGCAAGTTTTTCACTGCGGCATCAATACCAATCGCCTTAGCCATACTTGCGCCTAAACGTTTAGCAAAGCGGTCTACTACGCTATCTTGGTATGAATAATCGACTATTTCTTCTTGCTTAATCACTTCACGTGCGACAAAATCGGCGCTGCCAAGTGCATCAGCCAAGCCAATTTTAATGCTTTGCTCGCCGCTCCAAAATAAGCCGCTAAAGGTTTCGTTGTCTTCAACCAAGCGATTGCCGCGGCCTTGTCGCACTACTGTTTTAAATTGCTCATGAATTTGGTTTAACATGGCTTGGGCTAGCGCTTGATGTTTTGGGTTGACTGGTGAAAATGGGTCTAGCATGGCTTTGTTTTCGCCAGCGGTTAATAAGCGACGCTCAACCCCTACTTTTTGCATCACATCGGTAAAGCCGTAGCCATCCATTAATACGCCGATTGAGCCAACAATACTGGCTTTATCCACGTAAATTTTATCGGCTGCTGCGGCAATATAATAACCGCCTGATGCACAGATATCTTCTACCACCGCGTATACAGGAATGCTTGGGTGTAGTTTTCTTTGGCGTTTAATTTCATCAAAGATAATACCTGATTGCACTGGGCTACCGCCTGGGCTATTAATACGCAGAATAATGCCTTTGGTGCCTTTACTTTCATAGGCATCGTTTAAGCTGGTAATCACAGAATCGGCATTCACATCGCCGCCCGCCTCAATCACGCCGGCAATTTCAATTAGCGCGGTATGCTCGCCCGTGCCAGCTTTTGTGCCGCCCAGCCAACCTAACGCTAAAAACAGCACCACAAATAAATAGATAAACATCAGTGCTTTAAAAAAGATACTCCAGCGCCTTGCCGATTTTTGCTCTTGCAAGCCGGATAAAGCGAGTTTTTCGATGGTTTGTTGTTGCCAATTATTGTCTTCTGACATGCTGATTGCTCTCTTAAAAGTAAACTTACAAGTATTTCTTAATTTGTTCTAAATGAATCGTGATTTGATTATTTTGTTCTGTAACTGGCAAGGCTTGCAAGCTTTTTCCTTTGCAAGGGCCCATCACGCAATGCCCAGTATCGGGCGCATAATGCGCGCCGTGCGTGGCGCAAATCAAATAATCTTTGCTGACTGTAAAAAATTCGCCTTGGTTCCAATCTAGCTCAATTGGCACATGCGCACATTTATTCACATAAGCATGCGCCTTGCCGTGATAACGCACCACAAAGCCAGTGGCCATTTCGCCCAACTGCGGCAAGGCAAATCGCAAACCAAGCGATTTTTCAACTAAATCGTGACTATTTAAAACAATGGTTTGTGTTTGCATGATTTGATTTAATTGTATTGATTAAATAGTTTGATTAGAAAGTTATTAAGTGTTTAGCAACCAAGTACTTAAGTCGTTAAATTGATTAAATATTTTGATAGGATTATAACCCACTAATTTATCTTGCGTCTGTGCGCCAAACGTTACACCAACACCTGCCACACCTGCATTTTGCGCCATTTGCAAATCATAACTGGTGTCGCCAATCATTAATGTGCGCTCTGGCGTTGCAACCAAAATATCCATTAATTCATCCAGCATTTGCGGGTGTGGTTTAGAAAAGCATTCATCCACCGTGCGCGTGGCGTGAAAATAATTGCCTAATCCACAATGTTGCAGCGCCAAATTTAAACCACGCCTGCCCTTGCCTGTTGCTACGGCCAATTTATAGCCGCGGCGATTCAGCTCAATAATGGTTTCTTTAACGCCATCAAAAAGCGGAATTTCACTTTCACCTGCATAATAATTGGCGGTGTATTGCGCCGCTAACGCTTGCGCTTTTTCAGTCGGAATATCGCCATAAAGCGCGTAAATGGATTCTTTAAGCCCCAAACCAATAATATTGCTTGCCGCAATTGGGTCTAGTGTTGGCAAGCCAACTTGCTCGGCCGCTTTTACAATGGCATTGGTAATCATGCCGGTTGAGTTGGCAATTGTGCCATCCCAATCCCAAACAATTAAATCAAAAGGTCGCTGATTATTTGTGGTATTTTTAATGTTATCGATATTTTCATGCATGTTATTAACTTAGCTCTCTAACTTATTCAAACTATTCATAAATTTTTGTAAATCTAACGGCAAAGGCGCCACTAATTTAAGCTTATCCGCTGAAATAGGATGGCGTAAATTTGTTTCAACCGAATGTAAAAACATGCGTTTTAAGCCTTTTTTCTGCAAGGCTTTATTGTTAGCAAAATCGCCGTATTTATCATCACCCACAATTGGAAAACCCAAATGCGCCAATTGCACGCGTAATTGATGCGTGCGGCCGGTGATTAATTGCGCTTCTAATAAACTAAAACCAGCAAAAGATTGTTTTAAATAAAAGATGGTTTCAGAGTGTTGCGCTTGGTCATATTTATCTTTGCTTTTGTCCGTTACCACATTTACGCGGCGCTCACCGTTGGGCAATACATACTTTTGCAAATCCAGCGCCACGCGCTTTTTCTTTTCAGTCCATTCGCCTGCCACCAGCATTAAATAACGCTTATCGGTTTGATTGTTGCGAATCATTTCATGCAAAGCAACCAAGGCCGAGCGTTTTTTGGCCAGCATTAATACGCCAGACGTTTCTCTATCTAGCCTATGCACTAATTCTAAAAACTTGGCTTTGGGGCGCTCCATGCGTAATTGTTCAATTACGCCACGGCTTACGCCACTGCCGCCATGCACCGCAAAACCAGCGGGCTTATCAATAATTAATAGCGCATCATCTTCATAAATAATGGTGCTTTCTAATACCGATGTGGCTGGCTGACTAATGATTTCCTTATCGTTAGCCGCCACGCGAATCGGCGGCACGCGAACAATATCGCCAATAATTAGCTTGTAAGACGCATCAATACGGCCTTTGTTCACTCGCACTTCGCCGCTGCGTAAAATACGATAGACATGGCTTTTGGGCACGCCTTTTAGAATTTTGGTTAGAAAATTATCAATGCGCTGCCCTTCGGATGCTTCATCAATGGTGACATTTGCCGCCGCGCTTGCGCCAATTTTAGTTTCGATTGGTTTATCCATTTGTATATCTTGAGGATTATTTTGCTCTATTTGCATGTTTAATTTTTGCTTTAAAAAGGGATTACGCCTATACTACCGATGTTGTTGAATTTAATAAGCTTATTGGGCTTTTTATGCAACAAACAACCAAATAGTATACCGCTTAAAAAATATTCATTTTAACGTATATTAAATGAACAATATTTTGGCTAATACCGCTCGCCATATTTGTAAGTAGCGATAAAATAATTGCGCTCTAGCCGCCGCAGACAAATAATATAAACGCGACTAAAGTTACTGAAGACCGAATTTTAACGGATTTATGTCAAGCCAAACACAAAACGTTTGACATCAATGCAAAGATACTAAGTTTTAAGATGCGGGTGCATTCAACATTAATCAATTCATTGCAGCAAAATTATTTCTATAACGAATCATTTGCAGTGAAAAAACGCGATTAGCGTTAGGTTAATACAAGCAGCTAGACTGCGAAAATGCCAAAACATGCTTAATTTAGCGCACTGCTATATAGACTAGTCTATATAAAGCAATCATGCGCATTACATCAGCATCCCTTTTAATTCAAACCTTTAGCTAATTTTATCCAAGTAAACACTGTCTGCTTTGCTCTGAGCGCGGGAGCAATCAATGAAACGCATGTTATTTAATGCAACGCAATCGGAAGAATTACGCGTTGCCATCGTAGACGGGCAAAAGCTTGTCGATTTAGATATAGAACACGCTGGTAAAGAACAACGCAAAAGTAATATTTACAAAGGCGTTATTACCCGTGTAGAACCATCACTAGAAGCCGCTTTTGTCGATTACGGCATGGAGCGTCATGGCTTTTTACCCTTTAAAGAAATTTCACGTAGCTACTATTCTGAAAAAGCAGATAGCGGCAAAACACGCATTCAAGATGTGATTAAAGAAGGCCAAGAATTAATCGTTCAGGTCGATAAAGACGAGCGCGGCAACAAAGGCGCGGCGTTAACTACTTACATCTCTTTAGCAGGCCGTTATTTGGTTTTAATGCCAAACAACCCACGTGGCGGCGGTGTTTCACGCCGTATTGAAGGCGAAGATCGCAACGAATTACGCGATGTAATGGCGCAATTAGAAGTGCCAAACGGCATGAGTATTATTGCGCGTACCGCTGGTATTGGCCGCAATGCCGAAGAATTACAGTGGGATTTAAACTACTTAACGCAATTGTGGACAGCGGTTGAAGAAGCATCGCACATCCAACCTGGCGCGTTTTTAATCTACCAAGAAGGTAGCCTTGTGATTCGCGCCATTCGCGATTACTTTAGCGCCGACATTGGTGAAATCTTAATCGATACGCCAGATGTGCATGAGCAAGCGGTGCAATTTATGAACCACGTAATGCCAGGCAATGTGGCGCGTGTTAAGTTGTATCAAGACGAAATCCCGCTATTCTCACGTTTTCAAATTGAGCATCAAATTGAATCGGCATTTTCGCGTGAAGTACGCCTACCCTCTGGCGGCGCCATTGTAATCGACCATACGGAAGCATTAGTTTCAGTAGACGTTAACTCTGGTCGCTCAATTAAAGGCGCGGATATTGAACAAACGGCGTTTAACACCAACTTAGAAGCGGCTGAAGAAGTGGCGCGCCAATTGCGCTTGCGTGACCTTGGCGGCTTGGTGGTGATTGACTTTATTGATATGGAAAGCCAACGCAATCAACGCGAAGTAGAAAACACCTTACGCGATGCTTTGCATGCGGACCGTGCGCGCGTGCAAACGGGCAAAATTTCACGTTTTGGCTTATTGGAGTTATCACGCCAACGCTTACGCCCAAGCTTAGGTGAAACTAATCATGCGGCTTGCCCACGTTGTAGCGGGACTGGCCATATCCGTGGTATTGAATCAACCGCCCTGCACATCTTGCGCATTACGCAAGAAGAAGCGATGAAAGACAATAGCGCGATTATTCAAGTGCAATTGCCAGTTGAAGCCGCGACTTTCTTGCTAAACGAAAAACGTGCCGATATTCATAAAATTGAACAACGCATGGGTGTTGAAGTGGTGTTGATTCCAAATATTCACATGGAAACGCCAAATTACAGCATCACGCGCATTAAGCAAGATGATGTGACAGAAGAAACATCGCAAGCCAGTTACAAAATGGTTGAGTTACCTGCTGAAACGGCTTATGAGCGCGGTTTAAATGAAGATGCAAAACCAAAAGCGCCAGAAGCGTTGGTTAAGGGCATTAAAACC
Organism: Methylotenera sp.; assembly: GCA_046598525.1. Lineage (GTDB taxonomy): Bacteria > Pseudomonadota > Gammaproteobacteria > Burkholderiales > Methylophilaceae > Methylotenera_A. Next base: position 33,758 of record JBKJIJ010000017.1, on the reverse strand, counting down.
GCCACTTCAGCTCCTTTGGTAGAACAAAAACCAGAGCCAAAAGCAGCTGAAATTGCAGCGCCAGTTGCCAAAGTATCTATTTTTGGTCGCATTAAACAATGGTTTTCGGGCGAAAGCAAAGCAGAAGTAGCAATACAAGCAACTCAAACGACTTCTAGCGAAGCTAAAGATGCGGCGCGCGGCAATGGTGATCGCAATCGTAGTAATAATCGCGACCGTGATCGCAACCGTAACCGTGACCGCAATGCCAATAATCGTGACCGCAACAATGTGACGGCCAATGTGGCAAATGCAGATAAACCGCAGCAAGCGCAAGCTAAACCACAGCAAGCTAGGCCAGAGCGTCAAGAGCGTCCGCAACGTCAAGATAGAGTGGATACTAAAAATGCTGAGGCTAAAACAGAAGTACGCGCAGAGGTAGTTGAGAAAGTTGAATCAACAGCCTTAGCTGTTGGCTTGCCAACCGATGTTGCAGGTGATGCTAATCAAACAGGACGCCCAGAACGTACTGGTCGCCGCAGCCGTGGTGGTCGCAATCGCAACAAAAATCGTGATGCGAATCGTGAAGAAGGCCGCGAACCACGCGACCCAAATGCGGTAGCACCTGCATTTGTACCTAATGATGCGATTGCTGATGCAGCACCGGTTGTGGTTAAAGTAGCAGCGGTTGAGCCAAGCGTTTCAGTAAATGAAACTAAAGCGACAGAAACTAAAACTAGTGAAACCAAATCTAGTGAAGCTAAAGCGACAGAAACCAAATCTAGTGAAGCTAAAGCATTAGAAACACCAGCAAAACCAGAAAAACCGCAAAGACCAGCGAAACCAAAAGCGCAAAAACCGATTGCTGTCGATGCGAATATTGAAATGGTCAGCACAAAAAAAGTGTCGGTTGATGAATCAGCAGCACAGCTTGAAGCTGAAAAACCAGCCAAACCAAAAGCTGCTAAAAAACCAGCGCGTAAACCAACAAAAGCAGCTGATTTGGGTGCTGATTTAAGTGCCGATTTAAGCCAAGGCGGTTTGCAATTAGTGGAAACTAAAAATGATGTAAAAACAGCCGAGCAAGCAGAACCTGCCAAACCAAAAGCACCACGTAAAGCACCAAACTGGCAGAAAACAGCTGAATCTCAATCAGATGAAGCGCCTTTAGTGATGGTGGAAACACAAAAGTAATCAGCATTTAGCAACAGTAAATGCAAAAAGCCCAGCTAAATGCTGGGCTTTTTTTATGATTAAAGTTTATTGTTTGAAATACTGTACCAACATAAATCCAATCGCCGTCATTAACAAGCTACCAATCACATGGCTAGCAATATGCCCAAATGCCCAAGCATACTGTTGTTTGTGCAGAAAATTAAACGCCTCTGCCGAAAAGGCTGAAAATGTAGTCAAGCCGCCTAAAAAACCGGTCATTACCAATAAGCGTAATTCATGTTGGTGAGGTGCTGTTATAAAATAAGCCAATGCCATGCCCATTAATAAGCCGCCGCTTAAGTTGGCGATTAAAGTGCCCATCGGCAGCATGCTGGCGTTAAATGCAATGCCTAAGCCCCAACGCACCCACGCCCCTATTGCCGCGCCACCGCCAACAGCTAGCCACTGTACTGCTACGAACTTTCCTGCAGCCATATTTCGCTTTCAGTTTTTAAATTATGTACCTATTAAAAATAACGTACTGATTATATAAATTGTACTTAACCACTATAATAGGCAATATATCCATTTATTTGAAGAGAATATTTTGCGCGTTTTATTTGCCACTTCTGAAGCCTTCCCTTTAATTAAAACTGGCGGCCTTGCTGATGTTAGCGGTGCGCTACCCAAAGCGATTAGCCAGTTAAGCACGTTTGAGGGAGATATTAAGTTAGTAATGCCTGGCTACAGCGCGGTTTTAGCTAAACTTAAAAATATTGAAACCATTGCTGATATTGTTGTTTTGGGCGAAGCGTGCAGTATTTTGATTGGCAGGATGCCAGATACTGATTTAGAAGTGATTGTGATTAAAAATGCCGCGCTTTATGAACGCGCTGGTGGCCCCTACTCGGACGAAAACGGCAAGGATTGGCTAGATAATGCCCTGCGCTTTGGTGTGCTGTCACGCGTGGCAAGCTTGCTTTGCAGCGCAAACAGCCCGCTACCAAATTGGCAACCGGATTTGATTCAATGCAACGATTGGCAAACAGGATTAACGCCTGCTTACATGAAGCTTTTGGACAACTCCGCTACCAAGTCCATTTTCAGTATCCATAATTTGGCGTTTCAGGGTAATTTTCATGCCAATTGGCTGACAAGGCTTGAGTTGCCAGCGGCGCAATTTCAAATCAATGGTTTTGAATACTTTGAACAAATTTCATTCTTAAAAGCGGGGCTTTTTTATGCCGACCAACTAAGCACCGTCAGCCCGACTTACGCAGAAGAAATTCAAACAGAAACATTTGGCTTTGGCTTGCAAGGCCTGCTACAAACACGTAGTGCCGATTTAACCGGCATTTTAAATGGCATTGATACGCAAGAATGGAATCCAGAGCTTGATGCGCATCTGCCTAAAAATTACAGCAGCCAACGCATTAGCGGTAAATCCACTGTTAAAAAAATGTTACAACAGCAATTGGGGCTTCAAATTGATGCAAACGCCCCTTTATTGGGCATTGTTAGTCGGCTCACCCACCAAAAAGGTTTGGATTTATTGCCATCCATCATGCCGCAACTCATTAATCAAGGTTGTCAGTTTGTTATTTTAGGTAGCGGCGATAAAGCACTAGAAGCAAGTTTTACCGATTTAGCAGAACGTTTTCCAGCGCAAGTTAGCATGAATATTGGCTATCACGAACATCTGTCGCATAACATCATGGCAGGCGCTGATGTCTTCATTATGCCATCGCGTTTTGAGCCTTGCGGGTTAAATCAGTTATATGGATTAGCCTACGGAACACCGCCAATTGTAACGGCTACAGGCGGATTGGCGGATTCGGTAATCGATACCAACCATGCCACATTTAAGAATAATACAGCGACTGGTTTTGTGTTGAAATCTGTTACACCGGCGTCACTTTTGGTCACTATTCAGCGCGCTTTAGAACTTTGGAAGGACAAAACCGACTGGCGAAAAATTCAGAAAAACGGAATGGGTAGTGAGGTCAGTTGGGAGTTTAGCGCACAATTTTATTTAGATTTATACGAAAAAACAGTATCAAAATAGTAGAGGAAAAAGTTGGCACAGCTGATGCTTATATACAATCAGGCTTCTCCAAAGCTAACTTCTCCTCCCTAGGGGTATAACCTAATCGTTATGCCCCTTTTTTTTGGCCACGCTTTTTATCACTTTAAATAATCAACGTTTAAAACGATTTACTTAACAATAAAATGCTCACGATAATATTTAAGTTCATCAATTGATTCGTAAATATCGGCCAAGGCTTCATGTTTGCTGGCTTTTTTAAAGCCAGAATAAATCGCTGGTTTCCAGCGACGCGCTAATTCTTTAAATACGCTCACATCTAAATTGCGGTAATGAAAAAAGCTTTCTAGATCGGGCATATAGCGCGCCATAAAGCGTCTATCTTGGCAAATTGAATTGCCGCACATGGGCGATTTTCCTGTTGGCACGTATTGTTTTAAAAACTCAATCATTTGCTCTGTCGCCGCTTGTTCATCAAGTGTAGATGCTTTTACTTTTTCAATTAAGCCACTACGGCCATGAGTGCCTTTATTCCAAGCATCCATGCCGTCTAGCACGCTATCGGCTTGATGAATCACAAATACGGGGGACTCGCCTAATACATTTAAATCGGCATCGGTTACCACTGCCGCAAGCTCCAAAATACGGTCGCTGTCAGGCAGCAATCCGCTCATTTCCATGTCCAACCAAATTAAGTTGTCGTTTGATTTCAAATTGTCTGTATTGCTGCTTAAAGCGGTCATCATGATTTCCATTAAATACGATTAAAATGTTTAAATTGTTGCACTATTTTTGCACTTTAGTTGAACGTATAACGCTCAAATGCTTCACAATATCATTATATTTAATTTTTATGGTTTTTAGCGATTAACTCTTCTATGGCATCTACACTTACCTTTATTTTCGTCTTCTTGCTCGCCTCAACAACGGCTATCCGCATTTGGCTAGGCATGCGACACGTTAATCACGTGCAAGCGCATCGCGGTGCAGTACCGGCGGCGTTTGCTGGCAATATTAGTTTAGAGGCGCATCAAAAAGCCGCTGATTATTCTGCCGCTAAAACCAAACTAGCCTTGATAGAAGCCGCGGCTCAAGCTGTATTGTTGGCAATTCTCACCATTGGCGGCGGTTTGCAGTTTATTGACAACACTTGGTTTAATTTATTACCGGGCCATGAAATTATCCGCGGTGCATTGGTTATTTGCACGGCGATGTTAATCAGTAGCTTAATTGATATCCCGTTTGATTATTACAAAACCTTCACTATTGATGAGCAATTTGGCTTTAACAAAATGACGCCAGCCATGTTTTTTAGCGATATGCTTAAACATAGCTTGGTTGGCTTGGCTTTAGGCGCGCCCATTTTGTTCGCCGCATTATGGTTAATGCAAGGCGCAGGTCAATATTGGTGGTTTTATTTATGGGTAATTTGGAGTGTGTTTAATATCGTCATGTTGGCGGTATACCCTACTTTTATTGCGCCGCTGTTTAATAAATTTACGCCATTGGCAGATGAAACACTCAAAACACGCATTGAAGCGTTACTCACAAAATGTGGCTTTAAATCACAAGGCTTATTTGTAATGGATGGTTCTACACGTTCTGGCCATGGTAACGCTTACTTTACCGGCTTTGGCAGCAGCAAGCGCGTGGTATTTTTTGACACGCTGTTAAGCCGCTTAAACACAGAAGAAATTGAAGCGGTATTAGCACATGAACTTGGTCACTTTAAACATCATCACGTCATCAAACGCATCGCCATGTTGTTCTTTATGAGCTTTATTGGCTTGGCTTTATTGGGTTGGTTGATGAATCAAGATTGGTTTTACAGTGGCTTAGGCGTTACCGAAATTAGCAATCACATGGCCTTGCTACTGTTTTTATTGGTGTCCCCTGTGTTTTTATTCTTGCTACGCCCATTAATGGCCAGTTATTCACGCAAAAATGAATTTGAAGCAGATGACTATGCGGCCAAGCACGCCGATGCCAAACATTTAGTAGATGCGCTGGTTAAATTGTACCGTGACAATGCTTCTACTTTAACGCCAGACCCTTTGCATTCAGCCTTTTATGATTCGCACCCGCCTGCCAGCATGCGAATTTCAAAATTAGCGGCGTATACTAGGTAGTATTAGTTTAATCACCCCTAGTGAAAGGATTTTGTGTATGTTAAAAACTTGGATATTTTGTGCTTTACTGGCATGCCATTTCAATACACAAGCCAACGAGATATTCGCTAAGGCTGATACAAACGCAGGCAAATTATTAGTCAATCAACATTGCATTAGTTGCCACGCAAGCAGCTTTGGTGGCGATGGCTCTGCTATTTACACGCGTGACAATACATTAGTAAAAACCTCTAAAGGCTTGTTAGCGCAAGTGCGCAATTGCAACACGATGATTGGCCTAAAATGGTTTGAAGATGAAGAGCTTAATGTTGCTGCTTATTTAAACCAAACTTACTATAAATTTGATCATTAATCCTACCCTACCTTTGAAAAATACCCATTAATGCCGCAAGGATTAGTTGTTGCCTCTTACGGCAAGCGTTACGAAGTTGAACTTGCCGATAAATCACGCATTAGTTGTGTTACACGCGGCAAAAAAAATGATTTAGCTTGTGGCGATATTGTCATCATTAAAATGACGGCAACGGCTGAAGGCGTTGTGGAATCTAGCTTGCCGCGCACCAGCCTGCTTTATCGCAGCAATGCCATCAAAAGTAAAATACTGGCCTCTAACGTCACGCAAATTGTCATTGTATTAGCCACACAACCAAGCTTTTATGAAGCGCTATTAAATCGTTGTTTAATTGCGGCAGAAGCAGCCAATATTGCGCCATTAATCGTGTTAAATAAATGCGATTTACCCGATATTGATAACGCTAAATCAAAGCTGAAACTGTATTCCGATTTAGGCTATCAAGTGGTGCATTTGTCCGCTTTAGAAGATATCCAGATTATTAAGCAACATCTAGCCAATCATCAAAGCGTTTTGGTTGGTCAATCTGGAATGGGAAAATCGACTATAATCAATTCCTTACTACCCAATGTTAATGTACGTACTCAAGAAATTAGTACCGTGCTGGATAGTGGCAAACACACCACTACTGCCACGCATTTATACCATTTAGATGCGTTTGGTTTTACTGAGCCTAGCAGCTTGATTGATTCGCCGGGTTTGCAAGAGTTTGGCTTAAATCATTTATCCAATGAGCAAGTTGAATTAGCGTTTAAAGAATTTAGGCCTTATTTAGGCAAATGCCGATTCAATAACTGCAGCCACTCACATGAGCCAGATTGCGCGGTGCTTAACGCTGTTAAAGTCGAAAAAATATCTCCAATACGTCTAGGCTTTTACCAACAATTATCAAACGAATTGTCTCTGAACAAAGGTTTTTACGATTAAAGCAATTTAAGCGCGACTTTGTTAAATTAGATAGGTTTCAGCTGAATTGTAAACAAATGTTGTAAGGCCCAAGCTAGCTATTCACTTGTGTTTCTGAATCATTTATTATCGCTTCGTGTAATATATGTTAGCTATATAACAATATTATTAATTTAATCGATTACGTGGCCCCACACTATAAAAACTTGAGACGATGGATTTAAAAAGAGAAAAGGTAGAGGTGGATAGGCTTGTTCTTGGCATGTATGTTGCCGAGCTAGACAGGCCATGGATTGACACGCCTTTTTTACTGCAAGGCTTTTTGCTAGACGATCCAGAAGATGTGCATACGCTAATGTCGACCTGTACATTTGTGTACATTGACCGCACCAAATCGCTTGGCAATCAATACGTTGCGCCAGCAAAACAAAGCGTGGCAATTAAGCGTGAAGGCTCTGTGGTTAGGCTTAAAGAGCCAAAATCCAAAAATTCAGATAGCAATTCAGTCAGCACTCAAGCGGCTGATGGTGAAACGCCAGCCAACAAAATTTCTTTTTTTGATGTACTCAAAGATCTTAAAAACAAATCGCAACAAAATACAGAATCACCTGATAACGGTGCAACCATTTATAAGTTGCGTTATGGCGCCAACACTGCCGCACAAGAGGTGTTACCTTTTGAGTCTGATGCTGCTAAACATGATTCACTTGTTAAACAATTAACTAAAAACGTAAGTGAATTTATTGGTGGCTTTTTTAATCGTGAAAAATTAAAAAGTACGGCCGAAGCGCTAGACGCTCAAAACAATCATGCCGATAATCAAGACGCTGATTACAACATTAAAATTTTTGAAGAAGAACTACCAGTTGAGGTAGAAATCGCCGCTATTGTGCATGTGTATGAGCAATCTCAAATTGCCACTCGTAATATTTTTGAAACAGTCGCCAATGAGCATAATTTAGATTTAACAGCCGTTAGCGAAGTGCTTGATAGCATGGTAGAGAGTATTGGGCGCACACCAGATGCGCTTTTATGGCTGGCTAAGCTTAAAAAAACCGATGACTACGCTTACAATCATGCGCTTAATGTATCGATTACCTTAATGGCCTTTGGTAACTTTCTAGCGCTTTCAAAAAAGCAAATTAAAGAGCTGGGCTTAGCTGGATTATTGCAAGATGTGGGTAAAGTCAAAATTTCTTCTGATATTTTGCTTAAAGAAAGCAAACTAACGCATGAAGAGTTTGAGCACGCAAAAAAACACGTGGATGAAAGCCTTAAAATTTTAGAAATCACCGCGAATATTCCTAACAGTGTGATTTTTTTGGTCGCTCAACATCATGAGCGCATTGATGGTAGCGGCTACCCCTATCAACTTAGAAAAAATCAAATAGGCTTAATGTCACAAGCAGCTGGTTTGATTGATACATATTGCGCACTGACTAGCCATAAAAGTTACGCCAAAGGTGTATTCCATCAACAAGCGCTGGATGAAATACACCATTTAAGCGGCAAACAATTTAGCAGAGAGTTGATTGACCAATTGGTTCAGTTTATGGGCATGTATCCTGTCAGCTCATTGGTAGAGCTTAATACCGGCGAAGTGGCCGTGGTCATTCAACAGAATCAAGTTAGAAGATTATTGCCGCGCTTAATGCTGTTATTAGATCCGGACAAAGTTCGGTACGAAACTCCAATTATATTAAACTTGTTATTCAACCCAATTACGCCATCTGGTGAGCCTTATAAGATCATTCACAGTTTAGCACCTGACAGTTACGGCCTAAGTCCAGATGACTTTTATGTCTAGTATAAGTGTGCAGTTTTAATCAGATCACCAATAATGAATATCCCCACACACCAAACGATATCTGAAGCAGAAGCCGCTGGGTTTGAGGTTGAAATTAGCTATAGCGAACAAGAAATAGCCGATAAGCTGGTGCGTTATGGGCTGATTCAAAGCGTGTTGTTCAATCAGCTTAAAATTGATGAAAAACAGCTAAAAATCGTAGTAAATTCGCATCAAATTGATAGCAATCCACTATTAGCCTCAATCAAAAACACATTGTTAGCTTGCCCAAGCAAGCAAAATTTAAGCGTGTTTACTGCTTATATTAATCAGCTGATTTTTGTATGGCTAAGTGCTGTGCAACACAGTGCCAACATACAAATTATTTTAAATTTAATCAGTTGTTTAGAGTCTAAATCGTTGTTAAGCAATGCGAACACGCCTAAATTGCATTTGTTTTTGTTTCATTTAATGGCAGAAACTAGCCATCAACTTCAGCAACAGCAATTGGATTACGCACTTAATTTTGATAGCAATACCCAACTGCCTAATGTGAGTCAAATATTCCATTATTTAGAAAATAATATTAAAAAATCATTTAAAAATCAGATAGTTGCCATTTTTTCCATGCAATTTATGATTGCAAAAAATAGCCCTGTATTTTCTCATGTGGTCACTGCCCGCTTAAGCCAAAAGATCACCTCAATACTGAAACAAAATATTTCGCCTAAGCATGTTTTATTTCACAGCGGCAACCTTCAATTTGATTTATTGATTCCGTATATTGATAGTGCGCTACAGCTTAATTTACTGGCCGCTAAATTAGGCCGTGCTTTTGAAGAAATGCTCATTTTAAAAGACGTTTCAGTATTGGTTACTCCATTTTGTGGTGGCGCGCATATGGGCGTTACGCAAACTAATTTTAATGATGTTTATACGAATTCCAAATCAGCACTAGAAAGCGCGATTGCAAAGCAGCAATATTTTGTGATGTATTCCGATGAAATCAAGCAAGAGCTTCAACATCAAAATGATATTGAAAACAAAGTGTTAGAAGCTTTCGCAACGGATAGCCTGACCTTGTTTTTTCAACCAATCGTCAATATCGAACATTCTACCTGTGCTGGCGCTGAGCTGTTATTGCGCTGGTCTGATGGCGTTAGTCATAATATTTATCCTAGCGTTACCATTGAAATTTTAAACAAAGTGGGTAAAGGTAAATTGTTTACACGCTGGCTGATTAATTCGGCCTGCCGCTATGCAAGCGAGTTAATCAATGAACATAAACTGCCCATTTACTTAACCATTAACCTACGCGCAGAAGATTTATACGATGTTGAATTGCCGCATTTGCTGTTACAAGCCATTGCGCTGTGGAAAATTAAACCGCAAGACATCGTGCTTGAAATTACCGAAAATGGCATTTTAGAATACAACGAATCGTCTAACTCGGTTATTAATTCCTTGTCGGAAAGTGGTTTCAGGCTGGCGCTAGATGATTTTGGTACCGGATTTTCATCATTATCACGGCTGCGCACCATGCCGATTGATTTAATTAAAATCGATCAAACGTTTGTGCGCGATATTAAATATTCAGTTGAAGATTTTGAAATTGTTAAATCAATTGCCATGCTAGCCAACAGTTTAGGTAAGGAAGTGCTGGCAGAAGGTGTTGAAGATAAAGATTGTTTGGATTTAATTAAGCAAATGAAAATCCACAAATGCCAAGGTTATTATTTTGCAAAACCTATGCCGTTTGATGAGTTTGTAATTTGGACAAAGCAGCACACATCTTCTTAATGTTGCACTATTGGCTAATGCTATAATATTGCCATGCAAATCACTACCCGTTTAGAATTCGATGCTGGCCATCGTATCCCCTGCCACAAAAGCCAATGCCGCAACCTGCATGGCCACCGCTACGCGTTGGAAATCACCTTATCAGGCGATATTATTACGCAAGAAAATCTATCTGAAAGCGGTATGGTAATGGATTTTTCGGATGTGAAACGAATTGCAAGGGAAAGCGTGGTTGATGTTTGGGATCACGCTTTTTTAGTGTTTAAAGATGATAAAGATGTGCTTAATTTTTTAAACACCTTGCCAGATCACAAAACAGTGGTGTTTCCTACCGTGCCAACCGCCGAAAATATGGCGGCTGAAGCATTCAACATATTAAGTCATCAGTACAAAGATACTTACGGCAACCATCTTAAATTAGAGCGCGTTAGGCTATATGAAACGCCTAATAGCTGGGCAGATGCATTAGGCTAAGCTTTTAATGTTGCTTTAACGCCTTATACAAGCGACTGCATTACCTGCTGTAAGCCTTGCTCCCAACTGGGTAGCGACACATTAAATACTTGCTTAAGTTTTTGATTGCTTAAGGTTGAATTAGCCGGTCGCGCCGCAGGTGTTGGATAATCGGCTGTTGTAATTGGATCAATATTTTCCACATTTGCTTTAAGCATTTGCAAGCTTTTACTTGCAGCTAAGCGATTGTATTCATTCACAATTTCACTACTAAATCCATGCCAAGAAGTTTTACCTTGATTAGTAAAATGGTAAATTCCTGTTTGATTTGCTTCAAGCGGCTGCCAACTATTCAATAGCTCAGTAACGGCATCGGCAATACTCTCAGAACTGGTTGGCGCGCCAAATTGATCGGCGACAATACGCAAACTTTCACGCTCACTGGCTAAGCGAATAATGGTTTTTAAAAAGTTTTTACCGTAAGCGCCATATACCCAACTGGTGCGCAAAATCAAATGCGGCAAACCTACCGCATTAATGGCAAGCTCACCTGCCAGCTTGCTTTTGCCATAAACACTTAACGGATTCATAGGATCTGTTTCAACATAATTCTCAATTTTTGAACCGTCATAAACATAATCGGTTGAAAAATGAATCAGCGCCGCATTAAGCTTAGCGGCTTCTTCCGCCAAAACTTGTAGCGCAATGGCATTAATCGCATAGGCCAAATCAGGCTCTGATTCGGCTCTATCAACCGCTGTGTAGGCGGCTGGATTAATAATTAAATCGGGCTGAATAGTTTGCACAACGCGGCGAATGGCGTCTTTGTCGCTTAAATCTAACTGATCGCGATTTAAAGCAAACACTTGATGATTTGACAGTTTTTTTTGCAGCGCATGACCAACTTGGCCATTAACACCGGTAAGTAGAATTTTTTTCAATTGAATAATCGCGTTGAATTAAGGGGGGTTTAGGCAAACTTTTTTGCGTCTTGCAAGCTTAAACCAAAGCTATCTTTAGCCGATAACAATGGGCTAGCACTTGTTGGCCATTTAATCGCTACAGTTGGGTCGTCCCATTTTAGGCAACATTCATGCTGTGGTGCGTAAAAATCGGTTGTTTTATATAAAAACTCAGCTGTATCTGATAACACCAAGAAACCATGCGCAAAGCCAGGCGGAACCCACATTTGACGCTTATTTTCGCCCGATAAAATGGTAGATTCCCATCTGCCAAAAGTCGGTGACGATATGCGTAAATCTACCGCCACATCAAACACCTCGCCTTGCGTTACGCGCACCAATTTTCCTTGTGCTTGTTCAATTTGATAATGCAAACCACGCAGCACATTCTTGGCGGATTTAGAGTGATTATCTTGCAAAAATTGTGGATTTAAGCCTGTAGCTTGCTCAAACACATTAGCGTTGAAACTTTCGTAAAAAAAGCCCCTATCGTCGCCAAAAACTTTTGGCTCAAAAATAATCACATCGGCAATGCTAGTTTTAATTATATTCATTAAAATACGCGTTCTGTAAGCACTTGTTTTAGATATTGACCGTAACCGTTTTTGGCATATTTTTTGGCCATTACTTCTAATTGTGCAGCATCAATAAATCCCATGCGATAGGCAATCTCTTCAGGACAAGCGATTTTTAAGCCTTGGCGTTTCTCAATCGTTTGGATAAATGTACCCGCTTCAATTAATGAATCATGCGTGCCGGTATCAAGCCACGCCATACCACGGCCCATCACTTCCACTTGCAAATCATCCCATTCCAAATACTGGCGATTCACATCGGTAATTTCTAACTCACCGCGCGCTGATGGCTTCATGTTTTTAGCGATTTCTACTACGCGATTATCGTAAAAATACAAACCAGTTACCGCATAACGCGATTTTGGCTGTTCAGGTTTTTCTTCTAAACTAATGGCTTTGCCAGCGGCATCAAATTCCACCACGCCGTAACGCTCAGGATCATGCACAGGATAGGCAAATACGGTAGCACCTTTGGTGCGCTTGGCGGCATTTTGTGCCATTAATGCCAGCTCATGTCCGTAAAAAATATTGTCGCCAAGCACCAAAGCGCAAGGGTCTTTACCAATAAATTCTTCACCAATAATAAACGCTTGTGCCAAACCGTCTGGTGAAGGCTGCACAGCGTACTGAATATCCATGCCCCATTGCGTGCCGTCGCCCAGCAACTCTTTAAAGCGCGGTGTATCTTGTGGTGTAGAAATAATCAAAACTTCGCGGATGCCTGCCAACATTAGCGCAGACAAAGGATAATAAATCATTGGCTTATCGTAAACTGGCAATAACTGTTTAGAAACTACCTGCGTGACTGGATAAAGGCGCGTGCCCGAACCACCTGCTAAAATGATACCCTTCATGGTGTTATTTTTAGTGTCCATTATGCTAATTCCTCACCGCGTTCTTTGTAATTTTGGCTTACCCAGTTTTTATATTCACCGCTGGTCACATTTTCCACCCATTCTGGATTGGTTAAGTACCATGTAACGGTTTTTTTAATGCCTGTTTCAAATGTTTCAGCCGGTTTCCAGCCTAGCTCACGCTCAATTTTGCTGGCATCAATGGCGTAACGTTGGTCATGCCCAGGTCTATCGGTCACATAGGTAATTTGGTCACGATAACTACCGGATTCTTTTGGTTTTTGCTCATCCAAAATATCGCATAAAGTGTGCACGACTTCTAAGTTGGTTTTTTCATTCCAACCACCCACATTATAAGTTTCGCCCACTTTCCCAGCCTCTAACACACGGCGAATCGCGCTACAATGGTCTTCTACATATAGCCAATCGCGCACATTGCTGCCATTACCGTAAATTGGCAGCGGTTTGCCATTTAAGGCATGATGAATCACTAATGGAATCAATTTCTCAGGAAAATGGTATGGGCCATAATTATTAGAACAATTTGTGGTCAACATTGGCATGCCATAAGTGTGATGATACGCGCGCACTAAATGATCAGAAGCCGCTTTAGATGCAGAGTATGGGCTATTAGGCTCATATGGGTTGGTTTCTTTAAACGCAGGATCGGTGGCGCTTAGTGAGCCATAAACTTCATCGGTTGAAACGTGTAAAAATCTGAAATGTGCTTTATCATTTTCGTGCAAATCATTCCAATAAGCGCGCGCCGCTTCTAGCAAGTTAAACGTGCCCACAATATTGGTTTGAATAAACTCACCTGGCGCATGGATTGAGCGATCTACATGACTTTCTGCCGCAAAGTTGACAATGGCGCGCGGTTGATATTGTTTAAGCAAGGCATCAACAACAGTTCTATCGCCAATATCGCCATGCACAAATATGTGCTCTGAATATTCTTGAATATCAGCCAAATTGGCTAAATTACCAGCATAGGTTAGCTTGTCTAAAGTGACGCATTCGCCAAAGCCGCCTTTTACCCAATTTAAAACGAAATTACTGCCAATAAAACCGGCGCCGCCTGTAACAATGATGCAATTTTTCATGTGATTAAAACCTATATTAAAATTCTGTTATTTTTTCATTAATTACTACTAATTACTTGCCAGCACTACCATTGTTTGGCGCCCGATTTAACCAAGCTTTTTAAGTATTCTTGATGCGCTGCTAGTTCTGATTCATCTGCTTTTAACACGTTGATAATTGCCTTAGCGCCTTGCGCAGTTTGCACTTGCATCATGGGTTGTGATTGGCCTAAATCCATCATCAAGCTATCCTGTCCGCGGGTCATGGCCATATACACTTCTGCCAGCAACTCGGCATCTAGCAAAGCGCCGTGCAAAACTCGCCTAGCATTATCAATGCCAAAGTGACGGCATAGCGCGTCTAAGTTATTGCGCTGTCCAGGCCGCGAATCTTTTGCCATTCTAAGTGTATCGGTTATTTTATCGCAAAAGGTTTCGACTGGCTGTAGCCCAATATTGCCAAGCTCACTGTTTAAAAAGCCCAAATCAAATGGCGCATTATGAATGATCAATTCTGCACCGCTAATAAACGCAATCATATCTTGCGCAACAGCCTTAAATAATGGCTTGTCTTGTAAAAACTCCAGTGAAATGCCATGCACTTCTTGTGCGGCAGGATCAATTTCGCGCTGCGGATTTAAGTACACATGGAAGTGATTGTTTGTAGGACGGCGATTAATCATCTCAACCGCCGCAATCTCAATAATACGATGCCCTTGCGCGTGGTAAAGCCCTGTGGTTTCAGTATCTAAAAATATTTGGCGCATAACTACATCACTCTGTTCATTATAAAAACGCGGCAACGCCTTCATTGGCAAGCGCGTCAGCACGCTCATTACCCACATTACCAGCATGCCCTTTTACCCAAATCCACTCAATTTGATGTTGTTTTGCTAAGCTATCTAGCGTTTTCCACAAATCTTCATTTTTAACCGGTTTTTTATCGGCAGTGCGCCAGTTGCGTGCTTTCCAGCCAATAATCCATTCTGATATACCTTTTTGTACATATGATGAATCGGTGTAAATTTTGACCGTGCTGGGCTTTTTCAACGCCTCAAGTGCACGAATCACCGCGGTCATTTCCATGCGATTATTGGTCGTTAATGCTTCGCCACCGCTTAAGGTTTTTTCTTTTCCTTCGCAGCTTAACCATGCGCCCCAACCACCTGGGCCAGGGTTACCTTTACAGGCGCCATCTGCGTATATTTCGACTATATTTGACATGAATACTAACTATTTCTTTTCTATTTTTAATTGATTACTTTTTTTGTTGCTGATGTGGCTTGGTTCTTTGTGGATTAGTGACTACCAAGCGTGATTTTAACGAATTTTTCTTCCAATTAGGTTTTAAAAGATGCATATTCACCACACGTTTTTTGGCGACAATAAAATATACGCCGCCCATCATCGGCCACCAACGGCCACCTAGCTTATCCATCACGGTAAAGCGATTTAACCATTGCTGATTATTAATGGGCGGTTCATAACAATGCATTTGCCCACTGACATATTCCAAGCCTAATAACGCTAACCAATCTTTAATGCGCGACAGCATAAAAAAATGCCCGTTCCAAGGGTAACTTTTATCTTGGCTAAGCACTTGTTTAACGCCCCAAGCGCTAATCGGGTTGAATCCCGTTAAAATTAAATACCCTTCTGGCACTAAAATACGTTCTGCCTCGCGCAAGGTTTGATGCGGGTTTTCACTAAATTCCAACACATGCGGCAGACAAATTAAATCGATACAATTTTCGCTAAAAGGCAAATAATCGCTTTCGCACAACACCTCTCCAGCATTATTTCCCACGTGCAAAATATGCGGAATGCGTGAATTTCTCAGGCTATCCATTTGCGGCAAACCCAATTGCACCGCGTTAAAGCCAAAAATATTACCCACTGTCGCATCAAACATTTGCTGCTCACGCTGCAGCAAATATTGCCCCAGAGTTGTGCTTAACCATGTATTTTGTTGCGCCAATTGCATACTAATATTGTTACACTAAATTTGTGACAAAATCGTGCGTGGACAAAATAGATTGCTAAATCAAGCATAAAGAATCCATTTTAATGGCATCATTACCAACATGAACGCGCTAAAAATCACCCCTATCCCTGTCTTCGACGATAATTATATATGGCTTTTGTACAATGAAACCCATGCAATCGTGATTGACCCAGGAGATGCCTTACCTGTTATTGATTTTTTACAAAAACACAGCTTAAAACTAAGCGCCATATTAGTCACGCATCACCATGCTGACCATATTGGCGGCGTGCATCAGCTACTTGAACATAGCCTACTTAATCATAACAATGTGCCGGTTTATGCACCGCAATACGAAGTTTTTACGTTTGAGCATACTGCCGTGGCTGAAAATGCGGTGGTTAATTTGCCCGAAATCGATTTAGACCTGCGCGTCATGTGGCTACCAGGGCATACGCTTGGTCATATTGCTTTTTATAATGATGATTATTTATTTTGTGGCGATACCTTATTTAGTGCGGGTTGCGGGCGTTTATTTGAAGGCACACCAGCGCAAATGCTGCACTCACTTAATCGTTTAAAGCAATTAAATGCCGCTACAAACGTATTTTGCACGCATGAATATACCGCCAAAAATATCGCTTTTGCGCTCACTTTAGAGCCCAACAATGCGGCATTGATTAATCGGCAATTGCAAGTACAGCAATTGCGTCAGCAACATTTACCTACTTTACCAAGCACAATTGGACTAGAATTGGCGACGAATCCATTTTTTCGCTGTGACCAAAGTGAAATTTGGCTAAATTCGCAAGCCAAAAACAATCATGAATTAGCTGTTTTTACGGCGATCAGAGCATTAAGAAATCATTATTAATCATGAACATAAGCATCATTAATCATGTAGAACTTTTACTTGACTAATGTTTTAGCCATCGCTACCATACAGTACACTTTATTGCATACACACATGCGATAAGTTTAAAGTATAGCCCAATCAAATATAGGGATAACCACTATCAATGCAGGTTAACGCAACACAATCTTTTCAACGTAGCAAATTGCTTCAGTCCACTTTAATCAGTGTTTTAATTAGTGTTGGCTTTACTTTTTCTATACCGTTATTGGCAGATACCAATGTGTCTGGCGTTGAAATTGAAATTATTTCTGAGTCAGTTGATAGCGATTTGGTTGGCGATCCGGTTCAAGACTTTTTAAGTGATGTAGAAACAGATAACGCTGAGCAATTAAGCGCTCAAAATGAGGCGAATGGCGACTCAGGTGACAATTTATGGTCACGTATTAAAAGCGGTTACGCCATTCCTAATGTTAAATCGCAATACACCACCAACCATGAAACTTGGTATGCCTCACGTCCCGATTACTTAAAACGCATGTTGGATCGCAGCCAAAAATACTTATTTCATATTGTGGAAGAAGTTGAGAAACGTGGCATGCCAACCGAAATTGCATTATTGCCGATGATTGAAAGTGCATTTAACCCTCAAGCGTATTCGCGTAGTGCGGCATCGGGTATTTGGCAATTTATTCCATCAACAGGCAAAAGTTTTGGCTTGCAACAAAATTGGTGGGTAGATAATCGCCGCGATGTAACCGCTGCAACCAGCGCAGCGCTAACATATCTACAAAAACTGCATGGTATGTTTGGCACATGGGATTTAGCGTTAGCGGCTTATAACGCGGGTGAAGGCACGGTGCAACGCGCGATTAATAAAAACCGCAGCCAAGGCTTGCCAACCGATTACCAAAGTTTAAGCTTACCGCCAGAAACCAAAAATTACGTACCAAAATTGCAAGCGATTAAAAATATCGTGACGCATCCAGAGCGCTTTGGTTTACAAATTAACCCCATTCCAAACCGCGCTTACTTTGCCCGCGTTACCACGCCAAAGCAAATTGATGCCAAATTGGCAGCGCAATTGGCTGAAATCTCTTATGAAGAGTTTAGTTCACTGAATCCTAGCTATAACCGCCCTGTTATTACGTCCACAAATGACAAACATCAATTGTTATTACCGGTTTGGGCGGCTGAGCGCTTTGTGAATAATCTAGCCAATTACGATAAACCGCTGACCAATTGGCAAACGTATAACGCCAAACGTGGCGAACGCATGGAAAATATTGCACAAAAATTTGGCATTAATGTAGCGCAATTGCGCAGCGTTAATGGCTTATCTTCTGCCAAAAAAGTGGGCTCTGCTCAAGCAATGTTAGTACCCGCAAGCTATAACGACAATGCTAATAACCAATCTGACGGTTCGCTAATTTTAGCTGAAAGCATTGATGTAGCGAAGTTGGAGCAAAATAGGATCAACGATGATTCAGAGCAAAAAAGTGAACCTAAATTATCGACTCCTCTCTTACACAAAGTTAAACGCGGCGATACTCTGCATGCGTTGGCGAATAAATACGATGTTGATAGCAAAAGCATCATTAAATTGAATGGTTTAAAAAGCAGCCAGCTGAAATTAGGCCAAACAATTAAGATAAGCAATTCAGCCAAGTTAAATGATTCAAAGTTAGATGAATCAAAAGTTGCCGTTAGTAAAACTAGACGCTCAAGTGCAGAAAAAATAACGGTAAAGCATCGTGTTAAAAGTAAAAAAAGCAGATCCAGAAATATTAAAATGCGTTCAAATATACGAATTAGGTAAATTGATTTGAAGCCGTTTTTGGCTTAGCTTGTGTTTAAATCGTTATTTTTAATAATGAAAAATTAAAATCGACAGCAAAAATTTAGGTTTAAACTTTATAGAATAATGAATAAATTGAATGCCTTATCACTCAAAACCT
The DNA here is from genome assembly GCA_046598525.1 of Methylotenera sp. Classification (GTDB taxonomy): domain Bacteria; phylum Pseudomonadota; class Gammaproteobacteria; order Burkholderiales; family Methylophilaceae; genus Methylotenera_A. The sequence continues at coordinate 14,886 of JBKJIJ010000017.1, read as the reverse complement.
CATTAAGCCACACCTGTGCAATTCTAATCGCATCATGTCTGATAACATCTTGCGGAAAACCAACTCAAGACGCTACTGATTACAATCAAGTTTACCCAAGCCAAACCGGCGGCACCTTAATTGATGCCACCATTGGTGAACCCTCTGGCTTAATCTACATGGTAGCTGGCGAATCGGCGGCGGCGGCCATCTCTGGCAATATCTTTAATAAATTACTTAAGTACGATAAAAATCTGGATTTAGAAGGTGAGCTAGCCGAAAGCTGGATTATTTCACCTGACCAAAAAACCATCACTTTTAAGCTTAAACCGAACCTAAAATGGGCAGATGGCAAGCCATTAACCAGTGAAGATGTACTATTTACTTGGAAATTGGTGACGGATGAAAAAACCCGCAGCCCTTATGCCTCTGATTATCAATTAGTTAAACAAGCTGATGCACCTGATGCGCAAACGTTTAGCGTTACTTATGAAAATGCCTATGCCCCTGCGCTGGATTCATGGTCTGGACTGCAAGTTCTACCCAAGCATTTATTAGAAAAACAAGATATTCATACCACCGCTTTTGCACGCAAGCCTGTTGGTAGCCATTATTACCAATTAGATAGTTGGTCACATGGCGAAAACCTGAAACTGTCACGTAACCCAACATCGGTGCTAGGCCCAGCCAATATCGATAAATTGGTGACGCGCATTATTCCCGATAATTCTGCGCAATTTTTAGAGCTGATGGCCGACAATATTGATAGCATGGGCTTAGATCCAATCAAATATTCGCGCATTATTCCGGCGCGGCCAGAGTTACAAAAAAAATTAGCGCTGTATAAAGAGTTAGGCAATAGCTACACCTATATGGGCTTTAATCTAAAGCACAAGCCATTTGATGATGTGCGTGTGCGCAAAGCCATTAATTATGCCATTGATAAACAAGAGATTATTGATGGCGTATATTTAGGCTTAGGCATCAACATCGCCTCCCCTTACAAGCCAGGCACGCGCTGGAGCAATCCAGAACTTAAGCCCTACCCTTATGATGTTGCAAAAGCTAAAGCTTTATTAAAAGAAGCTGGGTTTGTCGATTTGGATGGCGACGGTATTGTAGAGCGTGACGGCAAACCATTTGCCTTTGAAATCATCACCAATCAAAATAAAGAGCGTGAAAAATCGGCCGTGCTTATTCAGCGCCGATTAAAAGATGTGGGCATAGATGTGCAAATTCGCGCGATTGAGTGGGCAAGCTTTATTAGCCGCTTTATCAAGACGGGTGATTTTGATGTGGTGGTGCTTGGTTGGGGCTTGGGTCTAGATCCTGACCAATTTAATATTTGGCATTCCAGTCAAAATCAACCGGGTCAATTTAATTTTATTAATTACAACAACCCTAAAATTGATGCCTTATTAGAGCAAGGCCGCTTAGAACTTAACCCTGATAAACGCATGAAGATTTATCACGAATTTGCAAAAGAGCTGCTAGAAGATAGCCCAATTGTGTATTTATCGGCAGGTTACGGCCTAACCGCTATTCATAAACGCGTTAAAGGCATTGACTCGCCTGCACCGCCAGCTGGCATTGGTTACAATTCGCACGAATGGTATATTCCAGAACAATTAAGACGCGTAGAAACTGGACGCAATGAAATCGCAGAAAAATAATTTATGCTGAAATATTTAATTAAACGCGTTCTTTGGATGATCCCTTTGCTAATCGGAATCAGCCTAATTTCATTCTTTATCATGCACTTAGCGCCAGGCGACATCACTAATAATGAAGCGTCATTTAATCCTAAAGCGTCTGAAGAATCACGCCAAAAATTGCGCGAGTTGTACAATTTAGACAAGCCCGTGATTGTGCAATATGGCTTATGGCTAAAGCGTATGGGCACTTTGGATTTCGGCAATTCATTTGCATCGCATCAAAAACCAGTTTTTTGGCAAACCACCGATAAAGATGGCAATGTAACCAAAGGCATGATTCAAGAAGCCTTGCCAATCACGCTGATGATTAATATTTTAGGGCTGATTATTACGCTGACTTTAGCCATACCGCTAGGCATTCTAGCAGCGCGCAAGTACACCTTGTGGCAAGACAAATCAATCACCTTATTTAATTTTATTGGCTTTTCTATCCCCGGTTTTTGGCTGTCATTATTGCTAATGTATTGGCTGGGCGTGATGAATAATTGGCTGCCAATCTCTGGCTTGCACAGTATTAACTACGAATCATTAGACACTTGGTCAAAAATTAAAGACAGTATTAGCCACCTTATTTTGCCTGTCATTATCCCATCAGTTACTGGCTTGGCGGGTATTACGCTATTTGTTAAAAACGGCATGCTAGATGTATTTCATCAAGATTACATTACCACCGCGCGTGCAAAAGGCCTAAGTGAACATAAAGTGGTTTATACCCACGCCTTACGCAACGCCCTACTGCCACTAATTACCATTATCGGCTTATCTATTCCCGGTTTAATTGGCGGCTCTGTCATTGCAGAAACCATTTTTGCCATCCCCGGCATGGGTAAGTTGTTTTTCGATAGTGTGCTAATGCGCGATTTTCCAGTGATTATGGGCATATTAACCATTGGTTCTGCGCTTACATTGGTAGGCAATTTATTAGCAGACCTAGCTTACGCTTGGGCTGATCCGCGTGTACGGCGCGGTGTGGTTAGAAATTAAATATGAATATCGCCCTTTTTAAAAAAGCCTTATCAAACCCATTGGCCATGGTTGGGTTTATTATCATCGTCAGCGTTTTTATATTAGCCATGCTGGCGCCATTAATTTCTCCTTTTGACCCCAACGATATTGATGTAAAAGCCATCTTATTAGCCCCTTCGTGGCAGCATTGGATGGGCACTGACGGCCTTGGTCGAGATGTGCTAAGCCGAATGCTGCATGGTGGGCGAATTTCATTATTGGTAGGCTTAGTGGCCGTTGGTATTGCCACCGCTATCGGCATCGTTTTAGGCGCTATATCAGGCTATTACCGCGGCTGGGTAGATACATTAATCATGCGCTTGGTGGATGTGATGCTGTCTATTCCCAGCTTCTTCTTAATATTAGCCGTTATTGCTTTTTTAACGCCGTCTATTTGGAACATCATGATTGTAATTGGCTTAACCTCATGGATGGGTGTGACACGTTTAGTGCGCGCCGAATTTTTAAGCCTCAGTGGCCGCGAATTTGTCATGGCATCCCGTACCCTTGGCGCAAAAGACGCACGCTTAATTTTCACACATTTATTACCAAATAGCTTAACCCCCATCATTGTAAGTGCTGTACTAGGCGTAGCGGGCGCTGTATTAATGGAATCTGGCTTAAGCTTTTTAGGCTTAGGCGTACAAGCACCTCAAGCATCCTGGGGTAACATTCTTACTGATGGCAAAGAATATATTCAATTTGCCTGGTGGTTATCACTGTTTCCGGGCTTGGCTATTTTAATCACCGTGTTGGGGTATAATTTGCTAGGGGAAGGTCTGCGCGATGCGCTAGACCCTAGATCGAATAACAAATAAGCGGGCATCTCTATAAACTCAACTTTGCGAGCATCCGCCTAGCGGATTGTCTGCTTAAGGCACTACGTTGCCACACTGCGTTGCTGATAAAAAATAATTCCTTACATATTCAATATATGCGGCGTCATTATTTTTTAATCGCGCCTTGTTTGACTTAGAAAGTTGAATTTATAGAGACGCCCTAAAAAGACATTATTCATAAAATTGTTCAAATAGTTATTTGAGCAATATCATTAACTAACAGGATTCGTTATGGGATTTTTAGCCGGAAAAAAAATATTAATCGCAGGTTTACTCAGTAACCGTTCAATTGCCTATGGCATTGCCGCCGCTATGAAGCGCGAAGGTGCAGAGCTTGCTTTTACCTATCAAATGGAAAAACACGCTGGCCGCGTAGCGGGTTTAGCGGCTGATTTTGATTCTAAAATTGTATTGCCATGTGATGTAGCTGAAGATGCGCAAATTGACGCCCTGTTTCCAGCGCTGGCTAAACATTGGGATGGATTAGATGGTCTTGTACATTCATTGGCTTTTGTACCAAAAGTGGCTTTAGATGGTGATTATTTAGATGCGGTTGATCGTGAATATTTCCGTATCGCGCATGATATTAGTTCATACAGCTTTTCAGCGCTTGCCAAAGCGGCATACCCTATGATGCAAGGCCGTAACGGCAGCTTGCTCACACTTAGCTACTTGGGCGCAGAACGCACCATGCCCAACTACAATGTGATGGGCGTGGCTAAAGCCAGTTTAGAGGCTAATGTGCGTTATTTAGCACAAAGCCTAGGCCCACGCGGCATTCGCGTTAACGCTGTGTCTGCAGGCCCTATTAAAACGCTGGCCGCCTCTGGCATTGCTGATTTCGACAAAATGATTGGCTTTAATGAGCGCCATGCTGCATTACGCCGCAACGTGACCATTGAAGAAGTGGGCAATACAGCGGCATTTTTGTGCAGTGATTTAGCATCAGGCATTACAGGTGAAATTACCTATGTGGATGGCGGTATGAATATTACAGCCGCTGGTCAAATCGACTAACGACCAATTTCAAACGCAGCAAAATAAAAAAGCCGATATTTTCATATCGGCTTTTTTTATCTGAATCAAATATTATAAACTTTAGAAACAACCCAATTAATTATCTAATTTAGTTTCCAACAATTTACGATTCACCACTACATCACCTTTAGATTTAAGCGATTTGCCATAAGCACTCATGTACTCAGCGGCTACAGCGGCCTGAAATTCTTCATTTGCAGTTTGCTTCGCATCGTCTTTAATCGCGCTATCCACGCGGCTCACTTGCACAATCGTGTAAGCTTTATTGCCATCCATATAACCGGCGTAAGCGGGCAATTTACTAGTGTCCATTTTAAACGCTTGCTTCATCACCAGCTCTGTTAAGCCTTGCGCATTTTTACGGTCAACCGTCACTGGCGGAATCCACTCTAAATCTTCCGCTGCGCTGCCAGATTTAAGTTTAGCCAATGTAGCCAAACCTTTTTCAGCCGTCATTTTAGAAGATTGTTCCAGTTTTAATAAAGCTTCAATGCCGCCTTTCACTTCATCAAAACTGCGTGGCGCAGCAGGCTTGTACTCTAAAACACGCGCTGAAACTAAATTATTAGGCGATACTTCTACCGCCTCAGAATTACGTTTTTCTTTCAATACATCATCCGAAAACACCAAACTCATTAATTTGTCATTTTTGAAAAATTTAGCACCCTCTTCACGGCTCATTAAGGGAGTCGGTTGTACTTGCAAGCCAAATTTCTCAGCCGCCGGTTTTAAGCTGCCCGATTGCTCATACACCGTATTGCTGAAATCATCTGCCAACTCTGCGTATTTAGCCTGCGCTTTTTGAAACAATAACTCGCCTTTAATTTGTGGTTTCATACTTTCAAAAGAAGAAGATTGTCCTGTCACACCATTCAATTTAATGATGTGAAAACCAAACTCAGACTCTACCAAATCACTGATTTGATCAACCTTCATCGCAAATACCGTGTCTTCAAAAGGCTTTACCATTGCACCGCGACCAAAACTACCTAAATCGCCGCCTTTAGTGGCAGAGCCTGGGTCTTGTGAGTTTTTAATGGCTAACTCTTCAAAGCGTGATGGTTCTTTTTTTAGTTGCATCAAAATATCAGCCGCTTTATCTTTTGCAGCCGCTTTTTCTTCAGGTGTTGCCGTCACACCAAAACCAATCAAAATATGGCTGGCCTGACGTTGCTCATCACCCTGAAATTTGGCCGCATTTTCATCATAAAACTGTTTTACTTCAGCATCGGTTACTGACATTTGCGCAACCAAACCCGCCGCTGATAATAATGCAAACTCTAACTTAACTTTTTCTGGTACTTTAAATTTGTCTTTGTGCTGATCGTAATACGCTTTTACTTGCGCAGGCGTTACTGTGGTTTGCGATACAAATTGTGCTGTCTTAATTTCAGCAAAACTCACGTCACGTTGTTGAAAAGCAAACTTTAATGCATGGTCGGCAACGCCTTTAGGCACAGAAACTAACAAGCCTAAGCCTTCGCGCGCCTGCTGTGTCAGCAACTCATTACGCCTGTCATTTTCAAACTTGCTAGCAGTTAATTTATTTTGTGCTAATGTTTTTTGATACAAATCTTCAGAAAATTTGCCGTCTTGTTGAAACTCTGGCATACCCAATATATAAGTACTTAACTGCTCATCACTGATTTTAAATTTAGATTTTTGAATTTCTTCGTTAACCAAGCGCCTTGTAATTAAACCATCTAACACCGATTGTTTTAATTCTGCACTTTCTAGCAAAGCGGCATCAACTTTTTGCCCTTCCGATTGCAAACGATTGCGCACATTATCGATGGCATTACCATATTCCTGAATAGAAATTTTTTCGCCATTTACTTTGGCAATGGCCACATTACTGCCGGCATCGTTAAAGTATGAATCAATACCAAATAATGCAAATGGAATGGTAATTAAAGCCAAAATAGCTTTTGCTAACCAACCTTGCGTGTGATTACGAATCGCATCTAACATAACTTAACTTTCTAAAATCTCAACCGGAATTTAAAGGGTGATTATCAACCTAGATGGCTGTTAACCTAGCGGCACTATTATATAACAACTGCATATAACAATTGTAACTAACAATTGCGCTTGTCATCATGCCAGTCAGCCGTAAAAGGCATCACCTTGATGGATTGTGGCAATGTTGGATAAGTTTCTGAATTTGGCATGATTAAAAATAAATTTAATCATGCTGTTTAGCTGAAATGGATAATTTGAAAACAAAAAAGCGAGCCTTTAAGCTCGCTTTTTATATGTTGGCGGTGCTGTGAGTCATCCCCTACTTCGTCTCAATACTTTTTCCCTGCTAACAGGGAAAATTTCAGGGTATTTTGATTATTTTGCACTAGATTCGTAGAATTACTCCACTAAAAACCATCCTGGACGCCCTATTCAGGAAACAATTCAAAAATTACTAACTTTTTTACAGTGAAATTATTATGAGTATCAGGGAAATATTTTTTCAATAAAAGTCCATTAATCACCTTCAATTACCAATCTCTGAGGCGCTGTCAAAGTTTAGATTAATTTTTTTGGGTGAAACAATATTGGAAGTACCATATCCAAATTTTAGGTTTAATAAACGCAGTGAAATTTAGAAACTTAATTGTTTTGAAATAAATAACTTATATTATTTGAATTAAATTGTAAAAAAATCGATTAATAATTATTAATTGATAAAAAAATAAGTCAAAAAATATCCTCATGGCAACAAATAACAGTTGCCATGAGGATTTTATGACAAGTTATATGTTTGAAGTTGGCTCGGCATCTTCTGGACTAGTGACAGCAATCGAGTCGATTTCTCTTGGGTCTGCAGTTTCAGAAGTTAAATTATTAACTACCTTAAACACTTCACAGATAAATGTATCCGAATTATTTGCACATAAACTAGCAGCTTTACCTTTACCACCGCTGCCACCGCCACCGCAACCCGTTACAACTAACGCTACTGTAACTAACAATGTAGTTATTGACCAATTAAATGAAGTTTTCATGGTTGACTCCTATTAATTGGTGTTGCCAGGCAAAGGCGTATTTAAGTATGGGAAAGCATCCAGAAAGTCAGTAGATGATCTACGCACACCGTCTGTTAAAGCTGCAGTTCCTGCTGGAGCATCTGAAGGTTGACAACCTATTTTAAAACTATCTGCGGGGTCATTTAACGTACATAATTTGCCCATAGCTACTCTTAAAGACACATCAACAACATCATCTGCAGGGCGACGACCATTTGGGAAACCACTATTATCACCAGCAATTACGCCTAATGAATTTTGTGCACCACGTCGTGACAATGGAATAGATGGACTAGTGTTGAGGCGTAACATTTCCGATGCAGTAACTGTATTTAGTTGATTTAAACCAGCAATCCCAGTTAGAAACGTTGCAACTAAATCATTACGTGGAAACTTGGTGGGCGCTGGTGCTCCAGGAAACAAACCTTGAATGATGGTTGGAAGTGTAGGATTAGTCACGTAGGGTAAGAACTGACCGTCTGCATTAGGTCTTGACGTATTAAATGTATCTTTATCTTCTAACCCAATCACTACTTCGTTAACTAAAGGCATGCCTAATCTTGAAACTTGAGCCCAAGCACCACCTTCTTTACTTGCATTGTTAACACCAGCACCGGGTTTAGGATTGATTAATCGACCTTGCCTCACACTGGCTGTAGTAAAACCGCCAATTACAGGTTGCGCTGCAGATTTAACCAAACATGCAGTGGGTACTTCTAAGGCGATCGTACTGATGTTTTTATTTTCAAGATCATTATTATTTCCACCAACTTCAGGGCCTAATGGATTTAAATTGATTTTATCGAATATTTTGCCTACTGCAATAGAAAATGATTCTTTGCGTTGACCTACAAAAACTTTACCATTAACAGCACAGTTTGGAATTTTAATGTCGTAAATATAGCTATTTGCATAGGCGTCATAATTGGTTTTGTCACCAGCTGTCGCACCAAATGATTTTTCACCAATATAATCGACGGGTTTTGTAAAAGTTTTACTGCCATTCAACTGTGTAACAGATTCTCTTTTTCCTTTACGAACACCTTCTGTTGCTGATGTTACTAAATCTACTGTGTAAGTTTCTGTGAGTTTTAGGGCATCTTGATTTGATGCTGAAATAACACCTAAATCATTAATTAAAGGAATGCGAACTGGCACCCCATTCACAGGAAGTTTGAAGTCTTTGGTTGCTTTGTTAAAACGAAATTGATAGGTTAAATGTTCTTTACCATCGCCGACATTATCAACGTGAATTTCATATAAACCATTAGAATCAAATTGGTTAAAATTGGGGCCGCCCTGAGGATCTTGAAAAGGGATATAGTTTGCAATAAGCGTTACATAGTCTTCTCGACCCACTGCGTAACTGCGAAACATGTAAAAATCCGTACCATCAAGTCTTTGCTGGCCGGCAATGAAGGGAGCTTCTTTGTGGCTAGAGGAAAATGCTGGGGCGGAAGCCATGGCGAGCAGCGCGGCTGATAAAAAAAGGGTCATTGATCGGGATTTAATTCTAATTGGTTCCATGTTAGTAATCCTTAAGAAATAAGTTGTTATAAATAAAATGTCGTTAATTACTTCAATATAATTAAATAAATTAAGAGATAAATATGTACGCTAACAAACATTTACATAAGATATACGTTCAACACATCAGAATAGATTCAACTTAATGATTAATATTTATCAGTTAAAAAAATATGACACCTTTATCATTCATTCATTGAATTTGATAACATTATTAGAAATTTAGTGCTAATGTTTGTTATCAGATTGCTTTGATAAAGCTATTTTTTTTGATTTAATCTAATTCATTCTTCAACTATCCATCATGTTAAAAATCATTATTTGCTGTTTTTTTTCATTATCTTCGGTGGCTTCACTGTATGCAGCACCATATATACCCAGCAGTCCTGCACAAGTTCTTGAAAAATTACCTGCTAACTCAGCCACTTACTCAACCGAATTTAGAGCTTTACGCAATGTATTAAATACAGATCCAAACAATATTGTGGTTGCTACACAGTTAGCAACTTTATACATCGAGCGCTCGCGGAGTGAGGGTGACCCACGTTATCTAGGATATGCGCAAGCAGCCCTTGCACCTTGGTGGAAATTAAAAGCACCGCCTATCGACGTATTGATCTTACGTGCGACTGTATTGCAGAGTACTCATCATTTCGATGAGTCTTTGTCTGACCTTAATCAAGTGTTGAAGCTTGACCCAAACAATGGGCAAGCATGGATTACAAGAGCTACAATTTTGCAAGTACAAGCAAATTATAAGGAAGCATATGAAAGCTGCAGGCCCCTCTATAACCTAACTGCGCCACTGATTACATTAACTTGTTTAACTAATATTCAACATTTAAATGGGCAAGCGCAAAAAAGCTATGCAAAACTAAAAGCTGGCTATGCAGAATCCGGAGAGTTGAATCCATCCATTGAAGTTTGGATTTTAACTTTGCTGGCTGAGATGGCCACTCGACTAGATGATATTAAAGCGGCAGAGCAATACTTTAAACAAGCAATTAATATAGAAGAGCCAGATGGTTATTTGTTAGGTGCATATTCCGATTTTTTACTCGATCAACAACGGCCACAAGAAGTAATCGAGTTATTGAAAACAAAAACTCGTATTGATGCTTTGCTCTTACGCTATATCGAAGCGTTAAAAGAGGTTCATTCTCCCGAAACATTTCAGCAAATCGATATGTTGAAACAACGCTTTGATGCTGCCACGATGAGAGGCGATACTGTGCATCAAAGGGAACAATCGCGTTTTGAGTTACGTTTAATGCAAAATCCAAACAAGGCTTTGCAAATTGCGCAACTAAATTGGCAAACGCAAAAAGAGCCCGCAGATGCCCGCATTTTTTTAGAGTCTGCCATTGCAGCAAAAGATAAGGCTGCCATGCAAACAATCATGCAATGGTTAGATTCAACGCATTTAGAAGATGTTGCTTTGACCAAAATCATGACCAAATACAAGAGCGCTTCATGAGTCAATACTACAGAATTTGTTACTGTTTATTTGCATATTTATTGTGTTGGAACAGCAATGCGTATGCACACAAACCGAGCGATAGCTATTTTGTTGCTGCAGTTGAAGGCAGTCAAATTAAAGGTCAATGGGATATTGCGTTACGCGATTTAGATTTTGCGATTGGCTTAGATGAGAACGCCAATAACGAAATTACCTGGCAAGAAGTACTAAATAAACAGCAAGAAATTAACGCCTATGCTTTCGCACGATTCCATATTGAAAATGCGCAAGTGAATTGTCTCATCATACCGCAAAAAAAAATATTAATTGACCATCATACAGATGGTGCGTATGCAGTGATTCAATATTCTGCAAGCTGCACAGAGCCCGTAACAAATATTCAATTAAGCTATACCTTATTTGCGGACATCGATCCTTCACACCGAGGTTTGCTAAAACTGGATTATAAAGGCACCTCGAAAACTTCCATTTTTGGACCTGAAAATGCTACACAAACCTTTTTATTAGAAAAGCCAAATCGACCTACTGAGTTCAAAAATTACCTCGTAGAAGGTATTGGCCATATTTGGGCAGGTTATGATCACATTCTTTTCTTGCTCTCACTATTGCTGCCTGCAGTTTTAATTCGCAAATCTGATCGTTGGCAACCCTCTCCTGATTTTAAATCCACTTTTATAGATGTATTAAAAGTAGTCACCGCTTTCACAATTGCGCACTCTATCACCTTAACTTTAGCCACATTACACATCATCTCATTACCAAGCCGTTGGGTAGAAGCGGCGATAGCTGCATCTGTGATTGTGGCAGCTCTAAATAATATATTCCCAGTCATCTTAAAAAAGCGTTGGTTGGCTGCCTTTGTTTTTGGATTAATTCACGGCTTTGGATTTGCTAGCGTACTTTCAGATTTAGGACTTCAAAATGGTTCATTATTCATCGCATTGGTGGGATTTAATGTTGGTGTGGAGATCGGTCAAATTGGGATATTGAGCATTTACTTACCCGTATCTTTTGCGTTACGTAAAACATGGTTTTATCAACAAGTATTCTTTTATGGTGGCTCTATCCTCATCATCGCTATTGCAACCATCTGGTTTGTTGAAAGAGCATTTAATATCGGATTATTCACATTTATCAAATAGATATAATTTATGCCTATATTAATTGATGAGCGCATTCATTAACGTATCAATTGATTGATTTCTATAATCGGCAACATGATGGCTAGTACGATCAATAAAACCATTCCGCCCATTACAATTATGAGTAGAGGCTCTAATACACTCGTTAAAATAACAAGCTTGTTGTTAACTTCATTTTCTTGCTGAATTGCTGCACTATCTAACATTTTGGAAAGCTGTCCCGTTGCTTCAGCATTGGCAATTAAATGAATCAAAATTGGCGGAAATTGTCCGCTTTCTTTAAATGCGCGACTTAATGTACCGCCATCGCGCACTGCATCAGTTGCTTCTTTAATCGCTGCTTGCATTGGCATCAATGTGACGATTCTAGATGCGGCCTTCAATGAGGTCATTAACGGCACACCGCTACCCACCAGTATGGATAAAGTGCTCGATAAACGTGCGGTATTTAAACTACGCAATAGTTTGCCTAATACCGGTATTTTTAACAATGTTACATGCCATCGATAACGCGCTGAATCATTACGTAATGATTTTTTAAATAAATAAACACCTATAAAAATCAATCCGAATAAATACTTCCACGTATAGCGCAAAAAGTCGCTAATCCATATCATGATTTGAGTAAGTAAAGGTAATACTTGTTTTGATTGTTGAAACACGCCAACCACTTGCGGCACGACATAAATTAACAAGGTACCCACAACCAAAATTGCAGTCAGGCTAACTAATGCCGGGTAAATAAAAGCAGAAATGAGCTTTTGCTTCATGGCATGACGTGATTCCGTATAGTTTGCTAGACGTTCCAGTACTTTTGCTAACTCTCCCGATTCTTCCCCTGCATGAATAAGCGCCACATAAATATCAGGAAAAGTTTGTGGATAAGCCGACATGGATACCGAAAGTGAGCCACCAGCAACAACTCCTGAACGAACGCCCATTAAAATTTCGCGAATAATTGGTTTTTCCATTTGTTCAGCAATGGCAGCCAATGATTGTTCGATGTTTAACCCTGCGTTGAGTAGTGTAGAAAATTGCCTGGTCAATAAACCTAATTCATAGCTAGAAACTGAGCCTCGTAATCGTATATTGCCAATAGAATGGCTTGAAGATTTATCGTCCAGTAAAGCATCCACCTTAAGCGGAGTCAATTGCATATCTCTTAACCGGCTTCTTGCAAGGCGAACTGTATCTGCTTCAACTGCTCCACGCGTTACTTTGCCTTGTGCGTCTACTGCTTCAAAGCGAAATGTTGTCACCGATTTTTACCTTTACTCTTTAGTGACAGTTAGCAGTTCTTCGAGCGATGTGACCCCTGATATTACCCATCTCGCTCCATCTTGTCGTAAATCCAACATACCCATAGCGCTAGCATATTGGCGTATGTTTTGTTCCGAATTTCGATCGTGCACCAGTTTGCGCATTTCGTCATCAACAACTAACAGTTCATAAATACCAATGCGGCCTTTATATCCTGTCCCTCCGCATACTTCACAACCTGAGGCACGGTAAAGCTGTTTGGGCGTTATGATCGACTTGAGCAAACCCAATTCAACGGTGTCAGGTTCATAAGCGACGCGGCATTCAGTGCAAAGGCAGCGCACTAGTCGTTGTGCTAAAACGCCCGAAAGTGAAGACGCTAATAAAAAAGGCTCAATTCCCATATCGATTAATCTTGTTACTGCACTGACAGCATCATTGGTGTGTAAAGTTGCCAAGACCAAGTGGCCAGTTAAGCTTGATTGCACCGCAATTTGGGCAGTTTCTACATCGCGCACTTCGCCTATCATGATGGCGTCTGGATCTTGACGTAGGATTGAGCGTAAGGCTTTTGAAAAACTCATGTCAATTTTGGCATTCACCTGAGTTTGTGAAATATGAGGCAAATCATATTCTATCGGGTCTTCAACAGTCATGATGTTTAATACATTTGCATCAAGCCGTGAGATGGCAGAATAGAGCGTAGTCGTCTTTCCGGATCCCGTTGGACCAGTCACCAAAAAAATACCGTAAGGTTGATGTGCAAGAACATCTACTTTTTTAAGAATTTCATCAGACATACCAAGCTTAGATAAATCGAGCCGCTTTGCATCTTTTTCTAAAAGACGCAACACAACACGTTCACCATGTCCAGTGGGTAGAGTAGAAACCCTCACATCTACAATTTTTCCCGCTACCTTAAGGGTGATTCTGCCATCTTGTGGCATACGCTTTTCAGCAATATCCATTTGCGCCATGACTTTAATGCGTGAAATTAAAGCAACATGCAATGCACGATGCGGTTCTACTATATTGCGTAAGGTCCCGTCAATTCTGAATCGCACCACTGATTTAGTTTCATACGGCTCAATATGGATATCAGAAACACTTTCACGCAAGGCTTGCGTAAAAATGGCATTAATCATCCGTATGATTGGCGCATCACCTTCAGCCTCAAGTAAATCCTCTACTTTTGGCAATTCCTGTACAAGTCGCGAAAGATCTAAATTATTTTCGATATCATCAGCAAAAGCACTTGAAGCACCTTCTTGTGCATAAGTTTCGGTCAGCATTCTGTCATAGATAGCAGCAGAAACTGTGTTAGCTGTATATTTACCTTGCCATTCTCTTAGAATCTCTGCAATCGCCTCTACTTTTGCACCATCACGCACATACAGCAATGCAACCCCGTTCGATACGGATTGAATAAATGCACCCTGCGTCTTAGCATAACTGTATGGCACAAATTTAGTCGGTGAGAAGTTTTTGAATTCAGTCATATAATTTATTACGCCGCGTTACTGCCAAATATTTAGTTAAAAGTTATTGATTAGTCTTTAAAAAATAAATAAATCATGTAAAACATACAGCCAACATTTTAATGTTTTTACCAGCTCAATTTTCACTAGCCATATCTATGGCTATCACTCATAATAAACTCATTGTAATGTGATTTTATGCTTAACAAACATCATTGATACCAAAACTTATAGAAAATTAAAACCAATGAAAAAAACTTTCATTTTTATCTTCATAGCGTTGATGTTCATTCTCACAAATTCTTTTGTATTTGCTGAAGATGATAATGTAAAAATAATTGATGATAAGGTTTCACTCAATTTTGTCGATGCAGATATAGAGTCTGTAGTAAAAGCTATTGGA
>JBKJIJ010000022.1:0-19558 GCA_046598525.1 Methylotenera sp. | reverse complement strand
AGTATGCTCTTCGCATGCGAAAGTAGGTCACCGCCAAGCTATTTATACCAAATCAGCATCATGCTGGTTTACGCAAAGCCTCCCTTGTGGAGGCTTTTTTGTTTTTAACGACTGTTTGTTTTGTCTTAATATTAAGTTATTTATTTCCTTAAAAAATACTCTTAATAATACTAATTTGTCTAATTTACATAATTTGTTTAGAACCTAGATAATTAATAATTAATGCAATAAACACTTGAAATGCAATATAAGTCATACTTCAAGCCTAAGATAACGAAATTTTAAAGGTAGATATGGCGGAATCTGTAAACAACAATAGATTGTTAATTTGTCCGTCTGTTGGAGTGTGGGAGATTGATGGCGAATATTACTTCGATCATAAATTTTATGAGGGAATGAAGGTTTATAAAAGTTACTGGCCAGGTAAAATTAAGTTATTAATACGTGTTGATACTAGCCCGGTTCCAAGTTTTGGTCTGGTTAAATATTCTGATAATCTGCACGAGTTTTTTGATGTATTAATAATTAATGCTAATGACCCAATTCAGGTCGAGCATTTAAAAAATATTGAAATTGTTTTGGCGTCAGCAGACGATTTTCAACAAGTTAATTTAGCAAAATTATGTAAAATTTCAAATGTAAAATGTATTTATATATTGGAATACACGTTTAAAACTCGATTGCAAATAATTTCACTTTGCAACAATAGCATTTTGAGAAAATTTAAATCAATAATTTGGTTGTTTCGGCAAGAGTTTAGGCTGCGAAATGCATTAATAATATCAGATGGTTTGCAAGCAAACGGTATGGCGGCATACAAACAATATTCTAGATTGGTTGCAAACTCTATAATGTATTTTGACACGCGCAATACAAATGAAATGCTTATAAGTAAGACTTTGCTAAATTTAAGACTTGAATATTTAGATACAACCGCTCCTTTAAGACTTTGTTTTTCAGGTCGCTTGACAGCAATAAAAGGGGTTGAAGATTTAATTGAGTTGGCAAGTGAGTTAAAAAAAAGAAAGATTTCTTACTATTTAAATATTTTCGGATCAGGTGATTTAGATAATCAATTAAAAAGCAAAATAAATGCTTATAGTTTACAAGATACTGTATTTTTGCAAGGTGCAGTAGCATATGAAACGGAATTAGTACCGTATATAAAAAATAACGTTGACTTATTTATATGTTGTCATAAGCAAGGAGATCCATCTTGCACCTATTTAGAAACTTATGCCTGTGGTGTACCAATTGTAGGTTACGCAAACGAGGCACATATAGGAATTGTTGATATAGTTGATGTCGGATGGGTAACACCGCTTGGATCTATTACAAAATTAGCTGATCAAATTGAACATTTAAATAACAACAGGCATTTAATAAAGCCTAAAGCAATGGCTGCTCTTAAATTTTCAGAAAATCATACATTTGAAAAGACTTTTGAGCGCAGAATTCAACATTGCGTCGACGTCATGAACGTTGAAATTCAAAATTAGTTGGTTATCAATTGAAACTGTTCATTTACAATGCATTAAGGTCACAGTAACACTATAATTTAATACAATTAATTGGTATAATATGGGCAATAATTTGAATGGGCTTTGTGCCCATTTTTTGTTTCTGCAGGATATGTAGTTTAAAGGATGCGCGGTAATGCAAGATTTGCATGGCTTAATTGATAAAACGGTTACTCAGCTTGGTTTTGAGTTGGTCGATCTCGAGATTTCGAATCGCGGTAAGTTGTTGCGCGTGTTTATTGACAAGCTTAGCCCGACTGATATTAAAGATAGCGTGAATATTGATGATTGCGTGTTGGTGAGTAACCAATTAGGCAATGTTTTAACAGTGGATCATGAAATTGAATACGATCGATTGGAAATTTCATCGGCTGGAATGGATCGCGTACTGAAAAAAGAAAAAGATTTTGTCCGTTTTGCCGGTGAACGCGCGCAAATTAAGTTACGTGTTGGCGTTAAAGATGAAAGCCCTAGTGCGGCTGAAACCACTTTGCCACGTAAAACATTTTTGGGCGTAATAAAAGGCTTTGAAGATGGCCATGTTTTGATGGAATTTGAAGGCATTGTTTATCGGCTAGCTTTTAATAACATTGATAAAGCACGATTAAGCCCTATTTTTTAGGCAACGGCCATATAGTTAATTAAGCAAAAAGTTAAAAGAATTAAATAAATTTAAAGTTGGAGAAAAGCAATGAGTCGTGAAATTTTATTATTGGTAGATGCCTTAGCTCACGAAAAAAACGTTAGCAAAGAGGTCATTTTTACAGCTTTGGAATTGGCTTTAGCTTCGGCTACCAAGAAAAAACATCATGACGATGCGGATATTCGCGTGACGATTGACCGCGAAAGCGGTTCTTATGAGACGTTTAGACGCTGGCAATATGTGGAATATGACTTGCTTGAAAATTCGGCTTTTCAGTTTGATGAAGAAAGCGATCATGCGGCTGGCCGTGTCATTGGCGAATACTATGAAGAGCCGTTAGAAAATATTGAATTTGGCCGTATTGGCGCGCAAGCTGCTAAGCAAGTTATTTTGCAAAAAGTGCGTGAAGCTGAGCGTGAGCAAATTCTTGAAGACTTTTTAGCGCGTAATGAAAACCTTGTAACCGGCGTAATTAAGCGCATGGAAAAAGGCAGCGCGATTATTGAAGTGGGTCGTATTGAGTGCTTATTGCCGCGTGAAGCGATGATTCCTAAAGAGAATTTACGTGTTGGTGACCGTGTACGTGCTTATTTATCGCGTATTGAACGTGGTGGCCGTGGCCCGCAATTAATCTTATCGCGTATTGCACCAGACTTTTTGAAGCGTTTATTTGAATTAGAAGTGCCTGAAATTGAAGAAGGTTTGCTGGAAATTCGCGCTGCTGCGCGTGACCCTGGTTTGCGCTCAAAAATTGCGGTTAAAACCAACGATCAACGTTTAGACCCAGTGGGTACTTGCGTTGGTATGCGTGGTTCGCGCGTACAAGCGGTTACTGGCGAATTGGCTGGCGAGCGCGTGGATATTGTGTTGTGGAGCATGGAGCCAGCGCAATTTGTGATTAACGCCATGGCGCCTGCAGAAGTTTCCTCTATTGTTGTGGATGAAGATGCACACAGCATGGATGTAGTAGTTAATGAAGAACAATTGGCTTTAGCAATTGGTCGTAGCGGCCAAAACGTACGTTTAGCTTCTGAGCTAACCGGCTGGACTTTGAATATTTTGACAGAAGAGCAAGCTGCTGAGAAAAATCAAACCGAATATGCGAATGTTAGTCAATTGTTTATGGAAAAATTAGACGTTGATGAAGAAGTGGCTGATATTTTAGTGCAAGAAGGTTTTAGCACCTTAGAAGAAATCGCTTATGTGCCTTTAGCTGAAATGGCTGAAATTGACGCATTTGATGAAGACACCATTAATGAATTGCGCGCACGTGCGCGTGCTGCTTTGTTAACTGAAGCCATTGCTAAAGAAGAAAAAGTGGAAGAAGCCAGTGCTGATTTATTGACGATGGACGGCATGGATGAAGAAACTGCGCATCTTTTGGCATCTAAAGGTGTTTCAACCATGGATGATTTAGCGGAATTAGCGGTTGATGAATTGGTCGAAATGACAAGCATGGATGCAGAACGCGCTAAAGGTCTAATTTTGACCGCGCGCGCGCCTTGGTTTAAGTAACCAAGCAATGCGTTCATTAGTAAATATTGTATGTAAGTAGCAGAATATAGAGAGATTGGAGCAGTAAATGGCACAAACAACCGTAGCACAATTCGCCGCAGAGCTAGGGCTGCCAACCGCCTTGCTGTTAGATCAACTTAAAAGCGCGGGTGTTGTTAAATCGGCATTGGAAGATAGTCTTGAAGAGTCAGATAAATCGGCATTGTTAGAATATTTGCGTAAAGAACATGGCGCCGATTCAGCGCCTAAAAGCAAAATTACGCTAACACGCAAATCCAATACTGAAATTAAAAAAACTGATAGCTCAGGCCGCGCGCGCACTATTCAAGTAGAGGTGCGTAAAAAACGTGTATTAGAGCGCCCTGATGAGGCTGAAGAATTAACGGCTGCAAAAGAGACGCCTGAGCCAATAGTAGAAGTGGCTGAAGAGATTGCGCCGGTTGAACCCGTTATTGCTGAACCTGTTGTTGAAGAAATTGTTATTGAGCAAGTAGAAGAGCCCGTTGCTGAAGTGGTAGTAGTTGAAGCGCCTGTTGAAGTAATAGCAGAGCCGGAACCAGTTCCTGCGCCAACACCAGTACCTGTGCCAGTTGTTGAAGAAGTTGTAAAGCCTACAACCATCAAAAAACAAGTGCTTACGCCTGAACAAGTAACGATTCGTGAGCTAGAGGCAAAACGCCACGCCACGCTAGCGGCCATGCAAGCCGAAGATGTACGTAAAAAACAAGAGTTGATTCAACGCCGTTTAGATGAAGAAGCAAGAAAAATTGCGGAAGCAGAAGCGGCAAAAGTAAAAGCGGCTAAATTATCGGAAGGCACATTGCATAAGCCAGTTGCTAAAGTTGGCGCGGTTGCAAAACCTGCTCCCGCTAAAGATGCCAAAAAAGCCAAAGGCAATAACAAAGAGTGGACAGATGCTGAGAACAAGAAACGCGGCTTAAAAACGCGTGGTGCGGTAACGACCGGTTCTAATTGGCGCTCACCAAAAGGTAAAAACAGATCGCATCAGGATGATGACGCTGAACACGCATTTACAGTGCCTACTGAGGCGATTGTGTATGAAGTGTTGGTGCCAGAAACCATAACTGTGGCCGAATTAGCGCACAAAATGGCGGTTAAATCGGGCGAAGTGATTAAAAAGCTTATGAGTATGGGCATGATGGTGACGATTAACCAAGTGCTTGATCAAGAAACAGCCATTATTTTAGTAGAAGAAATGGGCCATAAAGCGGCTGCAGCAGCGCCAAATGATCCAGATGTGTTCTTAGAAGAAGCAGAGCACGCGCAAGCGATTATGGAAACGCGTCCGCCAGTTGTAACGGTAATGGGCCACGTTGACCATGGTAAAACATCACTCTTGGATTACATTCGTCGTAGCCGTGTGGCTTCAGGCGAGGCAGGTGGTATTACGCAACACATTGGCGCTTATCACGTTGAAACACCGCGCGGTATGGTGACTTTCTTAGATACGCCAGGCCATGAAGCGTTTACAGCTATGCGTGCACGCGGTGCAAAAGCTACCGATGTGGTGATTTTAGTGGTTTCTGCCGATGACGGCGTGATGCCACAAACCATTGAAGCGATTCACCATGCCAAAGCGGCTGGTGTGCCGTTAGTTGTGGCGATTAACAAAATTGATAAACCAGATGCTGCACCTGAGCGCGTAAAAATGGAATTGGTAGCGCAAGAAGTGGTGCCTGAAGATTTCGGCGGCGAAGTGATGTTCCGTGAAGTGTCTGCTAAAACAGGTAAAGGTATTGATGAGTTGCTAGAAGCTGTATTGTTACAAGCCGAAATTTTAGAGCTGCAAGCACCGAAAAACACGCCAGCTAAAGGCTTGGTAATTGAAGGCCGCTTGGATAAAGGCCGTGGCCCTGTGACAACCGTATTAGTGCAATCTGGTACGTTAAAACGTGGCGATATGATTTTAGCAGGCTCTACTTTCGGTAAAGTTCGCGCTATGTTGGATGAATCTGGCAATGATATTAAAGAAGCAGGCCCATCGATTCCGGTAGAAATCTTAGGTTTGTCTGATGTGCCAAGCGCAGGTGAAGAAGTGATTGTGTTAAACGATGAGCGTAAAGCACGCGAAATCGCTAACTTCCGTGCGGGTAAATTCCGCGATACTAAATTGGCCAAACAGCAAGCGGCTAAGCTTGAAAACATGTTCGATCAAATGACCGAAGGCGAAGTGCAAATCTTAAATCTGATTATTAAATCAGACGTGCAGGGATCTTACGAAGCGTTGGCAACCAGCTTGCAAAAACTATCAACAGCTGAAGTGAAAGTGAATATTATCCACACTGGTGTGGGCGCTATTTCTGAATCGGATGTGAACTTAAGTGCGGCTTCTGGCGCGGTATTGATTGGTTTTAATGTGCGCGCCGATACTGGCTCACGTAAATTAATCGATACGTTGGGTGTTGATGTGCGCTACTACAATATTATTTACGAAGCGGTTGACGAAGTAAAAGCCGCTTTAGGTGGTATGTTGAAACCAGAGCAAAAAGAAAGCATGATTGGTACGGTAGAGATTCGCGAAGTGTTCCGTATTTCAAAAGTGGGCTCAATTGCAGGTTGCTATGTACAAGACGGTATGATTAAACGCAATTCACGCGTGCGTGTGTTACGTAATAATGTGATTATTCATACAGGCGAATTGGATTCATTAAAACGCTTTAAAGATGATGTAAAAGAAGTGAAAAACAACTTTGAGTGCGGCTTGTCGTTGAAAAACTACAATGACATTGAAGTGGGTGACTTGCTTGAGGTCTACGAAATGGTAGAAGTAGCACGTACTTTATAAATGCAAACTTTGTCGCCATGCGTTGTTACAAATCAAAAAATATTCGCTTACATACTATATGTATGCAGCGCTCAATTTTTTGATTTGTGCCTAGCCTGACTTAAAACTTTGCATTTATAGGAAATCATATGGCAAAAGACTTTTCAAGAGCAACCCGCGTTGCAGAGCAAATGCAGCGCGAGTTGGCGGATTTGCTTCAGTTTGAAGTGAAAGATCCGCGTGTGGGTATGGTGACAATCACGCAAGTGGAAGTGACCGGCGATATGGCGCACGCTAAGATTTTTTACAGTGCTGCCAAAGCTAGCGATAGCATTCAACAAGGTTTAGAAAAATCGGCCGGTTTTTTGCGCACGCAAATTGCTAAACGTATGTTGTTGCGCACAGTGCCGCAACTGCATTTTGTGTACGATGCCTCTATTGATAATGGCATGAAAATGGCGCAATTAATTGATGCGGCGCGTGCCACCGATAAAAATCTCGATTAACATTCTGCTTTGCAATTCAAACGCATTAAACGCGCCATTAATGGTGTTTTATTGTTAGATAAGCCGCTCGGCTTTTCGTCTAATCAAGCATTACAAAAAGTAAAATGGTTATACTCTGCCGCCAAAGCGGGGCACACCGGCACGCTAGATCCGCTAGCGACTGGCTTGTTGCCAATATGTTTGGGTGAAGCCACCAAATTTGCGCAATATGTAACCGATGCCGATAAAACCTATCTTGCCACCGTAAAGTTGGGCGTGACCACCAATACTGGCGATGCGGAAGGTGCCGTTTTAACAACCAAGCCCGTAAATATAACAAAAGCGCAATTTGAATCGGCCTGCGCGAAATTTGTTGGCGAAATCAGCCAAACACCACCCATGTATTCCGCACTCAAGCATGAAGGCAAAGCCTTGTACGAATATGCCAGAGCAGGCATCGATATTGAGCGTAAAGCACGTTTAGTCAATATTCAAAATATTACGGTTGATGCGTTTGAAGCTGACGTTGCGACAATCACTGTTACTTGCAGCAAGGGTACCTATATCCGCACACTGGCAGAAGATATTGGCGCACTGTTAGATTGTGGCGCGCATTTAATAGGCTTGCGCCGCACTGAAACTGCAGGCTATTTATTGCCGCAATCGGTCACAATTGAACAGCTTGAAGCGTTAACTGTTGAAGCGCGCGATGCGCTTTTATTACCAGTGGATTCGGCGATTGAAAGCTTGCCAAAAGTTATTTTAAATGCCGATTCATCGCACTATATTCTACAAGGCCAAGCGGTTTGGCAATCTGGCAAAACGCGGCTTAATATTGCTCTAGGGGGCGATTTAAGGCTTTATAGTGAAAGCAATCAGTTTATAGGATTAGGTTTTCTGCAAGACGATGGAAAAATCGCGCCTAAGCGATTAATACAAAAAACTCAATAAAATGAATGGTTTGCTTGTTAACTAAGGCTTGATAAAAGTAAATAAGCACGTTAAAATATCGGATTATTCGTAAAAGAATGTATTGGCGGTTTAAGTTTTTTTAAGCTGCTTTTACATTGTCGCTAACTAGTCGTTTATTAAGGAAATAAAGATGGCAATTACAGCAGTAGATACAGCAAAAGTCGTAGCAGATTTTCAATTAAAACAAGGCGATACAGGTAGTCCTGAAGTGCAAGTGGCACTTTTAACAAACCGTATTACTTATTTAACTGAGCATTTTAAAGCGAACAAAAAAGACAATCACTCGCGCCGTGGTTTGTTGGCAATGGTTAGTCAACGTCGTCGTTTATTAGATTACCTAAAAAGCCGTGATGTTAGCCGTTATCAAACATTGATTGAGCGTTTGAGCTTACGTAAGTAATTGTTTATAAACGTGTTAAGTTTTTTAAAGTTTCAACTTTTAATTCTGGACGCACTTTTATAATCTAAGGAAGGCCGACTGCATGGTGATATGCGTCGGCTTTTTTGTTTTGACAATTTATCACATCATTTAGAGTCAGTTGCTATTGGGTAGTGAATAGCAATTTATTGAATTGAAAAGAATAGAAAAGGAAAAATAATGTTTAATAAAGTAAAGAAAAGTATTCAATACGGTGCGCATGAGCTCACGATTGAAACAGGTGAAATAGCCCGTCAAGCCGATGGCGCTGTGTTGGTAAGCTATGGTGATACGGTTGTTTTGGTTACCGTTGTTGGTAAGCATGAAGTTAAAGCAGGCCAAGATTTCTTTCCATTAACAGTGGATTACATGGAAAAAACCTACGCTGCCGGTAAAATTCCAGGTGGTTTTTTCAAACGTGAAGGCCGTCCTTCTGAAAAAGAAACACTGACTTCACGATTAATTGACCGTCCAATTCGCCCATTATTTCCAGAAGCGTTTTTGAATGAAGTGCAAATTGTGGCAACAGTAATGTCATCAGACCCTGAAATTGATGCGGATATTCCAGCCATTATTGGTGCATCAGCGGCTATGTCATTGTCTGGCATTCCATTCTTTGGCCCTTTAGGCGCGGCGCGCGTGGGTTACATTGATGGTGAGTATGTTTTAAACCCAACTAAATCACAATTAGAAGTAACCGAATTAGATTTAGTAGTAGCGGCGACTGAAACGGCTGTAATGATGGTTGAATCGGAAGCGAAAGAATTATCAGAAGAAGTGATGCTTGGCGCGGTTGTATACGGCCATGAGCAAATGCAAGCCGTGATTAAAATGATTAATGAATTGGCTGCAGAAGCGGGCAAAGATGCATGGGATTGGGTTGCTCCTGAGCCAGATACGGCATTGATTGCTAAAGTGGCTGAATTAGCCGCTGCTGATGTAAATGCGGCTTTTCAAATCAAAGCAAAAGGCGCACGTTCTGCTAAGTTAGATGAAATCAAAAGTCGCGTATTAGGTGAATTGATTAACGAAAATACATCAACAGACGAAGCTAATAAAATTAAAACTGAATTCTTTAATTTAGAAGCGAAAACTGTACGTAGCCAAATTTTAAATGGCGAGCCACGTATTGATGGCCGCGATACCCGTACTGTGCGCCCAATTACTGTGCGCACTGGCGTATTACCGCGCACACATGGTTCTGCGTTATTTACACGTGGCGAAACGCAAGCTTTAGTAGTGGTTACATTAGGTACAGGCCGCGATGAGCAAGTGATTGATGCGTTACAAGGCGAATTTAAAGACCGCTTTATGTTGCATTACAACATGCCTCCGTATGCCACTGGCGAAACAGGCCGTGTTGGTACACCAAAACGCCGCGAAATCGGTCATGGCCGTTTAGCTAAACGCGCATTATTGGCAGCATTGCCTTCTGCCGATGAGTTTGGTTACACCGTGCGTATTGTGTCTGAAATCACTGAATCAAACGGTTCTAGCTCAATGGCTTCTGTTTGTGGTGGCTCTTTAGCCATGATGGACGCAGGCGTGCCGCTTAAAAATCACGTGGCCGGCATTGCCATGGGTTTGATTAAAGAAGGTAACCGTGTAGCTGTATTAACGGATATTTTGGGTGATGAAGATCACCTAGGCGATATGGACTTTAAAGTAGCGGGTACCGAAGATGGTATTACTGCTTTGCAAATGGACATTAAAATTACCGGTATTACCGCCCAAATTATGCAAGTGGCGTTAGCGCAAGCTAAAGAAGGCCGTGCGCATATTTTAGGTATTATGCAATCAGCCATGAGCACGGTTAATACTGAAATGTCAGCATTTGCACCGCGCATTATCACCATGAAAATCAATGCGGACAAAATTCGTGATGTGATTGGTAAAGGCGGCGCTGTGATTCGCGCATTAACAGAAGAAACTGGCACCAGCATTGATATTGAAGATGACGGTACCATTAAAATTGCATGTACAAGTGCCGAGCAAGGCGCAGAAGCGCAACGCCGTATTGCTGAAATCACCGCAGAGGTTGAAGTAGGTCAAATCTACGAAGGCCCAGTGGTTAAATTGTTAGACTTTGGCGCAGTTGTTAGCTTATTGCCAGGTAAAGATGGTTTAGTGCACATTTCACAAATCGCGCATCAACGTGTAAACGCAGTGAGCGACTTTGTTAAAGAAGGCGATATCGTTAGAGTAAAAGTGGTGGAAATTGATGACAAAGGTAAAGTGCGTTTAAGCATGAAAGCCTTGATTGATGCACCAGTGAAAGAAGAAAAGACAGTAGAAGCTGACGAATAAGTTGGCTGCATAAAAAAGCCCGCGCAAGCGGGCTTTTTTGTTTTAGCTTTAAGCTAAAAGTATCTAAATGTTATTTAGCCACTTGTCTTTCACGCATTTCATCTAGCGTTTTGCAATCAATACATAATGTGGCAGTTGGACGTGCTTCAAGGCGTTTTAAGCCGATTTCTACGCCACAACCTTCGCAATAGCCGTATTCATCTGCATCAATATTGCGTAATGTTTCATCAATTTTTTTGATTAATTTACGCTCACGGTCACGATTACGCAACTCTAAAGCCATGTCAGATTCTTGGCTGGCGCGGTCGTTAGGGTCAGCAAACATCGTCACTTCGTCTTGCATGGTATGCACAGTTTTGTCGATGTCGTGGCTTAAATCCGATTTCCAGCTATTTAAAATGCCGCGGAAATGATTTAACTGGTTTTTGTTCATGTATTCCTCATCAGGTTTTGGCTGATAAGGGGTGAATGTTTTAGTAAGGGTTTCTGCCATGGTTTAATCCAACAAGTTATCCAGCTACTTTTATAATAAAATCAGTTACTTGAAAAAATTAAGACGCTAAAATACCAAATTTTCAATCGCGCGAGTGTACACCTAATGCGCAAACTATGCAAAATTGAATTGGCAAAGTCGAATTAATTGGCGCTTTCGCTTAATTCTAAGGCTAATAAGGTATTTTCCATCAATGTTGCCACTGTCATTGGCCCAACGCCACCCGGAACAGGCGTAATGTAGGCGGCGCGCGCTTTTGCAATATCAAACTCAACATCACCGGTGATTTTGCCATCGGGTAAACGATTAATGCCAATATCCACCACAATAGCACCTTCTTTAATCCATTCGCCTTTAATAAGGCCATATTTACCAACGGCTGAGACTAATAAATCGGCTTTCTGAATATGCCCAGCTAAATCTTTAGTATGGCGATGGCAGCTGGTAGTAGTGCAACCTGCCAGTAATAATTCTAACGCCATAGGGCGACCTACATGGTTGGAAACGCCTACAATCACTGCATCCAAGCCCATCAGCTGAATATTGTACGCCTGCAATAGCTTGATGACGCCAAAAGGGGTGCAAGAGCGTAGGGCAGGCTGGCGCACCGCCAGCTTGCCAATATTGTAGGGGTGAAACCCATCCACATCTTTATGCGGGCTAATGCGCTCAATCAATAAATCCTCATCAATATGGCTAGGTAATGGCGATTGCACCAAAATGCCATCCATATTGGTATCAGCATTTAAATTATCAATCAGTGCGAATAGCTCCGCTTGAGTAGTGCTGGTCGGTAAATCATAAGCAATCGATTTAATGCCGACTTTTTCGCAAGCCAAACGCTTATTGCGCACATAAATCGACGATGCTGGATCTGCACCAATTAGTACAACCGCAAGACAAGGTGCGCGTTTTCCTGCATTAAGTCGCGCCGTTACTTTTGCTTTAATGTTGTTTAATAAATCCTCTGCAACTGCTTTGCCATTGATAATTTGTGCTGTCATACGGGTAATTTGAACAATTATTAAAAATAAAGTGATATTTTAACATATTAGAATTGACCAAAAGGCTGTATTGCGCTATATTTCTGCCTCTTCGGCGTGTAGCGTAGCCTGGTAGCGCGCCTGCTTTGGGAGCAGGATGTCGGGAGTTCGAATCTCTCCACGCCGACCAGTTTTTTTGGTCATATAACCAGTGGTCTAATCATTAGATTAGATTTTTATCAAACGTGTAACTCATCTGCCCGTAGCTCAACCGGATAGAGCACCAGCCTTCTAAGCTGGGGGTTACAGGTTCGATTCCTGTCGGGCAGACCAAATCTGTTTGTGGTTTCAACACTTCGTTTCATACGTTTTGTTTCAAGCGTTTCGTTTCAATGGTGGCTGTAGCTCAGTTGGTAGAGTCCAGGATTGTGATTCCTGTTGTCGTGGGTTCGAGCCCCATCAGCCACCCCATATTCTACAAGCCTCACAGACTAGTGGGGCTTTTTTATTATGTTCTCACTGTTAAAAACTATCTTCGTGTAGGGGCTATGTAGGATTTAAAGAAGCTTATTCAACGTTTACTAATTCTGCATTAACTATTTTTTTTCTTTTGCATCGTCATTTGTAGCTGCCAAACGATTTGTAGCCATAATTTCAGCGGCCTTAAGGACGTTTTCGTTTGTAACAGGTATATTCTTTTTTTGCAGCACTACTTTTGAGCCTTCAATCTGTTCTTGTAATACCTCCATGGAAACTTTCAATTCATCAATTACTTTTTTTTCCAATGTCATAATAATTCCTTAAGGTAATTATATTGTTTTTAGGTTATATAAATATATATACAAACCAAAGATGGTGCAGAAGCTCTGGAAGGTGTAATTGGAGTGTAGTTGCTGCACGTCTTATTATTATAGATTAATTGCATTACTCTTGTGATTATTACCATATACCCTTTACGTAATTTCACTAGTCTTTATTGAGTAAAGCGCATAGGGCTAACTTTAATTCAGCGCGCATAATGCAACACATGAAGCGAATCATTGTGAAACGCCAAACCTTGAAGGAATTTATCATGTGGACAACACCAGCAGCTACAGAAATGCGTTTTGGCTTTGAAGTAACAATGTACGTAATGAATAAGTAAATCGTTTTAAAAGAATACAAGAACCTACTTAGAAATGAGTAGGTTTTTTTTCGTCTTCATATTTGCTAGTTAAATGCATTTTCCAATAGCCCATTCGGGCTAATGCAAACATTTATGTACGCTATCACACAGTTGAAACATTTTTTACCATTAACAATGTCGTAAATCTTAACAAATTAATTTTTATTTTATTAAAGGAAATGACTATGAACAAGATCTTACTGGCATTAGGTTTTATGGCAATCACAACATCGGCTCAAGCAATAACATTGGGTAACTTGCAATTGAACACTTTTGGTACAACCATGTTTAATGGTACAAACAATGTGATCAATACGACAACTGGTACATTCGGCCAACTCTCAACTACACAAGACACTACTCTTAAATTTACTTTTTTAGGTAAAGAAGCCGGCAACATCAATTCATTACTTCTAAATGGTTTAATAGCAGCGGGTTCAGCTACTAACACAGCAACGATCAATGATAGTTTCTTGCTGAATGCAACAGCAGGCGTTGTTAATTTTGGCTTTACAGGTAATGGTGGATTAACCGCTACTAACACTATTAGCCCAGAAGTAAATATTGCATTTATTGAAAATGTTGATTTTATTAAAGATGCAGAAGGTAATCCATTTGCATTTTTAGTCGGTTTCAATGATGGCGGTTCAGAAGATGCTGACTTTGATGACTATGTAGTTGGTATTAATGAAGTAAGCGCTGTACCTGTTCCAGCTGCAGCATGGTTATTTGGTTCTGCTTTGATTGGATTTGCAGGATTTGGTCGCAGATCAGTCTAGATCTGAAGTAATTAATGCAGACAATAATTAATTAACCAGCTCCGGCTGGTTTTTTATTGACCAAAATTAAAGGCATAGCTTTAAGTACACTATCCTCTCAAATTACTAAAAATGTAGATATTAGTTAATTGCTTAAAAAAAACTAGTGTTTTTCAACTACGTTCCCCTTAAGTTTTTTGCTAGGAGTAACGTAGGAGTAACAGTTCAACAAAATTAACTTGGATTTTGTTCAAAAGTGTTACTAACTTAATCTTTCTTATAATTATTCACATGAATAAAATCATATGAAAAACTAATTTTCAGACTAATTGGTTAAGTTGGCTACCGAACATATTAAACCATTGTTATCTGCTATTTTATTCAATAATAAATGGCCTTAACGAAGCTGTCATTAAAACTAGTATTCTTAATTTAAATAATTAATTTCTATTTTTAATAGTCCATTCACGTTAACTACCTTATTGAATGCATCTATTTGCACAAGAGTTACGTATATTAAAATGGATTTACAAAATCCATTTCGAAATGGTTGTATAAATTAGCAATTCAATTCTTTTAACTTTAGGAGTTTTAATATGAAACATGCATTGTCAAAAATTGCATTGTCGTTGGGTTTTATTGCCAGCGCCACTGCATTTAACGTAGCACAAGCAGCAATTTTAGTAGCAACAAATACGACTAATCAAATCAGTACATTTGATTCATCAAACGTCGAAAGTGCTGTATTTAAGTCAATAACAGGTTTGGCGTCAGGTGAATCTTTAATTGGAATTGATTTAAGGCCATCTACCAATACCATTTACGGCATTGGTACAAATAACAATATTTATACAGTTGATGCAAATTCTGGTGCTGCAACATTTGTTACCGCACTTAATATGTCTGTTATCAATTCCTCACTAAGTTACGGTTTTGATTTCAATCCAGCTGCCGACTTTGCAGGAGCTACATCATTACGATTAGTAAGTTCAGCAGGCAATAACTATGCAGTTAACGTTAATACAGGCGCAGTGGGTAATACTGCAAGTATGATTGGTGCAGGCTTTTCAGCGGTAGCATATACGCTTTCAACGCCAGCAGGCGCGCCAACAGATACACCAGTACTTTATTATGTAAATGCTGACAATGACACAATGTTTGAAAACGTTAAAGGAGTTGGATTTAATGCTCCAAATATTGTAGAAGTAGGCAAACTTAACGCTAACATCGGCTCAATCAGTGGCTTTGAAATATTTGCGGATGGCAGTGCATTCCTTGCTGCAACAGTTGGTAACGGTAACTCTAACAGCGGTGCTTTCTTGTTTGATGCTGACATCGAAACAGGCAAAATTAAACAAATTGGTAAGTTTACAAGTGATATTAGAGGCCTAACAGCAGCCCCATCAGCAGTGCCAGTTCCAGCTGCAGCATGGTTATTTGGTTCTGCATTAATAGGCTTTGCTGGCTTTAGACGCAAATCAATTTAATTAGCCTCGTAAATGTAAGATATTTATTAAGCTGGCTTTGCATATTAATAATGTGTGAAGTCAGCATTTTTTATTTTAACAAAGTTTAATTTGAAAACGGCTTCTAACTATAGGTTATTCAATTTTGGAATGATCGTGTCATTTTTGACGCATTCAAATCATTTGATGCAATCTAATTGTTATATCAATGCTTTAAAACCCACTTATTAGGTGGGTAAAATTTAAACTTTATCTAATATTTCTTTTTGTTGCTTTAAATACTGCCGCACCTCTTTAAATAATTTTCTTGCGCTATTAGGCTTGATAGCATTTTGGCTTGATACAGCTTTGCCCTCAGGCGTTCTTGCTCCTGTCGATTGTTTCCACGGCTGCCATTGCTTTATCAGTTCCGCTTGTCGTTGCCTTCTTTCCATTGTCCAGCCATTCGCCATTATTTTTATCCTCCAATAGTTCGTTTGATTGATTTATTAATTTTCCTGCGTGCGCGAGTGCATTAGGTGTATTGCCATTATTTACTTGCTGGTTACCATTGGAAATATTTGCTTGTTTAGCGAATACGATTGGTGGATTTTTCATTGTAGCCAATACTTCTATGGTTCGAGCACACTGGGCTTGTGCTTTGAGCGCTAGGCGTAAATAAATTTCTAGTTTGCTAACGGTATCGGAATTATTTGCACGCCTCGCTAGTGAGTTAAAAATGCAGTCCAATGTGGTTGCTTGTGCTGTTAAAGTGGTTTCTAAACCTTTTAAATTGCCATTGATTATTTCGTCTCTTTTATTGCGCATTACTTCAATGGCGGCGCTTAAATCAATATCACCAATGGTTCCAGTACTAAACTCACTAGCCGTTACCGAATTTAATGTTATTGATGAAAGCCCCATGTTAGCTATACCCTTCAATTTTTTTTCAGTTTCAACTTTAGGGGCTTTTGAAGATTTGCTTTCTGTTTTCATTTCTGTTTTTTTAACTGTCATCATTTTCACCTTTTAATTTGTTAACCTTAATCAGTTTCTAGGTTGCAATATACGTCATGCAGATTTGTTGCTACAAATGCCACTCCGCCATGACATCTAACCATCTCTAAAAAGTGCAGTTGGTCATTAGATAATTTGCCGCCTTTCAGCCGCTTACATTCCACGGCCAATAATCGCCCATACTTAAGTTGTCCTAAAATATCGCTGCAACCTTTCCAGCCAAACTTAATAAATCGCCCACCCACTTTAGCGGCTCCCGTGTTTTGTCTTTCGCACCATGCAACTAATCGGTGTGTTTTTAATGCCATCATTACTTCGCGCATACAGTCTGCTTCCAATGGTTTGTTAAATTTGACTTTTAGTGAAGGCTCTAACACAAATAAATCAGTCATATGGTGTTGCCTCCACAGTAATGGGTGAAGGTAAAGGCTCGGCTGCTATTGCGTGCGGGTATGATTCAAATGCACCTGCTTGATTACAGGGCGGCCATATAGCGACTTCAATCGGTTCACGATCAATAAAATGCATCAACCACCTGTTACTAATGATTTCATCACTAGCAGTAGAATTGGTTTTATCAGGCGTTGCTACTTGCACTCGTGCTACTCGTGCTACTTCTAATGGTTTAATTAGGTCAGGAGTAGCATAAGTAGCAGAAGTGCACGTACCATGGCTGTATTTTTTAAGACGATCAGTTAACATGGTTCACCTCCAATAGTTCTGGGTTTACTTGAACAATGCTTGTCCTACCCTCTACAATTAACTTGATTCGGTTGGCATCAACTAACTCGTTGAGCGCGTCTTTTAATAGTTTGGTATCACGAATGGCGCCATTTTTTCTGATATGGTTTTGGTGTAGTGAATCTGTCTTATGTTCTCGACAATACCGCAAAATGTACTGATCAATTTTAACGGCGTTAGCGATATGAGAGGGGGTTGCGATTTGTTGTAAAAAGCGTTTTGCTTCATACAAATGCCACGTTACAATTGCACCAGCGGCCTCTACTAATTCCACACTAATACTGTCAGTGTCGTGATGTTCAAACAGGTGAAATAACGCAGCTAAGCGCGCGACATTATCGGCGGCCTTGCTGGCTACATCTCTAAGGTGTGACATGTCACCATCACGACTAAGAGCAGTTTCCACTTCATCATGAAAGGCAATCCACGCCTTTTTAGCTTCAGGGGTAAAAGTTAATGTTTTTGGCGTTATTCCGCCTTGATCATTAAGCGTTGGTAATTTATCTAACAAGCCAGTTATGCGTTGGTTAAATCTTGACAAATGCGGCCACGACTTAGGGGGCTCTTTATACAGACGATTTCCCTGTGTGCTATCTGGCCACGCAATTAGAAACCTTGCTGCAAATCCAGTGCCTCTAGCTAGGTGTTTGGAGTTATCAAAGAAGTTTTTAACAGTGTCTGCCTGCACTGCTAACCCCATCGTTATACGTGCCCCCTCAACGCTATAACTATCGCTGGTGCGCCTGTCTATATTGAGTTTGCCACCTTCCCATAAGATGTTTAACTGTGACAGGCTACGCATTGCTGAATCACCACTCATGCCATGGCTACCAAACACGATGCCAGCTTCACTTGATAACACTCCAGCACTAGGCCAGCCTTTAGCGAGGGTATAACCCAATTGCTCAGGTGTTACATCTCCATAAATTAAACGTGGCACTCTAATCGATTCAGGTTCCTCAAACTTAAGTTCGCTTAATTGCTTAGTCAGTAGATCAACTGGTTTTTGTTGTTTAGCTGTCTCCTTGATTTTCTGTTTTAATCCTTCAAACTGCATCGTCCAAGCTTGGTGTCTGACATCTTGCCGTTTTACATCGTCTTTCAACTTCTCAGCTTGATCTCTTTCCCAGCCATTGATAGCGCTCGTGAAATGTTTGTCAACCGATGTTTTACGCTCTCCACTTTCTGCAATGGCCAGTGTATAAATGCTCACTGGACTAGTTAAGCCTTCAGCACGGCTTACATTCGCTAAATGCTGCGCGGCTAGTGATAATGCTGACAGCGCACTACATGCCGCCAAAGCAGGAGGGCATTGGGTAAAGTCCAGTACTTCATTAACCGCATTTTTAATTCCAGTTGGTAGTGCATCAATGGGATAAGGTAATGATTCGACATCTTGCAATAGGCTTGCTGGGCTTAGCCAATCGTCATTTGATACAACCACATCAATTGCAGTTAAATGATCGCCTGTAGGCTGTTTGTGTGCGTCCAATTGTTGTTTAACAACATCTAAACCAAGTAATTGGTGAAGGTCATTAAAATCAGTCGCGTGTTCTGGCCTGTTTTCTCCAAAATTGGGAATAACTACATAACCACCAACCAAGTTGGCTGCTTCATTGGCTTTCGTAATACCCGTTTTATTTAAATCATCATCAGCACATGTCACTAGCTTGATAGATGAATTTTTAGCACGTAAAGCCTGAGCAACGGCTTTTATGTTTCCAGCATCGAAAGCAACCGCAACAGCATCGCCTGTGGCTTCATAAATGCTGGCACCTGTTGCATAGCCTTCGCAGATATAAATAACCTTATCTGGGTTGCCTATGCTGAAATAACATCCTTTCTTACGCCCATTCGTTAAGAAGCGCTTAGAGCCATCCGCATTAATAAACTGGATGGAGTTAATGGCATTATCGGCGCGCAAAGGAATTATCAGCGCATCGTTGCTTTGTTTAATACCGTAAGCCTTTACGCCCTTCTTATTTAAGTAAAAATGGTCCGTGACGGGTGTCGCTGTACTCCATATTTGATTAGCGCGTTCTTTCGCTTCAGCTTTAGAGTTGATCTCATCAGCTTCACGTTTATCTTTCATGGCTTTAATACGTTCGGCGTGTGCTGACTGTTCTACGCTTGTTAATTGGCGGCCAATATCAGCGCGCCATGTTTGATTGAAACCTGTTCTCCAATCACCATAACTGCCAGCCGCTATACCATCATCATGTAATACATACCAGCCTGCCTCATCGGTAGCTTTGCCGTTACTGCTAAAACGATGTAGCTCGCCATCTGCTAAAACTTGATGAGGTGGGAT
>JBKJIJ010000005.1:0-14940 GCA_046598525.1 Methylotenera sp. | reverse complement strand
GGCGGATTTTGAAAAGGATTTTCGGCAATGATGTTCAACAAACCAAGCGCTTTATCTTTTAACCCTGCTGCACTCAAATT
Organism: Methylotenera sp.; assembly: GCA_046598525.1. Classification (GTDB taxonomy): domain Bacteria; phylum Pseudomonadota; class Gammaproteobacteria; order Burkholderiales; family Methylophilaceae; genus Methylotenera_A. The sequence goes on along the minus strand of JBKJIJ010000005.1, from coordinate 14,860 downwards.
TTTAGCGTCTTTTTGCGCTGCTTTGGTGTAAAGCAATTGCCACTTAGCCACGCGTAAATTACCAATCTAATTCAGATGAAAGCTCACCAACAGGCGTATTCATGCCCTCACGAATCGATTCGCGCATACCTGGCACTGAAAGTAAGAACAGAGTTTCTTGAATTGCCGACCAATCTTCTAAAGAAACCAGCACAGCATTATTGCGCTTACCGGTAATAATAAGCGGCTGATGGCTAGTAGCTGCTTCGTCAATCAATCGATATAAAGTGGTGCGGGCGGTGCTGGCTGTTAAGGTTTGCATGATAAACTCCAATATTTTGAATATGGTACGTTTTTACGTACGTTAAATCAAGTTTTTATTCATTCGTGAGCAGTGCTACCTTCTAAAAAAACTTAAAAATTCTTTAATTCGTCATTCCCGGGTAGGCGGGAATCCATTTTGATCTTAATTGTTTCCATTACGTAATAATTTGATCATATAAATCAGCCCAGTTTTCATTAAGCCCCTCAATCAACCTAATTTTCCAATCGCGATTCCATTTTTTTAGCTGCTTTTCGCGCGTTATCGCTTCCAAAATGCTTTCATGCATTTCATAATAAACTAACAAATGAACTTGATACTGCTCTGAAAAACCTAATGCTAAATCATTTTTATGTTGCCAAATACGTGCAACTAAATCACTAGTCACGCCTGTATACAAAGTACCTCTAGGCTTGTTTGCCAGTATATATACGCAGGGTTGTTTCATAGCAAGTTCAAAATGGATTCCCGCCTGCGCGGGAATGACGGTAGTTAAGTGTTTTATTTATATTAATCAACACTATTTACCCCGCATAAACATCTTATCCAAATCATTCATACTCACCTGAAACCAAGTTGGCCTGCCATGGTTGCACATGCCGCTGCGTTCTGTGGCTGCCATATCTCTTAGTAAGCCTTTCATTTCGGGAATGGTTAAAATGCGATTGGCACGCACGGCGGCGTGGCAGGCCATGGTGCCTAACAGCTCGTTTCGGCGTTCGGTTAATGCTCTGCTTGCGCCAAATTCGCGTAAATCTTTAAGCACATCGCGCGCCAAGGTGACGGCATCGGCATCTTGCAGCATGGTTGGCACAGCGCGTACGGCTAAAGTGTTGGGCGACAGAATGGCAAATTCAAAGCCTAGTTGTTGCAGATAACCAAGTCCCGAACTTTGCTCCTCTTGCACCGTTGCTACTTCTAATCTATCGGCATTAAAACTGACTGGTATTAACAACGGCTGCATCGGCACCGCTTTATCATCTAGCGCATTTTTAAGGCGCTCATACATAATGCGCTCATGCGCGGCGTGCATATCTACCACCACCAAACCCAGCTTATTTTGCGCCAAAATATACACGCCATGAATCTGCGCAACGGCAAAACCTAGCGGAAAATCGTCAGCTTGAGTGGCTTGAGGGTAAGTAGTTTGGTTTGGAAAAGCGTTTGCGTTTTGTGCAGATGCCGCTTGAGATGCTTGTTTTAAATCGCCAAATAAGGTTTCATAAAATGCAGTTGGTTGATTGGCATTTAAGTTGATTTGTGCTTGATATTGGGGATAGTTAGGCGAATTAGCGTACTGCGAAGCAAACGGATTATGCGCGGCTTGGCTAGCGGTAGCCGCATTCGACATACCTGTTGGTGTGGCTAAATTTTTATTCAAGCTGTGATAAATAAAACGGTGAATCGCCTGCCCGTCCCTAAAGCGTACTTCGGTTTTGCTGGGGTGTACGTTTACATCGACCAAGCTTGGGTCTAGCTCTAAAAACAGCACAAACGCTGGGTGCCTATCATGATGCAATACATCTTGATAGGCTTGGCGGATGGCATGCGCGATTAGTTTATCGCGCACAAAACGGCCGTTTACATACACATATTGCGTATCGCGGCTATTGCGGTTAAACGTGGGTTTTGCTGCCACTCCCCATAAGCGTAAGCCTGCCGCTTCTTCATTTACCGCTATGCTTTCAGCAGCAAATTCCGCGCCTAATACTTCATTAAAACGTTTGCCAGATTCGCCAGCTGCAAAGCGACTAAGCACCCTACCGTTATGCTGCAAGGTAAAGCTCACATCTGGACGCGATAAGGCCACGCGGGTAAAGGCTTCTTCGCAATGGCCAAACTCTGTCGCATCGGTTTTTAAAAATTTGCGGCGCGCAGGCGTATTAAAGTACAAATCATTCACTTCAATCACCGTGCCAATATCCAGCGCCGCTGGCTCAATGCTGCTAACTTCATTGCCATCGCTGGCAATTCGCCACGCATGTTTGGTTTCAACTGCTCTACTGATAATCAACGTCCGTGAAACGGATGCGATACTGGCTAATGCTTCACCGCGAAAACCTAAACTGGCGACGGCTTCTAAATCTTCTAAGCTAAAAATCTTGCTGGTGGCGTGGCGGGTTAAGGCCATTTTCAAGTCATCTTGCGCTATGCCGTTGCCGTTATCGGCCACGCGTAATTGCTTAATGCCGCCTTGCATCAGTGAAACTTGAACATCGCTGCTACCCGCATCTAAGCTATTTTCTAGCAACTCTTTCAGTGCCGAAGCTGGTCGTTCTACCACCTCACCGGCGGCGATTTGGCTAATCAGTTGGTCGGGCAAAAGTTGAATGCGCATAAAAAGTGAGTTAAAAATAAACAAGCATATTTTACGTCATTCTGAGCACAAAGCTTTTATTTGGGCGAAGAATCCAGATTGCCGTTAATACTTTAGGTGCAAAAACTAGATTCTTCGCCAAAAAATCTAGGCTCAGAATGACGGTGTAGGTTTTTTATAAATTGTAGGTCACAATCTCGCACCATGCAGTTACTCAATTCAAATCTTGACGATTACGCCTACAGCTTTGCCAAAGAGCGCGCTATTAAGCGTCATCATCATTTTTATGTGGGGCCGACCAATTCTGGCAAAACCTATCATGCCCTAAACACTTTAATGGCCGCTAAATCGGGCGTATATCTTGCGCCCTTACGTTTGCTGGCAATGGAAGTGCGCGATAAATTAATGGAAGCTGGCGTGCCTTGCAACCTAATTACGGGTGAAGAGCGCGTGATTATCGCAGGCGCGCAGCATACTGCATCTACCATTGAAATGATGAACCCCACAAAGTTGGTGGATGTAGCGATTATTGACGAGATTCAAATGCTGCAAGACCCTGACCGTGGCAGCGCTTGGACGGCGGCGTTGGTTGGCGTGCCTGCGCGGCAAGTGTTTATTTGCGGATCAAACGCTGTGACAGCATTATGTTTAAGCGCAATTGAACACTTAAATGAAACGGCTGAAATTACAGAGCTGCAACGCATGACACCGTTAATATTAGAAGACGACAGCTTATGCGGGGCGCGCTATAGCAAGCCAAAATTAAAAGCCAAGTTACAAAAAGGCGATGCGATTATTGCGTTTTCGCGCAAAGATGTGCTGACCTTTTCGGCCAGATTTAGGCAGTGGGGATTTACAGTTGCCAGCATTTACGGGGCTTTATCACCAGAGGTACGCAGGCACGAATCCGCACGTTTTTGCAATGGTGAAGCAGATATTTTAGTGGCAACCGATGCGATTGGCATGGGTTTAAACCTGCCGATTAGACGCGTTATTATTGCCAATATTTTTAAGTTTGATGGCGTTGCATCGCGATTATTAAATGCCACCGAAGTGCGCCAAATTGCTGGCCGCGCAGGCCGTTTTGGCATTTACGATACGGGTTTTGTGAATATTATGGAAGACGATGAACGCTTTCATATCGCGCACATGCTGGCGACTGACGATACTTCTGATTTGCAAAAGCTACCGATTGCCGCGAATTTAGGGCAAATAGAAGCGATTTCAAACCAATTGCACACGGCCAAAATTGCAGAATGTTTAGACTATTTTGCCAACCGCTTATCTTTTAATCATGCCTTATTTGCACTGGGAAAAATCGCCGCGCAACAAAATCAGGCCATGTTAGTGGATGAATTTGCACCAAAATTATCACTAAAAGATAAGTTTATTTTCACCTGCGCACCCATTGCCATAAATGTGAATATTGAAAGAGATTATTTTTTGTTGTGCTTAAAAAGCGTGGTTGAGCATACTGTGCGCAAACTGCCGACTGCGCCTGTTTGGCTGGATTCGAACAACCCTAAACATTTAGAAACAGCGGAAATATTAAGTCAAAACATCAGCTTATATGCTTGGTTAAGTTATAAATTTCCGCAAATTTTTGTGGATGCAGAACAGATTCCGCCATTAAGAAAAAACGTAAGTCGCTATATTGAGCAAGCTTTGCTGACGCAAACGGGTTACATTGATACGCAACGTGAGAGCGATTTACTGAAGCGTATCAAACGTTAACCAATTTTAAAACCAACTAATTAAAGCTGGCTTCTAACACTTTTTTGCTTAATGCCAAATTCACATCTTGATGCTCACCCAACGCCACCATGCCATGCGCTTCAAGCTGGGTTAATAAATTATCAATGGCCGATTTGTTAATTTGATAATCCGATAATGACGTTTTAACACCTAAACTTTGAAAGAATGCGCGCGTGTTGTTAATGGCCGCGCTAATGAGTGCGTCATCATCGCCTTCCGTTATATTCCAAACTCTTGCCGCATACTGCAACAATTTAGCGCGTTTGGATTCACGGCGAATTTCTAGCATATTCGGCAAAATAATCGCCAAGGTTTGCGCGTGATCTAAACCATGCGCGGCAGTAATTTCATGGCCTAACATATGCGTTGCCCAATCGCTTGGCACGCCAGATCCAATTAAACCGTTTAATGCCAAGGTGGCTGTCCACATTAGGTTGGCTTGGGCATTGTAATCGTGCGGATTGGCCAATACTTTTGGGCCCACATCAATCAAGGTCGCCAGCAAACCTTCTGCAAAGCGGTCTTGCACTTGCGCATCAATTGGGTAAGTTAAATACTGTTCCATAATATGCGTAAATGCATCTACCACGCCGTTGGCTAGCTGGCGCGGTGGCAATGTAAAACTTTTACTTGGATCTAAAATTGAAAATTGCGGAAATACTTCAGGGTGCGTAAAAAATAGTTTATCCAAACCGCGCGAAATCACCGCGCCATCATTCATTTCTGAACCAGTAGCTGGCAAGGTTAGCACGGTGCCAAAAGGCATGGCTTTGGCAATATTGGCGCCATGTTTTAATAAAATATTCCATGGTTCTTCCTCTTGATAAACCGCCGCCGCAATAAACTTGGTGGCATCAATCACAGAGCCACCGCCGACTGCCAATAAATAATCAATTTTTTCGGCTTTAATCAATGCTACCGCATTCATTAGCGTATCGTATTGCGGATTAGGCTCTATGCCTTCAAATTCGTGCACATTACGGCTAGCTAGGGCTTTAATGACTTCATCTAACGTGCCATTTTTACGCGCGCTACTACCGCCCAGCAAAATTAAAACGCGCGCGTCTTTTGGTACTAATTTATCCAGATCAGCCACTTTACCTGCGCCAAACGCAATATGCGTTGGGTTATAAAAATCAAAATTCAACATCTTTGTTACTCCATTTAATTATACAAAAATCGACAACTTAGTTAATATTAGACCAGTCGGCTACTAATTAACTAAATAAAAAATTTCTAAAAAAACAATTACGTAGTTAAATCTAACTTATTCTTTAATGAACTCATGGCCGATTCTAACGCATCGCGCGAACGATTAACCTTGGTAAATAAGGTGGCGCCTATCCACATATAATAAATTTCACGTGTAACAAATTGCGCATTTAGTTGCGCAGAAAACTCACCATTATCAATGCCCTCTTGCACGCAAAGCGCAATGCGATTAATAATGCGGTCAGTGCCGCGATGAAGAGTAAGGCGCATGGTTTCAGATAAATCGGTGACTTCTGCGCTTAGCTTAACCACCAAGCATTTATCTTGGGTGGTGTCGGCGGTTTGGGTATCAAGCCAGTTTTGAAAATAGGCCAATAAACGCGCTTTTACAGTACTATTTTGAGGGCTTAAGTTAGTTTCTGGACTTAATTTAGCGTCAATATGCGCTAAATAACCATCTAAATAATCTTCAAGCAAGGCATCGCCAAACTGTTCTTTAGATTTGAAATAGTGGTAAAACGACCCTTTTGGTACATTGGCCTGCGTTAAAATCTCATTAAGGCCAACGGCAGCAAAGCCTTTGCCCAACATGATATTTTTAGCCGTATCAATAATCTGCTGACGTGTATCGGTGAATTTCTGAATCGCTTGAGTCATAAGTTATTATGGCATTTACTAGACCAGTCGTCTAGTAAAACTTTTCTAGTTACAAACTTAATCTTGCGCTAGCTATTCTTGCGTTACCCTGGTTTTGCTTAATGCAGGGTTGGTGGCAAAATATTGCTTAATACCCACAAATATAGAGTTTACCAATTTGTTTTGATAGACGTCATCATTTAAGCGGCGCTCCTCTTCTGGGTTACTGATAAACGCTGTTTCCACCAATATAGAGGGAATATCGGGCGATTTTAATACCGCAAAACCAGCTTGCTCTACATGATTTTTATGCAATTTATTAATATCACCAATTTGGCCCAATACGGCTTTGCCTAATTTAAGGCTATCGTTAATGGTGGCGGTTTGCGATAAATCTAATAATGTTCTGGCCAAAACGGGGTCTCTGCCACCCAAACTAACGCCGCCAATTAAATCGGATTCATTTTCCTTTTTGGCCAAATAGCGTGCACTGGCGCTGGTCGCACCTTTTTCGGATAGCGCAAATACCGATGAACCGCGCGCGGCTGGATTAGTAAACGCATCCGCGTGAATGGATACAAATAAATCCGCTTTTAATTTACGCGCTTTTACAACGCGCATGCCTAGTGCCACAAAATAATCGCCATCGCGCGTTAATACGCCGCGCATAGTGGGGTCTGCGTCAATTTTGGATTTTAATTTTTTGGCAATGGCTAACGTAATTACTTTTTCATGGCTACCGTTTGCACCGCGCGCGCCTGGGTCTTCACCGCCATGGCCTGCATCAATGGCAATTGTAATCAATCGCTCATTTTTTTTATCAACTGGGGTATCTGTGCTTGCGTTTGGCAAAGCAGGCTCTGGCAAAGTAGCAATTGTAGGCTCATCAACAGGCGGAATTGCGGGCAAATCTTGTTCAGCCTCTTCCATCGTAGCTTGTGGCAATGGCTCTACAATTGGTTTGGGCTGAGTGCTAGCCGTGCTATCGCTGGCCGCAATATTGGCATCGTTATTTTTTTTAACCAACATTGCCATTAAGTCATCTTGCAAAGGATAAATATCCAACACTAAACGATATTTATAATCACCTGCTGGGGTCAATGCAAAAATATTCGGCTTAACCTCGCCCTTTAAATCAACCGCCACGCGCACTACATTGGCTTTAAATTTGGCCACGCGCACTTGTTTAATATATGGGTCTCCCGATAAAATTTTGTCTGATAAGGTTTTAAGTGTGTTGTTTAAATCCACATTTTCAATATCTAATACCAAGCGATCTGGATTTTTTAAGATGATGAGTTGATGCTTAATTGGCGCATCGGATTCAAACGCAATACGCGTGTAATCTTGTGCTGGCCATACGCGTGCCGCGGTGATGGTATTGGCTGCATAAGCATTTACACTCAATATAAAAAGTGCAAACCATCCTAAAAATGACTTCATATTAAGGTTTAGTGTCATCCAGTTATGCTGTTTGGTTTTTATCATTAGCAAGATTATTCTGTAGCGTCATCAAAGCCGCCAAACATTGAACACCTTGAATTGTGTTGGCTAAAAATTGAATTTTTCGTTGCAATCCATCATGCATAATATGCACATGAATATCGGGTTCTGGCAGCAAATAGCCGGCTTTTTCTGGCCATTCAATCAAACAAATGCTGCTGTCATTAAAGTACTCTCTAAAGCCCGCCACTTCCCATTCTTCTTCATCAATAAATCGATATAAATCAAAATGATAAACGGTTAAATCGTTTAATTCATAAGGCTCAACCAAAGTATAAGTTGGACTTTTTACTTTGCCAACAAAACCCAAGCCTTGTAGAAAGCCGCGCGTAAACGTGGTTTTTCCTGAGCCTAAATCGCCATGCAAAAAAGCCACGGCGCCAGCAACCATGCATTGCGAAAACGTGGCGCCTGCTGCCAACGTTGCCGCTTCATCTTGTAAAAAAAAAGGGTCCAAAAAATCGCCGTCTTAGTTTAAATTGTTGTCTATCACCGTATTATTTTGAGCAAGTGTAATATCATCCACCTATGCAATCAAATTTAACCAACGACTGGGAAACGCTTTCCGCCGACATTAAAAGTTGGGGGCTAGCGCTGGGCTTTAATCAAATTGGCATTACCGATACCAATTTGCAAGCCGCCGAAAGCGAACACCAAGCGTGGGTTGCTAAAGGTTTTCATGGTGATATGGATTATATGGCAAAACATGGGGTGAAGCGAACCCGCCCTGCCGAATTAGTGCCAAATACCATTCGCGTGATCTCCGCTAGGCTGGATTATTTGCCGCCTAATGCAGCGCATAGCGAAACCATTATGCATGACAGCGAAAAAGCGTTTATTTCGCGCTATGCTTTGGGGCGCGATTATCACAAGGTAATGCGGCAAAAATTACAAAAATTAAGTAAAAAAATTCAATCTGAATTACAACGGCTTAATTTTAACGATTTTAGCTACCGCGTTTTTACCGATAGCGCGCCTGTGTTAGAAGTGGCATTGGCGGAAAAAGCCGGTTTGGGTTGGCGCGGTAAACATACATTGCTACTTAATAAAAATCGCGGCTCATGGTTTTTTTTGGGTGAAATCTACACCAATTTGCCGTTGATTATTGATGAACCAACCAGCAACCATTGCGGCACTTGCACCAGTTGCATGGATATTTGCCCTACACAAGCCATTACCGCGCCTTATGAAGTGGATGCGCGGCGTTGTATTTCGTATCTAACAATTGAGCTTAAAACCAGCATTCCAGTTGAATTTAGGCCGTTAATCGGCAACCGCGTGTATGGTTGTGACGATTGCCAACTCACCTGCCCTTGGAATAAATTTGCCGAAATCACCCAAGAGCCGGATTTTTCAGTTAAAAACGGTTTAGATAATATTAGCCTTGTAGAATGCTTTGGCTGGACTGAAGAAGTGTTTAAACAAAAAATGGCGGGTAGTGCCATTTATAGAATCGGCCACACCCAATGGTTGCGTAATATTGCGGTTGGCTTAGGCAATGCAGCAACCAATGCCGATATTATTAATGCCTTAAAATCGCGTGAAAATGATGAAAATGAAATTGTCCGCGAGCATGTGGCTTGGGCTTTAGGGCAACATATATCGTTAGAAAATAGCATAAAAAATAATGTTTAAATTCAAATTTATAATTTTATGTTTGTGTTTATCGGCACAAGCATGTGCAGTTGAAAATAACAAAAAAGTGGTGGTTTTTGCCGCGGCCAGCTTAACCGACGCCATAACCTCCATTGCGGCAAACTATGAAAAACAAACCAATATTGAAATTCAAACCTCTTTTGCATCGTCTTCTACCCTTGCAAAACAAATAGAAAACGGCGCGCCAGCCGATATTTTTATATCCGCGGACAGCAAATGGATGCAATATTTAAAAGATAAAAAAGCGCTTAATGATGCAACAACCTCTAATTTGCTGGGTAATCAGCTGGTTTTAATCGCGCCAACAGGCAAAGGCTTTAAGCTTAATACTGATCAAAACGTTAATTTTGCAGACGCGTTTACAGGAAAGCTTTGTACTGGCGAAACCGAATCGGTACCAGTTGGTATTTACGCAAAGCAGGCATTAAAATCGCTGGGCTGGTGGGAATCTATAAAATCGCGCATTGTGGGTACACAAGATGTGCGCGCGGCTTTGGTTAATGTAGAGCGTGGCGAATGCGCAGCAGGCATTGTTTACGCGACAGATGCCAAGCTTTCAGCTAAAGTGCAAACGGTGATGGTTTTCCCTAAAAGTAGCCATGACGCGGTTGTTTACCCGTTAAGCTTAAGCAAAAATGCTAACCCAAACGCCATGAAATTTTACGATTATTTAAAATCAGCCCCAGCACAGGCAATATTTATGCAATATGGCTTTCATTTTTTAAAATAAAAGAGTTTCCGCGGAACAATAAATAGTGATCAACTTAACGAATACCTCTGTTCTCGTCATTCCCGCGAAAGCGGGAATCCATTTTGATTTAAGGCGTGGATGGATCCCCGCTTACGCGAGGATGACGCTATTGGGCTTATTACTCATTAAAATATCATTTCACAATAAGTTCAGTAAAATATGATGCATGCACTATTTAGCTTTACGCCAGAAGAATTAGCCATTGTCTGGCTGTCACTTAAAGTAGCGCTTTTGTGCGTTCTTATCATCCTCATTCCCGGCATTGCGGTATCGTGGTTATTGGCCAGAAAATCATTTTGGGGTAAATCACTATTAGATAGCCTTGTGCATTTGCCCTTGGTATTACCGCCAGTGGTACCTGGCTTTTTGTTACTTTTATTGCTGGGTAATCAAGGCTTAATCGGCAAGCATTTGCATACCTATTTTGGCTTTAGCCTTGCCTTTACTTGGATGGGCGCGGTGGTTGCATCAGCGGTGATGGCGTTTCCATTAATGGTGCGCTCTACCCGTTTAGCTATTTCGCAAGTTGACCAACATTTAGAAATTGCTGCGCAATCGCTTGGCGCGCATCCGCTTAACGTATTTTTTACCATCACTTTGCCGCTGGCCATGCCGGGGGTTATCACAGGCTTAATATTGGCGTTTAGCCGCAGCTTGGGCGAATTTGGCGCAACCATTACCTTTGTTGGTAATATTGAAAACGAAACGCGCACGCTGCCATTGGCCATTTATAGTTATACGCAAATCCCCAATGGCGATTGGCCGGCTATGCGATTGGTTATTTTAAGCATGATTTTAGCGCTGGGCGCCTTAATGTTAAGCGACCGCTTGGAGCGCAAAGCCAACCAAAAAATTGGCCGCCAACAACATGATTAAAATTGAAGCTAAATTGCAACGTAAACACTTCAATTTTGATGTGTCATTACAAATAGATAAGCACGTAACGGCCATATTTGGCCCTTCTGGTTCTGGCAAAAGCACATTATTAAGCCTAATTGCAGGCATTACCCAGCCCAATAGCGGCCGTATTTTTATTGATGGTGAATGTGTGTTTGATAGCAAATCAGGCATTAACAAACCCATTCACCAACGCAGAGTAGGCTTGGTATTTCAAGATGGCCGGCTGTTTCCACATATGTCGGTTGAGCAAAATTTAAACTATGCGTTTAAATTAAATAGTCAGCAAAAACAGCTGATTCAGCCTGCCGTAATCATGCAATTATTGGCTTTAGAATCGCTTAAAAAACAGCAACCGCACCAATTATCTGGCGGCGAAAAACAACGTGTGGCGCTTGGTCGCGCGTTGTTAAGCTCACCCAAATTACTCATGCTAGATGAGCCATTAGCATCACTGGATGAAAAATTAAAACAGCAGATTTTGCCTTATTTAAAATTAGTGGCTGATAATATTAATATTCCGATGCTGTATGTAAGCCATAGCATGGATGAGATTTTGCAATTAACTAACGATATTATTTATATTGAAAATGGTGCTGTAGTTTCAAAGCCAGCAGTTTCAAAATCAGCAATTTTAAATGCAGAAATTTGAACCGAACCAGCCAAATAATTTAAATAAAATCAATAAATTAGCCGAATTGACGCCTATCTAAAAGCAGGCTATTGCCCTGCACTTTTTTAGCCTCTTTCTTTGCGCGACTCATGGCGCCAGATACTTCGTGGTGACTATTAAAATATTCTGGAATCACATTCACAGCGCCAATCGACATGCTGCCAAACGGGAAAAAGTTTTTATTGCCCAGCCTATCTTCTACATGAATACCGCCCATTTTCACGTCTTTGCTGTCATAAAAATCGGGTATCACTTTTGTAATGGTATCTAAGGCATTTTTACACAGCTTTTCCCAGTTGTCAGATTGAAATAATAAAATAAAATCGTCACCGCCAATATGCCAAATAAAATCCTGTTCGCTTATCGCCACTGTGCTTAATAAATGCCCGATAAACTGAATAAGCTCATCGCCGCGCCGGTAACCATAGGCATCGTTAAACGGTTTAAAGTTATCCAAATCGCAATAGCACGCCACAAACGGCTTGGCATTTTGTAGCAATCGATCAATATGCGAAAATTGGCACGTTGCCCGGCAAAAGCGTTAGCGGGTTGGCATAGCGCGCCGCATGAATTTGCATATTAGTAACTTCGCGCAATAAAGTATGGCCGTTGCCTGTGCCTATATACTCATCCTTTTCATTAATGATTATGAAACCATTAATCAAATATTGCGCATCTGCACTCACAATCAGCTCGCTCAAGGCATTGATTGTCATGCTTTTTTTAACGATTAACGGTGTTTTATCCATGTATTCTGTACAAGATTTTTTGCCATGCAATTCACGCTGATAAGGCCGCGCAAATCGGTCAATCGTGTCATATCGGCTGATTAAGCCAACTGGCGTTTTGCCATCCACAACAGGGATTGAGCTTAATTTTGCATCTTGTTCAAACAATTGATATACGTCATCGTTGCTAAAATTCGCATCAATAGCCACTTGATAAGTGACTAAATTAGCCACTGTAGCCTGTTTGCCTGCTGCGGTAGAAAACTCGGGGAACACGCTAATCGCGCTTTTATTGAGCAAAATTTTGACTTCGTTAGGCAGACTTTTTTGAAATTGTGGCAATGGCCGGCCAAATAAATACCCTTGCGCATAATTGATTTTTAAATCTTTAACCACCGCCAGCTCATCACTGGTTTCTACGCCTTCGGCAATGGTTAAACAGCCCGATTCAGATGCTATTTTTTGAATAGCGCGCACAAACTCTAATTTAACGGCATCGTTATGAATATTGTGGATGAAATGCTTATCAATTTTGACGTAATCGGGTGCAATTTCAGACCATAAACGCAAACTGGAAAAGCCCTCACCTAAATCATCTAAGGCAAAAGCAAAACCCATTTCACGGTATTTGTTAACGCACTCTTTTAGCAAACCAAAATCGGTAATCGACGTGCCTTCTGTAATCTCAATCACAATATCGGTTGGCTTTAAGCCAAGCTGCTCAACATGTTTTAGCTGAAACTCAAATTGTGCGTTGTTTAATTGCAGGCAAAATGGGCTGATATTAATAAATAATTTTTTTGGATTTTTGGCCAGCGCATATTCTGTTAATGCAATTTCGCGGCATAAAAATTCTGTTTCGGGCAACAAACCAACTATATGCGCTTCATTTAGCAAGGCAATAGGCGAATGCAGATCTGTTTCGACTGGGCCTCTGATTAATGCTTCGTGGCCAAACACATTACCGCGATGCAGATCAATGATCGGTTGAAATAAAGCCGTTAAGCTTCTTTGCAGCAAAATGTTAGTGATGTTAGTTTTCAAGCGATCGCTATTCGTAGTCTGTGTTTAACATAACTTTAATGTACCAATAATTAATGAACGAATTATGACAGGCTAAGAACGCTGTATTTTGCTTGAATTGGCCTAAGCCGAAAGGCTTGTTTTGGGTTTTGGGTTTAAGCTAAAACTTTTTGCTGCGCCAACATAGCAGCGCCAATCATACCCGCTTGGTCACCCATGCTAGAGATGGTGATGGTTAACTTATTGCGCAACACTGGGATTAAATCTTGCATTAATTGCTGCTGAAAAGCACCCTGCATTAGTGGCCAAGAAGCACTCATACCGCCGCCAATCACAATATTTTTTACATCAATCACTTTTAATGTATGTGCTAATGCTTGTGCTAAGGATTTTCCAGCCAGCGCATAAGCATCCAAAGCGGCCAAGTTACCTTGATCGGCAAGCGTTGCTATCTCATTTGCGTTGAGTTGCTGGCTAGTCAATTTATAAAAAGTGTTTGCAACGCCGCTAGCGGATGCATATTGTTCCATGCAGCCTAAATTACCGCAGCCACACGGCCTGCCATTGGCCTGCACAATAATATGCCCTACTTCCATGGCAACACCGTGGTCACCTTGAAAAGCTTTGCCATTTAAAATAAGCCCGCCGCCCACGCCAGTGCCTAAGCCCAAATAGATTAAATTGCCTGCTTGGGCAAAATGTTGATTAGCATATTCGCCATAAGCGGCTGCAAGCGCATCATTTTCTACCACCACTGGCAGTTGAATTAATTGGCTTAAATCGGCGCTTAAATCCACATTTTTTAAACCGGGCAAATTGGGTGATTGCGCAATTTTTTGCGTATGCGGGTCAATAAAACCCGGAAAGCCAATACCCACAGCACTAATATCGGCGTATTGCTGACGTACTTTTTGAATCGCTTCTGCGGTAATGGTTAAAATATTTTGCCACGCTATTTCGGGTGAATGCGCTTTGCACATTTGCGAAAAGTCAGCCCTAAAGCGCATTTCTTCTAGCAATTGCAGCGCACCAACGCTGGATTTAACCACGCCTAAACGTAAATTAGTGCCACCAACATCAATGCCAATTAGCAAACTCATCGCTAATTAGCACGCCGCCCAGAGCGTTGCACCGCATCGGCAAAATGCTGTTGCTGCTCTGGTGTTAATTCTGGCCAATCAAAACGCCAAACCCAATTGCCGCCCAATGTGCCGGGGGTATTCATGCGGTTGGTGCTATCAAGCGCTAAAATATCTTGCATGGGGATAATCGCTAAATCGGCTTGCGTTGCCAAAGCCATATCAATTAAGGCATTTGGCATATCCGGCTCATCGTTATTTAGCACGCTGTGCAAATGGTTTTTGGCATTTTCTTCAAGCTGCTGGTACCAACCCAAGGTGGTGTCATT
>JBKJIJ010000026.1:0-32253 GCA_046598525.1 Methylotenera sp. | reverse complement strand
AAATCCGTAAAGCTTGAAAGGTGCGCGTTGCAGGGTTCTGCCCCGGTTCGATCTTGGGGATTGCACTTGCCACGATCTTGGCAAGCTGTCCTGTAGTGGTGATGGCGCGCCCGTCTGTGCGCTCCTTAATAATCGCCCTTGCAATCTGCTTAGCAAACCGTTCTTCACCATAGTCTTTTATCACTTTCCCTAATTGTTGTTCTGAAATAGTGGTCAATAGCTCTGCGGCTGTCTTTCCACGCGTTTGGTCCATGCGCATATCTAAGGGCGCATCAAATCTAAAACTAAAACCACGATCACCTTCATCAATTTGCGGCGATGAAATACCTAAATCCAACAAAATACCGTCTACTTTGTTTAGATTGTTATTGCTTGCCAGCTGATTGATTTCGGAAAAGTGCAGATGTGAAATATGAAAACGCGCATCTTGTATGGTTTGGCCTTCAGCCATTGCCGCCAAATCGCGGTCAATCGCATACAAGCGGCCTGCGTTTTCTAAGCGCGATAAAATTAAGCGGCTATGACCGCCGCGCCCAAATGTGCCATCCACATAAACGCCAGCAGGCTTAATATTAAGCGCGTCTACTGCTTCGTTTAACAAAACGGTGACATGGGCAGCCGATGGCGACTTAATAGAGGGATTTACAGCAGAAGTCATAATCGATGCGGACACTGAGGCTAAGGTGGGCGCCGATTTCGCGCCCATCATCATAGTGAGAAACCTTCTAATTCTGTTGGCATTTCAAAGTTGTCGCCGCCAGTTAAAATTTCCAGCTGCTTATTCCAAGCATCCAAATTCCATAACTCAAAATGGCTGCCTTGGCCCACAAACATCACATCTTTATCTAATTTTGCAAAACCACGTAAAACGGGCGATACCAACAAACGCCCTGCGCTATCCAAGCTTAAATCTTCCGCCTGACCAACCATCATGCGCTGATACGCACTGGTTTGCGGATTAAAGCTAGATAAGCCATTAATTTTGGCCTCAATTGGCGCCCAAGCGGGTTGCGGATACAACAATAAGCAACGATGCGGATGCGCCGTTAAAATCAAATTACCCGCACTTTGCGCCAACAAAGCATCACGATGCTTAGCAGGCACCGCAAGCCTGTACTTAGCATCCATACTTAAAAGTGTTGCACCGCGAAACATGATTTGAATAAACCGCCCTTAATACATTATTTAGTGTTGGTGATTCGATTTATTTGTTATCAGCAGACTTAAAATAGGAACAGGCAAAAACACTTACCCAGACAAAAGTTCCCACTAAACTCCACTTTTCACCACTAAATTGCACTATAGATAAAAAAAAAGGTCTTTGCAAGCACTTTTTGACTATTTTTTCTTTATAAGACAAAGACTTAGCGCATTTTTATCAATAAAATAATAGTGATAAAAATCAATGAGATATTAAATTAAGTGAATGTAGAATATAACAACAAGCAACTAGATTAATGATTGCAAACAACATCGGTTTTTTTAGCGCCATTTGGAAAACAAAAATGACTGAAAAGTATAAAATTTATACTTGTGTATACTCCAAACAGGGGATTGAGTTAGCGGTTTTTATATCTAAACTTGCAAAGCAATTTTTGCAAATTTAAAAGGAACAATAAAAAATGAATATTCAGAAGTTAGTCTTATCAAGCTTGGTGCTTGGCGCACTATTTAACGCATCAAGCGTATTAGCTGCCACCGTTGACACAATCGATGCAACATCGCCTACTTCAAACGTTACCCCGAACTATTTTGCACCGGGCGGCGCAGAAACGTTTGATTTTCCATATTATCGTGAATTTGGAGAAGATTGGGAATGGGTACACAACGCGGTTACTACATCATATACAACTGCCGCATTGAGCATTAGTGCGTTTGATGTAGATACCATCGGCGGCGAAGTTGATATTATTCAAGGCTTTGAAGCTTCAACTGGCTTATGGGCTAAAATTGGCGTCTTGGACGGCGAAGACGATATCTATTCATTCACAACGTTTGATTTAGGCGCTAACTGGGCCGAAGAAATTGAATCTGGCCTAATGGTTAGAATACTAATTGATACTGGAGATGACGGTTGGTTAGTAACACTAGCTAAATCGGTACTAGCTACACATGGTGCACCGATTGGCAACCCAAACCCAGGAATAGTGCCAGTACCAGCAGCGGCTTGGTTGTTTGGTTCTGCAGTTTTAGGTTTTTTTGGAATGCGTCGTAGAAATCAAGCTTAAGTTTTAATCATTTTTAAAAGCCACACGCTTGTGTGGCTTTTTTGTTTGAAAATTGCACTCAACATAAAACTGAGTTGAAAATTTCAATCAGAGAATTTTCAAAAGAAAATTTGAATAGAAAAACAAGAATTTAAAAATAAGCGAAGCTGGCCGATAAGCCGGGTTTTGTAGACTTTATTGCTAAAGTTGACAGTCATTCATCTAGGCGCACCATTACTGATGCGCTCAAGCTATCTACCCGCTGGCAGCGCGAGCCACGCCTTATTTACTTTCGTAAGTTTCTACACAAATAAAATCGCCAGCCTATTTGATATTGCTGCAAATGGAGGTTACCGCGTTTCACCGTAACTTAATACGCTCGTCTCTGTGGCCCTATTCCTCACCTTATATCTCATAGCTTTCGCCACAAGAATTTCAGCGTACGGCCGTTAGCCGTCATCTTGCTCTGCGCAGCCCGGACTTTCCTCCCCCTAAAAAATTAGGCGGCGACTGTCTAGCCAGCTTCAGCGTTATTTTAACACGCTGCTGCGCTTAATGATTTTGTAATTTCCACGCTATCGTTTGGCCTGCTCTTAGCGGCACCAGCGCATCACCATCAAACGGCAAGCTATCTGGTACTTTCCAGCTTTCTTTTATTAATGTGATTTGGGCGGTATTGCGCGGCAAACCATAAAAATCAGCGCCATAAAAGCTAGCAAAACCTTCTAATTTATCCAACGCGTTGGCATTTTCAAACGCTTCAGCATATAGCTCAATAGCCGTATGCGCGGTATACATACCCGCGCAGCCGCAAGCGGCTTCTTTGGTGTGTTTGGCATGCGGCGCGCTATCGGTGCCTAAGAAAAATTTGGCATTACCAGAAATCGCAGCCTTCACTAAAGCTAGACGGTGTTCTTCACGCTTTAAAATCGGCAAGCAATAATGATGCGGCTGAATGCCACCTTTAAACATATCGTTGCGATTCATTAATAAGTGATGCGCGGTAATGGTGGCGGCTACATTACTGCTGGCTTGCGTCACAAAATCGGCCGCATCTTTGGTTGTAATATGCTCAAAAACCACTTTTAACGCAGGGAATTTTTTGAGTAGTGGCGCCATATTGCGCTCAATAAACACACGCTCACGGTCAAACACATCAACGTCACTATCGGTCACTTCCGCATGCGCCAATAAAGGCATGCCCAGCTTTTCCATTGCCTCTAGCGCTTTAACGCAATGGTCTAAGCTGGTAACGCCAGAATCCGAATTAGTGGTCGCACCGGCAGGGTAAAGCTTAACGCCATGCACAATGCCGCTGGCTTTAGCCAAAGCAATTTCTTCTGCCGTGGTGTTGTCGGTTAAATACAAGGTCATCAACGGTTCAAAACTCAATTCGGCTGGCAGCGCATCTAAAATACGTTGCCTGTAAGACGCTGCCAATGCCGTTGTGGTAACAGGCGGCCGCAAATTCGGCATCACAATCGCGCGGGCGAATTGTTTGGCGGTATCTGGCAGCACCGCTTTTAGGGCAGCACCATCTCTAAGGTGTAAATGCCAGTCATCTGGGCGGATAATGCTTAAGGTTTTTGCTGTAGTCATTTTTAATCGTTTCGTTTAAATCGGTTTTTATTTTGCCGTGTCTGCTTTGGCGCTTTTAAGCTGTAGCGCAAATTCGTACAAATAGTTTTTCTTTTCATTGCTAATTTCAGCGGCTAGTTTTACCGCTTGTTTAAGCGGCAAATCCGCTAGCAATAAGGTTAATACGCGAATCGTTTCTTCTGAAAATTCTTCTGCCGCTTTAATTTCGGCCGCCTCAATTAACAATACAAATTCACCGCGCTGTTGATTGGTATCGGCCTCTAACCACGCTTTTGCATCGCCTAAATTGCAGCTATAAATCGTTTCAAACGTTTTGGTGATTTCTCTGGCAAACGTTACGCGCCGCTCTGCACCTAACACATTGGCCATATCATTCACGCTTTCTACAATGCGGTGCGGCGCTTCATAAAACACTAAAGTCACCGTTTGCACTTTTAACGCCTCAAGCACTTTGCGTCTAGCCGCGCCGCTGGCTGGCAAAAATCCATGAAATAAAAAACCATTTTGTGCAATGCCAGATGCCGACAAAGCCGCAATTACTGCACTGGCACCTGGAATTGGCACCACTTTAATGCCAGCCTTGCGCACAAAATCCACCACCACAGCGCCTGGGTCGCTAATGCCTGGCGTGCCAGCATCAGTCACTAAGGCAATATTTTCACCCGCATTTAATTGCGCTAATAATTTCTCAGCCGATTGATGTTCGTTATGCTCATGCACCGCGATTAATTTTTTGCTGATGCCAAAATGTGATAACAACCCTGATGTATGGCGCGTATCTTCGGCCGCAATGGCATCCACACCTTTCAAAATTTCAAGTGCGCGCAAAGTAATATCGCCCAAATTGCCGATTGGCGTTGCCACAACATATAATGTACTAATCGTTTTCAAATCCCTCATGCCACCATTTTAAGCCAAAGCGCTATTAAGCATTTAAAAAAATACATTTAATGCACACCAAATGAAGTTAAATCAAAATAATGCAGGGCTTGAGGCAGAGAAATTGGCTGCAACTTTTTTATTGAATCAAGGACTTAAATTAATCGCGCAAAATTATCATTGCCGTTATGGCGAAATTGATTTGATTATGCAAGACGTCAAAACGCTGGTTTTTATTGAGGTGCGATTAAGAAAAAATAGCTTGTTTGGCGGCGCAGGCAGCAGCATTACGCCGCAAAAAATGCAAAAGTTAATCTTAGCCGCGCAACACTTTTTGCAAACACACAACCAGCCGCATGGCGAACAATCATGCCGCTTTGATGCCATTTTAATGCATGCTGTCGATGCAAAATCGATTGAGTGGGTGCGTAATGCATTTTACGCATAAAGGGCGTATGATTCGCAAAAATTATCTGTTATTTTGGAGTAAGCAATGAATTTGATTTTAAAAATGCTATTAGCCGCCACCTTATTAAGCCAATTGGCCGCTTGCGTGCCTGTAATTGTGGGTGGCGCAGCAGCAGGCGGCGCAGTGGCGGCCGATAGACGCACCTCTGGCTTTTTTGTAGAAGATGAAAGCATTGAGCTTAAAGCGGTTAAAAAAATGGTCACCAATCTGGGTGAGCAATCGCATGTTAACGTCACCAGCTTTAATCGTAACGTGTTGCTAACGGGCGAAGTACCAGATGCAGAGCGCCAAGCCAAGGCAGCGGCATTATTAAAAGAAATTGAAAATATTCGTGCAGTGACCAATGAGATTGCTATTGCACCTAAAAGCACTATTGGCTCACGCGGTAACGACACTTTTATTACGTCTAGAGTGAAAACAAAATTTGTGACTGAAAATAAATTTCCAGCCAATTACGTTAAAGTAGTTACCGAAAACGGTGTGGTTTATTTGATGGGATTAGTTACCCAAGCCGAAGGTGAAGCGGCGGTAGAAATTGCCCGCAACACTGAGGGCGTAAGCAAAGTGGTCAAAGTATTTGAATACATCAACCCATAAAGTAAGCGATAAAGCGATATTAAAATGACGAAAAAAAATGTTGAAATTGTTATTGAAGGCCTAACCCGCACTGGCAAACCGTTCCGCCCAAGTGATTGGGTTGATAGAACTTGCAGTACGTATGCTACCTTTGGGCCAGATAAAAAGCTGGTGTATTCACCTTATTTAAAGCCAAAAGTGATGAACGGCGTGCGTTGTTTGGCGGTGGATATGCGCTTAAAAGATAGTAGCCCAGAAGGTTTTACGCAGCTAATGCAATTTGCCGATGAAAATCAGCTAAACATTTTAGACGCCGACGGCAATAGCATTCCTGCAATGATTTAAATATTACGGCTGAAGTTTAATGGATTCTTTCGCCATTAACGCTTCTAGGTACGCTCTAGTGACTAATCCGCGCTTGGTTTTAACCAAAACCCCGCGCGGATTATAAATATAAGTGGTTGGCATCACTTCCGCATGACCAATTTGCTTAATCACCTCATCATCACCCAATATAATGGGGTATGACATCAGCATATCATCCACATAATCAGCCACTTCTGTAGTGTTTTTGTAATCAAACACCACCCCCAGCACCATCACATCTTTATCTTTGCGACTATCGTACAGCGCCACCAAGTCAGGCACCTCTTCTAAGCAAGGCGGGCACCAAGTAGCCCAATAATTCACAATTACCCATTTGCATTTATATTGCGCAAGTGATTGTTTTTTGCCGGCGGTATCTTCTAAAATAAAACCTTTGCTTAGTGGCGCATCAGCGGCGCGCGCGATTAAACTCAGGCTTAAATAAATAAAAATTGTGATCACCCACAAAAACTGCTTTTTAGCTGACATAGTAATTTTCAAACTAATATATAATCTGTAATAATAAGTCTTTATATTAACCATTATAAAAACATTTTTGGCGATTTTTATGGCTGGTAAATAAGACGCAAAAGCGCGTTTAACTTAATTTTACGCGTAAGCATTTTGTTAACGCTTTATCATTATTAAAAGTAACAAATTTTAAATTAGCACCCAATACTATGTGGAGTTTGTATGCCGATCAGTCTTAAGCTACCCAATTTAGATAGTAATCCAATTTTGTTGGCTGAAACGCGCGCGAACAAAATCAACGAGTTTATTCAAAATTTGCCATTTGGTGACCCGATTAGAGCAGCGACCGATTTAATCGAAGAATTACAGATTATCAATAGTCAAAAAGTGGCGTTTACCAACCGTTTAAACGCGCTTGAGCTGTATCGTCCTGCTGCTATTCAAATTTATCAAGATTTAATTCCGCACTTTAGTAATGCTAGTTTGCCTATTTCCAAAAATGAGCAAGCATTTGCCGATGCGGCTGATCAATTATGGCAAGAATTTGCGTTTGGCTACAAATTTGCGCTGGTTGATTTACAAAACAAAATTCTTAATTTGGGCAGCAGCAAAACCACGGCATTAGTTGTTCAGCGCGCTATTCACGCCTGCAAAGAGATGATGCTGATTCATCATCTTACCTATGCCAGCGCGCCTGTTGCCATTTGGGGTGAGCTGCATCAGCTTTACTATTGCGCACTGCAGCAATCGGCCGAAAAATTACCCGTATCAGAGCATTACACCAGCATTAACGCTAGCTCGGTTAATCTGATTTACGCGCAAACATTGTTATTAAACTTGGCCAATCCACAACATTTGGCTAACAAAGATATTCTTAGCCTTGATAGTTATTTAGGTAATATTGCCCACCATGCCGAGTTAAGGCCGTTGGGCTTTATTGAGAATCCAACTGGCGTGTTTTTAGTATCGCTTGATGGCGATAAAGCACCGACCGCGTTTGTTAAAAATAAAGAAATACCAGACGTTAGCACCGACATATTGTTGGTCACGGTGAATTTAGCCAGACAAATTCATCAGCATGTTAAGTTATTGCAAGAAGGCGTTATTCCGAACGATGGCAGCATGCCCACCAATGCCATTGAAAATCATTTTGAAGACTTGCTTGCGCATTTAATTAAACAATACGGCAAAACGCCGCAACGCTTGTTCTCTAGAAGCAAAAAAAGTGACGGTGTGGAATTAAGCATTGGCATTAATACAACGCATCATTTAATTCGCGAAATTGGCTCTACGCTTAACAATAATCAAGGCATTGGCGGTTTAAATACCAATGGCTTTTACAGACCATCAAGATGGCAAATTTTAAATGTAAGCGCAGGCGGTTATGCCTTGCGTAAATTTAACTCATCTATGGCCAGCGCGCACATTGGTGATATTGTCGCCATGAAAGATAACAACACCAAAACTTGGGAGTTGGCTGTTTTGCGTTGGGCCAATGTAAATGAGTTAAAACAACTAGACGTTGGCTTGCAATTAATTTCGCCAAGCGCATCCGCCATTAGCATTCGTGCCGATGATAGCGCCTTAGAAAGCGAGGCTTTGTTGTTGCCAGAGCTATCAGCATTAAAGCAAGCCGCCAGCATTATTGCAGAAGTTGGCATATGCAAAGTGGGCAGCACATTTGAAGTGCACCATAACAATACGGTGAGTATGGTGCGCGCCACAAAATTGGTAGAACGCACAGCTAGCTTCGAACGCTTTCAATACAGCTTGATATAAGTCATTTGATGTTGTTATACTACGATTAAATATGTAAAAGTATGTAAAAGTGAATTACTTCTGAGAATGTCTTAATCGATATTACCGATTTGAGTTTAACCATATATTTGTAAATTACTTGAAAATACGTCAAATGACGCTATTTAATGCACAAATATAACTCTAAAATCTCGCTTAATTATAGATAACTAGGTTATCGTACATTTATTCAGTCATCAGTCAAATTTCTACACCGAGGTCAACATGAGCGAACACATTACCCATTTAAGCGATGCTGCTTTTGAGCAAGAAGTATTGCAATCTTCCCTTCCCGTTTTAGTGGATTACTGGGCAGAATGGTGTGGTCCTTGCAAAATGATTGCACCTATTTTGGATGACATCAGCAAAGAATATGCTGGCCGCCTAAAAGTAGCCAAGTTGAATATTGATGACAACCAACAAACGCCGCCCAAATATGGCATTCGTGGCATTCCAACTCTAATGCTGTTTAAAAATGGCAACGTTGAAGCGACTAAAGTGGGTGCGTTATCAAAATCACAATTAACGGCTTTTATCGATAGTAATATTTAAATTATTAACTTTTGCAAGAACTGCGTCTAGTTTCTACAAGCCAATCAGAAACTAGACATTTTTAACACTTACACCACACACTATCCCTTAAAACTATCCTATAGTTAGCCCCTTCTAGAGAGTTCTCTCATGCATTTATCTGACCTAAAACACCTGCCCGTTACCGAATTAGTTGAAATGGCATTAACCAACGAAATTGAAAATGCTAGCCGTATGCGCAAGCAAGATTTAATTTTTGCCATTCTGAAAAACAAAGCAAAAAAAGGTGACAGTATTTTTGGTGACGGTACTTTAGAAGTGTTGCAAGATGGATTTGGATTTTTACGCTCGCCTGACACCTCTTATTTAGCTGGGCCCGACGATATTTATGTGTCGCCATCGCAAATTAGACGCTTTAATTTACACACCGGCGATAGCATTCAAGGCGAAATTCGCACCCCAAAAGATGGCGAACGTTATTTTGCCTTAGTAAAAGTTGACCAAGTAAACGGTGAAGCGCCAGAAAACACCAAGCATAAAATTCTGTTTGAAAACTTAACACCGCTTTTCCCAACTATCCCACTAACATTAGAACGCGAAATTCGCGGTGAAGAAAATATCACTAGCCGCGTGATTGATATGATTGCGCCAATTGGCCGCGGCCAGCGCGGTTTGTTAGTAGCTAGCCCCAAAAGCGGTAAAACAGTGATGATGCAAAATATTGCACACGCGATTACGGCCAATCATCCTGATGTGATTTTAATTGTATTGCTAATTGATGAGCGCCCAGAAGAAGTAACCGAAATGACGCGCTCAGTAAAAGGTGAAGTAGTTGCTTCTACCTTTGATGAGCCGGCAACGCGCCATGTGCAAGTGGCTGAAATGGTATTAGAAAAAGCCAAACGTTTGGTTGAGCATAAAAAAGATGTGGTGATTTTGCTGGATTCGATTACACGATTGGCCAGAGCATACAACACAGTGATTCCATCATCTGGCAAAGTATTAACAGGCGGTGTGGATGCCAACGCGCTGCAACGCCCTAAACGCTTTTTTGGTGCGGCACGTAATATTGAAGAAGGCGGCTCACTTACCATTATCGCTACCGCCCTTGTCGATACTGGCTCGCGCATGGATGATGTGATTTATGAAGAGTTTAAAGGTACTGGCAATATGGAAATCCATCTTGACCGTAAAATGGCTGAAAAACGCCTGTACCCTGCGATTAACGTGAACAAATCGGGCACGCGTAAAGAAGAATTGCTGATTGAAAAAGATGTATTGCAGAAAATTTGGGTATTACGCAAATTGCTTTACCCAATGGACGATTTGGATGCAATGGAATTCTTGTTAGACAAAATCAAAGCGACCAAAAACAACGCCGACTTTTTTGACAGTATGCGCCGAGGTTAAAACAAAGCCATATTTAAACATTCAACTTGCCAAAGGTAACTTTTTGGCCGATAATACGCGGCTTACTGCAACTGCTTAAATTTAGAGAGAAAAGCATGAAAGCTGATACACATCCAAACTACCCAGAAATCAACGTTACTTGTAGCTGTGGTAGCAAATTTAAAACACGCTCTACGCATGGTCGTGACATGAGTATTGAGGTGTGTTCACAATGCCACCCATTTTATACAGGCAAACAAAAAATATTAGACACGGCTGGTCGTGTTGAGAAATTCAAACAAAAATACGGCATGTAATTGTTTGCCCGTGTTTTGCAAAAAAGGCAGCTTAGCTGCCTTTTTTATTGGCTTGAATCACTTTGTATACGTATTTTTCTTTAACGAAATCTACGCAAAAATTATTAGCACACAAAATAGCAGTGATAAAATCACTTATCAAACTTAGGCACTTATTTATAAACCATGCGCTTTGATTTAGATCACGATTGGCAAGGCAATATGTCTACCCCGCGCGCGCGCGTGGGTGAGCGTGCCAAAACGCATCTATTATTAATATTGTGTGCGGTATGGCTATTAATGGGCTTAATTGGCCATGCCCCGTGGAAACCGCTTGAATCGCATAGCATTAGCGTGATTAAAACCGTTTTAGATGACGGCGATTACTTAACCCCCAAATCGGCTGGCTCTGGCAAGATTACCAACCCGCCACTTTTTTACTTAAGCGCTGCGGCTGTAGGAAAAGCTTTTCAACCCATTTTACCTTTACACGATGGCGCACGCATTGCCACTGGCTTATGGATGCTGATTACGTTTTTGATGGTAGGCATGACAGGCCGCGAGCTGTGGGGCAAAGGCGCCGGCCGCCAAACTACTTTTGTTTTAATGGGCACGCTAGGCTTAATTGTTAGCGCGCATACATTAACGCCGGCTGTTGCCAGCTTGCCAGGATTAGCCGCTGGATTTTATGCGCTAGCCTTAAGCAAAAGGCGGCCTTATCGCGCCAGTATCCTGCTAGGCTTAGGTCTTGCTGTGAGTTTTTTATCCACTGGATTGTTGCCTATCAGCATTTTAGTAACTACTTGCATAGTTTTACCGTGCTTATTTGCCTATTGGCGCCGCAAAAGTTACCTACAATTTATGGCATTATCGATAGTAGTTGCCAGCCCATTTTTGCTCATTTGGCCGATTTTATGCTCGATTTTTCAGCCTGAACTATTTAATGACTGGTGGTTACAATCCCTTACTCAATTTCAGCAGGCTTATCATCTGTATTTTTTAAAAACCTTAGTTTGGTATGCATGGCCTGCATTGCCTTTGGCCATTTGGGGTTTCTGGCGTTATCGCGCGCAATTATTGAGTAAACCTAAATTTCAGTTAATCATCACGTTTAGCGTTGTCGCTTTGGTTTTGATTGGCTTTGGCGCAGAACGCAAAGAGATATTTGCATTACCTTTATTGATACCGCTAACAGCAATGGCAGGCGGCAGTATTGAAACCTTAAAACGCGGCACAGCTGGCGCGCTAAATTGGTTTGGCCTTATTTTATTTGGCTTAATGAGTGGCCTTATTTGGCTAGGTTGGGTTGCGATGATGACGGGTAATCCAATAAAAGTAAAAGAGCGCCTGACTTTTTTATCTGGCATGACGCAGCTAAATTTCAATTTTATTGCCGTTATTTTAGCAATTGCCGTTAGCTTAATTTGGCTTTTCGCCATATTCCGCTCACAACACTCTAATCGCTCTAGCACCACCAATTGGGCCATTGGCATGACTTGCGTTTGGACATTGCTAATGACTTTATGGCTGCCAATGATTGATTCAGCGCGCAGTTACGGCGCTGTATTTACGCAATTTAAAAGCGCGCTTCCAAAACAGTATGCATGCATCACCAGTAATCATTTGGGTGAAGCGCAACGCGATTTGCTGCACTATTATGCTGATGTAAAAACGTTAGCCTTTGAAACTGAACAAAATATGAATTGCGATTTATATTTGATTCAAAACGAAAAAAGCAGAGAAACAGTAGAGCCTGGGCCAGATTGGAAATTGATTTGGAACGGCAAACGCTTAAATGAACGGCGCGAAAGCTTTAGTTTGTTTCAGCGCGTTTCTTAAGTTTATTCAAAAGCCATATCCAATAAGATTATTGGCTTATTGGCTTATTGGATTTCTAAATGGCTGCTAGCAATAGCAGCCGCTACTTTAGAATGCAGCCCTTCACCATTGGTATTTTTTACATGTTGCGCCAATTGTTGGCGCATTTTTAACGCCCAAAATTTGTTTAAATGCCCTGCAATATCCTGTTTAACTTGATTTTCATCTGGATACGATTCGTAAAAGTCACCAATTTGATTGGCCATTTTGATTAACTGTTCTGTTTGCATGCGTATAAACTTTAAAAAATTAAACCTAAAAATCCAACATTTAAAACCAAAACCAAGACTAAAATTTTACCCGATGTTGATGCGTATAAATGACAAATTGTTGATCGCGCAGAAAGCCAATTAAAGTCACACCATACATTTCAGCAACGCGAATCGCCAAGCCAGTAGGCGCAGAAATAGCCGCCAATATTTGAATCCCGGCTATTGCTACTTTTTGCACCATCTCAACACTGGCGCGGCTTGAAGTTAACACAAAACCGTCATGTTGATTAGGCTCTTTTTCTTGCCTAGCTAGGGCACCAATCAATTTATCCATTGCATTATGCCTTCCCACATCTTCACGCACTAATACAGGCTCACCTTGCGCATTCACCCACGCACAAGCATGCGTTGCGCCAGTGGCTTGCTGCAAAACCTGTTTGTTTTGAATCGCATGGAAAGCGGCTTGAATATGGTTGGCAGATAATGGTTTAGAACAATCGTTTTTATTGGGATTATTCATTTGCGGCAATCGCAAAGCTTGCTCTAAGCTTTCAGCCCCACAAATGCCACAGCCTGTACGTCCAACCAAATTTCGGCGCCGTTCTTTCAGCTTAGCAAAACACTCTGACGCTATTTCTAAACGCAACTCAATGCCCTGCGCTTGCTTTACCACTTCAATATCGTATAAATCACTTTTGTCGCGCAAAATACCTTCTGATAGCGAAAAACCCAGCGCAAAATCTTCTAAATCCAGTGGCGTAGCCAACATTACCGCATGCGATACGCCGTTAAAAACAAAAGCAATCGGCACTTCTTCTGCCACTTTATCTTGTACAGCGGCCAGCTCACCATTTCGCCAGCGCGAGACATTCACTTCTGTCAGCGGCGCATCAATCGAAAATAGTGAATCCGTTAAAACCAATTGCTCAGACAAAATATGACTTGTTTAGCTATTAAGCAGGCTGCTTGGTTTTAGCCGATTTTTTGCCGGTAAACGCAATCTGCGCTTCACTAAAGGTTTTGTAATCTTTTTGCCAATCGGATAATTGATTAACGCGCGTGACCTGCACTGCTGTTACTTTAAACTCTGGGCAGTTGGTGGCCCAATCGCTATTGTCTGTTGTAATCACATTGGCACCAGATTCTGGATGATGGAACGTGGTGTAAATCACCCCAGCTTGCACGCGCTCAGTCAAGGTTGCACGTAAAACCGTTTCACCCGCGCGACTGGCAATGCCCACCCAATCACCTTCCTTAATGCCACGCTCTTCGGCATCATGCGGATGAATTTCTACAATATCTTCTGCATGCCAAGCGTTATTCAGCGTGCGGCGAGTTTGGGCGCCTACGTTGTACTGGCTTAGAATACGGCCTGTGGTGAGTATTAGCGGGAATTTAGCATTCACTTTTTCAGTAGTCGGCACATATTGGGTGATAAAGAATTTGCCCTTGCCGCGCACAAACGCATCAATATGCATGGTTGGCGTGCCTTCAGGATTTTCATCATCGCATGGCCATTGAATGCTACCAAGCTCATCTAATTTAGCAAAACTCACACCTTTAAAGGTCGGCGTTAAGGCGGCTATTTCATCCATGATCTCACTGGCGTGCTTGTATTGCATATCATAGCCAAGTGCGGCAGATAATTTAGCCGTGATTTCCCAATCTTCTAAGCCACGTTCACCATGACCATTTTTGGGCGACATCACACGGCGCACAGGTGATATTCTTCTTTCTGCATTGGTAAATGTGCCGCTTTTTTCTAAGAATGACGCACCGGGGAAAAACACATGCGCGTACATGGCGGTTTCGTTTAAGAACAAATCTTGCACAATCACGCATTCCATACTTTCTAGGGCGTGTGTGACATGTTGAGTATTAGGATCCGATTGCGCGATATCTTCGCCAACGCAATATAAAGCTTTAAATTTTCCTTCGCCTGCAAGGTCTAGCATATTGGGAATACGCAAACCCGGATCGTTGCTTAATGGCCTGCCCCAAGCGCTTTCAAACAGTGCGCGCGTGGCATCATCAGACACATGGCGGTAACCGGGGAATTCATGCGGCATGCTGCCCATATCGCAACTGCCTTGCACATTGTTTTGACCACGTAGTGGGTTAATACCAACGCCTTCACGGCCCACATTACCAGTTGCCATCGCCAAATTAGCAATGCCCATCACCATCGTTGAGCCTTGACTGTGCTCTGTAACGCCTAAGCCATAATAAATAGCGCCATTGCCACCGGTTGCAAACAATCGCGCGGCTTCACGCATGGTTTGTGCTTTAACGCCTAATATTTCTTCTAATGCTTCAGGTGAATTCTCAGGTTTAGCCACAAAATCGCGCCACACTATAAAAGAATCCCACTCACAACGCTCACGCACAAAATCTTCTTTCACCAAGCCTTCGGTTACTACCACATGCGCCAGCGCAGAAATCAAGGCTACGTTAGTGCTTGGGCGTAAATTCAAATGGTAATCGGCACGAATATGCGGTGAGTTATCCACCAAATCAATCTCACGCGGATCGGCAATAATCAGTTTTGCGCCTTCACGTAAACGGCGCTTCATTTGACTTGCAAACACTGGGTGACCATCTGTCGGGTTGGCGCCAATAATCATGATGACATCACTTTTCATCACAGAATCAAAGGTTTGTGTACCAGCTGATTCGCCAATAGTTTGTTTAAGGCCATAGCCAGTTGGGCTATGGCAAACGCGGGCGCAAGTATCTACGTTATTTGTGCCAAATACCGCGCGTACCAGTTTTTGCGTGACATACACTTCTTCGTTGGTACAACGGCTTGAAGTAATGCCGCCCATGCTTTCCTTGCCATACTTGGCAGAGATACGTTTAATCTCACTGGCAGCATAGTTAATCGCCTCATCCCAGCTCACCACTTGCCATTCATCTTTGATACTTTTGCGTATCATTGGCGTGGTGATACGGTCTTGATGGGTGGCATAACCCCAAGCAAAACGTCCTTTTACGCAAGAATGGCCATGATTGGCGCCGCCATTTTTGTGCGGCGTCATGCGAATGACTTCTTCACCTTTCATTTCGGCGTTAAAGCTACAACCCACGCCACAATAAGCGCAAGTAGTGGTGACTGAATGTTCTGGCACGCCAGCTTGAATCACGGTTTTTTCGATTAAAGTTGCAGTTGGGCAAGCCGATACGCAGGCACCGCAAGACACGCATTCTGAATCTTTAAAGTTTGCAATGCCTGAGGCTACTTTTGAATCAAATCCGCGACCAGAAATGGTTAATGCAAACGTACCTTGCGTTTCTTCGCAAGCGCGCACGCAACGGCTGCACACAATGCATTTACTTGGGTCGAATGTGAAATAAGGATTGGATTCATCTTTTTCCGCTTTAAGGTGATTTTCGCCTTCATAGCCATACCGTACTTCGCGTAAGCCTACCGCGCCCGCCATATCTTGCAATTCACAATCACCATTTGTGGCACAAGTCAGGCAATCCAGAGGATGGTCTGAAATATACAATTCCATGGTGCCGCGGCGAATATCCGCCAATTTGGATGTTTGCGTATGCACTTTTAAGCCTGGCGCTACTGGCGTAGTACAACTGGCTGGGTAGCCGCGGCGGCCTTCAATTTCGACTACGCACAACCGGCATGAGCCAAACGGCTCTAGTGAATCGGTAGCACATAATTTAGGCACATTCACACCAGCCAAAATAGAGGCGCGCATAATGCTGGTGCCGTCTGGCAAGGTAATTTGGCGGCCATCAATTTCTAAGGTCACCATCACATCAGAGTCACTGGCTGGCGTACCGTAATCAAGCTGATCATCATAACTAGTGCGGCTGTGGTCACTATTGCGGCCACTATTGTGCGGCTGATGTGGCATTGCTGTGTATTTAATATCGTCCATGGTTTGCTCCGGCCGCCCTAACTTTTAGGCAACAACTATATCAATAATTTTTTTAAGTGTAGATTTTGGCTTTGGCACAAAATCTTCCGCAAAATGATTCATCGCGCTCAGCACTGGGTAAGGCGTCATGCCGCCTAGCGCGCACAATGAACCGTTTAACATGGTGTCGGATAAATCACGCACCAGCTTGGTATTCTTTTCTACGTCGGTGCCGTTGATGATTTTATCAATCACTTCTACGCCGCGTGTAGAACCTATGCGGCATGGAGTACATTTGCCACAGCTTTCAATCGCGCAAAACTCAAACGCGTAACGCGCCATTTTGGCCATATCCACTGTATCGTCAAACGCCACAATACCGCCATGGCCCAGCACCGCCCAAATTTTGCTAAATTCTTCGTAATCCAGCGGCGTATCAAATTGGCTTTCTGGCAAGAATGCACCCAATGGGCCGCCTACTTGCACCGCGCGAATGGGCTTGCCAGTATAAGAACCGCCGCCAAAATCGTACAATAATTCGCGTAACGTTGCACCAAAGGCCAGCTCAACCAAGCCGCCATGTTTAATATTACCCGCTAGCTGAATCGGCAAAGTACCGCGTGAACGGCCCATGCCGTAATCAGCATAAAACTGCGCACCTTTGTCTAAAATAATAGGAATAGTCGCCAAAGAAATAACGTTGTTAACCACGGTTGGCTTGCCAAACAAGCCCTCAATCGCTGGCAGTGGCGGCTTAAAGCGCACCAAGCCGCGTTTGCCTTCTAGGCTTTCTAGCAGTGAAGTTTCTTCGCCACATACATAAGCACCTGCGGCGCGGCGCACTTCTAATTTAAATGTATGATTTGTGCCGCAAATATTGTCGCCCAAATAGCCAGACGTTTCGGCTTTGGCAATTGCTTCATTCAAAATATGTAGCGCATGTGGATACTCAGAGCGCAAATAAATATAGCCTTGATTCGCACCCACGGCGATTCCTGCAATGGTCATGCCTTCAATCAGCACAAACGGGTCATCTTCCATCACCATGCGGTCAGAGTAAGTGCCAGAATCGCCTTCATCGGCGTTGCATACTATGTATTTTTGCACACCTTTTTCGCCTGCCCCTGCTTTATTTTTACTTTCCGCTCCCGCTCCAAGTACTGTATTCCACTTAATACCCGTTGGAAAAGCCGCACCGCCGCGACCACGCAAGCCAGAATCGGTGACGGTTTTGACGATTTCGGCTGGGCTTAATTTAAGTGCATTGGCTAAACCTTTGTAACCATCGTGCGCTAGATAATCTTCTAACGAAACGGGGTCTGTAATGCCAATACGCGCAAAGGTTAAACGCTGTTGTTTTTTGAGCCATTCAAGCTCTTCAGTTAAGCCCAAATAAAGTGGATGCGCTTTGGCCGTGCTTGAATCAGGATTTAAAAAATAGGCATCAAACAAACTAGCTACATCGTTAGGCTGCACTGGCGCAAACGCCACGCGGCCATTAGCTGTCGCCACCTCTACAAATGGCTCTAGCCAGAATAATCCGCGCGAACCGTTGCGAATTAGCTCAATTTCAATGCCACGTTTTTGCGCTTCTTGCTGAATTGCTTTAGCGGTGCGGTTTGCACCCACACTTAATGCAGTAGAATCGCGAGGTACATAAACTTTAATCATAGGGACTTTAATCATGATGCACGCGCCTCACTAATCAATTCGGCCATTTTTTGGCTATCCATGCGACCATACACTTCATCATCCATCATCACGGCGGGAGAGCAGGCACAATTGCCCAAGCAATAAATCGGCTCTAAAGTAATCGCGCCATCGCTGGTGGTTTGATGATAATCAATGTTTAATTTGGCTTTAATGCTGGCTTCTAACTTTTCGGCACCCATCGCTTGGCAAGATTCGGCGCGGCAAACGTGCAAAATGTGCTTTCCAACTGGGTGCGTTCTAAAATGATGATAAAACGTAACTACGCCATGCACTTCGGCAACGGATAAAGCCAGCGCTTTCGAAATCGGCAAATAACTGTCTTCTGGAATATAGCCAATTGTGTCTTGAATGGCATGCAAAAGTGGCATTAACGCACCAGGCATTTGTTTATGCTGGGCGATAAGTGTTTGAATTGTTATTAATGTTTCTATCGATAGTGCGTTTGCCACAGATATCCTTATTGCAACAGTTATTAATGTAATAATATACCTATTCGCGGCCTTATTAAAGGCCAAAAATGGGCTGGCTACACAGTATCAGACGTGTTTGTAGCGTGTAAATTCCATGCCTTAGCATTTTTTTTAAAATTGTATTAAATTTAGTTTAATTTTTATTATTCAACAATTGCACAAAAGCGACTAAACAACTGTCTTTCATTGTATGCATACACAATACGTCATAAAATAAGCTTATGTTAAATCAACCCACATTAGTCGATCAATTTGGCCGCACAGTCGATTACATTCGCCTATCCATCACCGATCGCTGCGATTTTAGGTGCGTGTACTGCATGTCTGAAGACATGACATTTTTGCCGCGCGACGAAGTATTAAGCCTTGAAGAGTGTGCGCGATTGGTTAGAGTATTTGTTAATTTAGGCGTAAGCAAAGTGCGCATTACAGGCGGCGAGCCTTTGGTGCGCAAAAATGCGTTGTGGCTGTTTGAAGAAGTGGGCAAGCTGGATGGCTTAAATGAGTTAGTGCTTACTACCAACGGCAGCCAGCTAGAGAAGCAAGCGCTAGCTTTAAAAAACGCAGGTGTAAAACGCATTAATATTTCAATAGACAGCTTAAAAGCCGAACGCTTTAAAAAAATCACCCGCACAGGCGATTTAAATAAAGTATTAACTGGATTGCAAGCAAGCATAGATGCAGGCTTTGAAGGCATTAAAATCAATACAGTTTTAATGCGCGGCAGCAACGATGATGAAGCGGCGGATTTAGTGCAATTTGCGATTGATCAAAAAATTGATATTAGCTTTATTGAAGAAATGCCATTGGGCGATGTTGACCACACTCGCGAAAGTACATTTGTGAGCAATGCAGATACGTTAAAACTATTGCAAAGCAAGTACTCACTTCTGCCCAGCACTGAGAGCACAGGCGGCCCAGCGCGTTATTGGCGCGTGGCGAATAGCCATACTAAAATCGGCTTCATTTCACCACATTCACACAACTTTTGTGAAAGCTGCAACCGCGTGCGCATCACCTGCAAGGGTGAATTGTATCTATGCTTGGGGCAAGAAGACAAAATAGAACTGATGCCGCTATTGCGGGAATATCCCGATGATGACGCGCCTTTAATTGCCGCCATTTTGGGCAGCATGCACATTAAACCCAAAGGCCACGATTTTGATTTGCGCCGTGCAGAACCTGCTGTTATTCGGTTTATGTCGCATACAGGCGGTTAGTTTAAGCTTTGGCAATATCCAGCATTATTCTTTCAGGTGGCAGCGCTACGCGCATGGGCGGCATCGATAAAGGCTTGATTTCGCTACAACAAAAACCGTTGATTGAGCATGTGATTGAGCGCTTAACGCCGCAAGTGGATGAAATTTTGATTAATGCTAATCGCGAAATTACGCAATACCAAACGTTTAATTACCCCGTTTTCCAAGACGTGCAGGCTGATTTTATAGGACCACTGGCTGGCTTTAGTTTGGGTTTACAGCATGCCAAGCATGATTACTTATTAACCGTGCCTTGCGATTCACCTTTATTGCCGCACAATTTAGCGCAGCGCTTGCTTAACGCCTTAATCACGCAACAGGCTGATATTGCCGTCGCCAGCATCGATGGCAACGCGCACCCTGTGTTTTGTTTATGTAAGAAAAGTGTGTTGCCTTCACTTACGGCGTATTTAGCCGCTGGCGAGCGACGTGTGAGTAGCTGGCAAAAAAGCCTAGCTTATACAGAAGTGGATTTTAGCGATTGCAGCGATGCTTTTGTTAATTTGAATACGTTTGAAGATTTAGCGGCTTTAGAATTAAAATTGCGCCATGCATAAAACCTTACATAGGCCTTTACCAATTATTGGCATTTGCGCCGCTGGCAGCAATGCAGGCAAAACCACGCTTATTACGCAATTAATCCCAGAACTGGCTAAACATAATTTGCGCGTTTCGGTAATTAAACACGCGCACCATCAATTTGATATTGATCACAAAGGCAAAGATAGCTATCAGATTCGCGAAGCAGGCGCGGTACAAACCTTAATCGCCTCAAACAGGCGCTGGGCGTTGATGACAGAGTTAGCGCAAGAGCCTGATTTAGACGAATTAATCGCAAAATTTGATAATCACTATGCCGATTTGATTTTGGTAGAAGGTTTTAAGCAAGCCAATATAGCCAAAATTGAAGTGCATAGACCCAGCTTAAATATGCCTTTATTGGCCACGCAAGATAGCAATATTGTGGCGGTTGCCAGCGATTCTGCGCATACATTAACGCATATTCCTGTTTTAGATTTAAACAATATCGCGGCCATTGCGGCTTTTATTATTCAACATTTATCACTTTCTACGCAAAGCGCATGACAAAACTTAGCTCACTTTCCCAAATCGCCTTAAACCCAAGTTGCATGGATGATTACGACCCAAATGCGATGTCGGTGCAGGCAGCGCGATTGTATATTCAGCAATTTTTAAACCCTATTACCGCGACTGAAACAGTGCCAGTGATGCAAAGTTTAGGGCGTGTTTTGGCAAGCGATATCACCTCACCCAGCAATGTGCCGAATCACCATAATTCCGCCATGGATGGCTTTGCGATTAAAGTGGCCGATGCCGATAAAACTTTAAAAATAATCGGCACCGCGTTTGCAGGCAAACCTTTTTTGGGTGAATTAAATGCTGGTGAATGCATCAAAATTATGACCGGCGCGGTGATTCCAGCAGGTGCCGATGCTGTGGTGATGCAAGAGCGCGTGCAAATGGCGGATGATGGAATTAGGCTGAATATGGCGCCCAAATTAGGTGAAAATATCCGCCCAGCGGGTGATGATTTAAAAATTGGGCAAACGGTATTAATCAAAGGCCACTTATTACGCCCTGCCGATTTAGGCTTGGTTGCATCGCTTGGTGTGGCCGAATTAAGCGCTTATAGACCGCTCAAAGTGGCTTTTTTTAGCACTGGTGACGAATTAATCGGCGTTGGTAACCCGCTTATTGAGGGCCAAATATATGATAGCAATCGTTACACACTGTTTGGCATGCTAAGCAGGCTAGGAGTAGAAATTAGTGATTTAGGTGTTGTGCCAGATAACCCGGATTTATTAGAAGCTACCGTATTAAAAGCGGCCAGCAATAACGATGTAGTGATGACTAGTGGCGGCGTATCGGTTGGCGAAGCTGATTATATGAAAACATTGCTCACCAAGCATGGCCAAGTGCTGTTTTGGAAAATCAATATGAAGCCTGGCAGGCCATTAGCCTATGGCAAAGTGCAAGGTAGCAACGGCCAAATGGCGCATTATTTTGGCCTGCCTGGCAACCCAGTAGCCACCATGGTTTCGTTTTATCAATTTGTGCGCGAGGCGCTAATTACCTTAATGGGTAGCATGCCAAAACCCTTGCCGCTTTTTAAAGTGGAATGCACAGAAGCCATTAAAAAAGCCACAGGCCGCACCGAATTTCAGCGTGGATTTTTGTATGAAGATGCGGGCGTTTGGAAAGTAAAACCGCTGCCTAATCAAAGCTCTGGCGTATTAAGTAGCATGAGCACGGCTAATTGTTTTATTGTGCTGGACGATACCGTGGGCAATTGCGCAAGCAATACCTTGGTTAACGTGCAGTTATTAGAAGGCATTGTTTAGCCGTTTTATGGAAATTGATTTAACATAACATTGCTTACTTGGCTTACTACAACCAAAATTGGCATTACCAATTCAATATAAGCTATAGTATAATCAATGGTTTAGCCT
This sequence comes from Methylotenera sp., assembly GCA_046598525.1. GTDB lineage: Bacteria > Pseudomonadota > Gammaproteobacteria > Burkholderiales > Methylophilaceae > Methylotenera_A. The sequence continues at coordinate 9,792 of JBKJIJ010000026.1, read as the reverse complement.
AATATTGTCGCACACCAACCATCTTGGACGTCGTTATTAAAAATCCCATCAATTCAGACTCAACAATCATTTGGGCGATTGTGTCATCTATTTTATTGCATGCTTTTCTTGCGATAACCTTACCCAATTTAAGATTTGATTTGGCAAAAGAAAAACCAATTGAATTAACCATTGAATTAGCGCCACCGAAAGCGCCAGAGCCTGTCGCCGTGATAGAGCCTGTGCAGCCAATTGAGCCAGTAAAACCTGAGGTGATTCCGCCCAAACCGATTAAAAAAATCCAACCTAAAGAGTTGCCAAAACCAGTTACTAACACACCAAAAGAACCCACTCAAGTAGCCCAAGACCCAACACCTGCGCCTAGCGAAGTGGTTCCAAATGTTATTGCAGTTGCACCCAAAGCGGAAACCGTACCGATTGCAACTGTGCCGCCGCCTACGCCAGAACCAGTGCCAGTAAAACCAGTAGAAGTTCAGCCAATTGATGATAATGCGCTGGGTGAATATGGTGGTTTATTGGGGCGCGCTATTGCTAAGCATAAATCCTATCCAAAAATCGCGCAAATGCGCGGCTATCAGGGCGATGTGCTGCTTGACTTGAGATTAGATGGCGATGGAAATGTGTTATCGGCAAAAGTAAAAGAAGGCAGCGGTTACGAATCGCTAGATAAACAAGCGATTGAAATGGTGCGTAAAGCGTCGCCTTTCCCCGCCCCGCCAGAGTCACTGCGCAACCGCACGTTTAATATCACTGTGCCCGTTTCGTTTAAATTGGCTTAATCATTCAAATTGGCCGCCAGCAAAACACATAAAGCAAGGCCGTTGCGTGATTTGCTGTTACTGCATGAGCTTATCTTTATCGCGTTGATTTTATTGGCATTTGCCAGCGGTTTGTATGGTATTCATATCTGGGATAAAGCGTCTAACGAATCGCAACGCATCAACCTTTTAGTGCGCGAAATTCAACAGGCGCGTGGCGATTTGTATCGGCAAATGAAAGAATTGTTTGATGCCTTCTTTTTAGAAGATACTGAAGCGCTAACCGAATACAACGAATACACGCAATCCATCCTCACCCATTTTGAAGAGCTAAAAGCCTTGGCCGTTGGCGCAGAAGAAAAGCAAGCCATTAGCGAGCTAGAAGCCAATTACCGCGTTTTTGTGAACGAAGCACCTAGCTTGTTTTATCGCTATCAAGCCAAGCCAGATAAAAATACGCAAAAGTCGCTGTATAAAGATATTGAAACCGGTATTTTTAGCCATTATGAAAGCGTCTCAAAACGCGCCGAAGATTTACTCACGCTAAAACAAAATGAGCTTAAAACGCGCTTAAAAGAGGCCAAAGAATCCGCCATTGCTGTTTTAATTATGCCCATTTTGCTGGCCGGTTTATTGCTGTTTTTATCGCGCATCTTTTTAAAGCGCGCCATTGTTACGCCCATAAATGCAGTCATGAAAGCCACCGCCGAAATTAGCGCCGGTAATTTAGAGCATAAAGTGCCCGAAACCGGCGCGGCTGAATTGGTCACGCTTTCAAAAGAAATCAACAAAATGGCGGACGAATTGCAAACCAGCCGCGATGCGTTGGTGCGCACCGAAAAGCAAGCTGCCATGGGCTTATTAGTACCAATGTTGGCGCACAACATTCGCAACCCGCTTGCCAGCATTCGCGCTACGGCGCAGGTGATTGATATACCTCCGTTTGACAATGACACGCGCGATTCGGTGAATGGCATTATTAATACGGTGGATAGGCTAGAGCGCTGGACTGGTTCTTTACTGGCGTATTTATTGCCGATTAAACCGCAATTAAAATTGGTTAAATTTGAGCATATTTTAGATGGCGCCTTGTTACCGCTGGTGCAAAAAATTCGCGATAAAGATATTAAAATTGTTAAAAATATTGATGCTGCCGTCAGCGATATCCGCACAGATGAGCATTTGCTTGAGCAAGTGTTTTACAACTTAATGCTTAACGCCATTGATGCGTCGCCCAAACACAGCGCCTTGCAAATAAACGCTTATTTTGAAGCGGGCGCGTTAATCACAGCCATTATTGATGAAGGCGTTGGCATGCCATTTACGCCAGACCCGCACGCCGCCAGCCCCGGCCCATCAACTAAGCGCTTTGGCACAGGCTTAGGCATTCCCTTTGCCTTTAAAGTGTGTGAAGTACTGGGCGGTAGCATTGAGTTTGCGCCTGCCAATCCAAAAGGCACCTGCATCACCCTCACCTTGCCGCAATAAGCTTAGTCTTCCTAATCCGTTAAAAAAATTAAAACTTTATAATTCAAAGCTATAAATTTTAAAACTAGCATTTTCGGCGCTTGTCACAATAAAGCCTTAAATTTTAGCTTGCCTTAATGGCAAATTTTTACAACAATAGGAACGTACACACATGACAACCACTATGCTAAATAATCCCGTTACCGATTTTGAGCTGCCTGCCACCAGCGGCCATACTTTTAAGCTATCTGATTACTTGGGAAAAACGCTGGTTATTTACTTTTACCCAAAAGATTCCACCCCCGGCTGCACCACGCAAGGCATGCAATTTCGCGATTTTTACAGTGAATTTCAAGCGGCAAACACCGAAATAGTCGGCATTTCGCGCGACAGCCTAAAATCGCATGAAAATTTCAAAGCCAAATTTAGTTTTCCATTTGAATTATTGGCCGACACTGAAGAGTTAGCCTGCGGTATTTTTGGTGTGATGAAAATGAAAAACATGTACGGCAAGCAAGTGCGCGGTGTTGAGCGCAGCACGTTTGTGATTGATAAAAATGGCAGCTTAGTACAAGAATGGCGCGGCGTTAAGGTAGATGGCCACGTTCCGCAAGTATTGGATTTTGTAAAAACTTTGTAATAAATCGTTAAGCAACTTTTCTCCTTTTTTTAATTTTAGGCGTACTTAATTCAAGTAATGTGGATTTAAAAACTATGGCAAAAAAACAATCTTCTCAAGCGGCATCTACCACAACCAAATTGTTTGTATTAGATACAAACGTGCTGATGCATGACCCTTCAAGCCTGTTTAGATTTGAAGAGCATGATATTTACTTGCCAATGGTCACGCTTGAAGAGTTGGATAATAATAAAAAAGGTGTGACTGAAGTAGCCCGAAACGCGCGCCAAGCCAGCCGTTATTTAGAAGAGATCGTTGGTACCGATTTAACCAACTTAGAGCTGGGTTGCCCGCTTGCCATTAATGGCAATAAACACTTGAATGGCAGGCTGTTTTTACAAACCTCTCAAGTGGATATCGAATTACCCGGACTGGCCGGTAGCAAAGCCGATAATCAAATTATTAGCGTAGTGCTTGCGCAGCAAAAGCAGCAACCTAATCGCCAAGTTATCTTAGTCAGTAAAGATATCAACATCCGCATTAAAGCGCGCGCCATGGGCGTAATGGCGCAAGATTACTTTAATGACAAAGTGCTAGAAGACACTGATTTGCTTTACAGCGGCATGAAAGAATTGCCGCAAGATTTTTGGGATAAGCACAGTAAAGAGATGGAATCGTGGCAAGAAGCAGGCCGCATGTTTTATCGCATCACCGGACCGCTGGTAAAAACGTTTTTGATCAATGAGTTTATTTATTACGAATTTGATAAACCGTTTCACGCCATTGTGCGAAAAATTGAAGATAATCACGCCGTGCTACAAGTAGTGCACGATCACATGAACCCTAAACACAGCGTGTGGGGCATTGTGGCGCGCAATCGTGAGCAAAATTTTGCGCTTAATTTATTGATGAATCCCGATATTGATTTTGTGACATTGCTTGGCCAAGCGGGTACTGGCAAAACATTGCTGACATTGGCGGCTGCGCTCACTCAAACTTTAGATAAAAAAATCTATTCTGAAATTATTATGACGCGCGTTACCGTGCCTGTGGGTGAAGATATTGGCTTTTTACCGGGTACCGAAGAAGAAAAAATGGCACCTTGGATGGGTGCGCTTGAAGACAATTTGGATGTGCTGAATAAAACCGATGAAGATGCAGGCGAATGGGGCCGCGCCGCCACGCAAGATTTAATTCGCACCCGCATTAAGGTTAAATCGCTTAACTTTATGCGCGGACGTACTTTTTTGCATAAATTTTTGATTATTGATGAGGCGCAAAACTTAACGCCTAAACAAATGAAAACGCTGATTACCCGCGCTGGTCCTGGCACTAAAGTGGTGTGTTTAGGTAATATTGCGCAAATTGATACGCCCTATTTAACCGAAGGCAGCTCTGGCTTAACCTATGTGGTCGATCGTTTTAAAGGTTGGGATCATAATGGCCATATCACTTTGGTGCGCGGCGAGCGTTCTAGATTAGCGGATTTTGCGGCAGAGGCACTATAATCGACAATCCACAAACTCCTGCCGTCAACACAATAATAATCAATGTCTAAAGGGTTTTACACACTTTTAATAGCGCAGTTTTTATCGGCGCTTGCCGATAACGCTTTGCTATTTGCCGCCATTGCCGTGTTGCAACAATTAAATGCGCCAGAATGGCATGAACCGTTACTGCTGCAATTTTTTGTGATTTCTTACATTGTGTTGGCGCCGTTTGTAGGCTCATTTGCTGATGCGCTGCCCAAAGGCCGTGTGATGTTTATCGCCAATGCCATTAAACTTTTTGGTAGTGTATCCATGATTTTAGGCATGCCACCTTTATATGCATACGGCATTGTAGGCATTGGCGCAGCCACCTACTCACCTGCTAAATACGGCATCTTAACCGAGCTACTTCCGCCCGAAAAATTAGTCAGCGCAAACGGCTGGATGGAAGGCTCAACCGTTATTGCCATTATTTTAGGCGCAATTGTCGGCGGCAAAATGGCCAGCATCAGCCCACAGGGCGCCATGGTTGCCATTGCCTTTATGTACTTGGTGGCGGCTGGCTTTAATATGTTTATCCCCAAATTGCCGATTGATCATGCCATTGCCAAAAAAGATCCTTTGTACATTTTAAGTGACTTTTATCGCTCATTTGTGGCGCTTTGGCGCGATCCACAAGGCCAAGTTTCACTTTCTGTTACCACTTTATTTTGGGGCGCAGGTGCTACTTTACGGTTGGTAGTGATTGCTTGGGCCGGCATTATCTTGGGCTTTGGTTTAGATCAAGCTACGCAATTAACCGCCACAGTGGCTATTGGCGTGGCATTAGGCTCTATTATTGCAGCCAAATTTATCACACTAGAAAACTCGGTTAAAGTATTGCCCGCTGGCATTGTGATGGGTGTTTTAGTGATTGGCATGGCCTTTGTGACAGAGTGGCACTTAGCGGCACTGTTGTTGTTTACCATTGGCGTATTAAGTGGCTTTTTTGTGGTGCCTTTAAACGCATTGCTACAGCATCGCGGCCACTTGTTAATCGGCGCCGGCCATTCCATTGCAGTGCAAAACTTTAATGAAAATTTAGGTATTTTATTACTTAGTGGCGCTTATACCTTAATGGTTAAAGCCAACTTAGAAATCAACTATATTGTGGTTATTTTTGGTTTATTTGTAATCATTTCAATGAGCTTAATTAATCGGCTGTATCGGCAGCATATATAAGTCGTGTGCTTAGCAGCAAGGCCAATAAAAAAGCCTCAATTCACATTGAGGCTTTTTCGTTTTTGCAGCTTTAAATGTAGCTTTACTGTTTAATGTAGTTTCATTAATTAATGTAACTTCACTTGCGCTTCCGTTCGGCGGGTGATTAACCTTGCCACCGTTTGCAGCACCACTTCAAATACGCCGTGCAATGTCATTAAATGCATTTTATACAGCGATTGATACATTAATCGGGCAAATAAACCTTCAATATACATACTGCCGCCAGACAATGTGCCCATTAAGCTACCCACAGTAGAATAGCGGCCCAAGTTCACCAAAGAACCATAATCGGTATAGTGATAATCAGGCAAATTGGTTTTGTTGGCCACGCGTTTTTTCATGGTTTTAAACAATAACGATGCTTGCTGATGCGCCGCTTGCGCGCGCGGTGGCACATTGCCATCGTGGCCAAGCCATGGGCATGCCGCGCAATCACCAAACGCAAAAACACTTTCATCTAGCGTTGTTTGCAGCGTTTGCTTAACCAATAATTGATTAATGCGGTTGGTTTCTAAGCCATCTAAATCTTTTAAGAAATCGGGTGCTTTAATGCCAGCCGCCCACACCACTAATGCCGAAGGAATAAAGCGGCCGCTGTGCGTATATACGCCTTTTTCAGCTACTTCTGTTACACGCTCGCCTGTATAAATATGCACGCGCAATTTGCGTAACTCAATATCAACCGATTGTGATAATTTGGGTGGTAAAGCAGGCAATACGCGCTCGCTCGCTTCAATAATCGATATTTTAATATCACGATCAGCGTCAATTTTATCTAAGCCATATGCGGCTAATTCGCGCGTCGTGTTGTGTAGCTCAGCAGCCAGCTCTACACCGGTTGCCCCAGCGCCCACAATCACCACCTCTAACTGACCCGCCATTACTGGCGCTGCCTGTGTTTGCGCACGCAGCAATGCGTTGTGCAATCGGCGATGAAATTTTTCGGCCTGATCTTGCGTGTCTAGCGCAATCGAGTGCTCACGCGCGCCTTTAATGCCGAAATCGTTGGTGGTACTACCAATGGCAATCACCAAGCTATCGTATTGAAAAGTGCGGCGCGCAATCACTTCTACGCCATCTTCATCAAAATATGGCGCAATCGTCACTTCTTTTTTAGTTCTGTCTAAGCCATCCATGCGGCCTAATCTAAAATTAAAATGGTGCCAATGTGCTTGCGCCAAATACTCTAACTCATGCTTATCGGGATTCATGCTACCCGCCGCAATTTCATGCAGCAATGGTTTCCACACATGCGTTCTGGTGCTGTCAATCAGCGTAATTACGGCCTGCTTTTTTTTGCCAAGCGAATCGCCCAAACGGGTTGCTAGCTCTAAACCGCCTGCGCCGCCGCCGACGATAACGATATGATGTAATGGTTGTTTGTTCATTTTATGTTTGCAATATTAACTAATCTTAAAAAATAATAGCATATTAGTGTTTATAAAATAAAAACGCGCCTGCTGAAACCAGCAAGCGCGTTAAATTTTTTATAAATTTACTCGTTACCTGTAACTTTGCTCATGCTGCGAATCCATGCAATTACTTTCAGCAATTCATCTGGCGTAATACCGTTTTTAGGATCAGTTGGATCCATCAAACCAATACCTTTTGCGCCCATACCGCCATTTGTACCATGCCAAACCGTTTCAAACATACCTTTGTTGGTCATGTCTTTTGGGTATTTGTAGTCAGGGCCAACTAAACCAGGACCAACTTGGCCTTTAGCTTCTGGGCCATGACATTGCGTGCAAGAGTAAAGTTGAAATACTTTTTTACCTTTAGCAACTGCATCTGCATCACCCACATAACTATTTTTACCGGTTGCTAAAAATTCTTTAGCGGCTGGTGTATCAAATAATGCGGCATCAATAACTAATGGCTTACCGTCTTGCGTTGTAACAAATTCAACGGCTTGAGTAGCGGCCGCTTTTGTTTCACCGCTGGCAGCAGATTCTGCTGAACTATCTGATTTATTACAAGCTGTAAGAACTGACAGCACTAAAACTAACATTGCACTTAAACTTAATTGCTTCATTTGCATCCCCAAATCAAAATCTCATAATAAAAATGGCCACTGTAATTATACAGCAGCCATTTTAACTGTTACTAACTTTTAAATTGAAATATTATTTCAACCAAGGTGCGTCACCGCCGCCTTTGTACTGCGTACGTAACCAGCCAACCACTTTTAAGATATCATCTGTTGATAAATTTTCAGGGTTACCTAATTGTTGATGCCATGCAAACATACCGCCGTTAGAACCATTTGCAATTGTTTCGAACATACCTTTATCTGTTGTATGTTTTGAATATTGCCAAGTACTATCCGTAATAGCTGGGCCTACTTGACCGCCACCATTAGGACCATGACATTGAGTACATGAATAATAACCAAATTTCTTTTTACCGGCTTTTGCCGCTTCTGGATCTTTAGCATAAGCTTTTGTGTATGGGTTGATACAAGTTTGTAAAAACTCTTTCGCTTGTGGCGTATCAGTTTCAGTTACTTTAATTACAAACGGGCTTCCGTCTTTTGTAGAGACTAAATTACAACCAGCAATTGCTTGAAATGATAGTGTAAGACCTGCTAATGTCAACAAACCAACAAATAAAGTTGACTTTAATGCTTTATTGCCTAACATGTTTTCTCCTAAATTTACAATATGAGCAACGTCTTACATGCATACTTAGTAAATCTTTAAGTGCAGTTTCGAGCGTATGATCAATTAACGAGTACTATTTCCACTTGGTTGACATAATTTTTACGTAACATTTTTGCCATCAATCGAACCCATAATCTTACTTGGTTTTGCTAATTATGTCATCCAAATGACGGCTCATCTGTTTATTTTTTAAAGACAGTATCGCCTTCTAGCACTGCTACGGTTGGAATTCCGTAATCGGCTAAAATTTGTGCAATTTTATCTTTGTTTCTGGCTAATGCGTCATTGATTGTTTTAATGCGATCTTTGTCTTTCATGCGCACACCCATTGAAATATTCCAATACTCTTTACCTTGCAGATTTACCTTGTTGTACTCAGGCACAAATGCCATTTCCATTGGTACTTTAGATTGCTTCATGTAGTAGCCAGCAATTGGGCCCCACATAATCGCTACATCAATTTCACCTTTAGCTAAATCGTCAATCAAAAAGCTTGTTGGCAAGTTTAAATCGCGTTGTAAGCGGTATGGTTTTGCGTTGCCCATCAAATTATTATCACTAAGCGGCACTGCTGCTGGGCTTTTATCCACAATACCAATTACGCCTTTGCGTAGATCTGGTGAGCTCCAATCGGTAATTTTAAAGTTGCTGTCTTTACGCCACACAAATACATGGCCAGAACGATAGTAAGGTGTTGATGTTCTTAATGCGTCAAAATCAGACGTTGTACCAATAATGACATCGCAACGGCCTGCATTAATGGTGTTTCTCAAAAAACCTTGGCGATTATAAGCGTATGCATAGGTTAATTTTTTACCTAAATCTTTGGCGATTACTTCGGCAATTTTATCTTCAAAGCCTTCACCTCTAATGTTGGAGTAAGGCATATTGTCTGGGTCTGAACACACTTTAAACTCTGAACCATCATCAACCCTACGCACTTCACCTACACGGCCTTCATCGGCGCTTAGTGAAGGAATATCACTATCCTTAATTGGCTCCCCTGCTGCTACTGCATGACCAGATATTAGCGCTAGACATATTGCCAAGCCTTTTAATTGTTTTAACATTATTGGTTCCTTATTAAATTACGATTTAAGCACCGCACCATCACATAGAGTACAACTAAAAATAAAAAGTTCTTAGCCAATCTTTTCTTAGCCCGATTATTGTAACTAATTTTTTATTTTTAGTAGCACTAATCTGTATCTATCTCGTTTTAACGCAACTGAAATATTCTATTGCGACAAAAATTTATATTGTCGAACTCATATAAAAAATTATGAATGCCGACTGTTTTATTAAAGACGTCTAACAATAACAACTACAAATTAAAACTATAAATAAAAACACCCCACATTACTGTGAGGTGTTTTATTGGTTAAATTAACCAGTAACTAACTACAATTTAAACGCTAAATTATAGTGAGAATACTGTTAATGCACCGCCGCCAGGAGCCGCGTTGTATTTTGTTAATTCTTTGTAACCACCAGCTGCACCTAGTGCATCTGTGTCGTTAGTTAAACCAAGG
>JBKJIJ010000019.1:0-56544 GCA_046598525.1 Methylotenera sp. | reverse complement strand
TGATTGATATATAAAATGAAATGTAAAAAGCCCGCAAAATGCGGGCTTTTTTATTTTATGCTTAAATTAACGACCTAACACAACGCTGCCGGATATTTCACCCGCGCCGTTGGTTGTAAAGCCATATTGCAATCCTAGCCTTTCGGCGTTTGCGCCATAAAATCCGCCTTGTATGGTATTGCCAGTTGTTAAGCTACCTGAGCAAGACGGTACGCAGGTGTTGATATTGGCTGGGTTGCCAGATGTTTCTGTCACCACGCCAATGCTGCTAAATTGATTGATGCCTGAAGTTAACGGTAAAGAATTGCCTGCAATAGAAAAAACGTTGCTGTTTACGCTGATGTTATTTAGGTTATAGCTATAAATTAAGCTGGAAAAATTAACTGTCATGTTGCCTGATACCGCATTTGCGCTGCCAGAAGTGGCTAAAAATGGTGCTGCGCTACCTGTAATTGCAATGGGGGCGGTAGAGCCTAAAATATTGTAAGTAACAGGAGTTGCAAGGCTAGCTAAACTTAGCAAGCCAGAGCTAGTCGTTAATTCGCCAACAATTGCTTGAACGTTAATTAAATTTTCTGTTAATACACCAGTGGTTTTAACGGCAGCGCTACTGCCCAATCTTACGTAGGCGTCGCTGTAAATATCACCTAAAGCGTTGGTAAAAGCATAAGTGCTGCCAGACGTTTCTTGATAAGCCGTAATGTTGCTATTGCTGTCTTCAGTAACTGTGCCGCTAGTAAATGTATTGATTTTCGCGCCAGTTGCTTGATTTGTCGAAATAAACATTAAATCGTATGCGGTAGCATTATTGCCACCACCGTTATTGCCGTTATTACCATTGTTACCGTTATTGCCATTGCTTCCAGTACCAGTACCAGTACCAGTACCAGTGCCAGTGCCAGTGCCAGTGCCAGTGCCAGTGCCAGTGCCAGTGCCAGTGCCAGTGCCAGTGCCAGTGCCAGTGCCGCTATTTGCATTTATCGCATTAATAATCACGTTGGGTACGCCGCTAGCGTTGGTAGAATCGTTAACAGCGAACGCGGCTTTACCTGCTGATGGTGGCGCAGCGGCCGCTTTTGCAGGGGTATTGCTTGGTTTTGGCGCGGCACCCGCGCCCGAAACAATAATGGTTTGGCCAGTTATCGCATTTAAACAGGCACTTAAATTACATACATCTACACTGCCATGATTAGTCGTCATTATTAATGTGTCATCATTAAAATTGGCCGTAAATTCTGTACCGCGGATGCCAATGGTGGCAACAGTGGTTTTAAGCTGATAACGATCGCGATTTTTATGGCCAATTAAGCCGCTCACGGTGCGTAAGCCGCCTTTAATTAATTCGGTAAATGCAAATTCGCTACCGTCTTCTTTGCCCGAAAACTCATATTTATTGATTTTGTAAACGGTGTAAGGTTGAAGTGAAACTTTTCCGCCATCAATTAACGCCAGCTGCAAGCGGCCATCACCAGTATCAATGCTGTCGCCAGCATTAAGTGCGGTGTTTTTTTCGGCGGGCGTTGTTGTATTATCAAGGTGCGTAATGGTTGGATTGCCCGTTTTAAACGTGACTGTGCCCACTGACTTAGCCAAAGCCAATGGCGAAATAATGAAACAAGCGATTAAAACGCTCGCTTTTAACGATTTTAATATCAACAATTTGTACTCCTACCTAGCAAATAAAGCGTCAAAAAGGACGATTTAACATTTGCAATTAAACACTTGCAGTAAAACATTTAGCCAACATCAGTTATAATTTTGTTTTTACGATATTTGTAATCTTATAAGCTAAAATCATGCCAATTTATGATTTCCAATGCAGCAATTGTGGCCACAAGCTAGAGCTTTTGCGCAAAATAAGCGATGCAAGCACCACCACATGCCCAAATTGCCAACACGAAACGTTTAATAAAATGCTTTCTGCGCCCAATTTTCAGTTAAGCGGTAGCGGCTGGTACGCCACCGATTTTAAAGATAAAGCGCCAAAAAATGCATCTTCAAAAGCCGGCTCTGAAGCGCCAGCCAGCACCGATGCAGCACCTGCTGCCTGCAAAACAGGCTGTGCCTGCCACTAAAGCCAATTAAAATTTATGAAAAAATACTTTATAACTGGCTTGCTGGTATTGGTGCCTTTGTTTATCACCATCTGGGTAGTCACCACCCTTATTCAAACCATGGATCAAAGCCTGTTGCTGTTGCCAGCGGCTTGGCAGCCAAAAAATGTGTTTGGCTTTAATGTGCCTGGCTTGGGCGCCATACTCACTTTATTAATTATTTTTGTCACAGGTTTAATAGCAACCAACATATTTGGACAACAATTAATCGCTTTGTGGGAGAATTTACTCTCTCGCGTACCCTTCGTCAAAACTATTTATTCCAGCGTTAAACAGGTGTCTGACACGCTATTTTCAGACTCTGGCAACGCGTTTCGCAAAGCCCTGTTGATTCAATATCCACGCCAAGATAGCTGGACAATTGCCTTCTTGACTGGCGCGCCAGGCGGCGATGTGAGTAATTACTTAATTGGTGATTATGTCAGCGTTTATGTGCCCACCACGCCTAACCCCACTTCTGGCTTTTTTCTCATGCTGCCAAAGGCCGATGTGATTGAGCTAGACATGAGCGTAGATGAGGCGCTTAAGTACATTATCAGCATGGGTACCGTGACGCCGAGAGACCGCAAAACCCGCGAATTGCCGCTTTAATTTTTACATTATTTAATTACCACTACTTTTTACGAAATAAATTTTTATGACTATGCGTACACATTATTGCGGCCACTTAAACCGCAGCCACATTGGCCAAACTGTTAGTTTATGCGGCTGGGCGCATCGCCGCCGCGATCATGGCGGCGTGATTTTTATTGATTTGCGCGACCGCGAAGGCATGGCACAAATTGTGGTGAACCCTGATGCCGTTGAAGCATTTAAAATGGCTGAATCAGTACGCAGTGAATACGTATTAAAAATCACCTGCGTAGTACGCGCGCGCCCAGAAGGCGCAGTGAACGCTAACTTATCGACTGGCGAAGTAGAGATGATTGCCACCGAAATTGAAGTATTAAACGCATCACTCACACCACCATTTATGTTGGATGACGAAAATCTGACTGAAACGGTAAGACTTGAACACCGCTACATTGATTTGCGCCGCCCAGCCATGCAAAAAAACATGATGTTGCGTTATCGCGTAGCTAAAACTTTGCGTGATTATTTAGACGTAAACGGTTTTATTGAAGTAGAAACACCCATGCTAACCCGCAGCACGCCAGAAGGCGCGCGCGATTACTTGGTGCCAAGCCGCGTGCATGCAGGCCAGTTTTTTGCGTTGCCGCAATCACCGCAATTGTTTAAACAATTGTTAATGGTTTCAGGTTTTGACCGTTATTTCCAAATTACCAAATGCTTCCGCGACGAAGATTTGCGCGCCGATCGTCAGCCAGAATTCACGCAAGTGGATATTGAAACATCCTTTATGTCTGAAAACGAAATCATGGATATCGTTGAAGAAATGATTCGCCAAATGCTTAAATCGGTACAAAACGTTGATTTACCAGCCGCATTTCCACGCATGAGTTTTGCTGAAGCGATGAATCGTTACGGCTCAGATAAGCCTGATATGCGCGTGACTTTGGAAATCACAGAGTTGTCAGATGTGATGAAAGACGTGGATTTTAAAGTGTTTGCAGGTGCTGCCAATATGGCGGGTGGCCGAGTAGCTGCCTTGCGTGTGCCAAATGGCGCGGCGATAGCGCGTTCTGAGATTGACGCTTACACCGAGTTCGTTAAAATCTACGGAGCCAAGGGTCTTGCTTATATCAAAATTAACGATGTTACCAAATTGAATGAAGAAGGCTTGCAAAGCCCAATTGTTAAAAATATCCACGCCACTGCATTGCAAGCCATTATTGATCGCACAGGCGCACAAAATGGCGATATCGTGTTCTTTGGAGCCGATAAAACCAAAGTAGTAAACGAAGCATTAGGTGCGTTGCGCTTAAAAGTGGGCCATGATAAAGGCCATGTTGATGGCCGCGCTTGGGCGCCATTATGGGTGGTGGACTTCCCAATGTTTGAACACGATGAAGAAAACGATCGCTGGGCCGCCTTGCATCATCCGTTTACCGCGCCAAAAGATGGTCACGAAGAGATGTTGGTTTCAAACCCAGGTGCATGCTTATCTAAAGCCTACGATATGGTGCTAAATGGCTGGGAAGTGGGCGGCGGTTCAGTGCGTATTCATAAACAAGATGTGCAATCAAAAGTATTCGACGCATTAAAAATCAGCAAAGATGAAGCACAAGAAAAATTCGGCTTTCTTTTAGACGCATTGCAATACGGCGCCCCTCCGCATGGCGGCTTGGCCTTTGGTTTAGACCGTTTAGTGACATTAATGGCAGGTGCCGAATCCATCCGTGACGTAATTGCCTTCCCAAAAACCCAGCGTGCACAATGCTTAATGACTAATGCGCCGAATGAGGTGGATGAGAAACAGTTGAGAGAGTTGCATATTCGTGTTCGTTCACAAAACGTTACAGCAAGCTAAGCTGAATTTATGCCAACCGTGCTAAGAATTGGCGCGTTTCGTTTTTTCTTCTACGCAAATGAAAGCCAAGAGCCTGCGCATATTCACGTACAGGCAGGCAATAGGTTGGCCAAATTTTGGCTACAGCAAGTTAGTTTAGCGAGTAGTATAGGATTTAACGCAAAAGAATTGAATCAATTGCTCGCTTTAGTTCGTGAACATGAAGCTTTATTTTTGGAGGCTTGGAATGACTTCTTTAACATTAAACGCTGAACCCATCGCACAGTCTGTTGAAACATCAGACAGCGACTTAATTGTAAGATTAACCGATGGACGTGTGCTTTCTGCACCTTTGGTGTGGTTCCCGCGCTTAAATAATGCTGTGCCTGCTCAACGTCAAGCTTACGAATTAATGGGTAATGGTGTGGGCATTCATTGGCCAGAGTTAGATGAGGATATTAGCGTGGTTGGTTTGCTAGCAGGACTTCCTTCAATTGAATATCGTGCTTAATAGTTAGCTATACCAACCATATGCCAGTTACCGAAATTAACCATATTAACCTGCGCGCGAATCGCGACATGATGCATGTGTTGCGTGATTTTTATTGCGCTATTGTGGGGTTAAAAGTAGGGCCGCGCACGGCGACTACCAGTTATGGCTTTTGGTTATATATTGGTGATAACGATGTAGTGCATATTGCGGAATATAACAAGGGAGTTGGTGCGCCTGACTTGCATGTGAACGGTACTTATGACCATGTATCGTTTACTTGTAATGATATGCCTGCAATGGAAGCCCATTTGAACACGCACCAAATTCCTTACAGCACGCGCACTTTAATTAATGGCGTTAAGCAAATTAACTTTAAAGACCCAGCAGGTAATGGTATTGAGCTTAATTTTGAAGAGTTTCGCAACACCTAATAAAGGCTTACTATTTGTTGTGTGACTCGCATCACATACAAGTGCTTGAATAAAACTAAAATAGAAATATGTAGTCATAATTATAAATAACACGTTATTAAAAACAGTGTTAATTCTGCGCATAGATTAATACAAATGCAGATTTGGAGAAGAGATGAAAACGAAACAATTTTTAGTGAATTCGATGCTTGCATGTGGATTGTTAATGGGCGCTAGCGCAAGTGTGATGGCTGAGCCTAACGCAACATTATGGCCAGTGATGAAAGAGGCATTTTTTGAAAAGCGCCCCATGAAAGACGTTACTTTTATGAAAATCGATGCGCCGCGCCGCGCCGAAAGTGGCGCGCAAGTGCCAGTGACTTACAGCATTGATAACGCGGCCGCCAATGGCGTAAAAATCACCAAACTATACGCTTTTGTGGATGCAAACCCGATTCCATTAACAGCCACGTATCATTTAACTGAAGCGCTGGGCAACTTTCAATTAGCCACGCGTATTCGCTTTGAAACGGATGCCTTTGTGCGTTTGGTGGGTGAAGATGCAAAAGGTAATTTGTATTTAGCATCGCGTGAGATTCGCGCGGCTGGTGGCTGTGGCGGAACGGTAGAAAACGATGAAGCCGCCACGCGTGCAGCAGCAGGCAGAATTAAAATGAATGTTGAACCGCCAGCAAAATTTGGCGCAGCAACACCAGCCACCTTTAATATTAAACACGTAATGCGCACTGGCTTGCAGCGCGATTTAGTATCGCAAGGTTTTGTGCCCGCTTTTTACATTAATAAAACCGAGTTTAAATACAACGGCAAACCAGTAATGACAGTTGATGTAGGCGTTGGTACGGCGGAAGACCCTTATTTTAAATTCAATTTTGTGCCAACAGAGCCAGGTAAATTAGAGGTGCTGGCAACCGATAACGAAGGAAAAAGCTATACACACGCGGTTGAAGTGAAAAGTTAATCTTTAAAAAACCTTTAAAAAGGCTTCTGAAAAGAAGCCTTTTTTATTGCCTGATTCATATTGATTACAGCGGCAGAATGCTAGAATTGAATATTGATTGAGGAGATAAAGCATGAAAAGTTACCGTAAAGAACTGTGGTTTAATCCACCCACCCGCGTGGCGTTTATACGCATTACCGAGCAGATTAACGAATGCCTGCGCGAAAGTGGCGTGCGCGAAGGTTTGGTGTTAATTAACGCCATGCATATTACCGCCAGCGTGTTTATTAATGACGATGAGCGCGGATTGCATCACGATTATACGCAATGGCTAGAAAAGCTGGCGCCGCATGATCCAGTCAGCAGTTATCGCCATAACGATACAGGTGAAGACAATGCCGATGCGCACATGAAGCGTCAAATTATGGGGCGTGAAGTAGTGGTGGCGATTACTGAAGGCCGTCTGGATTTTGGGCCTTGGGAACAGATTTTTTATGGTGAATTTGATGGTAGACGCAAAAAACGTGTGTTGGTAAAAATTATTGGTGAATAAACTTTTTTAAACTTCAAGCCAAACAAAAAGGGAGCAATTGCTCCCTTTTTTAATTCAAAAAACTGAATTATTTATTCATTACGTACATTGTTACTTCAAAACCAAAACGCATTTCAGTAGCTGCTGGAGTTGTCCACATGATTAATATCCTTTTCAAAATCGGTTAATAAATTTGGTATCACAACAAACCAAAAACGTTTAATTCGTTGCTTGTTTGTATGACTACATTGTGCGCTTGGTGTTTGGTTTTAACACTGCAAGTAGCCATTAACTGGGCTTAAGCATTTTCATGAGCTTAGGCTGATTAATTGGTTTTTTAACGTGTTAGCCGCGAATATATTGCTCAAGCTCTGCAATTAAACGTTGCTGATAACTAATCGTTTCTTTTACTAAATCGCCTAAAGACAGCATGCCAGCAAGCTCTTCGCCATTTAAAACGGGCAAGTGGCGTATGCGTTTTTCGCTCATCAAACTCATGGTAGATTCGACTAAATCATCGGCATTTCCAAAAATCACTTTGTCTGTCATTACTTCGGATATTTGCGTGGTTTTAGAGGAGCGACCTTTTAAAATCACTTCGCGCGCGTAATCGCGTTCTGAAAAAATGCCGACTAATTTGCCATCTTGTATCACGGCCAGTGCGCCAATTTTATACTCCGCCAAAATCACCAGCGCATCAAATACGGGGCGATTTGGCGCAATGCTAATCACTTCTTTATGTTTTTTATCGTTTAATATTTGCTGTAAAGTTTTCATGTTCTTCTCCCGCAAGTTAGCATTTAAATATACTCCGATAAATTAATTAGCCAATATCTACAGCAAAATAAATCAGAAAATTGTTGACATAGTTAGGTGGCTAACTATAATGGAGCTAACTATTAACAAGTTGCCATTTATGTTGCAATTAAGAGATCTTCCAACGCCTGAAATATTAGGCAAATTTGCTGATCGCTACCCAGAAGCGGATGTGACGGCGACGGCCAGTTTTTTGTATTTGCTGCGCGTGGCAACCGATTTATCGTTGGCTTTAGACACCTGCCTTAGCAAGCACGATTTACTGCAAGGCCGTTGGTGGGTGTTGATTTTGTTGATGCGCGAAGAGTCTGTGACTTCTACGCCATCTGCATTGGCCGAAAAAATAGGCGTATCGCGCGCCACCATGACTGGTCTGCTAGATGGCTTAGAGCAAAGCGGATTAGTGACCAGAGTATTTGCAAAAGAAGATAGGCGCAGCGTAAAGATTCAACTAACCGTTGCAGGCCAAGCCAAATTAGATTTAGTCATGCCCGATTATTACCGCCGTTTAAGGCAGTGCATGCAGGCCTTAGATGAAGAAAAACGGGCGCAGTTACAGCAATTATTGGGCTTAATTAATAACGGTATTTCAGCCTTTATTTAATGTATTTAAATGTATGTAAACAATTTTAATCACTTAAAAGAGAGTAAAAAATGAGCACTATTCAAACAGAAATTTCAGCCATTAACGCCAAATTTGATCGAGCATTTAATGCAAAAAATGCCGCCGATATTGGCCAGCTTTATGACACAAATGCCGCCGTGATGCCAGCGCCAGCAGGTGCGCCAGTAATTGGTGTGCCAGCCATTCAAGCATTTTTTGCCGGCTTAATTGAGGCAGGTGTAATTGACCATAAATTGACCTTAACTGAAGCAGTAGAAGATGGCAATTTGGCTTATCAACGTGGTAATTGGGCCGGTGCGATGGTAGATGCCGAAGGCGTGCGCCAAACATTTGGTGGCAATGTGCATTTGGTTTATCGCAAACAAGCTGATGGCACCTGGAAAGCGGTAACGCATATTTGGAATTAATTGGTTTAAATTAAGGCAAGCTAGGCATGGAAAATTAAGCATGGAAAACAGCACAAAAGTCACTATCCGCGCCTTTATAGCGTTAATGCTATTAACCGTTATCTGGGGTTATAACTGGGTGGTGATGAAAAGTGCGCTGCAATACGCAGGGCCTTTTCAGTTTGCGGCGCTGCGCACTTTTTTAGGTGCGCTAGTGCTGTTTGTGGTGATTTATTTCACTAAAAGGCCGTTGGCTTTAAAGGAATTTCCTACCATGCTGGTATTGGGATTATTGCAAACCATTGGCTTTACTGGCCTGCTGATTTGGGCGCTGGTAGAAGGCGGTGCAGGCAAAACCGCGGTGCTAACTTACACCATGCCGTTTTGGGTGATGCTATTTGCATGGCCAATGCTGGGCGAAAAAGTGCAAGGTTGGCAGTGGCTGGCCGTCATCGCGGCCATATTTGGCATGGTGCTGATTTTTGACCCACTACACATTAAAGCCGACGGTTTTAGCATGTTTTTGGCCTTATGTTCAGGCGTATCTTGGGCCTTATCCGCCATTATTTCAAAAAAATTGCATCAACGCAGCCCTAATTTAGATTTACTTAATTTAACCGCTTGGCCCATGTTGCTTGGCTCTGTGCCTATGCTGGCCATTGCCTTTATCGTACCCGCACCACCGATTCAATGGACAGGCTATTTTATTGGCGCTGTATTATTTAATGTGATTTTAAGTGGCGCGCTGGCATGGTTGCTTTGGCTATATGCCTTACAACGTTTGCCAGCAGGTGTGGCTAGCATGGCATCTATGTTAGCGCCAGTTATTGGCGTGATTGCGGCATGGATACAGCTTAACGAAGTGCCCAACACTTTTGAGCTAATTGGCATGTTGCTGATTGCATTGGCGCTGGTACAAATATCGGTTATTACCATGCGCAAACATCAGCCAGTAGATTGCGCGCAAGGCCAAGAATAAACTGCATCAAGCCTATGATAAAATGCTAAGAAATTTAAGTATCAATGCATCAATATCAAGGAAAATAGTATGGCAGGACACAGTAAATGGGCCAATATTCAGCACCGCAAAGGCCGTCAAGACGCCAAGCGCGGCAAAATCTTCACCAAACTCATTAAAGAAATCACAGTAGCCGCGCGCTTGAGTGGCGGCGATGTCACCACGAATCCGCGCCTGCGCGCCGCCGTGGCTGAGGCAAAAGAAGAAAATATGCCAGCCGATAATATCACCCGCGCCATTAAAAAAGGCACGGGCGAGCTAGAAGGCGTGAATTACGAAGAGATTCGTTATGAAGGCTATGGCATTAATGGTGCGGCCATTATTATTGATTGCTTAACCGATAATAAACAGCGCGCCGTGGCTGATGTACGGCATGCGCTGACCAAGTTTGGTGGTAATTTAGGCACCGATGGCTCTGTGGCTTTTATGTTTAAACACTGCGGCAGCTTGCTATATGAGCCAGGCACTTCTGAAGATAAAGTGATGGAAATTGCGCTTGAAGCAGGTGCAGAAGATATCGTTACCGATGAAGACGGCAGCATTGAAGTGATTACCCCACCAAATGATTTTATTGCCATTAAAGAAGCCATGGAAGCGGCTGGTTTAAAAGCGGTGATGGCTGAAGTGATGATGAAACCAAGCGTTGAAACGGTTTTTACAGGCGATGATGCGATTAAAATGCAAAAAATTCTGGATACGCTTGAGGATTTAGATGATGTGCAGGATGTGTACACCACGGCAGTAATCGAAGACTAATGCTTGTACTTGTTAAGCAGACAATCGAATCTAGTCATTCCCGCGAAAGCGGGAATCCATGTTTAGTTTTCAAAAGTCAAATTGGATTCCCGCTTTCGCGGGAATGACGAATTAAGTGACTGTTGAAGTAATTAGAATTCTCGGGATTGACCCTGGCCTGCGGCTTACGGGATTTGGCGTGATTGAAAAAGTCGGTGAAAAAATCACTTATATTTCTAGTGGCACGATTAAAACCGCCAGTGGCAAAAAAAATAAAGTAGCAGGCGAAGACGATAGAGAAGAGTTGCCAGCACGCCTTAAGATAATCCTAGATGGCTTGTTTGAGGTGATTGACACCTACCAGCCCACACAAGCAGCGGTTGAAAAAGTATTCGTCAACGTCAATCCGCAATCTACATTGTTGCTAGGCCAAGCGCGCGGCGCAGCCATTAGCGCATCGGTCATTCGCAATTTAGTGGTGGCGGAATATACCGCGCTGCAAGTCAAACAAGCGGTAGTGGGCAATGGTCACGCGCAAAAAGAGCAAGTGCAAGAAATGGTCAAACGGTTACTCAACTTGCCCGGATTGCCCAGCCCCGATTCAGCCGATGCCTTGGCTTGTGCGATTTGCCATGCGCATGGTGGGCAGGGCTTAGGAAAATTAGCGACAGCAGGATTCAGAGTTAAAAATGGCCGACTTGTTTAAAATCATTCTATCGTCACGATGCGGCGTTGCGAATTTGATTTTATAGACTTACATACAAATTCGTATGCGCGTCCATAAAACCAAATCCACGCCTTGCCTCGTTTAGCTATAATGATTTTAAAAGTTGTTCCTTTAAAAATATAATGATAAGTAAAAAATATGATTGCACGCCTAAACGGTATATTGATTGAAAAAGCGCCACCGCAAGTGGTGATTGATTGTGCGGGCGTGGGTTATGAAGTAGAAGTGCCAATGAGCACTTTTTATAATCTGCCCGAAATTGGCGCAAAAGTGCAATTGTTAACTTATATGGTGGTGCGCGAAGATGCGCAATTGCTGTATGGTTTTGGCAGTGAGCAAGAAAAAAGCACATTTAAACAATTGCTTAAGGTAAATGGCATTGGCGCTAAATCGGCTTTATCTATTTTAAGTGGCGTTAGCATTGAAGATTTGATTCAAGCGGTGAATTTGCAAGAAGTGGCAATGTTAACGTGCATTCCGGGCATTGGTAAAAAAACCGCAGAGCGTTTATTGCTTGAGCTAAAAGATAAATTTTCGATTAATGGTGTTAGTAGCGTGGGCACTGCACAGCCAAAATCGGCCAGCAGCGATATATTAAATGCCTTGTTAGCGCTTGGTTACAACGATAGAGAAGCCACCTCAACCCTTAAATTATTACCAAAAGATTTAACCGTTTCTGAAGGCATTCGCCAATCGCTTAAATTATTAGCCAAGTAAGTTTTTTCTAAATCCAGTAAAAAATCCTCTTTAAAAGTTGTATGCCTTAGCCCCCATTTGGGGTACTAACCATCGACTATCAACAACTTTATTTTTATTAACTCATTGTTTTAGTTTAAAAAATAAAAATTTCAGTTATTTAGAAATGCCGTATCCCCATTTTGGAGTATATGCATTTTTTATTACGCACTGCTATCTTGCGCTTGGTTAAATTTTTAACTAATTAAGTGAGGAGATGCAGCATGAAAAAAATAATAGTAGCCGTAGCAAGCGCATTAGCTGTAACAATGTATTTAGGTGTGGCCAATGCCGATACCGTCAACGCAAAATTTCCAGAGTTTGCCAAAAATAAAGACCACGTTTTTACGCACATGTTTAAAAACCTGCCACCGTTTGCGCCGCCCAGTGATACTTACTGGTTGGGCGTTCAAGCGTTTGGCGCAAAAGGCGGCTTAATAGATGCCAACGATAATTTAACCGATCCGATTCAATCCATTGTGAATCAGCCTGTATTTAGCCCAGACAATTTAGATAACCCGAGTATGACGGCAGGCGTTACATTTTTTGGTCAATTTTTAGATCATGACATTACGCTGGATAAAAAATCTGAATTAATGAAATAGACCAATCCTAAAAAAACGGTTAATTTTCGCTCAGCCGCGTTCGATTTAGACAGTGTTTACGGCAATGGCCCAGCCGATTCGCCAGAACTTTACGATTTAAGTTCGGCATTTATTAAATTTAAAACAGAGGCTATTCCGGGCTCTGAAGCGGTTTCGCGTAATGGCGCAACCCGTTATGATTTACCGCGAGATACCACTGGCGAAGCGATTTTAGGCGATAGCCGCAATGATGAAAATATCATTTTGTCGCAATTTCATTTGGCCATGCTTAAGTTTCACAACGCCGTTACCGATCAATTAATTGCGCAATATGGTAGTGATCCTTCTAATGCAAACCGTATTTTTGCTGAGGCGCAACAAACCGTGCGCTGGCATTATCAATGGATTATTTTGAATGAATTTTTGCCGCAAACAATTGGCCAAGAGCGAGTGAATGCAACCTTAACAAAAACAGCGATGACTTTTAATTTGCAAGATCCTGATAATTTTCATCAAGTGGGGCAAGGTGCAAATGCTATTAAAACCCCGCGTATTCCAGTGGAGTTTTCAGTTGCCGCTTATCGTTTTGGGCATTCTCAAGTGCGCCCCAGTTACCGCGTAAATTTTGGCCCAACGGGCGGCTCACCATTCTTTGCCTTTATTTTTGACGATAGCATTGATGGCAAACCAGATGACCCAAACGATATGCGCGGCGGTGTGCGTGCAGCACGCCGATTTGTGGATTGGCAAACCTTTTTTAACTTTGGTGATGGCTTGGTTAGGCCTAACAAGCGCATCGATACTAAGTTATCAACGCCATTGTTTTTATTACCCGGTGTAAAAGCGCCATCGCCAGGCTTGCCAACCGATGGTGAGCAATCGTTGGCTTCGCGCAATTTAATTCGCCATGTTAATTTTGGCATTGCTTCTGGCCAAGCCATTGCCCAAACCATTGGTGTGCCGGCATTAACCGCCAGCCAATTGGTTGATGTGGCGCCATATGGCTTAGAAAAATCGACACCTTTATGGTTTTACATTTTAAAAGAAGCCGAAGTAATGGAAAGTGGCTTGCGCATGGGCCCTGTGGGCGCGCATATTGTGGGTGAAGTTTTTGTAGGATTATTAAGAGCCGATAAAACCGCTTATTTAAACAGCAACCCAAACTGGACGCCAACATTGCCATCTGAAACAGTAGGCACATTTAAAATGACCGATTTGTTGCGTTTTGCTGGTGTAGTACCCGCTTTGTAAAGTGCGTTAATTAGTATTAAAACTTCTTTAAAAAAGGCTGTCACTTTAAGCAAGTAGCAGCCTTTTTATGCATTAAGTTAGCTCACAAAAATAGCACCATGCTAAAAATTAGATGTAAATGCCTGAGACAGGTACAATTTGATAGTAGCGAAAAGATAAATCTACTTAATTGATGCACTATTGATAAAGGCTATACATGAATACAACGGGATTTAGATACAGTATTTTTGCTGTATTAATGGTCATCTTAATGTCTTGTAGCAAGCAAGATGCTGCTGATGTTGCGCCTGAATCAATGCGTTCTGTTGCAACAAGTGCAAAAATGGCAAGTGACTCGGCAGGCGCTGCGGTGCAAGGTTTAACCGAAATTAGTGAGCCAGTAGCCGCAGACAGCAAAAAATACATTGCTTTGCGCCACCACTTGCAAATTGAAACCGCAGCCGAAAAAATGCAAGCCAGTTTTGATGCAGCGCTTAAACATTGCGAAGCACTTAGCTGCCAATTATTAAGTGCTAATTTTAATCGCGAAACGCCCTACAGCCCGCCATCTGCCAGCCTTAGCGTGCGTGTGCCACCTAGAAATGTGGCTATCTTTTTAAGCGGTTTAGCCAAAAATGGTGAGGTGATGCAACACGGCCGCGACAGTGAAGATAAAACCAACCAAGTGGTGGATGCGGATGCCAGAATCACCAATCTAACCAATTTGAGGGATAGACTTAGGTTGATGTTAAGTGATAAAACCGCTAAATTTAAAGATATTATCGAAGTAGAACGTGAGCTAGCCAATACGCAAAGTGAGTTAGATAGTATGACTAGCGTGCGCAAAATTTTGGCATTAGAAACCGATTTAGTGGCTGTTAATATTGATTTTACCGCGGCCCAAGGCATTACCGAACAAGGCTTTTTTGCCCCTGTTTTACGTGCATTCAAAAATGCTGGTCAAGTATTCATGGAAAGTATCGCAACTGTCATTACCTTTGTAATGGCGGCCATTCCATGGTTATTGATAGGCATCCCTATTGCCTGGCTGGTGCGTCGATATTGGCTTAAGCGCACTAATAAATAATGGTTAAGTAAGTAAATAACGGTTAAGCAAGCAATTTCGCTTAAAATTGTAAAACGACTGGTTAAGCAATTGACTATAACGCTGATTTAAAAGCCTTAATATGAAACGTTTTACCAATAAAGAAACATGCTGTGGTTTGTTAGCGGCCGTCATTTTGGCGCTGGCCGACGGTATGGCGCATGCCGAAGAGGGCAATCCAATCATGTCGGAAGACGATTATATTGGTGATGTGCCCAAGGTATTAACCGTTTCACGCCTATCGCAAGCCGCTGCTGATGTGCCTTCTGCCGTTACCGTGATTGATCGCGAAACGATTCGCGCCAGCGGCATTATAGATTTGCCTGAAATTTTCCGTTTGGTGCCAGGCATGTATGTGGGCGCCAACGCTGGCTATGTTTATAACACCAATCACACCGTAAGCTACCATGGTATGACCACTGCCTATGCCGGCAGTATGCAGGTGATGATTAATGGCCGTTCGGTTTACAGCCCTTTGTTTGGCGGCGTTAATTGGAGTGAGCTGCCAATTGCCATTGTGGATATTGAGCGTATTGAAGTCACGCGCGGGCCAAATGCCGCCAGTTATGGCGCCAACTCTTATTTTGGCGTGATTAATATCATCACGCAATCCCCGCTTGAAACGCCAAATAATAGTGTAATTGCCACCCACGGTAGCGGCCGTAACGAGGTGTTTTATCGCCACGCAGTTAAGCAAGATGCCTTAAATTATCGCTTTACGGCCGGTTATCGCCAAGACGATGGTTTAGATAATAGAAATGATTTTAAACGCACGCGTTTTCTTAATACCCAAGCGGATTACCGCCTTGGGGTGAATGATGCGCTGGAATTAGAGTTTGGTATGGCCGATGGCGCGCGTGGTGAAGGTAATCTTGCCAATGACCCTTTTGTTTTTTTGCCGCGCACCAAGCAAATCAATAACCATTACCAACTAATTCGTTGGCGACATCATATTTCCGATACCAGCGATTTCACGTTACAAGCTTTTCATAGTTACGATAAATCAGATGATGAAACAACATCGGTTAATTTAAGGCCCGTATTAGGCACCCTACTAGGGCCAATCATCGTTAATGATAATGTCTATATAAATAACACCGTTGTACAAGAACGCGCTGATATAGAAGCACAACAAACGTTTGCCTTAGGCAAACAAATTAGAGCGGTTTGGGGCGGTAGTGTGCGGCAAGATTCCGTATATGCGCCCAATTATTTAGACAGCAATAAAACAGATTATTTTAATTTACAGCGTGTTTTTGGCCATGTGGAATGGCGTGCAAATGAAAAGCTTACGCTAAATGCTGGCGCCATGATGGAACACAACGATTTTACCGGCACGGATATTTCGCCCAGAGTTAGCCTTAATTTTAAGCCGCACCCCAATCATACCTTTAGAATTGGCAGCTCTAGTGCCTTGCGTACCCCCAATTATGTAGAAGAAAAATTTAGAGATCGCTTAGTGATTCCAACCAAATTGGTCAACCCCAATACCTTAATTTTTCAATACAGAGCCAACCAAGGCAACTTAGACCCTGAGCGAATTATTTCGCGCGAAATAGGCTATTTAGGCAAAATAGGCCGTTTTGAGCTGGATGCAAGGCTTTTTAGTGATCAAATTGATGATGTGATTAGAGATTCAGACATAACCGATTTTAAAGTACCAGCCAAATCTTTATTACTCAACCCATTTTTAGATGACGATGTAACAGGTGATGTGAATCGCGGCGGCGCTAGGGTAGAGGGTTTAGAGTTTCAAGCCAAATGGCAAATAAGTCGCAACACCAATTTGTTGGTGAATCATTCTTATGTGCATATTCGCCAAACAACGGACGGTTTAAAACGCGATTTTCCCAATTCTGCGCCGCGCAACACCTTTAGTTCGCTTCTCACACATCGCTTTAATCGCCAGTGGGATGCTAGCTTGGCTTATTACCAAGTAAGCAAAGCTAACCTTTTGGGGGATGGCGACGAAATCGATTTAATACGAAAATCGGATTTTAGAATTGCTAGAAAATTTGAAAGTGGACGCTGGAACGGCGAAGTGAATATGGTGATTGAAAATTTATTTAATAATCATTATGAAGAATTTGCCGAATACAACACGTTTAAACGCCGTGGCCGCGTAAATGTTAGGCTGGATTTTTAATGCAATTAAACGTTAATTTTGTCTTCAATAAAGCGGTATATTTTGTTTAAAGATTCAAATGATCATTGTTGGCTTAAAAAGTTAGCCGTATTGGCGCTGGGCGTCATTTTGTTCTGCCCGGCACTATCGCATGCCTACACTGGCGTTACCATTATATTAAGCGCGCCTTCTCAAGCTTATTTAGAGTTTGTTGACCACTTTAAAGATGAGTTGATACTGACCAAAAATACGGCTTTGCGCGTTAAGGTAATTGACATGCAAGAAACTGAACGGCCAGTGGTGGCCGAAAATAGTGAGCTAGTGATTGCGCTTGGCGTGAAAGCGTTAGAGGCTGCCAGCAAGTTGAAATTTACTACGCCTGTGCTGGGCGTTTATACGCCACTACCCAGCTTTAACAGCCTGTTAGCGGTTAGTGGCCGCGATTTAGGCAATTTTAGCGCCATTGTTTTAGATCAACCCTATGCGCGGCAAATGTTGCTGATTAAAACGCTGTTGCCAGAAGCTAAAAATGTGGGCGTAATGCTGGGCAAAACATCATCGCAATACAATGAATTGATTAGAGATGCGGGTGAGAAAAAAGCCATTAATATCTCTATTGAAACCATCAATCAAGAGTCGGAGCTGATTCCAAAGCTACAAAAGCTGCTGGATGATAACGACGCCATTATGGCGATTCCTGACCCAATGGTGTATAGCCGCGAAACAGCGCAGCCCATTTTGCTCACTACTTATCGCCACCAAAAACCCGTATTTGGCTATTCGCAATCGTATGTTCGCGCAGGCGCGCTGGCGGCGGTGTATAGCAAAACTAGGCAGCTGGCAAAACAAGCAGCCGAAATCGCGGTAAGAACACAAGCGGCCCCGGGCCTTTTGCCACCGCCGCAAACCCCCAAATATTTCTCGCTTTCTATTAATTATCAAGTAGCGCGCTCGTTAAACGTGATAGTTGCTGATGAAGAAAAGCTCTACAAAAAATTGTTAGAAGCGGAGGCCACTCAAAATGAATAAAACCGATGAAAAATCAGTAATCGAAAAAGCGGCAAAACCTGTTAAGCCGCGTGAAACGGCGCTGGGTTTTGATAATTTGGGCATTAAATCGCGCGTTATTTTGCTGGGGACTATTCCGGCCATGCTGTTTGCGATTATTTTAGCCGGTTATGCCATATCAAATGTGTTTGATGTGCTGAATCAATCCTTAAGCGATCGCGGCCGAATTATCGCCTCACAATTGGCGCCAGCAGCCGAATACGGGGTAATTTCTGGCAACCGACAAATTCTGCAAAAGCTGGTACAACAAGCCTTAATTAACGAGCAAGACGTAAGAACGGTGATGGTGATTGATAATAAAGGCACCGTTTTGGCATTAAGCGGTCGCCCGTTGGCACAAGATTTAATTAATCGCATCGATTTGGATAATATCAGCGAATTTAGGCAAAAAAGCAGCATTATTTTTACCGCGCCAATTAGCCGTAGCTTGGTTGAGATTGATGATTTTACAAGCTCAAGCGATGCTGATCTTAACCTGATGAAAATGGAAACGCCCCAGCAAATTGGCCAAGTGTATGTGGATTTAAGCAACCAAACGCTGCAAACCATTAAGCGAGATTTAGTCAGCAAAATTGTATTAATTGGCTTTTTGGGCTTGCTGCTAAGCGCGCTAATTGCGTGGCGCATTGGCCGTAATATTACCAAGCCGATTCAAGAAATTGCTTATGCGGTCAATCAGGTGAGCGAAGGTATTTTTGCGCAAACCATTACTGAAAACTCTAGTGGCGAGCTTAAAACGTTGCAAAAAGGCTTTAATTCCATGTCTAGCAGCCTTAAGCATGCTTATGATGTGATGCAAGATAAAATTAATGACGCCACCACCATGCTGCGCCATCAAGCGCAACACGATGATTTAACAGGATTAATTAACCGTCGCGAGTTTGAGGCAAGGCTAGAACGCAGCTTAAAAAATGTGTACGAAGCCAATGCGCAACATGTATTTTGTTACATGGATTTAGATCAATTTAAGCTGGTAAATGACACTTGCGGCCATGCAGCTGGCGATGAATTATTAAGGCAAATCAGTACCTTATTCGCAAATCGCATGCGCGATAGAGATACCTTAGCACGCTTAGGTGGCGATGAATTTGGCTTGCTGCTTGAAAATTGCAGCCTTGCGGATGCCAATCAAATTACTAATACGATTCTTAAAATTGTGCGTGATTATCGATTTATGCATGACGATAAAATCTTTAATATTGGCGTCAGCATTGGTATTGTGGTGGTAAATGCCAGCTTTGAAAGCGTAAGTGAAATTATTCATGCGGCCGATTCAGCTTGTTACTCGGCCAAAAAAGCCGGCCGTAATCAAAGCTTTTTGTTTAGTGCAGGCGATATTGAGGTTACCCAGCGCCGCAGCCAAGTGGAAGCGATTTCGGACATTACCGCTGAAATTGATGATGAACAATTTATGCTGTATTGCCAGCCCATTGTGCCTCTATCTGTTGATGTGCCAGCGCAGCATCACTTTGAAATTTTGATTCGAAAAGTGAGTGCAGATGGGCAGATTATGTTGCCAACATCGTTTATTCCATCGGCCGAACGTTACCATTTAATGCCCAATATTGATCGCTGGGTGATTCGCAATACTTTTGCGGCTTACCGCGAAATGTTGGATAAGAGTTTAGAAAAATGTAATTACGTGTTTTCAATTAACCTATCAGGCACATCATTAGGCGATAAAAGCTTGCTGGGTTTTATCCGTGAGCAATTGGTGATTTACGCTATTCCACCAACCTCTATTTGTTTTGAAATCACCGAAACTTCGGCCATTGTGAATCTTAAAAATACCATTCATTTATTTACCGCCTTGCGAAAATTAGGCTGTAGCTTTGCGCTAGATGATTTTGGTAGCGGTATGTCATCGTTTACCTATCTTAAAAATTTCGAAGTCGATTATTTAAAAATTGACGGCGCGTTTGTAAAAGAAATGCATATTAATAAAATTGATCATGCCATGGTGCGATCAATTCATAGTGTGGCCGAAGCCATGAATATTAAAACGGTGGCTGAATTTGTTGAAAATGACGCGATTTTAAAAGAACTTAAAAGCATTGGCGTGCATTATGGACAAGGTATGCACCTTGGCGCACCGGTTTCGATTAAAAAATTGATTGAGAATTTTTCGCAATTAAACTCATAATGGTGTTTATTAACGCGAATAGCGTTTAAACATGCAGCCCTTATGATAGAAACCGACCGTTTTATTGCCCCAGAAGCCGCCAGCCCGCAAGAAGAGGCGATAGAGCGCGCCCTTAGACCCAAAGCCTTAGATGAATATGTCGGCCAAGAAAAAGCACGCGGCCAGTTAGAAATTTTTATCAATGCCGCGCGTGGCCGCAGTGAAGCATTAGACCATGTATTACTCTTTGGCCCACCAGGATTAGGCAAAACCACCTTGGCGCATATTATTGCGCGCGAAATGGGCGTGAATATGCGCCAAACCTCAGGCCCAGTACTAGAGCGCGCTGGCGATTTAGCTGCTTTACTCACCAATTTAGAGCCAAACGATGTGCTGTTTATTGATGAAATTCATCGCTTAAGCCCAGTGGTAGAAGAGATTTTATACCCCGCCATGGAAGATTACCGATTGGATATTATGATTGGTGAAGGCCCGGCCGCCAGAAGTGTGCGCCTAGATTTGCCGCCATTTACATTAATTGGCGCCACCACGCGCGCTGGCATGCTTACCAATCCATTAAGAGACCGTTTTGGTATTGTGTCTAGGCTTGAGTTTTATACATCAGAAGAGCTGGGCAAAATTGTGCATCGCAGTGCAGGTTTGTTAGAAGTGCAAATTACCGCCACTGGCGCGCTAGAGGTGGCCAAACGTTCACGCGGGACACCGCGTATTGCTAACCGATTATTGCGCCGCGTACGCGATTACGCGCAAGTGAAATCCGATGGCATTGTAAGTAGTGAAGTGGCAGACGCCGCGCTTAAAATGCTGGATGTGGATAGCTTGGGTTTTGATGTGATGGATAGAAAGCTGTTACAAGCGGTACTTGAAAAATTTGGCGGCGGCCCAGTAGGATTAGACAATTTAGCAGCGGCAATAGGTGAAGAACGCGATACCATTGAAGATGTGCTAGAACCCTATTTGATTCAGCAAGGCTACTTAATGCGCACCCCACGTGGCCGCATGGCGACCAGCTTAGCTTATCAACATTTTGGCTTGCCAGTGCCTAAGCCGTTAGCAACAGGTGAAGCTTGGCAGCAGTAAATTCGCATCAATGGGCAGTGCGTGTCTATTACGAAAACACCGATGCAGGAAATTTGACTTTTCGGTCAGGGCTGCTAAATATTGTCTATTACCATTGAAAGCAAGGTAGGCCTTGGACAACATGTCAAAACTTCGTGAAAAAGTCATAGCACTTAAAGTAAATATTGAAAAAAATCAAAAAGAACTAGACTCAATTCCAAGATTTAATGAAGATCTTTGGTTTGGTAATTTTCTTATCCAACTTGGTGCCAAGGATTTCACTCTTGGAAATATTTATATGGCATTAATAATGTGTTAAATATTATTCATGACCTCGGATTTTCTTTTTGGGTGGATATTTGGGTTATTTACACCATTGCCTTACGGTTACGGTGGAGCCGTAATTCCCACTCTAATGCTTGGGCAGCTAGGAAGAACCTACCTAACCATAAAACGAACAAACCCCGATATCTTCCATCGCATCAATTACTTAAAAAAAATGGTCACGGAAGAGACATTTGAATTAAAAAAAACGGTATCCGCTCTTAGTCGGCAAGTATCAGAGGCAAGCGAAGCCGAAAGAAAAATTGTTCAGGTTATGCCTGAATATTGGAATAATTTAAAGGGGGTCAAGCTTGAGGTCGCAATATCTAAGTTAATGACTGATTGCGGATATTTAGCAAGCCTTACAAAAGGCAGTGGAGATGGGGGCATAGATGTTGTAGCACGTATGGATAGTAAAGTTTTACTTATACAGTGTAAGGGTTGGACTAAACCTGTAGGATCGCCAGTTGTACGTGATATGGCAGGGGTCGCTTCAGCACATAATGGTAAGGGAATTGTCGTTTCGCCAAATGGGTTTTCTAAAGAAGCCGTTCTCTTTGGTAAAAAGTCGGGTGTTGAGCTTTGGGATTCAAAAAGATTAACACAGCTTGCTTTAACAACTAATTAAATACAACAAATCAGTAGTAAAGTTAAATGAGATTGAACTGGTGAAATTTTTGGATTTTGTGCTGTGTTAGAATTTAACCATGCAAAAAATTCGATTTTTTAATTGGACGGTACGTGTCTATTACGAAAACACCGATGCAGGTGGTGTGGTGTACCATGCGCAGTACCTAAATTTTATGGAACGTGCGCGCACTGAGTGGTTGCGCATTTTGGGCTTTGAACACACCACTTTGTTGCAACAATACAATTGCGTGTTTGTGGTGCATAGCATGCAAATTCAATTTAAAAAATCCGCCAAATTAGATGATTTGCTGACAATTTCTAGCCAAATCACTAAAATGGGTCGTGGTAGCGTAGAGTTTTTACAAACCATTCAGTTAAATCAACAACAATTGGTAGAGGCAAATTTAAAGCTGGCGTGTGTAGATGCGCTAACCTTTAAACCAATAGCCGTGCCGCCTGCAGTGAAGTGCATCATGGAAAAACAAACGATGGAGTTAGTATGAGTGTAGCAAATGATATGTCTTTATTTTCGCTAATTGCCGGTGCCAGCTTGCCTGTGCAGCTGGTGATGGTGATATTGCTTCTCACCTCAATCTTTTCTTGGTGGTATATTTTTATTAAAGTTGCCACCATTAAACGGGCTGAAACCGAATCGGAAGATTTTGAAAATAAATTTTGGTCTGGCGGCGATTTAAATAAGTTATATGAAAGCGTAACGGCAGGCCGCCGCAAACCACAAGGCATGGCCAGCATATTTGAAGCGGGTTTTAAAGAATTTATCCGTCACAAACAACAAGGCAAAATGGAAATTAGCGATGTTATGGAAGGCTCACGCCGCGCCATGCGCGCCGCTTATAACCGCGAATTAGATGACTTAGACGCGCATCTACCATTTCTCGCATCTGTCGGCTCAGTAAGCCCGTATATTGGCTTGTTTGGCACGGTGTGGGGCATTATGAATTCATTTCGCGGCTTATCTAGCGTGGCGCAAGCCACACTTAGCCAAGTAGCACCCGGCATTGCAGAAGCGCTAATTGCCACCGCGATTGGCTTATTTGCGGCGATTCCCGCTGTGATTGCTTACAACCGTTTTGCCTCAAGTGTGGATAGGTTATCGGTGCGCTATGAAAGTTTTATGGAAGAATTTACCAATATTCTGCAGAGAAAGAGCTAAATCATGGCGCGCACTCGCAAACGCCGCATGATGAACCAGATTAATGTGGTGCCGTATATTGATGTGACCTTGGTGCTATTGGTGATTTTTATGGTGACGGCGCCAATGACTAACCCAGGTGTTGTTGATTTGCCTAAGGTGGGCCAAGCGCTTAAGCAAACGGCGGCGCCGATTGTGGTGACTGTGCAAAAAGACGGTATGGCGGAAATTGCAGGTAAAAAGCTGCAACGTGATGAGTTGTTATTTGAAATTAAAAAACAATTAAACACCAAAGATAGCGCCACTAACCCGCGCTCTGTCGTAGTGGCAGCCGATGAAAAAACGCCTTATGGCAAAGTGATTGAAGTGATGGATTTATTGAAACAAGCTAAAGTAGATAAAGTCGGCTTGCTATTTAAGCCAGCGCCTTAATTCTTTAATCCTTAAAAATTATCAAATATTAAGCCGCATTATTTATTCATGATTAGAAAGCACGAAAATACAGATTCTTGGAGGGCGGGATTCCTTGCAATTGCAGTGCATGTGCTGTTGCTGGGCGCCATGCTGGTATCGTTTAATTGGAAAGCTGCGCATCCTGTTATCAATATCACAGAAGTAGAGTTGTGGGATAAATTGCCAGCATCTAAATCATTTATTCAAGCAGAATCAAAGCCTGAACCTAAACCCATTGTAGAAGAGAAACCAGAGCCAACTCCTGAGCCAAAGCCGATTGTAGAACCAAAGCCAGAACCAGAAGAGCCTAAGCTAGACATTGCGCTTGAAAATAAGAAAAAAGAGTTGATAAAACAAAAAGAGGAATTAGAAAAGTTAAAGCTTGAAAATCTAAAGTTAGATCAACAAAAAAAAGAAGAATTGACTAAAGAATTAGCAGAAGAAATGCGTGAGGATGCGCTAAAAGACGCAAAAGCCGCTGAAAAGCAAGCAAAACTGGATCGCCAAAAAGCCTTAGATAAATTAAAACAAGACATGCTAAATGAGAATGCTGGCGCGGATACTAAGGCGGCAAGTGCCGCTAATGCTAGTGTGATTGGTGAATATACCGATAAAATTAAAAGCAAAATTCGCGGCAATGTGAATAAAACACTGTGCGGCGATGGCAACCCAGAGCTGCAGTTTAGTGTTGGTTTGTTGCCAACAGGTGAATTAAGCGGCCCGCCAAAGCTAACGAAGTCTAGCGGTAGCGCGGCGTGTGATGATGCTGTAGAGCGCGCCATTGCGGCTTCTCAGCCATTGCCGTTGCCAAGTGACCCTGCTATTTACGCCAAATTTAGAAACCTAAATTTGAAGTTTAAACCAAACGAATAGCGGTAAAAGTACCCGTCTTACAATGTAAGCAAAGCGTAAAAGATGTAATTAAAATGTAAATAGGGTGGTAACAAAACGCGTTTGCAGTAGAATTTGATTGAACTTTTGAGCAGGAACTACACTAAAAGATAATGAAACTATTTAAATTAATCGCTTTTTTAGCCAGCTTTTTAATGGCAAACGTCAGTTACGCGGCACTGGATATTGAAATTAGTGGCGGCAGTGCGCAACAAATTCCAATCGCGGTAGTGCCATTTGGTAATGGCGGGGCCACCAAAGATAACATTAGCGATATTATTAGCGCCGATTTAAAAAGAAGCGGTTTATTTAGGGTGCTAGAAACACGCGGTATGGCCAATCTGCCAACTACGCCCGCCCAAATTAAATATGCCGAATGGGTGGCATTGCAAGCGCAGGCGGTAACGGTGGGTAGTGTAGAACCGATTGCAGGTGGCCGTTTTAAAGTGAGCTTTCAGTTAATGGATGCCCTAAAACAAACGCAATTAGCGGGGGTTGATTATCAAGTGGCGCCTAGCCAAGTGCGCACAACGGCACATAAAATTGCCGATATTATTTATCAAAAATTAACCGGTGAGCCGGGCGCATTTGCTAGCCGCATTGCTTATATTACCAAAATGGGCAAGCGCTATGCCTTGCAAGTGGCGGATGCGGATGGGTTTAATCCGCAAACGGTGGTTTCTTCAAATGAGCCGATTATTTCGCCAGCATGGTCGCCAGATGGCACAAAGTTAGCCTATGTTTCGTTTGAAAAGAAAAAGCCGGTTATTTATGTGCAATCGCTTACTAGCGGCAGCCGCGTAGTATTGGCTAACTTTAAAGGTAATAATAGCGCGCCATCTTGGTCACCCGATGGCACTAAGTTGGCGATTGTTTTAACGTATGGTGCAAACTCGCAAGTGCACACTATTAATGCCAACGGTAGCGGCTTAAAATTGATTACTAAAAGTAACGCCATTGACACCGAACCAGTGTTTTCACCAGATGGCAGCCATATTTATTTCAGCTCGGACCGTGGCGGCAAACCTCAAATTTATAAAGTGCCTGTCAGTGGCGGTACACCAAGCCGTGTTACGTTTGAAGGCGCCTATAATGTATCGCCAAAATTTTCGCCCGATGGCAAATTGCTAGCTTATATTCGTAACGATGGCGGAAGATTTAAGGTGGCGATGCAAGACATGGCAACTGGCCAAGTGCAATTGTTATCAGAAGGCAGCCAAGATGAATCGCCAAGCTTTGCGCCAAATGGCCGCGTGATTTTATACGCTACCAAGGTGCGTGGTCGCGGTGCTCTTGCCGCTGTTTCATCTGATGGAAAAGTGCGCCAACGATTAAACGACGCCGCAGGTGATGTACGTGAACCGGCTTGGGGCCCTTTGTTAAATTAACAGATATTAAAAAACGGTATGAATTAATCGTTAAGCGCCGTGTAAATCAAACCAATTGACACACTTGTTTGAGCGCTAAATAATTGTATTTAGTTTTAAACTTAAGTCCTTTTAAAGGCATAAATAGGAGAGCAAAATGATGAGCAAATCAATAAACACGAAATTAATCACAGCCTTAGGCTTGGCGGTATTGTTGGTGGCTTGTAAAAGCACCCCAATTACACCGGCTAAAGTAGAAGATAAAAGCCCAAATGCTGCCACTTCTACCACCACAGATAATGCCGGTGCAGATGCAAACGCAGTGAAAGAAGTGAATATAGACGGTAGCGCTAATGGTTCTGCTGACGGCAACCCATTGCGCGACCCAAACAATATTTTATCAAAACGTAATATTTATTTTGATTATGACAGCGATGCCGTAAAAGCCGAATATCGCCCAATTGTTGAAGCGCACGCTAAATATTTATTGGCAAACACTGGTGCCAAAATGATTTTGCAAGGCAATACCGATGACCGTGGCACACGCGAATATAATTTATCATTAGGCCAACGCCGTTCTGTTGCGGTTAAAAAAGCGCTTAATTTATTAGGCGTGCAAGATTCACAAATTGAAACAGTGAGTTATGGCGAAGAAAAAGCAACGCAAGATTGTGGCGAAGCGTGCGATAAAGACCGCCGTGTTGATATTGTGCATCAAGGTGAGTAATTATTTTGCCTAATATAATGATGAAAAATCTACCAAGAAATCTTCTTGTGCTGTTGATTACCAGTAGCGCAATCAGCAGTCATGCCGCTTTGTTTGACGACAAAGAAGCGCGCAAGAAGATTTTAGAAGTAGAAGCCAAAAGCCAAAGCAATTTTGAGGCGAATCAAGCGGCGATTAATGAGTTGAAAAAAACCCAAGCCACCACCGATGCGGTTATTAAAGGCCAGGGCTTGGCTGATATGCAAAACCAATTAGAGGCGCTTAAGCAGGAAATTGCTAATCTAAAAGGTGAATTAGAGCTTGCTAATCACCATTTAGAAACCACGCAGCAGCGCCAAAAAGATTTGTATACCGATACCGATACAAGATTGCGCAAAATTGAAAGTGCCACCGTAGCCCCGCCAGTGGCCGCTGTAGCGCCTGTTGCGGTAGAAGAAGCCGATGTAAAAGCGTTTGCGGAAGCCGATAGTTTAAGCAAATCGGCCAAGCATAAAGAGGCATTTGCCGCTTTTGATCGCTTTTTAAGAGATCATCAAACTAGCAAGCTGGTACCCGATGCGCTTTATGGCATGGGATACACGCAATTTGCACTGAAAAACTATAAATCGAGTATTGCTACTCAGCAAAAAGTGATTGATTTATATGCCAATAGCGCCAAAGTGCCAGACGCCATGTACAGCATGGCCAACAGCCAGATTCAGCTTGGGCAAGTGGCTAATGCAAAAAAAACTTTGCGCGATTTAGTGACTAAATACCCGGATGCTGAAGTGACACCCAACGCACAAAAGCGATTAAAAAGCCTAGAAGCGTTGCAGTAGCAGCCGTTTTAAAGTCATCAGCACTTTTAATATTGCCTTTGTGCTTAATTTAGCGGGTAATCAGCAATAAAATAGTTGCAGCAGTCATGCACACTCAAAAAGGACGCTTGCGTTCTTTTTGTTTTTTCAGCGATAGGCTTTTTAACAACCAAAACTTGCCGCTTAAAAAAGCCAGCGCTTAAATTTTAGCTTAAACACGCTTTCGCGGTAAAATACGCGCTTATTGTTGATTGGCAAAAGTATGGCGGCGTTAAAAATACACGAAATATTTTATTCACTACAAGGCGAAACCAGCCGTTTTGGCTTGCCTACGGTATTTATTCGCCTAACCGGCTGCCCCATGCGCTGCACGTATTGCGATACCGCCTATGCGTTTAGCGGAGGTCATAATATGCAAATGGCAGATATTTTAAGCAAAGTGGCCGAATTTGGCGCGCATTATGTAACAGTAACAGGCGGTGAGCCGCTGGCACAAAAGCCATGCCATGAGCTGTTAAAAGCCTTATGCGATGCCGGTTATAGCGTTTCACTTGAAACAGGTGGCGCGATGGATATTGCGCCAGTTGATGCGCGTGTGTCTGTTATTTTAGATATTAAAACCCCAGCCTCGAATGAAGAAAAAAATATGCTTTGGACCAATTTGGCGCATATTAAACCCAGTGATGAAATTAAATTTGTGCTGTGTAATCGCGCCGATTACGATTGGGCCAAAGCGAAATTAACAGAGCTTAAATTGGCCGAAAAATGCCCAATATTGTTTTCGCCCAGCTACCATGAGCTTAAGGCGAATGAGCTGGCAGCTTGGGTTTTGCAAGATAAATTGCCAGTGCGCATGCAAATACAATTGCATAAAATTTTATGGGGCGAAAAGCAGGGCGTATGACAAAAAAAGCGGTAGTACTATTATCGGGCGGGCTAGATTCTGCCACTTGTTTGGCCATTGCAAAATCGCAAGGTTTTGATTGCTTTTGCCTAAGCCTGGATTACCATCAGCGCCATATTGCCGAGCTGCAAGCGGCCAATAAAGTGGCCACCACATTAGGTGCCGCCGCGCACAAAACCGCCCAGTTGGATTTAAGCTTGTTTGGCGGTTCGGCCCTAACCGATAACGCGATTAATGTGCCCGAAAGCGGCGCTAATCCTATTCCTGCAGGCATTCCTGTTACTTATGTGCCTGCCCGCAACACCATTATGTTGTCTTTAGCATTGGCATGGGCCGAGGTGTTGCAAGCGCAAGATATTTTTATTGGCGTTAACGCATTGGATTATTCTGGCTACCCAGATTGCCGTGGCGAATACGTGGCGGCGTTTCAACAAATGGCCAATTTAGCCACCAAAAGCGCGGTAGAAGGCCAAAAAATTACCATTCATGCGCCATTAATTGATATGACCAAAGCGGAAATTATTCAATTAGGTATGCAATTAGGCGTGGATTATGCCATGACGGTTTCATGCTATCAGGCTGATAATCAAGGCCATGCTTGTGGCAAATGTGATTCTTGCCGATTACGCCGTGAAGGTTTTATGCAAGCGCATTTAACCGACCCAACGCGTTATCAGTCTTAATTTTTTTAAGTTTTAAAAAATTGGCATATAAAATAAGTCAAATATAATCAATATTTTATAGCCCATTTTTCATCTTTTACTCGTCTATCTACCTCCCATTTGGGGGGATAGATAGACTTTTTTTTTGCCTTTAAAATCTATATGTAACAATTTTTTACATTTCAACTTTTTGCGTACATCACTGAATACAATTTAAGGGGTAGACAATGCATACAAAGCAAACAAATTTGATGGCAATAGTGCTAACAACGGCTGGCTTTTTAGCCAGTGGAGCAGCCAATGCAGCATGTAACGATATCTCATACAATGCATTAAGCAGCGCGGCAAACAATGTGCTTGCTGCTGGTAATACTGGCGGCTTTGGGTTAAATATGTGGGTAACGTTTGTGGATGAAACAGGCAAAGTGTGCGAAGTGACAACCACTGGCGACAAAGGTGCGCTGGCCAGCCGCAGCGAGTGGTTAGGTAGCCGTGTTATTTCGGCACAAAAGGCCAATACATCCAATGCCTTTAGTTTAAATGGCGTTTCAATTTCAACAGGCGCTTTGTACGCCGCGGTACAACCAGGCGGCAGCTTGTTTGGTTTGCAAGAATCTAACCCAGTAGATGCGCAAGCGGCTTACAGCGGTAACCCTAGCTTTTATGGCACCAATCGTGACCCATTACGTGGCAAACGCGTGGGCGGTGTTAACGTATTTGGTGGCGGTTTAGCCGTGTACAAAGGTGGCGTTAAAGTGGGCGCAATTGGCGTGTCTGGCGATACATCTTGCACCGATCATGCGTTTGCATGGAAAGTGCGTGAGGCTTTAGGTTTAGATACCACATCACCTAAAAACTTTGAATTATTGGATTTAGATACGCAATTTCAAGCATTGGGCGACCACCCATCTTGTACTAGTGACGACAGCGCAATTGATAACGCCAGCTTTGGTTTTACCACTTTGTAAAATAGCTTTTTAAAAAAACCTCAGTCAACTGAGGTTTTTTTATGCTGTTTAATTTTGTGTATATTCACCTTAACTATAAATTTGTTAACACTTATAACCAATAAAGATTATTTACAATAAAGTGATTAAAACATGAAAAGTATCTATAAAAATCATGGTTTTACGTTAATAGAATTATTAGTGGTAATGGTTATTATTGGCCTACTAGTTAGCTATGTTGGGCCAAAATATTTTAATCAATTAAGCCAATCAGAAGTTAAAGCCGCCAAAGCGCAAATTGATTCGATTAAAAAAGCGCTTGATGTGTATCGACTAGATAACGGCGCTTACCCAGACCAAGCTACAGGCTTAATGGCATTAATGGCGCCGCCAGTCACTGCCAGAAAATGGCGCGGCCCTTATTTGCAAAAAGATATTCCAAGCGACCCTTGGAATCAACCCTATATTTATCGTATTCCAGGTGAAAAAGCCGAGTTTGATTTGTTGTCTTTAGGCGCGGATGCCAAGCCTGGCGGTGACGATGAAAATGCCGATATTGTGAATTGATGATGCAATTTCAATTGCGCGTATTACAAGATGGGCAGCCACCTTATCAATTTGAGATTGATGCGGAATCAGTGCTGGAAGCGCGAAAATTAGCCGAATCGCAAGGATTGACGGTATTAAATATACAGCCGCCATCTACTTTTAGTTTAAAAAATTTTCAGCAAACCAAGCCATTTCCGCTCATTTTATTTTGCCAAGAATTCCGCGTACTGTTTGAGGCTGGGCTATCGGTTTTAGAGGTAATAGAAACGCTAATTGCCAAAGAAACGCACGCCAATAATAAGCATATTCTGCAAGGATTATTCAACGCCGTTAGCGAAGGAAAAACGCTTTCGCAGGCGTTTATGTTGCAAGCCAATGTGTTCCCCAGCTTATTTACCGCCACCATTAGCGCGGCCGAAACCACAGGCGATTTGGCTGAGGCATTGATGCGATATAGCCAATATTTAGAGAATGTGGATTTGCTTAAAAAGCGCATTGTCAGCGCATCGATTTACCCGGCCATTGTGGTGAGTTTTGGGCTGGCGGTGCTACTGTTTTTAATGGTGTATGTGATTCCAAAATTTAGCAAAATCTATGAAACGCAAATTAATGAGGTATCAACCAGCACCCAATTATTGCTGGATATAGGCAAGTTTTCGCAACAATACGGCTTGTATTTATTGTTGCTAGTGCTTGGGCTAATGGTTTTTTTAATAGCTGTTTTAGCGCGCCCCGAAATGCGCGCAAAGTTGTATGAAAGATTATGCCAGCTGCCTTTTGTGGGCGAAAAAGTCAGGGTTTATCATTTGTCGCGCTTTTACCGCACGTTTTCTATGCTATTAAAAAGCGGCATTCCTGTTACCAGCGGTTTAAGCATGGTGGATAGTTTATTGGGCGCGGGCTTAAGAAACAATTTGCAGCAGGCCAAAAAAGCCATTGCCGAAGGCCAGCCATTTTCGCAAGCATTGCAGCAGGCGCATTTAACCACGCCAGTAGCGCTGCGCTTATTTAATGTGGGCGAAAAAACCGGTACGCTAGATAAAATGATGGAACGCGCGGCCAGTTTTCATGAAGATGAAATGCTGCGCTGGGTAGACCGATTCACCAAGATTTTTGAGCCAACTTTAATGGCGTTGATTGGCTTATTAATTGGCGGCATTGTGATGATGATGTATATGCCGATTTTTGAATTAGCTAGCGGCATTGAGTGAAAGTGGCACTTAAAGATGGTGACGGCTGATGATTAATGCGCAAAATCTAAATAGCTTGCTGATTCAGGCATCTAAACTGGCCAAAATAAATGGCCAGCGCCCGATTGAGGCTTTGCAGCAAACTAGCCAGCTTAATGCCGAACAATTTACCCTTGCATTGGCCAATAGCGTGGCTTATGCGCCAATTAGTTTTTCACAAATGCTGGCTTTGCAACCTGCATTTTCGCTGATTTCATTTTCAGAATCGCTGCAAAAGGAATGCGTGCTTTTGCGCGATGCAAATGACGCTTATATTTTTGTGTTTGCGGATATTTATAACCAAAGTTTGCAATCGTGGGCGGCACAGCGTATTGGCGTGGCTTTTAGCACAAAATTAGCACATCACGCCGATATTGCGGCCTATTTGGCTAAGATGGAGGAAGAAACGCGCACGGTTCACACCGCAATAGGCTTTGTTGCGAGCGGTGCAAATGAAGCGGAT
Organism: Methylotenera sp.; assembly: GCA_046598525.1. Taxonomy (GTDB): domain Bacteria; phylum Pseudomonadota; class Gammaproteobacteria; order Burkholderiales; family Methylophilaceae; genus Methylotenera_A. Next base: position 24,175 of record JBKJIJ010000019.1, on the reverse strand, counting down.
ATTGCCGAAGAATTATCGCTAAATAGCATAGAAAACGATGCCAGCCCTGTGATTAAGCTAGTGCGCTCTACCTTGTATGACGCGCTAAAAGCAGAGGCCAGCGATATTCATTTAGAAACATCGCCCAATGGGCTGGTGATTAAATATCGCTTAGATGGCGTGTTAAGCCAAGTGGGTGCTATTAGTGATATGCAACTGGCAGAGCAAGTGGTTTCGCGCATAAAAGTGATTGCCGAGCTGGATATTACGGAGCAACGCGTGCCGCAAGATGGGCGATTTCGCTCTATTTATCGCGGACGCGATGTGGATTTTCGCGTGTCCATTATGCCCAGCATTCATGGCGAAGATGTGGTGATTCGTATTTTGGATAAGAAATCTTTGGCGGATAAAGCCTCTGGTTTGCGCTTAGATGTACTGGGTTTTAACGCACACACCATGGCGACAATGCGCGAACAATTTGCCATGCCTTATGGCATGGTGCTGGTGACTGGCCCCACAGGTAGCGGCAAAACCACCACTTTGTACGCCGCCATTAGCGAAATTAATCATGGCGATGACAAAATTATTACCATTGAAGACCCTGTGGAATACCAGTTGGCAGGCGTTCTGCAAATACCGGTTAATGAGAAAAAAGGCCTTACTTTTGCGCGCGGTTTACGCTCAATTCTGCGGCATGACCCTGACAAAATAATGGTGGGCGAAATTCGCGATGCCGAAACCGCACAAATTGCCGTGCAATCAGCCTTAACGGGGCATTTGGTTTTTACCACCGTGCATGCCAACAATGCGTTTGATGTGATCGGCCGCTTTTTAAATATGGGCGTGGATGCGTATAGTTTTGTATCGGCGCTTAATATTGTGGTGGCGCAGCGCCTATTGCGCACGGTGTGTAAACATTGCGCGCAGCCAGTGAGTGTGGATGCGGCTTTAGCAACGCCATCGCTGTGCAAAAACATTACTATTCCTAATGATGCCACCCTAAAACGTGGCAATGGTTGCGGCGCCTGCCGTGGCACAGGCTATAAAGGCCGCCGTGCTGTGGCCGAAATATTATTGCTGGATGACGAGTTGCGTGAATTAATCGCCAACCGCGCATCCATCCGCCAAATTAAAGAATTAGCACAAAAAAAAGGCACGCAGTTTTTGCATGAGGCCGCTTGCCAAGCCGCTTTTGCAGGCGAAACTACACTAGAAGAAGTGCAACGGGTGGCGCCAAATGTTTAATTTATTTAATCCAAATATCACTTTAGCCTTGTGCCAGCAAGACCTTGCTTTGCAGCATTCTGACGCCAGCCCGCAAATGCTAAGCGACAGCGATTTTAAGTTATCTGATTTAAGTACTATTTTGGCAGCAAACGCGCACTTAATAAAAGGAAAGTCGCTGCAAGTTGTTTTATCGAATACGTTTGTGCGTTATTTGGTATTGCCTTGGCGCGATGGCATTTACCGCCAACAAGATTGGCAAGCCATCGCGCAACATGCGTTTCGCCAGCAATATGGCGCCGTTGCTGATAATTGGCGCATTAAAGTGCGCTTGCAAACATATGGCGAAAATGTGCTGGCGGCTGCCATTGATGAGACGCTTTGTGAGCAGCTGGACGCCTGCGCTAAACAATTCAATTTTAAAATTAATACCATCACGCCTTTGCTGTTTTTGTTAAATGAGCATGAAAACGCTTGGATGCTAGTGGCTGAGCCAGCGCGCCTAACGTTGTGCCAAATTAAGCAAGGCAATTGGCAGCAAGTGCTGGTGGATGTGCCAGCGCACAATCAAGAATATCAACAGGCCGAACAGTTAATTAACCGCAGCTTAATGCATGTGCCCGCGGCAGAGCAGCCCAATAAAATTGCCACTTATGTATCGGCTGGCTTAAATAAAATTTGGCACGATGACATTAGCAGCCGCCAAAAATTAATGCAGCCAGTTAGCCGTTCTATGCCGCATGCCGCTTGGTTGGCCAGCTTGCCTGTGCCTGCTAATGCACTTAATTTTGATAGCAAACCTCACCAGCGCCCTAGTTTGTGGGCTTGGCTATTACTATTGTCTAGTTTGTTTGCTTTGCTAACGTTATGGCAGCAATATCAGCAAATTAAGCTTGATGTAGACCAAGCAAAGACTAGCTTAATCAATCAACAAACACAGCCTTTGAATGCAATAGCGCTAACCAATCAAAAAAATCAGCAGGTTAATGTTCAGCAAGAAAATCAGTCTTTAAATCTGAATTTAAATAAGGCACAGAAAAATTTAAACACGCCTTGGTTGGCCATGCTAGCGGCTTTAGAGAATATTAAAAGCCAAAATCCGCATATTGAGCTAACCAATATTAGCCCCAATAAAGACCGCGCTGAGATTAAGCTAAAAGGTGAGGCGGCTGCGTTTAGCGATATTACGCAGCTGCTTAACGATTTGCGCACCAACCCCGCTTTTAGCGATGCCGTTTTGCTAAGCCAGCATGTAGAGCAAGAAGCGGCCAATTTAATTTATGTGTTTGAATTGAATATAGGTTGGCGATGATGCAAAACGCGCTTGCACAAACGTTTAAATGGTCGCTTTATCGCCTTAACAACAGTATGAGCCGTGTGGCTTGGCTGGCGCTTGGCTTAATAGCGCTGGCCATTTTTGGCTATTGTTTGATGGTTAATCCACAGATAAATAGGCTGCAAGCGCTTAAGCAGCAAGCAAACCTTGCAACACAATTACATAAGCCAAGCAGCCAAGCCAATCATTTGGATAATTATGTAAGCCAATTTCCAGCATTAGCGCAGCGTGCCAGCAAAGTGGATGACTTAATGGCATTGGTGGCGCAGCATCAATTGCAATTGGATGAAGTGAGCTACAAAACAGAGGCCAATAACGACGCGCCTTTAAGCCGCTATATGCTAACTTTTAGCGTGTTTGCCAGCTACCCAGAAATTCACCAGCTGCTCAATGATATCCTCACGCAAATGCCTTTTGTGGCGATTGAAAGTTTGCAATTGAATCGCGAAAGCGTGTTGGATGAAATTGTTGAAGCGCGCATTCAGCTGATTTTTTACTTTGCAAAGGTGGCCATATGACGCGCCAATCCATTTTAATTTGGGCGGCATTGCTGATTACGCTTGGTTTAAGCTGGCACACTTATCAGCAAGATAAATCGCACAAAAATAATACAGAAGTGGTATTGCCAACGCGCGTACTTTCTTTGCAACAAGCTCAACAGCAATCATTAGCACCAATAATCAATAATGCTCAGCCGCTAACATTATCGGCAAGGCAATCTGTGCAAAGCCAATTGGATTTATTTGCTGTGCCTAAACAGCCGATTCAAGCTGCCGCTACAAAGAAAATTCAGCCAGCTTTTAAGGCGCCGCCACTTGTTGCCCCACCGCTGCCGTTTCAATATTTAGGCCGCATCAATACAGGTGATAGCAAGGGCGTGCTGCTTAATATTCGTAATGAAGTTACGCTCATCCAAACGGGTGATGTTTTATTAGGGCAATACCTTGTGCAAGCGATTACAGAATCGGAAACAGGTGTGCAAGTGCAATTTTTGTATCAGCCACTGCAACAAGTACAAACCTTAACGGCATCGACAATAAATTAAGACCACAATTAAGCCCATAAATGAAGAAAGTCATGTGATGAATCAGCCACCATTAAAACCATTTAGGCAACAATTAACGCTGTGCCTAATGCTGTTGCCGCTTGTGGCGTGCCAAACGCCAGCGCCAAAATTGCCGGTGGATGAGCAGGTTGATAATCGCTTGCAGAACCCAACGCATGCCTTGCAAGCGCCTGAAAAAATTATTAATGTGAATGCGCGTGATAAAGCGATTTATACATTTTTAGCCAATGCAGAGCTGGCTTGGCAGCGCGAAGATTACGTTGAGTTGAATAAAATTTACAATGAACTTAATGCCTATGACCCCGGAAATTTGCGCGCTGCAGAAGGTTTGCGCAAAGTTGAAATGGCGCAAAAACATGAAAACTTGATTGCTGAAGCCGAGCGATTAATGCATATCACAGAGCCAGAAAATTTAGCATCTGACGATGCTATGGCGATGGAAACCTTAAAAACGGTATTGCTAGAAAATCCGCAGCACCAAAAAGCGCTGCCTTTGTACAAGCAATTATTAGCAAAACAGGCCATTAATCAAAAAGCTAAATTAAATAAAAAATTGGTTTTTAATCAGCCAGTTAGCATGGAATTTAGGGATGTCAATTTGAAAATGATTTTTGAATCGTTAGCCAAAACCACCAAAATTAATTTTATTTTAGATAAAGATGTGCCCAGCGACACCAAAGCGACAATTTTTGCTAAAAACATGGCGTTTAACGATGCACTGGATTTGTTGTTGCAAACCAATCAGTTAGAGAAAAAAGTTTTAAGCGAAAACTCGGCCATTATTTATGTAAACGATATTTTGCATCAGCGCGATTACAAAGATTTAAGTGTGCGCAGTTTTACGCTGGATTATGCTGATGCCAAGCAGATGAGCACGATTTTGCGCACCATGCTGAATATGCGCAATATGGAAATTGATACGCGACTGAATACGCTGCTGATTAAAGATTCGCCAGAGATTTTAGCCTTGGCCGAAAAAATAATTTACGCGCAAGATAAGCCCGATGCCGAGGTGATGTTAGAGCTGCAAGTGTTAGAAGTAAAACGCAGCTATTTGCAAAATTTAGGCGTTAATACGCCCACAGGCGTTAGTTTGCCAGTGCCAGCTGGCGGCATTTTAACCATTCGCGATTTAAAAGTTTCGGGCAATTCTTTGGTGGTAAATGGTGTGCCTGGCTTAGTGTTTAACGCAACCGATGGCGATGTGAATTTGCTGGCTAATCCTAGAATTCGCGTTAAAAACAGAGAAACGGCGCGCATACATATTGGCGAAAAAGTGCCTGTATTTACCGCCAATGTGGCATCTACTGGCGTGGCATCGCAAACGGTGCAATATATTGATGCGGGCTTAAAGCTAGAAGTAGAGCCAACCATTAGCTCAAGCGATGATGTCACGATAAAAATCAACTTAAATGTTGGTTCAATTGGCGATCAAGTAGTGGCCAGCACTGGCAGCAGCCAAAGCGTGGCGTTTAGAGTGGGCACGCGCTTGGCGTCTACCCAATTGCGTTTGCATGATGGCGAAACGCAAATTTTGGCGGGCTTGATAGACGACCAAGATAGAAAAACCATTAACAAAATCCCTGGCATTGGCGATATTCCTTTGTTAGGTAAATTGTTTTCGAATCAAAGTGATAATAAAAGTAAGACTGAAATTATCTTATCCATTACGCCGCATATTATTCGCCCACGCAAAAATTATGAAGCGCATGAAGCCGATATTTGGACAGGCGCGGATGGTCAAGCGGGCAGAAATGCACCATCACCGGGCCTTACAAAAGGCGGCACACCTTTTATTGTGCCCAAAGCGCCAGCGCAAGCCATATCAGCATCTAAAGATGAAGCGCCCAAAAATATTAATATCCCATTACCGTCCGGATTCTCATTAGGCGGCGGCGCGCTGCCCGGTTCTCTGACACCGCCAGCTAATGCTAGTGAATAAAGTGTAAAAACAGCATGCATAAAACGCGCGGATTTTCTTATATTGAAATGGTATTTTCCGTCGCCATGCTGGCTTTGCTGGCGGCGGTTGCAACGCCTTATTTAGAGAAAAATATTCAGCGCAAAAAAGAAACCGAACTTAGGCAAAGCTTACGCCAAATTCGCACCGCGATTGATGCTTATAAAGCAGCGGCCGATGCAGGCAAAATTAAAAGGGCGGTGGGCGATAGCGGCTACCCGCCTAATTTGGAAATTTTGGCCGAAGGGATTGAAGATATTTCTAGCCCTAATAAGCAAAAAATGTACTTTATAAGGCGCATTCCTGCTGACCCGCTGTTCCCATTAAATAACCAGCCTGCAGACCGCGTCATTAATCCAGCCGATACTTGGGGCAAACGCAGTTATGCCAGCGATGCCGATTATCCGCGCGAAGGTGCCGATGTGTATGATGTTTATTCGTTAAGCAGCGATATTGCCATTAATGGGGTGGTGTATCGTGATTGGTAATAGCCAAAATAAAAATAGCCAAGGCTTTACGTTTATTGAGCTAATGGTGGTGATGGCGGTGATTGCCACCATTATTGCCATTGCCATGCCGCGCTATTTTGATGGCTTGCAGCGCACCAAAGAAACCGCGTTAAAGCAAAATTTAAAAGAAATGCGCGAAGCGATTGATCATTATCATGCCGATAAAGGCGTGTACCCCGCCACCCTGCAAACCATGGTGGCTGAGCGCTATTTACGCTTTATTCCAGATGACCCTATTTCTGAAACGGCCGAAACTTGGCAAATTATTAGCACGCCAGATAATACCAATCGCGTATACGATATAACTAGCGGCGCGGCAGGTGTAGATAGCAATGGCGTGGCTTATAGCAGCTGGTAGATGATGCTTTTTAAACCACAAATATATCGTAATCATCATCAAACAGGCATGGCCTATTTGGCGGTATTGTTTTTGGTTGCAGCGATTGCGCTGAGTATGGCCGTGGTAACACAAAACCAAGATACCCAACTTAAGCGCGAAAAAGAGCAAGATTGGCTGTATGTAGGTAAGCAATATGAGCGCGCGATTGCAAGCTACTATCAGCTATCGCCCAACGGTTTAAAGGCCTTGCCCAAAAGCGTAGACGATTTGCTAACCGACAAGCGATTTGTGGCGCCTGTGCATCATTTGCGCAAAGCGTATTTAGATCCTTTAACCAATCAACATTGGGTGCCATTGCTGAATGACGATAATCAATTAACTGGCGTTGTAAGCACGTTGCAACAAGCTATATTATCGTCTACTATTGTTCACACCTTTCAAGCCAATCAAGCAGGCACAATTGCACGGTATAGCGATGCCCGATTTGAGTTTAGGCTAGCAACAGATGAAGCGCAAAACACAGAAGAAATAATAAAGCCAGAAGCCAACGATGATGATTTGGCACAAGAATCAAACAATTTAAATGCCTTTGCACAAGAGTGAGCTAGCCATGACAATTGATCTGCTTAAATTGAGGTAATAATAAAAATGACAAACAATGATGCTAAGCAAGACGAAGGTTGGCGCATTAAAATGCTAGAGCAAGGTTTGGCGCACTTAGGGCAGGCATTAATTATTGTATCTAGCCGGGCAGAAGTGTTATTTGCGTCTAACGCCGCCGAAATATTACTTAAAAATCAACATGGTTTAACTGTTGTTAATCAAAAATTAACCGCCGAATTAGCACCCGATAATCTGCGATTACAGCAGGCAATCAGCGCCGCGATTGATGCACAGCACAGCCAAGATAACGCCATTAGTATTTATATTCATCGCACGCAGCACCCGCGGCCCTATTATTTATCTATAAGCCGCATGCAAAAGCAGCTAGATGAGCGGCGCGATGGCCATAGTGTATTAATGTTAATCAAAGATTTAAGTTTAAATTATGAGTTTTGGACAGAGCGACTAAGCGCCGAATTTGGCCTATCGCGGCGCGAAGTGGAATGCGTGGTGCTGTTAACCGAACGTAGAAGTGCTAAAGAAGTGTCAGAAGTAATGGGTATTAGCGCCGAAACCGTGCGCCAATACATTAAAAATGTATTTAAAAAAATGGATGTACAAAAACAGCATGAGCTGGTGAGTTTGGCGCTGGAATATCGTAGAAATCGCTAACGGTTTGAAGTTAATCTAAATATTTTGCTTGTCAAGATTCTAGTTTTTAACGTATAATCCGCGCCTTTCTGCATAACCTTTTCTATTAAAGAGAAATATAGCTATGGTAGTGATTCGTTTATCTCGTGGTGGTTCTAAAAAGAGCCCATTTTACAATGTTGTAGTTGCTGATTCACGCAATCGTCGTGATGGTCGCTTTATTGAGCGCGTTGGTTTTTACAACCCATCGGCCAAAGCTGGTGCAGAAGGCTTACGTATTGATGAAGCCCGCATCACTTTTTGGACAGGCAATGGCGCACAACTGTCAGATACAGTGGCACGTTTAGCTAAAACGTTTGCAAAAGGCCCAGAAGCGGCATTAGCGGCTAAAGCTAAAGACGCTGCTAAAGCCGATGCTGCAAAAGCAAAAGCCGCTGCATTAGAAGCCGCTAAAGTTAAAGCCGCTGCTGATGCTGCAAAAGCGGAAGCCGATGCTAAAGCCGCCGCCGAAGCTGCAAAAGCCGCTGAAGAAGCCGCCGCTGCAAAAGCTGCTGAAGCCGCTGCTGCTGAAGTACCAGCAGACGCTGCTGTAGAAACACCTGCAGCTGACGCTTAATTGGGGTTGTTCGTTGCTGGGAATCTGATTGCTTTAGGCAGTCTTAAGCAATGAGTTTAGTCACAACTAAAGTAACAGCCAATTCTCTGACAAATAATTTGCCAGAGAATTTAGTAGTCATGGGGCGCATTGTGGCGCCCTACGGTGTTTTTGGATGGCTAAAAGTAGTGCCTGATACCGAAACCATGGATAGTTTGTTTGATTACGACACATGGTGGCTGGGCAAAGACGACAATTGGCGTGAGCTTAATGTTGTTGAAGCGAAAATCCATAACGATGTTTTGGTGGTGAAATTGCAAGGCATTGATGACCGCGATGCGGCATTTGCTTGCAAAGGTAAACAGATTGCTGTTCCGCGAGATGCCTTACCTGAAGCCGCCGAAAATGAATATTACTGGTCAGATTTGATTGGTGTAAGCGTTAAAAATCAGCAAGATATTGCGTTTGGTGAAATTAGCGATGTGTTTGAAACAGGCGCAAATGATGTGATTGTGGTGAGTAGCAAAGAAGGATCTGAAAGTCGTGAGCGACTGATTCCTTTTACCGCGCAAACCATTTTAAATGTTAATTTAGAAGCAAAAACCATGCTTGTAGACTGGGACGCTGAGTTCTAGCCGCTTGATTGAAGAACGCTTGAATATAGCGCCTTAATATAAGCAAGCATAGAAAGCTAAAATTAGCCGATGCGTTTTGATGTAATAAGCTTGTTTCCTGATATGTTTGATGCCATTACCAAATTTGGCATTACATCAAGGGCAATAGAGCGAAAAATTTATAGTGTCAATGTGATTAATCCGCGCGATTTTACGCAGGATAATCATAAAACCGTAGACGATAGACCTTACGGTGGTGGGCCTGGGATGGTGATGTTAGCCGAACCGCTAGCAAAAGCGGTTGAAATGGCAAAGCAACAGCAACTTGCTTTAGGAATTAAGCCGTATGTGATTCATTTATCGCCGCGTGGCGTTACGTTAAATCACCAAAAAGTGATGCAACTAAGCCAAATGCAAGGTTTAATATTGCTGGCAAGTCGTTACGAAGGTGTGGATGAACGCTTGATTAACGCGCTGGTGGATGAGGAATTATCAATTGGCGACTATGTATTAAGTGGCGGTGAATTACCCGCCATGGCGCTAATAGATGCGCTTGTAAGGCAATTGCCAGGTGTGTTGGGTGATGCAGATTCAGCAATAGAAGATTCATTTGTGAATGGTCTGCTGGATTATCCGCATTACACGCGACCAGAAGCCTTATTTTTGGAAAACAGTGAAGAACAAAAGGTGCCAGAAGTCTTATTATCTGGAAACCATGCAAAAATTAGAGAATGGCGATTAAAACAATCGTTATTGCTAACAAGGGCGAAACGCCCTGATTTACTGGCCGCAAGGTCGTTGACGAAAGAAGAAGCACGGCTGTTACAAGAAGTGGATGATGCGCTAGCCGCAACAAAAACCCAATAGTTACAGGAACAAGCTTCTTTACAATTAAAAGGAACTCGCAAAGCGTAAAGCCTTAAAAAGGCAAGCTAAGCGATAAAAAAGGAAAATAGCATGGCAGATATTATTAAAATGTTAGAAACGGAAGAAATTGCCCGTTTAGGTAAAGTGATTCCACCTTTCGCCCCAGGCGATACAGTGGTAGTTGGTGTGAACGTGGTTGAGGGTACGCGTAAACGTGTGCAGGCTTATGAAGGCGTTGTAATCGCTATTCGTAACCGTGGCCTTAACTCATCATTTATTGTGCGTAAAATCTCTTCTGGTGAAGGTGTTGAGCGTACATTCCAAACGTATTCACCATTAATCGCTTCAATCGAAGTGAAACGTCGCGGTGATGTACGTCGTGCCAAACTGTACTACTTGCGTGAGCGTTCAGGTAAATCGGCACGTATTAAAGAAAAATTAGTAGCGCGCGAAAAAGAAGTATTGGCGCCAGTAGAAAAAGCATAATTTAGTTATTTAGATTAAATTTTTAGCTTTTTTTAGTCATATTAAAAGCCCCAAAACAATTAATACTGTTTTGGGGCTTTTTTATTTGCGTTAGTTTTCATATTTAAGTTAAATTAGTAACTGTAGAAATTAAACCTATTCAGGGCTCAATTTAATCAACAATATGCAGACTAATAATAAGCACCCCCTGCAATACGATGCGATTTTGACAGTGCCATTTGGTGCGGTAGGTATTGCCGTACAAGGGGTGCAGGTGGTGATTGAGCTGCTAACCGAAAAGCATGAACCCAAGCCCGCACAGCATAAAATGGCCGAAAAAGTGGCTATGCAAATTGAGGCTTATTTTAGTAATGCTTACAACGATTTTAATTTGCCCATCGTTTATAAAGGCACGCCGTTTCAGCGCCGCGTGTGGCAAGCGATTAGCGCTATTCCATGTGGGCGAGTACTCACTTACGGCGAAATAGCCGCGCAGATTGGCAGCGGCCCGCGCGCTGTTGCAAACGCATGTGGTGCTAACCATTTACCTTTGGTTATTCCTTGCCATCGCGTGGTGGCTAAAAATGGTTTGGGCGGCTATATGCGCGGCCAAGTAGATGGCTTAAAAATCAAGCAATGGCTATTGCAGCATGAAGGTGTGCGTTTTGAAAAAGAGTAAACCAGTTTGGCTGAATTAGACCAAGTTAAAACCGCAAGCGAACTGGATACTTTTATTGACCATCTTTGGTTAGAAGATGGATTATCTAAAAACACGCTTGAAAGTTATCGCGCCGATTTAAGCCAATTTCATACTTGGCTTATTGCCCAGCAGCGCGATTTATTAAGCGTAAACCAAGCCGATATTCAACATTATTTAGCTTTTAAATTTCCACAGAGTAAGCCGCGAAGTATCAGCCGGCTGGTTGCCAGCATGCGCCGCTTTTATCGCTATGCTTTGCGCGAAAACTTAATCCAGCTAGACCCAACACTGCAAATTGAATCACCCAAATTGCCGCGTAGCTTGCCTAAAAGTTTAAATGAGCAAGAGGTAAGCGATTTGCTGAACGCGCCTGATATTAATCAGCCTATTGGCTTGCGCGATAGAGCAATGCTGGAATTGTTATACGCCAGCGGTTTGCGCGTTTCAGAGTTGGTGACAGTTAAAGTGAACGAAGTGAGCACGCAAGATGGCGTGGTGCGCGTAACGGGTAAGGGTAGCAAAACGCGCCTTGTGCCAATGGGCCAAGAGGCGGCAAGCTGGATAGATCAATATTTAAACTATGCGCGGCCTGAAATTTTGCAAAACAAATTATGCGATGCGCTTTTTGTGACCAACCGCGCCGATATGATGACGCGCCAAGCGTTTTGGTATTTGATTAAACGCTACGCGCTGCTGGCAGGTATTCATAAACACATGAGCCCGCATGTGTTACGCCACGCTTTTGCCACGCATTTACTGAATCATGGCGCCGATTTACGTGTGGTGCAAATGTTGTTGGGTCATTCGGATATTTCTACTACGCAGATTTACACGCATGTGGCACGCGAGCGCTTAAAGCAACTGCACAGCGTGCATCATCCAAGAGGCTAAGCTCAAAAAATTTTAATACAAGAGATTGAATTGAAGAATCAATTGCACAAAAATAAAACTGATTAAACCTTTGATTTGGCCAGCACAAAAGTATTAAATTCTTGGATAGGCAAAGGCTTGCTAAACAAATAGCCTTGAAAGTGGCGACAACCATTCTGAACTAGAAACTGTCGCTGCTCATCTATTTCTACACCTTCAGCAATAATGGCAATATTTAATTCGTGCGCAAGCGAGATAATCATGTTGGTAATGGTCGCAGCGCTCACATTACTTAGCACATCTTTTACAAAAGATTTATCAATTTTCAATTCATCTAACGGCAAATTTTTTACGTAAGATAAGCTGGAATAGCCAGTGCCAAAATCGTCTAATGACAGCCTTATGCCATGCGCTTTTAATTCTGTCATTTTAAGTAAAATACCTTCTAAATCATTTGAGAAAATGCTTTCGGTAATCTCAAGCTGTAGCTTGCTCGCGTCTATTTTGCTTTCATTAATAAGTGTCACAAGATGTTGCACAAAATCAGGGTGTTGAAACTGCTTGACGCTAATATTGACAGATAAGGTTAAATGCTTGGTTGCCACATTTTTAGCCCAGATCGCTAACTGATCACAAGCAATCGCTAAAGCGTGCTTGCCCAAATGCAAAATCAAATCGCTTTTCTCAGCCAGCGGAATAAATACATCGGGTGCAATATTGCCCAAACTGGAATGGCGCCATCGCGCTAATAATTCAGCACCCAGCGTTTTGCTATGTTCGTTTACTTGAGGTTGAAAGTGAAAATGTAGCTCATTTTTAAACAGCGCTTTACTCAGGTCAAGCTCCAATGTATGACGCATTTTAAAATCGGATTGCATAATCAGGGCCACCAAAAATAGCATTACAAGTGCGACGCCATTGGTTAGCCACGCAGCAATCAATCGATGATGGACAGTCATTCCAGATAGATCGAAACCAATGTGAGTGGAAGCAAAAACCATAAAAGCGATTGACACTAAAGCGGGTGCGCCAATCTTTAAATAGGCATGATCATCTTGATACATCACGTAGGCGTACAAAGCCATCGGCAGAAAATAGTGGTGGTCGGATCTTGCTACAGCAGCCGTTGGCACATCAAGAGATAAACAGACTGCGCAAACCATAACAAACATCAGAGGAAAGTAAACATAGGCAATTATTTTAGTATTATTGCGTTTGGTGTGCCAGTAGCCCATAAAGCCCAGCATAGTCAATGCGGCCTCCATGATGACACCCAGCCAATTTTGAATAGAAAAGTAGAATACAGTCCACAACAAGGATATGACTGTAATTACGATAGAGGCAATTTTTAAAAGATAAGCCAACTTATTATGATGTTGATCACTAGACCTGTTCTCTATAGTCATGACGGCCTTATCTTGTTTGATTTAATCGCGTTGAGCAGCCAAGCTGCTATGCGCTAGTTAAGGGCATTGCTTAGTAGACCTGCAGGTATTAACTCTTGCCTTTGCCATGCACAAAAGCATTGAATTCATGAATAGGCAAAGGCGTGCTATATAAATAGCCTTGAAAATTGTGGCAGCCATTGGCAATTAAAAATTGCCGTTGCTCAGTTGTTTCTACACCTTCTGCAATAATGCCAATAATTAATTCGTGCGCTAACGATATAATCATTTTGGTAATGGTCGCAGCGCTCACGTTGCTTAGCACATCTTTTACAAATGATTTGTCAATTTTCAATTCATCCAGCGGCAAGTTTTTTACATAAGATAAGCTGGAATAGCCAGTACCAAAATCGTCTAATGAAAGCCTTACGCCATGCGCTTTTAATTGCGACATTTTGAGTAAAATACCTTCTAAATCATTTGCAAAAATGCTTTCGGTAATCTCAAGTTGTAGCTTGCGCGCATCAATTTTGGTTTCATTAATCAGCTTAATAATATGCTGCACAAAATCATGACTTTGAAACTGCTTTACGCTGATATTGACCGATAGCGTTAAATGCGCGGTGCTATCAGATTGCGCCCAGCTAGCTAATTGATAGCAGGCGGAAGAGAGTGCATGTTTACCCAAATGCAAAATTAAATCACTTTTTTCCGCTAGCGGAATAAATATGCTGGGCGGAATAATGCCAAGAATGGGATGGCGCCATCTGGTTAACGCTTCTGCACCCACTGTTTTTCCGCCATGTTCTACCTGCGGCTGATAGTAAAGTTTTAGCTCGTCTTTTAATAGCGCATTGCTTAAATCAAGCTCTAAAGTGTGGCGCACTTTAAAATCAGATTGCATAATCAGCGCCACCAATGAGAGCATAAAAAGCGCTACACCATTAGTTAGCCAAACCCGCGTCAATCGATCGGCATCAGGCACTGACGATAAATTGAAGCCGGTGTGTGTGCAGGCAAACAGCAAAAAAGCCAACGAAATAACGGCGGGTGCACCAATCTTTAAATAAGGATGATCATCTTGATACAGCACGTAGGCATATAAAGCCATGGGCAAAAAATAATGGTGATTTGATCTGGGTACAACTAAATTATGTACATCAAAAAACAAACACACGACACAAATCATCAAAAAAAGCAGAGGAAAATACACATGCGCAATTATTTTGATATTGTTGCGTTTGTTGTTCCAGTAACCCATGTAACCCAGCGCAACCAGAGTCGATTCCATCGCAAGACTTAGCCAATCTTGAATAGAAATAAAGAATATTGCCCAAGAAATGGCGACTACTGTAATGACAATAGTGGCAACATTTAAAAGGTAAGTAACCTTGTTTTTATGTTGCTCAATGGAAGCATTTTCTATGGCCATGATTTGTGCACCAATCTTATATTTTTTTTCAAATTGATATAAACGTAGAAAATCATATTGCACATCAAAAAGCAATTAATTGAGCGCCACCAAATACAGACTTAACTATTGTTTACAAATGACATTTTTGTGAATTGCTAATCACAAATTTCGTGGTGTCAATTTGAGGCTTTAAATGGCTAAATTAGGTTAGGTTTGCGGTATGAATTGTTTGAATGCATGCAGCCTTCAATTTTCTTAAATGCTATGAAATTCGCTTTTGGCCAAACGTTAATGCTAACTTGGCAATTTAATATTTACTTTTTCGGCAGCTTTTAAAATAGTAATAATCCGCATTGCGCTGGTTGCAAGCACAAATTAGTACCGGCGCCAAATGGCTTATGTTTAGCCTTTAGAAAACACAAAAGTATTGAATTCATTGATGGGTAAAGGCGTGCTGTACAAATAACCTTGGAAATTGTGGCAGCCATTATCAATTAAAAATTGCCGCTGTTCAGTGGTTTCTACGCCTTCTGCAATAATGGTAATATTTAGCTCATGTGCAAGCGCTATGATCATTTTGGTGATGGTGGCGGCGTTAGTGCTAGTCAGCACATCTTTAATAAATGCTTTGTCAATTTTCAATTCATCAATCGGTAGGTTTTTTACATACGATAAGCTGGAATAGCCAGTACCAAAATCATCTAATGAAAGCCGAATTCCATGCGCTTTTAGTTGCGTCATTTTGATCATAATATCTTCTAGATCGTGTGCAAAAATGCTTTCGGTAATCTCTAATTGAAGTTTTCGCGCATCAATTTTGGTTTCTTTAATCAGCTCAACAATCTGTTGCACAAAATCATGACTTTGAAACTGTTTTACACTGATATTGACCGATAGCGTTAAATGCGCGGTAGCCTGCGTTTGGCCCCAGCTGGCTAATTGATAGCAAGCCATCGTCAGTGCATGCCGGCCCAAATGTAAAATCAAATCGCTTTTTTCAGCCAGTGGAATAAATATGCCGGGTGAAATATTGCCTAGAATGGGATGACGCCATCGGGTTAAGGCTTCTGCACCAATTGTTCTTCCGCCATCTTCAACTTGTGGTTGATAATAAAGTTTAATCTCGTCTTTTAGTAGCGCTTTACTTAAATCAAGCTCTAGCGAGTGGCGCATTTTAAAATCCGATTGCATAATCAGCGCGGCCAAATACAGCATAACCAGCGCCACACTGTTGGTTATCCAGCCCCGAATCAATCGCTGGTCATCATTCATACTTGAAAGATTAAAGCCAAAATTGGTGCAGGCAAACAGCAAAAAAGCCAATGACATCACAACAGGAACAGTAATTCTTAAGTAGGGATTTTCGTCTTGATATAACACGTAGGCGTATAAAGCCATGGGGAGAAAGTAGTGGTTGTTCGATCTTGGCGCAGCGGCATTGGGCACATCAAAACACACACAAATAAAACACATGACAATAAACAAAACAGGTAAATAAATAAATGCGATTACTTTGGTGTTATTGCGTTTGGTCTGTGTATACGCCAAGCAACCCAATATCACTAATACAGTTTCGGTAATTACACCCAGGGGGTCTTTAATGGCCACAAAGAAAATGGCCCAAACAGCGGCTGTCATAATAAGAACTACTGAGGCAACTTTTAACAGATAACCCAGCTTATCTTTGTGCTGCTCTATGGAGGCACTTTCAATGGACATGACCTACCCAATCTACTTAGGTTTGTTAAGCATCAGACACATTTAGTAGAAAATCATATTGAGCGATAAATAGCAAGAAATCAGCCACTACCATACGGGTGTATTAACAATTGTTTACAATTGCCAAGTGGTGAAATGGCTATAATTTGATTGGTATTGGCTTGATTTTACAAGCTATTTACCGTGATTGAGTGAGGAATTTAGTCTCTACTTCTTTCAATAATAATACCCAATGCTTTTAAGCCTGGCATTATGGCTGGTTTAGCTACTTTTACTTTTACCGTTTGCGCGCCAAATTCGTTAAAAATTAATTGGCAAATGTGTTCAGCAAGTGCTTCTACTAATTGAAAGCTATTTTTGTGTAGAGTCTCATTAATACGCATCACAATCGCGCCATAATCAATGGTGTCGGCAATGGAATCGCTTTTGCCTGCCGCTTTTAAATCGTAGCCAATTTCTATGTCTAAAATAATGGTTTGCGGCAGCATGCGCTCCCATTCGGGCACGCCCAGCTTGGTTTTAACTTTTAACTCAGCTATAAAAATAATGTCCATGTGGCTTTTTCTCAATTGTCATGCCAAATATTGCGGCAATCCAGTAATATAATACCAATCTTTACTGAATTTAAGCGCAATACTCAACATTCCGGCCCTTGTTGGAATGATTGTAATGAAAGGTTTTATGAGCGAGTTAGGTTTTATTCCCGTCACCCTAGTGCCCATGGTTTGGATTGTTGCCGCCTATTTAATTGGCTCTATTTCGTTTGGCATTTTATTAAGCAAATTATTTGGCCTGCCAGATCCGCGCACCGTGGGTAGTGGCAATATTGGCGCCACTAATGTGGCGCGTAGCGGCAAAAAATTGCCTGCCATTTTAACCCTGCTTGGCGATGCATTTAAAGGTTGGCTGCCAGTCTGGTTGGCCTTGCAATCGGGCATGTTAATGTGGGTTGTGGCGGCGGTAGGGTTGGCAGTATTCTTTGGGCATTTATTCCCTATTTTCCACCGTTTTAAAGGCGGCAAGGGCGTGGCAACTGCGCTGGGAGTGATGCTGGCAATCTCATTAATGCTAGGTTTTGCCGCTTTAATCACATGGGCGATTGTGTTTGCTATTACGCGTTACTCTTCTTTAGCGGCAATTGTTGCGGCAGTGTTGTCACCGTTATATGCATGGCTTTTATTGCCGTATAAAGATTACGTCATCATGATGTTGGTGATTGCCGTCATGTTGGTTTGGCGACACAAAAGCAATATTCAAAAATTGCTGGCAGGAACAGAAGCAGGGTTTGGCAAGAAATAAGCGATTAATTATTGCGTAATTAAGGCGCTTGCAGCTCGGCTAAATCCCATCTCGGTTTTACGCTAACACTGTAATCTTTTTGCGTGGCGCTTGTGTTCAGCTGCGCTAAACGCATCACTTCTAGCCGCATTGCACCTGCAAACGCAATCATGGCGCCATTATCCGTACAAAACTCTAAGCGCGGGTAACTCACTGTGCATAATTTGCGCTTGGTCGCTGCATTTAAACGCTCACGCAATCGGGTATTAGCGCCAACGCCGCCAGATACTACTAAATTATCCAATCCAGTTTCGCGCAATGCGGCCATTGATTTTGCCGTTAAAATTTCAGTCACCGCTTCTTGAAATTCCCACGCAATATTCGCTTTAATATCATCGGTAAGTGGCTGATTGTTATTGGCTAAAGTAAGTACAGCCGTTTTTAAGCCGCTAAAGCTAAAGTTCAAATCTTTACTGTTTAACATGGGGCGTGGCAACGTAAATTGGGGTTTGCCTGATGTCGCCAGTTTTGCCAATGCTGGGCCGCCCGGGTAGCCCAAGCCTAGTAATTTGGCGGTTTTATCAAAAGCTTCACCTGCCGCGTCATCTAAAGTATCACCCAATAATTGATATTGCCCAATACCATCAACGCGCATGAGTTGGCTGTGACCACCCGAAACCAATAGCGCTACAAACGGAAATTTTGGTGGATTTTGTTCTAGTAAAGGCGCAAGCAAATGGCCTTCTAAATGGTGCACGCCAACGCTTGGCACATTTAACGCAAAAGCCAGTGATTGTGCAATGCTAGTACCAACCAATAAAGCGCCAGCTAAGCCTGGGCCTTGTGTATAGGCAATGCCGTCAATATCAGCCAACGTTTTGTTGGCTTGCTTTAATACCACTTCGGTCAACGGTAAAGCGCGCCGAATATGGTCGCGCGAGGCGAGTTCTGGCACTACGCCGCCAAACTCGGCATGCATAGCCACTTGAGAATGCAGCGCGTGCGCTAATAAGCCGTGCTGCGTATCGTAAAGCGCAACGCCAGTTTCGTCGCAAGAAGATTCAAAACCTAAAATCAGCAAATGATTATTCCCAAAAGATTATTCTTAAGATGTGTATGTAAGATATGTGTGTAGAAAAAGTGTGATATTTTCAAATATGTTGCATCATTTGTCAGGTAAATGCACAAAATCATTGAACAAAAACAATTATACGATTAAAATAGTGGACTTTTCTTGAGTTTCAAATAGATTCTCAAGTGTTATTTTAAAGCAATTGCCGATAAGAGAGAACGAATGTCTAGTGTACGTGTAAAAGAAAATGAGCCGTTTGACGTTGCATTACGCCGTTTTAAACGCCTAATTGAAAAAACAGGTTTGTTAAACGACCTTCGCGCACGCGAATTTTACGAAAAGCCAACATGGGAACGTAAACGTAAAGCAGCTGCTGCGGTTAAACGTCAGTATCGTCGTTTACGCAATCAAACATTGCCAGCAAAACTTTACTAAGCCCTAAAAAGTGGCTGATACAAAGGTAGCGGACAATCAAGCCGCTGACGCTGTACCAAATACGGCGGAAAAAGCAGCAGTAAACACAGCAGAAAATCAAGTACCTGCATTTTTGCATATTGCCGATAAATTTATTGCGCTAGCCAATGAGCAAGCGCAACAAAAAGACTTGGCGACTGCAAGTGCAGGTTTTTTGTATGCTAATGCACGCTTTACAGCGTTTTTAGTGGCTTCACAGTGCGGCAACCCAGAAGCGCTTGAAGCTGAAAAAAATGCGGCTATTGAGTATTTTGTGAATCAATACGCGCAAGCATTGACCAGCAACATTACCGATTACCAAAAAAACTTCTCACAGTATTTTAGCAAGTAAGTTGCAATGACGCTAAAAGCCCAGATTTCTGAAGACATGAAAACCGCCATGCGCGCTAAAGATAGCGTGCGTTTAGGTGCTATTCGCCTGTTACTTTCCGCCATTAAACAGCGTGAAGTAGATGGGCGCATTGAATTAACCGATGCTGATGTTATTACCGTCATTGAAAAAATGCTTAAACAACGTCGCGATTCAATTGCGGCTTTTGAATCGGCCAACAGAACAGATTTGGCTGATATTGAAAAGTTTGAAGTGGCTGTGCTGCAAACGTACATGCCAAAACAGTTAAGTGATGAAGAGTTAAATCAGATTATCACGCAAGTAATTGCAGACTCAGGCGCTATTGGCGCAAAAGATATGGGTAAAGTGGTTGGTTTAGTAAGGCCGTTGGTGGCTGGTGTGGCTGATATGGGCAAGGTTTCTGGTTTAATTAAATCACGCTTGGCTTAAATGCAAAAAAAGCAGTAAAACTCAAGGAGCGAAAGCTCCTTTTTTGTTTTAATAAAATGGTTTTTTTATTTATTAATGAAAAATCAAAAATTTAAATTAATTCATTTGTAGTTTCGCATCATTAAATAATCATTCACTAATACGTTTCTTGTCTGGATTCCAGCCTGCGCTGGAATGACGGAGTTTGATGTCGTGAGCCAGCGGATAATTTTGTTATCTTCTACAATTAAACGGTAAAATTGCTTAATGATTCCAGACAGCTTTATTCAAGATCTACTTAATCGCGTTGATATTGTCGATGTGATTGATAAAAGCGTGCCGCTAAAGAAGGCGGGTGCTAATTACTCTGCTTGCTGTCCTTTTCACAATGAAAAATCCCCTAGCTTTACGGTAAGCCCTACTAAGCAGTTTTATCATTGCTTTGGTTGCGGCGCGCACGGCACCGCTATTGGGTTTTTAATGGAATTCGCGGGTTTGAGTTTTGTAGAGTCGATTCAAGATTTAGCCAAAAATGTGGGCATGATTTTGCCCAAAGAAGATTCCACACCACAATCGCGTGAAGCAGACGCGCAAAATAAAACCATTAAGCTTGGCTTGCAAGAAAGCCTGCAACAAGCCGCCAACTATTACAAAGCGCAATTAAAAGAAAGCCCGCGTGCGATTGAGTATTTAAAAGCGCGCGGATTAAGCGGTGTAATTGCCGCTAAATTTCAAATTGGCTATGCGCCTGCTGGTTGGCAAAATTTGCAAAGTGTATTTAGCAATTACGAAAATGAAGCCCTACAAACCGCGGGTTTGGTGGTTGAAAACGAGCAAGGCCGCCGTTACGACCGCTTTCGCGACCGCATTATGTTTCCTATTCATGATCAAAAAGGCCAAGTAATTGGTTTTGGTGGGCGCGTGATTAATCCGGAAGACACGCCCAAATATTACAACTCGCCCGAAACGCCATTGTTTCAAAAAGGCCATGAGTTGTATGGTTTGTTTGTAGCAAGGCGCGCCATTCGCGATGCGGGCCGTGTGCTGGTGGTGGAAGGTTATATGGATGTGGTGGCGCTGGCGCAATACGGCATTGAATACGCCGTGGCTGCGCTGGGCACGGCCACTACGCCGTTTCATATTACCAAATTGATGCGCCAAACCGATGAAATTGTCTTTAGTTTTGATGGCGATAATGCAGGCCGAACCGCCGCTTGGCGAGCCGCCATGAATGCGCTGCCTGCTTTAACCGATGGCTTAAAATTACGCTTTTTATTTCTACCCAAAGAGCATGATCCCGATAGCTATGTGCGCGAGTTTGGCAAAGAAAAATTTGAGCTGGAAATGCAAAATGCCATGCCGCTTTCGCAATATATTATTCAGCATTTAAGTGAGCAAAATGCACTTAATTCGCAAGAAGATAAAGTGAAGTTTTTAAACGATGCAGAGCCGATTTTACGGCAAATTGTAGCGCCACGTTTTTCTTTATTATTACGCAAACGCGTTGCTGAAATGGCCGATGTGACGGACGCCGAAATGCAGAGTTTATTAAAGCTGCCCGCGCCCAATAAAGCGCCTGCCAAAGCCACGCAGAAACAATCGCGCGCACCGTTATCCATTGAAAAACGCTTTATATTGATGCTGATGATGCAGCCAAACTTGGCCAAGCCTGCGCATCTTAATTTTGGCTTAGGTTTTAGTGAGCAAGACATTTTACTAAAGTCGGTAGTAACTGCGGCATTGCAACAGCCACAATCGAAACCAGCGGCACTTTTGCATACAATTGAACCGCAAGTTGAGCCACGATTATTACGCGAATTGCAGCGTGAATTGCAGCTATTGGACGAAAGTTTAGACTATAAGCTTGAATTTGAGGGTGCTTGTACCCAATTATTAGAAGCGACCCAACAAAAGCGAGAAGGCAGCATGTTGGATACGCTAAAAGAGAAGCCATTAAGTGCTTTAACAATGGAAGAGCGCGAAATGCTTAAAGGTTTGACAGCTAAAAAGTAACCAGGCGAAAAGGTCTGTTAAGGCAAGGTCACACCTCAAAATAAGCCGCCAAAACAAGTAGTTAAATTGCTTAATCAACTGCTCGGCTACACGTTTTTTAGCAAAACGTGGCATATTTTTCTTAAAATTTAGCGCTTTTTACAGTATAATTTAGGGTTGTTCGTTGCCATCAAAACTTAGATGGTTCGAAGCGCCAGAATCGTAGAAGTAGTCATATAGAATAGGATCAGGCATGGCCAGACCAAAATCAGATAAAACATTAGAAAAAGAGCGTAATAAGCTAGCGGCAGAAGCCGCACTTGACCCAGCGGCGCAAGCAATAGACGCGGAAGCGCGCCGTACCCGCTTAAAATCGCTCATTATTTTAGGTAAAGAGCGTGGCTACTTAACCTATGCTGAAATTAATGACCATTTGCCAGATGATACGCAAGATTCTGAGCAAATTGACGGCATTATCGGTTTGATTAATGATATGGGTATTCAGGTGTACGAAGAGGCGCCTGATGCTGAAGTGTTGCTAATGTCTGATGCGCCAGCGCCTGTTACCGATGAAGATGCGGTAGAGGAAGCGGAAGCGGCATTGGCGACTGTGGATTCTGAGTTTGGCCGTACTACCGACCCAGTGCGTATGTATATGCGCGAAATGGGCACGGTTGATTTGTTAACGCGTGAAGGCGAAATTGAAATCGCCAAGCGTATTGAAGATGGCCTAAAACACATGGTGCAGGCGATTGCCGCTTGCCCAACTACCATTGCCCAATTGTTGGACATGGTAGACAAGGTTGAAAAAGACGAAATCAGCGTTGATGATTTAGTGGATGGCTTAATTGACACCGATATTGGCTTAGATGACGCCATGGCGGCTGAAGCAGACGACGAAGAAGAGCCGGATGTGGATGATGATGAAGGTGACGATGAAGATGGCGCCAAAGCGGCGGCCATTTCAGCTGAAGCCTTAGCCAAACTAAAAGAAGAAGTATTAAAACGCTTTGCGATTATTCGTAAAGCGAATACCGAAATGAACGCGATTCGCGAAACCAAAGGTTCGCAAGATGCGGGTTACAAAAAGCTGCATGAATCTGTTTTAGAAGAGCTAACTGCGTTTCGATTCTCTGCCAAACAAGTAGAAGCCTTGTGTGAACAAGTGCGCGGCTTGGTTGAAGAAGTGCGCGGCCATGAGCGTAAAGTGATGGATTTCTGCGTGGAAAAATCGGGCATGCCACGTCCACATTTCATTAAAAGCTTTCCAGGCAATGAAATTAATTTAACGTGGTTAGATGTGGAATTGGCGCTTGATAAGCCTTACATTGAAAAATTAGTGCGCTATAAACACTCTATTATTGATCAGCAAGACCGTTTAATTGCGCTGCAAATTAAAGTGGGCATTCCCATTAAAGAGCTTAAAGAAATCAATAAGCAAATGACCACGGGCGAAGCGCGTGCGCGCCGTGCCAAACGCGAAATGATTGAAGCCAACTTGCGTTTAGTGATTTCGATTGCAAAAAAATACACCAACCGTGGATTGCAATTTTTGGATCTTATTCAAGAAGGCAATATCGGCTTGATGAAAGCGGTGGATAAATTTGAATATCGCCGCGGCTATAAATTTTCAACCTATGCCACATGGTGGATTCGCCAAGCGATTACGCGTTCAATCGCCGACCAAGCGCGCACGATTCGTATCCCTGTGCACATGATTGAAACGATTAATAAAATGAATCGTATCAGCCGTCAAATTCTGCAAGAAACAGGTGTAGAGCCAGACCCAGCCTTGCTGGCTGAAAAAATGGAAATGCCGGAAGATAAGATTCGTAAAATCTTAAAAATCAGCAAAGAGCCTATTTCAATGGAAACGCCGATTGGCGACGATGAGGATTCGCATCTAGGTGACTTTATTGAAGACAACACAACGCTAGCGCCAATGGATGCCGCCGTGTACGCCAGCTTACGCGATGCAACAAGTGAGGTGCTTGAATCATTAACGCCACGCGAAGCAAAAGTGCTACGTATGCGCTTTGGTATTGAAATGAACACCGACCACACGCTTGAAGAAGTGGGTAAACAGTTTGATGTAACCCGTGAACGTATACGCCAAATTGAAGCAAAAGCCTTGCGTAAACTACGTCATCCAACCCGTTCAGAACGCTTACGTAGCTTTTTAGAAACTGGTCAAGATTAATTAAAATTTTATAATTTATTTAGTTTAATAATCATTAATCTAAATAAAAAAGATTAAGGCCCCCTAGCTCATGCTTGGTTAGAGCAGCGGACTCATAATCCG
>JBKJIJ010000027.1:0-71161 GCA_046598525.1 Methylotenera sp. | reverse complement strand
CCGCTTTATTTATCACAGCTTGAATAAAAACTTAGCCACACCAACAGGTATGTCGAATGCGGCTACCGCTAGCCAAGCAGTTCATAATCCTTTTGCTTCGCAGTACGCTAATTCGCCTAACTATCCCCAATATCAAGCGCAAATCAACTTAAATGCCAACCAACCAACTGCCTTTTATGAAACCTTATTTGGCGATTTAAAACAAGCATCTCAAGCGGCCTCTGCGCAAAACGCCAACGCTTTCTCAAACCAAAATAATGACCCGCAAGCCACTCAAGCAGACGATTTTCCGCTAGGTTTTGCCGTAGCACAGATACATGGCGTGTATATTTTGGCGCAAAATAAGCTGGGTTTGGTGGTGGTGGATATGCACGCCGCGCATGAGCGCATTATGTATGAGCGCCTTAAAAATGCGCTTGACGATAAAACAGTGCCTATGCAGCCATTGCTTATCCCAGTTAGCTTTAATGCCGATAGGCTAGAAGTAGCAACAGTGCAAGAAGAGCAAAGTTCCGGGCAGGGTTATCTGCAACAACTAGGCTTTGAATTTGCCATTCTGTCGCCCAACACCTTAGCTGTGCGCGCTGTGCCAACCATGCTGCAAGATGCTGATGCCGTCACCTTAGCGCGCGATGTGCTAAAAGATTTACGCGAATTTGGCGCCAGCATAGCATTAACCGAACGCCGCAATGAGCTGCTAGGCACTATGGCCTGCCACGCCGCCGTGCGCGCCAACCGCATATTAACCATCCCCGAAATGAATGGCTTATTAAGAGATATGGAAGCCACAGAACGCAGCGGAATGTGCAATCACGGCCGCCCGACTTGGTTTCAGGTATCGATGGCTGACTTGGATAAAATGTTTATGCGGGGTAAGTGATTCTGACTAAGCAAATATATAAACTTGAAGTTTTAGGTGTTTTGAAATGGTATTTTGAATCAAAAAATCTATCATTAAAAAATGCACTTAAATTTCGCACGCCCCTTTCTACTGAAAACCAAGCTGAGTTAAGGCTTTATTATTCTCAATATTTCGTTAGCTTAGTATCTGCAACTGAGTTTCTTTTTGATAATAAATATTCATATCGCAAGGAGTTTGCCGCTCTATTGTATGAAAAGTTTATATTCGAAGATAACAGTAACGGCAAAGAAAATTATTTATACCTAAAAGAACTTAGGAACAGCATAGTCCATAGAGGCTGTGATGTTTTAAGTGCAAGTCATTTTTTAAATGATTTTCCTTTAATTATTGCCCCTTTAAAAATTCAGAATCAAACCGGTAGTAAGGAATATAGTGCATTTAGTTTTTATCTAATTGAATTGATTGATATTTGTGAAAATTATATCGGGAGAATTATTGCAGAACATTTGAACGTTTTTGCTGAAAAGCTTCCAGTTATGACTGATTCAGAGATGATTGACGAGACAAAAAAATTCGTTTTGAGTAGCGAAGCTGTACCAGATTGGGTGAAAGAGCACACGCTAGCATTCATTGATAGTGAAGATTTTTTAAAAGTTAAAATAGATAAAACTCAAGAAATATTAAGTTTTTTGAGTAAAAGCGCACTACCTCATTTGATTGGCGAGTGGAAATCAAACTATGCAGATTAATAAAGCTATTTTCCTTATGGGCCCAACCGCCAGCGGCAAAACTGGCGCGGCGGTTTATCTTCATTCACAGTTGCCAGTGGAAATCATTAGTGTTGATTCTGCCTTGGTGTTTAAAGACATGAATATTGGCACGGCCAAGCCAGATGCTGAAACGCTGGCAAGTGCACCGCATCATTTGATTGATATCATAGACCCAACTAGTGCGTATTCAGCGGCGAATTTTAGAAGTGATGCCTTAGGTTTGATGGCGGATATTACGGCGCGCGGCAAAATTCCTTTATTGGTTGGCGGCACCATGTTGTATTTTAGGGCTTTGTCTGAAGGGATGAGTGGTTTGCCTGAGGCCAACCAAGAAGTGCGCGCAAGGTTGGATGCACGCGCTGCTTTAATTGGCTGGCCTGCGATGCATGAAAAACTGGCCTTGGTTGACCCCGAAACCGCCGCCCGATTGCAACCCAACGATGCACAGCGTATTCAGCGTGCGTTAGAGGTGTTTGAAATTACCGGTGAAAGTATGTCTAACTTATTTGCCAAACAAAGCAATGAAGTTTTGCCCTACAAGGTTTTAAAAATAGCGTTAGTGCCAAGTGACCGTAAAGTGTTGCATGAGCGTATTGCGTTGCGATTTGAGCAAATGCTGGCAGCGGGATTTTTGGATGAACTGAAAGCGCTATTGGTGAAATATCCCAGCCTAAGCGCTGAATCAACCGCCATGCGCTGTGTGGGTTATCGTCAGGCTTTAGAACATTTAAAAGGCGATTACGATGTGGCAGAATTGCGCGATAGAGGTATTTTTGCCACAAGGCAATTAGCCAAGCGCCAACTCACATGGCTGCGCGGCATGGATGACATCACAGAACTGGATTGTTTGAATCCTGATTTGAATGCCGTAGTATTGCGATATGTTGAGCAATTTATAAAAGGCTAAACGCGATGAAGAATTGGATTAAAGAAAACTTGGTATTGGTAATTGGTCTTAGCCTGCCGATTTTGCTAATAGTGCTATTTTTTCTGGCGACGGTGGTGCCTAAATCATTCGGCACGCCGCCACAATATGAGATGCTGTTTACTACCATAAAATATGAGTATGAAAATTCACCTGTGTATCTAGTTGATTTTAAAGTAGTTAATCAACAATTGATGACAAAAGTGAAGAAGAATGATGATAAAGCCAAAAATTACAATTCAAAAAAATTGATGGCATACAATCCCAAAACCGAAACGGTGCGTGAAATTACGATTGATTTAGCTAAAGCGGCTGAAGCCAATAAAGATGAAGTTCTGTTAGCTGAAACTAAAGATTTAAAAATTGATGCATCTGTGGTTTCGCCAGATGGCTACCAACTAGATGGTTCGCGCTATACCAGCAGTGGCTTGATAGGCGGATTATTTGGCGGTGGCAATCACAATAGCGGCTATCGACTTAAAAAGGGCGCCGTGGCTTATAAAGTTGAGCCAGCGCAATCCAATTATTACTACAGCGATTTTCAGTTTGTTGGCTGGGTTGTTAACTAATTAGGGAGCTAGCATGTCAAGCAAACTAGCCACGTCACAAAAAGAGGAAGCACTGCAAGATATTGTAAGCCTATCTAAGCATCACAACATTAGCTTAGATGATATATCTCGTGCTTTGGCGAATGCCAACACACAAACTAGCAAGCCAGATTCCAGCGTATTAACAAAATTATTTGGCTATATTGGCGGCATATTTGTATTTGCCGGCATTGGCGTATTTATTTCAATGTATTGGGATGATTTTGGCTCTGCCGCGCGGGTAATTGTCACATTAGGAACGGGCTTGGCTGCCTTTATCATGGCGCTGGCCTGTTTATCGGACAAGCGCTATGAACGTGCCGCCACGCCGTTATTTTTAATGGCGGCATTATTGCAGCCAATGGGCATTTTAGTCATGTTAAATGAGTATTCATCTGGCGGCGATGCGCGGCATGGTCTGCTGTTTATGGCGATTTATATGCTGATTCAGCAGGGCGCGGCATTTTGGGCTAAACAAAGAACGGTACTGGCTTTAAGCGCAATCTTGTTCGGCTGCATATTCTTTGCCAATTTATTCGATATTTGGGATATGAATGAAAAGCTGATTGGCATTGTGATGGGCGCATCAATCACTTGCGTTGCCTTTGCCTTAAATCAATCGCGCCATATGGCGATTGCGCCGTTTTGGTATTTTGTGGGCGCGGTAATTTTTATGTGGTCGCTGTTTGAAACGGTTGAAAAAACGCCGTTTGAAATTGTTTACTTAGGTTTTGCCGCGGCCTTAATATTTTTAAGCACATTGGTGAGAAGCAGGGCATTGCTGGCAGTAGGCACCTTATCTATGCTGGCCTATATCGGCTATTTCACCGCCAAGCATTTTGCCAATACATTGGGTTGGCCAATAGCGCTGGTGATTATTGGTGTAGCGTTGATTGGCTTTAGTGCATTTGCCTTAAAACTAAATAACAAATATATTAAATAATAAATATATAAAAAACAAATTGTTATTCGTTAAAGTTAATGTATTTTATTGATTAACTTTAACGATTTTTTGTCAATATTTATGGCATGTTTTGAATACGATTTGCGGCTTCTACACATTCCTCTAAACTTGCCACTAATGCCAAGCGAATAAAGTTTTTGCCAGGGTTTACACCATTCACTTCGCGCGCTAAATAGCTGCCGGGTAGCGTTGTAATATTCAAATCTCGGTATAGCTTTAAGGCAAAGCTGGTATCGGTTTCAGCTGGGTTTTTGATTTTTGCCCATAAGTAAAACGCCGCATCTGGCATTTCTACCTCTAAAACGCCGCTTAACATTGGCGTAACTGTTTTAAATTTTTCGGCATAAAGCTGGCGGTTTTCAATCACATGCGCATCATCATTCCATGCCGTTTCAGATGCCGCTTGCACCGCTGGATTCATGGCGCAACCATGATAAGTGCGGTACAGCGTAAAGGCTTCAATAATGTTTGCATCGCCCGCCACAAAGCCTGAGCGCATGCCTGGCACGTTTGAGCGTTTGGAAAGTGAGCTAAAAACCACCAAGTTTTTATAATCTCTACCCAATTGATGTGCTGCTTGCAAAGCGCCTAGCGGCGGGTTGGCTTCATCAAAATAAATCTCGGCATAACATTCATCGGCGGCAATCACAAAATCATAAAGGTCAGATAATTCAAATAAAGTTTTCCATTGCGCCAAGCTCATCACTTTGCCAGAAGGGTTGCCAGGGCTGCAAACATACACCAACTGCGTGCGATTCAATATGTCTGCAGGCACTTGCTCAAAATCCATCGAGTGACCATTTTCTGGCGTGGTATTCAAAAAATACGGCTCAGCACCTGCTAAAAAAGCAGCACCTTCATAAATCTGATAAAAAGGGTTGGGCGAAATCACAATTGGTTTATTTTTGCTACGGTCAATCACCACTTGTGCAAAGGCAAATAGCGCTTCGCGACTGCCATTAACAGGCAAAATACTGGTTTCTGGATTAGGTGCAGGCAAGTTGTAGCGGCGTGCAATCCATTGTGATATTGCCGTGCGCAGCGCCAAACTGCCAACAGTCGTGGGATAATTAGCCAAGCCAGCTAAATTATTCACCAAGGCATCGGTAATTAGCTTAGGCGTGGCATGTTTGGGTTCGCCAATCGATAAATTAATTGGCTTAAAAGCTGGGTTTGGTGTTGTGCCAGCAAACAAATCACGCAAGCGTTGAAATGGGTAGGGTTGCAGTAAGTTTAGGTTTGGATTTAATGTGTTTTTAGTCATGGCGTTATTATAATTTAGGATGCAATTAATTGGTTAATACAGTAGGTAGTGCAAGCAAACAAAATTATTTGGCCATCTTTGGATTGTTATTTGGCGCGATGTGCTGGGGCATCATTTGGTATCCATATCGGTTGATGAACGATGCCGGAGTTTCTGGCATAGCTTCTAGTTTTTATACCTATCTTATTGCCATTATTTTAGGCGCGCTATTGTTTGCCAAGCATTGGCGCAGTGCTTTAAGTTTGCCCAAAAGCGCCATTTGGCTATGCATGATTGCCGGCTGGACCAATTTAAGTTATGTGCTGGCGGTGATTGATGGTGAAGTAATGCGGGTGATGCTGTTATTTTATTTATCCCCACTTTGGACCTTGGTTTTAGCGCATTTTTGGTTAAAAGAAAGCATTTCAAAAGCCGGCTTTATTTCAATCGCCATTGCCATGCTGGGCGCTTACATCATGCTGGCAGACCCGTTTAATAGCCAATCTAACTTTTTACCCTTACCGCAAAATCAATCCGAATGGCTGGCATTATCGGCTGGCATTGGTTTTTCGTTTACTAATGTCATTACGCGTAAATCGGTGCACTTAAGTTTAGCGGCAAAATCCATGTTGGTGTGGGTTGGGGTGGCGGTTATGTCTTTGTTATTTATCCCATTTTTGGGTTTGTTGGATTTAAACGCGCACTTTCCTAGCCCCAGTTTTTTCAGCTTAAACAATTGGTTAATCATGGGATTAATCGCCATATTGTTGATGGCAGCCACATTATTTGTACAATATGGCGTGACTAAAATAACCGCATCACGCGCATCGGTATTGTTTTTGTTTGAGCTGGTAGTAGCCGCCATTGCCGCGTATTACTTGGCTAACGAGGCAATGCTGCTAAATGAATGGATAGGCGGAGGGCTTATTATTGCGGCAGGATTATTGGCGGCGTTTAATCATCAAGATTAATGGCCGCCAATAACTTGATTAATTAAAACTTGATTAATTAAAACTTGATTGATAAAAACATGATTTGTTAAGCGCCAAAACTTCTTGAACCCTCAGCTGCAAAACGTATTTTTAGCGATAAATCATTGCGCGAATCGGCATTGGCTAATGCTTGATCTTCGCTAATTTTGCCATCGCTATAAAGTTTAAATAGCGATTGATCAAATGTCACCATGCCAATATCGTTGTTATCGGCCATGATGTCTTTCATTTCATTCAACTTTTGTTTTTGAATCAGCTCAGACATATAAGGCGAATTAATCATCACCTCAACCGCGGCGGCGCGTTTTTGCGTAATGCCGGGCACCAAACGTTGCGAAATAATGCCCACCATATTCAGCGATAAACCCAGCAATAATCCTTGTTTAGCATCATTCGGAAAAAACGAAATCACGCGCTCTAAGGCTTGGTTGGCATTGTTGGCATGCAGGGTGGCTAAGCATAAATGGCCTGTTTCCGCATAGGCCATGGCTTGTTTCATGCTGTCCATATCGCGCACTTCGCCAATCAAAATCACATCGGGCGCTTGGCGCATGGCATTTTTTAAGGCGTTATCAAAGCTTAAGGTATCAATACCCACTTCGCGCTGGTCCACAATCGATTTTTTGTGCGCATACACAAACTCAATCGGGTCTTCAATGGTAATAATATGGCCAGTTTCGTTTTCGTTACGGTAATCAATCATCGATGCCAGCGATGTGGATTTGCCAGAACCAGTCGCGCCCACCATCAGAATCAAGCCGCGTTTGCGCATAATTAATTCTTTTAAAATGGCCGGCAAACCCAATTTTTCCATGGATGGAATATCAGTTTTAATATGGCGAATCACCATTCCCACTTCGCCACGCTGACGAAATACATTGACGCGAAAACGGCCAATATCTTTTTTGCCAATGGCAAAATTACATTCCAAAATGGCTTCAAATTCTTTAATTTGATCCGCAGACATCATGCTATAAGCAATTTCTTTAATCATGCCAGGCTGCATAATCTGATTATTAATCGACACCGTTTCACCCTCAATATCCATATGAATAGAGGTGTTGGTGCTAAAAAACAGGTCAGAACCGCCTTTTTCTGTCATAAATTTAAGAACTGGGGTAATGTCGATGGCTGCCATAGTAATGCTAACGTTGTGAGTGAATTGTGCTGAACTTTAGCACATGCCGCGTATTTATTACAGCAGGTGTTTTGCCAAATAGATTAATCAATTTTTGCTTGATACGCTTGCCAGATTTGTTGATATTGCTGCTCTAAATTTAGCGCAAATTGGGCTGGGTTAAACAAGCCTGAATTGTTCGTTTGCGTAATCAGTTTCTGCTTTAAATCAATAAGAGGAGATGGATATTGCGCAAAGAATACGGCTTTATCTTCATATTCTTGCCAATTTTGCGCGATTAATTCTGGCAAATTAATATGCCGCAACAAGCTGCCAGCCACGCGTGCGGCAAAGGTATCGCCCATGCAAGTTAATAGCGGTAAACCCATCCACAGCGCATCGCTGGCGCTGGTGTGCGCATTGTAGGGCGATGTATCTAAAAATAAATCAGCATGGCGATGGCGTTCCAAATGTTCCGCAATAGTAACGCGCGGCGCAAAAATCAACCTTGTGGCATCAATGCCGGCTTTTTCAGCGGCACTGCGCAAATTGTCCTTTGCCCAAACGTTGCAATTCAGCAGCCACAGCACGCTATTAGGTGTTTGTTGCAAAATGCGCATCCAAATTGCAAACAGGGCAGGTGTGATTTTAAAACTTTGATTAAAACAGCAAAATACAAAGCTGTTTTCTGGCAAATGGTGCGCAGTTTTTTGCGTTGCTTTACTAATAGGCCTTTGGCGATTATTGGGCTGGTAACAGGGCAGGTAGAGCAATTTTTCGCTCATCTCTGCTGCGTTTTGGCTAATTACTTTGTCGCTTATCACGTAATCAAATAGCGGCTTTCCAGCTGTTTCGCTCCCGATTTCACCCCTGATTTCACCCATAGTCCCTGCAAAGCCCAGCCAGTTGATGCTAATTGGCGCTGGCTTTAGCGCCACAATGCCAGTGCGGCTATTTTGCGTAAAGCCTGTTAAATCCACCAAAATCGCCACGCCGTCTTGGTGGATTTTCTGTGCTGCTACAATATCGCTTAAGTTTTTAATATCGTTAAATACATCAAAAGCTTTTTCTAAGCGCTTGCGCTCAGGCGTTTTATCATCTTTTCCATAAGAATAAGCGATTGTTTCAAAATGATTTTTATCACTATTTTCAATCAACTCAGTAATTAAAAAAGCCAATGGGTGCAGCCTGAAATCGGCCGATAAATAGCCAATTTTTAACTTTTGTTGCGGATTTTTAAATTCGCTAAAATCAAACGCTTTATGTTGTTGAATTAGCTTGCTATAAAAACTATTGGCCCAATTGCTGGCGCATTTTTTTTGTTCACTTGCCATGCTGCCTTGCATGCTTAAAAAAGCAAATGGCGATATTTGCGCGCTTGGCTCTATTGTCACCCAATCGCGTAATTGCTTGATTTGCAAATCAATATCAACCCAATCGCAAATATGTTGTTTTTGGTGCACCAAATGCGCCAAAGCATGATGCAAATCTGGCTTAAGTTGCAGCGCTTTTTCATAACTGGCAATTGCAAAATTAAGCTGGCCCAATTCACGTTGCACATTGCCGCAGTTATTGTGGGCATCGGCATCATTGGGGTTAAATCGAATGGATTGCTTAAAACTATTCAACGCGGCTGGCAGCTTGCCTAGTTCGCGTTGCGCGTTAGCCATGTTGTACCAAAATACGGCGTTATTAGGTTGGTATTCTAGCGCTTCTTCAAAACACGCTTGGGCTTGCAAAAATTGCGCGTTGGCGTGCGCGGCATTGCCCATTTCTTGCAGCACAAAACACAGCGCATCGCGCGCTGGCATATTGTGTTTAAGCACGCGCACAATACGCCGAAAATAACCAGCGGCTTCTTCAAAACGTTTTAGTTCTGCGCATAAATTGGCGCAGTTAATTTGCGCATCTAAATCTTTGGGATTGCGCAATAAGGCTTGCTGATGGTGATTTAAAGCCAGTGTGGTTTCATTTTCTTGCATGACACGATTTTAATCTAAATTCATTGCGCAAGCTTATACAATGAGCGAATTTGCCAGTTGCTTTAAACCTAATTCTTTTAATAAAAATCGGCTAGGGTTCAGCTTGCTGGCTAAGGTTTTTTCAATTACTAGCGGCTCATTTGCAATTAAATTAGCCAATAATTCTGCACAAATCGGCGCGGTAATCATGCCTTTAGAGCCATGCCCGGCATTGACATACAAGCCATGTAACCATGGCAAATCGGCAGAATTGGCATTATAGCGGGGCGGCTTGGCGCGTAAGACGCTTTCATCCAGCATTTGCCCTGCCAGCGGCAGATAATCTTGTGTGTGGCTGCGCCACGCCACGCGGCCTTGTGATGGCTGTTGTTGAATACTGTTAAAAATTTCAGGGGAGATTTTTTGCAAAGCATACGTATTTTCTAAAGTATCGGTTTCGCTCAAATCAGGGTTCATATCATCAGGTGCATAAGTCGCGCCAATTGAATGCCGGCCATCTACGGCAGGGCTTAAATAATGCGTGCTGCAAATAATGCTTTTAATGGGCTGGCTAGCAAGCGTTGGCGCAAAAAAATTCACTTGGCCGCGCACTGGTGTGCTGACAGCGCTGGCGCATAAGCTAAATTGCGGCACTTGGTTGGCATTACACAAAACAACAATTTCGGCCTGCAAGTTTTTATCGTTAATTTTTACTTGCCATTGATTATCGATTTTTTGAATATCCAGCGCTTTAGAATGCGAGATTACGCTGATATTTGGCATGCCAACCAGCGCTTTGCAAAAGGCTTGCGGCTTAACCCAACCCGCTTGCGGCAAGAATAAACCGCCAATTTTAAGCGGAATACCTGCAATTTCACTGGCAGCTTGCGCATTTAAGGCTTGAAAAAATAACGTTTCTTGCTGTGCAATCAATGCATTCTGTCTAGCTTGTTCACGCGCGTCATAAGTCAGCTGAATCTGCCCACAAGCATGAAAAAAATCGGCGTTATTGGGTAATTGTTTGAGTAAATCCAAGGTAAAGCTAAAACCTTGCAAGGCTAAAGTGCTTTGCGCGCTGGGTTTGATGCTTAATTTGGGGTACAAAGTGGCAATTGGGTTGCCTGAAGCCTCTGTGGCTAATTGGTCGTGCTGCTCAATTAATGTGACAGCAATGCCGCGTTTAGCCAGTGCATACGCAGTGCTGCAACCCGCAATACCGCCGCCAATAACGATTGCTGTTTTAGTTATCACTAATTTTTACTTTCGCTAATAAAGCGTTCGCCAACAAAGCGACCAATCAACATTTCGCGCTTTTTACCAAAGCCAGCCTGTTTATTAACCTCAAAACCAGCCGATTTTAAGCCGCGTCTAACCAATCCCGCGCTGGTGAATGTAGCAAATGTAGTGTCAGATTTTGATAGCCTTGCCATTTGCGCAAACAAAGCGGGTTGCCACATTTCAGGGTTTTTCGCGGGTGAAAAGCCGTCTAAAAACCAAGCATCGGCTATAGTCACTGTTTTATTTAAACATTCAGTCGCATCGCCAATCAGTAAACTTAAATGCACGCGATTATCAAATAACCAAATACTATGTTTGGTTGGAGCTTCATATTTTGCTAGAAATGGCTGACACACAGAATTTAACTCAGGCCAAGCTTGCCATGCGGCTGTTATTTCTGCCAATGTAAGGGGATATTTTTCTGTGCTAATAAAATGCAGAGTGGCGGTTTGCGGTGCCGTTTTTAGCCAAAGTTGCGCAGCACATAAAAAATTTAAACCAGTACCAAAACCCGTTTCAATAATCGTAAAGTGATTGCTTAAAAGCGGCTGCCAGCGTTGCGCTAATTGGTTGCCCTGCAAAAAAACATAATCGGTTTCTTGCAAACCGTTATCGCTAGAATAATAGACATCCTGAAAAATGGTGGAGTAGGGCTGTAACAGCCCTTGCGGGTTTGCACGCCATTCGATTGGGCTATTTGAGGGGTTTTGCATGCATTTAAATTGGTAACTAAATCAATTAACATTTTAAAGCATACTAGCCATTTAGCGCATATGCTTTAATCTTTACAAAACATCATTCAGTCGCTGCCGCGCAGGCGGGAATTTGGGCTAATTAACTACTGAGCTGGATTCCCGCCTGCGCGGGAATGACGAAATTGAGCGGTTTTTGATTTAATTAGGGTTGGCTCATAAGCCTCTAAATAAGCGCCGCTCTGCGATTATCTGGTTTGGCTAATAATAAATGCACATCGCCCAGCGCGCGTTCTGCAAAGCCGCCTTCGCAGTAGCATAAATAAAATTCCCACATCTTAATAAACTCTTCTGAGTAGCCCAGTTTGCGCACGGCATCGATTTGTGCGAGAAAGTTTTCGCGCCAAGCGGCTAGCGTGGTGGCGTAATGTGGGCCAATATCTTCGCAATCGAATAATCGCATATCGCTAGTT
Source organism: Methylotenera sp. (assembly GCA_046598525.1). Classification (GTDB taxonomy): domain Bacteria; phylum Pseudomonadota; class Gammaproteobacteria; order Burkholderiales; family Methylophilaceae; genus Methylotenera_A. Next base: position 59,297 of record JBKJIJ010000027.1, on the reverse strand, counting down.
TTGGTGATGCTATTTAACATGGCGGTGTTGGATGGAATGCATGAACCCGGAAAAATATAGCGTTGAATAAAATCCACGCTGTTTTTGGCGGATTCAAAACGTTGGTCGCTAATGGTGATGGCTTGAATCAAGGCTAAGCCATCTGGTTTGAGCAATGAGCCAACTTTAGCAAAATAGGTATCGTAAAATTGATGCCCAACTGCTTCAACCATTTCAATTGAAACTAGTTTATCAAATTTTCCTTCTAAGTCTCTGTAATCATTTAATAAAACCGTTATTACGGAATCTAAGTTAGCCGCTTTTACACGTTCAACCGCTAATGCATATTGCTGTTTTGAAATGGTAGTGGTGGTGACTTTGCAGCCATAATGCCTTGCTGCAAAAATGGCAAAACCACCCCAGCCGGTGCCAATTTCCACTAGATGGTCGGTGGTTTTTAAGTCTAATTTATCGCAAATTACTTTTAATTTTTTGAATGATGCCGCTTCTAAAGTGCTATTAGCATGCTCAAAAATGCCAGACGAATACATCATGCTTGGGTCTAGCCAAAGTTTAAAAAAATCGTTACCCAAATCATAATGTGCGGCAATGTTCTTGCGGCTGCCTTCTGTGGTGTTGCTATTTAGCCAATGCAGCACTTTCATCAGCGGCTTAGTCGCCCTCTGGTAGCCGCCTTCCAGCGTATCCATCACCTGTTGATTCACACACATTAGCCGAATCACATCGGTCAGATTATCACTAGTCCAATAGCCCAGCATATAGGCCTCACCCGCGCCAATGCTGCCGCCAAAGGCAATTTCGCCATAAAAGCGTGGGTCGCTCACGTAAATAGTGGCTTTAATGCTATCAACTTTATTATTAGCAATTTGGCCAAATACATGTTTTTCTTGGCCATCAATTATGGTCAAACAGCCTATTTGTAAGTTATTTAGCCGCTTTAAAATCTGCGCTTTAGCAAAATTAGCCACCCACTTTGAGCGGCTTTTTTGTTTAAGGCCAGTAGTTAGGGTTTCTTGTGCGGCGGTGGGGTTGTTTGTCATAGTATTCATTAGGATTTATACGCTATCTTTTATATTTCGGATTCAAAATGAATGCATCATGGTTAATGACTGATTAGTGCGCTACTTTGTTCAATCGTGTTCAATACTTACGGGCTTGGGTGCGAATAAAACGGTACACGCTTTAACCATAATTTAAGCGCATTCCAGTAAATCGCGGCCACTACCTTGATGGTCATTAACGGATATTGAATCAATAACCAATTTAAAGCGGATTCTGTGATTTCATGCCGCTTTAAATCTAGCGTGGCGTTAAATAGCTGTTGATTATTTTGCAGATTTTTCATGCGCACTAAAAGCTGATTACCCTCTAGCTTAAACGCCCAATCGTATTCAATATCCATTGGCATAAACGGCGAAACATGAAAATCTTTATGCAATTTAAAGGCGGTTAATTCGCCATTTTTGGTGGGATTCACTAATTTTTCTTTAGCGTAATCATGCACATAAGCATAATCTTCACCCCAAGGCGTATTGGTAATATGTGTAACAATGGCTTGCAAGGTGCTGCCATCTGCCTCAAAGCAATAGTAAAAACTGGCAGGGTTAAAGCAATGGCCAAAATAGCGCATATTCGTTAGCAGCCGAATCGCGCCGCGCGGCGCTTGGCTGGTAGCGGCTGTAATTAAATCGCTGATTTCTGCTTTAAGTGGTTTTGCCGGGTTGCCGTAATAATCCGCACGCTTAAATTGGGCGATATTTGCTGTTTCTAGCGACCAGAATCGCGATTGATTAAACAGCTGCGGTAATTCATCTAAATCAAGATACATCATAAAAACGCGATAGTTAAAACCATGCGCTTTAGGGGCATAACGTTGATGCGCAACCCAACCTTTGTAGATGGCGCTATTCATGCTTCAGGCTGCTTGCTCAGTATGCGTTTTAAAGTGCTTTAGCGCATTTAGCGCACTGGCAACACCATCTTCATGAAAGCCGTTTAACCAATAGGCACCTGCATAAGCGGTTAAGTTTGGCCCGCTAATTTCAGCATGCCTTGGTTGCGCTGCCACGCCGGCCAAGGTAAAAATAGGGTGCGTATATTTAAGCCGCTTAATCACTTTGGCCGGATTAATAAAGTCAGTGTGGTTTAGCGTCACCAAAATCGGCTCAGGTGATTGAATATTTTGCAAAATATTCATGTTGTAAGTCACTTGTACCTTGTTTGATTGCTCAAGGTCTGCTGACTTAGTGTTTGATGGTTTAGCCGTTACATGGTAATTCCAAGCCGCCCAAGCCAATTTGCGCTTTGGCAACAAGCTGGCATCGTGATGCAAATACACGGTATTTTCTTGATAAGGAATCGCGCCTAAAATTTCGCGTTCTAGCTCACTGGCATCGTCCCCCAATATTTTTAAGGCTTGGTCGCTATGGCAAGCAAAAAATACATAGTCAAAACTTTGCTCTATGCCATTTTTAAGCTTAATGTTAACGCTACTTTTAAGCCTTTGCACACTGGCTACTGGCGTATTGAGCTTAATTTTAAATTTAAAATCTTCCGTTAGCTTTTCAACGTATCTGGCTGAACCGCCAGTAATGGTGCGCCATTGCGGCCTGTTGTTAACCGTTAACATGCCGTGGTGGTGAAAAAATCGCACCAAAAAACGTGCCGGAAAATCCAACATCTGCGCGGCGTCGGTAGACCAAATTGCCGCGCCCATTGGCACAATATAATTATTTATAAAAGCTGGCTTGTAATTATTTTGCGTTAAATAATCGCCTAATTTAATCTCGCTATCGCTTTTTAGTAAAGCCAGCGCCTGTTTATTAAAACGCAAAATATCGCGAATCATGCCGTAAAAGCTGGGTTTAAAAAAATTGCGCCGTTGCGCAAATAAGCTATTTAAGGTGGTGCCGTTGTACTCCAATCCTGTCAGTTCATTGCGCACACTAAAGCTCATTTGGCTGGGCTGCCATGCCACTTTTTGCGCGTCTAGCATCTCAATAAAGTGCGGATAAGTGCGGTCGTTAAACACAATAAAACCCGTGTCTACCGCATAATTTTTACCCATTAATTCAATATCATGCGTATGCGTATGGCCGCCAATATGGCTATTGGACTCAAAAACAGTGATGGCATGTTCTTTATGTAGGTGATGAGCGATGATGTTGCCAGCGATTCCGCTGCCAATAATGGCGATATTCATAAATAATCTCTAAAACATATTTTTTGGGCGCATTACTGCGTTGCGAGGTGCTCGTAATCCTCATGTACTTTAATTTGCATGCAAATGTACATTCAGGTTTTTGCGTTCAATGCTTTAATTCTTAAAGTACCTTGCACTGCATCCCAAAATTCTATGTTTGTACAAATCATTTTCATTTTTTAGTGGCATTCTTTTCATTCTATTTCTAATTTTTTTAGGGTTAGTTTTTGTATTACTGATTTTTATATTGTTTGGCTTCACGAATTTCAATAGGTACTTTGCGCAAATTCCAAATAAGCCCTGTGGCGGCTAATAGGCGCAAACCGTAATAGGTAAAATCGATTTCCCACCAGTAAAAGCCTTGTTTTGCGGCGCCTGGGTAGTGGTGATGGTTGTTATGCCAGCCTTCGCCTAATGTCAAAAGCGCGATTAACAAGTTGTTGCGGCTTTGGTCGCGCGTGGCATAGCGGCGTTTGCCCCAAGTATGCGCTAATGAATTAACGCTAAAAGTGGCGTGATACAAAGCCACAGTAGAAATAACAAAGCCCCAAACTAGCAACTGCCAGCCGTTTGTTTGCAAGCTTGGCGCGTAATTTTCTAATAGGGCACCTAAAGCAAAAATTCCTAAGGCAAACATCACTGGAATCAACACATCAAAGCGGTCTAAAAAACGTAATTCGGGGAATTTTGCCAGCTCTTTTACACGATCAAATTGAGTGTGAAAATTGCTGCGTGATAAAAACCAACCGATATGACTCCACAAAAAACCATGCTGAACGGGGGAGTGCGCATCGTTTTCTTCATCTGAATGGCTGTGATGATTGCGATGGTGTGCGGCCCACCACAATGGGCCACGTTGCACGGCGGTTGCGCCTAAAACGGCAAATAAAAATTGCCCAAAACGGCTGGTTTGAAACGCTTTATGTGAAAAATAGCGGTGGTAAAAGCCAGTAATCGCGAACATTCTAATGCCGTAAAGCGCTATTGCAAAAATAATGGCAAATGCGCTGTAACCCACCCAAAATAAGGCAAAGCAAGCTAAATGCATGGCAACAAAAGGGATAACGCGCCAATAATCAATGCGATGTTCGGCTTCTTGATTGGCATTCTCGCCCAGCGCATCGTTATCTAGCCAGCTGCTTAAAGTACTTAAAAAAGGACGCTTGCTTGCCATGGATTACTCAGCCTTTTTAATACTTCTTTTAACGTTAGTCCAGCTTTGCGGTACTTTGCGCAACTTGGCTGTGTCATATCCCATGCTTTTAACCAACTGTGTTAATTCAGCATATTTAGCATCATCAATTTGTGGCGTGCGCGCCATAATCCACACATAATCACGCGCGTTACGTGCAATCACAGTTTGCTGATAATCATCATCTAAATAAGCAATGCGATATTCGGCCTTAATCGGCCAAATAAATTGCATGCCCCAAAGCGCATTGCCGGTGTCTTTCACTACAAATCCGCGCGGTTTATAGGTTTTAAGCGGGCCATCAAAAGCACCTTTGTAATAGGTGAAAGTGGTAGCAATGCTGCCATCTGGCTCTAATTTGTAATTCTCAATCGCGTTGTAAGATTGCGTTTCAATCGCGGTTGGAATCGCCGCAATCACATACCAATCACCCATAAAACGCGGCAAATCGACTTTATTAACGGTGGCAATTGAATCCATTTTTGTACTCGCACAGCCAGCAATTAACCAGCTAAATAGTAGAATAAGTAATACTTTAAGTTTGTAATTTAACATGATGATTTAAATCAACTTATAGTTGATTATGTAGCCTTCTGGCGTAGTGGATTTTAAGGCTACCCATTCGTTTTTAAGGTTGTACCAAAGATCAATATTGAGTTTGCTTTTGCCATTTAAACTACCTTTAAGTTTGTAGTGGGTGGTTTCTACCGGCTTGCCTTTTACCGTAATGGTTTCTGCCGCCAGCTTTTCAAATTGCGTATCTAAATATTCGGCATTTTGCGGATTAAGCAATTTGGATTGGGTGAGGATTTTAGGATTCCAATAGGCAAACGTCATGGCACAGCTATTTAGATTTTGCGTTTTTTTGCCATCCGATACTTCAAAACCTGCATCTTTTTGCGCGCCTTTAATATTGGTAACCACTTTATTTTCGGTGGTATTGGCTTCAATTTTGGCTAAACAATCCTCATTCCATTGCTCTTTAGCCACGTGATCGTAACTATATGCATTAATAAAAAGCACTTTTACGTTAAATTTTGCGCGGCTGGTTAGCTGGCGGTTTTGGTCTAGCGTAAAGGTATGTTTGCCGATTTTATTTTTATCTAAAAACACATCAAACGCCCATTCTTCGGCCATAACAGGGCTAGCTATACTAATTACGGCAGTCATTAATAATGCCGATTGGATTTGAAACATTGCAACCTCTTGATTAAATTCAAAAAATCTATTGTTTGGGTAAGCCAGGAATAAAGCTATTGGTGCTTTTGATATAGGCAACATATTCGGGCCTACGTTCAACAATATCTTTCTCTAATAGGCTTACGCCGCTTACTTTAAGCAATAACAAAGTCATTAAAAGAGGGGAGATAATCGCCCACCAAGCGCCGCCTGCCAGCGCAATAAGATAAAAGCCCCACCACACACAGCATTCGCCAAAATAATTGGGGTGGCGGCTATAACGCCACAAGCCGCTATCTAGCACTTTGCCTTTGTTAGATGGATTGGCTTTAAATTGGCTTAATTGCCAATCGGCAAGCGTTTCCCAATAAAAACCAAACACAAATAAAACAAAACCAAAGTAATCTAGCGCGTTCATTGGCGCATTTGAATCAATAGCGCCGTATAAAGATAGCGAAATAATCCAAGCCAAAATGCCTTGTAAGCCAAAAATTATATAACTACTTTTTAGCCAAAAATGCGGCTCGTTATTTCGTCTAATTTCAACATAACGGTGATCTTCGTGCGGGCCCCAATTGCGCCAAGTAAGGTAAGCGCACAGGCGAATGGCCCAAACTGAAACCAAGCTTAAAACCAATAAAATGCGTGGCGAGCTATCAAACACAAATAGGGCGCTGGTAAAGCTGGCCAGCACAAAAAATAGGCTCCACATGCTATCCACATGCGTTACGTTGTCGCGAATTAAGCTAATCATCCAGCCCATTAGCGCAAACAAGCCAATAGCCACTAAGCTGTATAAATAAATAGACCAATTAAACATTTTTAATCTGCAAACCCATCAAATTTTTGTGAAAGTTTTAATAAAAGCGGCGTTAAACATGCCCAGCCAACACTCAATGCTACATAACTTATTGGTAAATGGTTGAGCGTTACCGCACCTAATTTTTCCGCGCCCATATAAGCCAGCGGCCCGCCAATGGCACCAAATAAAACGGCAACTAGCCAACGGCCTTTCATCCAACGTAAGCTCACATTTAATACCGTTACAAATTCGGCCCAAAGCGCCAAAATCCAAACTGGTACCAGCATGCTACTCCAGCCATGCGCTTGGTAAGTAATTAACTGGTGGTTCAGCATAATCTGGTCAAAAGTGCCGCCAATTACCAGTGCAATTATCAAAAGCTGTACTTCTTTTTTAGCTTGCTTGGCTTGGGTTAAATGCCAAATAACAATGGCTAGCACCGTTGCAACGCCTAACCACGGCATTTGCTTGGCCGCGCCTATTACGCAGGCAAACCAGCCTATTTGAAACAATATAAAATTAACAACCAAACGTGGCTGCATTTTAACGTTTCTCAAATAAATAGTGCGTTACCCACCATTCTTGACCGTTGTTATAGCCAAATAATTCCGCGCAAGCCATGTAAAACATGCGCCAGCGGTTGCGCCACATTTCTACGTCTTTATCGCCGTAGGTTGCCGCCAAAATAGGCGTAATGGCTTTGGCATTTTTATCCATATTTTCTAACCAGGCATTGGCCGTTTTTTCGTAATGCGTGCCATCCCAGCGCCAGCGTTGAATCAGCTTTAAATCATCTTGAAAATGCAGCGGTAAATCGTCGCTTGGCATAATGCCGCCACTAAAAAAGAATTGGCTCATCCATTGATTATTCTGGTCATCATCAGCCTTCACATCGAATGTATAAGGTGTATTGCGATGCACAAAAATATGTTTGAAAAACTTACCTTTTGGCTTTAACCAACTAGCCACTTTGCCGTATAACATTTGGTAATTACGCATATGCTCAAACATTTCAACCGATACCACGCGGTCATATTTAGCGGGCGCTTCAAAATTGTTCATATCGGCTGTAATAATGTTTAGATTAGTAATACCGCGCGATCTGGCCGTATTCATAATATATTCGCGCTGCGAATTAGAGTTAGAAACGCCAGTAATGCTGGCTTTCGGGTAATTGGCCGCCATCCAAAGTGAAAGTGAACCCCAACCACAACCCAGTTCTAAAATCGCCTGCCCATCTTGCAAATCGGCATGATGGCATGTTTGGGTTAAGGCCAATACTTCCGCTTCATCCAACGTTTGCGTTTCAGGCATCCAAAAACAGCTGCTGTATTTGCGATTAACACCCAAACAAAAATGAAAAAATGCCGCAGGCACTTCATAATGCTGCGCATTGGCTAGCTCTGGCACAGGCGCAATGGCGGATGCATTCATCGCTGCTACAAATTCAGTCAAATTGGCCATGCCTATTTCGCAATTATTGGCTGAAATTTCTACCAATCGTTGTTTGACTAATTGCCGAATACCTTGACGCACAATTGAATCGGGCAAGTTGCCAGATTCTGCTAATTTAATGGCTAAACCCATTCTTATTTCTTTCTTTAAAATTAATAGCTTAAGTAAATAATTAAAAGTAATTACTTAAGTTTTGGTCATTCTACCTTGATACAACACAGCACCCGTTGGCTGACCTGTCGGCGAACCACCAACTGGCTCAAGACTAACCGCTAGCAAGCCTGTCGCCATCAAAGGAATGACATCTTTAGGCACTTTAAACACATTGTTGCCTTGTTGAGGCAATAAACCCAATGAAATTGGTTTGGATTTATCCGCCGGCAATAACCAAAGCTCAAACGCGTTATCGGCTTTTAACTGTAAGCTTGCCAACGCAATCGCGATAATCGTCACATCAGTGTCCGATTTCTTGGTTTCATTTAACAACCAACCAGCCTCTGATTTCTCAGTCGCCAATAAAGCCACCGCGGCAGGTTTGCTGTCATTTAGCGATTGCGGCGTTTGAATCACCAGCAAAATGGCCAAACCGGTGGCTAATGCTGTTGATGCAAATGCCCAATTTTTCCACCAAGCGCTATGTTGAGTCGCTTTACGGTTAAAAAGTTGCGCTTCAATATTTTTCCACACTTTATTTGGCGGGCTAACGGCCGGCACGGTATCGGCCAGCAAATGCATGTGTGCTTCCCACCAGTTTAGCGTTTGCGCCCACACGGGTTTTTGCCTAATTAGCTGCTCAAAACGCCTGCGCGCGGCGCCTTTAAGGGTACCCAAAATATATTCGGCCGATAACATATCAGCCAATTGTTGATTGTCGTATCTCATGCTGACACTCCTTGCAGACAGCTTTTTAATGATTGTAATCCGCGTCTAATCCACGTTTTTACGGTGCCTAAAGGTTGCACCAAATGGCTGGCCAGCTGCTCATGCGCCATGCCGTGAAAATAACTTAAGGCAATGGCTTGCCGTTGCAAAGGCGCTAAGCCATTCATGCAATTCAATAGCGCCTTAGATTCGCTTAGTTCAGTGGCTTTTTCAAGCGGACCTAAATCATCCGATGCCCAATCGTCTAGGCTTTCTTCATCCAATAATTGGTTTTCATGCGGCATAGCGCGTAGCAAATCAAAGCATTTGTTTCTTACTATTGTCGTCATCCAAGTCATTACCGCGGCTTTTTCGGGGCGATAATTTTGTGCATGGTGCCAAATATTGATAAACGCATCTTGCAAAGCTTCTTCTGCTAAATCGCGCCTATTAAGAATACGCAGCGACAGCCCAAATAACTTAGACGATGTTGCATCATAAAGCGCCTGAAAAGCCACGCGATCACCTTGACCACTTAACGCAATTAAGTGAAATAGCTCATCCGATGATTTTGTGGATGTTTTTGCTGAAGATTTTGTTAGTGCCATAATCTTTAACTTATTAAGTAAAATTGAATATTACCTTAATTTAATCCGTGACCTGCGATTAAAACGTAAGTCATCATTTATATAAATGCGACAAAGCTATTTATCGAAAATTACTCACAAGGCAAACGCAATGTTGCCTTGTGAATAAGCAGCAGGCTTGGTTTATATGCCAGTTACATGCCTGTTTTGGGTAAGTTTGGCGGCACGGCTTTGCCAGTAGTGGTTTCAATTTCGCGGTACATTGGTGCTAATTTAGCCAGCAATTTGTTTTGCGCGGCAAAAGGCACATTATGCTTATCCATGGCAAATTGAAATTGCTCAACTAAGCCATTAAAGCCTTCACGATTCACTTTCATGCTGGCGTGTGATGATTTCATATCGCGGCCTGGGTATTTGCAGCCGCCATTCATCAGCTCACACATTTGCTCAACCAACATAGCTTTAATAAAGGTTTGTTTGTCATTATCAAAAAACGCCTTAGTGCGTGGATCAGCCACCAGCCCAATCATAAAGTCATCCATAATTTTAACTAAACCTTCTTTGCCGCCAAACGCTTCAAAGGTGGCGGTGCCTTCCATTGGCGTGTTACCAAGATTAGGGTTTTGTGCGTACATTTCGGCCAAAACAGGCTGTGCAAGCAATAGTGTGCTGGTTGCCAAAGCGGTGGCAATCATTGTTTTAAGGTTGAAATTCATGTGATATTCCTTTTTAAGTTTGTAAGTGTGTGTATTTAAGCTGGCTTTTTAGAAGCCAATTTGTGCTGATAAATAAACACCTTCTTGATTGCCATAATCGGCGCCAACCGCTTTTACCGTGGCAATATTGCCTAAGTTAACGTAAGCGGCGGTGATTGAAATGTTTTTGGTTGGTGCGTAAGCCACAAAAATATCAAACGCATCGTCCTCATCTAAATTAATGCTGTTATTGCTACCCGTTAATCCTGCCAAGGCTGGATTCAAAGGGCTACTTAAATTGTTAGGTTTCATACGATACTCAGCACCAATCGCTAAATCTTTTCGTAACAGGTAGGCTGCTGATACTTCTAACATGGGTTCATAACTATTATTTTTTTCACCACCAAATCCTAACAGACCAAACTGATTCGCTTTTGTGAAGCGCAAGGTGCCGTTGAGCAGTAAATTTTTATCTAAAAACAATTTAGTTGCAGCAATATAAACATCCGTTCCGTGATCACTTTTTGCACCAACAACAGCACTTTTAATAAAATCTGTGTCTTGATTTTCTTTGTATTGGACGCCAACCGCTACTTGTGGCATCCATGTATCAGCATCAAGTACAGCTTCACCAAATACACGCACTTTCGCACCAACGATAATTTGATTTAATGTATCGCGACCTACCGCGCCAGCGAAAGGCTGGCCACCTCCTAGAGTAAAGCCTTCTACTTTATTTCTTAAATTACTAATATCAAAATCTTGCTGTGCCACTGAAAACTCAACGCGGTCAAACAAGCCTACAGTAAAGCCATATGTGTTGAGTTTGTAATCATTAGTATCAGCAAAAGTGTAATGCACATTGCCGCCCACCTCATTATTGGTGCCGTAACCGCCAATTAACGCCCATGGCGTTAAGCCGCCGCCTGCCGCGCCTTCTACCTGAGAAACGCCGCCAGTGAGTAACAATTTATTGCTGTATTGCAGGTCATCTGCCCAAGCGGCTGGCACAAATAGTGCGCTAATTACGCTGGCCAGCAGCGCGATGCGCGCGTTTTTAATGGCATGGTTTTGAATAGTTTTCATTTAAATCCCTAACGTTTAAAATGGTTAATTTTTGGTGTAACGTTTTTGGTACTTCAGTTTTTTTATACGCAGGAATTGTTTTTTAGATTCAAAATTGTTTTATTATTTTCGTGCTGATGATTGAATTTTCTTGATGTATACTAATCTGTATATTTTTTAGGCGATAACGGCAATGAAAAACACCTTATTTAAATGCACTTTTTTGATTTCATTTGCCTTGTTGCAAGCCTGTGCTGGCAATCAAAACAAAATAGCTCAACAGGCAGCAAACCAAGATTGGCCTAGTTTTGGGCGCGATTTTAGCAGCCAGCGCTTTTCGCCTAATACGCAAATTAATCAGCAAAACGTCAAAAATTTAGTACAAGCGTGGCAATATAAAAGTGGCGTTGTGGGCAGCTTTCAAACCACACCAATTGTGCAAAATGGCATTATGTATTTGTCATTACCCTATAACCACGTAGCCGCGCTGGATGCCAAAACAGGCAAAGAACTTTGGCGCTACACCCACGACAGGCGCAAAGATTGGCAAATGTGCTGCGGCCCAGCCAACAGGGGTGTGGCTGTTGCCAATGGCAAAGTGTTTATTGGCACAGTAGATGCACGCTTAATTGCCTTAAATGCAAACACAGGCGCCAAAGAGTGGGATATTGATGTGGTTGAAGCCGCCATCACCACAGAAGGCCAAGACTCCTTAAATAAAGACGACCCTAATAGTGCGCGCAAAGTAACGGGCGGCACAGGCATTGGCATCGCCATGGCGCCAGTGGTTTATAAAGGTAAAGTAATTGTTGGCATTACTGGCGTGGGTTATGGCTTGCATATTGATAACCCAACCGCCGATGCGCCATTGGGCGCGGTAATTGGCGTAACAGGGCGCTTTGGCAGACCTGGTTTTTTAGCCGCTTATGATGTAGAAAACGGCAAACGTGCGTGGCAATTTGACACCATTCCTGCAAACGGTTGGGAAGGGCAGTTTACGCAAAAAACGGCGGATGGCATTGTGCTCAACCGTGATGTAGCGCAAGAAAAAGCGGATGCGGCAAAATATGCTGATTCAGCGCGTTTTGGTGGTGGCTCCGCTTGGAGCACGCCAGCGATAGATACGGCAACTGATACGCTTTATTTTGGTACAGGCAACCCAAGCCCGCAAATGAACGATATTTCGCGCCCGGGTGATAATCTTTATACCGTTTCATTAGTGGCGCTGGATACCAACACAGGCAAGCTGAAATGGCATTATCAGCAAGTGCCGCACGATTTATGGGGTTATGATTTAGCCAGCCCGCCAGTGCTATTTAACTATAATTTGAATGGCAAAAAAATCGCCGCGGTAGGGCAGGCCAGCAAAACCGGTTGGTTTTATATTCACAATAGGGCAACCGGCGAATTGATTAAAAAATCGGATGCATTTGTGCCGCAAAAAAATCTATTCCAAAAAGCCACTTTTGAAGGGACTGTTGTTTACCCAGGTATTTTAGGCGGCTCAAATTGGTCACCAGTTAGTGTAGATGAAGCCAATCAACGCGCGTTTGTAGCGGGAATTCATGCGCCCATTAAATACACCTTGCATGAAACGCCTGCAAGCAATGGCAAAGCGGCAATACGCTATGCCGCCAGTGAGCCTACACAAGATCCACGATGGGGTTTGTTATCTGGCATTGATTTAGCCACAGGTAAGATTGCTTGGCAAAACAAAACAGCGCAACCATTAGTAGGCGGTGTGCTGGCAACGGCTGGCGGCTTATTGTTTACTGGGGAGGGCAATGGCAACTTTAATGGCTACAACAGCCAAACGGGTGAATTGCTGTGGCAAGCTAAATCAGAGTTTGGCGTTAACGCGCCGCCTATTACCTACAGCATTGATGGCGTGCAATATATTGCAGTAGCCAGTGGCGGCAATTCTATTTTTGGCTACAAACAAGGCGATGCGGTATTGGTTTACCGCTTGCCTTGATTGGTTTATAGAATTAGTTATTTTTTATATTGAATCGTTAATCCCACCAAGCGTGATACGGCGATGGTTAAATACATCACGCTTGAAAAGATTTGTAATGAAGCAATCGCGCGTGCAGGGCTTGAAATAGGGATTACATCGCCAACGCCTGTGCCCGATTGAATCGAAAAACTCATAAATAATAGCTCTACCCAGCTGCGTGGATTGCTGGGGTTAATGGCTGCCAATAAACTATTTGGGTAGATTTGCTGGCAAACCGAATACGCCAAGGTAAAGCCCCATACCAGCAAAGTAAACGTTGCACCCACGGCATACAGCTCATCCACCGTTACAATATCATCCGCAAACATCACCAATACCATGCCCGCCGCGGCATAAAAATACAGCAAGCTTTCAAACCCGTGCGCCCAAACCAATAGTTGCGTTTGCCCAGCCAGTAATGCTAACAAAGATGTACTGAGTGAAAGGGTGATGAGCACAAAGCCAACCCAGCTTGCCATTGGTGTGCGAAATACCACCCAAACCGCCAGAATTGGCACAATTAAGCCCAAACTATTAAATATAAGTAGGCTACTTTTTGAGTCGGTCATAAAGCCATAAAACAGCACGCTTAACAGCTGAACCGCCAGCAACATGGCAAATGGGTAGCGTTTTACAAATTCAATAGAGCGGTGCATACGGCATGATTCCTAATAGTTTTTAGCATTAGGCTCAATTGTAAATCTGTGTCGGATTATGACCAACATTATCTACAAAATTTAACGAATAATATTTTTGTGGCTAACACTTTACTTTTTAAATAAGAACTATTATCATTTGCATTAACGGTTAAATTGCTTAATTAATCAACTTTTATAGATTTTTGGATTGTCGATTTATTTGTGATGCAGCAAATGAATATTTAGCTAATCGCTTTTAGTTTTAGCGGCTAGCAACAGAATTTAAGACGTCCCTAACAACGTCTTAAATGTAGTAAGTGCATGCAAATGCATCTCCTTGATTTATGGCTGCATTGGCCATGTTTGCTCAATGTAAACAGTTCATGTAAGGCGGTCACTTTTTTAGCAAGATAGTTATTTAGCAAGGTAGTTAATTAATAAGGCAGTTAATTGAATTGATATGAAAGTGATTACTAATTTAACAGCAAAAGAACACATGAGCTTTGATGTGGCGATTGTGGCGGACGAAACCCCGAATCAAGACATGAAAATGTCGCGCATTAAACGCTTAAATACAGAGCAGCTATTTAACAATGTTAAAGAAGTGATGATTGAGCATTTAAATGAGACTTATATTTTGCGCATTACAAAACAAAATAAACTGATATTAACCAAGTAAATTTGAATGGAGTTGGCATGAGCCAAACAGCCACAGTTACGCATTTATTTGCAGCGCGCCATCCAAAATCGCATTCAGATTTTGTAATTGGTAACGCAAAAATCAGTCAATTGAATGCCTTGCCTTTGCAAAGCAATTGCGTAAATACGTCAGCACCAAGCCAAAAATTGCAATCATGGTTAACGACAATTTTTGTGCTGCTTGCGCACATGGCGGTAATTTATTTGCTCATTGCTCAAAAACCAATTGAAAAAATAATAGTGTCGCCTACCAAGCCAATGATGGTGAGCTTGATTGCGCCGCCTGCGCCAGAGCCAGAATTGGTGCCAGTGATTGAGCCAATTAAACAACAAGTTAAGCCAGTTATTAAGCCGAAAAAAATAGTCGAAAAAATTAGGCCGATTGAAACGCCAACTGAGCGTTTGATAGAGGCAACGACAGAGCAAGCAATAATTGAAGAAACGCCAGCCGCGCCGGCTGAACCTGTAAAAGTAGCCGAAGCGCCTAAAGCGCAGCCGGTAGTAGAGAAACCAGTTGAAGATAAAATTGAGCCGCCGCGCTTTGGTGTGTCTTATTTAAATAATCCAGCACCGGATTACCCCGCTATGTCGCGCCGAATAGGGGAAGAAGGGCGCGTATTAATGAAGGTATTGGTTTCTGCCGATGGTGCGGCGGAAGAAGTGCAAATTGAAAAAAGCAGCGGCTCTGAGCGTTTGGATAATGCGGCAATTCAAGCGGTTAAACGCTGGCGCTTTATTCCGGCTAAGAAAAACAATCAGGCATTAAGCGCTTATGTCATGGTGCCAATGAAGTTTTCATTGGATAGTTAATACCAGTCATACAAATTTTACTAATTAAAGGCTTAGCTCATTTGCAATCTAATCAAAAACCGCTTATTTTCGTCATTCCCGCGCAGGCGGGAATCCAGTTAAGTGGCTGATTAGCCTAGATTCCCGCCTGCGCGGGAATGACAGAGGCTTAAAGGTTTTTGTGTATATGAGAGCCAAGTTTAGGTTTGTAAAAAGGTATCAAAGTAAATAGAAAAACGTTTTAAATCAAAGGAATGAACATGCAACACGTAACAGAATTTAATAGCCTGGCTTTTATTATGCAAGGCGGTTTTGTGTCTATAACAGTGGCCTTAATATTACTGATGATGTCAGTGGCTAGCTGGTATTTTATGATTGTAAAAACCGTGCAAAGTATTCAAATTAAAAGCGCATTAAAGCGCTATATTGCCGAATTTTGGGCAGCGCCTAATTTGCAAGCCGCCATTAGCACCTTTAAAATGGATTCGCCTGCGCAACAGTTGGCGGTAAATGCAGTTGATGCGGCGCACCATCACCAATTACACGCTTCAAAGCATATTGAAGAATCGTGCAGTTACGATGAATTTATTGCACGTAGCATGCGCCGTAGCGTGGCGCAAACATCGGCCAAGCTAGAGTCTGGCTTATCCGTTTTGGCATCCGTTGGTAGCGTGTCACCATTTGTTGGGTTATTTGGCACGGTTTGGGGTATTTATCACGCCTTAGCCAGTATTAGCGCCAGCGGCCAAGCCACTTTAGACAAAGTAGCCGGCCCTGTAGGTGAGGCATTAATTATGACCGCGATTGGCTTGGCAGTGGCCATTCCAGCGGTGTTGGCTTATAACGCATTTGTAAAACAAAACCGTGTTTTTAATGCCACTTTAGATGGCTTTGGGCAAGATTTGCATGTGCTATTAACCACATGCGCGCCTTTGCTGATTAAACAAAACGCCAACAATCCATACAATGTACAATCAATCCATGCGCAAAACGCCAAACCAATGGGAGTGCCAGCATGATAGGCGGCAATGCATCCAACAATGAGGCGCACACGCAGCCCATGAGTGAAATCAACACCACGCCATTGGTAGACGTGATGTTGGTTTTGTTGGTGATTTTTATTATTACCGCGCCATTATTAACCCACGCTGTAAAAATTGAGCTGCCGCAAGCCACTAGCCAAACCTTACCAGAAGAGCCAAAAGTGATTACATTAGCTATTGATGGCGCTGGTAAAACCTATTGGAATGACGCGCCAATGGTGCAAGGTGAATTAAAACAAAAATTGCTACAAGCCGCCGACATTAAACCGCAACCAGAATTACAAATTCGTGCCGATAAAGAAACTAAATATCAAGTACTGGCAGAAGTAATGGCCGATGCGCAAAATGCTGGCATTACTAAGCTAGGCTTTGTGAGTGAGCCTAAATAGCGATTCGTTATTTGCGAAAATATTACTTTATCAAGTTTAATACCGCATTAAAAATGCGCATAGTAATGTGGGATTATAATTTTGTACAAGTAAAAAAAATAGCGCTCAATTGAGCGCTATTTTTATGTTTTAAAGCAAATCAAAAATTACATTGCTTTATTGCGACGACGCATTACGCCAAAACCTAACAAGCCTGAAGCAAGCAATGGCAGGGCCGCAGGTACAGGCACGGCAGAAGGTGAAGCCGTTACAAAATCTTGCAATTGGCCGTTACCGTAAAAAGTTAGGTCGTAAGCATTGGTTGTAGACCAGCCATTTAACGCACTTAAAAACGTATTAGCAGAAGCTAACATGCCAGCATTAGAGCCGCTTACCGAAGAGATGGCACCTGTAGCTGTGCTTAGGTCATCATGGAAAATTTCCCATAACGCTAAGTGAAAGCCAGCCGTTTGTTCAGCGCCTGAAAGGCTAGCATAAGCGTTATCAAACAGCTTTTGCGCGTTAGAAAAACGATTTTCACCGACACTAATAAAGTCGCTAGCATCCAAAGCGCTGCTTGTGTATTGGTTTGATGCGCTAGAAGCCCATTGGAATGGATCTACACAAAAGCCAATAATTGCACCAGCAACATCTGAAGCTGAAAGATTATAGCTGCCCATGTAAGTGTTAAGCGTGCTGCTATTTACCGAAACGGTAGTTGTAACCGTGGTGTTAGGTGAAACATAGTTTAGGTCAACAGTGCTTGCTTGCGCTGTAGCGGATAACATTGTTGCCGCTAATAATGCAGCAACTGAAAGTAATGATTTTTTTAACATGATGTACCCCAAATAGAATGAGTTAAAGGTGAACACACTGTAACTAACTCTTTCTTAAACGAAAATAGCTCGCATGGGCTACATCAATTTAACTATTATTTACAATAGCTTAGATGTAATTGTGTTATGTAGTTTATTAAGAAAAATCCACGAAATAAATCGCTTTATGAAGTACGATTTTTGTATGGTGCAATGCAAGCGAATAAGTACATGCGGGCTAATTAAAGTTAGTGAGGGCTCATGGCAAATCTATTTTTAATGCATTAAAAGTTTTTTAAATCATCAAATTATTTCTATCTGAATAGCGCGCACAAATTTCACACGCTATTGTTTAATTATTGATACCTCAACGCTTCAATCGGGTTAAGTCTTGCTGCTTTGCGGGCTGGGTAGAAGCCAAAGAAGACGCCTATGCTGGCGGCTACGCTAAAGGCAATCAATACGGAATCGCTGGATACAATTACTTCTGCTTTTGTAAAGACGCTCACTAGCACTGCGCCACCTACGCCTATGGCTATGCCGATTAAGCAGCCAACGATTGAAATCACAATGGCTTCTAATAAAAATTGCATCAAAATATCGCGCTGACGGGCGCCAATAGCCATGCGGATGCCGATTTCGCGGGTGCGTTCGGTTACCGATACCAGCATGATATTCATAATGCCAATGCCGCCCACCAATAAAGAAACAGATGCGATTGCGCCTAATAGTAAAGACATGGTGCGCGTGGTTTCGGCGGCCGAGTTGGCAATAGCGGTTAAGTTACGCACAGAAAAGTCGCTATCGGCGCCTTCGCGAATATTATGGCGCTGATTCAGCAGCGCATTCATGCCTTCTTCCGCCATCGCCATCATATTGTCTGATTCGGCTTGCACAATAATTTGGCGCACGCTGCCCGGTAATTGGTTGCCAAATAGTTTTCGCTGCGCGGTAGTCAGCGGCACAATAATGGTGTCGTCTTGATCGCGCCCATCTAGCGATTGGCCTTTGCTATCCAAGACGCCTAACACCACAAAAGGGCTTTGTTTAATGCGGATGGTTTTACCTATTGGGTCTATATCGTCGCCAAAAATATTCTGCGCAACTGTTTTGCCAATTAATGCCACGCGCGATGCCGATAAAATATCGGAATCGGCAAAGGCATAGCCAGATGATAGCGGCCATGAGCGCACATCTAAATAGCTAGGCGTGGTGCCTAATATATCGGTGTTCCAGTTATTGCTGCCATACACAATTTGCGCTTTGCCCATGGTCACTGGTGCCACGCCTGCAATGCCGTCTAATTCGGCGATTGCATTGGCATCTTTTACATTAAGCGATGGCGCGCCACCAGTGGCTGAACGCGCACCGCCCATATTTGGCGGGCCAGATAGCACCACAAACAAATTGCTACCCATGGCGCTAATCGAGCGTTTTACAGACGCCTCAGCGCCTTGCCCAATCGCCATCATTAATACCACCGCGCCCACGCCAATCACCATGCCCAGCATAGTTAAAAAAGTGCGCAAACGGTTGGCGCCCATGGCGTGCCATGCTTCACCCAGCATAGCGCTAAACATGTTGAGGCCTTTGCAAAACTACTGCGCTTGATAGCTCTGCGTTAAAAAATGCCTCAAAATCCTCACATATCACCCATATGCTGCGGTTTTTCGTCATTTTTTGCCTTGATTTATCATCGCTCGCTACGTTTTTCAAAAGCCTCATCAAAGCACCTCCGCTACATGACTAGTGGTAAGCGTGTCTTGCACAATTTTGCCATCCAAAAAGCGCACTTGGCGTTTGGCGTGCTCAGCAATATCGGTTTCATGGGTGACCAGCACAATGGTGATGCCTTCTTTATTTAATTCGCCAAATAGCGCCATAATTTCCTCACTGGTGACGCTATCCAAGTTGCCAGTCGGTTCATCGGCAAGTATCAATCTTGGATTATTGACTAATGCGCGCGCAATGGCGACGCGCTGTTGCTGGCCGCCAGAAATCTGGTTAGGACGGGAGTTGATATGTTTAGCTAAACCTACTTTTTCTAATAACACTTTGGCGCGCGCATGACGCTCTGGCTTTTCAATGCCTGAATACACCAAAGGCAAAGCAACGTTATCCAGCAAGCTAGAGCGCGCAAGCAAATTAAAACCCTGAAACACAAAACCAATGGTTTTATTGCGCACACCTGCCACATCATTGTCAACCATGGTAGCCACTGCATGACCATCCAACACATATTGGCCTTTGGTTGGTTTATCTAGGCAACCCAAAATATTCATAAAGGTGGATTTGCCAGAGCCAGAAGGGCCCATAATCGCCACATAATCGCCGTTATCAATGCGCAAATTCACATCTTTTAGCACAGGGAATGGCCCAGCGGCGGTTTGGTAATCTTTGTACAGATTGCTCACCTCAATTACTGCTTTGGCTTCACTTGTATTGTTTTGCATCATCTTGCCTAAAACATTCTTGGTGCACGTGATGAGCCGCCAGCCGTTGGCGCTTGGCCGTTAGCCTGCAACTCGCCTACCACTACTTGGTCGCCCGCTTTTAATTCACTTGCCGTAATAGCAGTAGAGCGGCCATCTGTGATGCCGACTTGCACCTTCACTAAGGTCGGTTTGCCTTCTCTTAAAATATAGATTTTGCCAGCGTTTAAATCTTGCGCTTGGTTGCCACTTTTGCCGCTGCCATTTCTTTTTCTATCACCATTTTGACCTGCCGCTGATTTTTTGCCGCTGCCAGTTTCATCTGTTTTTGGTTTGTAGCGCAATGCCGCGTTTGGCACCAATAACGATTGCTCAGCTTTGGCTACCGCAATATTAACGTAAGCTGTCATGCCTGGTAGCAAGGTTAAATCAGTATTGTCCACAGATACCACCACGTTATAAGTCACTACATTAGAGGTGTTGGTAGAGTTTAAACGTACTTGTTTCACCACGCCTTCAAAGTTACGATTAGGGAAAGCATCTACATTAAATTTAACTGGCTGACCTTCTTTAATTTTGCCAATATCGGCTTCAGCAAAGCTGGTATCAATCTGCATTTTGGCTAAATCTTGCGCAATTTGAATCAAGGTTGGCGTTTGAAAACTGGCCGCCACCGTTTGCCCAACATCCACCACGCGATTCACTACAATGCCCGAAACGGGGGAGCGAATAATGGTGAAATTTAAGTTGGTTTGGTCACGCGTTAACAAGCCGCGCGCGCTATCCAATTGCGCTCTGGCCGATTTTAACACTTGCACAGCGGTATCAAGCTCTTGTTTTGAAACGTATTCTTGGCTATACAATTGGCGAATACGACTTTCATTCGCCGTCGCCAATTCAACACTCGCTTGGTTATTGCGCACGCTACTTTGCGATTGAACGATAGCCGCCGAAGACAGCGCGCTATCTAATTCCAGCAGCACCTGATCTTTTTCAACTCTGTCATTAAAATCCACATACAGCTTACGCACAATGCCAGAAATCTGCGTACCGACACTGATTAAGCTGACCGGATTCAATGTGCCATTCGCAGAAACCGTCTGCTCAATATCGCCTTGCGTCACTTCATCCAGCCGGTACAAATCTTCTGGCTTGGGTTGATGGGTTTTATCGTAATAGTAATAAGCGCCAGCCGCGGCGGCCAATATCAAAATGATAACAAGCAATTTTTTGAGTAATTTCATAGCGTAATTTCTATTGAGCAGTCTAATTAATTTTGAAATTGGTTTTAATTTTGAGATAAGTTACTGGCGTTAGGCAACGATTGAATCATGGCGTTATCCAGTGCGCCCATGGCTTGCGCCAGCGTTGCGCGGGTAATATTGGCGCTTAGCGTGGCCTGAATTTTCTGCTGGCGGGCGCTAGCTAATGCACTTTGCGCGTTTAGCGTATCAATAATATTGCCTACACCTGCCTTATATCGCCCTAAAGCTACGCGATACGATTGCTCGGCGCTACTCACCAACACCTCAGTCGCCGTTACCGATTGCAGTGCAGTGCGCAAGCTTTGGTAAGCGCTCCACACATCTAATGAAATTTGCAATTTCAAGCGGTCGCGTTGTGCGGCGCGTAAATCGGCAGTCGCCTCCGCTGCGCGAATGCGATAACTTGGGGCATAACCAGCAAAAAGTGGGATAGAAACCGTTAAACCTAAAGTGGCATTATTGTTACCACTTAACTGCGAACCATTTTGCAGATTATTAGAAGTTGAAATAGAAATAGTCGGTTTAGCCGCTGCTTTGCTGGCGTCAATATTGGCTTGTGCGGCTTTTAGTTGCGCTTCACTGGCCACTAAATCGGGCCGACGTGCGCTCGCTTGCTCAATCAGCATATTCACATCTTCTAAAATAGTAGATGGCGCATTACTGACAGCGGTTGATAAAGTGACTTTTTGATTAGCCGGCAAACCCATCACGTTGACTAAATTACCATACGCAATTTGCAAATTACCCTCAGAGGTAATGCGTGTCAGTGTTAATTGCGCAAAAGCGGTTTGTGCTTGTAATTTATCAGCTGGCGTTGAAACGCCTGCTCTATATCTGGCATCAGCCGCTTTAAAGCTTTCTTCACTGGCGCGTTCGGCTTGAAGCGCGGCCTCTAGGGCGGCAATATTGGCTTGCACTTGGTAATACGCCACGGTGGCGGTTAATAACACGCTTTGCACGGTGCTACTTTGGCTGGCGCTGGCCGAAAGCAATAATTGGCGCGCGTTTTCTAAATTGGCATTTCGGTTACCAAAATCGTAAAGCAAATAGCTGGCGGCTAGGTTAGTGCTTAAGTTGATGTTTGGATTATTTCGCGAACTAGATTCAGGGCTAGCAACACCTAAGCTACCTGACACATTAGCATTTAATGAAGGTAAATAAGCCGATTTAGCAATGCCCAATTGTGCCGCTTGCACGCGGGCGCTGGCCCAAACATCACTCGTTTGCGGATTATTACACAAGCTTGCATCGGCCACTTCAGCCAAGGTAATCGGTTTGCTTAAATCCACATTGCCGCACGGAGCGCTGGCTTCTCTATAACCATTTGGAATTTTGGGTAGGGTGTAAATCTGCGTATTAAGCGGATCACCATCTTTATACCAAATAGATTCTGCTGCGGATACCGATGCGCTAAAGCAAGCCAATACAATCAGCAATACATGCCGATTGGTGCTTGAGTTGATTTTTAAGCTAAAAATATTCAACGAAACGGTTTCCTTTAAATTAAGTGTTTTAAAACTTAAGTCAGATGATACATAACACTTGAAATTATAAATGAGAACGGTTATCATTAACTCTGTAATTTACACAACTTTTGATACATTTACACCGATTTACATGTGACACGCTTGCTTGCAGATAAGTCAGTAAAAATGAGTGAAAAAAGTATTAAGTTAACAGGCAGTTAAACACATAAAACATCAACTATATAAAACTTAAAATTAAGCTTTAAAACACCATCAAGCCAGCCAACGGTACATCCTCTAGCCAGCCAGATAACTATTTATCCTAGAGGAAAGTACCATGAGTCATATTCGTCGTCATAAACACAAGCCTGCGCACATTGCTGCGATGGTTGCCGCCACTTTTTCATTTGCTGCGGTTGTGTCTAATGCCAATGCGGCAGAAGAGCTAGTTGAGCTGGAAGAGGTGAGTGTTAAATCCAATAAAGTGGCACCAAAAGATGGCTACCAAGCCACTAAAACGCGCGTTGGTAAAACGCTGCAAGATCCACATGATATTCCACAAGCCGTTACAACGGTTACCAATCAATTAATGCACGATCAGCAAGTGGGCAGCTTAAGAGAGGCCTTGCGTAACGTTTCTGGCCTTACTTTTAATGCGGCAGAAGGCGGCCGCTCTGGCGATAACTTTAATTTGCGCGGTTTTTATTCATTTGGCGATATTTATTTAGATGGCGTACGTGATACGGCGCAATATAATCGCGAAACATTTAACTTGGAGCAAGTGGATGTGCTTCGCGGTTCGGCGGCCATGTTGTTTGGCCGCGGCCAGGCAGGTGGCGTGATTAACCAAGTCAGCAAAATGGCCGAATTGGAAGATAAAAATTTTGTTTCAGGCAGTTTTGGCAACTACGATTATCATCAGTTTAGCGCCGATTTCAATAAAAAATTGACTGATACGACGGCTATTCGCGTCAATGTCATGGACAGGCATGAGGAAACTTATCGTACTAATCCGTCGGATGGCGATCGCCCAGAAATAGATAGAAAGGGTGTTGCTGTTAGTTTTGGTGCGGGTATTGGTACTGAAAACGAATTTTTCCTAAACCACATTTACACGCAAACTCGCGACGTGCCAGACTTTGGCATTCGTTTTGATACAAACAAAAGACCTTTAAATGATAGCGCAAATGGCCGCACCGATAAAACGTTTTGGGGTAATAGCGATAACTTTGATGACAGTGATACGCGCATGACGACGGCGATTTTTAGGCATAAATTTAATGAAGATACGCAACTTAGAACGCAAATAAGGCAAGCTGATTATAAGCGTGGGTTTTGGGCTAAAACGCCTGGCAACGTTTTGCCAACCGATAATAATAAAATTGGCGGCAATGTAACGCGCAAAATGCATTACGAAACGCTTAATTTGCAATCTGACTTTAGTACCAAGCTAGATTTAGCAGGCATGCAACATGAATTCTTAAGTGGCGTAGAGTATTTAAAAGAAGATAACTACAGAAACGCTTTGCGTGCGTTAAATCCAGCAACTGGCTTGCCATATACGCAAACAGGCGCCGCCTTAACAGCGGCAATGGCTGCCAATGGCGTTACTTATAACAGGCATATTGCCTCTACGGCAATTCCAGCCACATTTGAGGCAGATAACTATGCGGTTTATGTGCAAGATACGGTAGAAGTTGTCAAAAATTGGAAAGTGTTATTTGGTATACGTCGTGATGAGTTACGTTCAACCTATTCAAGCGCTACATCACCAAAATTAAGTTATGGTGAAAACAGCTATCGCGCTGGTTTGTCATGGCAGCCTACAGATGCCGCGCATTACTATGCCGCTTGGAGTGATTCATTTAGCCCAACGGCCGATTTGTATCAACTAACAGTTGCACCACAGCCACCAGAGCGCAGCAAAACGCTTGAATTGGGTACAAAATGGTTGTTTATGGATGGTGATTTAGCATTCAGAACGGCCCTGTATACATCAACCAAAGATTGGGAAAGAAATACTGACCTAGAATCTACTGCCGCGATTTTAACCAAAAAACGCAGAACCAATGGCTTGGAGTTAGAGGCAACTGGCAAAATTACCGATGATTGGGAAGTATTTGCTGGCGTGAGTTTTATGGATGCTGAGATTTTAGAAGTAGCCGAAAACATTAATGCAACTACTGGTGCCATTACAGTGGCAGATGCTAGATTTAAAGGCGTACGCCCACGCAATACGCCAGCCGCTACCTTTAACTTGTGGACAACGTATGCAATTACCAACGCATGGAAAATAGGCGGTGGCATTGAGGCAAAAGGTGAGCGTACGGCATACCAGCCTAGTGCAACCAATGGTGGCGCGGTATTTGCAGGCGGGGGATTTCATCCAAACTATGCACCGGGATATGCACGAGTTGACGCAATGGTGGCTTACGAACAGCCTAAATGGGCAGTACGTATGAACGTGAAAAACTTGCTAGACAAAGAGTATTACGATGCCGTGTATGACAACGGTGGTTTGGTAACGCCAGGCAATGGTCGCCAAGCAATTGTGACGACTGAGTTTAAGTTTTAACTGCTAGCCATTCCGTGTTTGACACGGAATCTAGTGAAAACATAGGCGCTCCATGCCGATTTTAGTCGGTATGGAGCGGATTATTTGAGGATTTTAAATGTTACTACGCGTACCCCAAGTATTAAATTCAGATGAGCTTGCAAAATTGCAGGCGCTGATGGCTAAGGCCGAGTGGACGGATGGCAAGGTGACGGCGGGTACGCAATCGGCACAAGTTAAACGCAATATTCAACTGCCAGAAACATCTGAATATGCGGAGCAAGCGCGTGAAATTGTGTTGCGCGCATTAAGCCGCAATGCGCTGTTTTTTTCAGCAGCACTGCCTAAAAAAATCTACCCGCCGTTGTTTAATCAATATCGAGTAGGCATGGATTTTGGTGCGCATATTGATAATGCCGTGCGTACGCACGCGATTACTGGTTTGCATGTGCGCACCGATATTTCATGCACTTTATTTTTAAGCGACCCTGATAGTTACGAAGGTGGCGAGTTGGTGATTGAAGACACTTACGGCCAGCAAGCGGTTAAATTGCCAGCAGGCGATATGGTGCTGTACCCAGGCACTAGCTTGCATCATGTTCGCCCCGTGACCAGTGGCGCGCGGCTGGCGTGCTTTTTTTGGGTGCAAAGCATGATACGCGAGGATGGTCAGCGCACTTTGTTGTTTGATATGGATGCGGCAATCGCCACCCTGCGCGAACAGATTGGCGATAGTGCAGCGGTGATTCGATTGACTGGCAATTATCATAATTTAATTCGTATGTGGGCAGATACATAAGTAATTTTAATTAGGAGTTTTTATGCGTTTTATTTTAGCGTTAATGAGTTTATTACCAATACAAGCAATGGCTTCAGCAGATTGCCCAGCGTATCCAAAAGAGGAGTGGGGTGCTGAAGATACTTTAAAGCAAGCTTTGAAAGAGGAAGGTTATGCTATCAAAAAATTTAAAGTTGATGGAAATTGCTATGAAATGTACGGCCGAAATAAAGAAGGCAAAAAAGTTGAAATTTATTTTGATATGAAAACGTTTGCCATAATTAAAGCGGAAGGGCTTAAAGAGTAGTGCGCTTAAGTTTTATATGAGCAACGCTGAAGTAACAAAACCACAGCCAATTTGGACACTGTTTGTGCGCGTCACACATTGGCTAGTGGCAGTTTTTGTTATCGTTAATTTCTTTAACGATACTGGTTTTTGGCATCGTTTTATTGGCTACGCCTGCTTAGTCTTAGTGATATCGCGCATTATTTACGGGCTGTTTTTAACTAAAGCAGCCTCTTCCAAACTTTATATTCCTAGCCTTGTTAATATCAAACTGCATATTAGCGAGTTGAAAACACAGCATTTACCAGCGCATGTTGGCCATAACCCATTTGGGCAGTGGGCGGTTTATACCATTTGGACATTAATCATTCTATTGGCGTTGACTGGCTGGCTAAGCCGCACAAACGCATATTGGGGCGAAGATTGGCCTGTAGATTTGCATGGTTATTTATCGGATGCGCTGATGTTGATGGTGTTATTGCATGTATCGGCAATTGCCCTTATCTCAAAATTGCAAAAGCGAAATCTCGTCAAAAGCATGATAAATGGTAAGAGCGAGTGATGTTGACGGGATAAGTAACGTAAATCATGATGTAATGCCGTTATATGTTTAGATTACGATTGCATTAATGATTGGTATTTTACTAGCCGCTGGTTTTTCACGCCGATTTGGCGCTGAGGATAAGCTTTTACAGCCTTTGCCAGATGGGCGATTAATTGCAGTTGCCGCGGCTGAACATTTGATTCAGGCGATTCCGAGTTGTGTTGCTGTAGTTAGAGCGGAAAATAAAGTGCTGGCAGAAATGTTGATAAGTAGGGGCTTTAAGCTGGTATTTTGCGATGAAAGCAAGTCAGAAATGGCGGATAGTTTAGCCACTGCCATTCGCTTTTCAGCTAGTTTTGCAGAGGCTGATAGCGGCTTTGTGATTGCGCTGGCAGATATGCCTTATATCAAAGCCGAAACTATTCGCGCTGTGGCTGGGCGCTTTGGTAATGATGCGTCTATCGTGATTCCCACTTATCAAGGCCAGCGCGGCCATCCGGTTGGTTTTTCTGCCAAGTTCCGCCATGAATTAGAAAGCCTGCAAGGCGATGAAGGCGCGCGGTCTGTTATTAAACGCCATGCGAATGATGTGACATTAATGGCTTGCGAAGATGCAGGAGTTTTAGCGGATATTGATACGCCTGCCGACTTAAGCGCTAAAATTTAAAGCTAATCGATTTAAATCTTTAAGCTTCGCAGCGTGCTTTGCTTGTATCTTTAACTTGGCTAATGTCGTCAATAAAGCCAGCACCCATTTTAAGCTGTTGAGCGCGCACCTGAATTAACTCGGCCAAAATGGCGATGGCGATTTCAGCAGGGGTGCGGCTACCGATTTGTAAGCCAACAGGGCCACGTAAAGTAGCAATTTCCAGCTCATTTAAATCGAACATTCTCATGCGTTCGCGGCGCTTTTCTTGGTTTTTTTGTGAGCCAAGCGCGCCCACATAAAACGCATCCGATTTCAACGCTTCTAGCAAAGCCATATCATCCAATTTAGGGTCATGCGTCACCGCCACAATCGCGGTATGCGCATCTGGATTGATTTCCAGCACCACATCGTCTGGCATACCCTCAATCCAAGTCACGCCTTCCACATGCCATTCATCCCGAATTTCTTGGCGCGGCTCACAAATCAGCACATCAAAATCCAGTACTTGCGCCATACTCGCTAAGGTAGAGCCTAATTGATTGGCGCCAATAATCAGCAAGCGCCATTGCGGGCCAAAATAGGTATGAAACCAATCGCCCTCAATTTTAGGTAAGCCCTCTGGCAATACTTGAATTAACTTAACTTGGCCCGTTTTTAGATTAACTGAGCGCTTCATTAATTTGCGCACTTCTAAAGCTTGCAATAGCGGTAAAAGTTGCGCCGCATCATTAATTGGCTCAACCACAATCTGTAAACGGCCACCGCATGGAATATTAAATCGCTGTGCTTCATCGCGGCTAATGCCGTACTCCATCACAGATGCTGCTTTTGGTAACACATGATTACGCGCCTTATCGGCTAAATCATCTTCAATGCAGCCGCCAGAAACAGAGCCGATTAAATGCCCATCTTCGCGCACCACCAATATAGCGCCTGGCAAGCGCGGGGCAGAACCCCATGTTTGCACAACGGTAAACAAATGCGCCTTGTAGCCATTTTTCAGCCATTCCAGCGCGTGGGTTAATACTTCTAAATCAGCCGATTTCATCTAATCTCTCTAGTCTTTGCCTGTTACTTTAAGAATAAAAAACCTATTTTTTTAAATTTACTTTTTACCTTATTTTTTATTGTATAAGTTATTGAATTAGACCATTGTTGGCATTTTTTCAATTAACTTATCAAGTGTAATAGGGTAGTCGCGTACGCGAACGCCAGTTGCGTTGTACACCGCATTGGCAATGGCGGCTGCCACACCGCAAATACCAAGCTCACCCACACCTTTTGCTTTCATGGGCGAAGAGATTGGATCAGTTTCATCCAGAAAAATCACTTCTTGGTGCGGAATATCAGCATGTACAGGCACTTCGTAGCCAGCTAGATCGTGGTTAACGAAAAATCCGTAGCGCTTGTCCACTTCAAGCCCTTCCATTAACGCAGCGCCCACGCCCATTGTCATGGCGCCAATCACTTGGCTACGCGCCGTTTTAGGATTCAATATGCGACCAGCGGCACACACGGCAAGCATGCGGCGCATCCGAATTTCACCAGTTGCCGCATCTACACCCACTTCTACAAAATGGGCGCCAAAGGTTGATTGTTGATAACGCTTGTCAAGGTCACCAAACTCAATTGCATCTTCTGCAACTAAACCACGGCTACCTGCTAGATCAGCCAGCAGAAAACTCTGTGGGCCACTTTGAATTTTTTCATCAGAAAATAAAGCATCGGTAATATCGAATTTAGGGTCTTGAGCTTTAGCTTTAAGCGCAATTGCCTCGCGCAATTTGATACAAGCCGCATAAACGCCAGAGGTGGAACTGTTACCGCCCCATTGTCCGCCTGAACCAGAAGAAGCGGGGAAACTGGAATCGCCTAGCCTAACCGTGACTTTTTCAAGTGGCAAACCCATCATTTCAGCGGCAGTTTGTGCAATGATGGTGTAGCTTCCTGTGCCAATATCCGTCATATCCGTTTCCACTGTTAAGTGGCCACGATTATCCAGCTTTACGCGTGCTGCCGATTTCATGACCACATTATCGCGGTAGGCAGATGCGGTGCCCATGCCTACCAGCCAGCGCCCATCACGTACTTGGCCAGGTTTAGAATTGCGCTTGTCCCATCCAAAACGGTCTGCCCCAATTTCAAAACATTTTACTAATTGGCGCACAGAGAAAGGCGGATTAGGATTGCGATTTTTGCTTGCTTGAGAATCACTTGACCCTGCTTTGAGCGGAGAATCTGGCACTACTTGGGTATCATTTTTAATGCGAAAAGCGATTGGGTTCATGCCTAATTTTTCGGCCATCTCATCCATTGCTTGTTCTAGTGCAGCAAGGCCTGACGCTTCATTTGGCGCACGCATCGCATTGGCTTCTGGTAAATCCAGCTGGCTTATACGGTTAGATGTCATTCGGTTTGCACCTGCATAAAGTGCCCGCGTTTGGACTGCGCCAGCTTCTGGACCGCCACCAGGTAAATTACCAGACCAGCTTTCATGCCCAATAGCCGTGATTTGACCATCTTTTGTAGCGCCAATACGCAAGCGCTGAATGGTTGCCGAACGATGCGTAGTGTTATTGGGTATTAAGGCGCGCTGCAAGGTCACTTTAACAGGGCGCATTGCCGCGCGCGCGGCAAGAGCTGCCATTACGGCATCAGTACGCACAAATAGCTTACTGCCAAAACCGCCACCGATATAAGGTGAAATCACGCGTATTTTTTCCTTGGCGATACGTAATGTCTTAGACATTTCGCTCACAGACCAAGCAATCATTTGATTAGAAGTCCAAAGCGTCAGCTGATCGCCATCCCAAGCAGCAATTGTGGCATGCGGTTCAAGCATTGAATGCGATTCGTGTGAGGTTGAATAAGAGGCATCCAACTGTACAGGCGCTGATGAAAATGCCTGAGAAAAATTTCCGACGGCGCTTTCTGCAATCGTATTTGGGTCATCTTTGGCAACGCCTTTAGATTTTTCAGTAGCTAAGTCAAAATATCCCTTAGTGCGAACATATTCGACCCTAATAAGGTAAGCCGCTGCACGCGCCTGCTCAAATGTTTCAGCAACCACAACAGCAACAGCTTGATGATAATGCTGAATTTCTGGCCCACCCAATAATAAAGCCGTATTGAAATCGCCTTTACCCAATTTTCCAGCATTTTCTGCGGTGACAATAGCGATGACACCTGGGTAAGCTTTAGCTGCCGCAAGATTCATAGAAACAATGCGACCTTTAGCAATCGCCGAACCAAGTATATAGCCGTAAGCTTGATTTGATATGACGTTGTATCGGTCGTAAGCGTAGGGCGCTGTGCCCGTTGTTTTGAGCGGCCCATCAATTCGAGAGGCGGGTTTGCCGATGACTTTAAGCTGATCGATTGGATTAGTAGAAGCTGGGGTATCGAATTTCATTGATTATCCTTTCACTTCATTAAGAACTGAGGCAATGGTGCGCTCTACTAGCAAAACCTTAAATGCATTGTCGTGTGTAGTGCGCGCGTTGGCTAATATTCCTGCTGTCAATGCCTTCGCACCGCGCGGCATATTACGTTCAGCCGCTTCAACGCGCCATGGCTTGTGTGCAACGCCGCCCACCGCCACTCTACCTGTGCCGTCACGTTGAACAATGGCAGCAACTGAAATCAGCGCAAACGCGTAAGATGCTCTATCACGCACTTTGCGATAAATGTGAGTACCCCCCACAGGTTTAGGTAGCGTTACAGCGGTAATTAGCTCACCTGCTTCTAATGTGTGTTCAATATGTGGGGTGTTTTCTGGCAATCGGTGCAGCTCAGCGATTGGAATAGTGCGGGTTGAACCATTAGGCCGCACTGTTTCAACAGTTGCATCTAGTAGCCGCATGGCAATAGCCATATCGCTAGGGTGCGTGGCAATGCAACTATTGCTTACGCCCACAATCGCATGCAGTCGGCTGTATCCGCCAATTGCGCTACAGCCGCTATTTGGCTCCCGTTTATTACAAGGCATGTTGGTGTCGTAAAAATAGGGACAACGTGTGCGTTGTAGCAAATTACCAGCGGTGGTTGCCTGGTTGCGTAACTGGCCAGATGCACCAGCTAATAGAGCCCTAGAGAGCACAGCATAATCGCGCCGCACTTGTTGGTTTGCTGCAAGGTCGGAGTTTCGCACTAATGCGCCAATGCGCAATCCACCTTCAGCACTGGCTTCAATTTTGTCTAAACCTAAGTCATTAATGTCAATTAAATGGGCTGGTGTTTCAATCTGCAACTTCATTAAATCGACTAAGTTAGTACCGCCTGCAATAAATTTTGCGCCTTTAATGTGACTTACTTTAGCAACAGCTTCAGCTAGTGAGGTGGCTCTTTCGTAATTAAAAGCTTTCATGCGCGTTCTCCCACAACTTCAGCAATGGCATCTTGAATATTTGAGTAGGCACCGCAACGGCAAATATTCCCGCTCATGCGTTCACGAAACTCAATAGCCGTCATTTCAGGTGAGCGGGTGAGGTCGCTAGTTACGTGGCTGGGCATTCCCGCTTTTACTTCATCTAACATCGCAACTGCCGAGCAAATTTGGCCAGGCGTACAGAAGCCGCATTGATAACCATCATGTTTGATAAAAGCGGCCTGCATGGGATGCAGATTAGTTGGCGTACCCAAACCCTCAATAGTCGTAATATCATGACCTTCTTGCATCACGGCTAGCGTCAAACAAGACACGATACGTCGCCCATCTACAATGACAGTACAAGCACCACATTGGCCCTGATCGCAGCCTTTCTTACTGCCTGTTAACTGTAGGCGCTCACGCAAAGCGTCTAATAAAGTCATGCGCGGATCAACCATCAATTGATGCTCGCTCCCATTAACGCGCAACAAAATACTAATCTTCGCTGGCTCGGTTACTTGTTTTGGCTTAAGAACCGACTTAGCCTCCGCCTCAGTCGTCAGCTTAGCCGTGATGACTGCACCTGTACTAACTGCGGTGGTTTGGATGAACTTTCGTCGTGAGGGATCAAATGTAGTCATTCAGTACCGTCCATAATAAGAAAAATATTTGTACCTAGCATATTTAAATAGGCATGTTTCAATAGGGATCTTTTAATAAGCATGTCTCAAAAATAAGAATTCAAAAATCATTACCTTTGAATACCATCTTTATAAACGGCTGTTTAATTGAATAACAGCAATTAATGTCTGTTTCACAATGACCAAATCATATTAAAACTAATCTAATTTGTAAGTGTGCTACCCAACATATAAGCGGCTTTTCACTGTTTCTAAGCAAGTTGATTGCCGATAGGCAAAGTACGAATGCGTTTACCAGTGGCGGCAAAAATCGCATTGGTCACCGCAGGCGCCACAGGCGGCAATCCTGGCTCACCCACGCCGCCCATTTTTTCGGTGCTTGGCACAATATACACTTCCACTTTGGGCATATTAACCATGCGCATTACTTGATAATCATGAAAATTAGATTGCACTACTTTGCCATCTTTAAAAGTAATTTCGCTTTGCATGGCGGCGCCTAAACCAAATGAAACGGATGATTCCATTTGCGCTTTGAGCGAATCAGGATTCACCGCTAAGCCACAATCTATGGCAGAAACGATGCGATGCACTTTAACTTCGCCATTCGTCACTGATACTTCGGCCACTTGCGCGACAAAGCTGCCAAAGGATTCATGCACGGCAATGCCGCGGAATACATTTTTAGGTAGAGGCTTACCCCAATCGGCTTTTTCGGCCGCCAAATTAAGTGCAGCTAAATGCCTTGGATGGCCTTTTAATAGGGTGCGGCGATATTCCAAAGGATCTTTTTTAGCCAAATTAGCCACCTCATCAATCAAGCTTTCCATGACAAATGCCGTGTGGCTGTGCCCAACAGAGCGCCACCACAGCACAGGTACTTTGGTTTTGGCGGTATGCAAGCTCACTTGATGGTTAGGAATATTTTTTAAATAAGGTGAATCGGCTGTGCCTTCTACAGAAGTCGCATCAATGCCGTCTTTAATTTGAAATGCCTCAAATGGTGTGCCTAACATAATGGATTGTCCAACCGCCACATGCTCCCAAGCCGATGGCATGCCATTTTCATCTAGCGCTATTTTTGCTTTGTGCACATACATTGGGCGGTAGTAGCCGCCTTTCACATCATCTTCGCGGCTCCAAACCGTTTTAACCGGTAGCGCGGCTGCTTTCGCAACTTGCACCGCTTCTGATACAAAGTCGGCCGCAGGATTGGCGCGGCGGCCAAAACCACCACCCAAAAATAAGGTATGGATTTTGACTTGCTCTGGTTTTAAGCCCAATATTTTGGCCGCCGCTGTTTGATCGGTACCCTGCATTTGCGTGCCTGTCCAAATTTCGCAGCTATCTTTATCAATTTTCACTGCGCAATTAAGCGGCTCCATTGGTGAGTGTGCTAAATAGGGCAGTGCATATTCGGCTTCAATAAACTGTTTGGCTTTTGCCATTGCGGCTTTATTGTCGCCTGCTTTTGCGGCTATTAAGCCTGTTGTGGCGGCCAGCTTTTGGTATTCGGCCAATAAGGCTGTTGAATCAAGGCTGGCATTTTCGCCTAAATCCCAATCAATTTTTAGTGCTTCGCGGCCTGTTTTTGCCGCCCAATAATTATCCGCAATTACGGCAATGCCTGTTGGCACTTGCACCACATTTTTCACGCCTTTAATTTGCTTGGCGGCAGTTGCATCATAGCTTTTAACGGTTCCACCAAATACAGGCGAACGCGCCACCATGGCGGTCATTAAGCCATCAAATTGAATATCTTGGCCAAATATGGCGCTACCATTTATTTTCTCAGGGCCATCTAAACGCTTAGTGGCTTTGCCAATAATTTTCCAGTCTTTAGGCTCTTTTAAAGTGATGGCTTTAGGCGTTTCTAGCTTGGCGGCCGCTTCGGCTAAATCGCCATAAGGGATTTTTTTATCACCGCTAATCACAAAGCCGTTTTCGGTTTTTAGGGTATCAGCGGCAACCCCTAATTCTGTTGCGGCGGCGTTAATCAGCAGCGCGCGCGTTAAAGCACCCGCTTGGCGGTAGCGATCGAATTCTGACCAAGTGGTTGAAGAGCCGCCTGTAATTTGAATGCCATATGCAGTGTGAATATACTCAGGCGCGGCAGAGGCATGCTCTACTTTAATTTTGCTCCAATCGGCATCTAGCTCTTCTGCAATTAACATGGGCAACGTGGTCCAAATGCTTTGCCCCATTTCGCTATGCGCCAACATTACCGTAATCGTATTGTCACTGCCTATGCGTAAAAAAGCATTGGGCGCAGGCAATTTTGAAGCGTCTTTTGTGGCGTCGGCAGGGGCAGTGCCAGGCATTAAAAAGCGCTTGGCATGCGGAATAGTAAAACCAATAATCAGGCCACCAGCCACAAGCGCAGTCGCTTTAATAAAGGTACGCCTAGACATATTGACGGGTGAATTTTGGGGTGCATTCATGGTCGGCTCCTTAAGCTAATTTGCTGGCAGCATTATGAATGGCCGCGCGAATACGCGGGTATGTACCGCAACGGCAAATATTGCCCGTCATGGCCGCGTCAATATCGGCATCTGTTGGTTTTTGATTGCTGGCGAGTAGGGCGGTGGCCGCCATAATCTGCCCCGATTGGCAATAACCGCATTGCACTACATCAATTTCACTCCACGCCGCTTGCACCACTTGGCCAATTTTTTGGTTTTGCATATATTCAATGGTGGTGATTTTTTTGCCCACAGCGGCGCTAACAGGCGTAATGCAAGAGCGAATAGCCTGGCCATCTAAATGCACCGTGCAAGCGCCGCACAAGGACATGCCACAACCAAACTTGGTGCCAGTTAAATGCACAACATCCCTCAGCGCCCATAAAATCGGCATATCATCTTGCACATCGAGTTCTTGTTGTTTGCCATTGATATTCAGCGTAATCATGTGGGCGATTCCTTATTGACGAAACGAGATTGGATTTAGACTATTAAAATAGACTTTTGTATATGCCACATAATCGCATAGTGTTCTTTATCAATATATGGAATAATTTGGAATTGATGATTCCAAATTCTGGATTAATCGGGTCAATTAATTTACTTATGTAATAACTTATGCAAAATCAACTTGAAATGCTGCGTATATTTAGAGTCGTGGCAGAATCGGCTAACTTTAAAGAGGCTTCTGTCAGGCTTGGCATTTCGCCGCAATCGGTCACGCGCGCCATTAAAGAGCTAGAAGAGCGTTTAGGCGAGCCGCTTTTTTATAGAAGCACGCGCAACACCACCATTACCGAATTTGGTAAGCAAATCGCGCACAAATGCGAAAGCCTGATAGATGGCGTGGATACGCTATTTCAGACCAATAAAAGCATTAATCCGCAGCAAATTGAAGGCTTAGTTAGAATCACCATGCCTAATTCTTTGGGCCGACACTATTTGTTGCCAGCACTGACGGCTTTTTTAAAACAGCATCCCAATATTCAATTTGATTTACGATTTTCGGATTTGATTGATAACGTGGTTGCCGAGCAAATGGATATTGGCGTGCGCGTGGGCTTTTTTAGCAATAATCGCAATGTGGCCAGACGTGTGAATGAGGTGAATTTTTATATTGTTGGTTCACCCGAATTAATTGCAAAAACTGGGCTGCCAAATCATGTTGATGACCTTTGCAAAATGCCATATACCGGCTTGATTGACCAGAATACAGGCCGCATGTGGCCATGGTCTTTTGCCAATGCAGCCGATTGCTTTCCCACCAACCCAAGCTTTATTACCGATGACCCAGAGGCTGAATTAGGCGCGGTTTTGGCGGGTGTTGGTTATGCACAGCTGGCCGATTTTTTATGCGAAAAATACATTCGCAGTGGCCAGTTGGTAGCTATTTTGCAAGACCAAGCGCCTGAGCCATGGGGCATTTATGTGTACCGCCCACAACGCGGCCCTGTGGCCGAGCGGGTAAGAATCGTGTTTGATTATTTAGTGCAAACACTGGCTGACATAAAAATTAATCTGCCATAAGCGTATTAATCGTTTAATTTTTAGCTTATGTACGATTGCGTACAAAGAAATGTCGGCCTATGTAGTAATCTAAAATGTAATGCTAACTACACCTTTATTACATCCAAATTTGAATAATCATTTTAGGCAATACAATACAAAAGTTGAAGCGATTTAAATGGCTTTAAATCATCCATTTTTCAACAAAGTCAATATTATTTCGCTGCTGGTAGCGGCTATCATTGTTGTATTTGTGCTGTGCGAGCATGCTGGTTGGCCGTTTCTAGCTGACTCTGTGCAAACGCAATTATCTAGTATGCTCAAACGCGATGTGAGTTTTGGTAATGCAGTTAATTTAACCAAAACTGAAAAAAATACAGATAAAACAGACAAAAGCCCAATTCAGCCCACCAATTCAACAGTATCTGCTTCAAAACCCTTTCAAATCACCTTTTTAGGTGGCCTTAATTTAAAAACTAGCCGCCTTAATATAAAAGCACCCGCTTGGAACGATAAGCCGCATTTTATTCAGGCTGAAAATGTGCATCTTAAATTGCGCTATATCGATTTATGGCGGGCGTATCGCGGCAAGCCGATTCATATAAAAAGTTTGCAGGCGGATAAGCTAGATGGTTATTTTGAACGCAGAGCCGATGGCCGCGCCACTTGGCAATTTAGCGATAAACCGAGAGATCCGAATAAAGTA
This sequence comes from Methylotenera sp., assembly GCA_046598525.1. Classification (GTDB taxonomy): domain Bacteria; phylum Pseudomonadota; class Gammaproteobacteria; order Burkholderiales; family Methylophilaceae; genus Methylotenera_A. Next base: position 22,253 of record JBKJIJ010000027.1, on the reverse strand, counting down.
TTGCAACTGCCAACATTTGATTACTTGGTGTTAAAAAACGGCGTTTTGCATATTGATGATGTGCCGCTTAAAACGCAAATTGAGGCCAAAGTAACGCTAAATAATGTGCTGATTACTGATAAAACGGGCAAAAATTTAGCTAAATCGAATGACAAGGTTTTATCGGCTAGCGCTACTGGCCGCCATCGCGCGCAACCATTTAAGCTGCAGTTAAGCACTAGCAGTGCTTTGCCTACATCAACCGATAAATCTGAAAAGCTGCCTGTTGCCTTAAAACTTAGCGCCGATATTGGTCGCTCGCATTTGGTGTTTAAAGGCACCACTGCCAATATTATGCATTTAAAAGATTTTGCTGGCGATTTTAGTTTAAAAGGGCCTTCACTAGCGGCTTTTGGCGATTTTTTAAAAGTGACATTGCCAACCACATCGGCCTTTAATACCAATGGCGTTATTGATAAAAAAGGGCTAGTGTGGCGCGTAAAACTGAATAAAATGAGCATTGGCGAGAGCCTTTTGAATGGCGATTTTACTTACGATAAAGGTTTAAAAACGCCCTTGCTAAAAGGTAAACTTGGAGGCAAAAGGCTGGTGATTACCGATTTAGGCCCTGCTTTTGGGGCCGATACGGTGGCCAAAAACGCGCAAAAAGTGTTGCCGCGTAAACCATTCGATTTAGCCTCATTGCGCAGAATGAATGCCGATGTGCGCATTGATATTCAATATTTAGATTTAAAAACGCGAATTTTAGAGCCATTAAAGCCGCTACAAGGCCACCTTCAGTTAAAAAATGCTGTATTGGCAATCAACGATATTAAAGCCTCTACAGCCGATGGCCGGTTGACAGGCGATATTAGCTTAGATGGTCGCGGCTCAAAAGCCTTGTGGGATGCCAATTTAGGCTGGAACGGCGTGCGTTTAGAGCGCTGGATTAAGCAGAATCGTAAAGCCGGTTTGCCACCGTATATTTCTGGCAAATTAAATGGCAGAGCTATTTTAAAAGGGCAGGGAAAATCCACCGCAGAAGTGCTGGCCAGCTTAAATGGCAATGTAAGAAGTGAGCTGCATCAAGGCGCGGTTTCGCATTTAGGCTTAGAAGTGGCTGGTATTGATTTAGCGCAATCTGTTGGTGCCTTGCTAAAGGGTGACGATGCCTTGCCTGTGCAATGCGCGGTGGTGGATTTGCAAGCTAAGCAGGGCGTATTTACGCCACGCGCCATGGTATTAGATACCACAGACACTACGATTTGGGTGGATGGCTCATTATCATTGGCAACGGAAACGCTTAATTTGCGCGCCATGGCATTGCCTAAAGACTTTAGCCCGTTGGCATTGCGCACGCCGGTTAATGTTACTGGCACGTTTTCTAACCCAAAAATTTCATTAGAGAAAACGCCAGTGGCCTTACGCTTAGGCGCTTCAGTGCTATTGGCGATTATTAATCCTATCGCGGCGGTTATCCCATTATTAGATACGGGTGATAACAAAGAGGCCAAACAGCGTGCGGCGGGTTGCGCAAGCATGATGCAAAAGAATAGTAAAAAGTAACCAAGCCAAAATAAAAGGCTAACCTCTTTTAAAGTTAAGGTTTAATGGCTGATTTAAATAAAGTATTAAGAGTATTTAATGCGAGTTTAATTTTGTGAAGTTTAATTTTATGAAGTTTTAACTTTAAAGCTATTAGCCGTTTCGGCACAAAAATCCGCCAATTGTTTCAGTAGGCCATTTACTGCCAAATTAGCCGCATTTACGCCGCCAATAGGGTTGTCGCTGGCGGCGGGCACCTGATTAATAAACTCACGTAAGGCTATCACTTTTCCGCTTGCATTATCAATAATGGTGGCGCGTAAGGTAAAGCGCACAACGCTGGGCTTGCTATTAAAATCTTGCAACAAGCCAAGCATTTCGGTTTCCAATCGCAAATCGGTTTTAACCGCTGCCAGCTTAGGCAACACAGCATTAAACGCCTGCGTTTGCTCAATAGCCGCCACCATCAAGGGTTGCAGCATATAGCTAGGCGTATCAACCCACTCATTGCGCGCAAAATATTCCAATTGGTGCGCGGTGCGCGTGTAAATCATGCGTCGCGTGTCATATCCCGCGGCGGCTTTTGGCATGTTAACAATCAGCGTTGGCAGTGCACTTTTTAAATCTACATTTTTTCCAGCCTGCGCTTTGCCAGCCTGCACTTTGCCAACTTGCGCTTTTAAAGGCGTGCCAATTAGCGCGTAATAAGCGGTATTAATAGGCGGCTTGGGCAATAAAGCAGAGCAGCCGCTTGCCAAAATCAACATTAAAAGCGGTGCTAGTTTGAGTGAATTTTTCATGGTGATACACTTTCAGAAGGTGATTCACCTGGGCCGTTAGGCGTAGCGCTTCTGCCACGCAACAGGCTGGCAGGGTCGCGCTCGGTTTGCTCGCTTAAGCGTTTTAATGAGGCGGATAATGCATTTAATTCTGCCAATAAACGCTGTATTTCTGGCAATGTTTCGGCGGTATAGCGCTCAAAATTGCTGCCTACCGATGTCACCGTTTTGCCTGCGTTGGTGCTGGCAATTGCGGTTTCATCGGCGGCTTTTTCAATGGCGGCGGCACTTTTGTTAATTTGGGCAATGGTAATGGTTAATTGCTCAACCGTTGGCTGAATTTTATCCAATATCGGGTTCAGCTTTTCAGTGGCGCGCGCGGTGTTATCGGCTGTGCGTGCGGCATTTATAATACCGGCATCAATCTCTTTTTTGCGTTGGGCCACGGTTTTAGAAACAATGGCAATATCCGCAAGCGCACTTCTAAACGATTCGCGATTTTCAGCGCTGAGCAATGAATCAATGGTGCTAGAAGTGTTGTCTAGCTTGGATAATACAGAAGTCAGAATATTCTCTAAACGCGTGCTCAAAGATGGTTTGGTTTGAATCACAGGGTAGGGCTCATTACCAACGGCCACCAAAGCCGGCGCGTTTTTGGCGCCGCCATCCAGCTCAACATAGGCAATGCCGGTTAAGCCTTGCGTTTTTAATACGGCAATCGTGTCTATCTTAATTGGCGTGCCGCGCTCAATGGCAAAATGCAGCCTAACGCGTTGTGGATTATTAGGGTCTAGCTGAATATGCTGCACTTTGCCTACATCTACACCGTTGTATTTAACCGGTGCATTAAGGTTTAAGCCTGCCACTGATTCTTCAACAATGGCCAAATACAAATCATATTTTTTTTGCAAAGAGCCACCAGAAGCCAGCCACAAAATAGCCACAATTAATAGGGCGCCCAGTAATAAAACAAAGGCGCCTACCGCTGCATAATTTACTTTGGTTTCGATGATAATTCCTTACATACTGATTGGATTTGATGGCGCGCTTTGCGTATTGTTTTTGTACGCATTTTGCTCTTGCGCAAAGCGGGCGCGCGGGCCGTCAAAAAACATTTTTACCGCTGGGTTTTCACTATTCGATAAATTCAACATAGAATCCACCGCTTGCACTTTGCCATCCGCCAACACCGCCACGCGGTCGGCCACTTGCCACAGCAAATCTAAATCGTGCGTAATCATTACAATGGTTAAGCCAAATTGGTCGCGCAGCTGCAACACTAGCTCATCCACCCCTGCGGCGCTTACTGGGTCTAGGCCTGCGGTAGGCTCATCTAAAAATAATAGCTCTGGCTCTAGCGCAATGGCACGCGCCAGCGCGGCACGTTTCATCATGCCGCCACTTAATTCAGATGGGTATTGTTGATTGGCTTCTGGCTTTAAGCCTGTTAGCGCCAATTTGGCCACAGCAATTTCATCAATTTCTGTTTCTGATAGCGTTGAATGCTCACGCAAAGGCAAACCGACGTTTTCTTGCACGGTTAACGCGCCAAATAAACCGCCATTTTGAAACATCACGCCCCAGCGTTTGCACAGCGCCAATGCATCATCTTCGTTAATATCTTGCAGATTAACACCCAATATTTGAATAGTGCCAGCGCTGGGTTTTTGCAGCAAAATCATTTCGCGCAATAGGGTAGATTTGCCAGAGCCACTGCCGCCAATAATGGCAAAAATTTCGGCGCGATTTACTGTCAAATTAATATCGGTGTGCACAATATTATTGCCAAAGCGGGTAGAAACATTGCGCATTTCTATCACGCTATCAGTCGCTGGTGAATTGGTGGGCGTATTAGTCATGGCGCTTATAAATCCAACATGCTAAAAGCCACCGAAAACAAGGCATCGGCCACAATCACCAAGAAAATAGATTGCACCACGCTGCGCGTAGTTTGGCGGCCTACGCTGTCAGCGCCGCCTCTGGTTCTAAAACCTTGAAAGCAGCCAACCATGGCAATAATCAGCGCAAATATGGGCGCTTTACCAACGCCAATCATAAACGCGGTAGGGCTAACGGCTTTAACAAAGCGGTCTAAAAATTCAACAAATCCTACATCTAATTGTTGCTGCGCCATTAACATGCCGCCAAATACGCCTAGCGCATCGGCAAATACGGTTAACAAAGGCATGGCAATAAACAAAGCAATGACTTTTGGCAGCACTAAAAGCTCTTGTGGCGATATGCCTAAGGTGCGCATGGCATCAATTTCTTCGGTTACCGCCATGGTGCCAATTTGCGCGGCGTAAGCAGAGCCTGAGCGGCCAGCAATAATAATGGCGGTCATTAAAGGCGCAAATTCGCGCAACATCGAAAGCCCGACTAAATCGGCCACAAAAATATTGGCGCCATATTGTCTTAGCTGGCCAGCGCCTTGGTAAGCCACCACAATGCCCAGTAAAAACGATAATAATCCTACAATCGGCAATGCATCAAAGCCTGCGGTGCGGATATTAAACAGAATTGGCCGCCAGCGAATGCGCTGTGGTTGGATAATGCTTTTAACCAAGGCATGGGCTGTTTCGCCAATAAAACTAAGCGCTTCAAGCAATTGCTTAATTTGATCAACCGTGCTTTTACCCACACGCTCAAATAAATTGGGGGTGGCGAGTGGGCTTGCGGCTAACTTACTTGGCTTGCTGATGGCTGTCATTGATAAATTAGAATGCAAGCATCAGTAGGTTTAATGTGGCTAATGTTGAGGTTTTAAACGGTAAGATTTTGGATGATTGAGAGTTGGCGGAATGCATAATTATAATCATCAAATAGTTTGCTTTTAAAGTCTGTACGATAGCGTACAGACTGCGTGTTTGACCGCGACTGCATTACCTACATTATGCTGTTATAAGTCTTAATATCCGCTTCATAACATACACAAGAAACTGCTTTTAAGCCATTGATATCATGAATAATAACGCTACCACGAACATAACTAATTAAGTTTTTGCGTTGTAATGAGCCAGCGGCTTTGGTAACACCTACACGGCGTACGCCAAGCATTTTGGCCAGCTGGTCTTGCGTAATATGAATCTCATCCGATTGTGATCTATCGTGAAACATTAATAGCAATCGCGCCAAGCGGTTTTCTAGTAAATGGAATAGATTACAAGCGGCAATTTGCAAAACTTGGTTATAAATCACATTAGCATAATGGTTTAGCACTAAGCTAAGTGCCGGTTTTAGCTCTATTTGTTGGATAAAAATAGCGGCTGGCATGCGCAAGGCAAAGCCCGATTTTTGCACCACCGCGCGGCAAGGCCTAACGTTAACGCCCATTAACAGGCTAATGCAAAGCATGCCCTCATTGCCAATAAGCGTGACTACCCAATAAGGGCTGCCAGTCACTTGTTTTTCCCAAGAAATGATTCCTTCAACAGGAAAATAGATATAAGTAATGACATCGCCAGGATTGCTTAGCACCTCACCTAAATTAATGCTGACTAACTCACAATTGGCGACAAATTTTTGACGACAATTATCGGTAAGCAAATTTAATAAGCGATTGCTGCCAATGGCAGCTAGTTTGGTTGACACGTGGTATTTCCTTTATTTTGGCACTGTTATATTTCAAAAGGCAACAGGCGGCAAAAGGAAAATTCATGACATTTCCGAATGTCGGAGGCTACATAAAACTACGCTTAATGACGACGACTTAACCAATACAACCTACCCAAATGATTAATAGCTGTCTGTTCGTTAACAAACATACAGATGCTAATTTAATTCTTAATGAAAAATGGCTGTATGTGCGCTAACAGACTGAGTTTATTGGTAAAAAAGAGAGATAAGTGTACGTAAGCGAACAGACGTCTTTTTGTTGACCGAGTAGCATTCAAATTGAGAAAAACCTATTTAAGGCATTAAAGAAATGGACGATTTAATTCACCAAGCTTTGCAAACGGTTACCAAATTATGCAGTGAATCTGGCTTAAAAAAGCACCATTTGCCGCCTTTAAAATATGACTATGCCGCATTAGAGCCCTACATTGATTCGCGCACGATGATTTTGCATCACGATATTCATCACGCCACTTATGTTAAAAAACTCAATGAAATATTGTTGGATTATCCTGAGTTGCAAATTTATTCTGCTTTATGGCTATTGTGCAATTTAGATAAATTACCTGAATCGATTAAAGAAGCGGTGCATGAGTACGCAGGCGGACATGTGAATCACAGCCTTTTTTGGAATGCACTAAAGCCTTTTAGAGTAAGCGACCCAAAAGGCGAGCTGCGCGATGCGATTAATCGCGATTTTGGTAGCTTAGTCGCCTTTAAAAAAAGTTTTGAAGAAGAGGGCGCAAAACACTTTGGATCAGGCTGGGTGTGGCTGGTAAAAGGCTTTGAGCCAGATAGCAAATTGCAGATTATCACCACCAAAGGACATGACCACCCATTAATGCAAAATCGAGTGCCTATTTTGTTAAACGATGTGTGGGAGCATGCCTATTACCTGCAATATGAAAGCCGCCGCAACGATTACCTAAAAGCTTGGTGGTCTGTGGTGGATTGGGATCAAGCAAACCTTTGTTTTAAGAATATAGGTTTAAAAAATACAGCTTCTAAAAATACGGCCAGCTCAGTGAAAGAAATTTTAGCGGCAGAAAACAAACTATTTTTAGACAAATAATTTTTAGGCACAATTTAATTACAAAGCCAGCTAATTACAAAACCAGTTATTTACAAAACCAGCGAATCGCAAACCCAGCTAAAAATTAGCCCCTAAGTGTGTTAACGCACAGACGCTTTTTGACGCAAGATTCAATCTTAGCAGGTGACTTCATCAACAATAACAAGGCAAATAATACAGCCATTACTTGAAAGGAAAGCAGCCATGAACTGGGACAAAATAGAAGGTAATTGGAGTAATTATAAAAGCGATATCAGGCTGAATTGGGAAAAAATAACCGATGAACAGCTGGATTCAATCGCAGGTAAGCGTGACCACCTAGCAGGTAAAATTCAAGTGATGTATGGCATTAATTTTGAAGAAGCCGAAAATCAATTATCGGATTGGCAAGCTAAACAGTAATGAAGAAATAATTAAGTTTTAACTAATAAACCGCATTAATAAAATCAACTAACCAATTGATTAAATAGTATTTTATTTATTTATCTTGCAGCATTAATGCCAATTGGTCGGCATTAATGGCGGGGCTAAACAGGTAGCCTTGGCCTTCTTCGCAGTGGTGTTTATTCAAAAAATCCAGCTGATTCTGATTTTCAATACCTTCAGCCACCACTTTTAAATCCAGGCTGTTGCCCATGCAAATAATCGCATTCACAATCGTGCCATCATCCAGCACCGATTCAATATCGTTAATAAACGATTGATCAATTTTAAGCACATCGATTGGAAACTGTTTTAGATAACTTAAGCTAGAAAAACCAGTACCAAAATCATCCACCGCCAACTGCACGCCAAGCTCTTTAAGCTGCTGTAAAATCTCTTTGCTGGTTAGCACATCTCGCATTAACACTGTTTCGGTAATTTCTAGCTCTAAACAGCCGGCTGGTAATTGTGTTTCATGCAATATAGCGCGCACGCCATTCACAAAATCTTTCTGTAAAAACTCTTTGGCCGAAATATTAACCGCAATATTCAGCGTTTGCAGGCCGTCATCAAGCCATATTTTGGCTTGTTTACAGGCCTCAGATAATACCCATTTGCCAATTGGCACAATTAAGCCAGAATCTTCAGCAATATTGATGAATTTTTTAGGCGCAATATCGCCCCATTCATCGTGTTTCCAGCGGATTAACACCTCAACACCGGTAATTTTTTTCGATTTTAAATTAATTTTGGGTTGGTAATGCAGAAAAAATTGCTGCTTTTCTACCGCCACGCGCAAATGCGCTTCAATCATTAAGCGCTGTACCACGCGCGTGTTCATTTCGGCTTTAAAAAACTGGTAATTGGCGCGGCCTTTGTCTTTGGCGTAATACATGGCGGTGTCAGCACTTTTAATCAGCGTTTCCGCGTCCAAGCCATCGTTTGGGTATACGCTAATGCCAATGCTGGTTGAAATATGCAAATTACATTTATTGATTAAATAAGGCAATTTCAGCTCATCTAATATTTTTTGGGCGCTTAGCGCCGCATCTTGTTCGTGTTTAATATCGGCCAATAGCAGAATAAATTCATCGCCGCCTTGCCTGCTTACTGTATCGGCGTTGCGCACGCTATCGCTTAATCGTTTAGAAACCGCTTGCAATAGCTTGTCGCCAGTGGCGTGGCCTAGTGAATCATTAATATGCTTAAAATTATCTAAATCTAAAAAAAGCAAGGCTACTTTATTATCGTTGCGGTTAGCGCTGGCAATGGCTTGTGCAATGCGGTCATTTAACAAAACGCGGTTTGGCAAATTGGTTAAAAAATCGTGCTGTGCTAAATGCGCCATTTTCATTGACATGGCTTTGGTCGCACTCACATCATGAAATACCACTACAACGCCAGTTAGCTGGCCTTGTTCATTGTGAATGGGTGAGCAGGAATCTTCAATTGAAACTTCGGTGCCATCGCGCTTAATTAAAACTGTATCGGCCGCTAAGCCAGTAGGCTTATCCGATTCAAGCACTAATAACACAGGATTCTTTGAAGTTTGGTGCGTAGTGCCATTAACAATATTAAACACTTGGCTACTGGGGCGGCCGTAAGCAGCTTTGCTGGTCCAGCCGGTTAGCTTTTCGGCGGCGCTGTTTAAATAGTTAACATTGCCTAAAATATCGGTATAAAAAACCGCATCACTAATCGAATTAAGCGCAATTTGTGCACTGTTTTCTTCGGCTACAAATGGGTTTTTTCGGATGATTTTGTTGCGAATGGCACTTTTGAGCTTGATAGTGCTAAAAACCGCGTTATCTTCTGCAAATATTCTGGAATTCGTTACTTTCCCCACTATTTTTTTTACCAGATTATCCATGTAGGTTTGCTTTCGTTGGCTAGTCGAATGACTGCCTCGTAAATTCATTATCCGCAGGCATCAAAAGCAGTCTGTGCATTAACGCACATAGAAAGTAAAATTTTGTTAAAAATAAATTGGGTGAATCTTTTGATAGAAAGTGTTGCTAAAGCCTCAAGCGTTGAAAATAAACTCCAGTAAATCTACAGTTTAAAAGTCAATTATTTGGCAATGCCATGCAGCGATGGCAATAAACGATTGAATTCTAATTTCACTACTTCATAACATTCGCAGCAACGCAACTCTAGTTTTGGCCGATCAATCACGGTTATTTTGCCGCGTGTGTATTTAATTAAGCCGGCTTTTTGTAGCTTACTGGCGGCTTCGGTTACGCCTTCGCGGCGCACGCCAAGCATATTGGCGATTAATTCTTGCGTCATGCTTAACTCATTACTGGCTAATCTATCTAAACTTAATAATAGCCAGCGGCACAATTGCTGCTCTACCGTGTGGTGCCGATTGCACACCGCCGTTTGCGCCATTTGCGTGATTAATGCTTGCGTGTAGCGCAACAACAAGCGCTGCACTGGGCCGGCACGATTAAATTCAGATTTAATTAAACTGGATTTTAGACGATAACCAAAGCCTGCACTTTGCACCACCGCACGGCTTGGCGTGGTTTCGCCGCCCATAAAAAGTGATATACCCAAAATGCCTTCATTACCCACAATGGCAATTTCGGCCGATGCGCCGTTTTCCATCACATACAGCAATGAAATAATCGCCGTGGTGGGAAAATACACATGATGCAATTGTTCGCCCGATTCGTACAAAACTTCGCCCAAGGCCAGCTTTACTAGATCCAAGTTTGGAAACAGCCTATCGTACTCGGTAGCGAGTAGGGCATCTAGTAGATGATTTTGGCGGGGGTTTGACAAAATAGTCATGACGATTTATTCGGAAATATTCATTTTTATTATAGGCCTTTACAAATGCAGTTATGTGCGCTGTGTAACATATAGGCAGTTTTATTTTCATTTATGTACGGCGGCGTACAGACAGTATGAGCGCTATGTTTAAAACTGATATTAATGATTTTATTACTGCGTTTTACCGCGTAGCAATAAGCAGATTTTTCAAATCATTTTAGGAGTTTTGCGTATGTATCTTTAAATACCAAGAAGCCCAATCAATTGAGCAAATATCTATACAGCCATTTTATTTTTGGAACATTAAAAATAAAATGGTTTGTCTTTTTGTGAATCGCTTACTTAATCTATAAAAAAAATAGCCTGACAGACACCATTAAACGCCTAAATACTAAACGTCTAAATTGCCTGACAAGCTAAGCCAACAGCTAATCTAATTAGCCAGTTGTTATCACCCAAGCCAATTAATTAGTACCGTATGTGGTTCCATCAACAGGGCCTTCTTTGGTGATATCTACGCTGCCATTTTTGCTAACGCCAGTGGTTGTGCCAATCGGCTTATTGTTCATAGAGCTTTTGTAGCTCACGCCGCCTTCTGTTTGTTCCATATTGCCATAGCTTGTTTCATGGTGTTTCATGTATTCATCTCTTGAAACCATGCCGTTATTGTCGGTATCCATCATTTTCATTTCGCTATTACTTTTGTGTGAAGTATTTTTCTTCATTGTTTTAGTCGTTGCTTTTTTATCCATTCGTTTATCTTGCTGTTTAATTTGTGGCGTGGCCGATGTACCAAGCGCACTGCCATCATCTTTATTTTCAGTGGTGGTGGCCGCATTAGCTGTGAGCGCGCCCATTAAAAAAGTTGTCGCAATGGCGCTGCTTAAGGCGCTTTTAATCAATTTGTTCATGTTAAATCCTTTAAATAATCAAAAATAAGTCGTGCAGTCAGAATGACAAATTCATGTTAGGACGCACAAAAATGGGCGTCTGTACGTAAGCGAACGTTGTTGTTAATTAAATTTTTGTGATTATTTAGATTGAATTTGGCCGCATTTTTGCAAAGTTGTATTGATTAATATAGGCCTTTTTAGGCGGCTAAAATGTACGTAAGGATGGATATAAGAATGGATTTTAAGCTTGGATTTAAATCTTGGATTTTAAGCTTAGATTGTTGGTATTGAACACAGCGGTAAATAGTGAAAATTGACATTATTACCGCTTGTGTGCGCTACCACACAGACGTTAAATCGTTAATATCGCATGCTTATTCCAAATGGTTATAAAGCAAATTAAATTGGTATAAATCCGTTGCTTGTAATTTATTTCAGGAACCAATAACGCACATTGTATAGCTGTTTTTAACACAATAAAAAATATAAAAATCCTTATAAATATCAATACTTTGACCGCTTTTTAAGCATATTTAAGGACTTGTTAAAATGAATACATTAAGCCCTCAATTTTTACCACTTTTTTATCGTTCCGATTACGAAGTGCCAGAGGAAGAAGAAGCGCAAACCCGCGAAAATTTAGCCACATCCTTACGTGGCATTTCTGAAACTACACTTGAGCATTCTGGCCATGCCACGCGCAGTGTGCATGCCAAAAGCCATGGCTTATTAATTGGTGAGTTGCAAGTATTAGATGGTTTACCCGCCTATTTAGCACAAGGCATATTTGCCAAAAGGGCCAATTACCCAGTGGTGATGCGCATTTCTACTATTCCGGGTGATATGTTGGATGACAATGTATCGACACCGCGCGGCTTTGCGGTAAAAGTAGTTGGCGTTGAAGGCGAACGCTTAATGGGCACCGAAACCGCTGTTACGCAAGATTTTGTATTGGTAAATGGGCATGCCTTTTTAACTTCTGGGCCACGCCAGTTTTTATCTAAACTTAAATTATTAGCCGCCACAACCGACAAAGCGCCTGCACTTAAAAAAGTGCTATCTACCGTTTTACAAGGCACCGAAAAATTGATTGAGGCTGTTGGCGGCGAAAGCGCCACTATTAAAGCCATTGGCGGCCACCCCGAAACCAATGTGTTAGGCGAAACCTATTTTAGCCAAGTGCCCATTATGTATGGCGATTACATGGCCAAAATTTCAATCGCGCCATTATCTAATTCACTAATCCAGCTTAAAAACGCGCCTGTGGATTTAACCGATAAACCCAACGGTTTGCGTGAAGCGGTGGTGGATTTTTTTGCCAGCAACACCGCGCAATGGGAGCTACGCGTGCAACTTTGCACCGATTTGCAAACCATGCCGATTGAAGATGCCTCTGTGGTATGGCCAGAAGATTTAAGCCCTTATGTGGCAGTAGCGCATATTACCGCCAAGCCGCAACAAGCTTGGTCTGACGCACGAAGTAGAGCGGTGGATGACGAAATGTCATTTAGCCCATGGCACGGCATTGAAGCCCACAGGCCAATTGGATCGATTATCCGGGTGCGCAAAATGGCGTATGAAATGTCGGCTAAATTTCGCGCAGAACACAACAAAATATCGATGATTGAACCTGCTAATTTGCAGAATTTTCCAATTTAAAACAATCGTTTAACCGTTATCTTAAAACGCTTGTTTTACTTATTAATAATAAGAATTTGTTAAATTTTAGAGGAAATAGATAAGATGAAAATAGAATTGCAAAAAACAGAAGAGCTTGAGAAGTTAGGCGAATTACTGGCTGATATGCGGGTATGTATGTTGACTTCTTTAGATGAAGAGTATGTGATGATTTCAAAGCCAATGTCGCCACAAGAAATGTGCGAAGAGGGCGCAATTTGGTTTTTAACCGATGCTAATTCGGCAAAAGTACAGCATTTACAGTTGATGAATTGTTCGTTTTCAAATGAATCGCAAGGCACGTATGTATCGGTATCTGGCCATGGCGAAATAATTAAAGACCGTGAACGCATTGAACGTTTATGGACAGTGTTTGCACGGCCTTGGTTTCCGGATGGAGTTGAGACTAGCAATTTAGCCGCATTAAAATTTGTGCCAAAAATTGCCGAATATTGGGATGCACCGAATAGTAAAATGGTGCGCTTTTTAGCAATGATGGCATCAGTTGCAGCTGCCACGCCCATTGGTATGGGTGAGCATGGCAATTTAAATGTTTCTTAACCCTTATTTAAAAACGTTATTGCTAATTTCCGCATTGAGTCTGTGCGCTTGCAATAGGCCAGATTCAATGCGCGATACCCTGCAAAAAAGCAATCCCGGCCAATCGGGTGATGAAGGTATTCAGCGCGATAAAAGTCAATCGGGCGATGAAGGTATTCAAGGCCAACCCATTAACCCTAATGGCAACCCAGCCATTATTATTCCGCCGCCAATTGTGAATATGCCGGCGGATATCGTGCCAGATAAGCCTGCCAAATAGCTTATCCCCAAATTATTTCAGCACAAGCTTATTTCAACACAAGCTCAACTCAACTCTTGGTTAATTCAATACTGGTTAATCGACCATTAGCCTAACCATAAAGTGACCAAAATGACTCGCACAATTAACAATACCCAAGCTGATGAAGCCGCCGCCAAGCCGGTATTAAATGCCGAACTTTTAAATAATATGCATGCTTATTGGCGCGCGGCTAATTACTTATCGGTTGGGCAAATTTATTTGCAAGATAATCCGCTTTTAAAAAATAAATTAAGCCTAGCCCACATTAAGCCGCGCCTGTTGGGGCATTGGGGCACTACGCCTGGCTTAAATTTTATTTATGTGCACTTAAATCGTTTAATTAAACAACACCAATTAAACATGATTTATATTATTGGCCCAGGCCATGGCGGGCCCGGCATTGTGGCGCATACCTACTTAGAAGGCTCTTACACAGAGCGCTACCCTGCCATTGAACAAAATGTGGATGGTTTAAAGCGTTTATTTAAGCAATTTTCTTGGCCTTATGGCATTCCTAGCCATGTTTCGCCTGAAACGCCAGGCTCTATTCATGAAGGTGGTGAGCTTGGGTACTCACTGGCGCATGCTTATGGCGCGGCGTTTGATAACCCCAGCTTAATTGTGGCTTGTGTGATTGGCGATGGTGAGGCCGAAACAGGTGCGCTGGCGGCCAGCTGGCATTCAAACAAGTTTTTAAACCCGGCGCGAGATGGTGCGGTAATACCAATTTTGCATTTAAATGGCTTTAAAATCGCCAACCCCACCGTTTTATCGCGCATAAGCCGCGCTGAATTAATCCAATTAATGTTGGGTTATGGCCATGTGCCTTATTTTGTAGAAAGCGATGACCCAAATAACGTAGATGCCATGCAAATGCACCAAAGCTTTGCCAGCACGCTTGATATTGTGTTGCAGGAAATACAAGCTATTCAACAAAATGCCAGAGCAAATGACGACACAAAAATGGAACGCCCACTGTGGCCAATGATTGTATTGTGCAGCCCAAAAGGCTGGACAGGGCCAGAAACGGTGGATGGCAAGCAAAGCGAAGGCACTTGGCGCGCGCATCAGGTGCCGATTGCCAACTTTAAAAAGGGGGACGCCAAAACGCCAGAGCATGTAAAGCTGCTTGAAGATTGGCTGAGTAGCTACAAACCACAAGAATTATTTGATGATAATGGCAAGCTAAAGCCAGAGCTAGCCGCGCTTGCGCCTACTGGTCACCTGCGCATGGGGCTTAATCCGCATGCTAATGGTGGTGAAATTTTAAAAGCGCTTAAATTGCCGAATATGAATGATTATGCGGTTGCGGTTGCCACGCCCGGCAGCGTGCAGGCAGAGGCGACTAAAGTTTTAGGCCAATTTGTGCGCGATGTCATGCAGCTTAATCATAGCAATCAAAACTTTAGACTTTTTGGCCCTGATGAAACGGCATCGAATCGATTAGACGCGGTTTTAGAAGTGACAGGCAAAGCGTGGATGGCGCAAACGCAAAGTGTGGATGTGAATTTAAACACGGATGGCCGCGTGATGGAAATATTAAGCGAACACCTGTGCCAAGGCTGGTTAGAAGGCTATTTACTAACAGGCCGCCACGGTTTCTTTTCATGTTATGAAGCGTTTATTCATATTATCGATTCCATGCTGAATCAGCATGCTAAATGGCTAAAAGTGTGTAACCAAATCCCTTGGCGTGCGCCCATTGCATCGCTTAATTATCTGCTTACATCGCACGTTTGGCGCCAAGATCACAATGGATTTTCGCATCAAGACCCTGGCTTTATTGACCATGTATTGAATAAAAAATCGGAAATAGTGCGTGTGTATTTGCCAGCCGATAGCAATTGTTTGTTATCGGTAGCGGATCATTGTTTGCGTAGCGAAAACTATATTAACGTGATTATTGCCGGCAAACAGCCAGAATGGCAGTGGTTAGATATGGATGCGGCAGTGCGCCATTGTGCCGCTGGCGCCAGTATCTGGCATTGGGCTAGTAATCAATCGCCAGATAAAGAGCCCGATGTAGTGATGGCGTGCGCGGGTGATGTACCAACGCTAGAAGCCTTAGCCGCGGTGATGTTGCTGCGCGAATACGTGCCAGATATTCAAATTAGAGTAGTAAATGTGGTGGATTTAATGGTGCTTCAGCCGCAATCAGAGCATTCTCACGGCTTGCAAGACCATGAATTTGATGCGCTTTTTACCCAAGATAAACCAGTGGTGTTTGCTTTTCACGGTTATCCATCGGTGATTCATAAGCTCACGTACCGCCGTCATAATCATCAAAATATTCATGTGCGCGGCTATAAAGAAGAGGGCACCACCACCACGCCTTTTGACATGGTTGTGCTGAATAATTTAGACCGCTACCAGTTGGCGCTAGATGCGATTAAGCGCATTCCACGATTAAGCCACTTGGTTGAGGCTGAAACCGCGCGTTACTGGACCACCATGCAAAAGCATAAATCGTATATTAGTGAGCATGGCGACGATATGCCTGAAATATTGGATTGGCAATGGAAACCAGCATGAATATTAGTCTGAATTTTATAGGGGTAAATAAGCCATGAACGCGCTAAGCATATTGGTTTTTAATAGCGGCTCATCTTCATTAAAGTTTAGTTTTTTTCGCATGGAGTCTTCATTTTTTGATGATTCTACCAACGAAAAATACACCACTGAAACCATTTTGAATCAAATGCCCTTGCCTGAAACGTTTCCATTAAAAACGCTGCTTAATGGCGAAATTGAAATGGCGCCCGAAAAATCAAGCCGATTTAGAGTAAAAGATGGTTTTAATAACACCTTAATTGATGAGCAAATTAGCGCGATTTCGTACACCGATGCTACCTTGCATATTATTCGCTATCTTGCAGGCTACAGCACGCCAATGCCAGAGGTAATTGCACATAGGGTAGTGCATGGCGGGGTGGCTTTAAGGCAACATTGTTTTGTGAATGATAAAGTCATCCGTCAGCTAGAAGCATCCATTGCGTTTGCGCCACTGCATAGCCAAATTGCCTTGGATATTATTCAATTTACCCGCAAAAGATTCCCCAAACTACCGCAAGTGCTGTGTTTTGACACCACTTTTCATGCCAATATGCCAGATGTTGCAAGGGTATTGCCAGTGGCTAAATCGCTGCAAACTAAAGGTATTCAGCGCTATGGATTTCACGGATTATCGTGTGAATCGGTGGTGTTTCAATTGGGTAAATCGTTACCTAAAAAACTAATTGTGGCGCATTTAGGCCATGGCGCCAGCGTTACCGCCATTAAAAATGGGCAATCTATTGATACCAGCATGGGTCTAACACCCAGCGGCGGCGTCATGATGGGCACGCGCAGTGGCGATATTGACCCAGGCGTTTTAATGTATTTGATGCGCGAACAGGCCAATGATTTAGTCGCGCTAGAAGCCTTAATTAACCATGAATCTGGCCTACTAGGTGTTTCTGGTATCAGCAGCGATATGCGAACTTTGCATGTTGCCGCGCCATTAAACCCCGGTGCAAAATTGGCCATTGATATGTTTTGTTATAGTGTTGCCAAACAAATTGCCGCCATGGCAAGCGCTTTAAATGGGGTAGATAGCATTGTGTTTACGGGTGGAATTGGTGAAAACGATGCTTTGATTCGCGGCAATATTTGCGCAAAACTAGCGTTTTTAGGCGTTCATTTAGATGGCGCAAAAAATCAATCTAAAATGGCTAAAAGTACCATTAATTTAATTAGCGATGCTAGCTCAAGGGTGGCGGTTAAGGTGCTTAATGCCAATGAAAATGCGCAAATGGCGCGCCACACTTGGGCGCTGTTATTGCATCAAACGCAGGCAAACACGTCTGCTAATCATGCTATTTTAGTTTAAGTAAATTGGGTGCTAGGCCATTTAGCTGATTAATTTGGTTGCGCGCCTCTTGCGCGACTTCTGATGCGGTTAAACCGACAGGGCCTATGCCATCGGCTACTAATTTATCGGCTGCCGCGCCGTGCACGTACACACCCAATTTGGCCGCTTCTAAGCTGCTTAAGCCTTGCGCAATTAAGGCGCCAATAATGCCGCTAAGCACATCGCCCGTGCCACCACTTGCCAAGCCGGGGTTGCCAGTGGTGTTTGTAAACCAATTGCCTTCAGCATCGGCACAAATGGTGCCAGCCCCTTTTAAAACGCAGCTTACACCAAACTGATAAGCTAAATTTTGCGCACTTTGCTGGCGATTATCCTGAACATCTTCAACACTTGTTTTAAGCAATCTAGCCGCCTCAGCCGGGTGCGGCGTGATAACGGTTGGCGCTTGGCGCTGCTGCAAAAGTAAGGCCAAATGCGCATGCTGGCTAATTAAATTAAGCGCATCGGCATCTATTAATAATGATACAGATTGCGCCATGCAAAATTCTAGTAAATGAATTGCCGCCTTAGATTGCCCTAAACCCGGGCCAATCACCACACAATTTAATTGCGCCAAATTGGTTAGTGTGGCGGCGGAGTGCAGCATTATTTCAGGATGGTTGCTGTCAACTTTTGGCGCATCATCGGCCAAAAAAGCGGCGTATACACGGCCAGCACCGCAAAACAATGCAGCGCGCGCGGCCAACAAAACAGCCCCCACCATGCCAGTATCGCCACCCACAATGGCCACGCTGCCAAAATTGCCTTTGTGCGCATCTAGCGCGCGCGGTGGCAGGCTAGTTAAAAACATGTTTTTCACCAACTGATTGCTTTTATTCATTTGAATTTTTGATTAATTAAAAATTAGTTGTAATAAGTTATATCCAGTTAGTAACAAACAACTGTGCGCTGACGCACAAATAAAACTGAATATTTTTCACCTGCTTAAATCTTCATACAGCCACCCATAAAGTGCGATAGCGTACCGACCAAATTCATAAAAAAAAATACGATAGTGTCATTAAAAATAAACATAACTTAAAGGCACATTGTATGCAAACCGAAATATTAAATATAACAGGCATGACTTGTGGTGGCTGTTCTAGCACAGTGACACGCGCATTAGTGGCGGTAGATGGCGTACATGATGTGCAAGTTTCATTGCCAAAAAATGAGGCTGTTGTGCAATACGATGAAATATTTACATCAGCAGACAAGCTAAAACAAGCAGTAGAAGCGGCTGGTTATGGCGTTTCTGAGGTCAATGAAACGGCCAATCAAACGGCCAATGAAACGGCCAATAAAGGTAATTGTTGTGGGTAAAACCATATGCTTTAAGGTTTTTAAATAATGCCATTAAAAATGGATGCACTAAAAGTCTTTTTACCTAAATTATTAGACCCCGTTTGCGGCATGGTTGTTAGCGCGCAGTCTACCCATGCCTTAAAGCACAATGGTAAAACGGTTTACTTTTGCAGCGCCGGTTGTAAGGCCAAATATTCCAATAACCCTGATCAATATTTTGTCTCAGTTACTGATTTTAAATCGGCTAATACATCAGGCTTTGAGAAAATGGAATCAGCACCCACGGTTGATAATACAGTTCAGAGCGCAAGCAAAGGTACGAGTAATGGTGAAAATATTATTTACACCTGCCCCATGCATCCAGAAGTAAAGCAAGATCACGCGGGAGTTTGCCCAAAATGCGGCATGGCTTTAGAACCAGAAATGCCTACTTTAGATGAAACCGAAAGCCCTGAGCTAGCCGATTTTAAACGCCGTTTTTACTGGACATTGCCGCTAACAGCGGTGGTTACTATTCTGGCCATGGCAGGCCACCGCTTGCAGTGGTTTAGCATGGCTACGCAAAGTTGGATAGAACTCATCCTCACTTTGCCGATTATTTTGTGGGCAGGCTGGCCGTTTTTTGTCCGATTCGGGCAATCTATCATTAACCGCAGCCCCAATATGTGGACATTGATTGGTATGGGCACTGGCGCTGCGTTTATTTACAGCGTTGTGGCAACGGTTGCGCCACAAATATTTCCAGCATCGTTTATAGCAATGGGAAGGGTGGCGGTTTATTTTGAGGCAGCCGCCGTCATTATTTCGCTTACATTGTTAGGCCAAATTTTAGAGCTTAAAGCACGCTCACAAACGTCGGCGGCCATTAAATCATTATTAGGATTATCCCCAAAAACGGCACGGCGCATTAATGCAGATGGCAATGAAGACGATATTCCATTAACAAACGTGCATGTGGGTGATAAATTGCGCGTGCGCCCAGGTGAAAAAGTGCCGGTAGATGGCGTGGTGATTGAAGGCAGCAGTGCGGTGGATGAATCCATGTTAACGGGTGAGCCAATGCCAATTACCAAAGCGGTTGGCGACAAATTAATTGGCGCTACCTTAAATACCAACGGCGCGCTGGTGATGCAATCTGAAAAAGTCGGCTCAGCTACCGTGTTGGCCAGCATTGTGCAAATGGTCATGCAAGCGCAACGCTCTAAAGCGCCCATGCAACGTATGGCCGACCTTGTGGCTGGCTATTTTGTCATGGTAGTTATTAGCGTTGCCTTGTTAACGTTTCTTATTTGGGGCTTTTTTGGCCCACAAATCAATGGTGAATCAAGCTGGGTTTATGGCCTGATAAATGCCGTTTCGGTGCTAATTATTGCTTGCCCTTGCGCGCTAGGTTTAGCTACGCCCATGTCGATTATGGTGGCTACTGGCAAAGCCGCATCGCAAGGCGTGCTGTTTCGCGATGCCGCGGCGATTGAGAATATTTGCAAAGTAGATACCTTAATTGTGGATAAAACTGGCACCTTAACAGAAGGCAAACCGCAATTTGAGCAAGCGATAGCCGCAATTGGTTTTGAAGAAGATGACGTGTTGCGTTTGGCCGCTAGTTTAGATCAAGGCAGTGAACACCCCTTGGCCGATGCGATTGTAAAAGCCGCGCGCGCTAACAACATGGTGCTAGAAACCGTGACTGGCTTTGAATCAAGCACCGGCATTGGCGTGCGTGGCCATGTGGGCAATCAACAATTAGCCCTTGGCAATGGCGCTTTAATGAAGGATTTAAACGTCAATATTGACGCGCTTAAATTTGCATCGGAAGAGATTCGTAAAACGGGCGCCAGCGTGATGTTTTTGGCGGTAGACAATCAATTAGCCGGATTATTGGCTGTTTCTGACCCCATTAAAACCAACACGATTGAAGCATTAGCCGCATTAAGAACGGCTGGCATTCGCGTGATTATGGCAACGGGCGATGGCGCCACAACGGCCAAAGCCGTTGGCGCCAAATTAGGTATTGTTGAAATTTACGGCGGTATTAAGCCTGCTGACAAGCTGGCATTAGTGGATAAATTGCAAAAAGAAGGCGGCATTGTGGCCATGGCGGGTGATGGCATTAACGATGCGCCAGCATTAGCCAAAGCCAACGTTGGTATTGCCATGGGCACAGGCACCGATGTTGCGATTAATAGCGCGCAAGTCACATTGGTAAAAGGCGATTTGCGCGGCATTGCGCTGGCCCGAAATATTTCTAGCGATACCGTGGCCAATATGAAGCAAAACTTAGGCTTTGCGTTTGTGTACAACGCGCTGGGTATTCCGCTGGCCGCTGGCTTGCTGTATCCGTTTACTGGCTGGTTGTTATCACCAATGATTGCGGCGCTAGCCATGAGTTTAAGCTCAGTTTCGGTGATTACCAATGCCTTGCGATTACGCGGTTTTAAACACAAAACTAACCTGACTGATAAAAATTTGGCTAATAAAAATAATGAACAAGATTAAGTCGAGATAACGGTAAGTTTGAATCAGCAACCAATGCACAACACTTTTCAAAATATAACGCTTTTAACTTTAACTATAGAAAGATTAACTCAATGTCAGATATAGAAAATAAATGCCCGCATACGGCCAAATTAACGGGTTTAAAACCATCCGCATCAGACGAAAATCGCTCTGATCAAGCGGCTGGCGTTGTGGCAGAAACGCCAGGTGAATCGTTAACTACTAATCAAGGTTTGTTAATTAGCGATAATCAAAACTCGCTACGCGCAGGTGTGCGTGGGCCAACCTTGCTTGAAGACCATATTTTGCGTGAAAAAATCATGCATTTTGATCATGAACGTATACCAGAACGCGTGGTGCATGCGCGTGGCGCGGCGGCTCATGGCGAGTTTGAGTTATATGAAAGCATGGGTAAAGTGACAAAAGCGGGCTTTTTAAACGATACCAGCGTTAAAACACCGGTATTTGTGCGCTTCTCAACCGTGGCTGGCTCACGCGGGTCTGCCGATACCGCGCGCGATGTGCGTGGTTTTTCAACGCGTTTTTATACGCAAGAAGGCAATTTTGATTTAGTGGGCAATAATGTGCCGGTATTTTTTGTGCAAGATGCCATTAAATTCCCCGATTTAGTTCATTCAGTAAAGCCAGAGCCGCACAACGAGATTCCACAAGCGTCTTCTGCGCATGATACGTTTTGGGATTTTATTTCATTGGTGCCAGAAACCACGCATACCATTATGTGGGTGATGTCGGATCGCGGAATTCCGCGCAGCTTTGCCGATATGGAAGGCTTTGGTGTGCATACATTTAGATTTATAGATGCGGCAGGCAAGTCTAGCTTTGTTAAGTTTCACTGGAAACCAGTGGCAGGTGTACATTCTTTGGTGTGGGATGAGGCAGTAAAGTTAGCGGGTAAAGATGCAGATTTTCATCGGCGTAATTTGTTTGATTCCATCGATAA
>JBKJIJ010000023.1:0-21670 GCA_046598525.1 Methylotenera sp. | reverse complement strand
AGTATGCTCTTCGCATGCGAAAGTAGGTCACCGCCAAGCTATTTATACCAAATCAGCATCATGCTGGTTTACGCAAAGCCTCCCTTGTGGAGGCTTTTTTGTTTTTAACGACTGTTTCTTAAGACTTCATTAATCAACCAAAGATATTGTGATCTGAGCTACATTCAAGGTATAGTCGTTGTTATTATTGGAGTAGCGCTCATGAAAATACTTTTTTTAAGTTGCCTGTTCATCTGTTCTTTGCCTGCCTTAGCTCAAATTGATTCTGCGGATGTTAATAAAAAATCATGTCAAAAGACTTGTTTGCCGGTAGATTTAACACGTGGCAATGAGGATAAGCCTCTTTTGCATGGCAAAATAAATGATGAATTAACGATGGGTAAGCAAACTGAGAATCTAGCATCCAACAAGCCGCGTAATGATTTGTCGCGCGGGCAAGATAGCGATCTATTGCATGCAGGTATGAAGTCAAGCGAGTTAAGGCGTGGCGAAGACACCAAACCTTTTCAAACTATTAGAAGTCACGATGATTTGACTCGCAATAACGTCAATGACAGCTTAGTTGCTGGCAGAAAAAGCGATGATTTAATGCGCAGTGAAGTAAGTGATAATTTAAGTTTTAATAGAAATCGTGATGACTTGTCACGCGGTAGAGAGTCAGCGCCGCTAGAGCGTTGCGATTAGGTTTTTACATCTAAATTAAGTCTGTAATTAAACGTCAGGCACATAGTTAAACGCTATTTTAATTTGTGATGCATAAAGTGCATTATGCGCACCACCTAAATAAATCGTATTTTTCCCGTACTTGGAGTTCAAAATATCCAGTGCATTATTGAGTTTTTTTTCAATGATGCTGGATTTTTCAGTAAATAAATCATCAACATATTGATAGGAACTGCTTAAATGACCAAAATTAACACCTACGGCAATTGGCTCTAATTCCATGTTGTTAAGATTAGAATCATGTAACAGTGTTTCTAACGCGTTGGTTAGCTTTAAAGAGTTATCTGTGGATGTAATCGCACTTTCTTTATAAAATCGCACAATTTGTTTTGTTTTTGTATGGCGCAATTTAATTTTTACACTAATGTGTGAGGTTAAAAGGCTATAACTGCGCATGCGCGTAGCCGCTTTTTGCAATAAGCGGTGTAGTACCGCTTTTGCCCCATCAATATTGCGCAATTCTGGCGGCAATACGTGAGAGTGCCCTAAACTACTGCGCGCATTTTTTACATAATATGGTTCTATGCCACGCAATTTGTCGTAATAACGCTCACCCTCTACACTGCCCCAAACAGCGTGCAATTGCTGTTTGTTTGCAGAGTACAATTTTTCAATAGAATCAATGCCATAGCGCATTAATCTAGCTTCCATTTGCCGGCCTATACCATTAAGCGCGCCAAGTTTAAGCGTAAATAATTTGGTTGGAATATCATTATTTTCAATGACCACACAACCGTTAGGTTTTTGCATGTTTGAAGCTGTTTTAGCCAAAAAAGTATTAGGCGCAATGCCAATTGAACACTGAATAAATTCATACTGCTTGTTGAGCTCGCGTTTAATTTTAGCGGCTAATTTAAGCGCATTTTCTTTTTCTTGCTGCGAACCCGTCAGCTTGCACACCATTTCATCAATCGATAATACTTTTTCTACATGGGTGCATGATTCAACGATTTCGATTAGTTTGTGATGGTATTGCACATACAATGGCGGTCTTGCTTCAACAAAAATCATGTCAGGACACATTTTTCGCGCATCGCGCACGCTTGTGCCTGTTTTTACGCCAAACGCCTTTGCCTCGTAACTTGCCGCAATGCAGCAAGTAGTTTCTGCCATTAGCGGCAGTACGCCAACAGGTTTGCCGCGCAGTTCTGGGCGAAGCTGTTGCTCAACAGATGCGAAGTAAGAGTTAAAATCAACGTATAGAGCGTTTAGTGACATGTTTAAATAATTAGCAAAACGATAGAGTGAATGTAATGTTTTCGGTTAAATATTGACTAACTATTGTAGGACTATTAATGAATAATTAAAGTCAATTTTAATAAAA
Organism: Methylotenera sp.; assembly: GCA_046598525.1. Classification (GTDB taxonomy): domain Bacteria; phylum Pseudomonadota; class Gammaproteobacteria; order Burkholderiales; family Methylophilaceae; genus Methylotenera_A. The sequence continues at coordinate 19,623 of JBKJIJ010000023.1, read as the reverse complement.
AATTTAAAGGTAAATAAAATGAATAATCAACAAATTGCAATTTTTGCTGGCGGTTGTTTTTGGTGCACTGAGCCCGTTTTTAGTCAATTGATAGGCGTTAATAAGGTGGTTTCTGGCTATATTGGCGGCCACACGCTTAATCCCACTTATAAAGATATTTGCAATGGTGATACTGGCCATGCAGAAGGCATACAAATTACTTATGATGCCGACCAAGTGAGCTTTGAAACCTTGCTAGAGGTGTTTTTTGCGTCGCATGATCCTACTACGTTAAATCGCCAAGGTAATGATGTCGGCACACAGTATCGTTCAGCGGTGTTTTGCCAAAATGGTGTACAGCGTTTAGAACTTGAAAAAAAGATTGCCGAACTTAATAATGCACAGCATTTTAATGCGCCTATTGTGACGCAAATAAATGGCCCAGAAACATTTTTCCCTGCTGAAGATTATCATCAATATTATTTTGATAAAAATCCGAATCAGGCTTATTGTTTAGCCGTGGCTGCCCCTAAAAAAGCAAAAGTCCGCATTAAGTTTTCGGGGTTGATTAAAGACTTAACGCAAGACGCCTAGGGGCACTTAGTTCTAACTGATTTAGCCTTTACTACTTAACCATTGCCTGCGCCAAAATATCAGAATCATGATTGAGGCGATGCTGACCATTAAGCCGATTGCCCACCAAAAGCCATTGGCTTCTTTTAGCCAAGGCATGGTGTCGAAATTCATTCCAAACACGCCAGAAATAAGCGTGGCTGGCATAAATAGCATGGTAACCACCGTTAATGCGCGTAATTCAAGGTTAACGCGGTTACTCATGCTTGCCATGTAGATATCCATCATGCCGCTTAAATTATCGCGAATGGATTCTAACGATTCGATAAAATTGACCGTGTGATCATAAATATCGCGCAAATACGGCATGGTGCTTTGTTTGAAAAAGTTATTTTCGTTGCGAATTAAGTTATTAATCACTTCACGCAGCGGCCAAACGGCACGCCGCAACTCAACACTCATTTGCTTTAGATGATGAATATTTTGTAGCTCTGCGTTGGTTGGCCGCGTTAACAATACTTCTTCTAAAGCCTCACTTGCATCGCCCACTTCTTCCAGCACATTAAAATATCGGTCTACCACGCTATCTAGCAAGGCGTAAGCTAAATAATCCACACCTAGTTCGCGAATATTGGCGCGGCTGGCCCGCATACGAGCGCGCACAGGCTCAAAAATGCCAGTAGAGCGCTCTTGAAAAGTCAGCAAATAATCGTGCCCCAATACAAAGCTCACCTGCTCAGAATCCATAATCATGCTGGCTTTATCATACTTAAAACTACGCGTTTCTAAAAATACATAATCATCAAACTCATCGATTTTAGGACGCTGTTCCGTATTTAAAATATCTTCTAACACCAGCGGATGCAAATTGAATAAATCACCGACTTGCTGAATAATCGCCGCATCGTGCACACCATGAATATTAAGCCACAGCTTTTTACCGGTGCCGGTGTAATCGCTTAATTTAAATGCGCTTAAGTCTTCTGCGCTTAAAAGCTTTTCGGTTAAATCAGCCGCGTCATATGCCATCAAGGTGACAATTGGCTTATCCAAGTTGGTTTCATCAATATCCATATCCCCCACATAAACCAAGCTGCCAGGAGGCATGCCTGATTTTTTAGAGAGACGTTTTTTTGAGATTTTGCGGTTTTTTTTCATCGAATTTATTTAATTAATTGCTTAACCTAGCATTAGTTACTTCTGCCATGCATCCCGCAAAGTTACTGTGCGATTAAACACTGGTTTGCCCGCAACGCTATCTTTTTTATCTGCAACAAAGTAACCATGGCGTTCAAATTGAAATCTATCTTCTGGATTTGCGTCTTTTAAGCTGGGCTCTAGTTGTGCGGTAATGGTTTTTACAGAGTCAGGATTTAGGTCATTTAAGTAATCCCTGTCACCTGAACCAGGATGCGCTTCTTTAAATAGTCTATCGTACAAGCGAATCTCTGCCGCGTAGGCATGTTGAGTGCTGACCCAGTGTATATTGCCTTTTACTTTGACAGCATCGGAACCTGGCGTGCCTGATTTAGTGTCTGGCAGATAGTCGCAATGCACGACTGTGACCTTGCCAGCGGCGTCTTTTTCAAAGCCAGTGCATTTCACTACATAGCCGTAACGCAAGCGCACCATGCCATCTGGTGTTAGCCTGAAAAAGCCTTTGCTGGGCGTTTCCATAAAGTCTTCTGCTTCTATCCATAATTCGCGCGTTAATGGCACTACGCGTTTGCCTAACTCTGGTTTTAGCGGATGGTTAGGCGCAAAGCAATCTTCTACCTTATCCAACTCATAATTATCAATCACCAATTTAATTGGCTCTAGCACAGCAATGCGGCGCTCTGCAGAGTCGTTAAGTACTTCGCGCATGCAGTCTTCTAAAATGGTGTATTCAATCCATGAATCGGCTTTGCTTACGCCAATACGGTCGGTAAATAACTTAAAGCCTTCTGCCACATAGCCGCGGCGGCGTGCGCCTGCTAGCGTTGGCAAGCGTGGGTCATCCCAGCCTGCAACATGTTTTTGCTCAACCAAATCGATTAATTTACGTTTTGAAAGCACAACATACGTTAAGTTAAGGCGCGCAAACTCATATTGTTTGGGCAATGGATGCGCTAACAATGCCTGTTTGTTTGCGCCGACGCCTTCAGTCGGCGGTTCAGCCAAACGCTCTAATAACCAATCGTAAAACGGGCGTTGATCTTCAAACTCAAGCGTGCAAATTGAATGCGTAATTTGCTCTAACGCGTCTTCAATCGGGTGCGCAAAAGTGTACATGGGGTAAATGCACCATGTATCGCCTGTGTTGTGGTGATGCGCGCGGCGCACGCGATAAATGGCAGGGTCGCGCAGATTGATATTAGGCGATGCCATATCTATTTTAGCGCGCAAAATCAGGCTACCATCGGCATGCTTGCCATCACGCATTTCGCGAAATAATTGCAGATTCTCTGCTACGCTTCTGTTTCTGTAGGGTGAGTTTGTGCCCGGCTCAGTTAGTGTGCCGCGTGTTTCGCGCATTTCATCAGCAGTTTGGCTATCGACAAAAGCATGGCCGTTTTCAATTAAGCTTTCGGCCGCTTTGTACATAAAATCGAAATAATTGCTGGCGAAATATAAATTGGATTCAGCACCATTTGCCCATTTGAAACCCAGCCATTGCACCGCATCAGAGATGCTATCGACATATTCTTGGCTCTCTTTTTCTGGGTTGGTGTCATCAAAACGTAAGTGACACACGCCAGCGTAATCGCGCGCTAAACCAAAGTTTAAAAAGATACTTTTGGCATGCCCAATGTGCAAATAGCCATTTGGTTCTGGCGGAAAACGGGTGCGGATTTTAGCAGCATCCATTTGGCCTTTGGCTTGGTGGGCTGCATCACCAGGGCTACCAGCCCATTTTTTTGTGGCGTATTTATTATCGGCTAAATCGTGTTCAACAATTGCGCGAATAAAGTTTGAGGCTAATGGGATAGGAGTTTTTTCTGCAGACATAGGTTTTGTATCGTTTGTAAGCTAATAATCACGATATTTTACACGCTTGAAATGGATTATGGGTGGCTTCAATTCACTAAAGCGACTGTCAACTGCTGTGATAAAATTCAAACTTAATGAGCAATTTAACCTTTCCAATTTTACATCTGCTGGCGGATGGCCAATTTCACTCTGGTGAGGCGTTGGCGCAGCAATTTAAAGTAACGCGCGCCACAGTTTGGAACGCAATTAAACATGCGGAAACGCTAGGCATTACGATTTTTTCGGTGCGTGGGCGCGGCTATAAATTGCCACAAACCATTGAATTTTTGGATAAAAATGCCGTTTTAAGCGCAATTGGTGAGCAGCAAGAATGGTTTAATGTAATCATTTTAGATGAAGTCGCATCGACCAATACTTATTTGATGCAGCAAAAAAACGTGGCACATGCCACTTGTGTGGCGGCGCATATTCAAAGCAAAGGTAAGGGCAGGCGCGGCCGCACATGGGTTTCGCAATTAGGCGCCAGCTTAACTTTTTCGTTGGTGTGGCGTTTTCAGTGTGGCGCGGCGGCTTTGTCGGGTTTAAGTTTGGCGGTGGGTGTGGCGTTAATGCGCACTTTACATAGTTTTGATATTAATCAAGCGCAATTAAAATGGCCAAATGATATTTTAATCAATGGCAAAAAGCTGGCGGGTATTTTAATTGAGCTGCAAGGCGATTTAGATGGCCCAAGTACCGCTGTGATTGGGATAGGCATTAATCTAAATCTGCCAAAAGCGCTGATTGAGGCGATTGACCAACCAACAACCGATTTGAATACAGTCTCTGATAATCCCATTAATCAAAATATTTTGTTAGGCACGTTATTAAAGCACTTAGCTGAAGTATTAAGCCAATTTGAGCAGTTTGGTTTTGTTGATTTACGCGATGAGTGGGTCAATTATCATGCCTATCATCAACAGCCCGTGCGCATGTTGTTGCCTAATGGCACTGAAGTTTTGGGCGTGGTTAAAAATGTGGCGGATGATGGTATTTTGCTGGTTGATACAGCGCTTGGTTTACAGCGTTTTTCAGCAGGCGAAATTTCGTTAAGAGCCGTTAATACGGGAGCAAGCGCCTAATGCTATTGGTGATTGATTGCGGCAATAGCCGTACCAAATGGGCGCTTGTTAATAGCGCAGGTGAAATGCAATCGCCAGCAGCTTGTTTTAATGGTGATTTAGCGGCATCTGCCTTGAAGCAGGCGGCACAAAAAGCCACTAAAGTGCTGATTGCCAATGTGGCAGGTGATTTATTGGCGCAGCAAATTACGCAAATAGTTTCGCCACTGAAAGCAAACTTTATTGTTGCAAAACATGAAGCGTGCGATGTGATTAATCACTATGAGCAAGCCGAAAAGTTAGGCGCAGACCGCTGGGCAGCGCTTATTGCAGCTTGGCATATCAATAAACAGGCTACTTTGGTGATTAATGCAGGCACGGCCATCACCATTGATTGCTTAGTAAAAGATGAAAGTGGCAAAGGACTGTTTTTGGGCGGTACTATTACGCCCGGTTTGCGCTTAATGCAAGCCTCTTTAACGCACAATACCGCGCAATTAAAAGTGGGTGAGGGCGCGCATAGTGCTTTTCCGCTTAATACCCAAAATGCCATTCAAACAGGCTGCCTAAATGCCGCAACTGGCGCTATTTTAGTCATGTTGCAGCAGCTTGAAAAACAGTGTGGCTTTGCACCAAAGTTGCTAATTAGCGGCGGCGATGCGACTACAATTGCAGGCGCGATATCGGCGCATTTAAAAGTAGATGAAAAACGCGTTATGATAGCCGAAAACCTTGTTTTGCAAGGCTTGGCACTATTACAGAAAGAGTACATATGAAGTGGCTGTTAGGGTTGTTGCTATTGGTAAATGTCGGTTTGTTGACTTATTTTAATCGAGATATTATTGCGCCAAAACCGGTGCAAACTAATGCGCCGATTAGCCCAGAAAAACTGAAGATTTTAGATGCAAAAGCATTAGAAGCCATGCCTAAAAAAGTGGCCGCTTTGCCAACCGCGCCAGTTGTAGAAACGCCATCAACCAGCTGTTATGAGTGGGGTAATTTTACAACCAACAATTTACCTTCGGCGCAGGTGGCATTGGCTAAGCTTGGCTTAGAAGGTGTTGCCAAGCAATCGAATATTGGGCAAGCCGATAGGCGCTTTTGGGTGTATTACCCACCGTTAAAAAATGCGCAATTGGCGCAACAAAAAGCAGAAGAAATTAAAGCATTGGGCATTGGTGAGATATTTGTGGTGCAAGATTCACAATGGCGCCATGCCATATCGTTTGGATTGTTTCAGGATGAAAAGTTGGCCACTAATCTGCTAAACGATTTACAAGCCAAAGGCGTAAAAGGCGCCACCAAAGCCTTGCGCAGCCAAGGTAAAAATATTTCTAGCTTGCTGGTAAAAGCGGTATCGCCAGAAGCGGCTTTAGAGTTGCAAAAAGTAAGCCCAGAATTTGTGGGCAGTGAGCTGAAAGTGGCGGCTTGCCCTTAACTAATTCTTGCTCTTATTAGTTAAGGTAATAACCCGTTTTAGGGAAATAGCTTACCCGGATTTAAAATATTATTCGGGTCAAAAGTTAGTTTAATTTGCTTCATTAACGCCATTGTTGTGGCGTCAATTTCGCGCGATATAAATGGCCGCTTTGCCATGCCAACGCCATGCTCGCCTGATAGCGTGCCTTGCAACGATAACACCAAACTAAACACTTCATCTAAGCAGGCATAAGCACGTTGCATTTCCTCTGCATCGTTTGGGTTAACCAATAAATTCACATGAATATTGCCATTGCCAGCGTGGCCAAAATTTACGTTGCTGATTTGATATTGCGCCGCCAGTTTTTCTAAACCTGTTAATAATTCCGGCAAGTGCGAAACAGGAACAGCGATATCTTCGTTGATTTTTTTAGGCGCAATATCTTTTAATAAAGGTGATAGCGCTTTGCGCGCCGCCCATAACGCTTTGGTATCTAACGCAGGCTTGGCTTCAATTAAGCCATCCACTTGGCAGGCTTGCAAAATCGCCTCAGTGGCTTCAATTATTTCTTGGCTTGAGCCGTCTACTTCAATCATCAAGTAAGCTTTAGCGTTTTCTGGCAACAAATTTTGATGGCGGCTACGGATTAGGTTGAGCGCACCATTATCCAAAAATTCTAATGCGCTTGGTGTATATGGCTGCGCCATAATCGCAGCAATCGCTTTGGCGCAACTATAAGTATCTACAAACTCAGCCGTTAAGCCGCCTGTGTTTTTGGGTAAAGGGGTGAGTTTTAAGGTGGCTTCGGTAATCACAGCCAGTGTGCCCTCAGAGCCCACAATTAAGCGCGTTAAATCGTAGCCAACCACGCCTTTGCTGGTGTAGCAGCCAGTTTTAATAATATCGCCATTGCCTGTGACTGCTTTTAAGCCTAAAACATGGTCACGCGCTACGCCATATTTAACGGCATGCGGGCCTGCGGCGCAAGTGGCTAAATTGCCGCCAATGCTGCAATAGGCCGCGCTAGATGGGTCTGGCGGCCAAAAAAATCCAACTGGCTTAATCGCATCTTGTAATACCTGATTCAGCACACCCGGCTCAATAATCGCCATGCGATTATCAGGGTCAATGCTGATAATGGTTTGCATGCGCTCTAGTGACATCACCACGCCGCCAGCCTCAGGCACGCTGCCGCCAGCCGTGCCAGTGCCACGACCGCGCGGCACAACAGGTACTTTATGACTGTTGCAAAGCAGAATAACTGCCTGTATTTCTTCTGTTGTTAGCGGAAAAACCACAGCAATTGGGTTGTGATAATTGCGCGAATTATCGTAAGCATACGCATAGCAATCGACAGGGTCGGTAAAGACTCTGTCGATTGATACAATGGCAGTTAAGGCATTAAAAAAAACGTTATTAGCCACCAAAAGACTCCATTAAGGTTTAGCCGCTTCTTTTGATGCGGATTTGGCTGCTTTTTCAGCCGCCGCTTTTTCTAGCGCTAATTTTTCTTGTTCAATTTTCTTTAATTGTTCAGGCGATGCGCTTTGACCTAACATCACTTCATTCTCTTTATTGTTTTTTCGGTCATATACTAAGTTGTCACCCATAATTACGCGAATCCAATCGGGATAGCTGTAAGCTGTGCCTTTATTATGGTCAATAATGGCACCAATACCGCCGCCGAATAAAATATTGCCAAACATGCCGCCATTAGCCCTAGAAACCACCGTTGCATGCCCCGGCTGCTCACCTTCTTTTTCACAAATAACCGATAAATTATCGCCCGAACGATGTACAACTAAATTGCCTGGAGCCGTTGCTACCCATTCTCCACGCTCATTTTTTGCCGTGCATTTTGCGCCGTTTATAGCCGCATTATTTTTAGAATAGGTTTCTATTTTGACCGGCTGATTTGAATCTTTGGTGATACTGGCGCAGCCGGTTAATAGCGTTTGTAAAGCGAGAGAAATAACCACTAATTGACGAGTTTTTTGCATTTTTATTATTCTTTCTTATTAGGTTTAAAGGGTGAAACTATCTTTTCTTGATGTACAAGTCTGTAATCGTACCTTCTTTCATCTCAGCTGCAAAACAAACGGTTTCAGATAATGTGGGGTGGGCATGAATGGTTAAGCCTAAATCATGTGCATCGGCGCCCATTTCAATGGCTAATACTGCCTCTGCTAATAATTCACCAGCATTTACACCAACAATGCCTGCGCCAATTATACGATGGGTAGTTTTATCGAAAATTAATTTAGTGATGCCTTCTGTGCGCGCAACCGAGATAGCGCGGCCGCTGGCAGCCCATGGGAAGCTGGCTTTTTCATACTCAATGGCTTTGGCTTTGGCTTCAATTTCGGTTACACCTGCCCAAGCGATTTCTGGATCTGTGTAGGCGACAGAAGGAATGCAAGCGGCTTGAAATTCTACTTTGTGCCCAGCAATTACTTCGGCCGCCACTTTGCCTTCGTGCGTGGCTTTGTGCGCCAACATTGGCTGGCCGACAATATCGCCGATGGCAAAAATATGCGCTACGCTATTTCCATTTAAATCTTTAGTACGCATTTGTTTATCCACGGCAATAAAACCGCGCTCATCTACCGCCACGCCTGCTAATTCGGCACCAATATTTTTACCGTTTGGACGGCGGCCGATTGAAACTAATACGCGGTCATAAATTTGCGATTCTTTTGGCGCTGCTTCGCCCTCAAAAGTAACATGAATACCATCTGGTTTGGCTTCCATTTTAGCGACTTTGGTTGAAAGCATAATGGCTTCAAAGCGTTTTTCCATGCGCTTTTGCAGTGGGCGCACTAAATCGCGATCGCAGCCTTGTACCAAGCCATCCATAAATTCGACTACGCTTACTTTGGTGCCTAGCGCATCGTAAACGGTGCCCATTTCTAAGCCAATAATGCCGCCGCCAATAACCAGCATGCGTTTAGGAATATCGGCCAGTGCTAATGCGCCAGTTGAATCCATAATGCGCTCATCAGCAGTTGTCATTTGGTCAAGACCGGGGAATTTAGTGGCTTGTGAGCCTGCCGCAATAATCGCGTTTTCGAAACCGACTGTAGTTATTTTGCCATCATTATCGGTTACGGCGATTTGATTTGCGCTGGTAAACGCACCAACGCCCACAACCACTGTAACGCCGCGTTGTTTGGCCATTTGCGCCAAGCCGCCAGTTAGTTTGGCGACTACATCATTACTTTTCCAATTGCGTAGGGCTTCTAAATCAATGTTTGGTGCGCTAAAACTTACACCATGATGCGCCGTTTCTTCGGCCTCTGTAATCACTTTGGCTGTATGTAATAAGGCTTTAGAAGGAATGCAACCTACGTTTAAACAAACACCGCCCAATGTTGGATAACGCTCAATTAATACGACGTTTAAGCCAAGATCGGCCGCTCTAAATGCCGCGGTGTAACCGCCAGGGCCAGAGCCTAACACCACGACTTGCGTATTAATATCGCTATTGCCTGTTGCAGCAGCAGGTTTTGGGGCCGCTACAGGCGCCATTACTAAAGGCTCATTCGCCACAGGCACTTTTTCGGCAATAGTCGGTGCTGCGTCTGCTTTGGTTTCAGGTGCAATCACTACAATAAATGAGCCTTTAGCGACTTTATCGCCCACTTTAACTTTGATTTCTTTTACCACGCCAGCGTGGGATGAGGGGATATCCATCGATGCTTTGTCTGATTCAACTGTGATGAGCGAATCATCTACAGCAATCACATCGCCAATTTTTACCAATATCTCAATAATATCCACACTGTCAAAATTACCAATATCGGGCACTAAAATATCCACTAAATCGCTCATGCTTAACCTTTGTTTTGCTTAAATATAAGCATAATTTTATCATTAAAGCGGGCATTTTTAAGCATTAAGCAAAAGTATAGAGTTGAAGGTGATTGTTTGATAGATGCAGGCTGTGAACAAGCAAGCACCATAGAAATAACAGTGAAGTTATCGCCAATAACCCAAATTAATTTGAGATATTGGCGATTTTTTTTGATTAATCGGCTTTGATACCAATAGCCGATTTAAGATCGTTGGCGGTATTAATATCAAGCGTATCTAGTGCAGCCACTAAACTTAAGGCTTCCATATGCTTGCCATTTTGCTCTGCAATTAAGCCCAAATAAAACAAGGCACTGCTGTGATTACCATTGCTGGCGACCACTTGGTTTAAATAGAGCTCAGCGTATGCAGTATTTTTTAAGCTATATTCAGCCACCGCACGATAAAATAACGCTTCTGTGGTTTGCGGCTCTTGTTCAGCCCAAGTGCTGGCGATTGTTTGTAAGGCAGCCCAATCGGCTGTTTTAAGTGGCTGCACAATTTTCATAAAAAATGGCCATTTTTCGGCAGATTGTGCCCAAAATGGTAACTCACTTTTGCTAATAATTGGCTGTTCGGTTTTGCTCATTAAACGTTGTACCCACTCAACCGACATATTGTAATAAAACGCATCGCGGCCTGGGCTTTTAACGGTAACAATACCCACTAAATTGCCCGCATCGTCAAACATGCCGCCGCCACTATCGCCCATTCTAAAGGCGTTGCTGGCTCTAATCACTACGCTGTCATCCATTGGGTATAAGCCTTTTACAAAGCCAAACGTACCATTGGGGCGGGGGGGGAATTGGCAAAACCAACGGTATAAACGGGCTGTTCATACTTAAGATTTTCGCTAGAACCAAACGTGGCGATTGGCGCTTTTAGCCCTGCCACCGTTAATATGCACAAATCGTGGTGCCAGTCTGACTTAAGCGCGCTGGCGCTGTAATTTTCGCCATTGGTGTTTATGCTGACTGAAACCGCATCTGCCACTACATGACAATTGGTGACAACTTGATCTTTAGCGATGACAACGCCTGAGCCTAAACCATAACCGCCGTTGGCAAGCCCAACTTGCACTTTAACCACATGCGCGCTAATTTTCTGCACTAGTTCATCGGTGGGAGCGGCATAAATAGGGGGCGCTGTCAGCAAACACAGGCCAGATAATAATCCAGTGGAAAATAATAATGCAGGTACAAACCTTGCCATGATAATCCCCAATCGTCAGTAATATCGGTATTACTCAGTATTTTCGGTAGCACTAGGTCATGATACAAAATAATACTTAATAGATATGGGTGCTAGCCAACATTAAGTACTAATTAATTAGTAGCAATTGTCATACCAGCTATTTAACAGGCGTTTTAAACGAAAAAGCACCCATTACTTAGCATAAGTGGCCAAATAATGGATGCTTTTTGGGTGGCTTGCACTTAAGTAGTGCAATTTAAAGGTGAAAAGTAAATTAAAGCAGTAAGCGACGTACGTCAGATAACATCATGCGCATATGGCTGGTAAAACGTGCGCCATCGGCACCGTCAACCACCCGATGGTCGTAAGAAAGTGACATTGGCAAGATTAAGCGTGGCTCAAATGTTTTAGTTTTGTCGTCAAACACTGGCTGCATGGATGAGCGCGAAACGCCTAAAATCGCCACTTCTGGGCAATTGATAATTGGCGTAAACATAGTGCCGCCAATTCCGCCTAAGCTAGAAATCGTAAAGCAACCGCCTTGCATTTCATCTACTTTTAATTTGCGTTCGCGCGCTTTAGTTGATAATTCACCCAAATCGCGTGCAATATCCAACACATCTTTTTGCTGCACATCTTTCACAACCGGTACAACCAAACCATCTGGCGTATCGCAAGCAAAGCCAATATTAAAGTAATTTTTTAAAATTAAGCTATCACCATCAGGCGAAAGTGAAGAGTTGAAATTTGGATAGGCTTTTAATGCATTCACAGACGCTTTAATCAAAAAAGCCAGCATAGTCAGCTTAACGCCACGTTTTTCAGCATCCGCTTGCATCGATTTTCTAAAATCTTCTAAATCGGTAATGTCGGCTTGGTCAAATTGCGTAACATGCGGTGCGGTTACCCAGTTTCTGTGCAGGTTTGCGCCAGAAATCTTTTTAATGCGCGATAATGGTTTAGATACAATCTCGCCAAACTGGCTGAAATCAATCACTGGCATTGGCAAGGTAGCAAGGCTACCTAAACCAGCGCCCATATTCTCAGTGCGTGGTTTGGCAAGCTCGCCTTTAACAAACGCCTGAATATCGGCTTGCGTAATGCGATTTTTAGCGGCGCTGCCTTTTACAAAGGCTAAGTTAACACCTAATTCACGCGCAAACTTGCGCACAGAAGGGCTGGCGTGCGATGTTTTACCGTCATTAGTTACAATACTTTCGCCCACTGGTAAAGGTTGATGCGCTGGTTGCACTTGCTTTGGTGGTTCTGGGGCAGGGCGCGATGGCTCTGGAATCGCTGCCGCAATCGCTTCTTTTGGTGCAGCGACTGGTGCAGGCGCTTTAACCTCAGCCGCTGGTGCGCTTGCTACCGCCGTGTCGGCCTCTAAAATTAAAATCAAATGCCCTTGTGCGATTTTATCGCCCACTTTTAATTTTACTTCTTTAACCATGCCAGCAAACGGCGCAGGAATATCCATTGACGCTTTATCTGATTCCACTGTCACCAGTGAATCATCTTTAGCAATCGTGTCACCCGCTTTAACCAGCACTTCAATCACGTCAACGCTATCAAAGTTGCCAATATCCGGCACTAAAACATCTTGTAAACTCATTATTAACTCCAGCCAGCAGGCCTTAATTTAAGCATTAAACCGTTGTTGGATTTGGTTTGTTCGCATCCAAATTGTATTTTTTAACTGCCTCAAGCACTTTTGCGGCTGGCAATTTACCTTCATCGCTCAGCGCTTTTAAGGCGGCAACCGTAATATAGCGTGCATCCACTTCAAAGAAATCACGCAATGCTTCGCGGCTATCAGAGCGGCCGTAGCCATCTGTACCCAATGCCACAAATTTATTTGGCACAAAGCGTTGAATCTGCTCAGCAAAGCTCTTCATGTAATCGGTTGAAGCGATGACTGGGCCTTTGGCATCTTTTAAACATTCGGCCACGTAATTCAAGCGTTGTGGTTTTTCGGGGTTCAGCATATTCCAGCGTTCGCAATCCAAACCTTCGCGGCGTAGTTCGGTAAAGCTGGTGGCACTCCATACATCGGCTGATACGCCCCAATCTTTTTCAAGCAATTCTGCTGCCGCGATGACTTCACGCAAGATTACGCCGCTGCCCATAAGCTGTACTTTTTCGCCTTTAGCTGATGATTTGCTAAAGCTATACAAACCTTTGAGGATACCTTGTTCAGCGCCAGCAGGCAGAGCAGGGTGGCTGTAGTTTTCATTCATCAAGGTAATGTAGTAATACACATCTTCTTGATTTTGCACCATACGGCGCAAGCCTTCTTGAATAATTACCGCTAATTCGTAGGCAAAAGTTGGATCATAAGAAACACAGTTTGGAATGGTCGCCGACATTAAATGGCTATGACCATCTTCATGTTGCAAGCCTTCACCGTTTAATGTGGTTCTACCGGCCGTTGCGCCAAGCAAGAAGCCACGCGCACGGGAGTCACCTGCTGCCCAAGCTAAATCGCCAATACGCTGAAAGCCGAACATTGAATAGAAAATGTAGAACGGAATCATTTGCACGCCAGTAACCGAATATGACGTTGCCGCCGCGATCCAGCTAGAGAATGAGCCTGCTTCGTTAATACCTTCTTCTAAAATCTGGCCGTCTTTCGATTCTTTGTAATACATCACTTGGTCAGAATCCATTGGCTCATATAACTGACCCAAATGCGAGTAAATACCAAGCTGGCGGAACATACCTTCCATGCCGAATGTACGCGCTTCATCTGGCACGATTGGCACAATAAATTTGCCCAATGTTTTATCGCGCAACAGTGTGGATAAAATACGCACAAACGCCATGGTGGTGGATATTTCGCGCTCACCCGTGGCTGTTAGCATGTTTTCAAAAGCGGATAAAGCCGGCACGGTTAATTCGTTACCTTTGCGACGACGTTGCGGCACAAAACCACCCATCGCAGCACGGCGTTCTGCCATGTATTTTACTTCTGGTGAATCATCGGCTGGCTTGTAAAAGCTTAAGTTTTCAACTTGCTCATCGGTAATTGGCAAATCAAAACGGTCACGGAATTTTTTCAGTGACTCGATATCCATGCTTTTTTGTTGATGCGTGGTATTTTGGCCTTCGCCTGCATCGCCCATGCCGTAACCTTTAACCGTTTTGGCTAAAATAACAGTTGGCTGACCTTTGTGATTTACCGCTGAATGGTAAGCCGCATATACTTTATGCGGATCGTGGCCGCCGCGGTTTAAGCGCCAAATATCTTGGTCGCTCATGGCGGCAACCATTTCTTTAAGCTCAGGATATTTGCCAAAGAAGTGTTCGCGTGTGTACGCGCCACCTTTGGCTTTAAAATTTTGATATTCGCCATCCACGCATTCTTCCATGCGCTTTTTCAAGATGCCGTCTTTATCCATGGCCAGTAAAGGATCCCAATACGAACCCCACACTACTTTTAATACGTTCCAACCAGAGCCACGGAAATCGGATTCTAATTCTTGAATAATCTTGCCATTGCCGCGCACTGGGCCATCTAGGCGTTGCAAGTTACAGTTAACCACAAAAATTAAGTTATCTAATTTTTCGCGTGATGCCAATGAAATCGCGCCTAATGATTCAGGCTCATCCATTTCGCCATCGCCGCAGAACACCCATACTTTACGGTCGCTGGTGTCAGAGATACCGCGGTCGTGCATGTATTTTAAAAAGCGTGCTTGGTAAATGCCCTGAATAGGGCCCAAGCCCATAGAAACGGTAGGAAATTGCCAGAAATCAGGCATTAGCCAAGGATGCGGATAGCTGGATAAACCGTTGCCGCCTGTTTCTTGGCGGAAATTATCCATTTTATCTTCTGGAATAAGACCTTCAATAAAAGCACGTGCATACACGCCAGGTGAAGAATGGCCCTGAAAATAAATGCAATCGCCGCCGAAGTTTTCAGTTGGTGCTCTAAAAAAGTAGTTAAAGCCAGTGTCATATAAAGTAGCGGCCGATTGAAAGCTAGCAATATGTCCGCCCACACCTGGCGATTTTTCATTGCTACGTAACACCGTCATAATCGCGTTCCAACGTACCAGCGCGCGAATGCGACGTTCTAATTCTGGATCGCCCGGTAAGCGTTGCTGCAAATGCGTTGGAATCGTATTAACGTAAGCGGTTGTCGCGTTGTAAGGCAGGTTGCTACCAGAGCGGCGCGCCTTATCAATCATGGCTTCCAATAAAAAGTGCGCGCGTTCCGTGCCTTCATTTTCTATCACGGCGGTTAAGGCATCTAACCATTCCTGCGTTTCTAATGGATCAGTTTCTACTAATTTGTTTTGCGTGTTCGAGGTCATGCAGGGATAGTCTCCGTTGAGAGTGCTTGAGTGGTTATAATGCAAGCAGCTCGTTAAATGCAAGTCGTCTTATTTACTAGTCGTTTTAATTACTAGTCGTTTTTATTTACTGGTCGTTTTTACTTAAAACCGGTCGCCTTGTGTAAAAACAGTCAAATAGGATGAACAAGCTTGATTTAATGCAATCTATAAAGATGTTAGTGTGGCTTTTTTAGGCTTTTTGGTCAAGTTAAACTGTTGGTACCACTGGCATTTTTTAAAAGATTTGCTAGGTTTGTTTAACATATTATATAAGAGTTAAGGATATTTAAATGTCGGTAAAATTAAGTCAATTTGCAGAAATATGTGATGAAAAGTCGTTATCTTCGCAAAAACATTGTCTTTTTGTATTGAGTGATTTGCAAGTGGCAGCGCCAATATTTAACGAATTATTGCAAATTAAATTGCAGCGCAGTAATGCTGATTATGAAAGCCTTGCTAAAACGCCAATAAGCTTAGATTTACCCAATGGTGGAGTTGGGGTATTTGTTGTTTTGGGCTCAGCATTATCCATGTTTCAAAAACACACATTATTGCGCAAAGCGGTAAAGCCATTGCTGGATGAAAGCCCAGAAACTTTAGCGATTGGTGTATTTGGCGATGATGCAACACGCGAAGCCAATGCCTGCGCCGCATATTATGTGGCAAGCGTAAATGCAGTGGCGTTGCCTAATCATAAAGGCGCTAAATCTAAGCTTGAAGATAAACATAAGCCATTAAAAGAAATGACTATTTATGGTTATAAGGCTGAGCATGATTATGGCTATGTTAATGCGCGCGCAGCCGGCAATGCCTTGTGCCGCAGCTTAACTATTTTGCCGCCCAACGCTTTAACGCCGACTATCTACCGCGAAAAAGTGAAGCAATTGGCGAATGAATTTGGCTGGGCTTGGGAAGAATTTGATATGCCTGCTTTGAAGGCAATGGGTGCGGGTGCCTTTTATGCCGTTGGTCAAGGCAGCGAGCCGCTAGATGCCGCCATTGTGCATTTGACTTATACGCCAACAGTGATAAAAAAACATATCGCGCTAGTGGGCAAAGGCATTTGCTTTGATACTGGCGGCCATAACCTAAAGCCAGCCAAATATATGCAAGGCATGCATGAAGACATGAATGGCAGCGCAGTTAGCTTGGGGATTTTGCAAGCGGTGACCGAAATGGCGGTTGAGGTAAAAGTGGACTGCTGGTTAGCGATTGCGCAAAATCATATTGGCCCGCTGGCGTATAAACAAAATGATGTGGTAACCGCGCTAAATGGCATAACGATTGAGATTGTGCATACCGATGCAGAAGGCCGTATGGTGTTGGCCGATACGTTAACCTTAGCTAGTCGCCCCGATAAAAATGGCCATTTGCCTGATGTGATTTTAGATTTTGCCACGCTAACAGGCAGCATGCACACCGCTTTAAGTGACCGCATGAGCGGTGTGATTGCTAATCGCCCAGAGCTGGCTTGCAAGGCGGTAGGTGCTGGCGCGGCGGCTGGTGAGCGTATTGTGGCTTTTCCGTATGACGATGATTTTGACGCTGATTTGGAAAGCGACATTGCCGATATTAAACAATGCACCTTAGAAGGCGGCGCTGACCATATTCATGCGGCGCGTTTTTTAGGTAAATTTATTGAAAACGACATTGCTTGGCTGCACACCGATTTATCTTCTTATAATAGAAAAGGTGGTTTGGGTGCCGTTGCAACCGACACCAATGGCTTTGGTGTTGGCTTTGGAATTGAGCTGATTAAAAATTTGATTAAATAATGATTAATGCTTTTTGCTAATTCCGTTAAATGATTTTATGTTGTTAATTAAGTGCTATTACTTTATATAAGTCATTTGATGGGAAACTTGGAAAGCTAAAGCAATGTGGATTTTAAACGCCGAAAAACCAGTATCAGAGGCAATTCAAAAGTAATCAGTAAAATTTAAGCATTAAAAAAGCCAGCGTAAAAGCTGGCTTTTTTAATGGGCGATTGTATTTGCAAATAAATTGCTTAATGCCAATCGGCTAGATATTAATAGATAAGAGCTTAGTTAGGACGTGCTTCAACCGTAGACATGGTGTTGACTAAGCGATGTAAGGTTTCTTTAAGTTCACCAAATTCATCGGTACTTAAACCAGTTTGGCAAGCCACACCTTCTTGCACTTTTGCAATTTGATGTTGTAATTCATGACCAATTTTTGTTAGCTTGATTTCTACAATACGCTCATCTTTTTGATTGCGCACGCGTGAAATAAAGCCAGCTACTTCTAAACGTTTAAGCATGGGTGTTAAGGTGGCAGAATCAAGCTCTAAGCGTTGCGCAATTTTACCAACGCTGATGCCGTCTGTTTCCCACAAAACTAGCATGACTAAATATTGTGTATAGGTGATTCCCAATGGCTCTAGCGAGCAGCGATAGGCGCGCGTAAGGGAGTGAGTGGCCGCGTATAACGCAAAGCACAGCTGGTGATCAAGTTTAAGATTATCGTAAGCAGACATGAATAATTGAGTAATATTTCCTAGTAAATTTAGATTTTTAAGTTATCTTATTTTAGTTGATTAAGCAAATGATTTGCAATGCAAACTATTTAATAATAGGCTCTAATTTTGTTAACAATTGTTAATTGGTATAGATGGCGAAAAAAGTGGATTAAATCGTCTATTTTTAATGATTTTTAAAGTATGTTGCAACAAAGCAGGTGCGCTGATAATGTATGAAATATCAGGATAAACGCGCAAATAATCAATCAAATACGTATGCCAGCGACAGCAAAACGTAAATTAACGGAGATAAGTTGATGGAGAATTTAGATTGGCTGCAGAGCTTTCCTGCTTTATTGACGCTTGAGCCAAATGCGCGTGATATTTTAATCAAATCGGCGCGTATGGTAGAGGCGCCAGTGGGTACTATTGGTTATCGCGAGGGTGGTGCATGTGGTGCATATGTGATGCGCCTTGCAGGTCAATCGCGCGTATATAAAATGTCGACCAGTGGCCGCGAAATTTTGCTGTATCGCGTGGCGGCGGGTGAAACCTGCGTGATTACCACCACTTGCTTACTTGGGCATAGCAATTATCCTGCATCCACTATTGTAGAAGAGCCGATTCGCGATGTGATTATTCCTGCCCCGGCTTTTAATCAATTAATGATTGATTCGGCTGTGTTTAGGCAATTTGTGATGACTAATTACGGCGTTTTAATTAGCGATTTAATTGTGTTGTTGGATGAAGTGGCTTTTCATAGTATTGACGCCAGATTGGCAAAATTGTTGTTGGATACCGGTAGCGCAACGCTTAGCCGCACCCATCAATTAATGGCCGATGAGCTGGGCACAGCGCGCGAAGTGGTGAGCCGCCAGTTGAAACGTTTTGAGCAAAAAGGTTGGGTGGCGCTTGGGCGCGGCCATGTTGAAATTAGCAATCGCACCGCTTTAGAAAAGTTGGCAACTAGCTAGATTTACTTATTTAATCTTGCGCTCTAAACTTTCGCTCTAACCATGCGCATTAATTTTGCGCATCAATTAGGCTCGAAAATATCGTGCCTAATTTTGTATAGCGCAAACAGCAGCAAGGCCGCCGCCAATAGCATTAAGCCTAAGCCGGTTGTTTGCTGCGATGCTAATAAATAGCTATTACATAGGCGTGATTCGCTGTCTAGATAAAAATGGCCGACTGAAAACAGCATCATTAAGCTGCTGCCAGCAAAAAATAGCGATAATATTTTTGGCCCTGCAAAGGCTGGTTTTAACAGCATGCCGCTTAAAACCAGCGTGATTATTTTGAAGATATCCCAATTCGCATTAATCAGCGCCTTATCTACACTAATTGGCAACATCCAAAACATGCTTGCCAATAAAATCCATAGCCAGCAGCTTAAGCTTAACAATAACGACGTGTTAATTGGCTTGCTTGCTGCGTTTAACCAATAGCCAGCCAGCACCAGCGCTGGAATCTGCATCAGCATATGGATGACCATGCTAGATGCTAGCAAAAACTTAAATGGCGGCAATGATGGCGCAATGGCGGCTATTAAAAATAGCGCGCTTGCGTAAAGTTGAATGGTATTTTTTTTAAGTGGATTCATGTTTACTTTACAGCTTTGAAGATTCTGATGCGGCTAAACTTAAAGCGCCTTGAATATCGTCATCATCATAAATGCCTAGCAATTTTCCTTGCGGCGAAATGACTAAAAAAGCG
>JBKJIJ010000009.1:0-17447 GCA_046598525.1 Methylotenera sp. | reverse complement strand
GCAAGATGCCATTAAATTCCCCGATTTGGTTCATTCTGTAAAGCCAGAGCCGCATAACGAGATTCCGCAAGCGTCTTCTGCGCACGATACATTTTGGGATTTTATTTCATTAGTGCCAGAAACCACGCATACCATTATGTGGGTGATGAGTGACCGCGGTATTCCGCGTAGCTTTGCCGATATGGAAGGATTTGGCGTGCATACGTTTCGCTTTATTGATGCCAATGGCAAATCCAGCTTTGTTAAATTTCACTGGAAACCAGTCGCAGGCGTGCACTCATTAGTGTGGGATGAAGCGGTAAAACTAGCGGGTAAAGACGCGGATTTTCACAGGCGCAATTTGTGGGAATCGATTGACAAAGGCCAATACCCAGCATGGGAATTAGGCGTGCAAATAGTGCCAGAAGAAGATGAGCACAAATTTGAATTTGATTTATTAGACGCCACAAAGCTGATTCCAGAATCCATGGTGCCAGTGCAAATCATCGGCAAAATGACCTTGAACCGCAACCCAGATAACTACTTTGCCGAAACCGAGCAAGTGGCTTTTCACCCTGGCCATTTAGTGCCCGGCATTGATTTTAGTAATGACCCATTATTGCAAGGCCGCTTATTTTCGTATTCCGATACGCAATTATCGCGATTAGGCAGTGCTAATTTTCATGAGTTGCCGATTAATAAACCGATTGCTGAAGTGCACAACAACCAGCGCGATGGTCATATGCGCCAAGCCATTGTAAAAGGCAGAGTGAGCTATGAACCAAACTCATTAGGTGGCGGTTGCCCAATGCAACGCCCTTGGGAGCAAGGCGGATTTGCTAGCCATCCAGAAGCCATGGAAGGCAACAAAATCCGCGCACGCAGCCCCAGTTTTGCTGACCACTTTTCGCAAGCCGCCTTATTTTGGCGCAGTCAATCCGATTGGGAAAAAGACCACATTGTGGACGCATTTTGTTTTGAGCTAGCTAAAGTAGAAGTGCCAGCGATACGCGAACGCATGGTGTCAAATCTGACACAAGTAAACTCACTACTAGCACAGCGCGTGGCTGATGGCTTAAATATGCTGTTGCCAGAGCCGCCATTAGGCCATGACGATGTGCCCTATACCAATAAACCGAGTAAAGAGAGCGCCTTAAGCATGGCTGATGTTCCAAGCACGGGTATCACTGGTCGCAAAGTGGCGATTTTAGTGAGCAACCATGTGGATAGTGCCGTGGTTAACGCGGTACGAAAAGCGCTTGAAGCCCAAGGTGCTGTCGTTAAATTGCTGGCGCCAAAACTGGGTACTGTAACCAGCAACGAAGGTGAAACTTTGCACATTGATCATAGCTTGCCAACGGTTTCTTCTGTTTTATTTGATGCGGTATTTGTGCCGGGGGATGAAACAAGTGCTAACGATTTATGCAAAGATGCCAACGCCATATTGTTTGTAAAAGAAGCGTACAAACATGCAAAAGCCATTGCAGCCAGCGATGGCGGCGCAATGTTATTGCATAAAGCCGAGTTGCCAAAAGCTGAAACTGCTGATGCTGAAACCCCGCAATTTAAAGGGCCAGGGGTTATTGTTGAGCTTGGTGAAACGGTGGATAAAGCCTTTATAGAGCGATTTGTAAATGCCATTGCACAACATCGTTTTTATGACCGTACCGACTTAGATGCGATTGTTGCTTAACTTTATGTTACTAAACCATGTGTTGTTTAATTTTAATGTTGCTTAGTCTAATTTGAGAAAGTTTATGGGAAAAATCTGGCAGCTGTTAAAAATGACTGCAAATGGCTGGAGTGATGATTACGTTTCTAGCATGGGTGCTGCTCTATCGTTTTACACCTTGTTTTCAATCGCGCCCATGCTGCTTATTGTGCTTTCTATTGCTGGATTTGCTTTTGGTGTTGATGCGGCCCGTGGCGAAATTTCGGGCCAGCTTAATCATTTAATGGGTGAGCAGGGTGCTGTTGCCGTGCAAGCCTTAATTGAAAATGTAAATAAGCCGCAAGAGGGTTTAATTGCCACCATTATTGGCTTTGTGCTGTTGTTGGTGGGCGCCACAACCGTGTTTGGCGAATTGCAAAATTCGCTAGACCGGATTTGGTGTGTGCCAGAACGCAAGAAAATAAATGGCATTGTGGCGTTATTTAGAGAGCGCATATTGTCGTTTGGCGTGATTTTAGGCATTGGTTTTATTCTCATGGTTTCATTGGTTTTTAGTGCCGGCTTGTCAGCCGTTGGCCAATGGTGGTCGCCCGATTCAACCGAATGGGTATCGATATTAAAAATCCTAAATATTGTGTTTAGCTTTGTAATGACCACCGCCATGTTTGCCATGATTTATAAATTAATGCCCAGCGCCAGAATCCACTGGAGCGAGGTTTGGATTGGCGCATTATTTACCTCTATTTTGTTTATGGTGGGTAAATTATTAATCGGTTTGTACATCGGCAGAAGCCAAATCGCCTCTGGCTTTGGTGTGGCGGGTTCTTTAGTGGTGTTGCTGGTGTGGGTTTATTATTCGGCGCAAGTGTTTTTGCTGGGGGCCGAGTTTACTTGGGCGTATTCAAAAACGTATGGCTCACGCAAACCTAAAATTGAAGCTAAAACTTAAGCGGTAAGCGCTTTGCAGCAAGGCGCTATGTTAGATAACGCACAGAAGGGGCAGCAAAAGTAGCTTAAATTGAGAGGTGTACTGAATATACAGGTGTTCAACATCAAACTTAACTACTAGCTTTATTCTTTTAGCTTCAGTATTTGCGCCGCATTATCCATTATTGAAAGCTATTATCATCGCTAATTCTTCTACTTTTTCTAAAAAACTTTCAAAGGTGTTGGCGTTTGTTAAAGAGCCTGCGCCCAAAGAAATTGACCCGGAATTACTGCGCGCTGAGCTATTAAGTATTGAGCAGCTGAAACGCCACGCCATCAGCTTGGCCAGATTGCACGCAGTTAACCCTAAATTGGGCCCGGATTGTTTGCTGGCAAGGCTTTCAGATAATGCCAATGTTATTTTGTGTGCTTATCAGGCTATTTCGGCCGCCAATAGTCATTCTGTCAAAATCGGCCAAAACTTAGCACCTGCCGAAACTTGGCTGCTGGATAATTACTATTTAATTCAACAACAAATTACCTTGGCCCAGCGCCATTTGCCGCGCGGTTATAGCAAGCAATTACCGCGTTTAACTGGCGGCGAATCTAACGGTTTTCCGCGCATTTACGATTTAGCATTAGCGTTAATTTCGCATATGGATGGCCGTGTAGATAGCGAAAATAGCACGCAATTTATTGCCGCTTATCAAAGCGTAGAGCCGCTTATGCTGGGCGAGTTATGGGCTTTTCCCATTATGTTGCAATTGGCGTTAATTGAAAATTTGCGTCGCGTTTCAGTGCGCATTGCCAACCGCCGTGAAGAGCAAGAAAGCGCCACCATGTGGGCAGACCGCATGCTAGCCGCGGCAGAAAGCGAACCCAAGCATATTATTCAGTTGCTGGCTAAGTTTGCCGATGCCGATATTCCGCTGACGGCATCGTTTGTAGAAGAGTTTTACGCCAAATTGCAAGATCAAGGCGCAGCCATGGCGTTTGTGCAAACATGGGTAGAGCAGCAACTTTTATTGCAACATGTTACTGCCACGCAATTATTAGAATCCGCCAGCAGAACCGCAGCCGCTAATCAAATTTCAATCGCCAATAGTATTGGCAGTTTGCGTTTTATTGGCGCCATGGATTGGCGCAATTTTGTTGAGTCACTTAGCGCGGTAGAGCAATTATTGCTAAAAGACCCGGTTAATCAATACGTTAATCAAGATTTTTCCACACGCGATCGCTACCGGCATGCGATAGAAGATGTGGCTAAATTGATGCCAAAAAACAAATCGGCAGCCAATAGCAATCAATGCTCTCAATACGAAATCGCCACAGCCAATGCGGCCATTAATTTAGCCGACACCGCGCTAAAATTACTGGGTAGCCAACACCGTAGCGCGCATATTGGTTACTACTTAATTGACGATGGCTTATGTGCACTTAAAAAAACGCTAAATTGCCGTAAACCCTTGCTGGCTGCATTTAAAAAATCCTGCCAACCATTTAGGTTGTTTTTCTATGTGGGCAGCATTTTATTACTCACATCCATATTCACCGCAATCATCATTTTTGCTGGTTTAAATATGTCATTAAGCCAGTGGCAGGTTTGGCTGCTGTCCGCCATAGGCTTTGTTGGCACGTCGGCATTGGCTGTTTCGCTGGTCAATTTAATCGTCACGCAAACCATGCGTCCGCATGCATTGCCAAGGCTAGATTTCTCTAAAGGCGTGCCAGAACAGCACCGCAGCATGGTGGTGATTCCCACCTTAATTGGCAGCGCCGCCGAAATTGATGGCTTGCTAGAAGCATTGGAAATTCGCTATTTAGGCAATCGCGATAGCAATTTACTATTTGCTTTGCTAACCGATTTTAGAGATGCCGCTGATAAAGTAATGCCAGATGACGCTGCACTAATCAGCCATATTCGTGCTGGAATCGAAACGCTGAATGCGCGTTATTTTGAGGACAGGCCAAGTGTGTTTTATCTGTTTCATCGCCAGCGCGAGTGGAATGCCGTTGACAAGGTTTGGATGGGCTATGAGCGTAAACGCGGCAAGTTAGAGCAATTTAATACCTTGTTGCGCGATGGCGATATGCTGGGCAATATTGAATGCGCATTTACCGATATTGTGGGTGATACCAGTGTTTTAAGCACCATTCAATATGTGATTACGCTAGATACCGATACCCAATTGCCGCGTGATTCAGCGCGCAAATTAATCGGCAATATGGCGCATCCGCTTAATAGGCCTGTGTTTGATGATGATTTAGGCCGCATTAAACATGGCTACGCTATTTTGCAGCCGCGCGCATCGATTGGTTTATTAAGCGCTAATCAAACATGGTTTACCAAGCTATATGCGGGCGAATCGGGTATGGATCCTTACACGCGCGAAGTATCAGATGTATACCAAGATATTTTTGCGGAAGGCTCATTTGTTGGCAAAGGCATTTATGACGTGGATGCGTTTAGGTTGGCGGTTGATGGGCGCTTTCCGAATAATTTAATTTTAAGCCACGATTTATTAGAAAGTGGTTACGCCAGAAGCGCGTTAGTTAGCGATGTAGATTTAATTGAAGAACATCCTGCCAGCTACGCCATGGATATTAGCCGCCGCCACCGCTGGGTGCGGGGTGATTGGCAATTAGCAGGCTGGTTATTGCCGCGCGTGCCAGCAGCCGACGGCCTAAAAGTTAATCGGCAACCCAACCCTTTAAGTGCGTTATCAGTATGGAAAATTGTTGATAATTTAAGGCGCAGCCTAATTGCATTGTCACTTTTTGCCTTGCTGGTCGCTAGCTGGCTAATCGATTCCTCATTTTTAGTCATGCTAACTATTCAAGCGCTGGTGCTAGCAGTCATTTATCTGCCGCCATTATTAAGCAATTGGATAGCGCTAATTAACAAGCCAAAAGAGCGTGCTTGGTTGGCGCATATAAAGTTATCTAACCAAGCCGCCACGCACAGCTTAATGCTGGCTACCTTAACCCTACTATTTTTGCCTTACGAAGCAGCCGTAAATGTAGATGCGATTGTGCGCTCAGCAGGGCGCATGTTGCTAACCAAACGCGGCTTACTGCTTTGGCATTTGCCGGTTTATACAAAACGTAACGCAAGCAATAGTATTTTAGATTTTTACAAAGAAATGTGGATAGCACCAGCGGCTGCATTGTTGCTAAGCGCTTATTTATTTTATACACAAACTTTGCAAACTTACCCATTAGTCGCTTGGCAATTTTGTGCGCCTATTTTATTGCTGTGGCTAGTTTCACCAATGGTGGCATGGTGGATTAGCAAGCCAATTACCTCAAAAGCCGCGCCGTTAACGCAGGAGCAGATGACATTTTTGCAAATCAGCGCCAGACGCACTTGGCGTTATTTTGATGAATTTGTAAACGCCCGAGACAATTGGTTAGCGCCCGATAATGTGCAGCAATACCCAACATCGATGATTGCATCACGCACATCGCCCACCAATATGGGCATGGGTTTGCTGGCTAATTTAGCCGCTTATGATTTTGGCTATATTACCGTTGGCAAATTACTAGAACTGACGCAAAATACCTTAACCACCATGGAAAAATTAAGCCGCTACCACGGCCATTTTTACAATTGGTACGATACGCGCACTTTGCAGGTGTTAAATCCGCAGTATATTTCATCGGTGGATAGTGGCAATTTGGCAGGCTGTTTAATCACCTTGCAAGCTGGCCTGTTAGAGCTTAAGAACCAGCCTTTACAAGCTACTAAAGCCTTGCAGGGCTTAAATGATACGCTGAATATTTTGGCCGAACATGTGCCAATTTTGCCGGCAAAGGCTATTGAAAGTAAGATTAAGTTGCTGCAAGACCTATTGCAGCAAGCCGCTGAAAAGCCCTTACAAAACGCACAAACAATGCAGCAAGTTTTTGAAAAAATTCATCAAATTGCCAACGATTTACAAGGCGCAATACCAACAGAGATTGACCAGCAAGATGAGCTGGTTTATTGGACAAATGCATTTTGTGCGCAGGCTAAAGCGTTTTTTGAGGAATCAAACAACGGCCTGCAAGCCAATACTGATAACAAACGCTTGCAATTAATTGATGAGTTAGCGATGCGCGCGGCCAAAATGGCTGAAATGGATTTCACCTTTTTATACGATAACGCCACCGATTTATTAAGCATTGGCTTTGACGTAGGCGAACGCAGACGCGATCCATCTTGTTACGATTTATTGGCATCTGAAGCGCGATTAGCCAGCTTTTTGCTGATTGCCCAAGGCCAATTGCCGCAAAAACATTGGTTCTCATTAGGCCGCTTATTAACTAGCATGAGTGGCGATGTAAGCTTGCTGTCTTGGTCTGGCTCTATGTTTGAGTATTTAATGCCTAACCTTATTATGCCCAGCTTTGAAAACACGCTGCTGGATCAAACCTGCAAAGCGGTGGTGCGCAGGCAAATTCAATATGGTCAACAAAATAACGTGCCTTGGGGCATTTCAGAATCTTGCTATAACGCCACCGATATTGGCCAAGTGTATCAATATCGCGCGTTTGGCGTGCCGGGTTTGGGTTTTAAAAGGGGCTTGGCCGATGATTTAGTGATTGCGCCTTACGCTAGCGCGCTGGCTTTAATGGTATTACCCAATGAGGCTTGTAAAAACTTACAAAAATTGGCGGCCAGCGGCTTTGTCGGCCAATATGGATTTTATGAAGCGATTGATTACACGCCTAATCGCTTGCCGCGCGGTAAAAATCATGCGGCTATTTTCACCTTTATGGCACACCATCAAGGCATGAGTTTGCTTTCATTCGCGCAGGTTTTATTGAATAAACCCATGCAACGCCGATTTATGGCCGCGCCTTATATTAAAGCCACAGAATTATTGCTGCAAGAACGCATACCAAAACAAGGCGCCACTTTGCAGCCGCATCTGGCCGAAGTAAATGCAAATGCATTAACTAATACCGAAACCGAAGGCGCTACCATGCGCGTCTTTTCGCAGATTAATACATCCATTCCTGAGGTGCATTTGCTGTCTAACGGCCGCTACCATGTAATGGCGACCAATGCTGGCGGCGGTTACAGCCGTTGGCACGATTTAGCGGTAACCCGTTGGCGCGAAGATGCCACGCAAGATAATTGGGGCACGTTTATTTATGTGCGCGATTTAGATAGCCAGCGTTATTGGTCTAGCGCGCACCAGCCAACGCTACGCAAGGCCGATTTTTATGAAGCGGTATTTTCGCAAGCGCGCGCCGAATATCGCCGCCGCGATCAATCAATTGAAACGCACACTGAAATTAGCGTATCGCCAGAAGATGATGTAGAAATTCGCCGCGTAACTTTAACCAATTTATCGGCACGCGAACGCCATATTGAATTAACCAGCTATGCCGAGGTGATTTTAGCGCCGCAAAATGCCGATTTAGCGCACCGTTCGTTTAGCAATTTGTTTGTGCAAACCGAAATTTTGACCGATAG
The DNA here is from genome assembly GCA_046598525.1 of Methylotenera sp. Lineage (GTDB taxonomy): Bacteria > Pseudomonadota > Gammaproteobacteria > Burkholderiales > Methylophilaceae > Methylotenera_A. The sequence continues at coordinate 9,405 of JBKJIJ010000009.1, read as the reverse complement.
AAACGCCATTATTTCAACCAGACGGCCGCGCACCCAAGATGAGCGAGTGCCTTGGATGTTCCATTTAATGGCGGTAAGCAATACCAATGCTGGCGAAAATAATAACGAAATAGCACAATCACCCAGCTTTGAAACCGATAGAGCAAAATTTATAGGCCGCGGACGCACTGCTGCAAATCCTATTGTGTTTGATTCTGAAGATGAAACCAAATCAACAGAAAGCTTATTGGGCCAAGTATCCAGCCAGATTAGCGACCAACTATTTGGCCGGCCAGCTAATAAAATAGGCTCAAACAAATCAAACGTATTATCCAATACCGATGGCTCAGTGTTGGATCCGATTGTGGCCATTAGGCGCTCGATTCATTTATCCACCGACCAATCAACCACTGTGCAGATTATTTCTGGCGTGGCTAATTCGCGTGAGGCGGCGTTGGCTTTAATTGATAAATATGGCGATAGACATTTTGTAGAGCGCGCTTTTGAGATGGCATGGTTTCAAAGCCAAGAAGTGTTGCGTATGCTTAATGCATCCGAAGCCGATGCGCAGGTATATGGTCGCTTGGCTAGCTCAGTTATTTATTGCAACTCTATGCGCCGCGCCGCGCCCAGCGTTATTTCGCGCAATCATTTAGGTCAATCTGGTCTGTGGCGTTTTGGTGTTTCTGGCGATTTACCAATTGTGTTAATGCGCATTGGCGATATTAATCGCATCAACTTGGTTAAACAATTACTGCAAGCGCATACCTATTGGCGCATGAACGGCTTAGTGGCGGATTTAGTCATTGTGAATGAAGATTTTTCTGGCTACCGCGCCGATTTACAAGACCAAATTATTGGGCTGATTAATTCTGGGCCAGAAGCGCAAACTTTGGATAAACCGGGTGGCGTGTTTATTAGAAGGGTAGAAGAACTATCAGAAGAAGCACGCGTGCTATTTCAAACAGTAGCGCGCATTGTGTTTACCGATAGTAACGAAAGCCTGATTGAGCAAGTGGAACGTCGGGTTTCAGCCGAACGTACAACGGAAAGAACGACAGATCGATTAGAACCTTTAATGCAAGCGCACACTCAGCGCACTATGGCGCCGCCAAAACGCGCATTGGTATTTGATAATGGCTTGGGCGGCTTTACGCCAGATGGCCGTGAATATGTGATTACCCTAAGTAACGGTCAAAAAACGCCAGCGCCTTGGTCAAACGTAATTGCCAGCCCGTTTATTGGCACAGTCGTTACCGAAAGCGGCAGCGCCTACACTTGGGTAGAAAACGCGCATGAATTTAGATTAACCACATGGCACAACGATCCAATATCAGACAGCAGCGGTGAAGCGCATTATATTCGCGATGAAGAAACAGGGGCGTTTTGGTCGCCAACGCCTTTACTTAACGGCATTGCCACGCAAGATAAATCCGATTACCTTTGCCGTCATGGTTTTGGTTACAGTGTATTTGAACACTCTGAGGCAGGCATTTATTCTGAATTAACCACTTATGTGGCAATGGATGCACCGGTAAAATTTGTGGTGATTAAATTGCGTAATCTGTCTAATCGCGCGCGCCAATTATCACTATCAGGCTATTTTGAATTAGTGATGGGTGAGTGGCGCCACCAAAACTTAATGCATATTGTCACAGAAACCGATGCGCAAACAGGTGCCATTTTTGCGCGCAACGCTTATAGCCGCGAATGTGCTAATCGCATTGTGTTTGCTTGCTTAATTGAAAAAGAAACTAGCACCAGCGGTAGCCGTACCGAGTTTATTGGCCGAAACGGCTCACTAGCCAGCCCAGCTGCTATGCGCCGTAAACGCTTATCTGGCCGATCTGGCGCAGGTTTAGACCCATGCGCGGCGTTGCAAGCGCCCATTAATTTGCGCGAAAACGAAGAACGCGAGTGTGTGTTTGTGTTTGGCGCCGCCAATAATGTGGATGAAGCGCGGCAATATATTCAGCGCTTTAGCGGCAGAGCAGGGGCAGGGCAGGCTTTAGATGCCGTGCATGAATATTGGAACCACACCTTAGGCGCGGTGCAAGTAGAAACGCCAGATGCGGCGCTGAATATTTTAAGCAATGGCTGGCTGCTGTATCAAACCATCTCATGCCGGCTGTGGGGCCGCAGCGGTTATTATCAATCAGGCGGCGCTTACGGTTTCCGCGATCAACTACAAGACACCATGGCATTAGTGCATGCCGCACCGTGGTTGGCGCGCGAGCAGATTATTCGCTGCGCGCAACGCCAATTTCCGCAAGGCGATGTGCAACATTGGTGGCATCCGCCCAATGGGCAGGGCGTGCGCACGCATTTTTCTGATGATTATTTATGGCTGGCTTATGCCACTTGTCGTTATGTCACCACAACGGGTGACACCGCCGTGTTAGATGAGCAAGTGCACTTTTTAGAAGGCCGCGCCTTAAATCAGCATGAAGAAGCGTATTACGATTTACCGCAACGCTCCAATGAATCCGCCAGCTTGTATGAGCATTGTGTAAGAGCGATTAAACACGGCTTGCGCTTTGGTGCGCACCAGTTGCCATTAATTGGTTGTGGCGATTGGAACGATGGCATGAATTTAATCGGGCGCGAAGGCAAGGGCGAAAGCGTTTGGCTGGCTTGGTTCTTGGTCGAAAATTTAAACAGCTTTAGTTTGATTGCCAATTTGAAATGTGACCACGCATTTGCCGAAATATGCACCACGCAGGCTATATTATTAAAAGGCAATATTGAAACGCATGCGTGGGATGGCGAATGGTACAGACGCGCCTATTTTGATGATGGCACGCCATTGGGCTCAAAACTCAATGATGAATGTCAGATTGACTCAATCAGCCAAAGTTGGGCCGTAATTTCAAAAAGCGGTGACCCTGCGCGCGCTAAACAAGCCATGGCAGCGGTTAATCAACGCTTGATTGAGCGTGATTCACAGCTAATTAAATTGCTAGATCCACCATTTAATCAATCAGAATTAGAGCCTGGATACATTAAAGGCTATGTGCCTGGAGTGCGCGAAAACGGCGGCCAATATACGCACGCCGCTATTTGGGCCACTATGGCTTACGCCATGCAAGGTGAAAAAGAACAAGCGTGGGAGTTGTATCACATGCTTAACCCCATTCATCACGCAGCCACCTTGCAACAAGCGCAAACCTATAAGGTAGAGCCTTATGTAATGAGTGCCGATATTTACGCCACAGCGCCACACACTGGCCGCGGCGGCTGGACTTGGTACACAGGCGCGGCAGGCTGGATGTATCGCCTGACGCTTGAAACATTGTTAGGCGTAACGCTAGAAAATGATTGTTTGCGTATTGCGCCGTGCGTGCCCAAACATTGGCAATCCTACAAAATCCATTACCGCTATCGCGATACGGTGTATCACATCACCATTAATTTGCAGGGTAATAAAACGGAAAAAGCTGTGTGCGTTACTTTAGATAATGTAGTTATCAATACGGTTGCTACTATTGAAACTGCTACGTCTAACGCGCCTTGTATGATTCCATTAAGCAACGATAAGCAAGAGCATTTTGTGCAAATTGATTGTTAAGTAGTACGTTTTAGCTTGGTTAATCAATCAATATTAACCAAGCTTTTTGCAGTTATTTAGCTAAGCGTGCTGGCAGCAGTGATGCCAATTAAATCGGCAAGCCGTTTTTGTTTGTAGATTAAAAAGGATTCAAAATCTACCTTGCTTAATGGTTTTGATAAATAGTAGCCTTGACCATAATCACAGCCAGAATTGGTTAATAATTCCAATTGCAATTCGGTTTCAATGCCTTCTGCAACCACTTTAATTTTTAACTTATGCGCCATGGCAATTATCGCTTCGCACAAAGCGTAATTATCCGATTCAACCGATAAATTATTCACAAATGAGCGGTCAATTTTGATGTAATCCACCGAAAATTTATTTAAATACGATAATGAAGAATAGCCTGTACCAAAGTCATCTACTGCAATCTGAAAGCCTGCATTTCTAAAGGCGCTTAATTTATCTTGAATCATTTCTGATGAATCTAACAGCATTCCTTCGGTAATTTCGATGCAAATATTGTCACCCGACAATTCCAATGATTTTAGGTGAGCAAACCATGCTTTGCTATTACTGACACTGGCGTTAAATTGCAAAGGTGATTTGTTGATACTAATTTGAAAATCGTGAATATTGTGTCGCTGCAACGATTTAATCTGCCTAGCGGATTCCTCAAATATCCATTTGCCAATTTCAGAAATCAGCCCAACTTCTTCTGCAATAGAAATAAAATCCAACGGGCAAATAAGGCCTTTAATGGGGTGATTCCATCGAATTAAAGCCTCTGCTTTTTTAATCTCACCAGTAGCAAGGCTGACGATAGGCTGATACACCAAAAAGAATTCTTTGTTTTTAATGGCAAGATGTAAATCAGAAATCATGCGTAAGCGCGATGTGGCATGCTCTTGCATAGAAGCGGTGGAATATTGATATTGATTGCGCCCGGCTTTTTTGGCCGCATACATAGAGCGATCGGCGTTTTTAAGCAGTTCGTCCGATGTCAGCGCATCATCCGGAAACACGGTTATGCCAATGCTGGCTGATAAATAAATCGTCTCATCGTTTAGAAAAAACGGCTTTGCAAGGCAGCTAATAATTTTTTCGGCAATTGTTTCAACTGGGCCTAAACCGTTTATTTCGCCAATAATAACGGTAAATTCATCGCCGCCTAATCTGGCTACGGTTTCGGTTTCTCTTAAACACGCTCTAAGCCGCTTGGCCGCCTCAATTAATAGCAGGTCGCCAACATCGTGCCCCAATGTGTCATTAATTTCTTTAAATCGGTCTAAATCAATAAACATCAATGACATCTGCTGATGATTACGGTGCGCTTTTCTAATTTCCTGTTCAAGCCTATCAAGGAAAAGCGAGCGATTTGGTAAGCCTGTCAGCGAATCAAAATAAGCTAATTGCTGAATTTTGGCTTCATTGGCTTTTCTGGCGGTAATATCCCTAAAAACCACCGTGGTTCCACACAATTTGCCATTTAAATCCAATAGCGGCGATGTGCTGTATTCCACCGGAAAGCTAGAGCCGTCTTTTTTCCAAAACACTTCATTGGTCACATTGCGTGGAATGCCATCGCGCAATGTTTTATAAATAGGGCATTCAGAAACAGGGTATTTAGAATTATCGGCATGGTGGTGGTGCAAGGTTTCATGCGCATGTTTTCCCCTTAAATCATCTTTTTCTCTGCCAAGCATTTTTAAAGCGGCGCTGTTTTCTTGAACAACAATACCATTTAAATCAATCACATGAATACCTTCAATGGTTGAATTTAATATGTGTTGATTTTGTAATTCGTATTCTTTAAATTTATTTTCTATCGCTAAAATTTCACTATTTCGTTTTTCTTTTACACACAATTCAATAATTTCCATGGCAATAATGGCCATTTCTTTCAATGTGTTTAATTGTTCATCCGTCATGCCGTGCGGTTCAAAATCAATCACGCAAAACATGCCAATATTAAAGCCATCATGCGTTTTAAGCGGAACGCCAGCATAAAAACTCACCCCATTTTCTAAAACCAAAGGATGATTGGCAGAACGCGGATCTGTCTTAGCATTGGTAATAATATAAGGAGCGTCGTGGGCTATGGCCGATGAACAAAAACCAGGGTGAATTTTATACTCGGCGACTTCGGTACCGAAATGCGATTTAGACCAAATACGGCTTTCATCCACCAAATCAATCAGCACAATCGGCACACCAAGCAGGTTAGCCGTCAATTTTGTTAAGGCATCTAGTGCCACGTTGGGCGGGGTATCTAAAATCTGATAACTTCTTAAGGCCTTTAGTCTGGCCAACTCTTTTTTATATTCAGCAATAGAAAGACTAGGTAATTCTTTAAGATCATTCATTGTAATAACTTCGAATAACAAATTAGTTTAATGAACTCTATATTAAACCATTAACAATTAATGCATAAACAAATTATTGAATATTCTAATTACTTATATTGAAAATCAAGCTTTATTTTAAAACGTGTCAATAGTTGCTGTAATAACTGGCTTGTCATCCTAATCTGACAAATTCTTCAGAAGAATGCGCCTATCTAACCTAGCTAACAATTTATAAAATTGATACATCATCATAAAGTTAGCTAGAAATTTTATGCCACATTTACCACATCAACTTAACAATCGATTGCTTACAATGTTGCAAGCAACGGGTGAAAAAAATCTAATTTCGCAGATGCAACTGGTGTATCTGCCAAAGGGCAAAACCTTATTTGAAACTGGTCAGAAACTGGATTACGCCTATTTTCCAACATCGGCCGTTATCTCTATGTTGGTAGAGCCATTAGGAATGACCGCAATCGAATCGGCAAGCATAAGCAACGAAGGCGTGCTTGGCGCACCCTTGTTAAAAGATGATTATTTAACCACGCGCGCAAACGTGCAAACCGAAGGTTATTGTTACCGAATTGAAGTCGATTTATTAAACCAATCGATTAATCGCTCAGATGCGTTTACTGAAATTTTATTAAAATATTTACAATTGCGCATGGCAAAAGTGGCGCAAATGGCGATTTGCAGCCGACAACATCCGATAGATCAACAATTATGTAGCGTGTTATTAAGCATTTTAGATTGCTCGCCCTATAGCAGGATCGCTATTTCGCAACAAACCATCTCAGCTAAATTGAATGTGTTGCAAGAAAGCATCGGCTATCACGTTGATAAACTACTTAGAGCAGGTGTGATTGATTTAAAACGGGGCAATGTAATTGTATTAAACAGAAGCTTTTTAGAGAGTAGGGCCTGCGAATGCTACCAAATTATTGTCAAAGAAACGGCTGATATGTGAGCTCAGGCAATCATTAAAATGTGACGACGCAACCTAATTTATTGCAAAATTTATTATTGCAATAAATTGGTTAAGTCGTATTAACCGCATCGGAATATCGCGAAACAATTTGCAGCCAGTGATGCATTAGCATTTCAGCTAATGGCTTGTCTGTCCAAATGTTAACATTTGGCATTTCGATTCGACTTCCTGTCATTTCACAAATCGTTTCAAAATTCTTTTTTACCTGCTCATGATTACCCAAAATTTCATGGGTAATCATGAGAAAAAAATGGTTTGGCTTAAAGTCCTTATTAACAAGGCAACCTTGCTCGTATATCTCAATGGCCTTATGGTATTTTTGTTGAGCAAAATAACTTTGCCCGTGTGCAAACAGGTAAAAAGCATCGGAAATCGGGCTAAACCGTCTGGCTTTTTCAACATAAAATAATGATTCTTCACCCAAACCAGCAGCCGATAATGCAAGTGAAAGAAATAAGTGTGCTTCTGCATTATTTGGGTCCATGTCGACTGCACGTCGGCATTCTGCAATGGATTCATCGCGTTTTCGATGCCAAAGCTGTACCCATCCCAACATTGAAATAGCATAAGATGATTGTGGATCTAGTTTTGTGGCAAGTTGCGCGTGTGTGAGCGAAAGCGCCAAAACGGCAGGATCAGAACTCCATTTTTGTGACCATGTTAAAGCAAGCGACCTCGCCATCCAGGCATGTGCACCGGCGTAATTAGGGTCAAGTGCTAATGCTTTCCTATACAAATTAATCGCTTCATGTGTAGTTTTCTCAGTGTATTTTCTGTGCGTTGCAATACCTCTTAGCAAAACATCGTGTGCTTCAATACTATTGGTGACTTGAACTCCAAAAAGAGCGGCTTCTGCACCGTCTAGCTTAATTTGCAGCACGCTAATAATGTGTTGAGTGAGCTCATCTTGCAATGCAAACACATCTTTAAGCTTACGGTCATATCGGTCAGACCACACTTGCCCGCCATTTACAGCATCTACCAATTGCGCCGTAACGCGCACGGCACCACCAGCATGCTGCACGCTACCTTCTAACAGATAGCGCACGCCAAGCTCAGTTGCAATTTGTTCGGATGTTTTACTGGTATTTTTATAAGCAAACGATGATTGCCTTGAGATGATAAATATGCCAGACAATCTCGAAAACATGGTTATCAAGCTATCAACAATTCCATCGGCAAAGTATTCTTTTGCGTTATCTTTTCCAATATTGGCAAAAGGCAACACCGCGATAGATGGCCTGTCATCTATCATGCGCGGATTAACAGGTGTTAATTGAGCCGATTTATTAGCGATTTGTTTGTGCAAACTAAATTCAATGGCATAACTTCCTTTAGGCAAGGTAATGCGAACAGGATCATTTCTGCCTAATGTTTCATAATATTCACGGAGTTTGTTACGTAGGCGAGTGGCTTCTACTCTAACAATGGCGTCTAAGCTGGGGTCAAAATCTGTGCTGCGGTCAAATACTTCTAGTGCAATTGTGTAACCTTTTAGCCGCTCTGCATTGCCTGCAAGCGTATGGCTAACCAGATAATCTAAAAAGCGCTTCTGGCGTGGTGACCCAGCAAACAAAGGGCTTGCCAGCATAATGTTTACGCTAGTACGTATTTGGTCTTGCTTTGCGTTTGTGAATTGTTTTTCAACAGTATCCATGCACAGACTCTTTTTTTATTAACCAATTAGGTTTAATCAATAACAGCTCTGGTGCCGCGTTAGTAACAGTAACTAACTTACTATATTCATAGCAAAGTATACATTAGGGCACAAAAGATAACGAGTGCTAGGGTAAGGCTTTTGCAAACATTACTGATGAGGAGAATTAAAATGCTTACAATTAAACAACATGTTATGGCTACATTTGTTTTTACAATCACTTCCATTGCATCGGTTGGCGTTCATGCCGAATCAATTTCAGGACAGGGTAAATGTACCTATAAACCCTTGGTTAGCAATATTGCAAACACCAACGGATATGCCTTGATGTTAAGTGAAACCACATGCGTTCCTAGTGGTGGATTTATCGAAGGTGCTAGCGTTTCAAATCCAGAGATTGCTAATTTATATCAAGGCAACGGTGAAAATTCAGGTTTTTATACGGTCAGCAATGGTGTTGATTCTGCTATTGCAAAATGGAGTGGAAAGGTGACTACTGTTATCAAGGATGGTAACCCAATGACAAGCGCAAAAGGTCAATGGGAATATGTTGGTGGCACAGGTAAATTTAAAGACATTAAGGGTAAGGGAGAATTTAACACTTATTTCACTTCTGCTACAGAATACACCGTGGATTGGAAAGGCAGAAAAGATTAGGTATGTTTATCTCACTTTATTTAAATAATTTCAGTAGAAACTGCATTTAAATAAGACAAGCAAATGAAGTGCGTGAATTTTATTGCGAATCAACCAATTAAGGTTGGATTGGCGTCCCCACGGGGATTCGAACCCCGGTCGCCTCCGTGAAAGGGAGGTGTCCTAGGCCTCTAGACGATGGGGACCTAAGAAATACTACTTAATTTACAACAACAGCATTTTACTA
>JBKJIJ010000010.1:0-34945 GCA_046598525.1 Methylotenera sp. | reverse complement strand
TTCGCATTAATCAGCGCCTTATCTACACTAATTGGCAACATCCAAAACATGCTTGCCAATAAAATCCATAGCCAGCAGCTTAAGCTTATCAATAAAGACGTGTTAATTGGCTTGCTTGCTGCGTTTAGCCAATAGCCAGCCAGCACTAGTGCTGGAATCTGCATCAGCATATGAATGATCATGCTAGATGCCAGTAAAAACTTAAATGGCGGTAATGATGGCGCAATGGCGGCGATTAAAAATAGCACGCTTGCGTAAACCTTCATTTGATTAAGCTTAAATTTATTCATTTTTTAGATTTTTAAAGCCTCGAAGACTCTAATGCCGCCAAGCTTAAAGCGCCTTGAATATCGTCATCATCATAAATGCCTAGCAATTTTCCTTGCGGCGAAATAACTAAAAAAGCGCTGTTATGCACAAATTCGTTGGCGCTATTTTCAAGTACCACCAAGCCTAACTGACGTTTTGCCATATCTAAATCGGCATGGCTTGCCATGGTGGCGATTGACCAAATTTGATCATCCATTTTCATTCTAGATTGATAGCGTTTTAAACGCTGCGGGTTATCGGCAGCCACATCAAAACTAATGCTGAGTAGGTGGATTTTTTGCTGTAAGGATTGCGCTTTGATATGTGTTTGCGCTTGATGGAAATAATCACCAAGCGTTAAGCATAAGGTTTTGCAGCGGGTGTAAATAAATTCGGTGACCAGTATTTTATTGTGCTGTTTGGCTAAGTTTGCCAGTGAAATGCGTTGGCCACTGGCATTGATTAATTGCAGCGAAATGCTGGGTTTGCTTAAAAAAAGTTGGGATTTTCGCTCAGATTCAAACGTGAAATTGGCAAGGTCTGAGGTGATTAAACTAAAAAAAAATCCCCAAAACAACAGTACGCCAAGTGGTAAAACATACCTAGCGCGTGCTGATTTGGAGAAGTACGTGCAAATGCTGGTTAGAGTTTGGATAACTCTTCATCCCCGTTGTAAGAGGCGGCGCGGTCTTTGGTGGCATCGCGCACAGTGGTAATTAATTTTTCGTCAATCGCTTCTGATTTATTGCCCCATTCTGAACGAATATGCGTAAGCACCGCGGCAATTTCGCCATCGGTTAATAGATCTTTAAAGGCAGGCATTTGGCCGTTGTAAGCCACGCCTTTAACCGTTAATTTGCCATTAATGCCGTGCAATAAAATGTTGGCCAATACTTCAGGTTTGCCAGATACCCATTCGGATGCGGCAAGTGGCGGAAAAACGCCTGTAATGCCTTGGCCGTTGGCTTGATGGCATGCCACGCATTTGCCTTGAAAAATCGCGCCACCATCAATAGCTACCTTGTCGGTAGCGGCGCAATCGGTGCTGGCTAACACTTGTGGTGCGCGATTATCGCCGTCTTCTGGTGAGGCTGTCATGACCGTTTCGGCAATATAAACAGCGCTCCACATTAATAATGCGCCAATGGTCATGGTAATAAACCAAGGTAGCGCTTCGGCTTCTTCGCTAGGGTCTATTTTTTCGCGTTTTTGCGCGTCATTAAGCGCGTCGTTATCGTTATCAATCATTGCGTATTTCTCCTGAATTTGTGCTTACTTTGCCTATGCTTATTTCGCTTTTTCTAGGCTTTGTTCAATGGTTTTTTTAATCGGATAGGTTCTATCTAAAGATTTTAAATATTCCACCAAATCCAGTGCATCGCGTGTGGCTACAATGGTAATGCCCGGTTTTGCGTAAGCGGGAGGTAAGTTTAAAACCACTTCGCCTTCTTTTGCTGGGCCTTTACGCTCTACAAACATAAAGGGGTAGGCGGGCATAATAGAGCCAGGCATAAAAGCGCGCGGTTGATACAAATGACCCAAATGCCAATCTTGCGATGGCTGACGCGCGCCGATATTAAGCAAATCTGGCCCAGTACGCATAGTGCCTAGCAAATGTACGGTGTCATAAGCGTAATCGGCAGCGGTAGAAGCTCGGCCCCAGCCGCGCTTTTCATCTGGCACATATTTAGCATCGCGCGGTTGTTGCGAATGGCAATACACACAGCCCATGCTCATATACACTTTCCGGCCATGTGCTTGCTGGTCGGTGTAGGGTTTTAATTCGGCAGGTGCTTGCACATTTTTTAGCTGCACATAGGGCATCACCACCAAGGCTAGCGTGGCAAACGCAATAATGACTAATGCGCCTGTAAATAGTTTTTTCTCATCAATGTGGCCGGCCATCATTAACCTCTTTTCAATTCTGGGGCAGCAACTTTCGCCTCTTTAATAAATGGAATATTCACTTTTGGAATCAGCAATGCTGGCTCTTTTTTAGTGCCGTAACGCAAGCTAATTAAAATAAAGTGAATCATAAAGATGACATGGCCCAGTATCATTAAAGCACCGCCAATTGAGCGCGATTTTAAATAAGGTAGCGTTACCGATACTGAATCCATAAACGGTTTAGCCGCGTCTACCATGGCGCTACCTTGCAGCCAGCCGCCAATGGTTAAGCCAATAAAGTAAACCGCAAAACCAAGCGCCACTAACCAAAAGTGCGCGCTAATCATCCAAGGATGCGGCCATTCCCAATCCACAATTCTAGGCATAATAAAGTAGATTGAGCCAAACATGACCAAGGTGAAAAAGCCGTACATACCCAAATGCGCATGTGCCACGGTGTAATGCGTAAAGTGCGTAATTACGTTAACAGAGCGCAATGCCTCAAGTGAACCTTGCACCGATGCCGCCACATACAACATTGAACCCAGCACAATAAAGCGCAAGGTTGGTGAGTGGATAACCGCTCTGAAATTACCGCCCACTGTCATGTGGTGATTAACCGCCACGGCAAACACAGGGATAATCATCATCATGGATTGCACAATAGAAAGTGTGACCATCCAAGTAGGTAATGGGCCGCCAATTAAATGGTGACCGCCGACTTGTGAGTAGAAGAAGGCCAAGCACCAAAAACCTAGTAGCGATAAATTGTAAGAGTAAATTGGTCTTCCTAATACTTTAGGAATAAAGTAATACGCCGCACCCAAGCCAATTGGCGTAAACCATAAGCCTAATGCGTTGTGGCCATACCACCAGTTCATGGCGGCGCCTTGCACACCAAAATGCAGATTAGGAATGTTGGCAATAAAGAATAAAATGGGGAACCAGATTAACGCCGCGCCAATGTACCAAACGGATACATATAAATGATCAACCTTACGATTAGCTAACGTTAAGAATAGTGGCAAGCCCATTAATGCGCCGCCTAATACAATAAAGATATCAACTTGCCATGGCATTTCTAACCATTCCATGCCATCTGTGTAGCCCATACCAATCGCCGCGACGCCGCACATTAAGGCCACATGCCAAATAATCGCGCCCCAATACACAAATTTGGCACCTACTAATGGCGTTTTAAGTAAACGTGGAATCAACCATAAACTAACGCCAACGCCAGCCATAGAAGCCCAGCCGTAAATGACTGAGTTTAGGTGAATGCTGCGCATGCGACCAAATGTTAGCCATGCGCTTGAAACCAGCCAATCTGGCTCATGCAATTTAATAGAGGCAATAATGGCCGCCGCAGAGCCAATAATTAACCAGCACATGGCGGTTAATAAACACACAAAAGCGGGCAGGGCAGACGATTTATCGGCAATTAAGCGATCGCTTAATTCTTTTTGCGTTAGGCTAGCATCGGTATCACCAGCCGCTTCTTGCAGTTCGTTATTGGTTTGATTGGCTGCTGGATCTTCTACCAAGCCGATTTCATTTTGACCAAAAATAATGTGCGAAGCGCTTTGCTTGGTATTGAAAAAACCATTCGACATTGACCAAATAAAGACCAACAATCCAGTGACTGACACCAAAAACGTCAGTAATAAAATAAGGGCGGTACCATCCATTTTGCTAACCTCTAGGAAATAACTTTTTTTGAATTGAAATTTAAAGTGAAATTTAAAACTAAATAATTTTAATTGTAATAATTAACATTGAAATATTTAAAGCGAAATAATTTTTATACTAACCAGACTACTTAAACCGATTAAAAGTTTATAAAAAAACAATTATTTTTATCTTGATGTGAATTAACAAGCTTAAAGCCTAACAATCAACATCAATGCCGCTAGTATGGCCAATATTGCAAAGCCACGCTGACTTATTTTTGTGGGTACTTCGTGGCTAAATTGGCTGCCAATCAATAAACCGACAATCGTACTCAACACAAAAGGGATTGCAATGGCCCATTGTAATGGGGCGGCAAAATGGTAGCTAACAATACTAACAATTGAAACAATGCTCACCACCATTAATGAAGTAGCCACCACGGTTGGCATTGTAAAGTTACTCACTTTGCGCAAACTGGGCACAATCACAAAACCGCCACCAACGCCTAACAAGCCAGAAATAAATCCGGCAAATAGGCCTGTGGCTACTAGTCGTCGGGTGCATGCGGCTGTCCAGTATAGTCTTGAGGTGATTTTATTAACCATGCATGGCATATCGGGTAAATTATGTTGCGTGGTTTGACTGGAATTGCTCTGCTGCCACATATGCCAAGCCACATATAGCATTGCCGCTGCAAAAATTAAGCTAAGAATATAACTAGGAAGTTGTGCCGCCACCCAAACCCCCAACGGCGCAAATGCCACGCCAAAGCTGGCAATCAGCAGCGCTGTTCGGTAACGCACCGTATTTTTGTATAAGCCTTGAATAGTGCCAATAATGGCCGCCAGCAAAACCGCCAATAAGGCGATAGGTGCGGCTTGTTGTAAGCTTAAATGCAAGCCAAGCATAAGTAAGGGAATGGCTAAAATTGAGCCGCCAGCGCCGGTTATTGCTAATACCAAGCCAATAAATAGGCCAATAGCCACGCTGATTAATGACCAATCTGTCAGCATTAAACTTTCAATAATCATTGAAACATTCATTTAATTAGGCGCTCAATATTTAGCTATAAGTTATTAACTACGCAAAACTAACCACAAGCTTTGCAACGTGCCAGCCATTCGCGGCCTTTTAACATGGCATTCCAATACAGCCAAGGTAAGCCAAACTTTTTAAGCAGCCATGCCAACCGTCTTGGTTTGGTAGAATCCCAGCAAAAACTGGGCATTAATTTGCCGCCAAAACCAAATTCGGCCAAAATCACTTTGCCTTTTTCAACGGTTAATGGGCAAGAGCCATAGCCGTCGTATTGTGTTGGCAAGCTTAAACCGGCGCGATGCGCGATTAAGTTTTCGGCAACCACAACCGCTTGTTTGCGCGCGGCGGCAGCGGTTTTAGCATTAGGGCTAGAACAGCAATCACCTAAACTAAAAATTTGCGGATAACGCACATGCTGCAAGGTGTTCTGATTCACCTCAATCCAGCCATCTGCATTGGCTAGCGGGCTATTTTTAATAAAATCGGGCGCGCTTTGTGGCGGCACCACATGCAAAAAATCGAAACTTTTTTCAACGCGCGATACAGCGCGATGTTCATCTTTTACATCAAACCATGCTTTTTGATTGGGCCCATCGACTTCTACCAAGGTGCTGTTAAAGCTTAATTTTGCGTTGTAGCGTTGCACATATTGCATTAATGGCGCGACATATTCTTTAACGCCAAACAGTACTGCGCCAGCGTTATTAAAATCTACATTAACTTGTTTAAGCACGCCTTGTTTTTCCCAATGCGAGCAAGATAAATACAGCGCTTTTTGCGGCGCGCCCGCGCATTTAATCGGCATGGGCGGCTGCGTAAATAAGGCATTGCCGCCTTTTAATTTTTGCACCAACTGCCAAGTATAGGGCGCTAAATCCACGCGATAATTAGACGTAACCCCATGCTTGCCTAAGCTTTCTACCAAGCCTTTCATGGCCTGCCAATTTATTTTTAAGCCAGCCGTCACAATTAAATATTCATATTGAATAGCTCATAAGTGATCGGTTATCACTAAGTGATTATCTGGTTCAAATTGTGCAGCAGCGGCTTGCAACCATGTCACGCCTTTGGGAATGCAATCCGCCATGTTGCGCACGCTTTTGGCCACATCAAATTCACCTGCGCCCACTAATGTCCAAGCGGGTTGGTAATAATGCTCAGCGGCGGGTTCTATAATCGCCATTTTTAATAGCTTATTGCGCTTGATTAAGCTGGCGGCTACCGCGCAACCCGCCGCGCCGCCGCCAATAATTAAAATATCGTATAACTTAGGTGTTGATTGCATAATGGTTTTTTTATTTGATTGATAGTCGATTTTATTTTTTGCAAATTTCTTGATGCAACACCTGCATCACGGCCATGGCGGCTTGACTGGAAATGCGATAAAAAATACTTTTGCCTTCTCTGCGGGTGGCCACTAATTCAGCTTCGCGAAGCACGGTTAATTGTTGCGAAAGAGTAGGTTGGCGAATATCTAAAAGGCTTTCCAGCTCGCCCACCGATTTTTCGCCCTGCGATAATTGGCATAGCAGCATTAATCGATCCGCGTTTGCCATTACTTTCATTAAGTTGCTGGCTTTATCGGTGGAGGCGCGCAATTCATTGAAATCCATTTGGCTAGCTACTG
Organism: Methylotenera sp.; assembly: GCA_046598525.1. Taxonomy (GTDB): domain Bacteria; phylum Pseudomonadota; class Gammaproteobacteria; order Burkholderiales; family Methylophilaceae; genus Methylotenera_A. The sequence goes on along the minus strand of JBKJIJ010000010.1, from coordinate 28,413 downwards.
GTAAAACTAGGTTGCTGATTTGATTCATGTTAATCATCTACAATTAATATTTAAATATTATATAAAAATATATATTATATATTCAATATAATTTTAAAATTAAATAGTTAAATTAAAGTTGAGGTAAAGCATGTTTAAGCAATTATTTGATACCGAATCATCTACTTACACCTATTTTATATTGGATGAAGCAACAAATGAGGCGCTGTTGATTGACCCAGTGGCCAGCCAAATTGAGGTGTATTTGGCTATTTTAAAAGCAAAAAATGCGCAGTTAAAATACACGCTAGAAACGCATGTGCATGCTGATCACATTACCGCTAGTGGCCAATTGCGCGAAAAGTTGGCGGCACAAACAGGCGTAAGCGCATTATGTGGCGCAGCATCCGCCGATTTGCAATTAAAACATAACGATATTTTAATGCTGGGTAAGCAAAGTATTAATGTAATCGCCACGCCCGGCCATACGCTGGGTAGCGTTTCATACTTGTGGCATGACCGTATTTTTACAGGCGATGCTTTGTTAATTAACGGCTGCGGCCGCACGGATTTTCAAGGTGGTGATGCAGGCACCTTATTTGACAGCATTTCAAACCACATTTTTAGTCTGCCAGATGAAACCTTGATTTACCCAGGTCACGATTACCACAGCAAACGCGTAAGCTGCGTTGGGCAAGAAAAAGCGATTAACCCAAGGTTGGCCAATCAATCACGCGATGATTTTATTGCCATGATGGCGGCGCTCAATTTACCTAAGCCCAAATTAATTGATATTGCCGTGCCGCTTAACCGTCGCTGTGGCATTACAGAAGATACTATTCAGCAAGGCTAAATACTAAAGCGGCGGTTAATAATGTATTTAACCACCGCTTAATAGTGGATTAATGGGCTGGCACTGCGTGCATTCTACAAGCCGCCGCTTGTTTGGCTGCCGCCATACTTACTGGCTCATCAGCCTCTGCCATACTGTTGCTTTCATTGCTTTTTGCCATCACATTGCAATCGCTACATTTACCTTTTACGGTATTAAAGCCTTTAACTGTATTTAAGCCTTTTACATCTTTAAAAATGGCGTCGTCTACATCGGCGTCGGTTAAATTAGCGCCAGTTAAATCGGCGCCGGTTAAATTGGCTTTTACTAAATCGGCGCGGTATAAATTGGCGCCGCGTAAATTGGCATTGCTTAAGTCGGCAAAGCTAAAGGCCGCAATATTTAAATCGGCATTTTCAAAGTTAGCGCCTGCAAAATTGCCGCCAATTGAGTCAAATTTCATCTGCCCCATGGGCTGATTGCCAACATCTAAGCCAAAGCGGCCTTTACTAATGTTGGCGCCGCTCATATCTACCTTGCCCAATGTACCAATCATGCGCGCGTTGCTCAGGTTAGCGCCTTTAAAGTTAGTTTTATCGAAAATGGCTTGGAATATGGTGGCGTTGCTTAAATCCGCATGGCTAAAATCGGCATTTTCTAAACGTGCTAAGTTTAAATAAGCACCTTTTAGATTAGCACCAGTCAGTTTCGCGCCTTTAAGCTCTGCGCCAAAAAAGCTAACATTTTGCATATTGCAATGGCTTAAATCCAAGCCATTAAAAATTAAGTAGCCTGCATCTTTATTGCTTAAATCGCAGGTTTTACTGTTGATTTGTTGCATGGCGCTTTCTTGCGTGATTTTATCGCGAGGGATTTCTTTATTGGCCGCGTAAAACGTAGCCGCCTTTTCTATCATGCCATCTTGGTCAAACAAAAATGAATCGCGCGCGCCTTCATTACTAAAGCAATAGGTTTTGCCCTTATAAAGTTCGTTAATCGCGCAATTGGTCTTGTGTAATGCGCCTTTCGATAAACCACCAGATAATTCATTAGTACAATGGTCGGCAAATTCGCCCGCTAATGCTACGTTGGCCAATATTAATGCGGCGCTTGTTAAAGCTAATCTAACGTTTTTCATCTTAAACCCCTCTTTTTAATAGTGCACTTTTGTAGCGGTAACCTAACTATAGGCGTCTATTTTTTATCTACAGTGACTGAAGTTACATTCACCTTTAATTGGTCGCAATTAATTGTCATTGCTGACAAATAGTTAAAAATGGCCAAGCTACGTAAAATCATTAGTTACAAGTTATTAACAAATCGCGGTCGGCAAACGCGGTTTTAAGTCGTTTGAGTAATCATCTGCACAGCTTTAAATGATGCAGAGACCAAACAGGAGATTTAAAATGCGTCAAACATTATTATTGGGTTTAATTGCGGCAACGGTTTCAATGCCAACTTTGGCGAATGATGATTATGAAGATCGCGCACGGGTCATTTCGGTTAACCCACAAGTTGAGCGTGTGAACAGCCCGCGCCAAGAATGCCGTACTGAATACGTAAATGAGCGTTATTATGAAGCGCCACAGCGCTCATTAGGCGGTGCCATTATTGGTGGCGTTGCTGGTGGTTTATTGGGTAACAGCGTTGGTCGCGGCAGTGGCCGTGTAGCCGCAGCAGCAGTTGGCGCTGGCGTTGGTGCCATTATTGGCGACCGAGTGGATAATAATCGCCAAGTGTATGGCCGTGAGCGAGTAGAAAGCCGCCCAGTAGAGCGTTGTGTAACGGTGGATAATTGGCAAAATATCAATGCTGGTTATTTGGTGAACTATGAATACAATGGCCGCCAATATTCAACCGTGACGGACAGAGATCCAGGCCGTTACTTGCCTGTGCAAGTGGTGGTAAGGTCTGGCGGCTATATTTCAAATGTGAATTATCAACCAGCAGGCTGGGGTAATGGCCGTGACGATGATAGATGGGATAACGATAGAAATGATAAGCGCGGCCGTGGTAATGCTTATGGCCACCGCAAAAATAAAGATCGTCAATATTGGTAATTTAATTTAGTGTTAAAGCCGTATCGGTATAAACGATACGGCTTTTTTTATGCGCAATAGATTAGTAAAGCAAATATTTAAGCAAAAGCTAAATAAAAAGTCATAAACCAAGGTAATAAACAATGCGGTGTTAAAATGCTTAGCATGTTTGCATTCCTTAAAAAAATATTCCAACCCGCATTGCCGCATGCCGCGCTGGCTTGGCAGCAAGCCGGTAATGCGCCTGATAACGCTTATTGGCTATATGCCGCGCCTGTGCATTTGGTGTTGCAGCGCGATAGTTTTAGTTTGGCCGGGCCAGTGCCTTTGGCTTTAGATTTAGAAGAGGCCGAAGCATTAACGCGCACTTTGAACACGCATTTTGCCGCCGATGGCATGCAGTTTTTTTGGCATCAGCAACAATGGTTTTTGCGTTTAGCGCAAAGCCCAGACATTGAAACTGTTCATCCACAAAAAGCTATTAACCATGACATAAACGCCTTTTTGCCCACAGGCAAAGGTGCGGCTGCTTGGGCCAGTTTTCAAAATGAGCTGCAAATGTTGCTGTTTGAGCACCCTGTAAATACGGCGCGTGAAAAAAAGCGTTTACCAATTGTGAATAGCATTTGGTGTTATGGCGGCGGACAACTTTAGTTAATTAGTCTTAATAGTTAATAAATAATATGCAAATCAAATCACGAAATTTCAATCAAACAGTCGTCGATACGCTGATTTCAGCGGGCGAAAATCCTTTGTTAGCGCGGCTATATGCGGCGCGCGGGGTTGAGCTGCCCAGCGAATTAGAAACCACATTAGCGCACATTATTCCGCCAGAACAACTCACCAATAACACGCAAATGGCGTTTTTATTGGCTGATGCCATGCTTGCCAATAAAAAAATATTAGTCATAGGCGATTACGATGCCGATGGTGCAACGGCCACCGCGGTGGCGGTTAAGGGCTTACGCCTGTTTGCGCAAGTATTAAATTCGGCTAGTGAGATTGATTTTTTAGTGCCAAATCGCTTTGAATATGGCTACGGCTTAACGCCAGAAATCGTCGCACTCGCTGCTACTTTATCGCCAGATATTCTAGTCACGGTTGATAACGGCATCGCCAGTTACGATGGTGTATTGGCGGCTAATCAATTAGGCATGCAAGTACTGATTACCGATCACCATTTACCTGGTGATATTACGCCGCAAGCCGCTTGTATTGTTAATCCCAATCAGCATGGTTGCAGTTTTAAAAGCAAAAATCTAGCCGGCGTTGGCGTGATGTTTTATGTGCTTTTAGCCTTGCGCGCCGAGTTGCGCAAGCGCGGCATTTTTGACAATCAGCCAGAGCCAAATTTAAGTGTTTTATTAGATTTGGTCGCACTGGGTACAGTGGCGGATTTAGTCAAATTAGACGCCAATAACCGCATTCTGGTAGAGCAAGGTTTGCGCCGTATCCGTGCTGGCGCTTGTGCCGCAGGCATTACCGCTTTGTTGCAAGTAGCAGGGCGCGAGCCAACCAAAACATCGGCGCAAGATTTAGGTTTTTATGTTGGGCCAAGGCTAAATGCAGCTGGCAGGTTGGATGATATGCGGTTGGGTATTGCCTGTTTGTTGGCGGAAGATGCTGCGGATGCGGCACAAAAAGCGCAAACGCTGCATGAGCTAAATATGGAACGCCGCAATATTGAGGCCGATATGCAAGATAGCGCATTGGCGATTTTAGAAGACATTGCCGTTGATACCCAATTTAGCATCAGCTTATTTAATGCCGATTGGCATCAAGGCGTAATTGGTATTTTAGCTTCGCGTTTAAAAGAACGTTATCACCGCCCAGCCATTGTCTTTGCAGAAGGCAGCGATGGTTTGCTTAAAGGTTCTGGCCGCTCTATTAGTAGCTTACATCTGCGTGATGCGCTAGATTTAGTCACCAAACGGCATCCTAATTTGATTGTTAAATTTGGCGGCCATGCCATGGCGGCTGGCTTAACTATTAAACCAGCCGACTTTTTAGCGTTTGAAACGGCGTTTGAAGCGGTGGTTAGAAGCTTGATTACTGAGGCCGATTTGCAAGCGGTGATTGAAACCGATGGCGGCTTGCAAAGCCATGAAGTAAGCCTGCAAACAGCGCAATTGTTAGCCAAGCAAGTGTGGGGGCAGGGTTTTAACCAGCCATTGTTTTTTGATGATTTTCAGGTGATTAATCAGCGTGTTGTGGGCGAAAAACACCTTAAATTGATACTTGAAAAAGACCAAAAGCGCTTTGATGCGATTTATTTTAATCGGCACGAATTTTTGCCTGATTACATTTCGGCCACCTACACGCTAGAAGCCAATGAATACAAAGGCTTGCAAACCGTGCAACTGCAATTAAAGTATGCTACCTAAATTTCTGCGTTGCCATTGCTTTCTGCGCTACCATAACCTTCATCGCGCCCTGTTTTTGTTGCTGAGTTGCTTATGGGTTGGCTTGTTTGCTTTGCCTTTACAAGCGGCAGAAACCAATTATCAAGTAGAAATTTTGGTACTGCCAAATTTGCAAGCGGACCAACTGCAAACAAATGATGAAGCGGCGCTGTTAGCGGATTTACTGAATAAACATTTGGATATTGTGAAATGGCGCGATAACGCGCGCATGTCGCCTGCCGAGTGGTTGCGGCTGTATCAGGCCGCACCGCAAGCCATTGCCGATTTGCTGGCTACAGAAGGCTACTTTTCACCTGAAATTAACGCCTCAATTGATACTATTTCTGGCGTTTCGCAAGCCAAATTTTTGATCAATGCAGGCAAACCCACTTTAGTAAGCATGGTGGATTTAAGCTTTAGCGGCGCTATTTTGCAGCAAGATGCAGCCAACTTAAGCGCCAGAACCGCCACCATTGCAAGCTTAAAGCAAAACTGGTTATTGCAAACCGGTGCTGTTTTTAAACAATCCGATTGGAATCAAGCCAAGCGCCGATTGCTGATTAATTTATTGGTAGAGCGCTACCCAAACGCCAGCATTAAAGCCAGCAAAGCAGAGGTGAACCCTGCGCTAAATACGGTAGCTATCAGCATAGAAGTGGATAGCGGCCAAAGCTTTACCTTTGGCGAATTAACAGTAGAAGGCCTAAATCGCTACCCTGTCAGCATTATTCAAGATTTAAATCGCATTAAACCGGGCACCACTTATAGCCAAACCAGGCTGCAAACCTTGCAAACGCGTTTAGAAGAAAGCGGTTATTTTCAAGGTGTAGAAGTAACTGCCAGCACAGCAACGGCGGTGAATGATGTGGTGCCAGTTAGGGTGGTGGTGCAAGAAAATCCATCTGTAAAAATGGGTTTGGGCGCAGGTTACAGCACCAACACTGGCGCGCGGGCACAGCTTACTTATGATGACCTTAATTTGTTTAATCGCGGCTGGCGTTTAACCAGCAGCTTAAAACCAGAGCAGCGCGCGCAATCACTAAGTGCGTTGGTGCGTCTGCCAACCGATAGTGATGGTTATCGCGATAGCTTTAATGCAGGGTTAGAGCGCCGAATAATTGAAGGCCAATTGACCACATCTGGCCAAACCGGCATTAATAGAAGTTGGGGCCCGCGCAGAACAGAACAAACGATTGGCGCAGCTTATTTGGTTGAGCATCAAGAGTTAGATAGCGCGCCATCGGCCACCAAAAGTGTGGCAACTTTATCGTATGGCATTACCTTGCGCCGCACCGATAATGATCGCAACCCCACGCTGGGTTATTTGTTTAATACGCAATTTGCAGTGGCGCCAATTGAGCAGCTTTCTAGCGGCCGCTTTTTGCAAAGTTATGCCAAAGTGCAGGGCTATTATCCAATCACCAAATCCACACAGTTAATCGCCAGAGCCGAAATAGGCGCGGTAAGTGGTAAAAATAGCGCCCCTGCCGCCTTTTTATTCCGCGCAGGCGGTGATCAATCAATACGCGGTTATGCATTTGAAAGTTTGGGTGTGCGCGAAGGCGATGCCACCGTGGGCGGGCGTTATTTGGCAACTGGCAGCGTTGAGGTGATTCAATGGTTGACTCAGCAATGGGGCGCGGCGCTATTTGTGGATGTGGGCAATGCAGCCAATAGTTTGCAGGATTTAAAACCGGTTTATGGCTACGGATTAGGCGCGCGCTGGCGCAGTCCAATTGGCGCGATTGGCGGCGATATTGCCTATGGTGAAGCAACAGGCGAATATCGTTTGCATTTTAATTTAGGCGTAGCGTTTTGAGTTTAATTAGCAAACAGCGCTGGCATTTTATTAAAGCCGCTTTGTTAAGCGTTGCCTTGCTAATGTTTACGCCAGCGCAAGGCGAAATGACGATTCATGGCAGCTCTAATTTAGATACGCTGGATTACGATGTGGACAATATCCACCTAAAATTAAGCAAGCTAGAATCGCGCTGGCAGTTATCGCCATTTGACAGTAGCTTGCTAGTGGAAAAAATGCGCGCCAAACGTTTGGTCATTACCTTGCGCGATACTGAAAAGAAAGCCGATAAATCAGGCTTGCCAGAGCGTATTAATTTGCCTTTTCCTGTGCAAATTCAGCAGGCAGAAGTGGTAGAGCTGGTAGTTGTGACGCCAAGCGAAACCTATACGCTAAACAATGTTCAATTTGATTTAAAAGCCGATAGCAAAACGATTCAGCTTAATTATTTGCGCGCCGCCACGCCTATTGGCCAAGCGCAAGCACAACTGACTATGCAAAATAAGCGCCCATTTGCGTTAACGGGTGAGGCTAGTATCAAACAAGCAAGCCAAAATGGCAGCTTGCCTTATGACGTTAAAACGCAACTTGCAGGCGATTTAAATAGCCTAAAATTTGAGCTTAATCCCATTTTAGTGATAGAAAACAATCAGCTAGCGCTAGTGCAAACCGCCGCTAACGATTTAATAGCGGCAGGTATGCAAATTAATGGCGAAGTAGGTTTGGCCAATGATTACCCTCTTAAATTGCGTGCGCAATTTAGTAATTTAAAGCCTGAAAAGTTGGGCGGCTACCCCGCTGGTTTACTTAATTTTGATGTGGATGTGCAGGGCGGTTTAATCAATCAAAGTGACTTGCAAGTACAATTATCAGCTAAAGATAGCTATTTGCAAACCGATAACGCCAAACAGCCTTTAACGCTTGCAGGCCACTTTGCGCTGTTTGGTAGCCAGATTAAAGACATTGATTTTAATGCCAATATTGCCAGCAATAGCATTAAAGCTACTGGCAGCTTAGGCGCGGCTGATAGCGTATTAGATTGGCAAGCTGATTTACCTCAAATGAGTGCATTTGGCCGCGATTTTTCAGGTCAAGCTAATGCCAGCGGCTCATTGGCTGGCACCTTTGAAAACCTAGCGTTACGCTTAACAGTAGCTGCGCAAAAATTGCAATTGCCCAATAAAATTCGATTAGAAAAGTTAGACGGGCAGGCGACAATTTCGGCTGATATTAATGGCGTTGTTGACGCAACATTTAACGCCGATGGCTTAAAAGTGGCACAAACCCCTGTATTAAATGCGGCGCTTACTTTGCAAGGCACGCGCGCCGCGCATCAACTTAAATTAACCGCCGATTCACAACAAAAAATCGTGCCATTTCAATTTGAAACGCTATTGCAAGGCGGCTTAACTGCCGATACTTGGCAGGGCGCTATTCAACGCTTGCAATTAAAAGGCGAAACGCCAGTGACCTTGCAAGCGCCTGCAAAATTGAGCGCTACGCTGCAAGATATCAGGCTTGGAAGCGCTGTGTTGCAATTAACAAAAGGCCGCTTACAAATCGATAATTTGCAAGCGGGCAACAAAGGTTTTGTAAGCCAAGGCAAACTTATCCAGCTGGCTTTAGATGATATTCCGCCCAGTGTGTTTACATTGCCTGCCAAGTTAAAAGGCAACCCTGTTTTTTCTGGCTATTGGAATATTAACGCGGTGGAATCGGCCAATGCCCAAGCGTGGTTTAAGCTGGATTCTGGCGATTTAAGCTTAAGCGATTCAGCTGGTATAGCCAAGCCGCTTGGCTTGCAAAACTTAAGTGCCGATTTAAAAATTGTGAATAATCAAGCCGATTTAACATGGTTATTAGATGGCAAACAGATGGGGCATTTTGACGGACATGTGACCACAATGCTGACCAAAGTGGAATCTGGATTTGCATTAATGGCTAACGCGCCGCTTAAAATCAACAGCAATGCGCAGCTTAATACTTTAGCTTGGTTGCCCTTATCCGAAACAATTGCCGATGCGCAGTTGGATGGCGCGCTGAGCATGACATTAAGCGCCGATGGCACGCTGCAAAAGCCCAATTTGCGAGGCAATTCCGTTGGTAAAAACTGGCAATTTTCTTTGCCTTCACAAGGAGTTGCGTTAACAGAAGGCACGCTACAAGCCAGCTTTGAAAATGATGTGCTGCAAATTAAACAAGCCGTTTGGAAAGGCGGCAACGGTTATGTGCGCACCGATGGCATATTAAAAATGGTCAATAGGCAACCAAATATTGCGTTAAATTGGTCTGCCGAACAATTCACCGTACTTTCTGGCGCGGATCGATTGTTAATATTAAACGGCGCAGGCAAAACGACTTTGGCCGATGATTTTTTGACTATTTCGGGCGATTTTAAAGTGCTAAAAGGCTTGGTAGGCTTGCCGGATGATGATGTGCCCACGCTAGCCGATGATGTGGTGGTGCTAGGGCGTAGTGAGTTTGTGAACGAAGACGCGCTAAAAATATTACTGAATAATCTGCGCATTGATTTAGGCGATGATTTTACATTGCGCGGCCGCGGCTTAGATGCAGAGCTTTACGGCGCGGTAACGCTAGTGGGCTTAACGCAATATCTGCCGCATACCGAAGGCACAATTCGCATTAAAAAAGGCACTTATACGGCCTATGGCCAAGCGCTAAATATTACGCGCGGCGTGATAGCGTTTACAGGGCCGATTGATAACCCCAGTTTGAATATTCGCGCCATGCGCAATGCGCCTTCTAACAACGAAAGCCTTATTAAAAGAAATGCCGAAACCGCCAGTAATAATGATGCAGTGACTGGCAGCAACTTTAGCCAAACCACAACTAGCGCCGTGCAAAACGTGAATGCAGGGGTTGAAATTACTGGTAATGGCTTAAATCCTGCGGTTAAATTGGTGTCAGAACCCAACGTGCCAGATACTGAAAAGCTGTCTTGGTTATTGCTGGGGCATGGCACTAATCAAGCGGGTAAAAATGATTTTGCTATGCTTTCATTGGCCGCTGGCGTGGTGTTGTCTGATAATAATTCGCTACCCTTGCAAACCAAACTGGCGCGCGCGGCAGGGCTGGATGAATTGAGTTTTGGCGGCGCCGATGCCGAAACAGCATCGCTGACTTTTGGAAAGCGCTTATCTTCTAGGCTGTATTTAAGTTATCAAAAAAGCGTCAGCGGCTTGTTAGATGTGGCAAGGCTAACCTTTAAGATAACGCCGCGCTGGGCTCTGCAAGCCGAAACAGGCACAGAAAGCGCGGTTGATGCTTTACATACGTTTAGTTTTAAATAAGTGGTTAAGCAAGTTTTAAAAGTAAAAATTTTTAAAACTAAAACATAGGCTTAAGTTGACCACCCCAACAGGCCCGCGTAGAATTCGCGGCAATTATTAAGGGTTTTTAATGAGTCAGCCAGCGTCAAATCATCTTGTCAAAAGCTCAGGCCTTGACAAAAAGCCATTGTTGGCAAAAAAAATGGTAATTGCCAACTGGAAAATGCACGGCAATCTTGAGCAAAATAAAGCGCTTTTAACACAATATATCGCTACGCTTTCTGATTTAAAGCAAACCAAAGTAGTGGTTTGCGCGCCTTATCCTTATTTAGCGCAGCTTCAAAAAATGCTGCAACACACCGATATTGCATGGGGTGCGCAAAACATGGCCAAAAACGCAGAAGGCGCCTACACAGGCGAAGTCAGCGCTGCCATGTTAAAAGATTTTGGCTGCGAATATGTGATTATTGGCCATTCAGAACGCGCAACCGCTTATTGCGAATCGGATGAAAATATCGCGCAGAAATTCATGCAAGCCAAACAGCATGGCTTAATTCCTATTTTATGCGTGGGTGAAACGCTAATTGAGCGCGAAGCAGGTGTGATGGAGCTAGTGATTGGCAAGCAGCTTGATACCATTATTGCACAACATGGCGCGGCCATTTTCGCCGATAGTATTATTTCGTATGAGCCAATTTGGGCGATTGGCACTGGCTTGGCAGCCACGCCAGCGCAAGCGCAAGCCATGCACAAGTTTATTCGCAGCAAGATCGCTAGCTTAAATATAGAGGCCGCTAGCCGCTTAAAAATCCTGTACGGGGGGAGCGTAAACCCACAAAATGCGGTACAATTGTTCGTTGTATCGAATGTGGATGGTGGGCTGGTTGGTAAATGCTCACTAGAAGCGCAGGGCTTTGAAAAAATATGCTCCGCGGCCGACATGGCAAATTAATTTGTTGATTTAAAATCATCGTAAACGGTTGATTAATAAGCGCAGCGCTTATAGTTAAAGCAACCACTTTTTGGAATTGGTTTGATGGAAAATTTAATTACAGTTATTCACGTTTTAGCAGCTGCTGGTGTTATCGGCTTGGTGCTTATTCAACACGGCAAAGGCGCCGATATGGGCGCTGCATTTGGTAGCGGCGCATCTGGCAGTTTATTTGGTGTAAGCGGCTCATCTAATATTTTAAGTAAATTAACAGCCGCTTGCGTTGTTGTGTTTTTCTGTACCAGCTTAACGCTTGCTTACATGGCAAGCCATCGCTCTGCCAATGGCAGTGTCATTAAAATGCCTGCGGCATCAAATGAAATAAATGCGGCACCAAGTGCAACTAAAACGCCAGAAACAGCACCAAGCGGTAGCGCTGCGAAAGATATACCTAACTAAATTAAATGGTATTTAGTTTTTAATAAAGCTAAATATTTTAGTTATCCTCAGAAATTGGTATTTTGTAATTTAAGCATCTTAAATTAAGCCTTGAATTGCCGTCGTGGTGGAATTGGTAGACACGCTATCTTGAGGGGGTAGTGGCGAAAGTCGTGAGAGTTCGAGTCTCTCCGTCGGCACCATAAAGCTTAAAGCTAGTAAGTATTGAATAAGTTTAGAATTTAACAGTCAGCAAAGCCATGAATCATGTTTTGCTGATAGTAAAAAGCATTTAAATGTACTGATTGTTAGGCCAAAAGCTAAGCAATCATAATCTGTTACAAAATCTTGTTAGGATGTTTCTGTGCTGGAAAATTACTTTCCAATTTTGTTGTTTATCTTAGTGGGCCTTGCTGTTGGTGTAGGGCCACTTGTCATCGGTAAAATCGTTTCCCCAAGCAAGCCAGATGCTGAAAAAAACTCGCCTTACGAGTGCGGTTTTGAAGCATTTGAAGATGCGCGCATGAAATTTGACGTGCGCTATTATCTTGTCGCTATCTTGTTTATTCTGTTCGATTTAGAAATCGCATTCTTATTCCCTTGGGCGGTTGTGTTGCAAGAAATCGGCTTGGCTGGATTTTTGGCCATGATGCTATTTTTGTTTGTGCTGGTGGTTGGGTTTGTCTACGAGTGGATGAAAGGTGCCTTGGAATGGGATTAATGAAGCAAAAACATTCGCTCTCAATCACGTTGTTGCGCAAATTTTCAAATATGCTCATTTACTCAAAAATAAACTCCGCTATTTTCAAACTTGCGCGCCCAGTGCTTGCTTCGCTCGGTGTTTTTGCTGGGGCAAATATTTTATGAGTATTGAAGGCGTTTTAGAAAAAGGCTTTGTTACCACCACGCTTGATACGGTGATTAACTACACGCGTACGGGTTCATTATGGCCAATGACGTTTGGTTTGGCTTGTTGCGCAGTTGAGATGATGCATGCTGGTGCTTCGCGTTACGATTTAGACCGTTTTGGTATTGTGTTTAGGCCAAGCCCAAGGCAATCGGATGTGATGATTGTGGCAGGTACTTTGGTGAATAAAATGGCGCCCGCTTTGAGAAAAGTGTATGACCAAATGGCAGAGCCGCGTTGGGTTATTTCAATGGGTAGTTGCGCTAATGGTGGTGGTTATTATCATTATTCTTACGCCGTCGTGCGCGGTTGTGACCGCATTGTGCCAGTTGATGTCTACGTGCCAGGATGCCCGCCAACGGCAGAGGCATTGCTTTACGGCATTATTCAGTTGCAGAAAAAAATCAGACGTACCAATACAATAGCCAGATAAGTACGATTGCCAAATAATTCCTATGTCACTAAAACTTGATCAACTATCGGCTCAGCTTAAACTTGCGTTAAGCGACAAAATCACGCAATTAACCGTTGCGCTAGATGAAATTACCATTGAGTGTCATGCCGATCATTACCTTGCGGTAGCAACTAAACTGCGCGACCACGCCGAACTTAAATTTGAGCAATTAATTGATTTATGTGGCGTGGATTATAGCGAGTATAAAGACGGCCTTTGGCAAGGCGCGCGTTACGCGGTAGTGTTGCATTTACTATCGGTTAGCTTAAATCAGCGCGTACGTTTGCGCGTATTTGCGCAAGATGACGATTTTCCTGTGTTGCCAACGCTAGTGGATATTTGGCCAGCCGCCAATTGGTTTGAGCGCGAAGCCTTTGATTTGTATGGTTTAATGTTTGAAAATCACCCTGATTTGCGTCGATTATTAACCGATTACGGTTTTGTTGGTCATCCTTTCCGTAAAGATTTCCCTATGATTGGCAATGTTGAAATGCGTTACGACCCAGAACAACAGCGCGTGATTTATCAGCCTGTTTCAATTGAATTGCGCAACAATGTGCCGCGTGTGATTCGCGATGATGGAGCGCATAAATAATGGCTGAAATTAGAAATTACACCATGAACTTTGGCCCGCAACACCCTGCGGCGCACGGCGTATTGCGCTTGGTGTTAGAGCTAGATGGTGAAGTGATTCAACGTGCCGATCCGCATATTGGTTTATTGCATCGCGCCACTGAAAAGTTAGCCGAAAATCGCACTTATTTGCAGTCAATCCCTTACATGGATAGGCTGGATTACGTATCCATGATGGCAAACGAGCATGCCTATGTGATGACGATTGAAAAGATGATGGGTATAGATGTGCCGATTCGCGCGCAATATATCCGTGTCATGTTTGATGAAATTACCCGCGTTTTAAATCATCTGTTATGGCTGGGCGCTCATGCGCTAGACGTTGGCGCGATGACGGTGTTTTTATATGCGTTTAGAGAGCGTGAAGATTTATTTGATTGTTATGAAGCCGTTTCTGGCGCGCGCATGCATGCCGCTTATTATCGTCCAGGTGGCGTCTATCGCGATTTGCCGAATCAAATGCCGCAACACGAAACCACTAAATTTCGCAGTGCAAAACAAATTAATAAACTAAACGACAACCGCCAAGGTTCATTTTTAGATTTTATTGAAGACTTTACCAAGCGTTTTCCTACTTATATCGATGAATACGAAACACTATTAACCGATAACCGTATTTGGAAGCAGCGCACAGTTGGTATTGGCGTAGTATCGCCTGAGCGTGCATTGGCGCTGGGCTTTACCGGCCCAATGTTGCGCGGTTCTGGCATTGAGTGGGATCTGCGTAAAAAACAGCCTTATGAAGTATATGCCGATTTAGATTTTGATATTCCAGTGGGCGTGAATGGTGATTGTTATGATCGCTATTTGGTGCGCATGGAAGAGTTTAGGCAATCCAACAATATTATCAAGCAATGCATTACTTGGTTGCGCGCTAATCCTGGCCCTGTGATTACCACTGATAATAAAGTAGCGCCGCCAGACCGTGAAGGCATGAAAACCAATATGGAAGACATGATTCACCACTTTAAATTGTTCACCGAAGGCTTTCATGTGCCAGCAGGTGAGGCGTATGCGGCGGTTGAGCATCCAAAAGGTGAGTTTGGTATTTACATGGTGTCTGATGGTGCCAATAAACCGTACCGTTTAAAAATTCGCGCGCCAGGATATCCACATTTGGCTGCTTTAGATGAGATGACCAAAGGCCATATGATTGCGGATTTAGTAGCGATTATTGGTACGCAAGATATAGTATTTGGCGAAATAGATAGGTAGTTATGCTTAGTAAAGAATCCATAGCGAAAATAGATTACGAACTGACCAAATACCCTGCTGATAAGCGGCAGGCGGCGGTAATGAGCGCGCTGCGCATTGTGCAAACAGAGCGCGGCTGGCTTTCAAAAGAAAGCATGACAGAAGTGGCGGAGTATTTACGCATTCCTGAAATTGCGGCCATGGAAGTAGCGACTTTTTATAATATGTACGATTTAGAGCCAGTTGGAAAATACAAAATTAGTATTTGTACCAATATTTCTTGCATGTTGCGCGATTCGGACTCCATTGTGAATCATCTGCAAACTAAGCTGGGTGTTGGCTTTAATGAAGTGACGGCAGATGGTAAGTTTTGCTTAAAAGAAGGTGAGTGCATGGGTGCTTGCGGCGGTGCGCCTTTGTTTATTGTGAATAATCACACCATGCATGAGTTTTTAACTGTTGATAAAGTAGATGCTATTTTAGAGGCCTTGGAGTAATCATGGGAACTCCAACAGAAAACGTTGTAATGACCGATTTAAGTAAGCAAACTTTGCTTACTTTACGTTCGCTAACCGAAAAAAATCCAGCTTCATTAGAGACTTACATCAAGCTGGGCGGATACGCACAGCTAAAAAGAATCGTTACCGAAAAAGTAAAAGCCACCGAAATTATTGCGCAAATTAAAACCTCTAATTTACGTGGCCGCGGCGGTGCAGGTTTTCCAACTGGCCTTAAATGGAGTTTTATGCCACGTTATTACGACGGCACAAAATACTTGGTTTGCAATACCGATGAAGGCGAGCCGGGCACATTTAAAGACCGCGATATTATTCGCTATAATCCACACCAATTAATTGAAGGTATGGCGATTGCCGCCTACACATTGGGCGCGCGGGTAGGTTATAACTATATCCACGGCGAAATTTGGCAAGATTACGATATTTTTGAAGCGGCATTGCATGAAGCTAAAGTGGCTGGCTATTTAGGTGAGCACTTATTTGGCAGTAATTTTAGTTTTGATTTGCATGCCGTGCATGGCTACGGCGCCTATATTTGCGGTGAAGAAACCGCATTAATCGAATCGATTGAAGGCAAAAAAGGCCAGCCACGCTTTAAACCGCCATTTCCAGCCAGTTATGGCGTTTTTGGTAAGCCGACCAATGTGAATAATACCGAAAGCTACACCAGCATTCCGTGGATTTTGCAGCACGGTGGCCAAGCATTTGCCGATTTAGGCGTGCCTAATTCTGGCGGCACAAAACTATTTTCAGTTTCTGGCCATGTAGAAAAGCCGGGTAACTATGAAGTAAATATGGGCATACCTTTTACCGAATTGCTAGCGTTAGCAGGCGGTATTTGGAAAGGCCAAAAATTAAAAGCCGTCATTCCAGGCGGACCATCTACAGCTGTGATGACAGCCGAAATGATTCAAAGCGCCACCATGGATTATGATGGTTTAAGCAAGGCTGGCTCTAGCTTAGGTGCTGGTTCAATGATTGTGATGGATGACACTACTTGCATGGTAAAAACGTTAAAACGTTTAAGCTATTTCTTTTATGAAGAAAGTTGTGGTCAATGCACACCTTGCCGCGAAGGCACTGGCTGGGTATATCGTGTGATTAGCCGCATTGTAGATGGCAAAGGCAAAATGGAAGACCTAGATTTGCTGACAGACGTCAGTAATAATATTTCTGGCCGTACGATTTGCGCTTTAGGCGATGCGGCGGCAACACCTGTATTAAGTTTTATTAAGCATTTTAGACCTGAGTTTGAGTATTACATTACTCACGGCAAAAGCATGGTGGACGGAAAATAGCGTATGTTACACATTGAAATAGACGGCAAACCACTAGAAGTTGAACACGGCAGCACCATCATTGATGCGGCTGATAAGGTCGGCATTGCGATTCCGCGTTTTTGCTATCACAAAAAACTATCCGTTGCGGCTAATTGCCGCATGTGTTTGGTGCAGGTTGAAAAGTTTAATAAGCCATTGCCCGCTTGTGCTACGCCAGTAGCCGATGGCATGAAGATTTTTACCCGCAGTAAATCGGCGGTTGAGGCGCAAAAAAGCGTGATGGAATTTTTGCTTATTAATCACCCGCTGGATTGCCCAATTTGCGATCAAGGTGGTGAGTGCGATTTGCAAGATATCGCGGTAGCTTACGGTACTAGTGGATCACGTTATACAGAAGAAAAACGCGTTGTAGTCAATAAGAATATTGGTCCGCTGATTAGCACTGATATGACGCGCTGCATTCAATGTACGCGCTGTGTACGATTCTTAAAAGAAGTGGGTGGCATGCAAGAACTTGGTCTTGTGGGCCGTGGTGAGCATGCGGAAATTACCGCTTATGTGGATAAATCGGTTAATTCAGAATTAAGCGGCAATATCATTGACTTGTGCCCAGTGGGCGCATTAACCAACAAACCATTCCGCTACTCTGCCCGTAGCTGGGAGCTGACGCGTCGCCCTAGTATTGCGCCGCACGATGGTTTGGGTTCGCATATTGAAGTGCATGTAAAAGATAATAAAGTCATGCGCGTGTTGCCGCGTGAAAAAGAAAGCATCAATGAATGCTGGTTATCCGACCGCGATAGATATTCTTACGTTGGCCTAAATAGCCCAGATCGTTTAAAAGTGCCGATGATTAAGCACAACGGTACGTGGGTAGAAACCGATTGGAAAACCGCATTAGAATTCGCCGCTGGTCAAATTAAAGACATTACTAATCAGCATGGTGCTGATTCTTTAGGTGTGTTGGTTTCACCTAATAGCACCATGGAAGAAGGCTATTTAATCAAGCAGTTAGCTAACGGCTTAGGTTGCGGCAATGTGGATTACCGCCTACGCCAAACTGATTTTAGATTAGATGGAAAACGCGTTGGCACGCCTTGGATGGGCTGTAATATTCAAGAGATTGAAGAATTAGACCGTATCTTGATTATCGGTTCTAACTTGCGCAATGAGCATCCATTATTAGCGCAGCGTTTCCGCAAAGCAGTTGCTAACGGTGCAGAATTGTCCATCGTTAGTCCATTAGATAACGATCCATTAATGCATGTTGCGCACAAAGTGATTGTGCGCCCAAATGATATGGTTAACGTATTAGGCCAAATCTTAAAAGCCATGTCTGGCTTGCAACGTTTGTCTTTATGCTTACCGCCATCTCTTAACGAATTGCTAGAAACCATTAAAGTGCGCCCAAATACGCATGCCATGGCAGAAAGCTTGGCTGGTTTGGCCGGTGCAAATGGTACAGTGGATTTGGTTGCGCCAAAAGTGGGCATTTTCTTGGGTAATATGGGATTAAGTGACCCACGTTTTACCGAAATGTACAGCATGATGGAAGCGATTGGCGGCATTTGTGGCGCCAAAGGCGGCATATTGCCAGCGGCGGCCAATAGCACCGGTATGCACTTAATGGGCGTAATGCCAAATGCCACCGGCATGCATGCGCGTGCCATGTTAGAAGTGCCGCGCAAAGCCTATTTATTATTGAATGTTGAGCCAGAATTAGATTGCCAACATGCTGCTTTAGCAAAAGCCGCCATGGCGCAAGCCGAGTGTGTAGTGGCGTTAACCGCTTTTAAATCAGAAGCGCTAGAAAACGCCGATGTATTGCTACCAATCGCGCCATTTACCGAAACATCGGGTAGTTTTATGAGCATGGAAGGGCGTGTGCAAAGCTTTGCAGCCGTTGCCAAGCCGCTTGGTGAATGCCGCCCTGCTTGGAAAGTATTGCGCGTTTTAGCCAATACGCTAGGTTTGCAAGGCTTTGATTTTGATAGCAGCGAAGCCGTTAAAAATGCCATATTTAAAGGTGAAAAACCTTCAACAGTGGTGTGGCGTAGCTTAAACAATAATCTAAAAGAATTAGTTGAAATTGAAGTTAATATTAAATCAGCTGGTTTGCAACGTATTGGCGAAGTGCCGCAATACGAATCCGATCCAATCGTGCGCCGCTCTACACCATTACAAAAAACCAAATATAATATTCGCCCAATGGCGCGCATGCGTGCCGAACAAATGGCGCAATTAGGCTTGGTTGAAGGTGATATTGTGTTGGCCAGCCAAGATAAAGGCAGCGCCGTTTTACAAGTTAAACTGGATAATCATGTGGCGATGGGTTGTGTGCGCGTTGCGGCATCGCATGAATTAACCAGCGGTTTGGGTGATTTAATGGGCGACATTACGATTGAAAAAACTAGTAAAGAGTTCTACCAGCCTTATGAAACAACCATTATGAAAGTGGTTGCCTAATGGATTTTCTAGCAAATTTATTTGGTAGCTATTGGGATGCAGTGCATCTGACAGGCTGGACGCTAATTAAAATCGTCGCCATTGCATTGCCGTTGATGATTGCTGTGGCTTATCTAACGTGGGCTGAACGTAAAGTAATTGGCTATATGCAAGTGCGAGTAGGGCCAAACCGCGTGGGTTATTTTGGATTGCTACAACCGTTTGCCGATGCGATTAAGCTGATTTTCAAAGAAATCGTAATACCAACGGCCTCAAATAAAGCGCTATTTTTTATTGGACCAGTTTTGGCTATCGCACCAGCGTTTGCTGCTTGGGCGGTGATTCCGTTTGATGCCACATTGGTTTTAGCCAACCTTGATGCTGGGCTATTGTATATTTTAGCCATGACCTCTGTAGCGGTTTACGGTGTGATTATTGCTGGTTGGGCGTCTAACTCTAAATATGCCTTTTTAGGTAGTTTGCGCTCTGCGGCGCAAATTGTGTCTTATGAAATTGCCATGGGTTTTGCTTTGGTAGGTGTATTAATGTGCGCCAATTCATTAAATTTAGGCAAAATTGTCATGGGTCAAGCAGGCGGTTTCTGGCACTGGTATTTCATCCCATTATTCCCCTTATTTGTGGTGTATTTCATTAGTGCGGTAGCAGAGACCAATCGCGCCCCGTTTGATGTGGCCGAAGGTGAATCTGAAATTGTGGCTGGATTCCATGTGGAATATTCTGGCCCTGGTTTTATGGTGTTTTTCTTGGCTGAATACGCCAATATTTGGCTGGTTTGTGCGCTTGCTGCCACCATGTTCTTGGGCGGATGGTTGTCACCTTTCCCATTCTTACCCGATAGTATTTTATGGTTTTTAGCCAAAATGTGTTTCTTGGTATTCTTCTTTTTATGGTTTAGGGCAACTTTCCCGCGCTATCGTTACGATCAAATCATGCGTTTGGGCTGGAAAATATTTATTCCTATTACCTTGGTATGGATTATATTCGTCGGTGCGATGATGCAAACCAACCTAGCTTATTTGTTTCATTAGGGCTTACTGGTTAAATTAATATGTTTAATACGATTAAAAATACACTTGGTAGCTTAATGCTATGGGAGCTGCTAAAAGGCATGGCGCTAACGGGCCGTTACTTTTTTGCGCGCAAAATTACCATTCAATACCCTGAAGAACGCACGCCGCAATCCAATCGCTTTCGCGGTTTGCATGCTCTACGTCGTTATCCAAACGGTGAAGAGCGTTGCATTGCCTGCAAATTGTGCGAAGCGGTTTGCCCAGCCATGGCCATTACCATTGAATCTGAACAACGCGAAGACAATACGCGCCGCACCACACGTTATGATATTGATTTAACCAAATGCATTTTCTGTGGATTGTGTGAAGAATCTTGCCCAGTCGATAGTATTGTAGAAACGCGTATTTTTGATTATCACGGTGAGCAACGTGGTGATTTGCTTTACACCAAAGAAATGTTGCTGGCAGTTGGCGATAAGCATGAAAAACAAATCGCGGCAGACCGTCTGCAAGATAAATCTTTTAGGTAAGCATAATCTTTCAGGCAATCATAATTAAGACTAAAACTGATGATATTTAACGACTTTATTTTTTACGCTTTAGCCGCCATTTTGTTGTTTGCGGGTATTCGCGTAATTACCACGCGCAACCCTGTGCACGCCGCTTTGCATTTAGTGCTGGCGTTTTTTACCGCTGCCGGTATTTGGTTATTATTAGAAGCAGAATTTTTGGCGATTGCGCTGGTGCTGGTGTATGTAGGCGCGGTGATGGTGCTATTTTTATTCGTGGTGATGATGCTAGATATTAATATCGATAAGCTTCGCGAAGGTTTTTGGGAATATTTACCCATGGCTGGCACGATTGGCTTGCTGATGGCGGTTGAGATGGTAATGGTTCTTAGCGGTAAATACTTTGCAACTGCGCAAGTAGTCAGAAAACCTGCCGATTACAGCAATACGGCTGAATTAGGCCGTGTGCTGTATACCGATTATTTGCTGCCGTTTGAGTTGGCCTCTGTGGTGCTTTTAGTGGCGATTATTGCCGCCATTGTTTTAACCTTAAGAGATCGTCAAGATAATAAATCCATGAATCCGGCAGAACAAGTATTGGTTAAAAAACAAGACAGATTGCGTATTGTGAAAATGGATGCCGTGGTTGAAGCACCACCAGCAGAAGCGCCAGCCGTAGAAAAGGATAAATCATAATGACATCAATTGGTTTGTCGCATTATCTTGTGCTAGGCGCATTGTTATTTGCCATCAGCGTGATTGGCATATTTTTAAACCGTAAAAACGTGATTATTTTACTGATGGCAATTGAGTTAATGCTGTTAGCCGTTAACCTTAATTTTATTGCGTTTTCACACTATTTAAACGATATCGCTGGCCAAGTATTTGTATTTTTTATACTGACGGTAGCGGCGGCAGAGTCTGCAATCGGCTTGGCTATTTTAGTCGTGTTATTCCGCAATTTACGCACCATTAACGTAGACGATTTAGACACATTAAAAGGCTAATAAATTTTAAGTTAATACCTTAACAATTAAAATACACAAAAATGACACTGCCACAAATATCCTTATTAATTGTTTTATTGCCCTTAATCGCCGCGGCGCTAGTAGGCTTATTTGGCCGCTATTTACCGCGCGCTTCTGCGCATTGGTTAACTATTGCAGGTGTTGGTGCGGCGTTTGTGCTGTCTGTAATTGTGTTTAAAGCAACGCTTAACGGCTACACCGCTAATTACAATTTGTATACGTGGCTTACATCTGGCGATATTCAATTTAACGTTGGATTTTTGATTGATAATTTAACCGCCATGATGATGGTGGTGGTGACATTTGTTTCGCTTATGGTGCATATTTACACCATTGGCTATATGCAAGAAGACCCAGGCTATAGCCGCTTTTTCAGCTATATCTCATTGTTTACTTTTGCCATGTTAATGCTGGTGATGAGCAATAACTTTATGCAGCTATTCTTTGGCTGGGAAGCGGTCGGTTTGGTTTCTTATCTATTAATTGGTTTCTGGTACACACGCCCAACGGCCATTTACGCCAACTTAAAAGCATTTTTAGTCAATCGCGTAGGCGATTTTGGCTTTTTGTTGGGTATTGGCATGGTGCTGTATTACGCTGGTAGCCTAGATTACGCAACCGTATTTGAGTTAGCGCCTTCGCTTGCTGACGTTCAAATATCGCTTATTCCAAATGTGTCATGGTCGTTAATGACAGTGACTTGCATCTTGCTGTTTATTGGCGCAATGGGTAAATCGGCGCAAGTGCCGCTACACGTTTGGTTACCCGATTCAATGGAAGGCCCAACGCCAATTTCAGCCTTGATTCATGCCGCAACCATGGTGACTGCTGGTATCTTTATGGTGGCGCGTATGTCGCCATTGTTTGAGTTATCAACTACAGCCTTATCATTTGTGATGATAATTGGCGCAATTACCGCCTTATTTATGGGCTTTTTGGGCATTATCCAAAACGATATCAAACGCGTGGTGGCATATTCAACGCTTTCTCAGCTTGGTTATATGACAGTTGCTTTAGGCGCATCGGCTTATTCAGTGGCTATTTTCCACTTAATGACGCATGCATTCTTTAAAGCATTGCTGTTTTTAGCAGCAGGGTCTGTCATTATGGGCATGCATCACGATCAAGATATTCGCAACATGGGTAACTTGAAAAAATACATGCCGGTGACTTGGATTACCTCATTAATCGGCTCATTAGCGTTAATCGGCACGCCATTTTTTGCCGGTTTTTATTCAAAAGACAGCATTATTGAAGCGGTTAAGTTTTCAAATATTACTGGCAGCGGCTTTGCCTATTTTGCTGTATTAGCAGGCGTTTTTGTGACAGCTTTTTATTCGTTTAGATTGTATTTTTTAGTATTCCACGGTAAAGAAAAATGGCGCCACGTAACTCATGCGCATGACGCACATCATGACGACTCACATGACCATCATCACGGCCTAAGCCCAACAGACGATCCGCATGAGCCAGGCTGGGTAGTTAAGCTACCATTGATTTTGCTGGCGATTCCTTCTGTGGTTATTGGCTACATAGCCATTGAACCAATGCTGTTTGGCGACTTTTTCAATGGTGTGATTTTTGTCAATAACGAAGCGCATCCTGCTATGGAAACGCTAACGCATCATTTCCACACAATACTGCATTCGCCAGCAGGCATGGCCTTGCATGGCTTAATGACATTGCCTTTTGCACTGGCTGCCGCTGGCGTGTTGTTATCTTGGTTCTTTTATATGAAACGGCCTGATATTCCAGCCGCTATTCAGAAGAAATTCAGTTTCATTAATCAAATTTTAGAAAATAAATATGGTTTTGATGCATTCAATGAACGTGTATTTGCTGGTGGCGCGCGCATGATTGGTGAAAAACTTTGGAAAATTGGTGATATTCAGCTAATTGATGGCGCTATTGTAAACGGTACGGCGCGCTTAATCGGCCGCCTATCTGGCAAGGTGCGTCATTTGCAATCTGGACTAATTTACCACTACGCTTTTGCCATGATTATTGGCGTTTTTTTGTTTTTAACCTTTTTTATCAAGATAAATTAAGTGATGCAAATGGATTTTTTAAATAGCCATGTGCTAAGTTTTTCAATTTGGCTGCCAATGTTGGCTGGTGTTGTTGTATTGATGTTGGGAAACGACAACAAGCCAAATTTTACGCGCTGGCTTGCGTTAGCCGGTAGCCTGGCGGCATTTGCGGTAACTTTGCCGCTTTACACCCATTTCAATTACGCCGATGGTGCCTTTCAGTTCCAAGAGATGGCGCGCTGGATTCCGGCGTTTAACGCTAGTTATCACTTGGGTGCGGATGGCATTGCCGCGCCTTTGATATTGCTAACCAGCTTTACTACCGTGATTGTGGTGATTGCTGCTTGGGAGGTGATTACCAATAATATTGCGCAGTATATGGCAGCATTCTTGATAATGAGCGGCTTGATGATTGGCGTTTTTAGCGCCTTAGATGGTTTGCTGTACTACGTATTTTGGGAGGCGATGCTAATCCCAATGTTCTTAGTAATTGGTATTTGGGGCGGCGAAAATCGCGTATACGCAACCATCAAGTTTTTCCTCTATACCTTGCTTGGCTCGCTATTAATGTTGGTGGCCTTTATCTACTTGTATCATCAAACCGGCAGTTTTGAGATTGCGGATTACTACCAATTGCCATTGCCACTTAATGCGCAAGTGCTGATTTTTATGGCGTTTTTTATGGCATTTGCCGTCAAAATTCCTATGTGGCCAGTGCACACTTGGTTGCCAGATGCCCACGTTGAAGCGCCTACTGGTGGTTCTGTGATATTAGCCGCGATTATGTTGAAACTAGGCGGCTACAGTTTCTTGCGTTTTGCCATGCCAATCGCACCCGATGCGGCGCATTACTTATCTGGCTTTATGATTACTTTGTCATTAATTGCCATTGTGTATATTGCTTTGGTGGCATTGGTGCAAAAAGACATGAAAAAGCTAATTGCTTATTCGTCTATTTCACACATGGGTTTTGTGACTTTAGGTTTCTTCCTTTTCAGCCAATTAGGCCTAGAAGGCGCGATTGTGCAAATGATTTCACATGGCTTTATTTCCGCCGCCATGTTTTTGTGCGTGGGTGTACTGTATGACCGCATGCACAGCCGTCAAATTGCAGATTACGGCGGGGTAATAAATACCATGCCTATATTTGCCGCCTTTGCCGTATTGTTTGCCATGGCCAATAGTGGCTTGCCAGCTACATCGGGTTTTGTCGGTGAATTTATGGTGATTCTAGCTGCCGTTAAATACAACTTTTGGGTTGGATTCTTAGCAGCAACTACCTTGATATTTGGCGCCGCCTACAGTTTATGGATGGTAAAGCGCGTGTTTTATGGCGATATTGCTAACTCACATGTGGCGGAATTAAAAGATTTAAATAAACGCGAATTTTTAATATTAAGCGTATTGGCCTTAATGGTGATTGGCTTTGGTGTGTATCCACAACCGCTTACTGAATTCATGCATGCCACGGCGGCACAATTTTTGAATCATATGGCAATCAGTAAATTGCCAGTTGCTGGACTATAGATTTTAGTTAGTAGAAAAACATTAGTAGAAAAACAATGGAATATATCAAAACTGACCTGATTACCGTGTTACCAGAACTCACCGTGCTGTGCATGGCGATGTTTATTTTGCTACTGGATTTATTTATTAAGCCAAAAAATCGTATTGTGATTTATGGCTTAGCGCAGTTTACCTTGCTTGCAGCGGCTTATTTTACAGTTAGCACTTATAATCCAGCCGTTGGTTATGCGTTTTCCAATATGTTTGTGGATGATCCGCTTGCCGACATATTAAAGCTGATGACATTTTTAGGTACATCAATGATGTTGGTGTACACGCGCCAGTATATGCAGCAACGCGGCATGTTCAGGGGCGAGTATTACGCCATGGTGCTGTTTGCCATGCTAGGCATGATGATTATGATTTCTGGTCAAAGCATGCTTACTATATACATGGGCTTAGAGCTACTTTCATTGTGCTTATATTCATTGGTGGCGTTTGATAGAGACAACGCGCGCGCCACAGAAGCGGCGATGAAATACTTTGTTTTAGGCGCGCTAGCTTCTGGCATGTTGCTGTATGGCATGAGCATGATTTATGGCATGACTGGCAGCTTAAATATTTCAGAAATCAGCAGTGCTTTGCTAGAAACGAATCCGAAAAACCCTGTATTGATTTTGGGTTTGGTGTTTATTGTAGCGGGCTTGGCGTTTAAATTTGGCGCGGTACCATTCCAAATGTGGGTGCCCGATGTTTACCAAGGCGCGCCAACTTCTATCACCATGTTAATTGGCTCTGTGCCTAAATTTGCCGCATTTGCCATCACCATCCGCTTATTAGCGCAAGGTTTGTATCCGCTAGCAATCGATTGGCAAGATATGCTGTTGATTATGGCGGTATTATCAATTGCCATTGGTAATATCACCGCGATTGCGCAAACTAATCTAAAACGTATGCTGGCGTATTCCACTATTTCGCACATTGGTTTTTTACTATTCGGCTTGATGAGCGCCAATTTGAACGGCTTCGCGTCTAGCATGTTTTATATCACCGCTTACGTGTTGATGACATTGGCAGGTTTCGGCATGATTCTATTGTTAAGCCGCCAAGGTTTTGAGGCTGAAAATCTAGATGATTTAAAAGGTTTAAATAAGCGCAGTCCTTGGGCCGCCTTTTTAATGTTAATCACCATGTTTAGTATGGCTGGTGTACCACCAACATTAGGCTTTTATGCTAAATTTACCGTGTTGCAATCAGCGCTACAAGCAGGCTTTTTGTGGGTAGTGGTGTTTGCGGTTTTAATGGCAGCCATTGGCGCATTTTACTATTTGCGTATTGTAAAACTCATGTATTTTGATGCGCCAAAAGACAATATGCCAATTACTGCGCCAGCTGATATGCAGTTGGTGCTAAGTATCAATGCGGTTGCTTTATTGTTGTTAGGTATCATGCCACAAACACTGATGCAAGTTTGCGGTGTGGCTATTTCACTTAGTCTTCAATAGTTTGTTTCCAGTACTGTACGATTAATCATTAAGCCATTACATGACCCAAACTATTATCTTAATATTGGCATTTGTTGCGGCTAATCTACCTTGGTTTTCAAATAAACTGTTCTATGCCATACCATTAAAATCTAATACTAAAAACTTGGCATGGTGCCTATTAGAGTTGATAGTCTTGTACCTTGTGGAGGGAGCAATTGGCTTTTACGCAGAACAATCAACATTTGGACAAACCTCAGCGCAAGGCTGGGAGTTTTATGCCGTGACGTTTAGTTTGTTTTTGGTGTTTGCGTTTCCAGGATTTATCTATAAGGTCTTGTGGAAAAAATAAGTGTTGTTGAAAAAATAAAGGCCAGCAATGCTGGCCTTTATTTTTAATCACCTAGTTAGTTAATATCTAGTAGAACATCCGTCCATCGCACAACAGATGCGCATGTCCATCTTTTTTACCGTTTATACAATTTTTAATAATAACTTCCATAGCGGTACGATCCCATCCTTCTACATAATCACTATGAGCCGAATAGCCTGCATTAGCGCCATTAAACGTATAATTATCACTTGCTAAGCGCCATTTATCCAGTTTGTCTACACTGGTTACTGTGTAATGAACGTTCACTGTGATATGAGGGATGGCAATTGGATGAGTTGCTGGACAGTAAAAGTTTGGCAATTGATTTGTACGATGACTAGGATATGCCATATGGTCTTTATGGTTAGGGCTGTCTAAATTGACCCCATCCCAGCATTGAGGGAAGAATACTGAAAACATTAAATCATCACCAGTTTCGCATTTACTTCCGCTAGGAATTTCCATAGTTCTAGGCCAGCTAGTGCGAGTTGAGTTAGGACCTGGGTGACAAGTAAATCCGGTATTGTTATAGACACTATTATTAGTTGCTTTTGCATTGCCAGCAATCATACGCAAGCCTTTTGGCGGCGCTTTAATCAGAGTCCCATCAATTACCCCACTTTTGTAATAAATAAGAGCGTTACCATTTGGCACAATAGGTGCATTTGTTTCAGTGTTAATCATAGATGGCACCCAGTAGGCGGAGCGATTCATAATCCCGCCAAAACAAGTGCTATTGCCAACAGCGCCAAAAGTATTTAAATCACTTTTGAAATTGACTGAAGTGTTGCCAAAAAAAGTGTGATGATGGGCTGCACCCTGTTGATTTGGATATACCAGCGGGTCATCATTACTCATGTGACTGTATGCACAACCGATTCTAAACTCGCCGCCGCTATTAGGAGCAATTTCTGTTGTCGCTTTAATTCTTAAGCTATTAAAACCAACAGCTGGAACCATATTTTTACTAATATCTACTGCAGGCATTAAACCAACTTGAATTAAATTTGCTGATGTATTAGTAGTTGTAGTGGTTGTTGGTGCTGGTGCTGGGCTTGCTGTTGCCACTACAACAGGTGCTGCTTCTACTGTGGTTGTTGGTGCGGTTGTGGTGGTGGTGGTTGGTGCTGTAGTCGTTGGTGTAGTTGTAACAGTGGTTGGTGTAGTGGTTTGTGTGGTGGTTGTAGGTGTAGTAGTAACAGTTTTAATGGGTTTTTTTGAAAAATTTAAAACAGTGACGTTTTTCCCACCAGCCAAAAATGATGTATTTTTGAAATTGTTAGTACCTGATGTACTAGCAGTACCTGTACTG
>JBKJIJ010000011.1:0-166110 GCA_046598525.1 Methylotenera sp. | reverse complement strand
GAAATGTGATTTGCGAAATAGTTCACCCTACCAAAATGGGTGCTAAGCATGAGTTTGAATATATACTTGCCCCAGTTATGAGCAAAAATCAGCAAGTAGAAGCTGTGGTTTGCTTTTTTACATGACATCACAAAACGAAAAGCAACAGAAGAATTAAGTTGGCATAAGACCAATTATGATGTGCTGACTGGCTTACCCAATCGGCGACTATTTAATGATCGACTTGAACACGACATTAAACATTCTGATAGAACAGGCCTTCCCATCGCCCTAATGTTTATTGATTTAGATTTATTCAAAGTGATTAATAATAACTTTGGTCACCACGCGGGAGACGATTTATTACAATAAGTTTCAAAACGAATTGATTCGTGTATTAGAAAAACGGATACGCTAGCGAGATTGGGAGGAGATGAATTTATAGTTACTCTCACAGACATGTCGAAACAATTAGTAAAAAAATCGTTGAGGAAATTTCTAAACCTTTTATATTAAAAGATAAAACTACAAAAATATCTTGTAGTGTAGGCATTACTTTTTATCCAATGGATGCTATAACTCCTGAAACATTATTAAAAAATTCTGACGCAGCTATATACAAAGCAAAAAGTAATGGACGTAATCAGGCATGTTTCTTTAGTAAGTTGTATCACTTTTATTGACGGCCAGTTTGTGTAAAATTAATGTTTTGAAAAAACTGATAATTTAAAATGAATTACATTTCTCTTTATAGATGATTTACAAGCCACGTTCACATAATACGGGAGGCTTTTAATACATACAGTTCAGCGATACATGATCTAATCAGGACTTCATTTTGATCGATGAGGAATTTATATTCAGAGTAAGTAATTTCGCAAGGAATGCAAAACAACCTTGCGCGTTGCATTCTGGGCATGCATTAGCTTGTGTAAAGGTTCGATAATAAATGCTTTCTTAAGGATAGTTATTCCAATATTTGTCGGTAATATTTTCGCGGCCAATGTCTAAATTAATGCACTGGCACATTGATGCCTACCCACCCATATATTCAAATTAGGCTATTTCTGTTGAATTTTCGCAAATTATCTAAAAATACGATCAATGCTGTAAAAAATCTAAGTTATGTTGGAAATCGAACAGACAACACAAGCTGCTGTGCCTAATTTAGTCGGTATAAGGTAAAAATTTACTAAGGTGTGATGAGTATTTGAATGCTCACACTGGGTATTTATTACAATGCCGTTAATTTTTTACTTATCAACTTGTGCGAATTTAACTTAAATGAAAGAGGCATGGAAATGTATAAAAATGATAATGGTTACAAGGGCTATGAATTTAATGCGAAGTCAAAACGTCAATCGGACATTACTAAAAATCAATTAAAACTGAATGCACATAATCAACATGAGGATTTTGTTGAAGGTTCTGACGCTTATGAATCCAAAAATGAACGGGCTGAGAAACAAATGCAAGATTTAAAGAGAATCTTGCGAATTATGTCAGACACTTCACCTGAGGGTGATTCGAACCAAATTTAATTACCTTTAAGGAATCTATATGCGAAATGTTATTTTGATTTTATTAACGTTTACTTTTGCAACTGTTGTTAATGCGGAGGAATTAGAAAAAAAAATCACAAAAAATGAGTATAAACTTTCAATGGAAAAAGCGGCACAACAACATAAATTTGATGCGGCGGCTTGTAATCAAATTTCAAGTTCAACTAATAAAATCTGTAATATAAAAGCCGATGGTCAGCGAAAAGTGACTGAAGCTTATCTTAACGCTAGATTAAATCCTACCTTGGAGAATAATGTAAATGCTAGGATAGTTTTAGCTAATACTACTTATGAAGCGGCTGTTGAAATGTGCGATAGCAAAGCTGAAAAACAAATTTGTATTAATTCGGCAAATTTAATTAAAGATGAAGCAATTGCAAACGCAAGAGCATTCACAAATTCCAGTGACTTGTAGTTTCATACAGCTTTTAATTGATAAAAAAAGGCTTTGGAGCTGGGGGCTTATCATAGAAAGCTATGCTGTTCTATACTTTAAAGAATTAAATGTTTATGTATGAATAGTTCTAAAGTCTTAT
Source organism: Methylotenera sp. (assembly GCA_046598525.1). Lineage (GTDB taxonomy): Bacteria > Pseudomonadota > Gammaproteobacteria > Burkholderiales > Methylophilaceae > Methylotenera_A. The sequence goes on along the minus strand of JBKJIJ010000011.1, from coordinate 164,033 downwards.
CAGGCAATTCCCTACATTTTGTTAGACACTATCCTAATAACATTTGTGTATCCTAATTTAATTTAGGACAATAAACACAAGATTTTGGAAAGCAAAAATAAAAATTTTCAAGCACTTTTACTTGCATCATTTTTTCAACTTTATCAGTTCAAGTTTATGCAGAGCCAGTTGATAGCGGTCCTCCCGCGCAACGACAAAAAGATGCAGTACCAAATTCAACAAAAAATGGCAATTATTTGTAAATACAACCTGGTGAAATAAATGTTGCAGGTAAACCATCTGATAAACATCGAGATAACGTTTGTAATACTAAGTAAAATAAATCCATCCCTAAAGGAAAAAACGTGATAAATAAGCCTGCAGATGGTGGAGTTATGTAAGTCCACAATTAGAAACAGTTTTAAGAAAGCTCTGAAATGAGCTTTTAATTCTTTATTATTATCATTAAATGAATTATCTTTATATTATTAGTAGATAGGATCAATCATGGAAAAAGAAATAGTTACCAAGCAATTAATTGCGTCATCCATTAATAACGAACTAAAAAAGGATGTTATTTTTTCTCAAGACATACATTGGCAAAAGTCGGATGACAAGGGAGTTAATTGGTATATTCAATCGAAGGATGATCAACTAAATCAAGTTTTGGACACTGTTAAAACTCATATTGATAATATTAAATTAAAATTTAATATTAATGATGAAATGCAAATCTAGCTTACAGCTGCATAGAATAAAGTTCACATAGTTTAAAAATGGAAGCTATGTTGTTTAACACATAAAAAATAGCGGGGAAATATCAATATAAATTTTCTTAAATAATTAATTTTAACCCACATACAACCCCCCCATATAAATTTCTTAATCAATTTACTTCACTATATTTTGCTTATATTTCGGATTAAAATCCGCGTGTCGCAGGTTTGACTCTCGCTCCGGCCACAAGTATTTAAAAGCCTCACAGCGATGTGGGGCTTTTTCATGACTGACGATATTTCTTAAATGTAAGCATCTGTTTAAGCAAAAATTAAAATTACTTATTATTTAGGAAGATTACAGAAATAAATAGATATAAGCATACATTAGGAATATTAGTATATGATTGCTTAGTTGTCATGTATGTTTTCAATAAAGTCTAAAAACCAATTATAACGAAGGCTATAAAAAATGCTTGAATCCAATATTGTTAAACCTCTTATAAATGTAAAAGCTGCAATCTGGGCCGCTATTGCCTCTGGGGCTGTCTTTTTGGCTCTGGAAATGATTATGGTCCCTATTTTTATGGGAGGTAGCCCTTGGGGTCCACCGCGTATGATTGCAGCCATTGGTATGGGCAAAGAAGTATTGCCCCCACCAGCTACGTTTGATGCTGTCATTATGATGGTGGCGATGCTAATTCACTACGGACTTTCTATAATTTTCGCATTATTGTTTGCGTTCATTGCGCGCGGTCGTACTGTTGGCATGACTACTATGATCGGAGCCGTATTTGGTCTCGTCGTGTACTTTGTAGCTTTCTATGGGATGACAGCGGTATTTCCATGGTTTGCCATGGCAAGAGGTTGGATTGGTATTTTCGCGCATATTGTCTATGGCGCTGTGCTCGGCTTAGTTTATGCAACTATTGCACAAAGAGAGTATTAAGTTTTATTCATTCGCAAATACACTAGTAAATAAGCCACTTTCTAGTGGCTTTTACTTTTTACCAATCCAAAAACCCGCCAAATAATTTAATAAATAATTCTGTTAGAACGATTTATTTACATTACTAATCTCAAGACCTATATTAGGTTAGAGGGTGTAAATAATTTTGTGTAAATGTCATTTTGCAGGAGACTGCTATTTTATGAAAGTAGATAAAAATGACAACACAAACCAAAGCACTTAAGGCTTTACCCAACGATTTAATGGATGAATTACTGGCTGGATATCAAAAACCTGAAGACTTAATTGGTGAGAATGGCTTACTTAAGCAACTCACCAAAGCACTCGTTGAACGGGCTTAGCAGGCTGAAATGACTGAGCATCTTGGTCACGATAAACATGCCGCTGTCAGTAACAGCACGGGCAATGCGCGTAACGGCAAAAGCCATAAAACCCTCAAAGGTGAGTTTGGCGAACTTCCCATCGAAATCCCGCGTGACCGTGAGGGCAGTTTTGAGCCGCAACTCATCCCCATCCGCCAAACACGCTGGACTGGTTTTGATGACAAGATTATCTCGCTCTACGCGCGCGGCATGACCGTGAGGGAGATTCAGCAGCATTTACAAGAAATGTACGGTACCGAAGTATCACCAACCTTAATATCCAACGTCACAGACGCGGTTGTTGAAGAAGTGAAGCTTTGGCAATCGCGGCCACTTGATCGCGTTTATCCTGTGGTGTACCTGGATTGCATCCACGTTAAAGTGCGCGATGCAGGCGCAGTCAGAGCTAAAGCGGTTTACCTTGCCATTGGCATCAACATGAACGGCGAGAAAGAAGTGCTGGGCTTATGCGTCGCGCAAACGGAAGGCGCTAAATTCTGGTTGCAAGTCATCACGGAGCTGAAGAATCGCGGTGTACAAGATATATTTATCGCCTGCGTGGATGGTCTTAAGGGATTCCCCGAAGCCATTGAAGCGGTATATCCACAAGCGGCGGTACAGCTTTGCATTGTGCACATGGTCCGTAATAGCCTCAATTACGTGGGTTGGAATAAACGTGATGTTGTCGCCGCAGATTTGAAGCGCATTTACACCGCGGCGACCGAGTATGAAGCCGCGCAATATCTCACTGAGTTTGAAGCGAAATGGGATGCTGCGTATCCGCCCATATCCCAGTCATGGCGCAATAATTGGGCGCGCGTCATCCCATTCTTTGATTATCCACCTGAAATCAGGCGCATTATTTACACCACAAACGCGATTGAATCGGTCAACATGAGTTTGCGCAAAGTGACTAAAAGTCGTGGTGCATTTCCGAACGATGAATCCGTGATGAAATTGTTCTATCTGGCGTTAATGAATATCAGCAAACGCTGGACCATGCCGCTACGTGATTGGAAACCTGCCTTAAATAGGTTTAGTATTCAGTTTGAAGATCGAATGCCGCAACAGTGATAACCGACGTTTACACAAAATTCAGGACACGCCCCCAATATGGCATCAAGGAGAGTTAAAATGAAAAGTGTTATCTTTGTATTACCATTTATTTTTTCTATTGGGGCGCTTGCACACTCAGGCGGCACTACTTCCACTGGCTGTCATACTGACAATAGAACGGGTTTATGGCACTGTCATTAATTTATAAATCTTTGGCTATTAATCATATTTTTAGTACCCACAAATCAAAAACGAGACAAAAAAATAAGATATTATTTAACTAAGTATCAGCAACATCATACTAAAATGTAGTTTCTGGATTGGGACATATAGAAACTTTGGCCATAAGGGATTTTAAATAACATGTTAACCAACAAATCATGGAACACCTTCTAGCCTTCTTTCTGATTGCAAGTATTTCTAATAGCTCTGTAGATGCAAGAAATTTACGTAGTTATCATGAAATCAAACAATTCAGGCTAGAAAACCCATGCCCTGCTACTGGGCGTTACAAAGGGCGTTGTGAGGGGTATGTGATAGATCATATTAAGCCTTTAGCCTGTGGTGGCCTTGATACGCCTAAGAATATGCAATGGCAAACAAAAGAAGATGCGAAGCTTAAAAATATGTGGGAACTTAAAGGTTGTATATGACTGAAAATGAAAAACAAATATTATTACAAATGGTTAAAGCCATTAGTTTATTAAATAACTCTATAGCGCATTTATCAACAGAGATTCCTAATGGTGATGCCAAAACTCGATTTAACAATGAGTTAGAAGGTTCATCAAAAGCAATTCACGCTGCACTTGATTTATTGGAATCAGAATCTAACAAAACAATTAACTAACTTGATTATTGATTTATTCGTCAATTAGGATTACAAACTGGTTACAAAGACAAAAAATCAAAAGGCTTACAAGTCATATAAACCTGTAAGCCCTTGATTTTATTGGTGGTGAAAGAGGGACTTGAACCCTCGACCCCAGGATTATGAATCCTGTGCTCTAACCAACTGAGCTACATCACCATGAAACTTTTAGCCAATATTTCTTAATTACTGGCAAGAGCGCAATTCTAGTGTTTTAGTGGGCTATTGTCAAAAATAACTTTGATTTTTAGTTAAACTTAATGGTTATTATTAATTGTTTGTTCTTAGTGCATGTGGTTCGACGGGCTCACCACGAACGGTTAATAAAAACAGTTGGTATAAAATTAAACTTTGCGCAGTTATTTATTTAACTTTGTAAGCCAGACATTAAACTGCCCGAAGCTTAAACGTTAAACCTAAAATGCATCACATCACCGTCTTGCACGATGTATTCTTTGCCTTCTAAACGCATTTTGCCGGCTTCTTTGCTGCCTTGTTCGCCTTTGTTTTTCACGTATTCATCGTATTGAATCACTTCGGCACGAATAAATCCGCGTTCAAAGTCGGTATGAATTACGCCAGCGGCTTGCGGGGCGGTTGCACCTTTTTTAACGGTCCAAGCGCGCACTTCTTGCACGCCAGCGGTGAAGTATGTTTGCCGGCCTAATAAATCGTAAGCGGCGCGAATCACACGGTTTAAGCCGGGTTCATCTTGGCCTAGCTCTGATAAGAATAACAATTTGTCTTCTTCTTCTAGCTCTGAAATTTCGCCTTCAATTTTGGCGCAAATACACACTACAGGGGCGTTTTCGGCTTTGCCCAGCGCAACTACTTTGTCTAACAATGGATTATTTTCAAAACCTTTTTCATCCACATTGGCTAAATACATGACAGGCTTAACCGTGATTAAGCATAGCGGTTTTAACAATTGCAATTCATCGTCATCTAAGCCCAATGTGCGCACGGCTTTGGCTTCGTTTAGGCAGGGCAGTACTTTATCTAGCACGGCAATTAAGGCAATCGCGTCTTTGTCGCCGCTTTTGGCTTTTTTGCTTTCGCGTTGCATGGTTTTTTCAACCGTTTCCATGTCGGCTAAAGCTAATTCGGTATCAATTACTTCAATATCCGAAAGCGGGTCAATTTTATTGGCAACGTGAATCACATTGCCGTCTTCAAAGCAGCGTACCACGTGGCAAATCGCATCGGTTTCGCGAATATTGGCTAAGAACTTATTGCCCAAGCCTTCACCTTTTGATGCGCCTGCAACCAAGCCAGCAATATCCACAAACTCAACAATTGCTGGCTGTATTTTTTGCGGTTTTACAATGTCAATTAAGGGTTGCAAGCGAGGGTCTGGCACTTCTACAATGCCCACGTTTGGCTCAATGGTGCAAAACGGGTAGTTTTCGGCCGCAATACCCGCTTTGGTAATGGCATTAAATAAGGTTGATTTGCCTACGTTAGGTAAGCCTACAATTCCACATTTCATAATTTACTTTCTTTCCTATTTCGTCATTCCCGCGAAAGCGGGAATCCATTCTTGTACTTTTTTAACTTCAACATGGATTCCCGCTTTCGCGGGAATGACGTGTGAAGAGTCGAATAAAATTTAGCGCTAATAAACTTGGAACCATTAAAACTTAGAGTTTAATTACATTGTATGCAATTTTAACATGGCGCTTTCAAAGTCACCTGCGGATAATGCATCTAACAGGTTGGCGCTTTTAATAATGCTGTCGTCTATGGCGGTTTGTTCATCTTTTAATGGGGCTTTAAGCACGTAGTTAACCACTTCATTGCGGTCACCCGGGTGACCAATGCCAATGCGTAGCCGCCAGTAATCGGCGGTGCCCAGCGCGGCGTGAGTATCTTTTAAGCCATTATGGCCACCATGACCGCCACCGAATTTTAATCTAGCCGTGCCTACTGGCAAATCCAGCTCATCATGAATCACTAAAACTTCAGCCGGCTGAAATTTGTAATAGTTGGCTAGTGCGGCAATGGATTTACCACTGCCATTCATAAAAGTAGTGGGTTTTAACATCCACTTATCTTGACCATATTTAGCCACAATGCCAAACATTTTAGCGTCAATAGCCAGCTTGCTATTGGTTTGCGCTGCAATTTGATCTATCCACCAAAAACCGGCGTTATGGCGCGTGGCAACGTATTTATCGCCAGGGTTACCCAAACCTACAAAAAGTTTAATGCCGCTCATTGTGATTATTTTAGTTGATTATTTTACTTTGAATAAAAACTTGGTTGTGAATAGAAAGCACGCTTGTTAATAAAAGGTCGCTAACAAATAAAAAACGCGCACTTTACAATAAAAGTGCGCGTTTTTTTAATCAGCAAAAATTAAGATGCTGGTGTTGCAGATTCAGCTGCTGCGTTAGCGGCTGTTGCTGCATCGGCTGCGTCATCCGCTAAACTACCGCGTGTTTTAGCAATGGCGGCAACTGCGGCATCATTTTCATGTGCTAGTGCAACAAATTCAACGCCTTTTGGCAATTTAATTTGTGATAAATGCACAGATTCACCGATTTCAAGCGCTGATACATCCACTTCAATAAACTCAGGTAAGTCTTTTGGTAAGCAGCTTACATCAGCTTCTGTAAGAATATGCGCCACAATACCGCCGCCTACTTTAACGCCAGGTGCAATATCTTCATTTAAGAAGTGGAACGGCACTTTAACGTGGATTTTTTCTGAAGCTGAAACACGTTGAAAATCAATGTGTTGGATTGTATTGCGTACAGGGTGCATTTGATAGTCACGTAACAACACGTTTTCTTTTTTGCCGCCGATATTCAGGCTTAAAATAGACGCATGGAACGCTTCATGACGGAATTGTAAAAACAATTCTTTATGATTTAATTCAAGATTGACGGCTTCTTTACCAGCGCCGTAAACCACACCTGGAACATTGCCAGCGCGACGTGCACGGCGGCTCGCACCCGTACCTTTAACGTCACGTTTGACTGCATTAATTTCGATACTCATTTTATTGCTCCTAATTTTGCCGTCTGATAAGGGCGGCGGTACTACACAAAAACTGTTTTCCGCGACCAGAAAACAGGGTTAAAAACTTTAAAAGTAATCGTTTTAGAAAATTTGCAATGACAAGAAGGCGAGCCGTAGATAGTACAATTAGTACAGCAAGGCGAAGCCGACACGGTCAGTGCGGATTTTTTAAAACGATTAATCCATAAATAAAGAAGAAACAGACTCTTCTTGGCTAATGCGTTTAATCGTTTCGGCCAACAAACCAGCGGCACTTAATTGACGAATTTTTGTGCAATTAGCAGCGGCTGGGCTTAATTTAATTGTATTGGTCACCACTAATTCATCTAAATCTGAATTCATAATGCGCTCTACCGCTGAACCTGATAATACTGGGTGTGTGGCATAAGCCAATACACGTTTAGCGCCTTGTTTTTTCAACGCGGCTGCGGCTTCGCATAGCGTGTTGGCGGTGTCCACCATGTCATCCATAATCACACAGGTGCGGCCGGCTACCTCACCAATAATATTCATTACTTTTGCTACGTTGGCTTTTGGGCGGCGTTTATCAATAATGGCTAAATCAGAATTAAGCTGTTTAGCACAAGCACGCGCGCGCACCACACCACCCACATCTGGTGAAACGACTACTAAATCTTCATAGTTTTGCAAAAGCAAATCATCTAGCAAAATTGGTGTTGCGTAGATGTTGTCTACTGGAATATCAAAAAAACCTTGAATTTGGTCAGAATGCAAATCCATGGTTAATAAGCGGTTAACACCAACGCTAGTGAGCATGTTGGCGACCACTTTGGCTGTAATCGCTACGCGTGCACTACGCGGACGGCGATCTTGACGCGAATAACCCAAATAGGGAATCGCAGCGGTAATGCGGCCAGCTGATGAGCGACGTAGCGCATCTACCATTACCATGACTTCCATTAAGGTGTCATTGGTTGGGTGGCTGGTTGATTGCAATACAAATACGTCTTTGCCACGCACATTTTCAAGCAGCTCAAGCATCACTTCGCCATCGCTAAAACGGCCAACATCAGCGCGCCCCAGCTCTATACCTAAATGCTCTGCAACTTGTTGCGCAAGCTCTGGATTGGCATTGCCTGTAAACACCATCATATTGCCGTTACTCAAAATGCCGCCCCTTATTTTTAATACTTAGGTATTTAATGCTTAGCTGTTTTTTTAGCTTTTATACTGTTTTGCCTATTTAATTTTAAGCAAAACACGATGCTAATTTAACAAAAAATAAAAGCGTGTAAATCAAAAGAATCTACACGCTTACTATTCTAATCGATGCAGACATGAAATCTGCATACTAAATATTGGCTGAGGAGGAAGGACTCGAACCTTCGGATGCTGGGATCAAAACCCAGTGCCTTAACCAACTTGGCGACTCCCCAATATAATCAAACAACTAACTATTATTTTGTTAGTGCATAGTGCGGGTGTTTATTTAATCCTTTTGCAATAAAACCGTTGGTATTGGCAGGTTTTTTTGCAAAAAGTTCATCCGCCATTTGTTTAGAATTAACTTTAACAAAAACAGATGCTCCCGAACCGCTCATTCTTGCTTCACCAAATTGGTTTAACCATTTTAAGGTGGATGCAACGGCAGGAAATAACTCACACACAATGCCTTCAAGATCATTTTTAAAACACTTACTATTTAAGTGATTAAATGCTGTGCTTGAAAAGTCCGCTATTTTCAATGGTTTCGTGTCTCTTGTCAATCGCGGATGCGCAAAAATTTGCATTGTTGGCACCTGGATATAAGGTGTTAGCACAACATAATGGGCGTCAAGCGCATTATTTGTAATTTGTTGCGGCAAATCGACAGGTGACAATAGCTCACCAATGCCTTCAGCCCAAGCGGTTTTCCCAAAAATAAACACAGGCACATCAGCACCTAAGGTTAGCCCAATTTGCATCAATTGCGCGCGCGTTAAATGCAACCCCCATAAATGATTAAGTGCCAATAAAACGGTAGCGGCATCTGAGCTACCACCACCTAAACCGCCGCCCATGGGAATATGCTTTTCCACATGAATATCGGCGCCTTGTTGGCAGCCTGTGGCTTTTTGTAGCGCAAGTGCGGCGCGAATGGTTAAATCTTGGCTTTCTGGCACGTTTGCCACAGCGTTAACACGCTTTATTTCGCCAGAGTTATTAGCCCTAATGCGAATGATGTCGTAAAAATCCAGCAGCTCAAATACGCTTTGTAAAGTGTGATAGCCATCTGCGCGGCGACCAGTAATGTGCAAAAATAAATTAATTTTTGCCGGCGCTAGAAAAGTTTGAAAATCTTGCATGTAAGGTTATTAAATAAAATTAATAAGTAATTTCAGACCAGTTTTCAACGATTAGCTTTAAATTAAGCTGCTCACTTTTTAGCACCACTTTGTTGGGTAATGCTACACCGTTGTTATCCGCATAATTTTCATAGCTAATATCCCAACCATCTTGCTTTAACGTTAAAAGTCGCCCTTGTGCATCCCAAGTGCTGGCATCTACCTTGCTGGATGTTGGTTTGCCAAGCGCCCAATCACTAAGCCCCGTCAGCGGCAATCTAAAGCCTAATGTGGTTTCGGTTAAGCTTTCAGCACTTTGCGCAGTAATGCTGCGACCATCTTGTTGGGTAAGAGTAACGCCCAAACCCGTTTTTTTGATATTGGCAATTTGCCCACCCAACGGCGAAAACACATCAATATTGTCTTTTTGTGCGCTGTGTTGCCAATTAATGCTGCCAGAAAATCCTTGTTTTTGCGTGACAACACCTAAACGGCCTTTTAGTGAAAAGCTTTTTATGGCATTTAATTTTGCAATGTGTTGTTGATGAACGGCGGCTGATGTGGCTGGCTGCTGTGCTGGCGTTTTAGGCAAAACGGCGCAAGCGTTTAGAAACGCAAAAATACAAACTAAAAAATAGCGGTAGTTCAACAAGAAAAAATCCATTTAAGTGGTTAACTTAAATGGATTGTAGCTTATTAATGCGCGCTTACTAAACCACGCATTAATAAAGCGCCCAAATAACGTACCGAAAATTAAGATTTAAATTTTTTGGCAGTCGCTACCAATAAATCGTTAGAAGGATGCTCTTTTAAAGCAAGACCCCAAATTTTCTTGGCTTCTTCTTGTTGGCCTTGTTTCCATAATACTTCACCTAAATGGGCGGCAATCTCTGGGTCTGCTTGCATTTCGTAGGCTTTGCGCAAGTTTTCTACTGCCAGCGCTAAATTGCCTAAGCGATAATGCACCCAGCCCAAACTATCTAACATGTAGTGGTCGTTAGGTTGAAGTTTTAAGGCGGTTTCTATTAAGGTTTTGGCTTCATCTAACTTAATATTACGATCGGCAAATGAATAGCCAAGCGCGTTATACGCGGCTGCAAAATCGGGTTTTAAGCGAATCACTTTACGCAATTCGGTTTCCATCACATCTAGTTTGCCCAAGCGTTCAGCCGCCATGGCGTAATCGTAAATTAGCTCTGGCGAGTTTGGGGTGTTTTTAACGGCAGTGCCCATTAAATCAAACGATTCTTGATGGCGTTTGGCTTGGCCCAACATATTGGCTTGCGTTTGAATCACCACAATTTGCTGCTCTGGCGTTAATTCATCCACGTTATCTAACATGGTAATCGCGGCATCCACATTTTTGGTGCGCGCTATCACGTTGGCGGCAGAAAGTCGGCCTTCTAAAAAACGCTCACTATTAGGCTGAATTTTATCGTACCAAGTTAGTGCTTTCGCATCATTTTTTTGACGCTCCGCACTGCGGCCTAAATAAATATACAGCTGATCTGGCTCTTTAAAACCACTGGCTAACGCGCGCTCAAAATATTTATCGGCATCACTGTAATCGTTTGATTCTAATGATAATAAACCAACAACGGCGCTAATTTCTGGGCTACCTTTTGAATCTTCAACCAGTTTTAAAAACTCAGGTTTTGCCTCGGCATGGCGTTTTTGATTCACCAATGTTTTGGCGTAAGTCATACGAACTTCGCTGGCTTTTGGGTATTTCTTTAAAAAATCTTGATAAAACGTAATTGCTTTGCTGGGGGACTCTTTAAACAGTATCTGGCCTTGCAATTGCGCGGCAATTTCCCAACCTGGGCGCAAATTATCGGCAGCTTGCAGTTCGGTTTTGGCAAATGCATTGTTATCGGCATTAATGGCGGCTTGCGCTAATGCTAATCGTGCTTCGGGCAAGGTTTGGTAAGGCGCTGCAAACTCTTTAATCGATTCTAAAACTTCGTTTTTATCTTTTTGGTTAGCTAACAAAGTATTCAAATACAAAAATCCATTTGCACGCGTTTCTACTCTTGAAAGCAATTGCTGAATATGCGGTTTGGCTTGTTTTAAATTGCCGCTAGCGACTAATAATTGGCTTGAAGCTTGTTGTGCCTCTAACGAAGCAGGGTCTAGTTCAACCCACAATGTGGCGGCTTGCAGTGCAATTCCGGGTTGATTGGCATAAGCGGCTGCTTTGGCCGCGCGTTCTGCCAAGCGCGCATCGCGTGTTTGTTTGGCTAAATCTAAAAATAACTGGCTGGCCAAGGTCACATCGCCACGTTGCCCTGCAATTTCGCCCAGCAAATATTTGTATACAAACTCTGGATTAGCCGTGGTAATGGTGGGCGCTTTTGTCATTGGCGCCGCTGTTTCGGCTAGCACATTAAGGCTGCCAACGGTGCTAAATGAGAGTAAAAGTGCAAGTGCAATTTTTTTGATGGGCGGCATTGTTTGGTTTCCAGATACTTAAAAGGTATGGTTTAAAATTATTATGTTTAGCACCATATTTTGCTACATTAATGTCAACTTAATGTTTAGTCCGTGACAGTTAATGCAAGTTCATCCATAATTAAAGGTTAAGCAATATTTCATTTGTATTTATATAAGACTATAACTTTTTGCTTGAAACTAATCTAGCGATTTTGTTTCTTAAAAGCCATTGAGTTTAGGCAACGAATTAAGACAATCATGATGACAAATTTAACAGTAGAAGCGTCAGAGCTGACGCGTATTTATGGTGGCCGCGAGGCAGTGAGTAACGTTAGCTTTAACCTTACTCAAGGCCAAGTGTTAGGCTTTTTAGGGCCAAACGGCGCAGGCAAATCCACCACCATGAAAATGCTGACTGGTAACTTGGCGCCAAGCGCTGGCTCAGTCAAAATCTGCGGCATTGATATGATTGAGAACCCAAAAGAAGCCAAGGCTTTGATTGGTTATTTGCCTGAAATGCGCCCGCTGTATAAAGAATTTACCGTAGACGAATATCTAACCATTGCCGCCAGATTGCACCGTGTGCCAAGTCGCAACATTAAAAAAGCGGTTGATAATGCCAAAGAGCGTTGCGGCCTAACGCACATGAGTAAGCGTTTGATTGAGAACTTATCTAACGGCTATCAACAACGTGTGGGCATTGCGCAAGCCATTATTCATAACCCAATGGTGGTGATTTTAGATGAGCCAACCGTTGGTTTAGACCCAATTCAAATCCGCGATATTCGTACCTTAATTCGCGAAATTGGCACCGATCACAGCGTAATTTTATCCACACACATTTTGCCAGAGGTGGAAATGGTGTGTGACCATGTGCAGATTATCGATAAAGGCAAGCTGGTATTTAATGGCGGCATTGAGGTATTAAAACGTCAGCGCATTGGTAATAAATTATTAATTGGTTTTAAAAATGCGCCACAAGCGGCCGATTTATTGCAAATTGCAGGCGTGAGTGAAGCTGAAACGTTAGAAAACAATATGATGCGCGTGCGTTTTGCCGAAAATAGCATGCCGCACGAAGCAATTGTGCAAGCGGCGGTTCAAAATGGTTGGGGCTTGTACCAAATTGCGCCAGATCAAACCAGTTTAGAAGATGTGTTTGTGCAATTAACTTATCAAGACGCGGCTTTGGCCGAATCGTCAGCGGCTTAAAGGAATAAAGCATGATTTTAAATGTGGCAAGAAAAGAACTAAAAAGTGTATTTGCATCGCCAATGGGCTGGATTATTCTGGCCCTTTTAATGTTTGCATTTGGCACTTATTATTTAAACGGCGTAAATGATTATTTTGAAGTAATGTCTGGCGCCATTCGCCCAGCAGAGCGTTATGGTGTAACGCAGTTTGTCGGCCAAACAGTATATGGTTTGGCTTCGTTTATTATGTTGTTTGCCGTGCCGCTGTTATCCATGCGCTTAATTAGTGAAGAACGCCGCAGCCAGACTTTGCCGTTTTTATTCAGCGCGCCTTTATCATTAACTGAAATTGTCTTGGGTAAATTTGTCGGCTTGGTGGCATTTTTAAGCATCTTAATCGTGTATATCGCATTGATGTTATTCACACTTAACATTTGGTCAGATATCGATTTTGGCTATATTTTAGCTAACTCACTGGGCTTGTTTTTATTGGTGGCTAGCTTTTCAGCGCTGGGATTATATTTTTCAAGCTTAACTTCGCAGCCAGTAGTAGCGGCCATTTTGAGCTTTATTGCCCTGTTCGCGCTAATGATTTTAGACCGCTTTTTTGCTGGCGACCCAAGCAATACCATGGCGCAACTGTCACTGATGAAACACTTTCAATCGTTTGCCGGTGGCTTGATAGATAGCGCCGATATTGCCTACTTTATTTTGTTTATCGCTACTTTTTTAATATTAACCATTCGTCGCTTAGATGCAGACCGTTTAAGAGGCTAGTTGTATGAAAATTAATCGCAACCTACGTTTTCAAATGCTGGCACAAAGCTGGTTATTTGTCGTTTTATTTGTATTATTGGTAGTTTTGCTTGGCTATTTAAGCAATCAGTATCGCGTTGCCAAAGATATTACGCAAGCTAACCGCAATATTCTTACGCAAGGCAGTGTAAACATCTTAAAACAGATGAAAGACCCTGTGAATATTACGGTTTACGCGACTAACGATGATGCCAACCGCGGCGATACCTTTAGAAAAGGCATGGTCGATTTTGTGGCGCGTTATCAGCGTGAAAAGAAAAATATCACGCTCACTTTTATTAACCCATCTGAAGAGCCAAAGCTGGCGCAAGAAGCTGGCGTTAAGCAAGATGGTGAAACGGTTGTGGAATACAACAAGCGTTCTGAGCATATTAATCCGCCATTTGCCGAGCAAGAAATGACTAACTTATTAGTGCGTCTATCGCGCACCAATACTCAGGCAGTGATGTTTTTAGATGGTCACGGTGAACGCCATTTGCAGGGCATTAAAAATCACGATATTGGCGAATTTGGTAAACAGCTTGAGGCCAAAGGCTTTAAATTTGCCAACCCCGATTTAACCATTGCCCAAGCGGTGCCTGCCAATGGCGCGATGTTGGTGATTGCCAGTCCACAAGTGGATGTGAGCGATATTGAAGCTAAAAAAATCAAAGCGTACTTAGAAGCGGGCGGCAATGTATTGTGGTTGCTGGATGACAATAATCTACGCGGCATGCAAGAAGTGGCTGATTACTTAGGCATTAAAGTTTCGCCTGGCATTGCGGTGGATATGACCGCCGCGCAATATGGTGCTGACGCAAAAGTAGCGTTTGCTTCACTTTATGGTGATCATCCGATTACGCGTAATTTTCAATTGCGCACGCTTTTTCCTGAGGCGCATGAAGTAGATGCGCAAGCATCGGACGAATTTGGCTGGAAAGTAGGGCGTTTGGTAGAAGTGGCGCCAAATGGCTGGCTAGAGTCAGATAAATCTGCAGCTGGTGTTAAAAACCAAAAAGTAGTGTTTGATGAAAAAACTGACAAACGCGGCCCAATTAATATTGGCGTGGCGTTAGAGCGCGAATATGGTAAAAAAGGCCAGCGCGTAGTGGTGATGGGTAATGCCAACTTTTTATCCAATACCTTTATTACCAACGGCGGCAACTTAGATTTTGGTATCAATGTGGTGAACTGGTTGGCGGGTGACGATAAGTTAATCAGCATTCAACCGATGCCGCTTAAAGACATTAATATGACCATTCCAAGTGATGCGACAGGCCATGCTGTGGCTTGGATTGTATTTCACGGCTTTCAATACTTTATTCCGCTTGGCTTTTTTGTAGCGGGTTTTTGGTTGTGGTGGAAACGTAGAAAAGCTTAAGTTTGCTTACGCTTAAAAAATTCAGGCGTTTATATAATTCAGTCTTGCAAACTTAGGCTTAAAAATTTAGGCTTAAGATTTAGGTTAGTAAAAAATGAAAAATAGATGGATATTAAACGTGGTGATGTTGCTGCTAATTGGCGGCTTAGTTGCCTTTTTGTATTTGCGCCCACAAACCAGCACAGAAGCGCAAACAGAGTATTCCGTTTCTGATTTAAAATTAGCCGATTTTAATGCGATTAAAATTGAGTTTCCGGCGCTTAAAGCGGTTAATTTTGAAAAAGTAGACGGCTTTTGGCAAATGACAGCGCCTTACAAAGCGCGCGCCGATCAAATGTCTGTGCAACGCATATTGTCAATAATTGCGGCCACCAGCCAAGATAAATATTCAGCAAATAATTTAGAAAAATATGGCTTAACTAATCCAGAGCTTAAATTGCAGCTATCTGGCAGCAAAGGTACTAAAGAGTTTGTGTTTGGCACGCATAATCCAGTAACAGAGCTGCAGTATGTTGCTTATAAAGATGCCGTGTATTTGGTGCAAGCGGGTTATGCCGAAGCCGCCAGTGTGCAAACCGTTGAATTAGTAGATAAATTACCGCTTTCACCTTTTGAGGCTAAGCAGATTAGCGGTTTTGATTTTTCACGTTTAGAGCAGTGGGAAGAAATGCGATTAAATGTGGATATAAACGATGGCAATTGGAAAGTGAACGTGGCAAAAGCCAAGCCATCGCAAAATGAACTGAATGAATGGCTGGATTTTAGCTGGAAACAAAGCCCAGCCAAATCGGTAGAGCTTTATTCTCCAGACCGCAAAACCACCTATCCATCGTTTGAAATTAAGCTTAAAAACGGCAAAAAAATTCATTTTGACAAAATTCAAGAATCGCCAGAATTGCTATTAGGCCGGCCTGATGAAGGTATTTTGTATCACTTTAGTAATGATGTTGGATTCACCATGTTGAATCCGCCCATCAACCTAAAATAGCGTTTAACTGGCATGCCTGAATTACCCGAGGTAGAAATAACGCGCCGCGGCTTGTTGCCTCTAATTAATCAAAATGTCACTGCAGTGGTGATTCGTAATGCCAGCATGCGTTGGCCGATTCCAGCGCACTTGCCAGAAACACTACACAACAAAAAACTAATCAACTTAACGCGCCGTGCCAAGTATATTTTGGCTGAATTTGGCGCTGTTTCTGGCGATACCATTAGCCCATGCGGTACCTTGCTTTTGCACTTGGGCATGTCTGGCCGCATTTGCTTGCTAGAGCGCAATTATCCACCCGAAAAGCATGATCACTTTGATATAGTGTTTGATGATGGCCGCGTATTAAGATTGCGCGATCCGCGCCGTTTTGGCGCTGTGTTGTGGGCGGGTGAAAATCCAAATGAGCACAAGCTGATTAGCGTGCTTGGCCCAGAACCGTTGGACGCTGACTTTAACGCACAGTATTTATATGATTCCATTCGCACACGCACGGCGGCAGTAAAAGTCACCATTATGGATGGCCATTTGGTGGTGGGAGTAGGCAATATTTATGCGTCAGAATCGTTATTTCGCGCACGTATCCACCCCGAAATGCCTGCAAAACAGCTTACATTAAAGCAATGTAAAACATTAGTTGCAGAGATTAAATCTACTCTAAACGATTCTTTAAATGCTGGCGGCAGCAGCCTGCGCGATTTTTTTGGTGCTGATGGCAACCCTGGTTACTTTCAACAAGAATATTTTGTCTATGGACGTGCTGGTGAGTTATGTAAGGTATGCGCCAGGGTTATTAAAAACATTCGTTTAGGGCAACGCTCTACTTTTTATTGCGAAAAGTGCCAGCTTAAATAATGCAATTCTTGTGAGTATTAACTACTCATCATTTAACCTTGGTGCATATAAACCACGCCAAATTTCTGCGGTAATAATGAGCCGATAACCATACCCACTGTGCTTACCGCTAAGCCGATTAGTTGCGGTGGAACTAGGCTTTTTTCACCTAGTGTTAACTCAATGATTAACCAGCTGCCAATGCCGCCGATAATGGCGAATAGGGCGCCTTGGCTGGTTGAGTGTTTCCAAAATGCGCCAAATACAAGTGGTATAAACGCACCGGCTAGGGTGATTTTATAGGCGGATTCAACCATGCCAAATATGGTTAAATCCGAATTTAATGCGTACACCAGCACACATAATCCGAATCCAACCAAGCATATCCGCATCACCCGCAAAAATTCTACATCATTCATATTGGGTACAAATGCTTTAACGATATTTTCGGCAAAACTAACCGAAGGTGCCAGTAGCGTGGCGGATGAGCAGCTCATAATGGCGGATAGTACAGCGCCAAAGAATATGGCTTGTGCTAACAGTGGCGTGTGCGTTAATACCAATGTTGGCAATACGCGTTGAGAATCTTCAAGTACCAATTTGCCGAATACGGCGGGGTCTATTAAGGTGGCAGAATAGGCGATAAACATGGGCACAAAGGTAAAGCAAAAGTAAACGCTGGCGCCTAAAATTGAGCCCCATAGCGCGATTTTTGCGCTTTTGGCTGAGGTGATGCGCTGAAAAACGTCTTGTTGTGGAATGCTACCCAACATCATGGTGATCCAGCCGCCCAAAAAGGTAATCCACACCCAAACATCACTTCCTTTGGGAAAAAAATCCAGCTTACCAGCGGCTCTGGCGTGCTCTATTACTGGCGCTACGCCGCCTGTCATGCCAGACACAATGCTGCCGATGTATAGCAGGCCGCCAATCACCACAATCATCTGCACAAAATCTAATACCGCTACTGACAGCATGCCGCCCAAAGTTGTGTAGGTGAGCACGATGGCCATGCCAATAATCATGCCCATTTCTTCACTAATAGCACCATGCGTAATCATATTAAAGATTAAGCCTAAAGCCTTTATTTGCGCGGCTACCCAGCCTAAATACGATACAACGATAGCGATGGTGGTGAGCACTTCTACCGTGCGGTTATAGCGCATGCGGTAAAAATCACCCAGCGTGATGATATTGAGTTTGTATAATTGAGTAGAGAAGAAAAAGCCGGCAATAATTAAGCACATGCTAGAGCCAAATGGATCGGCCGCTACGCCATTTAGGCCTTCTTTCACAAATGTGGCCGATACGCCAAATACCGCCTCTGCGCCAAACCAAGTGGCAAAAACGGTGGCCATTACCACGGGCAAGGGCAAGTGGCGGCCGGCTACAGCATAATCTTTTGTATTATGAACGCGGGTAGCGGCAAGCAGGCCAATTCCAATAGAAATTGCAAGATAAACGACAACAAACCAAATCAGCACAACTTTTAGCCTTAATTTTTAGTGAATATTAGATTATTCAACCCGATTCCAAATTTGTGAGCGGCCAAGCAAGGATATGCCAATAAAGCCGCGCACTTCTAACCTATTGCCAGTTTCATCTAGCTTCATTTTGCAACGGTAAGTTTTGCCGTTGTCTGGGTCCAAAATTTCGCCGCCATCGTATTGAGGACCATTTTTTTTAAGCCCTTTAACAATAGTCATGCCAAGCAATTTTTGGTTTTTGCGTTCATCGCTACATTTATCGCAAATTGCTTCACCCGTATCAGTAGCTAACAGGCCTTTTTCAATAGTGGCACTGTATTCACCGTTGCTTTCATTAATGCGGATAAGTGAGCGCGGCTTGCCTGTTTTGTCGTCAATGGTTTTCCATAGGCCAACAGGGCTTAAATTTTCTGCAATAACGATATTTGAAAATACCAAAAATAAACCAAACATAAGGTAAGCAGCTATTTTTAACATCGGTTTAAACCCCTAAAATTAAATAATCTTAAAGCTAAAAGCAATCAGCGTGACGATTTGCAGAACAAGCAAAACACCAATAACCAAGGTTAACCTTTTTTGCCAGCGCGCTTGCTTTTGCTGCGCTTTAATCAGCGCATCCATGGTTTCGCGCATGGGCATATCTTGCTCGGCATGCGTTTGCTGATTTAAAAATTGGTGCACCAAGCGCGGCATTTGCGGCGTATTTTTTAAAATAAACGGCAGCTCTTTTTTGAATGTGTTCACCATGCTGCGCCAACCCACTTGCTCGCTCATCCAATGTTTTAAGAAGGGCTTGGCAGTTTGCCATAAATCAATATTAGGGTCTAAATCGCGGCCTAAGCCTTCAATATTCAGCAGCGTTTTTTGTAGCATAACCAGCTGCGGCTGAATTACTACGCCAAATCGGCGCGACATTTGAAATAAGCTTAATAAAGTGCGGCCAAACGAAATATCTTTTAATGGCTTATCAAAAATAGGCTCACAAATGGCGCGAATAGCGGTTTCTAATTCATCCGTATTGGTGTCTTTTGGTACCCAGCCTGATTCAATATGCGCAATGGCCACATCGCGATAATCGCGATTAAAAAAAGCCAAGAAATTGCGCGCAAGGTAGTATTTATCAGTATCGCTTAAGCTACCCATAATGCCAAAATCTAGGGCAATATATTTGCCTTTATCAGGGCCTTCATCGGCCACCTGAATATTGCCTGGGTGCATATCGGCATGAAAAAAACCATCGCGAAACACTTGGGTGAAAAATATCTCAACGCCGTCATGCGCCAGCTTGGTAATGTCTATTCCCTTGGCGCGCAACACATCAATCTGGCTAATTGGCGTGCCATACATGCGCTGCATGGTCATCACTTCTTTGCGGCAGTAATCCCAATATACATCGGGTATCAGCAACTTTGTGCGCATTTTTTCATTTTGAGCGAAGTTACGTGCTAATTGGCTGCAATTAGCCGCTTCTAGCGTTAAATCCAGCTCATGCTTGGTGTGGCGTGCAAATTCTTCAACCACTTCTAACGGTTTTAAGCGTTTGCCTTCGCTAGATAATGTTTGCAGTAACCAAGCCAGCGATTTTAACAATTGCAAATCTTGATGAATGACTTTTGCGATGCCGGGCCGCAATACTTTTACCGCCACTGGCTGACCATCGGGCAATAAGGCAAAGTGCACTTGCGCCACCGATGCGCTGGCAACAGCAACGGTTTCAAATTGGCTATACACTTGGACTAGTGGCAAATCAAAAGCCGCTTCAATGCTTTTTTGTACTTCTGCAAAGGCAAAAGGCGGCACTTGGTCTTGCAGTTTTGCCAGCTCATTGGCCACATCGGGCGCTAATAAATCGCGCCTGGTAGATAACATTTGGCCAAACTTAACAAATAATGGCCCTAATTTTTCTAAAGCTAAACGTAAGCGCACACCTCTGGGTAGCGAGGTATTGCGCCAAAAAAACAATGCCTTAATGAGTTTGTGTAGCGGCTTAAAATTAATGTGGTCAGCAATAAATTCATCTAATCCAAATTTTAGCAGGATGAAAATAATGATGAATAGGCGGAAATAATGCATTAATCGGTGTGGCTTTCTGCAGGATTATTGGCTGTTTTGCTAAGCTTTTGCAGTTTTTTTTCAAAGCGCGCTAAATCGCTTTTAAGGCTATCTACTTCTTGCACAAATTTTTCAACTTGCCACTTTTTGGCAATTACCAATTTTTCTTCTTGCCAATATTCGCTTAGCATTTCAGCTAAATTGACTGTTTGCTTTTTGGTTTCAAGTGCCAATTTTTGGCTGCCTGCCACTACTTTATTGGCGGCAATATCGCCCACTAAATGGCTTAAATCTTCTTCAATATCCCAGCGCATTTGCTGCAATACTTTGCTTAATTCGGTGGCTAAGTGCGTGTCGCCATCAATTTTAATTTGCATCTTGGCTGATTCATCTTGCGCCATTAAGCGCATGGCTAAGCTGGGCGGTAAATGAATCACCGCATCGGCAGTGGCGGTAACACCAGCCAAACTTAAACTACCATCTTCTAAGATAATTAAATGCGCTTTTAGTAGAGAGAAATCAAATTGCACCACTTTGCCGGCAAAAGGCGCCAAATAGGGCCGCGACCAATTGTTTTGATTGGTAATATGCTGCAAAAAACGGGTGATTAATGGTTTTAACATAGTGTAAATGCTAGGTTTTGTAGCCCTTGTGTAATGCCACCACGCCAGCGTTTAAATTATGATAATCCACTTGGCTTAAACCCGCTTCAATCATCATTTGTTTCAGCGTTTCTTGGTCTGGATGCATGCGGATACTTTCGGCTAAGTATTGATAACTTTCGGCATCTTTGGCGATTAATTTGCCCATAAAAGGCAAAAGTTTAAATGAATAAACGTCATATAATTTCTCTAAAGGCTGCCATACTTTTGAGAATTCTAAAACCAACAGCCTGCCACCCACTTTTAATACGCGCTGCATTTCTTTTAACGCCACGTCTTTGTGCGTCATATTGCGCAGGCCAAATGCTACAATCACGCAATCAAAACTATTATCGGCAAACGGTAATTGTTCGGCATTGCATTGCATGGCTGGCACGCTTAATCCGGCGTCAATCATGCGATCGCGGCCAACGGCTAGCATGGATGCGTTAATGTCGGTTAATATTATCTCACCTGTTGCGCCCACTTTTTGAGCGAATAATTTGGATAAATCGCCACTACCGCCAGCAATATCTAGCACTTTATCACCCGCTTTAACGCCGCTTACATCCACCGCAAAACGTTTCCAAACGCGATGTAAACCAGCCGACATGACATCATTCATCACATCGTATTTGCTGGCGACAGAGTGGAATACCTCGCCCACTTTTTGCTGTTTGATGGGTTCGCTAATGGTTTTAAAGCCAAAATGCGTGGTTTTTTCGGTCATAGTTATTTCCTAAACAATCGGCTTGCGCTTGTGCCCAGCCATTTCAAGCTTGGCCATATAATCTTGCCACATGGCTTCATAATTGCTGGCCATTTCGTATAAATAATCCCACGAATACAAGCCTGTATCATGGCCATCGGTGAACACTAGCTTGACTGCATAATTGCCCACAGGTTCGATAGCGCTAATATTCACCTCTTCTTTACCAATTTGCAGCGTTTCTTGCCCTGCGCCATGGCCGCGCACTTCGGCAGATGGCGAGTAGACGCGCAAAAACTCAGTCGACAGCTTGCATTCAGTATTATTATCGAATTTTATTTCTAATAATCGGGATGCTTGATGCAAGCGAATATCAATTGGGCGCGGCGATTGTTGGCTGGTATTGGTCATTGCAAATAGGCTTAATGATTCAGACAATAATGATAACAGAACATGGATTGCGGCTTGCAAAATAGCGGTTTTAACCACAACTTTTTTAATGATTTAACCGTTTGTGACTGAAAATTAGCCTTTCATCAGAAACTAAATCAATTCAACCTAATAATAGCGTTGATTAATTTAATTATTATCAATGTTGTGATACAGTTGATTCACGTATAAAGAGGCTGAATTTAGGCTGATCAATCAAAATTCTGTAAGCGATTTAATAGTGTACCTAATGTTTTACACAGGTTGATTAAACACAATTGACCAAACAGATGTGATTAAACGCAAGGCGTGGGGACGACAATGGCAGAAAATAAACTAGCGCATCAATTTGCAGCGTATTCCGAGTGGCGGAAAGCGCTGGTTGATAGCATTTGCGATTATCGCAGCTGGCTAAATGAGCAAGAGCTAAACGATGCGCAAATTGATCAGCGCATTACTAATTTATTAGAGCGTTTGCGTGAAGATAAATTAAACGTGGCCTTTGTGGCTGAATTTTCGCGCGGTAAATCGGAATTAATTAACGCGATTTTCTTTGCTGATTATGGGCAACGTTTACTGCCATCAAGCGCTGGCCGCACCACCATGTGCCCAACCGAATTGCTGTATGACGCTTCAAAACCTACTTCGATCTCGATGTTGCCGATTGAAACACGTTCATCTGACGCTACTACAACTGAGTACAAACGCTATCCGGACGAATGGAAAGTGGTTGAATTTAATGTAGATAATAACGACAGCATGGTTGCGGCGTTTAAAGAAGTGAGCAGCACCAAACGCGTGACGGCTGAAGATGCTGAAAAATTTGGCCTTTTTGACCCAAACAGCGCTGACGATGCCATGAGTTTGAACAAAGACGGCAGTATCGATATTCCATGCTGGCGTTATGCCATGATTAATTTCCCGCACCCATTGTTAGAGCAAGGCTTAGTGATTTTAGATACACCTGGCTTAAACGCCATTGGTACAGAGCCAGAATTAACGCTTAACATGCTGCCAAACGCACACGCTGTGTTGTTTATTTTAGCGGCCGATACCGGTGTGACGAAATCTGAAATTGATGTGTGGCGTCAATATATTAGCGGTACACGCTGGAAACAAAAAGGCCGTTTAGCTGTTTTAAATAAAATTGACGGCTTGTGGGATGAATTAAAAAACGAAGCTGATATTGAAAAAGAAATCGCCAAACAGGTCAGGGTGAGCGCTGAGTTATTAGGCTTGGAAAATAATCAAATTTTCCCAACATCGGCGCAAAAAGGTTTGTTGGCTAAAATTAATGGCGATGAAGCTTTGTTAGCGCAAAGCCGTTTGCCAGAGCTTGAAAAAGCCTTGTCTGATGAATTAATTCCGTCTAAAAAAGAAATCGTTCGCGATAACACCAAAAACGAAATTGAAGATTTAATCGCTAATTCCAATATGATTTTGGAATCGCGTGTAACTGGTGTGGTTGAACAACTGGATGAATTGCGCGGCTTACGCGGCAAAAATGAAGATGTTGTTGAACACATGATGAACAAAGTGAAAGTGGACAAAGAGAACTTTGAAAAAGGTTTGCAACGCTTTCAAGCCTTGCGCAGCGTGTTTTCGCAACAAACCAACAAGTTATTCACTTTATTGGGTATGGAAGCGCTTAAACTGCAAGTGCACACTACGCGCGAAACCATGGTTAAAGCCAGTTTTACCAAAACCATTCGCGAAGCAATGGATCACTTTTTCTTAGATTTAAAAGGCCGTTTGGTTTCATCGGATACGCAAATTGATGAAATTAAGAAAATGATGGACGTGATGTACGACAAGTTCAGCAAAGAGCATGGCTTACGCAAATCAGAGCCGCCGGCTTTTTCTACTTTGCGTTATCAAAAAGAGTTGGCTAAATTAGAGCGCGCCTATAAAGAGCAATTTAATACCGCTTTTAATATGATTGCTAACGAAAAAATGACTTTAACCACTAAGTTCTTTGAAACCTTGGCTAGCCGCGTGATTCATGTGTATGAAGTGGCGAACCGCGATGTGGAAAACTGGTTAAAAGCCGTGATTGCGCCAATGGAATCACAAGTGCGTGAACATCAATTGCAATTGCGCCGCCGTTTAGAAAGTATTAAGCGTATTTATAAAGCAACGGATACGTTGGAAGACCGTATTTTAGAGCTAGAGAATATTGAGAAAAGTATTCGTGCGCAAATGACTGATTTAAAAGTACTGCGTCAGCATATGGGTAACGCCTTGGCTTTTGAGAGTGAAGCGGATGCCAAAGCGGCATAGCTTGTTTTAAATTTATAGGAATTAAGCAGTAATAAAAAAGCCGACATCAAGTCGGCTTTTTTATTGTAAAGGTTAATGTGGCTTAATTAAGAAATTTTAAGCTGCTAACATGGCACCTTTAATCTTTTGCATGGCTTTTTGCTCAATTTGGCGAATACGTTCAGCTGATACACCAAACTCGGCGGCTAAATCGTGCAAGGTAAGCGTGGCGCTTTCGGTTAACCAACGCGCTTCTAACACACGGCGGCTACGCTCATCCAAGCTCATTAACGCTTTGCTTAAGCTGGCCGATTGCATTTTTTCGGCTTGTTGGTTGGCTAAAAACTCAGATGGCTCTGGGCTTTCATCTTCCAAATAAGCAATTGGGCTAAAGCTTTCATCGCCATCGTCATCAATTTGCGCATCTAGCGAAATCTCTTGGCCATTTAAGCGATATTCCATTTCCATCACTTCTTCTGGCTTTACGTTTAGCTCTTTGGCGATGTGATTAATTTCATCTGGCTGCAATGAGCCCAAGCCTTTTTTCATGCTGCGTAAATTAAAGAATAATTTACGTTGCGCTTTAGTGGTCGCGGTTTTCACCAAGCGCCAGTTACGCACAATGTATTCATTCATCTCGGCTTTAATCCAATGCATGGCAAACGAAACTAAGCGTACGCCGCGATCTGGATCAAAACGTTTGACGGCTTTCATCAAACCAATATTGCCTTCTTGAATAAGATCGGATTGTGGCAAGCCATAACCCAAATAGCCACGCGCAATGCTAACAACTAGGCGCAGATGCGAAACAATTAATGTTTGCGCGGCGTCTAAATCGTTGTCATTTTTAAGTTTTGTGGCCAAATCATATTCTTCTTCTGCGCTTAATAGCGGGAAGGCCTTGATTGCACGCATATACTGGTCAAAGCTATCAAGAGATGAAATTGACGGTATCGTTAAAGCGTTAATGATGAAAACTCCTTAAATAAAATAGAACAATATAATTTTAGCACTCACCTTATGAGAGTGCCAGTAAAGAATAGTTTCAAATTGTTACGGTTTGTAGTGAATCGGCCTAATATTAATTAGCAGATTAATATGATGATTAATCTGCCAAAAAGGCCAATAAATCGTTACTAAATCGCTGCTTTTCGGTTACTAATAAGCCGTGTGGCGCGCCTTCGTATTCAATTAATTGCGCATGCGCAATACCAACTGCCGCCGCGCGGGCTGATGCGTCAATAGGCACCGTTTTGTCTTCGGTGCCATGAATAATCAGCGTTGGTACTTTAATAGCGCTTAAATCGGCACGGAAATCGGTGGATGAAAATGCGCCTGCGCAGGCCAATGTGGCTTTTAAATTGGCAGACATACCCACGCTTCTAGACCATTCAAGTACTTCTTGGCTAGCAGGATGATTCATCATAGTAAAGCCATAAAACGTTTTGAAAAAATCGGCAAAAAATGCAGCGCGATCTTCAATCATATTAATGGTCATTTCGTCAAAAACGGTTTGGTCGGTACCTTGAGGGTTGTCCTCGGTTTTTAGCATATACGGCACAATCGATGAAACCAATACCGCTTTTGAAACGGATCGGCCTTGGTGCCTAGACATATAACGCGCTACTTCGCCACCGCCCATTGAAAAGCCAACTAAAGTCACATCTGTTAAGCCTAATTGCGCAATTACCGCGGCCAAATCATCGGCCAGCGTGTTGTAATCATAGCCACCCCAAGGGTGGGTAGATCGCCCAAAGCCGCGTCTATCATAGGCAATGGCGCGATAGCCCGCATCAGCAACCGCCATGGCGTGATCATCCCAGCTATCAGATGACAATGGCCAGCCGTGCATAAAAATAACTGGCTTGCCACTGCCCCAATCTTTATAAAATAACTTTGTATTATCTTGTGTGGTGATATAGCTCATAGCCGCTGATCCAATCTTGATTAATTAAATTTAATTTGCATTGTGTATCGATTGCCGCATGGCATCTGTGCGCTAACGTACTCAATAACTAGAGTTGCGCTGATAAGATTTTGAAAATGAATGACATTAACCTGCAGCAAGATTCAAATAAGCACCATCCTAAACATCACCAGCTGCTATTTTTGTTGGCGTATTTGCAAAGCCATGATTATCGTTTTATTACCATTAGCCCAGCCAGCCACCAGATAGTAAATGCTAGGCAGCGGGCGGTTTTTGCAAATAGCTTAACGGATATTTTTGGCTGGAATCGAATTTTTCAGCCTGAAAATATTGATTCAACTCTTTTTAATTTGATGCAATCTGCCGATATCGCCATTCAAGTAGAAACCGGCTGGAAAAGTCTGCTGCGCGTTTCTATCATCAATCATCAGCTGTTTCTGCACTCTGCTTTTCCCACGCTTGCCAATTCTTCGGTCTTTTTTGGGCCAGATACGTATCGTTTTGCGCATGCCATTCACAACTTTTTAATCACCGCTAATCAGCCCATTAATAGGGCGGTGGATATTGGCACAGGTAGCGGCGCTGGCGCGATTATGCTGGCTTTGGCGCTGCCAGAATGTGACATTGTGGCGGCTGATATTAATAATGACGCCCTAGAATTGGCGCGCATTAATGTGCAAAGTGAATCGATTGACAATATAAGGCTGGTGCAAAGTGATTTATTGCATCAGCTTGATGGCCATTTTGATTTGATTATGGCTAATCCGCCTTATTTAAATGATGCATCTGAACGCGCTTATCGGCATGGTGGTGGTCAATTAGGCGCGGCGTTATCGTTAGATATTGTCAATTCGGCCATTGAACGTTTAAACCCAAATGGCACATTGCTGTTGTATACCGGTGTGGCTATTGTAGATGGGCACGATGCATTTTTAGAGCTGGCAAAAACCAAGCTAGATTTTGCCGGATTTAGCTATCAATACACTGAAATAGACCCGGATATTTTTGGGGAAGAGCTGCTAAGTGAGGCTTACAGCGGCGCAGACCGAATTGCCGCCGTGGTTTTAACCGCCACAAAACCAGCTTAAAAAATTAAGCCAGTAATTAATGTTGCCTATTTAATGCGAAAAAGCCTGAATCCCAAAATGCGATTTGTATTTTTTGTAGCATCTAGCGCCAGCGCACAAGCGCATTAAAGCGCCTTCTGCAATTGGCAATGCTACTTGCGGATTGGATTTGACCAATGAGTAAATCACTTCTCTATTCCAAGCTTCAGAATGTTTGATGTCTAAACTGGCATGCAATTGAAAATATTTTCGCGTTTCAAAATCCACACCTAAGCGTTTTAAGCCTTCATTTACATAAGCTACGCGTGTTGGCGCGGTCATTTCCACTGCGCCCAATGCGCCAATCGATTGATAGGCATAGCGCCGATTTGCCGCCAGCGCCAACATTAAATTGGCCAGCGCTAACGATTCCCAAGCCGTGCTTTCAATGGTGGGTGCCAATTTTAAATCGTTCACGGTATTTTCTAACATTAAACCATGCATCGAATTTTCGTGGCCGCGACCCATTTCATCCCAATAGTTTCGCGCCATTTCAAGCTTGGCTTGAGCGGGTAATTTTAATTGCGTCATAGCCACTAAATCATCAAAACCAGCCTCACCAGCCGCTTCTTGCTGTAAAAACCAGCGCATTTGGTCAACGCTGGCTTCATGCGCAAGCCAAGGAAAAAGCGCATCGCCTTGGCCGGGCGCTTCTATTTTTAAGTTTTCAAACCAAGTGATAAATGCATCCGCTTCAAGCGGCACATGCACTACATATTGCTGAACATGAAGGCGCTCCTCTTCAACAAAATGGCCTTCTTTAAACAATAAATCGGTATCTCGATTTAATTCAGCGGTCCAATTGGTGCTGATAAAGTTAGGCATTAATCGGCGGTGATTAAAAACGGATAATTCTGAATGGATTTTTTTCTTAGGCGTCATGATGATGCTAATTTTAGGCACACTGTTCGACGCATCAGTGGAGTATGAATTGGTTTCGAGCATGCACTTCCTTTGCTTGATAAAGCCTTTGTAGAGAGGTGATTTTAAAATTTGCTTTTAAAAATCTGCATTTAAAATCTACAGCGGCAATTGAATCAAAATTTAAAAAAATCACTGTAAATTTATTCATCTTATAAATCCGTCCGTTAGCGTACATATTGAAAATTAAAAAAGTTATGTACTGTGCAGTACAGACCACATTAAATTTGTTGATTAAAGTGGGTTTACAAATTATTTAGAATTAATTTGAAAACAACATTTATTGGAGAAGTGAAAAATGAATTTAATTACTGGATTGTTTAAAGATCAAGATAGTGCTGAAGAAGCGTACAAAAAAGCCACAGCAATGGGTTATGACCATAACGATATTAATGTGGTGATGTCTGAAGAAACGCGCGTGAAATATTACGGCCAAGATGCCACACTTGAAACAGAAGTGGGCAATAAAGCAGCTGAAGGCGCAGCTATTGGCGGCGCAGTAGGCAGTGTGGTTGGCGCAACATTAGCGGCCATTGCAGCTGTTGGTACTACATTATTATTGCCAGGTTTAGGTTTAGTAATTGCTGGCCCATTAGCGGCTGGTATTGCTGGCGCTGGTGCAGGTGGTGTTACCGCTGGTTTAGTGGGCGCGCTAATTGGCTGGGGTATTCCAGAAGATCGCTTGAAAGAATATGAGCAAGACATTAGCAATGGTGGCATTTTGATCGGCGTTAACGCACGCTCAGAAGAAGATGCACGCTTGTTTGAAAGCGATTGGAATCAAAATCGCGATAACTCTGTAAGAATCTAAATTAAGCAATTTAATACTTAAATTTAGTTCAAAAAAATCCTCGCAAGAGGATTTTTTGCATTGTGGCCGCGCTAATGCATTGTTTAGTATAGTCATTAATATTGTTAAAAATTTAAACGCTTAAATTCAATTTTAATAAGCAGAATAATAAAACGCTGAAAGCAAAGTGATTAAACATAGCGCGATAACTATTCTATATAATATCAAATAACTATTATTTAGATATGCAAAAGAGAATAATTCTATGGCCAAACTCAATTACAATCATTTGTATTATTTTTGGGTGATTGCGAAAGAAGGTCATTTGGGCAGGGCGGCGGCTAAGCTGTTTGTTTCGCAATCGGCGTTATCTACGCAATTAAAAAAGCTCGAAAACCAGCTTAATAACACCTTGTTTTCAAGAGAAGGCCGGCTTTTAAAGCTGACCGAAGCCGGGCAATTAACCCTAAGTTATGCCAATAAGATTTTCGGTTTAGGCAATGAGTTAAGCGGCATGCTGCAAAATAACGCATCATCAAGCCGCATGATTTTAAAAATTGGCGTGGTTTCGTCGTTATCGCGTAATTTTGTTGAGAATTTTATTCGTCCGGTTTTGCACCGCGACGATGTTGAGCTGCTGATTGATTCGGGTAATCAAGATGAATTATTGATGCGCTTAGGTCAGCATCAATTAGATATTGTATTAAGCAATTATCGGCCTAGCCCCAGCGCGCAATATGCGTTTAAAACCAAATCGGTAGCCAAGCAGCAGCTTAGTTTAATTGGTAAACCGCTGCCAAATGCCAAGCCGTTTAGCTTTCCGCAAGATTTAAGCAATTACAAATTATTGCTGCCAAGTGTAGGCACAGAGATTCGCGCCATGTTTGATTTAATTTGTTATGAGCAGCAAATTCGCTACAACATCATGGCAGAAATCAACGATATGCCGGCCTTGCGCTTGATTGTGCGCGATTCTAACTGCGTTGCGCTGATGCCAAAAGTGGTGGTGCAGGATGAAATTAAAAATAATACCTTGCAAGAATATTGCAAGATTCCCGGGCTTTATGAGCAATTTTATGCCATTTCGACCAAGCGCCATTTTGAACCAGACATTATTAAAATGTTATTGGGCCGAGATGAGGGCGAAGTGTTGAGCAACTTATCTGAATCGAAAATGGAATAGCATTTTATGGACATTAATCAAAGCCTTAAAAAGCCCATTAAGCGCTTATTTGAGCTAATAGAGTTAGAGCGCACCGATATTAATCTGCTGATTGTGCTGACGTTTGGCTATGGCTTGCTAAGCATTGCCACGCCGATTGCGGTGCAAGCCTTGGTGAATATTGTCACCATGGGCGGGGTGTTGCAGCCGCTTTTTGTGGTTTCGGTGATTTTATTTGCGCTGTTGTTATTGTCTGGCGCTTTATATGTGTTTGAAGGCTATGTGGTAGAGCTGATTCAAAGACGGTTGTTTGTCAGAACATCGATTAATGTGGCCAAAAATACGCAAGGCATTGATACCGCTATTTACGATCACGCCAACCCAGTTGAGCTAATGAATCGGTTTTTTGATGTAAGCACAGTGCAAAAATCGGCCGCTACTTTATTAACGGTTGGCTTAAATGCGTTTTTGCAAGGCATTATCGGCAGCGTTATTCTTATTTTTTATAGCTTATATTTCGGCGTTATTATTTTAATCGCGTTGATATTTTTGACTTTTATTATCTTTATTTTAGGTAATAACGGCACCGATTCTGCCATTGATGAATCGAAAGCCAAGTACACCACCGCCGCTTGGCTAGAAACCATTGCCAGAAACTTTTATATTTTTAAATTTTTTAATGGCCGCGATAGAGCGAAAAGCTTTACCAACCAATTGGCTAATACCTATTTAGAAAAAAGAAACCAGCATTTTAAAATTTTGCTTTACCAAAACATTGCTGCGGTTATTTTATATGCCGTTGTCGGCACATCTATGTTGGCTTTAGGCGGCGCGCTGGTTATTCAGGGCCAAATTAACTTGGGCCAATTTGTGGCGGCAGAGCTGATTATTTTTGGTGTGTTAACGGCGTTTGTGCGCTTTATTAGCAAGCTGGAATACTTTTACGACATGCTGGCAGGGCTAGATAAAATTGGCGTTTTAGATGATTTGCCGCAAGAAAAATTAGGCCAGCACGAAATTGAAGATAACCATTTAACGCGTGTGGCGGCTAATCATATTTCATTTCAATATTCCCCCAGAATTCAGCCCATTAACGATATTAGCTTTCAGCTTTCTAAAGGCGAAAGCTTGGCTATTTTGGGCGAATCGGGCACTGGTAAATCCACGCTTATTGGCATTGTAACCGGCTTAAGGCAGCCAACAATCGGCCATATTGAGTTTAATAACAATGATTTACGCCAGCTTAATCAAAACTCTTTACGCAATTTAATTGGTATTGCCAGCCGGGTAGAAATTGTGGAAGGCAGCATTATTGATAATATTGTATTAAGCCGGCCCAACATTACCTTGGGCAGCGTTAATGTGGTGTTAAATGAATTAGGCTTGCTAGAAGATTTTTCTAATTTAGAGCATGCGCTAGATACGCCATTAACCGCCTTTGGCGCGCCGCTTTCAACCACGCAAATTCAACGGCTAATGTTAGCCAGAGCCATTGTGGCCAAGCCTAGCCTGCTGATTATTGATGGCTTGCTGGATAGTTTTACCAGCAAAGAATTAGACGCTGTGCTGACCTTATTTAATTCGCATCAATCGGATTGGATGCTGATTGTGACGACTCGCTTTAAGCATATTGCCGAAAAATTTGGTAGCACATTGCAGCTTACCCAACAGCAAGGTGGCCAAAAGTGAATCAGTACAAATTTAATCAAAATGCCTTAGTGGCCGCGCAAACGCCGGCTGCTGTTTCGCGTTACATCACAATAATGGTGGTGCTGTTTTTTGTATTACCAATTATTGCTTTATTTTTACCTTGGCAACAAAACGTAACGGCGGCGGGTAAAGTCACCGCATTATCGCCATCCGAACGCGTGCAAACCATTGATGCGCCTTTAAATGGCGTGATTAGCAAATGGTATGTAAACGAAGGCAGCGTGGTGAAAGCGGGCGATGTGCTGCTTGAAATTAGCGATATTGACCCATTATTTAAAGACCGTTTAGCAGCACAGCGCGATAATCAGCAAGATAAGCTGGCCGCTAAAGAAGATGAATTAAAATCGTATGAAGTTCAGCTGCAAAATTTAATGATTTCGCGCGATGCAAAAATAGCGGCGGCGCAATTTAAGTTGGATGTGGCTAAGCAAAAAATAATTGCTAGTACTGAGGCCATTAGTTCGGCACAGGCCACCTTAGATGCCGCGCAATTTCAAAGCAGCCGTTTGCAACGTTTGTTTAACGATGGCTTGGTTTCTAAGCGCGATTTAGAAGTGGCCGAAAGAGATTTGATTATTGCTAAGCGCAATTTAAATAGCGCCCAAGCGCAACGCAATTCGGCACAAGCCGAGGCGCAATCTTCTCAGGCGGATATTCAGCAAATTCGCGCCGATACGCAAGCGTCATTAGATTCAAGCAATGCTGGCATTAATAAAATTAAAGGTGAATTGGCCGATAGCCAAAATAGCCTAACCAGCTCAGAAATCAACTTATCGCGTCAAAATATGCAAAAAATAGTCGCGCCGCGCTCGGGCACTATTTTTAGGTTACCAGTGAATTCGCAATCGCAAATGATTAGCCAGGGCCAGCCTTTATTGGTTATTTTGCCAGAAACATCCACGCGCTCTGTTGAGTTGTGGGTAGATGGCCGCGATGCGCCGTTAATCACCAAAGGTAGCAAGGTGCGCTTAGAGTTTGAGGGCTGGCCGGCGATTCAGGTGCCTGGCTGGGCGCAGGTGGGTATTGGTACTTTTGCCGGAAAAGTGGTTTTTGTAGACCCAACCGATAATGGTACCGGCAGTTTTCGCATTATGGTGGTGCCCGATAAAGCGTATCCTAATTGGCCATCGGCCCGCTTTTTAAGGCAAGGCATCAGCGCAAAAGCCTGGGTGTTATTAGATAATGTGACCATTGGTTATGAAATTTGGCGCGTGTTAAACGGTTTCCCGCCGCGCATTCCGCAGGTGCAATCGTACCCAAACCAAAAAATGCCAGCAGGAAATGCATAATGCCGCATCAATATAAATGGCCTAAATTGGCGTTTTTAATGCTGCTTTTGGCATCATCGCCATGGCTTTTGGCTGATGAAATAGCTGAAAAATCGATTTTAAATAAGGCAGGGCAGCGTTTAAAGTTAGATGAATCGCTACCTTTAGAAAAATATTCCGATAAGCCGCCAACCAAGCTTGAAAGCGCGATTGAAGAATACAACGCTGCGCGCGCCAAGGTAGATAGCAGGCCATTGCTGATTGATTTAAAGAAAGCGCTGCAAGAAACCGATAGCGCTAAAATTTCGATTAAGCTGTCGTCTAATCAAGTCAGCATTGCCGATATTCGCGCCAATGCGCTTAAAAATAATTTGGATATTAAAGTCGCGCAAGTGGACCCTGTGATAGCGGCAACGCAGGTACGCGAAGAAGAGGCGAAGTTTGACCAGATTATTTTTGCTTACGCTAAATACAGCCAGCTTGATTCGCCCAAAATGGCATCTGACAAAGTGGAATTTAAATCGGATAACCCTGCATTAAACGGTGAGCAGCTTAAATTAAGCACCTTAGAGCAGCAAAAACGCAGCACCGAGCTTGAGGCTGGCATTAAAATTCCCTTACGCGCAGGCGGCACGGTTTCACTAAGCTCGCCATTAGAAAATAAGGTAAGCAAGGGTAAATTTGCCAGCGATGAATACCGTAGCGCGCTACGGTTTTCGATTAGCCAGCCTTTATTAAGAGGCGCGGGGCGTCAGGTAAATGAGGCCAGCATTCAAATTGCCGAATATTCGCAACAAGCCGTGCAATTAAAAACCCGCTTGCAATCAATACGCATTATTGCCATGGTGGATAAAGCCTATTGGGCTTTGTATGGCGCATGGGCAGCGCTTGATGTTAGACGCCAGCAATTTGAATACGCCAACCAAAACTTGGCCATGGTTAAGCAGCGTGTGCAAGAAGGTTTAACCGCCGCGGTTGAGATTAATCGCGCTGAAATTGGCGTGGCCGATAGGATGGAAGCGCTGATTATTGCCGAAACCAACCTTAAATTAGCGCAGCGCCAATTGCGTTTTTACATGAACGATATGGCTGAAGAAAACAGCGCGGCCAGCACGCTTACGCCTACCACTCAGCCTAATTTATTAAAGTACGAATTTGATCGTAATCAGCTGCTAAATGATGCCTTATCTGGCCGTATAGAAATATTAGAGCAAGAGCTTAAATTGGCGGCCGATTTGATTAATATTGATTATCTTGAGAATCAAACTTTGCCAATTTTTACGCTGGATTATCAATATGGTGCGCTATCTAACACCAATAATAGCTTTAATAACAGCTATCAAAATGTGTTGAATGGCGACTTTAATAATTGGTCAATTGGCTTAAAGTTTGAAATGCCCTTAAGCAACGAAGCCAGCAAAGCCCGCCTAGAACGGGCCGTGCAGCAACGCAACCAACGTTTATTAACCAAAAACTTGCAAACATTAACGGTTAAAAAAGAGATTTATGATGCGTTGGATTATGTAGACCAAAACTGGCAGCGCATTTTAGCCGCTAGGCAACAAGTGTTAATTGCCGGTTTAAATTATGATGCCGAATTAAAGCAATTTAACGAAGGCTTGCGCACCATGACAGAAGTGCTGGAAACCTTAACCCGCTTGGGCGAGGCGCAAATTAAAGAAGTGCGCGCCATTACAGATTATCAAATTGCGCTAGTGGATACCGCCTATGCAACCGGCACTTTAATGGGCTACAGCAAGTTGAGTTTTCAATAAGCTAGCTTTTCAAAAGCTAAGTTTTTAAATAATTTATTTTTTAGTCACCGGCTGTACAGAAAAGTAAGCTGAAATTAAGCCGATTAAGCTGGCAATTAAAAGCAATATCAGTGGTGCAGTGCTGTTGGATACTAATAATTTAAAATCAGCCTGATAGCTATTGGCGATTTCAGTCACGGTTTGGTTTAAAAGCACAATAATTAACCATGATATAAGCGCCGCCAAAATGCCACCGCCAAGCCCATACAGCGCGCCTAAGTACAAAAATGGTCGGCGAATAAAGCCTTTGGTTGCGCCAATTAATTGGCTAAGCTCAATTTCAGCTTGCTGGGTTAACACTTGCATGCGAATGGTATTGCCAATTACCACAACCAGCGCAAAGCCAAGCAACCCAGTTAACAGCAGCAATATTTTTTGCCCCAGCTGCAATAAATAATTCAAGCGTTTAATCCACGCGCCATCCACCAAAACGGTTTCTACGCCTTCAATTTTGCTTAATTCTTGTTTAAGCGATTCAATCGCGGCGGCATCTAATAATGCAGGCTCAACAAAAAAAGCATCGGGCAGCGGGTTGTTGCTTAAAGAATCCAGCAAATCTTTATTGGCATCAACGGCCGTAATTTGCGCCAACGCTTCTTCTTTTGATACAAAAAGCACATTTTGAATGGCTGGATTTTTTTTGAGCTGCTCTTCAATCGTTTTAACCATCGCATCATCATGCTTGGCTTGCAAAAACACGCTTAATTTAGATTCACTTTTAACATTGCTCACCAAGCCATTTAAATTATCCAAAATAATATAAGCCGTGGCCGGTAAGGCAAGCGTAACGCCAATGCTAAGGCAAATTAAAAAGGTGCTAAGTTTGTTATTTTGAAAGCGCGAAAGCACTAAACGCAAGGCTTGCGCATGATAAGTCAGCCAAGTTTTCATGCGTTTACCTCTGGCTGAATAGATAGTCTACCTTGATTAAGATGCAGTACTTTGTTCTCTTGGCTAGCTTGGCCTAGCGCATCATGCGTGGCAATAATAACGGTAACGCCAACCTGCTGAAACGCTTTAAATAAGGTCACAATATCGGCGGCGTATACTTTATCTAAATTGCCGGTGGGTTCATCCGCAATCAAAATAGCAGGCTTGCTCACCACCGCGCGCGCAATCGCTAAGCGTTGCTGTTCACCGCCTGACAAGGTAATCGGCATGGATTTTTCGCGGTTTAAAAGCCCAACTTTATCCAGCGCGGCGCGAATGCGTTTAGCCGCTTCACTGCCTGTAATGCCGTTAATCGCCAACGGTAACGCCACATTTTGAAAGCAATTACGGTCGTACAGCAATTTATGGTCTTGAAACACTAGCCCAAATTTGCGCCGAATATAAGGCAGCGTAGATTCTTTTAGTTTGTTCACATTTTGATTATTAATTAAAACCGTGCCATTTGTTGGGCGCTCAATCGCCGCCATTAATTTAAGCAAGGTGCTTTTGCCCGCGCCCGAATGCCCAGTCACATACACAAGCTCACCTGCCTCAATACTAAAGCTGGCTTGGCTAATGGCGTCGCCGCTGGCGGGGTAACGTTTGGTTACATTGTCAAAAACAATCATATTCGCTTTCACTTAATCCAAAAGCCACTAATCGGCATTCTTTTATTCAAATAGCGCATCAACAAAGGCTTGCGCGCTAAAGGGGCGCAAATCATCAATGGCTTCGCCAATGCCAATAAAGCGGATTGGTATAGGCCGTTGCCTTTCGTTGGTTACTTGAGCAATCGCCGCAATTACGCCACCTTTGGCTGTGCCATCTAATTTGCTTAACACTAAACCGGTTACGCCCAGCGCGTCATCAAACGCTTTCACTTGGCTCACCGCGTTTTGGCCAGTGTTAGCATCTAAAACCAATAAAATTTCATGTGGTGCATTGGGTAATGCTTTGCCAATCACGCGTTGCACTTTTTTAATCTCATCCATTAAATGCATTTGTGTGGGCAAGCGGCCGGCGGTGTCGGCAATCACAATATCAATTTTTTTGGCCATGGCCGAATTAACCGCATCAAAAATAACCGCCGCTGGGTCGCCACCTTCGGATGCGATTACTTGCACATTGTTACGCTCACCCCAAACTTGCAATTGTTCTCTGGCGGCCGCTCTAAAGGTATCGCCCGCAGCAATTAAAACGCTTTTACCTTGCGATTGAAATAGTTTGGCCAGCTTGCCAATAGTGGTAGTTTTGCCAGCACCATTTACACCTGCCAACATAATGACAAAAGGCTGATGATTATGGGTTTGTAGCGGTTTTTCTAAAGGCAGTAATAACGCTAAAAGTTCGGCTTTTAAGGCTTGTTTAAGCGCAGTGGTTTCTTCTAAATTTTCGCGTTTTACACGCTTTTTTAGGTTTTCCAATAACTGTGTAGTGGCCGCAACGCCAATATCGGCGGTTAATAAAATCGTTTCTAGTTCTTCATAAGTATCGGCATCAATTTTACCGCCACCAAATAGGCTATTAAGCTGACCAGATAGTTGTTGGCGCGTTTTGGCTAAACTTTGCTTAAGGCGTTGCGCAAAGCTTAGCTCTGCTTCTTTTGGTTTATTCTCTACAATTTCAGGCTTTGCTTCATCTGCCACAACTGGCGAAATTTCAGGCGCCGCAACTGCTTCAGGCTTAATTTCTGTGGGTTCAGGCTTTTTCTTAAAAATATTAAACATAGCGCACTTAATAATAACAATTAGCGCCTATTTTAGTCGTAAAATCGACTACGTGCCATTAAGCATTAACAGTTTTAAGCTAGCCGTATTAAACCATTGTGCCAACAATAGGGCGCAGGAACTAAACTAATTTAAACTGTGTCATTTAAGGGCTTATTGATGCTAAGTGTTTATTGAAACGCCATTTTTAATAATAGAAAGAGTTGTTGTGCAGATAAAACTTAAAAATAGTTATATTCAAATTGCCGCGCTGTTATTAGCGTTTGCGCCAGTGCTAGGCCAAGCGGCTATTCAAGAATTTAAACTCAGCAATGGCATGAAAGTCATCGTGCAAGAAGACCATCGCGCGCCAGTAGTGGTTTCGCAAGTGTGGTACCGCGCCGGTAGTTTAGATGAAGTAAACGGTAAAACAGGTGTAGCGCACGTGCTTGAACACATGATGTTTAAAGGCACAAAGAGTGTTCCCGCAGGCCAATTTTCGCGTCTTGTAGCTGCCGCTGGCGGTAAAGAAAACGCGTTTACAGGCACCGATTACACTTGTTATTTTCAGCAATTAGAAAAATCGCATTTACCCTTATCCATGAAGCTAGAAGCAGATCGCATGCAAAATTTGGTGATTACAGATGCCGAATTTGCTAAGGAAATTAAAGTGGTAATGGAAGAGCGCCGTTGGCGCACCGAAGATAAGCCACAATCCAAAGTGAATGAGCAATTTCAAGCCACCACTTTTAATGCGCACCCTTATGGCAGGCCAGTTGTTGGTTATATGAACGATTTAGAAAATATGACCGCCGCCGATGCGCGTGAGTGGTACAAAAACTGGTACGCACCCAATAATGCGACGCTAGTGGTGGTGGGCGACGTTAAAACACAAGATGTTTTGAAATTAGCCAAACAGTATTTTGGCCCATTAAAACCAAAAGTTTTGCCGGCCAGAAAACCACAAACAGAGCCTGCACAAATTGGTGAGCGCCGCGTAGTGGTTAAAGCGCCAGGCAAACTGCCGTACTTGGTCATGGGTTTTCATGCGCCTACGCTGCTACCTAAAACCACAACGCCAGAACAAGCGTGGGAGCCGTATGCGCTGGATGTTTTATCAGGCGTATTAAGCGGTAATGATTCAGCCCGTTTAAATCAAAAATTAGTGCGCGAAAATTCAGTCGCATTAGATGTTGGCGCTGGCTACGATAGTACATCGCGCGGTCGCCAAGCCTTGTTTGAGCTAGTTGGCACGCCAGCAGAAGGCAAAACAGTGGCTGAGCTAGAAACCGCTTTAATTGCACAAATTGAGCTGATTAAAACAGGTGGCGTGACACAAACCGAGCTGGATAGGGTGAAAGCAGCAGTGATTGCAGCGGATATTTATCAGCGCGATTCGATGTTTTATCAAGGCATGCAAATCGGTCAGCTTGAAACCATGGGCTACAGCTGGCACTTACTTGAGGAGTATCCAGAACGCTTAAAAGCGATTACTTCTGAACAAGTGCAGGCGGTAGCCAAAAAATATTTGGTTAAAGATAATATGACGATTGCAACGCTGGATCCGCAACCGATTGATCCGAATGCCAAGCCCTCTGGCAAACCCCACGTACACTAAATGAAAAACTTAAACCGCGTCGTGATGCGTTGTTGCGCAACACCTTGTGTACTTAATGTACACAGCGGCCTTGCGCGCCTAGCCTCACTTAGCGCTTTAAATCTTTCTGAATTTTCAGCTTGAAACTACTAAACAACCACAAAAATATTTTGTACCGTCATTCCCGCGAAAGCGGGAATCCATTTTAAGGTTTTACTTTAAGGTTTTACAATGAAAAAAATTCAATACTTAATTACCTTTTTCGTCACATTGTTGGCACTCAACGCCAACGCCGCGGTCAAAATCCAACATTGGCAAACCAGTTCAGGCAGCCAAGTGTATTTTGTTGAAAATCATGATTTGCCGATTTTAGACATGAGCGTTAATTTTCCTGCCGGTAGTTCGCGCGATACTAAGCAGACTTCTGGCGTGGCAGGTGTGACCAAATACCTGATGACATTGGGTGCTGACGGCATGAACGAAGAGGCGATTACCAATCAGTTTGCCGATATTGGCGCTATTTTGGGCGGTGAGCTGGATTTGGATAGGGCGGCGTTTAAATTGCGTACCCTGACCAGCGAGCAAGCCAAAGCGCTGACGATTTTTAACAAAATTTTGCATAAACCGGATTTTCCGCAGGCCATTTTAGAGCGTGAAAAAACGCGTATTGTGGCTGGTTTGCAAGAGGCCGCTACTCAGCCAGAAAGCATTTCTAACAAAGCGTTTATGCAGGCTATGTATGGCGCACATCCTTATAGTTTAGATGAAAGCGGTGAAATTAGTACGATTAATGCCATGAAACGTGATGATTTAGTGGCGTTTTATCAGCAATATTACTCCGCCAAAAGTGCTGTTATTGCCTTGATTGGTGATATGACAGAAACGCAAGCGCGCGCCATTGCAGAAGACGTATCTAAAGGCTTGCCGCAAGGTGCCGCCATTCCAAAAATTGCAGCAGTTACCTTACCGCAGGCACCAAACACGCAAAACATTACACACCCAGCCAGCCAAGCCCATATTTTGCTAGGCTACCCTGGCATTAAACGTGGCGATGCCGATTACTTTCCTTTATATGTGGGTAACTATATTTTAGGCGGCGGCGGTTTTGTATCGCGCTTAACCGAAGAGGTGCGCGAAAAACGCGGTTTGGTTTATAGCGTATATAGCTACTTTATGCCAATGGGCGAGTTGGGCCCTTTTCAAGTTGGTCTGCAAACTAAAAAAGAACAAGCAGGCGATGCATTAAAAGTAGTAAATGAAACCATTGCCAAATTTATGCAAAATGGCGTGACAGAAAAAGAGCTGAAAGCGGCTAAATCCAATATCATTGGCGGCTTTCCAATGCGTATTGATAGCAATAATAAAATCTTAGATTACTTAAGTATTATTGGTTTTTACCAATTGCCGATGACGTATCTTGATGATTTTAATAAAGAAGTGGCCAAAGTGACTACCGCGCAAATTAAGGATGCGTTTAATCGCCGCGTTAAACCCGCTAATTTTGTGGCAGTGACCGTGGGCGCATTATAAGTTCGCTTGTTAAAAATCAGCACAGTTAAGTAATTGCTAATATAAACGTCCAATTATCCAACCCGTCATTCTTAGCCCAAGGTTTATCTGGGCGAAGAATCCAGTTTTTGTTTATTTATTTCTGGATTCTCCGCCCAAATAAAATACTATGCCCAGAATGACGGGCTGAAAGTTTGGTAAGCTATGCTTTTTAGCAAAAGCCAATTAAATTGCCACCTTCAAAACCCACCAAAAAATCCAACGCAAGCAATCAAGTCCGCATCAACGCTGGCGTTTGGCGTAGCCGCTTGCTTAAGTTTCCCGATGTAGAAGGCCTGCGGCCAACGCCAGAGCGTGTGCGCCAAACCGTATTTAATTGGCTGGGGCAAGATTTAACGGGTAAAACCTGCTTGGATTTATTTGCAGGCACAGGCGCGTTTGGGTTTGAGGCATTGTCGCGCAACGCAAAAAATGTGGTGATGGTTGAAAATTCAGGCGCCGCTTATCAAGCGTTGATGCAAAATCAGCAATTGTTAGATGCTAAAAATAGTCAGATTTTACGCCAAGATGTTTTAGTCTATTTAAGCCAAAATACGCAGCAATTTGATGTGATTTTCTGCGATCCGCCGTATCATAAAGATTGGCTTAATAAAATATTACCCACTTTAAATCAGCATCTTAGCACAAATGGCTTGGTGTATATTGAAGCAGAATTTGCGCTTGAATCAAGCGAGTTATTAGCGGGCTGGCAACTTGTTAAACAAAATAAAGCGGGCAACGTTTATTATCATTTGTTAAAATCGGTGTAATTACTTAAGGTTGCCATATGAGCAAAAACCGCATTGCCGTCTACCCTGGTACTTTTGACCCCATCACCTTGGGCCATGAAGATATTGTGCATAGAGCCGCTAATTTGTTTGATGAGCTGATTGTGGCCGTAGCTGGCAGCACCAATAAAAGCACATTATTTAGCTTAGAAGAGCGTGTGGAGTTGGCGAAAAGTGGCTTTAAAAAAGCCACCAATATTAAAGTCGTAGGCTTTAGCGGCTTGTTAATGCAATTTGTGCAAGACCAAGGCGCGCAAATGGTGATTCGAGGATTGCGCGCGGCCAGTGATTTTGAATATGAATTTCAATTAGCCGGCATGAATCGCAAGCTGTACCCTAAGCTTGAAACGCTGTTTTTAACACCTGCTGAGCAATATATGTTTGTTTCAAGCAGCTTGGTGCGCGAAGTAGCAAGGCTAGGTGGCGATGTGCATCAATTTGTGTCTTCTACTGTTGAAGATGCCATAATTGCTAAGCTTAAAGCAGAGAAGCTTAAACAAGCATAATTTTATGGCGCTTTTTATTACAGATGAATGCATTAATTGCGATGTGTGCGAACCAGAATGCCCTAATGAAGCAATTTATCAGGGCCAAGAAATCTACGAAATTAACCCTAATTTATGCACCGAATGCGTTGGGCATTTTGATAAGCCGCAGTGCGTAGCGGTTTGCCCGGTGGATTGCATACCGCTAAACCCAGATGTGGTTGAAACGCAGCAACAATTGCTGGAAAAATATCATCGACTGGTAAAGTCAAAAGAATAGTGCGTTTAAAAATAGCACCGCTAAACCCGCATACAATAATCAAATAAACTTAAGTTTTGGAGTATTAACTATGAGAATTTTGCACACCATGTTGCGCGTTGGCAACTTAGACCAGTCTATTCACTTTTACACCAGCGTGTTGGGTATGAAGCTGATTCGTCAACAGGATTATCCAGATGGGGAATTTACGCTGGCGTTTGTGGGCTATGGCAATGAATACGATAATAGCGTGATTGAGTTAACCTACAATTATGGCAAAACCAGCTATGAAATGGGTAGCGCGTATGGCCATATGGCG
Organism: Methylotenera sp.; assembly: GCA_046598525.1. Classification (GTDB taxonomy): domain Bacteria; phylum Pseudomonadota; class Gammaproteobacteria; order Burkholderiales; family Methylophilaceae; genus Methylotenera_A. Next base: position 121,239 of record JBKJIJ010000011.1, on the reverse strand, counting down.
ATAGAAGTAGATGATGCCTACAAGGCTTGCGATCTAGTGAAAGCGGCTGGCGGCAAGGTGATTCGTGAAGCAGGACCAATGAAGCATGGCAGCATTATTATTGCGTTTATTGAAGACCCAGATGGCTACAAAATTGAGTTTATTCAAAAAGGCACGATTGATTATCCACGATAATCTGAAAAACCAGTTAGGATGAAACAAGACAATAAGCAGGCTTTGAGTAAGGCGGTAGATGCAGCACTAGCAGGTGATTGGCAAACGGCACACGAAATTGCGCAAGATTACAGTGATGAAACCGCCAACTGGATTCACGCCGTGTTGCATAAAATAGAAGGCGATCAATTTAATAGCAACTATTGGTATGCAAAAACCCATGGCAAAAAGTTTGAAGATTTTAGTGATGCTAATGCCGAGCTAAATGCCATTAAAAAAAGCTTAATGGATTAGTTTTTTAAATCCATTAAGCGTTTGACTATTAGCTAAACATTAAAACTTTGCGTTCTTTTTAACGGAAATACGCTGTGTTTTTGCGCATCAATTTTATTCACAAAAAATACCTGCGCAAGCCTTGAATCTTGCAAGGTTTTGCCAAAAAATTGGTTTGCCGCATGATAATGGCGGCCTTCATATAAAATCAGCGTGTTATACACATTATTCACTCGCACAATCTCATCAAACATGCTGTGGTAGCTAGTATCCATCACAATTTGGCCCGCTTTAAATCGCTCATCGTTTTCTACTAAGCAACGTTCATATTGTTCAGCATTAAAGCTTTTATTGGGCTTAAATAAAGAGGTGCCGCCATTTAACGGGGCATCTGGCGTTAAATATAGTACGCCAGCAAAAACGGTGTTTTGATCGGTATGAATCACACCTTGCGCATATTCTTCTGTTACGCTTTGAAAGCTGCTAGAAATCGCCCAGCGCATATAATCGTATTCGGCATTATGAAAAACCGATACCAGTTTTTTAATGACTTTTTCGTGTAAATTTTTATCTAAATCTACTAAATCATTAGTTCTGGTACCTGGGTAAACATACGTTGCATTTGTCTTTTCTTTAAGCGAAACATATTGTTGCGCTAGCGCAAATTCGCGCATGGCATCTGGGTTTTCGTAGAAGTTTTCAATAATGGCGACAGGGTATAAGTTCATAGCGTGCAAGTAATTAGAGTGATGGTTTTAAATAGCATGTCAGTATATCGCTAGGTGCCCACTTGCACCAGTGTTGCACCTAATAGCAGCATACATTCCGCACAACAAAAAGGCCTGCAAACGCAGGCCTTTAAATAAAACATTCATTCAATACAATGAATCTAATCGCGATTAAACAGCATCCGATAAAGTCACATAACGCATTTGGCCGTTGATAATCATAAAACTAGCATCCATCATGCCATGCGTTTTTAACACCGCATCACGGTACACCCACATCACACCAGCTACATCGCCAGCGGCATTTTTCATCATGATAATATCGTCTGGCTTGCCAAAGTTGTTAGCCACTTGGTTGGGCTGTGTATTCTCTACAATGTCATGAAATTTGATTGATGACATTACTTTACCGTCATGTGCGGCGCTTTGATTGAATCCTGCGGCATTGGCTTTAAATGAGCCAAATGCAATCGTTGCAATTACTAGACCACCTAGCAAAATGCTCTTTGTTAATTCTCTTTTCATTTTCGTCTCCATCTAATTAACTTAGATGAATCATATCAAATAGATATGTCGGATTGATGACGTGGGTGTAACTGAAGTGTAAACAAGGTTTGAAACAAGCCAATCAATTGTAAACTATATTTAAATAAGGGCCTGTAACCACAGGCCCTTACTCAATCTCAGACTAAAGCCCAGTTAAAACCCATTCAAAAAACTAGTCAAAAAAGCCTTTTACTTTATCAACCCAGCTTTTATTACGCGGGCTATGTTTGCCGGAATCGGCTTGGGTACTGGTTTCAAATTCACGCAGTAACTCTTTTTGTTTTTCGGTTAATTTAACTGGCGTTTCAACCACTACATGCACCATTAAATCGCCGCTTTCCGACTGGCGTAATGGCTTAATGCCTTTGCCTTTTAATCTAAATACGCCACCCGTTTGCGTTTCGGCCGGAATTTTCATTTTGGCAGAGCCGCCTAAAGTAGGCACTTCAATCTCACCACCCAGTGCCGCCGTACTAAAGCTAATCGGCATTTCGCAATGCAAATTGCCGCCATCGCGCTGAAAAATTTCGTGTTGTTTTAAATGCACTACAACATATAAATCGCCAGTTGGGCCACCGTTAACGCCAGCTTCACCTTCGCCGCTTAAACGAATACGGTCACCTTCATCTACGCCAGCGGGGATTTTAACCGATAAGGTTTTATTAATTTTTTCACGACCTGCGCCATGACAAGTGCCGCATTTATCGTCTTCTTTAATCACCTTGCCGCTACCGTGACATTTTGGGCACGTTTGCTGCACAGAGAAAAAGCCCTGCTGCATGCGCACTTGGCCATGACCAGCACAAGTGGTACAAGTAACAGGCGATTTGCCTGCTTTAGCGCCTGTGCCTTTACAAGTTTCACAAGCCGCTTGTACAGGAATACGAATCTTGGTCTCTGTGCCTTTTGCGGCATCTTCTAGGCTAATTTCCATGTTGTAACGCAAATCGGCACCGCGATACACATTATTACGCTGCCCACCACCTTGGCGACCGCCACCGAAAATATCACCAAAGATATCGCCAAATGCATCACCAAAACCAGCGCCACCAAAGCCGCCAGCACCTGCACCTTGTTCAACGCCTGCATGACCATATTGATCATAAGCTGCGCGTTTTTGGTCATCAGAAAGCATTTCGTAGGCTTCTTTAGCCTCTTTAAATTGTTCTTCTGCTTTTGGGTTGTCTGGGTTACGGTCAGGATGATACTTCATCGCTAATTTGCGATAGGATTTTTTAATTTCTTCTTCAGTTGCGTCTTTATTAACGCCTAAAACTTCGTAATAATCTTTTTTGGTTGCCATAATTTAGTCGTTAGTCTGTAGTAGTTAGTCACTAGTAGTTAGTTAGTCGTCGTCGTTTTTTTATTTAAGCAATAGTTATTGTGAAAAAATCGTTAGTGTCGACAAGCAACACTAACGACTCATGACTATCTACTTACGACTGCTTTTAGTCTTTCTTCACTTCTTCAAACTCAGCATCCATCACTTCGGCATCAACCGTTTTTTCGCCCTCTGGGCTTGGTTGTGCGTTAGCCGCGTTAGATTTTGCTTGCTCTTCGGCGTACACTTTTTCACCCAATTTTTGCGATGCTTCCATTAATGCATTGGTTTTGGCTTCAATCAGATCTTTGTCATCCGATTGCAATACTTCTTCAACCTCTTTCAATGCGGTTTCAATGGCTGTTTTTTCAGCTTCATCTAACTTATCGCCATGCTCGCCCAAGGATTTTTTCACAGAGTGAACCATGCCGTCAGCGGCATTACGTGCGTCTACAAGCTCGCGGTATTTCTTATCTTCATCCGCGTATTTAATCGCATCTTCTTCCATTTGCTGAATTTCAGCTTCAGACAAACCAGAGTTCGCTTTAATGGTAATTTTGTTTTCTTTACCAGTGGCTTTGTCTTTAGCAGAAACATGCAAGATACCGTTGGCATCAATGTCAAATGTTACTTCAATTTGCGGCATGCCACGTGGTGCTGGTGGAATATCTGACAAGTTGAATTGGCCAAGCGATTTGTTGGCAGAAGCCATTTCGCGCTCACCTTGCAACACTTGAATCGTTACCGCATTTTGGTTGTCATCAGCGGTTGAGAACGTTTGCGATGCCTTGGTAGGAATCGTGGTGTTTTTCTTAATCACTTTAGTCATCACGCCGCCTAAAGTTTCAATACCTAAGCTTAATGGTGTAACGTCTAACAACAATACGTCTTTAACATCACCTTTTAGCACGCCACCTTGAATCGCCGCGCCAACTGCCACTGCTTCATCAGGGTTTACGTCTTTACGTGGCTCTTTACCAAAGATTTCTTTCACTTTTTCTTGCACTTTAGGCATACGGCTTTGACCGCCAACCAAAATCACGTCAGTAATATCGTCAATTGAAACGCCAGCGTCTTTAATCGCTGTACGGCACGGTGCCATTGTACGTTCAATTAAATCTTCAACTAAAGATTCTAATTTTGCACGTGTGATTTTCACCACTAAGTGTTTAGGGCCTGTGGCATCGGCTGTGATGTATGGCAAGTTCACTTCGGTTTGTGTAGCGCCTGATAATTCGATTTTTGCTTTTTCGGCCGCTTCTTTTAAGCGTTGCTTAGCTAAAAGGTCATTGCGTAGATCCAAGCCGCCATTTTCTTTTTTGAATTCATCCGCCAAAAAGTCGATTAAACGGTTATCAAAGTCTTCACCACCCAAGAATGTATCGCCGTTGGTGCTTAATACTTCAAATTGATGTTCGCCATCAATGCTTGAAATCTCAATAATTGAAACGTCGAATGTACCGCCGCCCAAGTCATATACCGCAATCTTGCGATCGCCTTCTTGTTTGTCTAAACCAAACGCTAATGCCGCCGCTGTTGGCTCATTAATAATACGTTTTACGTCTAAACCAGCAATACGGCCTGCATCTTTAGTGGCTTGGCGTTGGCTATCATTAAAATAAGCAGGAACAGTAATCACCGCTTCAGTCACTTCTTCGCCCAAATAGTCTTCCGCTGTTTTTTTCATTTTGCGTAAAACTTCAGCCGAAATTTGTGGTGGCGCCATTTTTACGCCGCGCACTTCCACCCATGCATCGCCGTTGTCGGCTTTTGCAATGGTGTAAGGCATTAATTTAATGTCTTTTTGTACTTCTTTTTCTTCAAAACGGCGACCGATTAAACGTTTAACCGCGTACAACGTATTTTTTGGGTTGGTAACCGCTTGGCGCTTTGCTGGTGCGCCCGCTAAAATTTCGCCATCTTCTTGGTAGGCGATAATTGAAGGCGTTGTGCGTGTACCTTCAGAGTTTTCGATTACGCGCGGTTTGCCGCCTTCCATGACAGCGACGCAAGAGTTTGTTGTACCTAAATCAATACCAATAATTTTGCCCATGTTGCTTAATCCTTATCTTTCTAAATAACTTTAAATTTTAGTTATGCGTTCAATTCAATTTCTTAAAACTTGAGCTTTTAAAACTTGAGTTTGAAAATTGATACTGAACAACTTAACAGTAATATTGGGTGAATTTTTCGCTTTTCAATAGCCTTAAAAGCTTTGTGGCTATTTACTTTGCAACCATCACCAATGCAGGGCGCAATACGCGCTCATTCAATGTGTAGCCTTTTTGCAGCACGCTAGTCACCGTATTGGGTTCGCCGCTATTTTCTAGCATTGAAATTGCTTGGTGTTTGTTTGGGTCAAACTTTTCACCCACTGGGTTCACTTCAGCAATATTGAATTTTTCAAACACAGAAGCCAATTGCTTAATGGTGATTTGAATACCATCTTTATAGCTTTGCACATCAGCCGCTTCAATCAGCACCGCTGCGTCTAAGCTATCTTTTACCGCCAATAATTCGCCGCTGAATTTTTCTAAGGCAAATTTGCGCGCTTTATCAATATCATCATTGGCGCGGCGGCGAATATTCTCACCTTCTGCTTTGGTGTATAAAACGCTGGCTTTAGCTTCTTCTAATGCGGCTTCTAATTCGGCAATGCGATCATCGGGCGTTTGCACGCTAGATTCGTCGATTGGCGTTTCTAATTGTTGTGGATTGTCTAAATCCGCTTGTTTATCATCTTGCATGTGTTTCCCCATTCATTAATAACACTGTTTTGAACGTGGGGATAAGCGATTTTATTTCAAGTGTGTAAAGCCAAAATTTTTAAAACAAGCGCTTTGACAAAATCAGAATGCTGAAATTAAGCATGATTTAGCTGCGCTAAAACGCTTTCTACACTGGGTATTTCGCCAATATTACCTAAATTAACCGCATAAGCTTGGCTACCCATTATGCCAGTCAGCGCTGGGTTGGTATCGGTATAAATGGCGATAGTGGGAATATTTAATGCCGCCGCCAAATGCGATAAACCGGTATCCACGCCAACGGCCGCTTTGGCTTGGCTAATCACAGCGGCCAGTTCAGCAATGCTGGATTTTGGTAACACAATCGCATTTTCCAATGTGCTGGCAATTAGCTCGGCACGCGCTAATTCAGTGGGGTTTGACCAAGGTAAAACCATATTAAGCTGGCTATTTTTTAACGCTTTACCAAGCTTAATCCAATGCTCAATTGGCCATAATTTGCTATCGCGGCTGGTGCCATGTAGCGCAATCACAAACGGCTTATTTGGGATTTCAGTTGAATTGAGCCTAGCTTGAATGCCATAATCAGGCGCATTGGTGGGCGGCGCATACGCCAAACTTAACGCCGCTAGCGTGCGATTGCGGCTAACCGCGTGCTGCTGATACGAAATAGCATACGTTTTATCGTAAAACTTACTAGCAACAGCCTCACGAATCGATTGCTTATCGTAGCCATGCTTAATGCCATTTGCCAAGCGCGTAATTAACGCACTTTTTAAAAGGCCTTGCGCATCAATTACGGCGTCATAGTTGTTTTGTACAATTAAGTGCTTGAATTGATTAATTTCAGACCACGTTTTAAAACGGAATAACTGCTTCCGCCAGCGCCTAAACGCTACTGTAAAAACTTCATGAATCGCAGGATGCAAACGTGGAATATCAGCAAAACTTTGTTCTACCACCCAATCAATCTGCGCGTTTGGGTAAACCGCCAAAATGTCATTAATCACAGGCAGGCAATGAATAACATCGCCCAAAGAAGAGGTTTTAACAATGAGAATTTTCATGATTTTCGGCATAATTTTAGGCATTTTCGCATACAATCAATGTTTTCGTGCATTGAAAAACCGCTCACCACCTCATGAAGTTTGCTTTTATCATATTCAAATACTTTCCGTATGGCGGCATGCAACGCGATATGTTGCGTACTGCAAATGAGTTGGTCAAACGCGGGCATGCGGTAGAGATATTTTCCATGACGTGGCAGGGTGACTTGCCTAGTCATATTAAAATGCATGAACTGCCACAAAAAGCTTGGTTTAATTACCAGCGCTATCAGCAATTTATTGAAGCCACTTTTGCAATTATTAAAGGCAATGGTTTTGATTATATTTTTGGCTATAACCGCATGGCGGGTTTAGATGCACATTTTGCCGCCGACCCTTGTTTTATTGAGCGTGCGCACAAACAGCGCAGCTTTTTGTACCGCTTATTGCCACGCTACAAATGGTTTTCTGCTTGTGAAAAAGCCGTGTTTTCAGCGGATGTTAATACACAAATTCTAGCGGTTTCATTAACCGAAAAGCCGCATTTCCAGCATTGGTATGGCACGCAAAGTGAGCGTTTTCACTATGTTCCACCGTTTTTATCACCAGAGCGATTCGCTTCCTGCGATAAAGTCTTGCAAGTTAAAGCCGCCATGCGCGCACATTTGCGTAACGCTTTTGGTTTTGTTGCCAATGATTTTGTGTTTTTGTTAACTGGCTCTGGTTTTGCCATGAAAGGCTTGGACCGCGCTATTTTGGCGCTTGCTGCCTTGCCTGGTGATGTGCGTACCAATACAAAATTAGTTGCGGTAGGGCAAGATAACCCTAAACAATTTCAGAAAATGGCTAAAAAGTTAGGTCTAGCAAAACAGGTAGTGATATCAAAAGGCCGGCCAGATATTCCGCAATTGATGCAGGGCGCCGATGTATGTATTCACCCAGCTTATCGCGAAAATACAGGCTTGGTGATTTTAGAAGGTATGGCTTGCGGCGCGCCTATGTTGGTAACCGCTAGTTGTGGCTATGCCCACCATGTGGCGGATGCTGATGCCGGCATCGTTTCTGCCTACCCGTTTAATCAAACTGAGTTTAATCAACAATTTCTACAAATGATACAAGCCGATAAAAAAACTGAGTGGGCAAAAAATGGCTTGAGCTATGTGCAGCAAATTATGCAAGCTAATGATGGCGGCACAGAGGCTGAAATTTTGATTAAATTGGCTAATCAAAAAACAAGCAAACGAGTTGCCGCATGAATAATCATTTAGTTATGCCGGATGAAATAAAAAAACACTTGAGCGGCGATGCTTTTAAGGCATTGATGCAAATGCAAGGCAAAGCCTTTCGCGATGTGCGTGGACGTAAAACCATACAGGTGACATTGGCTGGTAAAAGTTATTTTATTAAGCAGCATTTTGGTGTGGGCTGGGCAGAGATTTTTAAGAATTTGATTGCTTTTAAAAAGCCGATTCTTGGTGCTATGACTGAAGTAATCGCCATTCAAAAGCTGAACAGCATTGGCATTCCAACCACGCCTTTAGTGGCTTACGGACAGCAAGGCGGCAACCCAGCCACTATGCAATCTTTTGTAATGACAGAAGATTTAGGTGAGATTGTGACTGTTGAAGATTTATGTGCGGATTGGCAAAGCTACTCAACAAGCTATAAACAGGCGGTGATGCAAGCGATAGCCGAGATAGCTAGCAAGCTGCATGGCGCTGGGCTTGCGCATAGGGATTTTTATTTATGTCATATTGTTTTAAAAAAGCAGGATTTAGACCCAGCAAATGCAAGTGTTAAAAATTTACATCTGATTGATTTGCATCGAATGCTGCAAGGGCAAGCCGGCAATGGTAGAGCGGTGATGAAAGATATTGCGGGATTGTATTTTTCGGCGATGCAATATGGCTTAAGTACACAAGATTTAGCCATTTTTAAACAGCATTATTTGCCACAAAGCCCGGTTTTTTGGAAACAAGTTGAAAGCCGCGCGCAAGCGTTATTAAGCAAATTTAATAGCCAAAAATTTCAGCAACGCATCCAAAAAGAGCAATCGGCTATTCGCTAGTTTTACTGGAATTTTCAGGCTTAACTATTTTCCCCATGGCATGCCGCCTTTGTTTATAGCGATCATAACGCCATAAATATTGCGCTGGTTTTAGCGCAATTTGCTGCTCAATGGCCTTGTTTAATAACGCCGTGTTGGCAATAGATTCTACTTGGCTAATGTGAATATCAAAGCCAGCACCGTTACTCAAACGTTCAGCAAAAACCATTAATACCGTGGCGCCTGTTTTTTCGGCTAATTTGCTGGCTAGGGTCATGGTGTAAGCAGGTTTGCCAAAATAGTCCGCCCATTCGCCTTCGCCTGCAAAGGGTATTTGGTCTGGCAAAATGCCAATGGCTTGATTGCGCTTTAAGGCTTGCAAAAGCTTGCGCACGCCATCGGTGTTGGCTGGCGCCAGTGTCACGCCGGCGCGCGTGCGGCCTTGCAATATAAATTGCTGCAATACCGCTAATTTAGGTGGGCGATACAGCACAGTAACGGGATGTTTTGAGCCGTAATAAATAGGGCCAATTTCAAAACAGCCTAAATGTGGCGTTAAAAATATAATGCCTTTGCCGCGCTGCAAGGCATTGTTAACCAATGGCCAGCCGTGCACTTGTTTGACTAGCGCTAAAATATCGGCTTCTTTTTTCTGCCAAATAGCCATTGTTTCTAGCACCGCTTTGCCCGATTCGGCTATATTTTCATTTAAAATTTGTTTAAATTGCTCAGAGTTTTTAGCTAGGCCGCTGTTTATAATGTTATTTTTGGTGGTGGCTGCCGATTTTGCTGAGCAGTAATAGATTAGCCAGCCAAGTGCGGCACCCAAGCGATGTAGGCTTGGTAGTGATAAAATACCCAAGATTTTAGAAAATGCTTTAAAAATAGTTTTAAAAATAAAATTCAGCATGCTTAACGCTTATATGGCGGCTATTAATCGTTTAAAACCGACAGTTTAAAGGATATTTTTTGCAAAGTACTTACTCGCCACAATTTCAGCTATTGCTGCAGCAACATCAGCTAGCCAGCTTTGAGCAATTGTGGGATTTTAAAGGCGATTGGTTTGAGCCGCCCAACCGTGAGCGCGGCGGCTGGAGTGGTGTAAATTTTATTGAGCTTGTTGATAACGCAGGCAACAAACACGGTTTTTATTTAAAGCGCCAGCAAGCACATATGCGCCGTACATGGCGCCATCCAATAGCAGGTGAGCCAACTTTTGTGCGCGAATTTGAGATTTTAGAACATTTAAGCAAGCGCCATGTTGCAACGCCAAAACTGATTTTTTTTGCTAGCCAGCAAGATAAAGCGATATTGCTAACCCAAGCCTTAACAGGATTTATGGCGGCAGATGAATGGCTGAAAAACCATGCTGAAGTAAGCGTTCACCAGCAAAATTTGCTGATGCGAGCCTTGGCAGATGCGGTGCGCAAGTTGCACCTTGCCGGCGTTCAGCATCGCTCACTTTATCTTAAGCACTTGTTTGTTATAGAAAATAATGGCAGTTTTGAAGTTGCCGCTATAGATTTTGAAAAATCGCGCATTACGGCTTTTATTAAATGGTTTCGATTGGCAGATTTAATTACATTGCATTATCGAACCGCTGATTTAAGGGCAAGCCAAAAAATGGTTTTTTTTAAACAATATTTTGGCATTTCACATTTAACAGCACCTTATAAGTTAATCACCCATCATAAATTAACAGCACCGTATAAATTTTTGTGCCGCTATTTGCATCAACAATCAATCCAAAAAAGACGCTAAACCATGCTTTTAAACAATTCAGATAAAATTTTAATTTTGGCTTCTGCCAGCACTGGTAACAATGTTTTTTGCACGCCGGCGATAAGGTTTTTGCGCAAACATTTGCCAAACGCCACTATTGACGTGGTTGCACTTAATAAGTTAAGCGCCGAAGTATTTGAAAATAGCCCTGATATTAACCGTTTAATTGTGCTGAATAATTGGTTTGGCAATGCACGCGCGTTTGACCGTTTAGCCGAAAAATACAATCATCACATTTGCTTAAATATCAATGCCTTAAAGAAAATTAAGGGCAGAGAAACCATACTAAAAGTGATTCCAGATTACATTAACGGCGTTGCGCGCGGTGAGCAGCAATTGCAGTTTGTGGCCGATTTGGTTGGCAAGCCCATTATCAATGAAGATAGGCACTATGTAATTGGCAATGGCGTTGCCGGCCATTTTGATTTAAAAAACGTGGCGCCAAAAGATATATTGGTGAATATTCACTTGGGTTGTGGCACCACATCATTGCATGGCTGGAAATTCTTTTACAAAAATCGCGCCAATAACAATCGGCTGTGGTCGGTTGATCAATATATTGCCTTGGGCCATGCGTTAATAAAGGCGAATCCCGCTATTAGAATCGTAGTGACAGGCACTAAAAATGAGGCATTTTTAGCCAAGCAGTTTCAGCAAGCCGTGCCTAACACCATTAACTTGGTAGGCAAAACCAGCGCAAAAGATGTGTTTGATTTAATGCAAGACATGGCTTTATTTATTGCGCACGATTGCGGCGTTTTTCATTTAGCTGCTGCCTCAAACGTGCCGATTGTTGGGCTATACGGGCCAACGGATCCAATCTTGGCAGGGCCATATCCAGTGCGCCCGCAGCATCATATTATTAAAGCAGAATCAATGGCGGCAATCAGCACAGCCACGGTTTTAGAGGCGGCTTTAGATTTGTTGAATAAGTTTCCGCGCCTTGCAAAAGCCTGATTTATACAGCATTACTGCGCCCTGTGTGCTGGCGTCCGATTTGCCTTTAGCCGATGGCTCAATTTTAGCTATAAGCGAAATTGTGCGGGTAGTCCCTAATAAGCGCTTGGTGTGCAAAGCGCTTTGGAATAATCAAGCCGTGTACGCGAAGCTTTTTATTGATGCCCATGCCAATCGCTACGCGCAGCGTGATGAGCAGGGCGTTCGGGCGCTAGTGAACGCTAACATTGCAACGCCAGATTTGCTATTTTCAGGCAATATTGAGTTACACCAACAATCAGCTAATATTCTAATATTTAAAGCGATTGCCGCACAAAATGCCGATGTGCTGTATCAACAATTATTAGATTCACAGCAAAAACCAGCGCGCTTACAGCTAATGTTGCAGCTAACAAATATTGTGGCGCAAATGCACAATGCTAATTTGCAGCAAACGGATTTGTATTTTAAAAACTTTTTGCTGGATGCCGATACCCTGTATGCCATTGATGGCGATGGGATTCAGACGTTTTCAACATTTTTTAAAAAGCGTCATAAGCAGCGAAATTTGGCCACCTTGTTATCAAAACTGGATGGGTTGGATTCTGGCTGGATTGAGGATTGCTATGCGCATTATTGCCAGCAAACTGGCATTAGCTATTCACCGACTGACTATGCAGAGCTCTATGCATTAACGCAAAAAATCCGTCAAAAAACCGCTAATAGTTATGCCGATAAAAAAGTATTTAGAACCTGCACTGATGTAAAAGTTAGCCAAAATTTTAATCAGTTTACAGCGTTAAGCAGCGATTTTGGCGCCAAAAATCTAAATGTAAACCAGCTGGATAACGCGTTAGATAATGCGCAAAATAGATTGAAAAGCGGCAACACTTGCACGGTGGCTAGTGCGGTTATTGCTAATCAGCAGGTGGTGATTAAGCGTTACAACATTAAAAACTTTTGGCATAGCCTTAAATTAGGCATTTCGCAAAGCCGTGCGGCCAAATCTTGGGCAAACGCGCATCGCTTAACCATTTTAAATATCACCACCGCTAAGCCGATGGCTTTAATTGAGGCGCGATTTGGCTGGATTAAGCGGCGCGCTTATTTTTTAAGTGCCAATATTGATGCGCCAGATATCGCTGAATTTTTTGCTGCTAATATCGACTTTGAAACCAAACAAAAAGTCGCATTTGATACTGCATTATTATTTTACAAGCTTAATTTGTTGCAGATTTCGCATGGCGATTGCAAAGCCAGCAATATTAAAATTGTAGAAGGCAAGCCAGTGTTGATTGATTTAGATAGTATGCAATCACACACGTGTGCTTGGTGGTTTGAGAAAAAGCACATTGAAGACTTAAAAAGGTTGATGCAGAATTGGGCCAACAACCCCGAAACCAGCGCCATTTTTAAGCAGGCATTTGTGCAAGCGTATGATGAAATTGATGATTACTTGTTGCCAACGATTTTAGAGCGGGCCAAAATTGCTTAAAAGCGTTTAGTTTTAATTACACAAGCAGGCTTTAAATTTAACAATAAAGCTTAAACCAAGTAAAATACCGAAAACACACAAGAGATTAACAGCATGATTGTATTAGCATGATTACATTAGGACTCTCGGGCGCGTTGGGCCATGACGCTTCAGCCGCCATTTTAGTAGACGGAAAAATTATTGCGGCGGCAGAAGAAGAGCGCTTTATTCGCGATAAGCACGCTAAAAATAAATTTCCGTATGAAGCGGCTAAATTCTGCTTAAAACAAGCGGGTATTAAGGCCGAAGATGTGGATATTGTGGCTTTTCCCTATGCGGAAATCCCACTTAGCAGTAATGCACGTTGGCACTATGCCAAGCGTCATTGGTATGCGCCAGACAGAGCCATTGACGCGCTATTCAACGGCAATCGTCGCTTCCGTCGTAATCGCGATAAAAGCCTAAAATTGATGGCCGATTTGGGCTTAACAAACGCCAAATTTGTGCCAGTTGAGCACCATTTAGCGCACGCATCCAGCGCGTATCATTTAAGCGGCTTTAAAGAAAAAACCGCCATTGTGGGCATTGATGGCAAGGGCGAATACGCCACCACTTTCTTCGGCTACGGCGAAAACGGCGTCATTCACAAAATCAAAGAATTTTACGATCCAGATTCGTTAGGCGGCATGTATGGCGCCATTACCGAATATTTGGGCTTTGAAATGCTGGATGGCGAATTTAAGGTGATGGGCATGGCGCCTTATGGCGACAGCTCTAAATATGACCTTTCGCGCTTGGTTACCTTTGAAGATGGTGATTTAAAAGTCAACACCAAGCTGGTGAATGTAGTGGGTTTGCGTCGCTACAAAGAAAACGGAAAAGGCTATTATTTCACCCCAGAATTGATTGATTGGCTTGGCCCAAAACGCAGCGGCGATGAAATTGATAATCCGTATATTCATTATGCGGCGTCTGTGCAGGCATTGTTAGAAGATGTGGCGCTGAAAATGATTGATTATTATTTGGGCGATATCATTAAAGAAACCGGCAAAATTGTGATGGCAGGCGGCGTTGCGCTTAATGTTAAGCTTAATCAGCGCATTATTAATATGCCGCATGTTAAAGAATTATTTGTGCAACCAGCATCTGGCGATAACGGTACATCATTAGGCGCCGCTACATACGCGGCGCATTTGGCTGGCGAAACCATTCATAAAATGGAACACGCCTACTTAGGCCCAGCCTACAGCAGCGAAGAATGTATCGCCGCCTGCGAAGCGCATCCGAATAAGCCGATTTTTACCAAGGTTGAGAACTTTCCTCAAAAAGCAGCCGAATTATTGGCGGCTGGCAACCCATTGGCATGGCTGCAAGGCCGTATGGAATTTGGCCCACGTTCATTAGGCTGTCGCAGTATTTTGGGCGATCCAAGCTTTCCTGGCGTGGCCGATAGAATTAACGCGCAGATTAAATACCGCGAACGCTGGCGCCCATTTTGCCCCAGTATGCTTGATACCGTGGCGCCAGAAATATTGCAAACCAATCATCCAGCGCCTTATATGACGTTTACGTTTGATGTAGCGGAAAGCTGGAAATCGCGCATTCCCGAAGTGGTGCATGAAGATGGCACAGCGCGCGCACAAGTGGTGACGCATGCCACTAATCCGCGCTATTACGAATTAATTCAGCACTTAGAAAAATTGCGTGGCAATGCGGTGGTGCTAAATACTTCATTAAATCGCCGTGGCGAGCCGATGATTTGCAGCCCAACCGACGCGCTTAATATGTTTTATGGCTGCGATTTGGAATATTTAATGATGGAAGATATTTTAGTCACCAAAAAATAAACGCAAGCCAATGTCTGCAAGAAGCATTGAATTCATTGGCTTGTAGCTTCGTTTTGATAGTGATTGACTGCAAGTAAAAGCCGTTTGTGGTTTGACGAAATAGCCCCAATTAGCGATAATCGAGGTGTTAGGTTTTATTTAAATAATTATTATAAAAAGTGACTGCACAAAATATCCATGAAACAATCCATAGTAGAAGTTACCGAACGTATCATTGAACGCAGTCGCCCCACTCGAACTGCTTACTTGCATCGTGTTGATGAAACCATTAACCGCGCTAAAGGTGCAGACAGGCTGGGTTGCGCTAACGTAGCGCATGCAGTTGCGGCCTTGCCTAGCAACGATAAGTTTAAGATTGTGGTTGAAAAAGCGCCGCATATCGGCATTGTCACCGCTTATAATGAGATGCTTTCTGCGCATCAACCTTATGTAAATTACCCTGATATTTTGCGTGATGAAGCGCATAAATTAGGCGCAACTGTGCAAGTGGCAGGCGGCGTACCAGCCATGTGTGATGGCATTACGCAAGGCGAGCCGGGCATGGAATTGTCACTTTTCAGCCGCGATAATATTGCCATGGGCACAGCCATTGCCTTATCGCACGATGTGTTTGACGCCGCTTTAATGCTAGGCGTGTGCGATAAAATCGTGCCGGGTTTATTGATTGGCGCATTGCATTTTGGCCATTTACCCACTGTTTTTGTGCCAGCTGGCCCTATGAGCACAGGCTTAGATAACACCGCAAAATCAAAAGTACGCGAAAAATATGCGCAAGGCTTGGTTGGTCGCGAAGAATTATTTGCATCAGAATCAGCTGCTTATCATGGCGCAGGCACTTGTACCTTTTACGGTACAGCAAACAGCAACCAAATGTTACTAGAAGCCATGGGCTTGCATGTACCAGGCGCTGCGTTTATTCATCCGCATGATGGCTTGCGTGAAGATTTAACCCGCGAAGCAGTGCGCTTGGTGTTAAACAACACGCGTAAAAACAATTTTATCCCTATTGGCAAGCTGGTAGACGAGCATGTGATTGTGAATGCCATGGTGGCTTTACTGGCTACTGGCGGCTCAACTAATCACCTTATCCATTGGGTGGCGGTTGCACGCGCGGCAGGTATTATTATCGATTGGACCGATTTCCATTATCTTGCAAAAGGCACGCCATTGTTAGCCAGTGTTTATCCAAATGGCAAAGCAGACGTGAATGAATTCCAACAAGCGGGTGGCCCTGGTTTTGTGATTCGCGAGCTAATTGAAGGCGGCTATATGTACCCAGATGTGTACACAGTAGCCAAAGGTGGTTTGCGCGAATTCGGCAAAAAACCGGTTAAAGAAGACGGCAAATTGGTATGGAAAGACTACCCAGCGGAAAGCGGCGATGAAACCGTGGTACGTACAGCCGCGCATCCGTTTAACGAATCGGGCGGATTGCGTTTATTAAAAGGCAATTTAGGCCGTAGCGTGATTAAGATTTCTGCCGTGCCAGAAGATCGCCATATTATTGAAGCACCAGCGATTGTATTTGATGCGCAAGAGGAATTGCTATCTGCGTTTGACCGTGGCGAGTTAGAAAGAGATTTTGTAGCAGTGGTGCGTTTTCAAGGCCCAAAAGCCAACGGCATGCCAGAGCTACATAAATTAACACCGCCATTAGCCGTGTTGCAGAATAAAGGTTTTAAAGTGGCAATTGTGACCGATGGCCGCATGAGTGGCGCATCGGGCAAGATTCCAGCAGCGATTCATTTAAGCCCAGAAGCCAGTGCAGGCGGCGCCATTGCTAAGATTCGCACAGGTGATATTGTTCGTTTAAATGCTAGCGTTGGCACGCTAAACGTGTTGGTGGATGAAGACACATGGGCAGACCGCGAAGCAGAAGAATTGTCTGACGCGAAACGCAGCATTAATTCGCATGGCATTGGGCGTGAATTGTTTGGTGGGATGCGCAAGAATGTACTTAGTGCCGAAGAAGGCGCCATCACTTGGCTCTAGAGAAAACTAAAACGCCGTCGTAATACGTCGTTGCAAAATAAAAATCTTCGCTTACATACTAATGTATGCTGCGCTCAATTTTTATTTTGCGCCTAGTCTTACTTAGGCCTTTTAATTTTCTTGGTAATTTTAATTAGCCTATAAAAGCAGCTCAGTGAACAAAGCAAGTCCCCTCGCCCTTTAAGGGAGAGGGCTAGGGTGAGGGTAAAATCTTTCACGTACAATATTTTAATAATAGGTAAACGTATGATTAATACATTAGATTTGGCCAAACAAGGCCCAGTAATTCCAGTAATCGTAATCAATAACGTAGAAGATGCCGTGCCAATGGCAGAAGCGTTGTTAGCAGGCGGTATTCGCGTGCTTGAAGTAACGTTGCGTTCATCTTGCGCATTGCAAGCAATGGAGCAAATTGCAAAACATGTGCCAGATGCGATTTTAGGTTCAGGCACTGTGCGCAATTTAAAAGATGCACAAGCGTCATTGGATGCAGGTTGCCAATTTGCGGTAAGCCCAGGTTATACAACAGAATTAGGTCAATTTTCACGCAAAATTGGTTTGCCATTATTGCCAGGCGTTTCAACTGGTTCAGAAATCATGATGGCCAATGCCGATGATTACTTCTTTTTAAAATTATTTCCAGCCGTTGCGGTTGGCGGTATTAACCTGTTAAAAGGTTTTGCAGGCCCATTTGGCGATGTAAAATTCTGCCCAACAGGCGGCGTAACGGTTGATTCTGCACCACAATTTTTAAGCTTGCCAAACGTAGTCGTTTGCGGCGGCACATGGTTAACACCAGCCGATGCCGTAGCGCGCAAAGATTGGGCGCACATTACTAAATTAGCCAAAGAAGCCAGCGCCATTAAACCAGCGTAATTATTATTACGCAATAAAATTAGGGTTTGTGGTTACCACAAGCCCTTTTTTTATTTCGTGATAAATGCGCGAAATAATGATAATAAAACTAAAAATGAGGATATTTGTTTGCAAGTAGATTTAACAAAATATAAAACCATCGTGTTCGATTGCGATGGCGTGATTCTGGACTCAAACGTAGTGAAAACAGAAGCCTACTTTCGCACGGCTAAAAACTTAGGCGCTAATGACGCGCAAGCCCAGCAATTGGTGGATTACCACGTTAAATTAGGCGGCATTTCGCGCTATCACAAGTTTGATTGGTACTTGCGCGAAGTATTAAAGCAGCCGGTTAGCGATAAAGCGATTCAAGTATTATTAGACGAATTTAGTCGTGAATTAGAAGTAGGTTTGATGCATTGCACTGTTGCAAGTGGTTTGCAAAAATTACGTGAAACAACCGCAGATGCCAAATGGATGATACTTTCTGGCGGCGATCAACAAGAGATTCGCGATTTATTTGCCAAACGTGATTTAGCGAAGCACTTTGATGGCGGCCTATTTGGCAGCCCAGACAATAAAGATACTGTTTTAGCGCGCGAAAAAGCCAATGGCAATTTGCAGATGCCTGCATTGTTTATTGGCGACAGCAAATACGACCATGAAGCGTCCACCAATGCAGGTTTGGATTTTATTTTTGTTAGCGATTGGACAGAGGTGCCAGATTGGCAAACTTATTGTAAAGAAAATGACGTCCATGTTGAAAATAATATCAAAGCATTAATTAAGCCACTGGTAAAACAGTCATAATATTAGTGCTTTGAGCGATAGATAGAAAATTGAGTGGCTCATAGTTAGTCATACGGTTTGCTAGCATATGAATGAGGATTTTTGAATGGCTCATTGGTGGTGAGGTTTTAAATAAACAAGTTTTTAGCGACAATAACTTCATAATAGGACTTTAACCTAAATATGTGGATCTTACATATTTGCCATTCTTACTACCCGCCCTTTTTGGATTGCGCACGGCAGTATAATGCGCTTTTTGAAGGCACGGCTTTTAAAGTGCTCACTGTGTACCTTACTGGTGCTTCCAATGATGACGTCATTATTGGCAGTGAATCCGATGAAGTGGTGTTTTTGGGCTACCATAGCCAACAAGTCTCTGGTTTAAAAATCAACGCAATATTTGCTATACGCGCATTGGTAAAGCAACGTGATTTCGTTTTTTGCATTGCGCATCGGGTTAAGCCTACTTATGTTGCGCTATTATCCACCTCGTTGCCAGTGGTCAGTGTGCATCACAATTATGATGATTATCAGCGCTGGTCACGCCGATTATTGGTGAATGTGTATCAATCGCGCTTACTCATGCTGGGTGTATCCAATGCTGTGCGCGATGATTTAAGGCGTGACTTGAAGACTTGGGATATTAGTAAGATTCAAACGCTTTATAACCGCATTAATGTTGAGGCAACAGTTATGCAATTACTAAGCAAAGCCGAAGCGCGCAAGCAACTAGAAATTCCAAATGAGGCATGGGTGGTGGGCAATGTGGGAAGGCTGCATCATGATAAAGATCAAGCAACACTTATCCGTGGATTTGCGTTGGCACGGCCTACATTGGCGCCTAATAGTCTATTGGCTATTTTGGGCGATGGCCCATTGGAATCTGACTTGAAGCAACTGGTAGCAGACTTAAATATTGCTTCTCAAGTTTTATTTTTAGGTAAAGTGCCGAACGCAAAACAGTATTTTAAAGCGTTTGATGTCTTTGCTTTAAGTTCTGATCATGAGCCGTTTGGCATGGTGTTGTTAGAGGCTATGGCAGCAGAGTTACCCATTATTTGCAGTAATAGTGGTGGTGGTGCGGAAGTTGTAAAAGACACTGGCTGGTTGTTTGAATTAAGTAATCCAAACACGTTAAGCGCACTACTGACCGAAGTTTATCTATCATCCGCTCAATTGACAAAACCTTTTTTTAGCACGCAACTCACTAAGCCCATTTTAAAGAAATTAAATGCACAGTTTTCTGATGCAGCAGCTAAAAAGGCTTTTTGGCAGCTGTCATTTATTAAGAGGCTGGTAGAAAAAAACAAGAATTGCAACGCTCACAATCATTGCCTTTAGCCACTTTATTAAAGTCCGTTTTTATTGGGTGGTCATTTCGTAATTCGTTTTCTTATGTATTAAATCTGGTTGTCAAATGTACTAGCAAGTTGATTAATTTGAGAGTTTCAATAAATGCATAAGCTATCCACCCTATGTTTAGTGATTCCCTATTTTGGCAAGTGGCCATTTTGGATTCCATTTTTTTTACAGAGTTGCCGCAATAATCACTCTATAGATTGGTTGATTTATACAGATTGTGGCGCGCTGCAAAATTGTCCTGATAATGTGACTGTTCATCAAATTAGCTTTCAAGGTTATTGCGAATTAGTTTCCACTAGATTGAATATATATTTTCAGCCACAAAACCCCTATAAATTATGTGACGTTAAACCAGCGCTTGGCTACATTCATGCAGCAGCGCTAACGCATTACGATTTTTGGGCGTTTGGCGATATTGATGTGGTGTATGGTGATTTGCGCCATTTTTTCACTGAAAGTAAACTGCAGCAAAAAGACCTTTTTAGTACACATGCTAGACGAGTTTCTGGCCATTTTTGTTTAATACGCAACAATAGCGAGATGAATAGCGCTTTTATGCGAGTGAAACACTGGCAAGCATTATTATCTTCGCCTAAGCACATGGCATTTGATGAGAAGGCTTTTTCTAAGTTATTTTTAAGACATAAAAATGCGTTATGGTTAAGAAAGTTAGCGATGATGTTAGATGCTTGGCTTACGCGTGGTGAGTTTGTTGAAGCGTTTACCACCCCTAATGCCAAAATTTTTTGGCTGGATGGCAGCAATCATTTCCCTCATACTTGGTTTTGGAAAAACGGTAAAGTGACTAATAATCAGTCAGTTAACAAAGAGTTTGTCTATTTTCACTTTATGAAATGGAAACAAAATTGGGCGCATTTAAATACTGTTGATCTGGATTTAGCGCACAACCCTAGCATTCAGTCTTTTTCTATGCATAAAGGTGGTATTAATTACCGTTTAATAAATAGCGATGTAACGCTTGCGCTGGGTGAGAGCGATTTGGATAATGCCATGTTTTAAATATGCCCATATGCCTTAAACTAGCTAACAATTTTTTAGTAATCAATTAGCAATATCATGCATTACATTTTGTGCGTCATTTTTTAATAGTTGATTTTACCTGTTTAGATTCTAATTCGCGCATGATGATTATGGCGATTGGCAGCCAGAAAATTATCCATTGCGCATTAATGCGTTCAATCACGCCTTGGCCATAAGTAATACCAATTAAGCAGCTAAAAATAAATACCATCAATGCACTATTGACGATTAACTCGTGCCTAAAACTCCAACCTAGCCGAATGGTAAAGGCAATGACCAGCAGGTGAAGGCATAAACCAATCAATCCAAGCTCTACCAAAGAGCCTAAATAGACGTTGTGATAATGCGACCAGCCATCTGCAAAATTGCCTGGTGATTGAATAATTAAATTGGTGCCAGCACCATTACCAAAGATTAAATGGCCCTTGGTAAATTGCAAAAATCCCAGCCACAACTCTAAGCGATAACTTTGGCCTCTATCAATGTCTGCTTGGTAAGCCGCCAAAAATACTAAGCCAAGCGCAAATAGTACGACTAGGCTGACAGTGGCGATTTGTATTTTTAATTTGAGTGATAACTTACTAGCAAAGAAAATAAGCAATGACACGGCGGCCATAGAAAGTATTGGCCCGCGTGAGTGGGTAAGTAGGGTGGCGGCAAAGAAGATGACAAAAAAAGCAAAATAGCGCAATTTGTGTTTCTGCGATTGATGTAACACTAAGCACAACATCATGGTGGCCATAGCGCCATATAACGCTGCAACCCACAACGGATTGCGTAAACGGCCAAATCCAGTGAGTCTATCGGCAATGGTGTTGTGGTCTATAGCATAAAACAATGCGCTGACCCCTAATACACTTAATAGGCCCGCCATTATGGTGCATTTGGTTAATGCAGATACTCTAGATGGCTGAAGGTAATAGGTGAAAAAAATGACTAACCAAAAAGGGTACAAATATAGCGCGCGTTTGATTTCACTGATCAAACCATGCATATCTTTGTGTGTTCCCCAAAACGCGCTAAGTGCGTAATACATACAAAATGCACAGGCTATAACAAATAATTTACTGGCTAAAAAAGGTTTAAACGGCACCTTGGTTTTAAATACTAACCACAGTGCAGGTAGCAGAAATGTGGCTAAAAACACTTGATTGTGAAGCTGACCTTTAGGAAAAAAGAAAAAGCCAGCAGTCCAAAATACGGTTAAAAAGAACAATATTTGACTAAATGTGTAATTAAATTTTTGTAGTTGGATATTCATAGCGTCCGAATCTTAACTCATGAAACTTGAATCATGAATTTTTTTTCATACAATTTTTATGATGAAGTTTTTAAAGTACTTGTTTAATGATTGAATCTGGATGAATCAGATTTAAGCAATTTAAATGCTTTAGCGGGCACACTCTCTCAAAACAAGGGCTGCAATCCAAACCCAAATATTGAATCACCGCTTTGCTACTCATCGGTGGGGTGTGGTAGGGGTCGGATGAGCCGAAGATGGCGATTAACTTTATACTCAATGCGGCTGCCACATGCATTAAGCCAGAATCATTGCTAATCACGGTATCGCAAAAGGACATTAAATCAATCGCTTCACCTAGTTTGGTTTTACCGCCCAAGTTTTGGCAGCGATTTTGCGTGAGCTGATTAATTTGGCTGGTGACGGCAATGTCTTTATCTGAGCCAAATAACCATACTTGCCAGCCTTTATTTAAGGCATCATTGGCGACTTCTGCATAATATTCTGCAGGCCACCGCTTGGCTTCGCCGTATTCGGCCCCTGGACATAGACCAAGCACTTTATGTTGCGGTGCGGCCATGTTTAGCTTGGCAAGCGTTGCTAATGCCGATTGCGGATTAGTCACTAGTTGTGGATTCGGAATCGTAGTTGGTAGCGTTTCATTCAGCTTTAGGCCCAAAAACACAAAACGCTCTACGGTTTTTTTAAGAACAGCATTATCTAAGGCGCGAATATCATTAATCAAGCCATAACGCATTTCACCTAAAAAGCTGGTGCGTTGTTTGATGCCAGCCGCCCAAGGTAGCAGGGCCGATTTAAGCGAATTGGTGAGAACGATGCTTTGCGTATAACCGGCTTGCTTTAAGCTTTTGCCAAAAGCTATGCGCTGCCAAAACGCCAATTCGCCATGCTTAAAAGGCAGCGCAATTTTGCCAGTTACTTCTGGCATGCGTTCTAATAAGGGTAATGTCCAAGCAGGGGCGGCAACATCAATCACGCAATTTGGGTTGTTAGCTTTCAGCGTTTTAAATAGGCTTTGCGCCAACACCATATCGCCCACCCAAGCGGGGCCCAGCACCAATATTTTTTCAAGTATTTTTTCAGGATTTTGTTGAGTTAATTTTGCAGACATTGGTGATTAATACTAACTTAATGCAAGACTAGCTATTCATTTTTTTGATAATGTTGCTGGTGCTACGGCCTTCAACCAAGTCAATCAGCGCAATCTCGCCACCCCAGCTTTGCACTTCTTTGCCGCCCACTACTTGCTCGGCGGTGTAATCGCTACCTTTGGCAATCACATTGGGTTTAATCGCATTAATCAAATTAAGCGGCGTGTCTTCATCAAATAAAATCACCGCGTCTATACTTTCTAGCGCCGCTAGCACGCGCGCGCGGTCGTTTTCATTCACCACTGGCCGCGTAGGGCCTTTAATCGCGCTAACTGAGCGATCGGTATTTAGCCCTAAAATTAGCTTATCGCCGCGTTTTTTGGCCGCTTCTAAATAGGTGACATGACCAGCGTGCAGCAAATCAAAACAACCATTGGTGAAGACTATTTTTTGATTTGCACTTTTCCAAGCGCTTACTTTTAAACTAAGTGCATCTAAATCGCACACTTTATTGGCTTGCGCGCTACCTTGCTGGCTGGCAAGCGCTTCTAATAAATCGGCCTGCGAAATAGGTACTGTGCCCACTTTGCCAACCACCACAGCGGCGGCAATATTGGCTAGCTGTAAGCTTTGTAGCACAGATAAATTGTGCATTAAGCCAGCTGCTAGCGTTGCAATCACGGTATCGCCTGCACCAGAAACATCAAATACTTGCTTGGCAATAGCGGGTAAGTGATGCGTTTTGTCATCAATTAAGGAAATGCCTTCTTCGCCGCGCGTCACCGCTAAAAAATTTAAGTTTAATTGCTGTTTAAGTAAGGCGGCTTTGCTGATTAAATCGGCGTCATCAATGTCCGTATCGCAGGCTTCGGCGGTTTCTTTTTTGTTGGGTGTTAATGCCGTAGCGCCGTTATACTTGCTGTAATCGCGGCCTTTTGGGTCAACTAAAACCGTAATATTAGATGCTTTGCATTGTGTGATAATGGCTTGGCAAGTGGATTCACTTAGCAAGCCTTTGGCATAATCCGATAAAATAACCACGCTGGGCTTTAAGGCTAATTGCTGTTGAATCGCTGCATTTAAGCCAGAGTTTTCAGCATCATTAAAGGCCCCATTGCTTTCTTGGTCTAAACGCAACATTTGCTGATGGCCGCTTAATATGCGGGTTTTGGCAATGGTAGGGCGGTTTTTTGAGGTGTAAACGCCACTGGTATCAATGGCTAATTGCTGCAATAACTTAACTAAAGTTGCGCCCTCACTATCATCGCCCACGCAGCCTATCATATGCGTTTTAATGCCTAATAAAGCTAAGTTGGCCGCCACATTGGCTGCGCCGCCTGCACGTTCATTTTGCTGATTCAGCAACACAATCGGCACTGGCGCCTCAGGTGAAATGCGGCCTACAGAGCCAATTAAATAGCGGTCTAGCATCACATCACCAATGACCAGCGCATGTGGCTTTTGATTATTTAAAGTCTTGCTACCAAATTGTTTTACAGCATCTAAAGAAATATCAGACATACAATAATTAGGACTCTAAAATTTCACACAAAGAATGCCCAACAAAAATATGCGCTTCTTGAATACGTGCGGTGACGGATGAAGGCATGATTAAATTGAAATCGCAAATGGCATTTAATTTGCCGCCGCTACCACCTGTTAGACCAATCGTAACAGCGCCGATTTCTTTAGCCGCTTGCATCGCGCTAACAACATTGGCGCTATTGCCAGAAGTGGTGATGCCGATAGCTAAATCTTCTGGACGGCATAGAGCCTCAATTTGGCGCGCAAAAATATAATCGTAGCCATAATCATTGCCCACAGAGGTAATGATTGAAGTGTCGGTAGTTAATGCAATCGCCGGCATGCCTTTGCGCTCTTTTTTAAAGCGGCCCACAATTTCGGCTGCAATATGTTGGCTATCGGCCGCGCTGCCGCCGTTGCCCATAATCAAAATCTTGCCGCCATTTTTAATGCATTCTTGCATCTTAATGCCAACAGCACTAATCATTGGAAATAGCGGCTCAAGCGCGTTGAACATGGCCATATGCGCGGCATGTTCACCTTTTAAGTAATCAATGTAATCCATTAGCCGTATTTATCCTCACTTAAAAGATAGTTCTGAACATAATCTTTAACGCCATCTTCAAGGCTAGTAAACGCCTTGTTATAGCCAGCCGCGCGTAATTTAGCCACGTTAGCTTGGGTAAAGTATTGGTATTTGCCTTGTAAATCTTCTGGCATATCAATGAAATCAATATTTGGCTTTATATCCATGCTATTCATTACCGCGCTGGCTAAATCGCTAAAGCTGCGCGCTTGGCCTGTGCCAATATTGTAGATGCCATTTTGGCAGGGGGTTTCTGTGTTAACTGCTTGGTTTAAAAAGTGCGCAATAATATCGGCGCAGTCTTTTACATACACAAAATCGCGGCTTTGCATGCCATCGGCTACATCGGCCTTATTGCTTTTAAATAACTTCATGCCGCCAGTGGCTTTTACCTGATTAAAGGTATGAAAAGCCACGCTGGCCATGCGTTCTTTGTGATATTCGTTTGGGCCGTACACATTAAAAAACTTAAAGCCTGCCCATGCTGGCGGCTGTGGCGCATTTTCAGCCACTTGGCGTAATGCCCATTGATCAAAAAAGTGTTTTGAATAGCCGTAGCCATTTAGTGGGCGTAATTTCTCAATACTGGCATCATCGTAACCGTTGGCACCATCGCCATAAGTGGCAGCAGAGCTGGCATAGAAAAATGGTACTTCATGTTGGGCGCACCAGCCCCATAAATCTTGGCTGTAATGAATATTGGCTTCTACTAATTTATTAAAATCGCGCTCTGTGGTGGCGCTAATGGCGCCCATGTGAATCACAGCATCAATTTCGGCATCTTCATTGCCGTCTAAATAATCAAATAGCTGGTCTTTATCCAAGTATTCAATATAGTGGCGATGCACAAGGTTTTGCCATTGCGATTCGTGCGTGATATGGTCAACAATAACTAAATCGTTGCGACCCAATTTTTGGTTGAGGTGACAGGCGACCATGCTACCAATCATGCCCGCTCCGCCTGTAATTACAATCATAATTGCATCGCTATCTACTTTAAAATGAAATTATAACGCGTATTGTTTTGCACGCCTATTGGTTGGCACGTCTGTTAGTTAAAGCGCCTATTGATTGGCAAGCTTATTGGTTGACACCCATGGCCTGTGCGCGCAATTTGCTCATTTCATTGTCTTTTTTCGCCTGCATATTGTCCCAATCAGCGCTTACCCAGCCTTGCAGATTTTCCAGCGCTATTTCTGTCATGGCATGAATCCATGCGTCATTTTCGTTTAAGGCCGGAATATAGTGATATTCGCCGCCACCCGCGTGGGTGAAAATCTCTTTGCCTTCCATGGCGATTTCTTCAAGCGTTTCTAAGCAATCGGCGCTAAATCCTGGGCAAACTACATCAATACGTTTGGTTTTTGCTTTACCTAAATCTTCTAAAACGCCTGCCAAATAAGGTTTTAACCATTCTTGCTTGCCAAAGCGCGATTGAAACGCGATTGAGTATTCATCTTTGCCTAAGCCCAACGCTTCAGCCAATAGCCGGCCTGTTTTGTGGCAAGCGCAGTGGTAAGGGTCACCTTTGGTTAAATGCACTTTTGGTACACCATGAAAGCTCATGACTAACTTTGTTGGCTTGCCGTTAATTTGCCAATAAGCCTGCACGCTTTTTGCCAAGGCGGTAATATAAGCAGGGTGATCGTGATAGCTGCGAACGGTGCGCACCGCAGGCACATTGCGCATTTTAAGCAATACTTTCCAAACTGCATCAAACACAGCGGCGCTGCTGCTGGCGGCGTATTGCGGAAATAATGGAAATACCAAAATACGGTCGCAATGCTGGGCTTTTAGTTTTTCAAGCGCCGATTTCATGCTGGGGTTGCCGTAGCTCATGCCAAGCTCTACCGCAAATGGCGATTTAACTTTTTGCACTAAAAAGCCACTGAATAATTGGGTTTGTTTTTGCGCGTGTGCCAGCAATGGTGAGCCTTCTGGCGTCCACACTTGCGCATATTTGGCGGCCGATTTTTTGGGGCGAATCACCAAAATAATGCAATGCAAAATCCAGCACCAAATAAAGCGCGGAATTTCTACCACTCGCCTATCCATTAAAAATTGGCCTAAATAGCGCCGCAATGCGCTAGATGTTGCCGCGTCGGGCGTGCCTAAATTAGCGATTAAGATGCCAACTTTGAGTTGGTCGCCATGAGAAAAGGGTGGTTCGGGGTTGTAATAGGCCATGTGGCAATTTTAGAGTAAACGCGCGCCAATAGCTATTAGCAAAGCATTGCCAAGCAAGCTTGTGGCGTAAAAAAATGGTTGCGTAAAAAAAGGCGCAAATTGCGCCTTTAATTAACACCTTTACAAATTATTTATTTGCGACGGCCAGAAACCAGCAACACGCCACCAACGGCCAGCGCTGCAATGCTGCCCCAAAGCGGAATATTCACTTGCTCTTTTTCTTGCACTTTTAATTCAATCGGGCCAATTTTGGCTTTGGTGCTGTCTTTTGTGTAACTAAAGCCACCGTAAATCAAACCCAAAGCACCCAACACCAGTAAAATAACGCCAATCATTTTTGTTGTATCCATTTTAATACTCCCTTAATTGACGATTAAATTTACTTGCCTACTTGGTTACCAATCACGCCACCAACAGCTGCGCCACCAACAGTACCAATTGCGCTACCACCGGTTAACACAGCACCTGTAACCGCACCAATACCAGCGCCTGCGGCAGTTGCTTTATCGCGTGTAGACATGCCGCTGCAAGCAGACATGCTGATTGCGCAAGCTAATACTACTAATGATGTCAATTTTTTCGCGTGTAATGTATTCATTTTAAATCTCCTAATCGATTGTGCATGGCTTGTGTAGATAAGTCATACAACGGTTTGTGTTGCATAACCCGTATTCTGCGATTAGTGGGTGATTTAAAAAATCAGGATGCGTCTGTTTGTGCTGTCAGCGCTGTCTGACAAGAGTTGTAGTTTTTTAGATTAAAACTAGTGGCCAGATAAAGCGTTTGAAAGCAATTTGGCGGTTACATCCACAATGGGAATCACACGCTCATAGGCCATTCTGGTTGGGCCAATTACGCCCAAAGTGCCCACCACTTGGCCGTCTGCTTCATAAGGTGCGGTGACCATTGAGCATTCATCCAGCGGCAAATAGCCGCTTTCGTTGCCAATAAAAATCTGAATGCCTTCGGCGCGCTGGCTATTATCTAGTAGCTGCATTAGGCTGGTGCGGCGTTCAAACACTTCAAACAATTTGCGCAAGCTGTTCACATTGGTCGATAGCTCATCCACATGCAGCAAATTGCGCTCACCCGCAATCACCACGCCATCGTTGCTGGCGGCTTTATTGCTGGCATCCAGCGCCGCGGTCATCAATTTATTCATGTCCGATTGCATTTGTTGCAATTCGGCATGCAATTTAATATGCACTTCATCAAAGGTTTGGCCAGAAAAATGCGCATTAAAATAATTGCTGGCTTGGGTTAATTCGCTGGCCGAATAAGGCTTTTCAGACAAAATAATGCGGTTTTGCACATTGCCATCGCTGGTCACAATAATCACCAGCACGCGTTTTTCGGTAAGCGGCAAAAATTCTAAATGCTTAAAAGCCACGCGCTGGCGCTTAGGTATCATCACCACGCCGGCAAATTGCGTTAGTTGCGACAGCATATCCGCTGCGCTGCTAATCAGCTCACTTTGGTTGGGCGAATTTAAGCCGCTTTTTAAATGCGCAATGGCGTGATTTTCAAGCGGCTTTACCGTTAATAATGAATCCACAAATAAACGGTAACCTTTTTGGGTGGGAATGCGCCCAGCCGACGTGTGCGGGCTGGCCACAAAACCCAGTTGCTCAAGGTCGCTCATTACATTGCGAATGGTCGCCGCGCTAATATCCAAGCCGCTATGCTGCAATAATGTGCGCGATCCAATCGGCTGACCATCACTAATGTAATGCTCTACCAAGGTTTTTAATAATATTTGTGCGCGTTTATCCAAAATTTAAGCAATAAGCCTTTAAAAAATACACCGTTATTTTGCCTTAATTGCGGCCTTATTAGTGAGATTCAACGATTGAAACTAGGTTTCATTTTGATGACACATTCAAAAGCCGCATATTTAAAACTGTTTGATTAGCCCGTTCGGGCTAATGCGGCTTATTTTTAAGTTTTAGCTGCATCCAAAATCAGTTTGCTTATGTAAGCCATTATGGATCCATTGAATCCGTATGCATTACTTTGAGTTTACTTTTTAATTTATTTTGGAGATTTATCATGAAATTAACATGGTCGAAAATCACGTTAGCATTAGGTTTTGTAGCAAGTTCGGCGGCATTTAATGCCGCTCAAGCCGCTAGTTTAGTTGGTCTTAGCACCAATAATCAAATTGGCGTATTCGATTCAGCCAACGTGGCCGCCGCCGCATTTGTCAATATTAGCGGCTTAAACTCAGGCGAATCATTAATTGGCATTGATTTAAGGCCATCAAACAACACCATTTACGGCATTAGTACGTCTAATAATGTGTATACAGTTAACGCTTCTTCTGGCGCAGCCACATTTGTAACGGCACTTAATACATCAATTATCAACGCATCTTTAGGTTATGGTTTTGATTTTAATCCAATGGCTGATTTTGCTGGCAATGCGTCACTACGTTTAGTTTCGTCAGCAGGTAACAACTATGCCGTTAACGTAAACACTGGTGTGGTTGGTAATCTTGCTGGTGCTAATATTGGTACAGGCTTTTCAGCAGTTGCTTATACAGGCTCAACCCCAGCAGGCGCGCCAACATCTACGCCAACGCTTTATTACATTAATGGCGCTACGGATACATTAAACGTTAATGCAGCTGCTGGCGCATTTAATGCACCAAATATTCAAGTGGTTGGCGGACTTAACGCTAATATTGCAGCGGTTAATGGCTTTGAGATTTTTGCAGATGGCAGTGCATTCCTTGCTGCGACAGTAGGTGACGGCAATGGACAGACTCGATTATTTGATGTGGATTTAGTAACCGGTAAAGCGAGTCAAATTGGTCAATTCGGCCGTGGAGTGATTGGTTTAGCAGCAGCACCATCCGCCGTACCTGTGCCAGCAGCCGCTTGGTTATTTGGTTCTGCCTTAATTGGTTTTGCAAGTTTTAGACGTAAATCTATTTAATTAAGCTTTTGTTGTAATTTGCGCTTAACTTAGTCCCCTAATTTAAGCGCTTTTTCAAGCTGGCTCTGCATGCATTTAATAGGCGGAGCCAGCTTTTTTGTTAATATTTTATAGGCTTACTTTTTCAAAGCACGTATCTATGATTTAATGCTGAGATGACTCAGCCGTTCAAATCCATCGCTATTATTGGCAAATACATGAATCAGCACGCTTTGCAGCTAATGCAAACCGATTTGGCTGATTTAGCTCGGCATTTAAGAGCCAAAAAAATAGACGTTTGGATAGAAGAGAACACCGCAAAATATGCGGAATTAACCGGTTTTAATACCGCGTCATTAGCCAATATTGGCAGCAAGGTAGATTTAGCCATTGTGATGGGCGGCGACGGCACCATGTTAAGCGTGGCTAGAAGCTTGATTGATAACGATATTCCGCTAGTGGGCATTAATCGCGGCCGCTTTGGTTTTTTAACCGATTTGCGTGCTGAAGATATGCTTGGCGCAGTTGATAGAGTGCTATTCAATCGCTACCAAATCGAATCGCGCATGTTGCTAAACGCCAGCGTGATACGCGGCGGCAAAACCATTCAACAAGGCTTGGCGTTTAACGATGTAGTGATTAAAGGCGGCTTGAGATTAATAGAAATTACCGTAGAAATTAACGGTAGTTTTGTGCACAAACAACGCGCCGATGGCTTAATTTTAAGCACACCAACCGGCACCACGGCCTATGCCTTAAGCGCTGGCGGGCCGATTTTGCACCCTAGTTTAGAGGCCATCGCTATTGTGCCAGTTAGCCCGCACACTTTAAGCAATCGGCCAATCGCGGTTAATAGCTCAAGCTTGATTCAAATTACCATGATACAAACCGATGATGGCCAATTAAGCTACGACGGCCAGTTTCAAATGCTGCTAGAAAGAGGCGATAGGGTGTTAGTGCAGCGCGCGGAGAAACAAGTGAAATTGTTGCATCCAAGTGAGTATTGTTATTTTGATATGTTGCGCAACAAGCTAAACTGGGGCTAAATTTTTTGCTAAAAATCAAAACTGACTGCGTTGCCTTCGTCTTGCCGTACTATTCGTACTGTCTTCGACTCGTCGCCTTGTCATTTTCGATTTTAAGCAAAAAAACTAAATTTTGCCTAAACATTTTTTAATAAAAAATAAACCATGCTAAAAACTTTATCACTACTCACCACCTCTATTTTACTGTTAAGTTCTGTAAACGCTTCTGCGGCAGAATCTTATATAGGCCAATTTTTATACCAATACAAAGCAGGCACTGTTTACCGCGTGATTGCTAATAGCAAAACCATGTCTTGGGAATGCATAAAAGGTAGCGAATTGGGCGTAAAAGGCATTGAAGCGCCACAGCGATTTAAATTAAATAAGCATATTTATTACGCCACATGGGTAGAAAAAACGGGCGTACAAGTCAGCCAAGCGCTAGATTTTAAAGGCATGAAAGTGTATTCAACGATTACGGATAATAAAGACCGCTATGTGCTAGAAGGCACAATTGTGCGCGAAAAATACTAATTATTTATGTTACAAGCACTTTCCATTCGCGATTTTATTATTGTAGACAAGCTCGATTTAGAGTTTGACCGCGGCTTTACCACGCTTACGGGCGAAACCGGCGCAGGTAAATCTATTTTAATTGATGCTTTATCGCTAACCTTAGGCGCACGAAACGATGGCTTGGTCGCCCGCGCAGGCTGCGATAAAGCCGATATTAGCGCCACTTTTTCAATGAATGATAATAGCGCCGCCAAAGCGTGGTTAACTGAAAACGAAATAGAAGTAGACGACCAATTAATGATGCGGCGCGTGATTTATGCCGATGGCCGCAGCCGTGGCTTTATTAATGGCGCATCCGCTACCGTTAATCAAATGAAAGAGTTAGGCGAATTTTTGGTGGATATTTACAGCCAAAACGCACATCACTCCTTATTAAAATCCAGCACGCAACGCCAAATTTTAGATGACTTTGCACATAACGCTGAATTAGCAAGCCAAGTCGCGCAGCATTATAAAACATGGCACAGCTTGCACACAAAACGCTTGGCTGTTGAAAAAAATGCCGCTGCCTATGCCGATGAATTAGCCGAATTGCGCGATAAAACGCGTGAATTGCAGCAATTAAATTTTAGCCTAGATGATTGGCAAGATATTCAGCAAGAACATCACCGTTTAGCCAATGGCGCATCGCTGCTTTCTGGGCTAGAGGCCTGCATTGCCTTGCTGGATGAAAACGATGTGAACATTAGTAATTTATTGGCGCAAGTGCAACAAAAATTAATCGGCTTGGTGGATTTTGATGCACAGCTAAAAGACGCTGCCGATAATGTGGATTCTGCCTTGATACAGCTAGAAGAAGCCAGCCGCGCGCTTAATCGCTATCTGCAAAAAGCCGAGCTAGATCCAGCAAGGCTGGCAGAAGTAGATAATCGCATTCAAAGCGTGCATAACGCCTCGCGCAAATACCGCAGCAAACCAGAAGAGTTGCCCGAATTATTAGTGACATGCCAACTACGCATGGCCGAATTGGAAACTTTTGCCAACGATGGCGCGCTGTTAAAGCTTGAGCAAGAGGCGCTAAACGCCTACCAAACGGCCGCCAAAACACTTAGCCAAAAACGCCAACAAGTCTCTAAAACACTTAGCCAAAAAATCAGCAATGAAATGCAACGCTTATCATTAAGCGGCGGCCAATTCAGCGTTGTTTTAAATGCCTGTGAAGCATCAGCCAATGGGCTTGAAACGGTTGAATTTTTAGTGGCAGGCCATGCAGGCGTAGAGCCACGACCACTTAATAAAGTAGCATCCGGCGGCGAATTATCCAGAATTAGCTTAGCTTTACATGTCACCACCGCCTCTCAAGGCAGCGTGCCCTGCATGATTTTCGATGAAGTGGATGTAGGCATTGGTGGCGGCGTGGCCGAGGTAGTAGGCCAATTACTCAAACAACTAGGCGCAGAGCGCCAAGTGCTGGTGATTACTCATTTGCCGCAAGTAGCATCACAAGCCGCGCAACATTTACAAGTGAGCAAATCGCAAACAAATGGCGCAACCTTAAGCCATATTCAAGCATTAAGTAAGCCTGAAAGAGTAGAAGAAATCGCGCGGATGTTGGGCGGCATTCAAATTACCGATACCACGCGGACTCATGCAAAAGAGATGCTGGGCGTTTAAAACTATTTCGCCGTCATTCCTTACTAGGCATTAGCCTGCCCGTATCGCGATATGGGCAACACAGTGGTTTTAACTTTACTATCGCCTAAAACATTCTCCGACATTCCCGCGAAAGCGGGAATCCATTTTGAATTTAAAGTCTGAAACACCTATCGGTTAATTAAAAGCGCGCACCTCAACTGGCGCGCGGCAAGCGATAGCCGCCTTGCGCCCCCACATCAACGCTTCATCTAAGTTAGCCACTTGCAGCACCCAAAAACCGCCAACATGTTCAGAGGTGTTCAAGTATTGGCCATCATTAACTAGCACTTCACTGTTAATTTGCAATCGCAACGATTTCGCCTTATTAATCGGCTGCAAGCCGCCCACAAAAACCCTAACACCAGCAGCCACCATCTCATCGTTAAGCGTATCAATGTCGCGCGACATTACTTCATCTTCTGCCGCAAGCGGGTTGTAATCGTTTGGGTGATGAATAGCGATTAGATACATTGTCATGATATTTCCTATAAACCAAGTCTTGGTAGGCTGCCTATTTTTTGCAAAGCATTTATCGCACATTGCGGCTAAATTTATATCCGCACTACTCAGCTATGATAGTGAAATTTAGCCATTGTTATGCCGCTCAATCGCTTCATTAAATTGCCTGCAACAGCGTTCGCACAACTCTTTGTTGCTGCTTTCAGCCATTGTGGTTAAAAAGCCGTTATTCGCCCTAAACTGACACTCAAAATAAACATCGCCATCGCTATCTTTAGTCTCAATCACGGTTGCGGGTTGAATTTCTGTAACCGAAAATACATGTTTAACCGTGCGTAGCGGGTAGATTAGCTCAACCAAAACAAATGCTTTTTGCAAAACAGATACCCGCACAATTGGAATATGCCATGCATAAGCCGTAGCGGTAATGCCCGCAATCCAAAATCCCAGCATGATTAATGGCACAAACCAATGCGGATACACATTGGTATTGCTTGGCGGATCAATTTGTATATTTGAAGAGCCATCTCTGATGAGAATGTAGGTAATCAACGCACAAAAAATCAGAAAAATTGTTGTGAACACCCACCCAAAAATGGCCATTCTGTTTCTAATAACCACATTTAAACCTTATAAATAAATACACAGCGCATTTATTGTCCAGCAGGTAGAGTAATTAGGCAACTTGTTAGTTTATCTTACCCATGCTATTTGGCTAACGTAGAGCTAACCGGTGCTGCGCGGCCTTATAGCGCAGCGTCCAGCGACTGAAAGGAGCGGGGTTGAGCGCCGGGTTAGAGCTTGGTTGTTGTATTGCTCCCAGCATGGTTGCTTGCCGGGTCTTGTGTACCCCCACACTCTCAGAATTCCTTCTTCGATAGAGTACGGAATACTGTGTTTCTTGAGTACACTCAGGAGCCAATCCAGTGATTTTGCACGTAGCTCAACCCACTCAAGCTCCGCAACTGGATGTATGTGGTAATACCATTCTCCGTCCCATTCTGTTACGAACTCTGGTGGTGCAAATACGCTTCGGGTCCTAAACTGTGGGCTCATGTTTTTTGCAGTCAGCATTTCTTCAATTAGCTCGGTCCATTTCGTATTGTTCAGCACGGGAAAAAGCTGTCCGCTCGCAAGTAGCCGAGAGAGCTTTGCGGAATCTATTTCATTGAGAGGCGGGAGCGTGTTCATAGCTCTAACGCTGAAATAAGCGGCGTCGCGTAGCGACGTCCGGCGCCGAAGGCGCGAACTTGATTGACGTGTTATGCATTGTAACTAGCCAACCGATTCTTTAGTTGTTTCAGTAATGAAGCGCGCCCAGGGTTTGATGGGAGTGATTCCATTTTTTCAATTTCCTTTTCAAGCGCATGCATTTCAGCAACTCTGCTTCTTTGCTGATTCATGAGTGACTCAGTGATTTCTAAATGAAGCTGCTCTCGCAAAGCCTGCCACTCAGAAACCTTTGTTTTTGGTGGAATAGGTATTTTATAACCGACGTTTACCGTTTCTTTGCCACAGCTAGGACATAGCACCATTTTTGTAGTGTTCGCGGTTCTTCTAACTGATGCTCTGCAATCAAAGCAGACAAATTTACGATTACTCATATTGCATAACGTTTGAATTAAGGGGCTGGCTTTAGCCAGTCCCGCTTGAATGACGGGTTAGGCATTATTTGCCTCTTACCGCTGTTTCCAGCAATTGAATAAGTTTTTTTGTTTCTGTAACTGATAAAGCTAACGGTATTATTTGAAATTGAAGAAAACTTTTGTTTACAAGCTCCAAACCGACTGAATTAGAAGAATCACCGTCCAAATTATGCACCTTAAGAACTAAGTTCATTATCCTTACTTCTGTAGCCTTAACTTCTCCAATGGTTCTTAATATTGGCGCCCCGAACATGCCTGCATGAAAGCCACCATGTTTCACGGATTTGTAGATTGTTGAGCCTAGAAAAAGTATGAAAAAAACAATAAAAAGAAGAAGGCAAATATCTTGAAAAGTCATTTTTGTTCCTATTGCCTAACGTTTGAATTAAGGGGCGCCGTTAGGCGTCCCGCTTGAATGATGGGTTAGGCATAAACTATACACAATAAACGCAGGATTGCGCCGGCTAGTATAGCGGCTGAAAATAACATAATTCGTGCCTCCCAATGCGGAGCTGGCTTTAGTAAATTAGATGGTTTGCTTACATGAACCTCAAGTGGGATGCCAAATATTTTGGTTACCCCTAAGGCATCGGCCTGCGCAGCAAGAAGTAGCCCGCAAAATATGCAAAAAAGAAAAGGTACGAAGAAAAATGGTAGTAGTTGACTTGGCGATAAGTACGGGACCGCAATGGCTGAGCCTATAGCAGCAAGCAAACAAAGAAGTAAAAACCAAATTGAACGCATATATTATGCCTAACGTGAAGTAGACCCCAAAAAAGAACTTAATCTTTTATTTGGGGAAGTTGCTAATTTTAATAAATAAATAATGATATTAATTAAATCAATATGTTAACAATTTTTATTGCGCCACTATTTCTTTTTTTACTGCTAATTAACAATTTAGTTAATTGCGCCACAAGAAACATGTAAACCACCACCGCCTGCCATTGCTGGGTGATCTGAATGGTTATCACCGTTAGCATGTATCATGATTGCTCTGCCTTTTAAATCCGCAATTTTTAAGCGGGGTGCCAGTACAGGCTGATTGGCAAAGCCATTGGTATCTACAAATAGGGGTGGTAAATCCCCAAGATGGCCATCTCCCCAAGGCGTGCCGTGTGCTTTGCTAGAAGCGGGGTCGTAATGGGTGCCAGCAGCTCCTGCTACTTTTAATTTTCCATCTACCAACTTGTTTTCGCAGCTAGCAAACTGATGCAGGTGAAAGCCGTGTAAGCCGGGTGCTAATCCTTTAAGAGATGGCGTGAATACTAAGCCATATTTGGATTCGGAAATATCCACCTGACCGATAGTCGCATTGACACCATTTTCATCAACAGCATAAATTGGGACAATAACATCGGCTAGCGCATTGGATGCAAACATAGCCAATGCTATTAAGAGTGATTTTTTCATTTTTTCTTTCTATTTGAATTTCGGTTTAATTCTCTAACTCCGCACCCTCAACCACCACCTTATACAATCCTGCCTCTTGCGCGGTTTTAACGCGTTCGCCTACGGCAATTCTATTTTGTTTGCCAGCGGCAACGCCGTTAATCACCATTGAATTGCTTTGTGCTACGGCGCGGCCTGTTTGGGCATCGTATTTCACTACGCGCACCTGTACACGGCCAATGGCTAGGCTTGTGGCGTTTTGCACTACGGCGTATAAATTGCCTGTGCTATCGGCTTGCACGCCCGATTTTATGTACTTGGCAGGGTTGCGCGGAAAATCAATGCGCATGCCGCGCTCAAGGGCGTCTTTGCCAATATCTGAATTAGAGCTGGCGGCCACTTGATAATGTTGCAAGGCGGCATTGATATCACCACGACCTTCTGCGATTTGGCCTAAAAGTGCATGGCCTGGGGCAGTTGGTAATAACTCATTCGCGCGTTTTAAATAGGGTTCAGCTTCGGTTTTTTTGCCCATATTAAACAGCGCAATGCCGCTTTGCACATGCGGTTTAAAATAATCGGGCTGCATTTTAATGGCTTTGGCATAGTAATTTAACGCCTCTTGCGATTTCTTATCGGTTAACGCGATATCGCCTAATAATTCTTGAAACCTTGCCTCACGCGGTTCGCCCGCAATTGCTTGCTGGGCAAGCTTGGTGGCGGTGGCGGTATCTTTTTTGGCTAAGGCTTTTACGCCATCGTCATAGGCTTTGTAAGCGACTTGCGTGGCTTTTACTTTGCCCACTTTTTGCGCATACAATTCTTTGCCCATATTGCCGCCTGCGCCAATTTTGGCCAATGTCACTTTGTTGGCGGCAACGCGTTCGGCAGATGGCGGGTGGCTGGCAAATAAGCCGCTAATAAAATCACTTTTACGGTCTTTGCTTAGGCGCACAAAGGTTTCTTGTAAGGTAACGGCGGCTGCTGGGTCATAACCAGCTTTTTTCATATACAGCATGCCGTAGTAATCTGATTCTGATTCAGCATCGCGGCCATATTTGCTGGTGGTTAATTGCGCGCCAAGTTGCGATGCGCCCACAATCAAATTGCCGTAATTACTGTTTTGCGCGCCAATGCCCACCGCAATCATCGCCCCTTGCAACAAGATTCCGCGTTCCATGCCTTTTGCGCCATGTCTAGCTGCCGCATGCACAATCTCATGACCCATTACCGCGGCTAATTCGGCCTCAGAATTTAATTCATATAAAAGCCCGCGGTTAAACGCAATTTTGCCGCCCGGCATGGCCCATGCATTGGGTACAGAGTCATTTAACACCACAAATTCGTACGGCAATTCTGGCCTATCCGAAACCGCGCCTAAGCGTTTGCCAATATCTTGCACATAAGCAGTTAATTCGGGGTCTATAACGTAATCGCCGCCTTGAGATTGGCGGGCAGGGGAGTAGTTTTCTTTACCAATGGCAATTTCTTTATCTTGGCTGACGAATTGAAATTCTTTTTTCTTGGTAACAGGATTGGTGCCGCATGCGGTAACGCTTGATGCAATAACAATGGCGATTAGCAGTGAGGAATAGCGTTTGTACATGATTAACTCCAAAACATTAGATTCAAATACTAACGTTTATGTAGTTGAATCGATTGACTGATTAATTTAAAACAATTTAATTAACAAAGATGTAAAAAATGCTTAAGGGATTTTAGAAATACTTTATAGCCATTAAAGCGCAACTTTGTTTGATTCTAAAAGTTTGATTCTAAGAATCGCGCTTTAATTAAGGTTTTCTATTATTTCTTTTTACCGCACGGTTGTGATTTATTTCTTTTTTCCGCACGGTTGTACGGCGCAAATACCGTAAATCATTAATGAATGCTCTTGCATTTTAAAGCCGCGCGATTCCGCCGCTTCTTGCTGGCGTTTTTCAATTTCGGCATCGTAAAATTCTTCTACGCGGCCACATTTAACACACACAATATGGTCGTGATGCGTGCCTTCGTTTAGCTCAAATACCGCTTTGCCGCTCTCAAAATGGTGGCGCGATAACAAGCCTGCTTCTTCAAATTGCGTTAGCACGCGGTACACCGTGGCAAGGCCAACATCTTCGCCGGTGGTGATTAAAATTTTGTAAACATCTTCAGCCGATAAATGGCGTTCTTTGCTGGTTTCAAACAGCTCTAAAATCTTCAGACGTGGCAGGGTGGCTTTTAAACCAGCGTTTTTTAAATCTTTTTGCTCATGCATAATAGGCGCTCTATATTGGTCGAATAATAATTTGGTGTTTTAGGCTGTTAACCATCGTGGTATATTAACGCCAATTCAGTAATAAGTCTTTACCCATGCACATAGCCAAGCGCAGTTTATTTATTCTTTTTTTCATCACAGCCAGCACTGTTATTGTGGGTTGCGGCTCTAGCGTTCCCGTTGTTAAGCCATTTAAAATGGATATTCAACAGGGCAATGTAGTCACATCTAAAATGTTGCTGCAATTGCGGCCCGGTATGACTAAATCGCAAGTTAAATTCATTATGGGCACACCATTAATTAACGATAGCTTTCATATCAATCGTTGGGATTACTTTTATCAGATGCGTCGCGCAGGCAAAGTAATTGAGCAACGCCGCGTTATTTTGGATTTTGAAAATGAATTATTAGCACGCGTGCGCGGCGATGTTGTGCCGCAAGGCACACCAGGCGCTGAGACAGGCGTTACATTATCAAGCGAACCATCGGCAATTAAAAAGCCAGTCGCTAAAGAAGGCTTGCTAGAAAACTTAAAATTCTGGAAAAGTAATCAAGAGCCAGAAGCAGAGCCAGCGGCTAAGCCAGCCGATGTTAAACCTGCGCCACTTAAACCAGTAGAAACTAAACCTACGCCAAAAGCCGCCGAAACGCCTGTGCCAGAAAGCAAATCTAATGTTGAGCCTGAAGCCAGTGTTGTAGCGCCAGCTGCTGAAAATGAGCCGCCATCGATGTTGGCCGTACCAATTGAAATTGTGCCGCAAGAACCAGTACCAGCACCAGCGCCTGCGCCAAAAGTAGTACCAGCACCAGCAGTTGCGCCAACCCCTAAAGCGCCTGTTGTTGAGCCTGTTAAACAGCCAGCGATTGTTGTGCCTGTAAAACCAGAGCCAGTAAAACAAGCGCCAGCGCCAATTAAACAAGATGAAACATCTACACTTAGGCTAGATAAAGATATTAATGCCAATGGTTTGAAAAACACCGAAACAGCACCAGCAAAGCCAATTGCCCAGCCAAAAGCGGTTGAAGAAATAGCCGTGCCTGCAGAAGACCCGGGTTATTTTGAGCGCATGTTAGAAAAAATCGGCTTTTAAACTAATTAATATGATGAAAACTAAAGTAGTTATTGCAGGCGTCACTGGCCGCATGGGTCATGCCTTATTAGAAGGTATTTTTGCCGATAGCGATTTGCAACTGCATGGCGCGCTAGACCGTGCTGATAGCCCACAAATTGGTCGCGATGCAGGTGAGCAATTTGGCAAACACACTGGCGTGCAAATTACCGGCGATGTGCAAGCCGCATTAAATGGTGCCGATGTGCTGATTGATTTTACTCGCCCAGAAGCCAGCATGCAGTACTTGCAAGCCTGCCAACAAGCCAATGTAAAACATATTATCGGCACAACAGGTTTTAGCCTTGAGCAAAAAACCTTGATTGAGCAAGCCGCTACACAAATTGCCATTGTATTCGCGCCAAATATGAGCGTAGGTGTGACATTGCTAATTAACTTGGTTGAGCAAGCGGCAAAAGTGTTAAACCAAGGCTACGATATTGAAGTGGTTGAAATGCATCACCGGCATAAAGTAGATGCGCCATCTGGCACGGCTTTAAGGCTTGGTGAAGCGGCCGCACAAGGCTTGGGTGTTGCGCTAAAAGATTGCGCTGTGTATGCGCGCGAAGGCGTAACAGGTGAACGTGAAGCCGGCACAATTGGTTTTGCAACCATGCGCGGTGGCGATGTAGTGGGTGACCATACAGTGGTGTTAGCTGGCATTGGTGAGCGCGTTGAATTAACGCACAAAGCCAGCAGCCGCGCGACTTTTGCCTTGGGCGCATTACGCGCGGCCAAGTTTTTAAGCGCACATAAAACAGGATTATTTGATATGCGCGATGTGCTGAATCTGCGTTAAGTTACTATCTGCTAAACCAAATAAAAATAAAGCCGCATAATTGCGGCTTTATTTTTTTTAATACGCTTTATTTTTAACTAATAACTTTTCTACTAATAATAATAAAGCGCAATTAAATTTTTAACGCATTAAGTGCGCCATGGATGTTTCGGAACATCGCAAACACCCGCTACATTTACGCCTGCTTGCGCCACAATATGGTCATTTTCAACCGTATCGCCGCTCACACCAATCGCGCCAATTAATATGCCTTCGTGGTCTACAATTGGCAATCCACCTGGGAACGTAATCAAGCCGTCGTTAGAGTGCTCAATGCCAAAAAGTGGTGAGCCAGGTTGTGATAGTTGGCCGATGGCGCCAGATGGCATGGCAAAGTAGCAAGCGGTTTTGGCTTTTTTGATGGCAATATCAATACTGCCAACCCAAGCGTCGTCCATGCGGCTAAAGCTTTTTAAATTGCCGCCAGAATCCAGCACGGCGATACACATTCTTACGCCCATTTCTGTCGATTTTTCTACCGCTTTATCAATAATTTGTTGTGCTTGCTCAAAACTAACGTGCATGGTTTTTACCTTTAATATGTTGTTGAAGAATGCTTGATATGAAAATATTGCTGAAAATTAGATTTTTTTGCCGCCTGGGCCTGCAAAATACCAAACAATTAAACCAATAATTGGGAAGAATATAACGCCAAGAATCCACAATAATTTTTCCATGCCGGTTGCAGAGCTTTGAATGATTTTAATAACGGCAAAGATATCCAAAATAAGGATGAGTAAAGCAAATGCGGATGACATAGCGTTTCCTTTTAAACAATGTGGTTTGAACAATGCGGCATTTTAACTAAAACATGCATCAAATTAACGCATGGAAGTAATTACATTTGCCCAGTTTGTTGTGTTGGTGGAACACATGCAAAAGTAGCACAAACCATTGATTTGTGCCTACATTAAACAAGAGTTAATAAATTAGGCTTAGTGCTTTGCTTCATCAGCTAGATTTTGTTTCTCTTAGTCTTGCTTTTCTTTATCTTGATTTTCTTGCCAATCAGCAATCTGCTTTTCGGCATCTTCTTTACTAACGCCATACGCCTCTTGAATTTTGCCTGCCAACTGGTCGCGCTTGCCTGCAATAACATCCAAATTATCGTCTGTTAAATGGCCCCATTGCTCTTTAACGCTGCCTTTTAATTGTTTCCAATTGCCTTCTACTTGATCCCAATTCATAATATTTTCCTTTATTGATTAATCTGTAAAATTGATTTAAATGATTAATCACTATTTAAAGCCCAAAATTAAGTCAAGCACATCAGTGTTAGGCTTAATTCGCTGTCAGAATCGGCTGATAAAGAAATTTTTAAGTGATCAATTTAAG
Organism: Methylotenera sp.; assembly: GCA_046598525.1. Lineage (GTDB taxonomy): Bacteria > Pseudomonadota > Gammaproteobacteria > Burkholderiales > Methylophilaceae > Methylotenera_A. The sequence goes on along the minus strand of JBKJIJ010000011.1, from coordinate 78,460 downwards.
CGTTTTTAAATATGGTTTAAGTGAAAAAACGCAAAGACTGAACTTGAGGCTTAGGCTAAATTCAGCTATAATTCGGCAATTCTGAAACGGGAAGAGTTTATAAAGCTTTTCCCGTTTTGCACATCTAATCCAAGGTATTAAAAATCCATGGTATTAAAAAAGATGTGTTCAAAAATAGTTGCAGTCAAGCTGTACAGTACGAAAATAAAGGAGCTTCAAGGTGTCGAAAACAATTCCAGCGGTTTTAGTGTTAGCAGATGGGACTGTTTTTAAAGGCATTTCAATTGGTGCTTTGGGTCACACAATCGGCGAGGTAGTGTTTAATACCGCCATGACTGGCTATCAAGAGATCTTAACAGATCCATCTTATTCCGAACAAATCGTCACACTCACTTATCCGCACATCGGCAATACTGGCACTAATCCAGAAGATGTTGAATCGGATAATGTGCACGCGGCTGGTTTAATTATCCGCGATTTACCGCTTTTAGAATCTAACTTCCGCAGCACGCAAACCTTATCTGAATACTTGGTTGCTAATAATGTGGTCGCCATTGCCGATATTGATACGCGCAAATTAACACGTATTTTGCGCGAAAAAGGTGCGCAAGCGGGTTGCATTATGGCGGCCGACAGTGTTGATGCGGTAAAAGCATTGGAGCTAGCCCAAAGCTTTCCCGGTTTAGCCGGTATGGATTTAGCAAAAGTGGTGAGCTGTAAAACCGCTTATGAATTTACTGATGGCGAATGGGCCTTGGGTAAGGGTTTTGTAAAACCAGAAACAACAAAATTCCATGTCGTCGCGTTTGATTACGGCGTAAAACAAAACATTTTGCGCATGCTAGTGGCGCGCGGCTGCAAAGTTACCGTTTTGCCAGCACAAGCCACGGCCGAAGAAGCATTAAGTTACAAGCCAGATGGCATCTTTTTATCAAACGGCCCGGGCGACCCACAACCGTGCGATTATGCGATTAAAGCGATTAAAACATTGGTCGATTCAGGCATACCCACATTTGGTATTTGTTTAGGCCACCAATTGTTGGCTTTAGCCAGTGGCGCTAAAACCATGAAAATGAAATTTGGTCATCATGGCGCCAACCATCCTGTGCAAGATGTTGAAACCAAACGTGTTTACATCACCAGCCAAAACCATGGCTTTGCGGCAGATCCAGCCACTTTACCAGCGAATATTAAAATAACGCATGTGTCATTGTTTGATGGCAGCCTGCAAGGCATTGCGCGCACAGATAAACCTGCGTTCAGCTTCCAAGGTCACCCAGAAGCAAGCCCAGGCCCAACAGAGATGAGTTATTTGTTTGATCAATTTATTAATTTAATGGAAGCCAAAAAAGCATAAGCCACAGAGAACACAGAGTGCACAGAGTAAAATCTTAAATCGGCAGCTCTGTGTTCTCTGTGAACTCTGTGGCTAAAAAATCTATGGCAAAACGTAAAGACATAAAAAGCATTCTAATCATTGGCGCAGGGCCAATTGTGATTGGTCAGGCTTGCGAGTTTGATTATTCTGGCGCGCAGGCGTGTAAAGCGCTGCGTGAAGAGGGTTACCGCGTTATTTTGGTCAACTCTAATCCCGCCACGATTATGACCGACCCTGAAATGGCCGATGCTACTTATATTGAGCCGATTACTTGGAAAGTGGTTGAAAAAATCATCGCAAAAGAGCGCCCAGATGCGCTATTGCCAACCATGGGCGGCCAAACGGCGCTGAATTGCGCGCTGGATTTAGACAAGCATGGCGTGTTAGCAAAATACAATGTTGAGCTAATCGGCGCTTCAAAAGAAGCGATTGATAAAGCCGAAGATCGCCAAAAATTTAAAGAAGCCATGACCAAAATTGGTTTGGGTTCGGCGCGTTCTAGCATTGCACATTCCATGGAAGAAGCCTTGCAAGTGCAGGGCAGCATTGGTTATCCGGCCATTATCCGCCCATCGTTCACCATGGGTGGCAGTGGCGGTGGCATTGCTTACAATCGCGAAGAATTTATCACGATTTGTGAGCGCGGCTTAGATGCGTCGCCTACCAAAGAGTTGTTGATTGAAGAATCAATGCTGGGTTGGAAAGAATATGAGATGGAAGTGGTGCGCGACAAAGCGGACAACTGCATCATTATTTGCTCAATTGAAAACTTAGACCCAATGGGTGTGCACACTGGCGACAGTATTACAGTAGCGCCTGCGCAAACATTAACCGATAAAGAATACCAAATTATGCGCAACGCCAGCTTGGCTGTGTTGCGCGAAATTGGCGTGGATACTGGCGGCTCAAACGTGCAGTTTGCCATTAACCCAGATGACGGCCGCATGATTGTGATTGAGATGAATCCGCGCGTGTCGCGTTCATCAGCCTTGGCATCAAAAGCCACTGGTTTTCCAATTGCTAAAGTAGCCGCTAAATTAGCGGTGGGTTTTACGCTAGATGAATTAAAAAATGATATTACTGGCGGCCAAACACCAGCTTCGTTTGAGCCAAGTATTGATTACGTGGTTACTAAAATACCACGATTTGCTTTTGAAAAATTCCCGCAAGCCGATTCGCGTTTAACCACGCAAATGAAATCAGTGGGCGAAGTAATGGCAATTGGCCGCACTTTCCAAGAATCATTCCAAAAAGCGTTGCGCGGTTTAGAAGTGGGCGTAGATGGCTTAGATTCGATTTCAACCGATATGGATCGCATCACCAAAGAAATGGGTGAACCAGGCCCTGAGCGTATTTGGTACGTGGCGGACGCGATGCGTATGGGTGTGAGCAATGAAGATATTTTTAATATCTCAAAAATTGACCCTTGGTTTTTAGCGCAAATTAAAGACATTATCAATCGCGAAGCGGCTTTAACGGGCAAGCATATTGCCGATTTAGACAAAGATGCGCTGTTCCAATTAAAACGTCGCGGCTTTAGTGATAGACGTTTAGCCAAGTTACTGGATACCGATCAGCATGCTGTGCGTGCGTATCGCCAAGCGCTTAATGTGCGCCCAGTGTACAAACGCGTGGATACTTGCGCGGCTGAGTTTGCCACTAACACCGCTTATATGTATTCCAGCTATGAAGAGGAATGCGAAGCTAAGCCGACTAATAACAAGAAAATTATGGTGTTGGGCGGCGGGCCGAATCGTATTGGCCAAGGTATTGAGTTTGATTATTGCTGTGTGCACGCGGCATTTGCCATGCGTGAAGATGGCTATGAAACCATTATGGTTAACTGTAACCCGGAAACGGTTTCAACTGATTACGATACTTCTGACCGCTTGTATTTTGAGCCAGTGACGTTAGAAGATGTGCTGGAAATTGTGCATATTGAAAAACCAGTGGGCGTGATTGTGCAATACGGCGGCCAAACGCCGCTTAAATTAGCGCGTGCTTTAGAAAAAGCAGGCGTGCCTATTATTGGTACAACGCCAGATGCGATTGATAGAGCCGAAGACCGTGAGCGTTTTCAGGCCATGTTGCATGAGTTAGGCTTAAAACAACCACCTAACCGTACTGCGCGTACGCCAGAAGCGGCGTTAATTGCGGCTAACGAAATTGGCTACCCATTAGTAGTGCGCCCAAGCTATGTGTTAGGTGGTCGTGCCATGGAAATTGTGCATGAGCAAAGCCAGTTAGAGCGTTATATGCGTGAAGCGGTAAAAGTTTCTAACGATTCACCAGTACTATTAGACCGCTTTTTAAACGATGCTTTAGAAATTGACGTAGACGCAATTTGTGACGGCGAAGACGTATTAATCGGCGGCATTATGCAGCACGTTGAGCAAGCTGGCGTGCACTCAGGCGACTCTGCCTGCTCATTGCCGCCGTATAGCTTAAGCGAAGAATTGCAAGATGTATTGCGCGTGCAAACCGTGCAAATGGCCAAAGCGCTGGGCGTAAAAGGTTTAATGAACGTACAGTTTGCCATTCAAGGCACTACCGTTTATGTGTTAGAAGTTAACCCACGCGCATCACGCACCGTACCATTTGTTTCAAAAGCGTGCGGATTACAATTAGCTAAAATTGCCGCGCGCTGTATGGCAGGCCAAAGTTTAAAATCGCAAGGTGTGACAAAAGAAGTGATTCCACCTTATTTCTCGGTTAAAGAAGCGGTATTCCCGTTTATTAAATTCCCGGGTGTGGATACGATTTTAGGCCCAGAGATGAAATCAACCGGCGAAGTGATGGGTGTTGGCGCTACTTTTGCCGAAGCCTTTGTTAAAGCGCAATTAGGCGCATCAGCCAAATTGCCAAAAGGCGGCCGCGCGTTTATCAGCGTGCGTAATGAAGATCACCAAAAAGTGGTGGATATTGCGCAAGACCTTGCAAAATTAGGATTCACTTTGGTTGCAACTAAAGGCACAGCAAAAGCACTAATAGCGCATGGATTAACGGTTAACCCAGTGAATAAAGTGGCTGAAGGCCGCCCGCATATTGTCGATATGATTAAAAACAATGAAATTAATTTTATTGTAAACGTCACAGAAGACAAAAAGGCAGTGGCGGATTCTTACGAAATTAGGCGCAGTGCTTTGCAAAATAAAGTGACTTATTACACTACATTAGCGGGTGCAAAAGCCGCCTGTATTGGCATGGCGCATATGCAAGAGCTTAATGTTGAATCACTGCAAGATCTGCATAAAAAACTCGTTTAAGGGCTATTTATTAAAGTAGCTTAAGCTTGCATAAAAAGCTTATCTAAAATACACTTTAGTTTAATTATTACTTCAAACCACGCTCGTAATGGGTGTGGTTTATTTTTTTTACCTAATTTAGAACGGTATTACAGCATGGCATTAAATCAAATTCCAGTGACCATTAAAGGCGCAGAAATGCTCAAAGTGGAGCTTCAACGCTTGCGCAGTGAAGATAGACCAAGTGTGATTTTGGCGATTGCCGAAGCGCGCGCGCAAGGCGATTTGTCTGAAAACGCCGAATACGAAGCCGCCAAAGAAAAGCAGAGTTTTATTGAAGGCCGTATTGCGGAATTGGAATCAAAGTTATCTAACATGCATATTATTGACCCTGCAACATTAAATGCAGAAGGCCGAGTGGTATTTGGTGCAACGGTGAATATTGAAGATTTAGATTCTGGCGACAATAAAACCTATCAAATTGTAGGTGAAGATGAAGCGAATATTAAAGGCGGAAAAATTTCCATTGGTTCACCAATCGCCCGCGCTTTAATCGGCAAATCAGCTGGTGATGTGGCCGAAGTATCAGCGCCGGGTGGTATTAAAGAGTATGAAGTACTAGACGTACTTTATATCTAATTTATTAAACTAATAATATGTATCGTTTAACCTTGATTGTTATAACCTTGTGGGTAGGCGCGTTGTGGGCCACAGGCTTTAGCGCTTATGTGCTGTTTGATACCTTGCAAGATAAGCAATTAGCCGGTCGCTTGGCGGGTAAGCTGTTCACTGTTGTCAGCTATATCGGCATGGGCAGCGCGTTTTACTTGCTAATTCAGCGCCTAATGGATTACGGTACCGCCGCGCTTAAACAAAGTTTTTTTTGGGCCGTTTTAGTGATGTTGCTATTAGTGATGGCGGGCCATTTTGGCATTCAGCCACTATTAGCGCAGCTAAAAGCCGATGCAATGCCAGCTGACGTGATGAATAGCGTATTTGCCAGCCGCTTTAAAAATTGGCATGGCGTGGCCAGTGTGGCTTATTTAGCTGAATGCTTGCTGGGTTTTGTCCTAGTATTAAAAGCTAGGTCTTAAAAGCTAGGCCTTAAAAGCCATATCTTAATTAATCTAAAGCTTTAAAAATCTTAAAGCTTAAAAAAACTTAAGGCTTTGGAATAACCACTTTAGCCGATTCTTTAATCGTATCGCTTTTGCGATAAACCACCAATTGCTTACCAATGTGATGCACGGCAATGGCATTTGTTTTAGCGCAAATGTCCGCATACATGGCTGTGCGCGCTTCACGGTCGTCACCCGCTACTTGAATTTTAATCAATTCATGCGAATTTAAATTAAGCTCAACCTCTTTAATGACATTGTCGGTTAATCCATTATTGCCAATCATAACAACTGGGCTTAAGCTGTGGGCTAAGCCGCGCAAATGCGCAATTTGTTTCGTGCTAAGTTTCATGGTAATACCTTTTAAATAATGCAATATTTTATCATGAACAGTAATTTAATTTTGAAAGACCTTGTTAATTGAAAGCATATAGATTTGAAGCCCACCCGCACTAGTAAAGCTTGGATGCAAGAGCACCTTAACGACGAATTTGTGAAACGCGCGCAAAAAGAAGGTTATCGCGCGCGCGCCGCTTATAAATTAATTGAGATAGATGATAAAGATAAATTAATCAAGCCAGGCATGACCGTGGTGGATTTGGGCTCAACGCCTGGTAGCTGGTCGCAGGTGGTGGTGCAGCGATTAAAAGGCCAAGGCAATGTGATTGCTTTGGATATTTTAGACATGCAAGGCATTGCCGGCGTGACCTTTATACAAGGCGATTTTCGCGAAGATGCGGTATTAAAAGAATTAGAAAATACGCTAAATGGCAAAAAAGTAGACCTTGTAATTGCCGATATGGCACCCAATATAAGTGGTATTAAAGATGTTGACTTAGCTGGCTCAGCCTATTTAACAGAGTTGGCGCTGGATTTTAGTGCGGCTTGGTTGAAACCAGATGGGCATTTCTTAGTCAAAGTTTTTATCGGATCTGGTTTTGATGAAATTGTAAAACTGATGCGATCGCAATTTAACAAAGTGGTTACCCGCAAGCCAAAAGCTTCGCGTGACCGCAGTAGCGAAGTGTATTTGTTAGGTTTAAATAAAAAAGCCTAATCGTAAAAAGTATAAGTACGAATATGCGGTGTATTTTGCTAATAAAATTAACAATGTGCACAGTTAAAATAGTTTAAAATTTAGTATTAATTCCCCAATTTTTAAGGAATGGGCACGTGAATAATATTGCAAAAAGTATCGCAATTTGGATAGCAGTAGCGCTTGTGTTGATGATGGTGTTCAACCAATTTGGCAGTCAAAGCAAGGTAGACAGCCAAATGGTTTACTCACAATTTATGCAAGAAGTGAAAGATGGCCGTATTGCCAAAGTGCAAATTGATGGTCGCGTTGTGCATGGCAAAACGCAAGATGGCAAAGATTTCAGCACTTATGCACCAAACGATTTGTGGATGGTGAATGACTTGCTTAAATACAATGTCGTGGTAGAAGCCAAGCCAGAACAGCAACGTTCAGTATTGCTTGAGCTGTTTATGTCATGGTTCCCAATGATTTTATTGATTGGCGTGTGGATTTTCTTTATGCGCCAAATGCAAGGCGGCGGCAAAGGCGGCGGTCCATTCTCATTTGGTAAAAGCAAAGCGCGTCAATTAGATGAAAGCTCAAATCAAACCACGTTTGCTGATGTAGCTGGTTGCGATGAAGCTAAAGAAGAAGTGACAGAAGTAGTCGACTTTTTAAAAGAGCCAACAAAATTCCAAAAATTAGGTGGTCGTATTCCGCGCGGTGTATTGCTTGTAGGTCCGCCGGGTACAGGTAAAACCTTGCTTGCACGTGCTATTGCCGGCGAAGCCAAAGTGCCATTTTTCTCAATTTCAGGCTCTGATTTCGTTGAGATGTTTGTTGGTGTAGGTGCAGCGCGTGTGCGTGATATGTTTGAAACCGCCAAGAAAAACTCACCATGCATTATCTTTATTGATGAGATTGATGCGGTAGGTCGCAGCCGTGGTGCGGGTACTGGCGGCGGTAACGATGAGCGTGAGCAGACATTAAACCAATTATTGGTTGAGATGGACGGCTTTGAAGCTAGCTCTGGCGTGATTATTATTGCCGCAACAAACCGTGCCGATGTATTAGATAAAGCGCTATTGCGCCCGGGTCGTTTTGACCGTCAAGTGATGGTTGGCTTACCTGATATTAAAGGTCGCGAACAAATCTTATTAGTGCATATGCGTAAAGTGCCAATTGATCCAGATGTAAAAGCCGATATTATCGCGCGTGGTACACCTGGTTTTAGTGGTGCCGATTTAGCTAACTTGGTAAACGAAGCGGCTTTATTTGCCGCGCGCCGTAGCAAACGCACGGTGGATATGGAAGATTTTGAAGATGCAAAAGATAAAATCTACATGGGTCCAGAGCGTAAATCGATGGTCATGCGTGAAGAAGAGCGTCGCAACACGGCCTATCACGAATCTGGTCATGCGGTAGTGGCGAAGTTATTACCAAAGGCAGACCCTGTGCATAAAGTAACCATTATGCCGCGCGGTTGGGCGCTTGGTTTAACATGGCAATTGCCTGAATTTGACCGTATTAGTAACTATAAAGACAAGATGTTGGAAGAGATTTCGATTTTATTTGGCGGCCGTATTTCCGAAGAAATCTTTATGCATCAAATGAGTACCGGTGCCAGCAATGACTTTGAGCGTGCTACAAAACTAGCGCGTGATATGGTGACTAAATACGGCATGAGTGATGCAATGGGTATTATGGTGTACTCAGGTAGCGAGCAAGATTCATTTTTTGGCAGCATGAGCTCTAAAACGGTATCAGAAGCTACTCAGCAAAAAGTAGACGCCGAAATCCGCCGTATTTTGGATGAGCAATATAATGTTGCGCGTAAATTATTAGAAGATAATCGCGATAAAGTAGAGGCGATGACCGCGGCTTTAATGGAATATGAAACCATTGATGCCGATCAAATCAACGATATTATGGCGAGTATTCCAGTGCGTGCACCAAAACCGCGTCAGCCAAAAGTAAAGCCAACAGATAGTGGCGGCTCTTCTGGCACGACGGCAACGCCAGCACCACAACCAGCGGCCAAAAGTGAGTAAGTTATTTAAAAACAGGCCGCTAAGTTTGCATTAATTTGGCAACATAAGTAGTGTTAAAATAAGGGTTAGATTTGTTCTAACCCTTTTTTATTATCTAAATTTAATAGGCGTCTTTATAAACTCAACTTTCTAAGTCAAACAAGGCGCGATTAAAAAATAATGACGCCGCATATGTGTAATATGTAAGGAGCTATTTTTTATGAGTAACGCGGTGTGACGACGAAAGTTGAATTTATAGAGATGACCTATGTTATTTAATTGCGGAAAATTTCATCTAAACCTTAATCGCCCGCATGTAATGGGTATTGTGAATGTCACGCCTGATTCATTCTCGGATGGCGGCAAGTTTGCAAAAGCTAATTTAGCCATTGAGCATGCATTAAGCTTAATTGAGCAAGGTGCTGATATTTTGGATATTGGCGGTGAATCTACACGCCCAAATTCCGCGCGTGTAGGCCTGCAAGAAGAGCTTGACCGCGTAATTCCGGTGATTGAGGGTTTGGTTAAGCAAATCAATATTCCGCTTTCAATTGATACTTATAAACCACAAGTGATGCAGGCGGCCATTGCGGCAGGCGCTAGTATTGTGAATGATGTGTGTGCGTTACAAGAAAGCGGTGCAGTTGAGGTTGTTGCCGCCTCAAACGCAGGTGTGTGCTTAATGCATATGCAAGGCACGCCGCAAACCATGCAAATTAATCCGCAATATAACGATGTAGTGGCTGAAGTGAAAGCCTTTTTGCAACAGCGTTTAGAAGTTTGCGTAGAGGCAGGTATTGTAAAAAATCGTATTTTACTCGACCCGGGTTTTGGTTTTGGCAAAACGCGCGCGCATAATATTAGCTTAATTCAGCATTTAGCCAGCTTTGCATCATTAGGCCAGCCCTTGTTAGTAGGGCTTTCGCGTAAATCTGTATTAGGTCAGGTTACAGGTAATGATGTGGATGCGCGGCTATATGCCAGCGTGGCGGCATCGGTGATATCAGCCATGGTGGGTGCAAAAATATTACGCGTGCATGATGTAAAAGCTACTGTAGAGGCGCTTAAAGTAGTCACCGCAATTCAGCAATAATTAAAATAAAGAACAAATTAATACAAAAATACTAGGATAAAAATGGCAAAACAATATTTCGGCACTGATGGCATTCGTGGAAAAGTGGGAGAGGGCCCGATTACGCCTGATTTTGTGATGCGCTTGGGTTATGCAGCAGGTCGCGTGCTGGCAAGCCGCGCTGGTAATCTGGCCAAAGGTGCTCATCCTGCCGTTTTAATCGGCAAAGATACGCGTATTTCTGGCTATATGTTAGAAGCCGCTTTAGAAGCTGGTTTGTCAGCCGCTGGGGTAGATGTGTTGCTAACAGGGCCAATGCCAACACCTGCTGTAGCTTATTTGACGCGTGCTCTGCGTGCGCAAGCTGGCATTGTTATTTCGGCATCGCATAACCCTTATTACGATAACGGCATTAAGTTTTTCTCTAGTTTAGGCGCTAAGCTGGATGATGAAATTGAACATGCGATTGAAGCCGAATTAGATAAACCGATGCAAGTGATGGAATCGGCCAAATTAGGCAAAGCGCGCCGTATTGATGATGCCGCTGGTCGTTATGTAGAGTTTTGTAAAAGTACTTTCCCTAATCATTTAGATTTGCGCGGCTTAAAAATTGTGTTGGATTGCGCGCATGGTGCCACTTACCACGTGGCGCCACCGGTTTTTCATGAGCTGGGTGCAGAAGTGATTGCGATTGGCAATAAGCCAGATGGTTTAAATATTAATGAGCAAGTCGGTTCAACCCATCCGCAGGCTTTGCAAAAAGCGGTGCTAGAACATCAGGCCGACTTAGGCATTGCTTTTGATGGCGATGGCGACCGTGTGATGATGGTGGATAGCCTTGGTAATTTGCTAGATGGCGACCAGCTTTTATACATTATTGCGCTGGGTTTATATGCCAAAGGCAAGTTAAAAGGCGGCGTGGCGGGTACGTTGATGACCAACTTGGCGCTTGAGCATGCTTTGCAAAAGCACCAAATCCCGTTTGCGCGCGCGAATGTGGGCGACCGTTATGTGCTGGAATTACTAAACGAAAAAAATTGGAAATTGGGCGGTGAAAATTCTGGCCATATTTTAACGTTAGATAAACACACCAGTGGTGACGCCATTATCGCTGCCTTGCAAGTGTTGCATGCGCTGGCCGATAGCGGCAAAACGCTAACTGAAATGCGCGCTAGTTTACAACTTTATCCGCAAGTATTAATCAATGTAACCACCAAGCAAAAGTTAGATTTAAACCATGCCGATATTCAAACTGCGGTTAGCAAGGCGGAAACCACATTAAATGGCGCTGGCCGCGTGTTGTTGCGCGCATCTGGTACAGAGCCAAAAATCCGCGTGATGGTAGAAGGCCAAGATGGCGCTTTAGTGCAAAAGTTAGCTGAAGATATTGCCGAAGTGGTAAAAAAAGCAGCCGGTATGTAATTTAAGGTTTTATAGTAATAAACAATAATATTATTATTTATCAATAGCTTGCATTGCTAAACTTGGTCAAAAAACCTTCATTTAGCTGACATTATTCATTCATATTGTCCTGACACACTGTCAACATCAACCAGTGTAAGGAGAATAATAATGACGAAACAATTGCAAAACTACTTAAGCCGTATGCATGCGCTAGATAGCGCGGTATGTGTCACAGTAAGCCATAGCAATCAATACCGTTTGATACGCGATTGGTTTAGATTAGTTAGCCGTTTGGGAGATGGCGTTTTTTGGTATGGCTTAATGTTGGCGATTATCGTCACACAGCAAGCCGAAGGCGTTATGCCAGTGCTACATATGCTGGCGGCTGGTTTAACCGGTACTGTTGTGTATAAATGGTTAAAACAAAAAACGCATAGACCACGCCCTTTTCAGGTTCGCCAAGATGTTTGGGTAGTGGGCAAGCCGCTGGATCATTTTAGTTTTCCATCGGGTCACACTTTGCATGCAGTGGCGTTTAGCGTGGTGGCCATGCACTATTATCCAGAGTTATCAATCGTGTTACTGCCATTTACCATTATGGTGGCCATGTCGCGCGTGATTTTAGGCTTGCATTACCCTAGCGATGTGTTGGCAGGCGCTAGTATTGGCTATTGCATTGCGCAAGGCTATTTAATGGCTTTTGCTTAAATACTAAAATTAATTCTTGGTCTAAATCTAAACTTAATATAAAAATGGCTTAATTGTTTCAATTAAGCCATTTTGTTTATCTTAATTACTTAGCCACCTGATTGTAAAAATGAATCGGTGTGGCTAGGCGCTTTGTTAACTCCTTCAAGCATTTCTCACGCCAAGCCACCATTTCTGTTGCACTTAAATGCCTTAATTCTGGCTCCCATTGCGGCCTGTTACCATTAACGGACTGATCAAAATGCGTTAATGCATGCTTGGTTTTAGTTAAATAATATTCTAAGCTGGTCATCAAGCGTTTATCTTTAAGCTTGGCAATTATCAGTACACTTTGCGATAAAAAGCTTTTTCTAAGCGCAAAATCAGCCCATGCTAACCGCCTTAAATGCGTAGTGGCTTGCGCTGCCGATAAGCTGGCGATTGGGCTAGAGAAGCAAGGTGCCACAAAGGCGCTTAATTCACGCACATGCATGCGGATTAACTGGTTTGGCGTGTAGTCAATATGTTTTGCAATGTGTGCATCCATCGCCCATTCTGATGCAATATGCGTAATCACCGATTTATTCAGCCAAGGAATGCGTTTCCATTTCGCCTCAAACGCGGGCACAAAATGATTATGCGCCACCACATCCACAAATAGATGGCTGGTGTAGCCAATGGCAATCGCTAATTCTTCATCGGTATTGGCATTGGCCATCATCCATTCGGCTTTTTGCCATTGATGCGTGGTATTGAATGATTTTGAAATAATGGCTAAATCGGGCAAACAAGCGCCTGCCATCACTAAAGTAGGGAATTTCTTAATCACGCCATGCAGTTTTGGGTCTAGCAAAGGTGTGGCCATTAATAGCCATTGCGCAAAATAAATGTGGGTGTATAAGCCCCATGCATTGGCATCCATTGCCATTAAACTCAGCGGCAAGCACCATAAAATCGGCGTGCAATAACGTTTTATCATGTGGCGTACTTTTACATTTAGCCGTTAAATTAACATGACAGATAAGTGATAAATTTATGACATGTCATCTACTTTTAAGCCAACTTTTTCATCAAGTCGTCATAAACAATCGTTAGCATAAACAATCAACAATTTTGGCTAAACCAATGAATATATTACTTATTTCGGATGTTTACTTTCCACGCGTAAACGGCGTTTCTACATCAATTAGAACATTTACCCAGCAATTGCAAAAAATGGGTCACAACGTGCATTTAATTGCGCCCGATTATGGCGTGAGCACAGAAGATGAGGCGTGGATAACCCGCGTGCCGGCGCGCGCGATTTATTTTGACCCTGAAGACAAGCTAATGAAGTATGCAGAAGTGCTGAAATTAAGCGCCAAATTGCAAAGCATGCAGTTTGATATTTTGCATATTCACACGCCATTTATTGCGCATTATGCCGGCTTAAAATTAGCTAAAGCGCTTAATATCCCGTCGCTAGAAACTTACCACACGTTTTTTGAAGATTATCTGCATCACTATTTGCCTTGGATTCCACAATTTGCCGCGCGTGGTTTGGCCAGATTAATCTCTAAAAAACAATGCAATCAGGTCAATGCCATTGTGGCGCCTTCGCAGCCCATGCTAGACGTGTTGCGCGGTTACGGCGTAAGCACGCTGGCAGAAGTGATTGCCACAGGCTTGCAAGCGCATAGCTTTAGCTTGGCTGATGGCAATGCATTTAGAACCAAGCATGGCATTGCGCTACAGCGCCCCGTGATGTTATATGTGGGCCGTGTGGCGCACGAAAAAAACATTGGCTTTTTATTGGTGGTGGCAAAATTATTAATTGATGTTATGCCAGATGTATTATTGGTGATTGCGGGTGAAGGCCCTGCATTACCCAGTTTGCGTGCCCAAGTTAAAGAGCACAGCATTGAAAACAATGTGCAATTTATTGGTTATTTAGATCGCAATACCGAGTTAAATGGCTGCTATAAAGCGGCCGATGTATTTGTGTTTGCCTCAAAAAGTGAAACGCAAGGTTTGGTGATTTTAGAGGCGATGGCACAAGGCACGCCAGTGGTGGCGATTGCTGAATTAGGCACGGCTTCTATTTTGATTGAAGGGCAGGGCGCGCTAATTGCAAAAGAGGATGAATCAGAATTCGTGCAAAAAGTGCATAGCGTTTTAATTAATCCGCAACGCCGCCAGCAATTAAGCGAATCGGCGCGCGATTATGCGCAAAAGAAATGGTCAGCCGAAATACAAGCAGAGCGCATGTTAAAATTCTATATGGTGATTGCTAGCACACACCAAAGCCAACTTAAAAAAGCGGCTGTATTGAGTATTCAGCAGAGTTAATATTGCCATGGGCCAACAAACAAAAAAGCCAGCAATGCTGGCTTTTTTATTGGCTAAATTACATTAGCTAATTTTAGTTTCAGCTAAGTTAAGTTTCTTAACCAAATTTACCCGTAATGTAATCTTCTGTTTCTTTTCTAGTTGGGCGGGTGAATATCATATCGGTATCGCCGTATTCAATTAGCTCGCCTAAATACATATAAGCGGTGTAATCCGATACGCGGGCGGCTTGTTGCATATTATGCGTCACCACTAAAATCGTTAACTTTTCTTTTAGCTCGCTCATTAATTCTTCAATATTGGCCGTAGCAATTGGGTCAAGCGCCGATGTTGGTTCATCAAACAGCATAATTTCAGGGTCAGTTGCCAATGCGCGCGCAATGCACAAACGTTGTTGCTGGCCACCCGATAAGTTAAACGCTAAATCGTGCAAACGGTCTTTTACTTCGTTCCAAATCGCGCCGCCTTTTAAAGCTTCTTCCACTTTATCGTCAATCATGCGTTTGTTGGTTTCGCCGCGCACACGCAAGCCGTAAGCCACGTTTTCGTAGATTGATTTAGGGAAAGGATTGGGTTTTTGAAACACCATGCTAATGCGCATGCGTACTTCAATCGGGTCTACACCGGGTTCTAGAATATTGGTGTTATCTGGCTGCATGACAATTTGGCCTTGGTATTTATTGCCAGGATACAAATCGTGCATGCGATTAAAGCAGCGCAAAAATGTGGATTTACCACAGCCTGAAGGGCCAATTAATGCGGTGATTTTGTTTTCGTATAAAGGCATGTTGACGCTTTTTAAGGCTTGCATACCGTTGCTGTAGAAAAAGTTTAAATCACGTGATTCTGCTTTAATTGCTGTTGTTATATTGGCCATAAATTTTTCCAAAAATCTTTAATTATTTAAATCTTATTAATAGTTAAAACGAGTGACTGTGCTGTTACCATTTAATGTTTTTACGAATTTGGTAACGTAAATAAATAGCCGTGCCGTTCATGAGCAAGGTCACCACAATAATAATGGCGCCAGTTGCCGCGGCATTGATGTGAAATGCATGATCAGGGCGAGATAGCCAGTTAAACATTTGAATCGGCAATACCGTAAAGCCAGATGTTAGCCATTCAAAATTAAGAAACGGCGGCTCAGTTGAAATAGGTGATGGTGGCAAAAACGCAATAAACGTTAGCGCGCCAATGGTAATAACCGGTGCTGTTTCGCCCAATGCGCGTGCCATGCCGATAATAACGCCAGTTAAAATACCGCCTTGTGAGTATTTTAAAACATGGTCTTTAACCACTTGCCATTTGGTGGCGCCAACTGCATATGCCGCTTCGCGAATGGCTACTGGAATGGCGCGAATCGCTTCGCGGGTAGACACAATAACGATTGGCAAAATAAGCAAACCTAATGTTAAGCCTGCTGTTAAAACGCTTTGGCCTAAGCCTAAGCCATATACAAATAAACCCAGCGCTAACAAACCGTAAACAATCGATGGAACGCCAGCTAAATTAGAAACGTTGATTTCGATTAAATCGGAAAACCAACCTTTTTTGGCATATTCTTCAAGGTATAAACCAGCGGCTACGCCCATTGGCACAGCGGTGATAAAAGTGACTACCATGACTAAAAGTGAGCCTACCCAAGCGGATAGCAAGCCTGCTTTTGCCGCGCGGCGTGATGGGAAATTACTAAAGAAATCTAGATTAAAGCGCGTGTAGCCATCTACCACCAAATCAATAAATAAGGTGCATAAGGTTAGCAAGCCAATCATCAGCGCAATTAAGCCGATGATAGAGAATAAATAATCGTTGCGCTTATGGCGCTTAATCATGGCGCGCACAGCATCAAGGTTTTCTAGCACGCTGGCTTGCGTTTTTTTGGCTATTTCAGTCATCGTTATTGGCTGCCTAAGTATTTATTTTAATGAGTAGATTGTTTTAAATTAGGATTACGTTTTATTAATAGTTTTCGCGGTATTTTTTGCGGGCAAGATGGCCAAGAATATTAAATGTTAAGGTCATTAACATCAGCACCAAGCCTGCCGCGAAAATACTTTGATAACCAATGCTGCCATGCGGTAAATCGCCCAATGCCACTTGCACAATATAGGCGGTAATAGTAGCGGCACTTTCCATTGGGTTAAAGGTTAAGTTTGGTTGTTGGCCGGCGGCAACTGCAACCACCATGGTTTCGCCCACAGCACGCGATATAGCCAAAATGTAGGCGGCGATAATGCCTGAAATAGCGGCAGGGGTTACTACTTTAACCGCTGTTTGAAAGCGGGTTGCACCCATGGCGTAGCTGCCTTCACGCATGCTCATTGGCACGGCGCGCATGGCATCTTCTGCCACAGAGCTAATGTAAGGAATAATCATAATACCCATCACAATACCTGGGCCTAACATATTAAAACCGGGTAATTCTGGGAATATTTTTTGTAGTAAAGGCGTTACAAATAGCAGCGCAAAGTAGCCAAATACCACGGTTGGCACACCTACTAATAACTCTAAAATTGGCTTAACCGTTTCGCGCACTTTGTGGCTGGCAAATTCAGATAAGTAAATGGCACCAATCGTACCTAGTGGAATCGCTACGCAAAGCGCAATGAACGATGTAGTAAGCGTACCTGCTACCAACGGCATAATGCCAAAGTGGGCATCTTCAAACAGCGGAGTCCATTGTGTGTCTGTCAAAAAATCGACAATTGAAACCGCTTTAAAGAAAGAAAGCGATTCAACGATTAACACGCCAACAATGGCGAATGTGGTTAAAACGGCAGAAAGAGCAGCCAACATTAAAATAAACTCAATCACGCGTTCGCGTACATTACGTTTAATGTTTTTGGCTAAACGTGGGCTAATAGTGGTGTTTTGATTGGCTGTGGACATTGTCTATGTGCTTTATAAAAGTGTCTTTGTATTTATGTATGCATTGTAATGAATTAATGTGACAAATATAAGACAATTTACATTTGTAATAGAGTGCTAAAGGCAATTAGCCTGATTGGGTGGCTAGTTTGAGGAAATAAAAAAGACGGCATTTAGCCGTCTTTTTTAATATTTCAAATGTAAAACTTTGAATTTAAGACTTTAAAAAATAAGTCTTAAAGCAATTACTTAATACGTGCTAATAACTCTTCAATTTTTACACCAACTTCTGGTGTGCCATCAAAGCCAGTACCTGGTTTTAATGCTTTCCAGTGTTTAGTTACAGCCGCATATTCATTGGCTGGTAAAGGAATATATTTCACTTCTTTAACCAATGTTGGCGCGTTGTCTAAATAGAAGTTAATAAAGGCTTTAACTTCTGGTTTAAACGCGGCAGATGTAGCATTTACATAAATAAACAATGGACGCGCTAATGGCTGATACGTACCGTTTTTAACGCTTTCATAGGTTGGCATTACAGCTGCCGCGCCTTTTTTAGCTACAATTGGCACTGCTCTTAATTTGTCTTGGTTTTCTTCAAAGTAAGCAAAACCAAAATAACCTAAACCGCCTTTGTCCGATTGCACGCCTTGTACTAAAACGTTGTCATCTTCAGATGCAGTGTAATCGCCACGGCTAGATTTAGCTTTACCAACAACGGCTTCAGTAAAGTAATCAAACGTACCAGAATCTGAACCAGCGCCAAACAATTTTAACGGTGTATCTGGGTAAGCAGGGTTAACTTGTTTCCAAGTTTTAACTTTACCTTGGGCTGATGGCTCCCACATTTTTTTCAATTCTTCAACGGTTAAGCTTTTCACAAAATCATTGTTTTTGTTTACAACAACTGTCAAACCATCGTAAGCCACTGGCAATTCAATGTACTGAATACCGGCTTCTTTACAAGCGTCCATCTCTTTTTTCAAGATTGGGCGTGATGCATTTTGTACATCTGTTTCGCCGCGACAGAATTTTTTAAAGCCGCCGCCAGTACCAGAAATACCAACAGTCACTTTCACTTTAGTGGCAATTTGATATTCTTCAGCAACCGCTTCAGTAATTGGGTAAACCGTGCTTGAACCATCAATTTTGATGATTTTTTCGGCAGCCATTGTGTGTGGTGCGGTAAAGATTGCTGCTAATGCAGCCGTTATGCTTAATATTTTTACAAACTTAGTTTGCATGTAAATCTCCATAAAATAAACAACAAGTGTAGTGCAGCTATACTAACGTTGGTTTGTGAAGCTCGCCTACGTAAATCTGTGAATAATTTATAACACTTTTGTGACAGTAGTGTGACAAAAAGTCATTTTTTAAAATGTCATATTAATCGCTTATGTGTTGCTATAAAGTACTTTATTCTTAAAAAACACATGATTTAAATTAGATAAGAAAGAATCTGTAATATGTTTAAATGTAATATGTTTAAAAAAGCCCAGCCACCAAATAACGCAAGCAATTCGCCTAAAGTTAATCCTTATCAAATTGGTTTTTTTGAAAAAACCCTAACGTGGTGGGTGCTTGGCTGCATTGTGGTGGGCATTGCTTTAGGTGAATATTTCCCCAGCTTTTTTCAAGCAATTGGTAGTCTAAAAATCGCTGAAGTTAATATGCCGATTGCGGTTTTAATCTGGCTAATGATTATCCCCATGCTCTTAAAAGTTGATTTTAGCGCCATGAAAGAGGTGCTAACCCACAGCAAAGGTATTGGCATCACGCTATTTATTAATTGGGTAGTTAAGCCTTTTTCAATGGCGCTTTTAGCTTGGATTTTTATACGCCATCTGTTTGCGGACTTGCTGCCAATTGACCAGATTGATAGCTATATTGCAGGGCTTATTTTGCTAGCCGCAGCGCCTTGCACTGCCATGGTGTTTGTGTGGAGCGGGTTGTGCGGCGGTGAGCCCAAATTTACGCTTTCGCAAGTAGCGATTAATGACGCCATTATGTTGTTTGCTTTTGCGCCATTGGTGGCGTTTTTGTTGGGCATTTCCAGTATTACCGTGCCTTGGGCTACTTTATTTTTGTCAGTCTTTTTGTTTATTATTGTGCCTGTGGTCATTAGCCAAATACTGCGCAAAATGTTGCTATTAAAAAGTCAGCAAGCTTTGGATACTCTGCTTAATCGCATCCAACCCGTTTCTACATCCGCATTATTAATCACGCTAGTTTTGCTGTTTGCGTTTCAAGGCCAGCAAATATTGGCGCAACCCATCATTATTGCCTTGCTGGCTGTGCCAATCACCATTCAAGTGTATTTCAATTCTATGCTGGCTTATTGGCTCAACAAAAAATTCAAAGTGGCGCATTGCGTAGCAGGCCCGTCGGCATTAATTGGCGCATCTAATTTTTTTGAGCTAGCCGTTGCTACCGCAATTGCGCTATTCGGCTTTAATTCAGGCGCGGCGCTAGCTACAGTAGTTGGTGTGTTGATTGAAGTGCCTGTTATGCTATCAGTGGTTGCAATTGTGAATCGCAGCAAAAACTGGTATGAAGCTGGCTAATAATTAACTATTTTTTGAAAGAAAATATGAGTAAGGCCACCATTTATCACAACCCCGCCTGCGGCACATCGCGCAATACATTGGCCATGATTCGCGCCAGCGGCGTTGAGCCAGAAGTAATTGAGTATTTAAAAACGCCACCAAACCGTGAAAAATTGATTGAGTTAATCACTCAAATAGGCATTACCCCGCGCGATTTATTGCGCGAAAAAGGCACGCCTTATGATGATTTAGGTTTGGCCGATTTAACATTAGGCGATAGCGTTTTGCTGGATGCGATGTTAGAACACCCAATTTTGATTAATCGGCCCATTGTGGTGACAGCCAAAGGCGCTAAATTATGCCGCCCTTCAGAGCTGGTTTTAGATCTTTTAGATAATCCAAACTTTGGCCAATTCACCAAAGAGGATGGCGAAATCGTTAACCCACCAACCGCCTAATACGCACAAAAAAGCGCCACATTAAGGCGTAAGCCTTTGCTGTATAATGCTATTTTTTTAAGTCATTAGCCAGCCAATATGGAAGCCGAACAACTCAATATTATTGCCAACCGTTTAAGCGATTTAAGCGCGCGCCACCTTGCCCTTCGGGGGTATCTTTGACTTTGAAAATAAGTCGCAAAAGCTAGAAGAAGTTAATGGCTTATTAGAAGACCCAAAAGTATGGGATAACGCCAAAAAAGCGCAAGAATTAGGCAAAGAAAAACGCATGCTTGAGCTGGTGGTGCACAACCTGCAAAACCTTGAAAACGGCTTAAAAGATAGCCAAGAGCTATTTGATATGGCGCGTGAAGAAAATGATGACGACACCTTATTAAGTGTAGATTCAGACACGCAAAGCATTGAAACGCAAATTGCCGCCATGGAATTTAGGCGCATGTTTTCGGGCGAATTAGACGCCAATAATTGCTTTATTGAGTTTCAATCGGGCAGTGGCGGCACAGAGGCGCAAGACTGGTGCAATATGCTGTTGCGCATGTATTTGCGCTACGCCGAGCGCAAAGGTTTTAAAGTAGAAGTGCTGGAATTATCCGATGGCGATGTGGCGGGCATTAAAGGCGCGTCTATTAAAATCACTGGCGATTATGCGTATGGTACGTTGCGCACTGAAAATGGTGTGCACCGCTTAGTACGAAAATCGCCATTCGACAGCAACGCCAAACGCCACACCAGTTTTGCCAGCGTGCAGATTTTCCCAGAAGTAGACGACAGCATTGAGATTGATATTAATCCTGCCGATTTACGCATTGATACCTACCGCGCCAGTGGCGCAGGCGGCCAGCATATTAACAAAACCGATTCAGCCGTGCGCATTACGCATTTACCCACCAATGTAGTAGTGCAATGCCAAAATGACAGAAGCCAACACCGCAACCGCGAAGAAGCCATGAATATGTTAAAAGGCGCGCTTTATAATTTAGAACTAAATAAGCGCAACGCCGACAAACAAGCCTTAGAAGATGCCAAAACTGATATCGGCTGGGGCCATCAAATTAGAAGTTATGTCCTAGACCAAGGAAGAATTAAAGATTTACGCACCAATGTTGAAATTGGCAATACGCAAGGCGTGCTAGATGGCGACCTTGACCCATTTATACAAGTGAGTTTGAAGCAGGGCGTTTAAGCTAGCTTTGCCAGTATAAGTTTGAATTTCAGCATGTTATACTTGTCATACATTTTGATGTGTTAAGGAGTTATATCATGCTTGCAGTGAGATTAGAACCCAGCGTTGAAGCCGAATTAACCAAGCTTGCATTAGAAACTGGTCGCAGTAAAAGTTATTACGTTAAAGAAGCCTTATCCGAATATCTATTGGACCGTGCCGATTACCTGCGTGCAATTGCTGCCTTAGAAAGGCAAGAGCCGCGCACAAGTTTAGCCGATGTAAGAGCTGAACTTGGTTTACTGCGCTAAGAGCTTGGCGAATTCATGGTTTGGAAAATTGAATTTTTAGACACAGCTAAACACGAGCTAAAAAAGTTAGATAAGCGCTGGCAGTTAACCATTTTGGATTATCTACAAGACGAAATAAGTAATTTGGATAACCCGCGCAATCGCGGCAAAGCGTTGGTAGGCGACAAACAAGGCCTTTGGCGTTACAGAGTTGCCGATTACCGAATTGTTTGCGAAATTCACGATACGGAATTATTGATAGTCGCCATCACAATTGGTCATCGTAAAAATATTTACGATTAATTTAAAGCTACAGTAGATATAAAGTTTAGTAACTATTAAGAGACGGATATGAACGAAGTAAACAATGAAATAGTAGCTGTTGATGAAAACCACGTAATTGCAGAGCGCCGCGAGAAGCTTAAGGCTTTGCGAGTGGCGACTAATGGCGTGGCTTTTCCAAATGATTTTAAGCCGTTGCATAAGGCCGATGCGTTGCATCAACAATATGGTGAGTTCGATAAAGAAACGTTAGATCCGCAGGCGATTTCAGCCACGTTGGCTGGCCGCATGATGCTAAAACGCGTGATGGGTAAAGCCAGCTTTGCCACTATTCAAGATGCCAGCGGTGCCAATGCCAGTGGTCGTATTCAATTGTATGTTGCGCGCGATGAAGTGGGCGAAGCCGTTTACGAAAGCTTTAAACATTGGGATATGGGCGATTTTTTAGGCGCCACAGGCCGTTTGTTTAAAACGCGCACAGGTGAATTATCGATTCATGTGACGGAGTTACGCTTATTAACCAAATCATTGCGCCCGTTGCCAGAAAAATTTCACGGCTTGCAAGATCAAGAAGTGAAATATCGCCAACGCTATGTAGATTTGATTACCAGTGAAGAAACGCGCGCCACCTTTATTGCGCGCAGCAAAGTGGTTTCGGCTATTCGCAACTTTATGATTCAAAACGAATTTTTAGAAGTGGAAACGCCAATGTTGCACCCCATTCCGGGTGGCGCATCGGCCAAGCCGTTTATCACGCATCACAATGCGCTATATATGCAAATGTTTATGCGTATTGCGCCAGAGCTGTATTTAAAACGTTTGGTGGTGGGCGGTTTTGAGCGCGTTTTTGAGATTAACCGCAACTTTAGAAACGAAGGTTTAAGCGTTCGCCATAATCCAGAATTTACCATGATGGAATATTATGCGGCTTATACCGATTACAACTGGCTAATGACGTTTACTGAGGATTGTATTCGCGCCGCTGCTATTGCCGCGCGCGGCACGGCGGTGTTAAGTTATGACGGCAAAGAGGTGGATTTAAGCAAACCGTTTGAGCGCTTAACAATTGTGGGCGCGATTCAAAAATATGCGCCGCAATACACATTAGAACAATTAAATGATGCCGCATTTTTGCGTGCTGAGATTTTAAAGCATGGCACAAAGCCATTTGACCATGCAGGTTTGGGCGCATTGCAGTTAGCGCTGTTTGAAGAAACCGCCGAAAGCCAATTGTGGCAGCCCACTTATATTATTGATTACCCAGTTGAGGTGTCACCTTTGGCGCGCGCATCGGATAAAAATCCCGAAATTACAGAGCGGTTTGAGCTATTTATTACAGGTCGCGAAATGGCCAATGGCTTTAGTGAGTTAAACGATGCCGAAGACCAAGCGGCACGTTTTCAAGCGCAAATGAAAGCCAAAGAAGCGGGCGATGCAGAGGCGATGTATTACGATGCGGATTTTATTCGCGCGCTAGAATATGGCATGCCGCCAGCAGGTGGTTGTGGTATTGGCATTGATCGTTTGGTGATGCTGATAACGGACTCGCCCAGTATTCGCGATGTGATTCTGTTCCCGCATATGCGCCCAGAGGCATAATTCGCGCCACTTGTAAGGCTTTTTTGTTTTAAAATTTAACGCCCGCTTTAGCCACAAAGCGGGCGTTTTTATTTGTGGTATGTATACAACAATTATTAAATAAAAGTTCCCAGACTAGTCACATGTCACTATTTTGTCATCAAACTGTCACACAGAAACATCAAAATTCACCCCATCAAATTGTAATAATTTTTAACTACTTTTTAACAAGGAAATTTTGATGAGCTTTAAATTACGTCAAACAGTGGTTGCAGTAGCAGGTACGCTGTTGCTGGCAACTGGCCTAACGGCAATGGCCGATAGCACAACCGATATTGTAAACGCGCTGATTAGTAAAGGCGTGTTAACAGAAGAGGAAGGCGCGCTAATTACGCGTGGCCGTACAGATGAAGTAGATGTACAAAAGAAAAAAGAAAAGAAATTTTCTACTAATGCTGTGAAATTCCGTGGTTATGTGCAGGTGCGCAACACTACAATGTTAGGTGGTGATGAAGGTATTAACTTATGGTCTGACCGCTCTGTGGGCGATGACAAATCATTAGGTGATGCTGATAAAAACTTTTTAATTCGCCGTGCACGTATCATTGTATTTGGTGATTATGGTGATCATTTAAGTTATTACATTCAGCCAGATTTTGCGAGTTCTGTTGGTGGTACAACCAACTCAAACGCAAGCGGATCAGGAAATTTTGCGCAATTGCGTGATGCTTATGGTGATATTTACATCGATAAAGAGCGCGTACACCGCGTTCGTGTTGGTCAATCAAAAGTGCCTTACGGTTTTGAAAACTTACAGTCATCATCAAATCGTTTAGCGCTTGATCGCGTTGACGCATTGAACTCAGCTGTTCGTGATGAGCGTGATCTAGGCGCTTTTTATTACTACACACCTAAAGCCACTCAAGAGTTGTTTGAAGAAATCAATAAGGCTGGCTTAAAACATTCTGGCAACTACGGTATGTTTGCGCTTGGTGCTTATAACGGTCAAGGTGCCAATGCACGTGACCAAAATGACAATTATCATGTGGTTTCGCGCTTTACCTATCCATGGAAAACTACAAGTGGTCAAATTTACGAAGCAGGTATTCAAGCGTACAAAGGTGATTACATCTCTACAACAGGTGCTTACAGCAGACGTAATGCAACTGGTAACTTAGTTTCAGCAACACCAACATTAGGGAGTGGTGTTCCACTTTCAAATCGTAACGGTATTGCAGATGAACGCGTTGGTATTAGCTTTATGATGTATCCGCAACCATTTGGTATTCAGGCCGAATGGAACTGGGGTCATACACCAGGCTTGGATATTGCTAGCAACCGCATTGAAGAGCAAAACTTAAATGGTGGTTATATTCAAGCCATGTACAAATTTGATAACGTGAAGTTTTTTGATACGAACGGTACTGTAATTCCATTTGTTAAATATCAATATTTTGATGGTTACAATAAAGCCGAAACTAACTCGCCTAAAAATGAAGTGCATGATTGGGAATTGGGTGTGGAATGGCAAATTGCGCCAGAAGTTGAGATTGCAGCGGTTTACCATCGTATGAATCGTACAAACTTAGTTACAGGCGCAAGAAACGCTGCAAGTACAACAAATAACTTGCCAGCAAGAGAAGATTATGAAAACTTCAGTACAGATGCATTGCGTGTTCAAGTGCAATACAACTTTTAATTAAAAAATTATCTTTAATTAAAATAAAAAACCCGCGCAAGCGGGTTTTTTATTGCATGTCATTTATTAGTCATGAAATAATAATGGTCGCTTATAAGTAATTAGTCCAATAATAATTAGCCATTTAGTAATTTGTGTTTGATATACCATCAATATCAGCTACTATTCATATATAAAATAAAGGGCCGTTATGACAGGTCGCCGCGATCCCAAACTGAATCATTTTTAGCTAAATTAAGCCCAGCGCTTTACTCAGCGTTGTTGCCAGAACTTCAATTAATCGCTTTACCTAGAGATTTAGATTTGTATCAAAAGTCTGGCAAGATTGATTTTATCTATTTCCCTATCAGCAGCATTATTGCGGTGGTTAAAGTGTTAATGGATGGCGTGGCGCCAGAAGTGGCCACTATTGGTAACGATGGTTTGGTGGGCTCCGATGCGTTTATGCAAATTTATTCGCCAACCACGCGGGTGGTGGTGCAAAGCGCAGGCTGGGGATACCGCCTAAAGGTGAGTGTGGCGCAAAAGTTATTTGATAACGAACCAGAATTTAGGGCGCTAGTTTTAAAGTATATTCATGTGATTTTTTCGCATTCTTCGCAAATTGCCGCCTGCAATCGCTATCACAATTTAGACCAGCAAGTGTGCCGGTTTTTGTTAACCAGTTTAGATAGATGGGCTTCAGACCGCATTAGTTTAACGCACCAGCGCGTGGCCGATTTGCTGGGTGTGCGGCGTTCTGGCGTATCAGAAGTATCGTCAAAATTAGCCAAGTTAGAATTGATTAAATATCACCGTGGCTGTGTCACTATTTTGAATCGCGCAGGCTTAGAAAAAATGGTTTGCGAGTGTTACAAAGCCATTAAGTTAGAGCAAAAAAACTTTTAGTTTATCGCCCACTGCTTTGTTAATGGCAGCCTTTTCACCGCATTTTAGCGCCTATTTTCGTGTTAAAAACCACAAATAATACAGTGTGTACGATAACGTACATAAACTTTATGGCTATCACTTTATGATACTTTTAATTAGCAACAAATGGTCAAACAAACAGGCTGTTTCATAAGTTAGTTATTGAAATATAACGTTTTTTGTTTTAATTTATCTATAACACGATGTAACGAAAAGAGCATTAATTGACAGATAATCCACCAGCACTAAAAGAACACAACAGGTTAAGTGCCTTGCAATATCTAAAGGTATTGGATTCACCGTTTGAAACCATTTTTGATAGCATTACGCGCATGGCGAGTGATGTTTGCGGCACACCGATTGCCCTAATCTCATTAGTAGATGAAAATAGAGTGTGGTACAAATCCAACGTGGGCTTAGAAAGTATTGTTGAAACGCCGCGTGATGGCTCTTTTTGCCAGCAAACATTGGCTAATGAAGATTTGTTAGAGATTCCAGATGCGACTTTAGATGAGCGATTTTGGGATAACCCCATGGTAACAGGGCACCCAGACTTGCGATTTTATTGCGGCGTGCCAATTAAACTGCCAATGGGTGAAGTGATTGGCGCCATTTGCGTATTGGATTTAAAACCCAATTACTTAAGCGAATGCCAACGCAAAACGATTGAGGGCCTAGCCAAACTGGTTTCGCAATTATTGGTATTGCGCGAAATTAATCATAAACGAAATTAATTCTATTAATCATTAGGGTTTTAAATTTATTAAAAAAACCTTTCAAAAAAACCTTTAAAAAAACTTTTAAAAAGCCGCTAATCATAACGGCTTTTTTTATGCCTTCCCTTCCAAATTATCCATGCACCAAATAAGCATTCTGAACGCACTAAAGTCGTGCATAAACGCTAACTATCCTTCTTAAAAACAGTGACTTAGCCAACATTGAAATGCCTTGTATTTGGCTTTGCAGGCGGCTTGCAAGCCATATGGTGCAGCATTTATTAATGTTGGAACGCAAATTGCTAAATTAAACGTGTAAGCAACATTGTTTGTACATTAAAGGGTAAGCAGCATGATTAAACACTACTTAACGACATTAACCACTTTGCTGGTTGTTTTAAGCGTGGCAAATAGTGCATGGGCAAAAGCAGCAGATGCCATGGTGAATGCGCTTAGCAATAGCGTTTTGCGTGTAAAAGTAATGTTGCCAAATGGCAATCTTGGTTTGGGTTCTGCTGTGGTAATCGGCAAAAATGAAGTGATTACCAATTGCCATGTAGTGACCGATGCCACCAATGTTGCTGTAATTGTAAATGGCGAGCCACATAAAGCGACCGCGATTAAAGCCGATTGGCATCATGATTTATGCATGTTAACGGTTGAAAATTTAGATGTGCCAAGCGTGAAAATTGGCGCAAGCAAAGCGCTTAAATACGATGAATCTATTTTTACCATTGGCTACCCAGATGAAACCAAAACGCCAGTCAACACATTTGGCGAGGTTAAAGGCTTGTTCCCAATGGATGACAGCGTGGTGATACGTGCAAGCAGTGCATTTAGATTAGGTGCTAGTGGCGGCGGTGCGTTTGATGATGCTGGCAACTTGGTGGGCATTATTACGCTAAAAAGCAAAGGCAATGCCGCGCAATATTTCTTTATGCCGGTTGAGTGGGTGCAAGCCTTAATGAGCAAACCAGCGTTAGCATTAGGCGTAAAAAGTGAAAAACCTTTTTGGGCCATGGCCGCAACGCAACGCCCTTACTTTATGCAAGTGGTGCAACCTTATGCAAGCCAAGAATGGTCTGCTTTATTAAAAGTGGCCGCGAAATGGGTGCAAAATGAGCCAAATACGGCTGAGTCATGGTTTTATTTAGCCACGGCTGAATTTGCAACTAACGATTATAGCCATGCCGAAGAACACTTTAAAAAGGTGCTAGCGCTTAATAATCAACACACTCAAGCTAGCGATTATTTAGCTAAAATTGCACAAAAAACGGCTAGTGCCGATGTAGCTTTAAGCCAATTGGCGCAATTAAATTAATCCTATCAACTTTTTATTCTGAAGTAATAGGCGGGTGCTGTACTGGTTTAAGCGCGTTGTTAAGCGATTTTAAATGACGATACAAAATGCGCGTTTCCAGCAAATTCCAAACCCTTAACATCGCCTCAATCGTATCAAATGGTTTGGTCAAAAAGTCCTTGGCGCCTAATGCCAAGGCTTTTCTTTTGGCGGCAATGGTCGCATCGGCCGTTAACACTAACACAGGCAAGTATTCATCTTTTGGAATATGGCGCGATAGCATCTCTAGCACGGCATAGCCATCTAGCTCTGGCATCATTAAATCCAGCAAAATCAAATCCGGCTCAAACGCTTTAAATAAATCCAGCGCGCGGGTAGAGTCAGCCGTGCTAATCACTTGATGAAAACCTTCTCTGGCCAGTAAATCTTCTAGCAGCCTTAAATTGGCTTCTGCATCGTCAATCACTAAAATTTTGGCATTTAATATATCTGCTTCGTTCATGTTTTATGCCTCAATCAATTCTCTAATTTTTTTGCTAAATGCTGCTACGTCTAAGGGTTTGGTCATGTACTCCGCTGCGCCAGCGGCTTGCAGGCGCGCTACCGTTTCTGGCAACGCATCGGCGCTTAAAATCATAATGGGTATATGCTGATAATTGGCATCGGCTTTGACATAGTTAACCAAGTTTTCGCCAGAGCCATCCGGTAAGTTTAAATCAATCAATAATAACGATGGCATGACTTCTGTCAGATATTGCTTGGCGTCTTTAATGGTGGTGACGCAATGAATACGCAAATCGTGCTGGCGGTTAATAATCGCCTCAACCAGGGCGCGATTGCTGATGTTATCTTCTACATATAAAACCGAATGTTTGTTATTTAAAGCGGTGTATTTTTTGTTAGGCCATGATGGCGCTGATTCATTTAACTCAATATCAGGTTCGCCCGCGTTAAGCGCTATCCAAAATAAGCTTTTGTCATTTGCCACATGAATACTGCCGTTCATGGCCAGCATAATTTGTTTGGATAATGCCAAGCCAAGGCCGGTACCTTCTACTTTTGTTTGCTCTGCGCCTAATCGGTCAAATGGGGTAAATAGGCGCTCTTTTAATTTGACCGGAATACCCGCGCCTTCATCTTGCACTTCAATAATCACCTTGCCATCGAGGTTGTAAGCATTTAGATGTATTGTTGAGTTAGCAGGGCCATATTTCAGTGCATTAGAAAGCAGATTAAGCACCACTTGTAATAGTTTTTGGCGGTTGGCACTGGCCCATAAATTGGGCGCAATAGTGGTTTTAATTTCAATATCCCTAATTTTGCCAATGGGCGCAATGTATTGTTTGGCTTCTTCAAGCAAAGTGTTTACCGCAACAGAGGCTAAATCGAGCGATATTTCGCCTGATTCAATTCGGGCAATTTCCAATACTTCGTT
Source organism: Methylotenera sp. (assembly GCA_046598525.1). Taxonomy (GTDB): domain Bacteria; phylum Pseudomonadota; class Gammaproteobacteria; order Burkholderiales; family Methylophilaceae; genus Methylotenera_A. The sequence goes on along the minus strand of JBKJIJ010000011.1, from coordinate 48,937 downwards.
AATTAATTTAAGCAAATGCTGGCCAGCGCCTAAAATTAATGACACGCTATCACGTTGTTTTCCTTGCGATAAATCTTGTTCTAACAATTGGGCAAAGCCCAAAATAGCATTTAGCGGCGTTCTTAACTCATGGCTGGTGCGCGATAAAAACATGCTTTTTGAAGCACTGGCTTCTTCCGCCTCTTTTTTGGCTTGAATAGAATCGCTGATATTTTTAGCCAATAATTGCGATGCATGATCCAACTCATCGGATAATTGGCCTAGCTCATCTTGGCTGCTTGAGGGCAAATCTAGTTTCTCGGCTTTGGCTAAATGCGCGGCAGAATCTCTTAATAATCGCACCCGTTTGACAATGGTGCGCGAAAAAATCCAAACCGCTACTAAAGAGCCAATAATGCCAGCAACGGCGGCAAACAAGGTAATTACAATATGGCGCTGGCGTTGTTGCATCACGTCTTGCTGATCTTTAGCCACTAAAATCGCCTCTTCGGCATTTAGGCGTTCAATTTCTACTCTTAATTTATCTAATGTATTCACTTGCGATTTGAATTTAGCGATTAAATCGTCTGAAGCGATATTGGATTCGTATTCTGAAAGTACGCGTAAATCGCGCAAATTTTGTTCGGCTAGTGGATTAATTTTAGCTAAGCGTTGTTTTTGCGCATCGTTATCCAGCTGAATTTCCAAGGCTTTTAATATGGCGGGTAATTTACTTTCAACCTGAAAAAATATATCCAAAAAATGCTTATCGCCAGTCAGCAAATAATCCCTCACACCGGTTGAGGCTTCAATCAGCATGGTGTGCACTTCTTGAATATCGCGCTGGTTTTGCAAGGCCAGTCTAAGCTTGTTTTCAAGCTGAGTCGATTCTTGCTCTCTTATATATAGTGAGCCAAGCGATGCCAATAACACCAGCAAGGGCAGGGCGATAACGCACACGCCTTTTAATCCCAAAGGCAAATCTTGCCAAGCTTGCGCAATCCAGCTTAATGGCTGAAAAGAAGTTTTAGCGACTGGTGATTTTGTGTTTTTCATAAATACCAATTAAGACTTATAACCAAGCTCAACCGCCTTTACCGCGGCTTGGGTTCTGTCTTTTACGCCAAGTTTGTTTAGCACGCGCTCAACATGAATTTTAGCCGTGCCGGCCGCAATGCCTAATTTAGCACCAAGCTCTATATTGCTTAAGCCAGAAGGCAATAGCGCAAAAATTTCGCGCTCTCTTGGCGTTAGCGCTTCTAAAATAGTTTGGTCTACTTCGCTACGCGCAGGGCCTTGGTGTTGCGATATGGCTAATGCTATTAGGCCAGCCAGCGCTTGTAAAGTCTCAATTTCGGCTGGCGTTAAGGTTAATTTTTTGCCAGAAAGCGCAATCATTCCTTTGCCATGCTGGCCCAACGCAATGGGAATCAGGCAATCATGCTGGCTACTATCGCCATGCGTCCAAAGCTGCGCGTTTTTATTTTCATATAACGCAAAACGCACCGGGTTTTTCAGCATCATCGCCAAAATACCCATCATGGGAATGCGCGTTCCAATCGGCAATGTTTGGCCTACTTGGTTATAAACAACCAGTTTGCCAGAGTTTTCGATAGCCAATAGGGCATGCTGGGCAGAAAGCAGCGTGCAAAGCGATTGCAATAAAGTGCTAGAAGCCGCAATGCCCCAACCGTGCTCAAAAAATTGCTGGCCAAGGTTAAGGTAAAGCCGCAAATGTGAATCGTTGGCTTGCGTTTGTTTTAAGCTCTCTCTTAACGCCCGCGCGCTGGTCGGCTGGCTTATTTGACTATCTGCTAGATGATTAATTTCGTTTGGCATATGCCGAATAGTATATACCGTTCTACCTATAATGGTAGATTTTTACTTTGCGCGCTACATGGATAATGCATCACATCGGGAAAGCAATAAACAACCCAGAAAATGACAAACCTACTTGGAGAATGAAAAAATGAACAGTTTAAAATTAGCAGTGATTATTTCAACAGCCGCATTATTAGTTTCTGGCGCTGCATTTGCAGAAGATACTTACAAAAAAAATGCGCACAACCAAAACTTTATGTCTAAACGCCCATACTCACAGCCATTGCCAGATAGCGCTTATGAAAAAAGCAATGAGTTTGAAGGTGCTACATTGATTCGTGGCGAAGTTGAAGAAAGCGAAAGTGCGATCAATAAAAACACACAAGTACAACGTATGAACCAATTATCGAAACGTCCGTACTAAAAGTAGTACTAATTTAGTAGAAATTTAAGTTGAGGAGATGAACATGAAAAGCAAAAGTCTTATAGGATTAGCCGCGGCATTATTGTTAGTAACAGGCGCTGTGCAAGCGGGAGATGATAAAGCGCAGAATGTCATCAACCAAAATTTATCAAAACGCCCTTACCAAGAGGCGCCAGCTGAATCGACGGCCAGTAAAGCCGAAAATTTTGAAGCGGCAACCTTGGTTAAAGAAGAAGCGGCTGAGCCAAAAGTCGGCCCTAGCAAGTATCAGCAATTGCGTATTCGAATGTTAGGGCAACGGCCATACATGGAAAAAAGCACCGACTAATTAATTAAATTAGTTATAAAAGAAAGCGCCATTGTCATGAAAATGGCACTTTTTTTTTGTTACACTGTCAGGTAATTATTATCAATTTTGAGGTGGCAGTAGATTGAATATTCAAGCATGGTTTAAAGAAATTAAAAGTGATTTACCCGCCAGTATCGTAGTATTCTTTGTTGCACTTCCGCTTTGTTTAGGCATTGCCTTAGCATCTGGCGCGCCGCTATTTTCAGGCATTATTGCCGGTATTGTGGGCGGCATTATTGTCGGCATGGCAAGCGGATCACCCCTTGGCGTAAGCGGGCCAGCCGCTGGTTTGGCGGTAATTGTGTTTGGCGCTATCAGCACATTAGGCTCTTGGGAGGCATTTTTAACCGCGCTGGTGATTGCAGGCATTATTCAATTAGCCTTAGGTTTTTTTAAAGCCGGTTTTATTGCCTACTTCTTCCCCACTTCGGTCATTAAAGGCATGCTTACCGGCATTGGCTTGCTGATTATTTTAAAGCAAATTCCACACGCGCTTGGCTACGATTCTGAATTTGAAGGCAGCGAATCGTTTTTTACCGATGAAGGCGAAAATACCTTCTCGATTATTATGAAAGCATGGGATTTATTAACGCCAGGTGCTTTGTTAATCTCGGCGGTATCGCTGGCTTTATTAGTACTGTGGGATAAAGTGCTTTCTAAAAAGCATCGTATTTTTCAGTTATTGCAAGGCCCAATTGTGGTGGTTTTACTGGGCATTGTATTTACCTATCTGTTCCAAAATCGCATCCTTAATTTTACACTTAGCCCCGATCAAATCGTTACGCTACCAGTAGCCACCAGTGTGGCGGCGTTTTTTGGCCAATTTACTTTCCCCGATTTTTCGCAATTAAGCAATATTGAAGTGTATAAAATTGGTGCTGTAATGGCTATTGTGGCCAGTTTAGAGACTTTGCTTTGCGTAGAAGCAACCGATAAATTAGACCCTTATAAACGTGTTACGCCAACCAATCGCGAATTAAAAGCACAAGGCTTGGGTAATTTGATTTCGGGCTTAATTGGCGGGTTACCAGTCACGCAAGTGGTTGTGCGCAGTTCGGCTAATATTTCATTTGGCGCTAAAACTAAGCTTTCGGCCATATTGCATGGCTTTTTCTTGCTGATTAGTGTGGTCACCATTTCTAGCTTACTTAATATGATTCCATTAGCCAGCTTGGCGGCGGTGTTGATTATGGTGGGTTATAAATTGGCCACGCCTTCATTATTTAAAAAAATGTACGCGCTGGGCTGGGAGCAATTTGTACCGTTTGTAACGACGATTGCTGTGATGCTATTTACCGATTTGCTGACCGGTATTGCGGTTGGTATGGTGATGGGTTTATTGTTTACGTTGCATCACAGCTACCGCAACTCGCATTATATGAAAGACACGCAAACCATGAATAATGGCGTTTCGGTGCACCATATTGTGTTGGCAGAAGAAGTGTCGTTTTTTAACAAAGCCAGTATTATTCAGGTGTTAGAGGCGATTCCAAGCAACTCAAAAGTGGTGATTGATTGCAGCCAATCAAAATCCATCGCTTATGATGTGGCCGAATTTATTCGCGATTATCAATTGCATGCTAAATTAAAAAATATTGAAGTCGAAACCATTGGGTTTATTGCACCAGCATCTTAGTCAGTTTTAAAACTTGCCTATTATTAAGTAGTTAGATTGATTGTTTTTTGAATTTTTGTAGAGGCTAATTTTATGTACACACACCCGTTATTAAATCGCGACAAAATCACACCCAGAGAGGCGTTAGATGTCTTAATAGAGGGTAATCACCGTTTTGTTAATAACTATCAAAGCGATAAAGACTTTCAAAGTTTAGTTAAAATTACCAAAGATAAGCAGCACCCATTTGCGGCAGTGCTTAGTTGCAGCGATTCGCGCGCACCAACCGAAATGCTGTTTGATCAAGCATTGGGTGATGTGTTTAGTGTGCGTTTGGCTGGCAATATCGCATCGGATAAAGCCATTGGCTCACTAGAATTCAGCTCAAAATATTTGGGCAGCAAGCTTATTGTGGTGATGGGTCATACAGGTTGCGGCGCGGTAAAAGCGGCTTGCGATGATTTTAAAGATGGCCACATTGGCGAAATTATTAATTTAATCAAACCTTCAATCCGTCACGAAAAAACCGTGATTAATGCAGAAGATCGTTGCTCTAAAAACCCAGATTTTGTTGAAAAAATTAATGAGTTAAACGTGCGTTATCAAATTGATACCATTGTGCGCTTGAGCGATATTGTGGATGAAATGCTTGAGAAACACCAAGTGGGCATTGTGGGCGGTATTTATGATTTATCTACTGGTAAAGTGAAGTTTTTAGAAGATACGTTTATTAGCTAAAGCGATATTTATAATATTTTGCATCATTAAAAAAGCCGCTTAAAAGCGGCTTTTTTAATGACTATTTTTTTAATGACTATTTTTTTACTAACTACATTTTTTACCAATTACAGCAATCTAGCGATGGCCTTCTTTAGCCATATTAATACTGTATTTTGGGATTTCTACTACTAAATCAGTACTGCCCACAATTGCTTGGCACGATAAACGCGATAGCGGCTCTAAACCCCAGGCTTTGTCTAATAAATCATCTTCATTATCTTCAGCCGGATTCAAGCTTTTAAAGCCTTCGCGCACAATCACATGGCAAGTGGTGCAAGCGCACACTTGGTCACATGCGTGATCCATATCAATGTCGTTATCCAACAAATTCTGGCAAATAGAACCGCCAACTTTAGCCTCAAAAGCGGCGCCATCTGGGCAAAGCTCTACGTGCGGTAATACAATAATTTGGGTCATATTGTTTTCTTTCTAATTACTCATTACATTTAATTTTATAACATTGTCATTCTGGCGTAGGCCAGAATCCAGACAAGTATCCAGTTAGCACTTCTAAACTATATTCACTAAAGTTAACCCTGACTGGATACCAGCCTGCGCTGGTATGACGCAGTAGAAAATGGATAGAATCATCTCTCTATAAATCTAACTGCGCAACGTCTTTACCAGTGAGCGCACGGCTCACGCTGGCGTCCATGCGCTTAGCGGCAAATGCTTCAGTCGCCACATTTAAAGCCTCTGTCGCTTGATGAATCGCGTGGCTGTCTTGACCATTACTTAGCGTTTTTAAATCTGCAAGTGAGGCCAAAATGCTTTCAATTTCAGATTGCGTAAGTAAAGCATTATCCTGTTGCAAAGCCGCTTCAATCGCTAAAATCAAGTTAGTGGCTTCTACTTTAGCTTCTGCCAGCGCGCGCGCTTGTTTATCGGTTTCTGCTGCACCAAAGCTGCTCTGCAGCATGGTTAAAATTTGCTCTTCACTTAATCCGTAGCTGGGTTTTACCACAATATTGGCTTCAATATTGGTGGTCATTTCGCGCGCCGATACACTTAATAAACCGTCTGCATCCACTGTAAACGTTACTCTAATTCGCGCGCTACCAGCCACCAATGGCGGAATGCCGCGTAATTCAAATTTGGCTAGCGAGCGGCAATCGCTTACTAATTCGCGTTCACCTTGTAGCACATGAATACTCATGGCGGTTTGACCATCTTTGAAGGTGGTAAATTCTTGCGCACGCGCAATCGGCAAAGTGCTATTGCGCGGAATCACTTTTTCGACCAAGCCGCCCATGGTTTCTAAACCAAGCGATAGCGGAATGACATCCAGCAATAACAAATCGGCATCACTTTTATTGCCAGCCAGTGTGTTGGCTTGTATAGCCGCGCCTAGCGCTACTACTTTGTCTGGGTCTAAATTGGTCAGTGGCGTTTGCTTAAAGAAATCGGCCACTGCCAAGCGTATTTGCGGCATGCGCGTTGCCCCGCCCACCATAACAACACCTTTAATATCGTCAATACTCAAACCGGCATCGCGTAAGGCTTTTTTGGTTGGGTTAAGTGTTTTGGCCACCAAGGTTTGCGTTAATTCATTGAATTTTTTAGCGCTTAAGGTTAAATCAATCACTTCGCCCGTGCTTAAAACACTGGTGATTTGCGCATTGGCGTGGTCAGTCAGCCATTCTTTTGCTTCACGTGCTTTGGTTAATAATAATCGTGTGTCGTTTGCATTTAAGGGTTTGCAATGCGATTGCTCTAACAGCCAACAAAAAATTCGGCGGTCAAAATCATCACCGCCCAGCGCGCTATCGCCATTGGTGCTTAGTACTTCAAACACACCTTTGCTGAGTTTTAATATAGAGACATCAAACGTGCCGCCACCTAAATCGTAAATCACATAAGTGCCAGCCACATTATTATCTAAACCATAAGCAACCGCGGCGGCAGTGGGCTCGTTTAACAAGCGCAATACGTTTAAGCCAGCCAAACGCGCGGCGTCTTTAGTGGCTTGGCGTTGCGCATCGTCAAAATACGCGGGCACAGTAATCACTGCGCCAACCAGCTCACCGCCTAATGATTTTTCGGCGCGTATTTTTAGCGATTTTAAAATTTCGGCAGAGATTTCTACCGCACTTTTAACGCCAGCGCGGGTTTGAATTCGCACTAATTTTTCGCTTGCAGATTGTTTTTCGGTACCAGTTGCGTTTTCAACAAAATGATAAGGCTGAGTTGATACATCAATTTCGGCTAGGCTACGGCCCATAAAGCGTTTGGCTGAAACGATGGTGTTGGCTGGGTCTATCGATTGCGCCGCTTGGGCTTCATAGCCAACGTCAACATTGCCATCGGCCAAATAGCGCACTACGCTTGGTAAAAGCGCATGGCCGTCATCGTCGATTAATACGCTGCTCATGCCGCTGCGCACAGTGGCCACTAAGGAGTTGGTTGTGCCTAAATCAATGCCCACCGCTAATTTATGTTGATGCGGTGCGGCTGATTGGCCTGGTTCGGATATTTGTAAAAGTGCCATTTTTTAGTTTCTAGCCACAGAGTACACATAGCAAACCCAAAAAGCTGTTTCTGTGACCTCTGTGTACTCTGTGGCTAAGTATTTGTTCATTCTTCAAGTCTTGCAATAAGTTGTTTAATGTCGGCACACACTTTATCAATAAAAATAAGCTTGCGCGTGGTATCAGTGGCTAATGCCAAGTTTTTCTTGTCATCGATTAAATCAACAAGCCTTGCTTGCAAAGCACGTGATTCTTGCTGCATTTCAGCCAATAATGCATCAAGCGCGTCAATATTATTGGCTTGTCTTGCATCATCAATCGCTTCACGCCATTCCATTTGCTGCATTAAAAAGTCAGCCGGCATGGCTGTATTTGTTTCTGCAATTGCATCAACACCTTGCAGCGCTAATAAATATTGCGCACGGCTGGCCGGATTTTTTAAGGCTTGATACGCTTCATTTGCCAATGTTGCTGTTTGCATAGAACGTAATTTTTCAGCAGGTGATGCTGTTACAAAACGGTCAGGGTGGCTAGCAGATTGAATGCTACGGTAATTGGATTCTAGCTTTGCTAAATCTAAATTGAATTGCGGCGTTAAGCCAAACAATTCAAAATAGGTATGATTATCCGCAATGCCAGTATTTAAAGCACTCACACTGTAAAACTTTCACCGCAACCACATTCATCTTTTACGTTTGGGTTGTTAAACTTAAAGCCTTCGTTTAAGCCTTCTTTAGTGAAGTCTAATTCTGTGCCGTCAATATAGGCCAAGCTTTTTGGGTCAACAATCACCTTAACGCCATGGCTATCAAACGCCATGTCTTCTGGTTGCATATCATCTACAAACTCAAGCGTGTAAGCCATGCCAGAGCAGCCCGTGGTTTTAACGCCCAAGCGCAGGCCAATGCCCTTGCCACGGTTACTCAAGAATTTTTCAACACGGCTTGCCGCCGCTGGTGTTAAGCTAATTGCCATGTTCCAATTTTCCGTTTCGTCATTCCCGCGAAAGTGGGAATCCATTTTGGTTTGAGTTTTCCCTCTCCCCATCCCCTCTCCCGCGTGCGGGCGAGGGACTAAATTACGCTGCTTCTTTAGCCGCCAATTGTTTGGCTTTAATATCGGCAACCGCTGCTTTAATGGCATCTTCCGCCAAAACTGAGCAATGGATTTTTACCGGTGGTAACGCCAACTCCTCTGCAATTTCAGAATTCTTAATCGCATAAGCTTCTTCAATGGTGCGGCCTTTAAGCCATTCTGTTACCAATGAGCTTGATGCGATTGCAGAACCGCAACCATAGGTTTTGAATTTAGCATCTTCAATAATGCCGCTATCGTTTACCTTAATCATCAATTTCATTACGTCGCCGCAAGCAGGCGCGCCTACCATGCCGGTACCCACGTTTGGGTCGTTTTTATCTAAAGAACCCACGTTTCTTGGGTTTTCATAGTGGTCTAATACCTTATCGCTGTATGCCATGATTCTTACTCCTTGTATTTAGTGGTTAGTCGTTGGTAGATAGTCGTTAGTTGATATTGCTTTAATAACCTAGGTTTTAACTAAAAACCGACGACTACCGACTGACGCCTATTATTAATGTGCTGCCCATTGGACTTTGGATATATCAATACCATCTTTAAACATATCCCAAAGCGGTGATAACTCTCTTAATTTACCCACTTTAGTTTTCAATAACTCAATGGTGTAATCCACATCGGCTTCTGTGGTAAAACGGCCAATAGAGAAGCGGATTGAGCTATGTGCCAACTCATCATTACGGCCAATAGCGCGTAATACATAGCTTGGCTCTAAGCTGGCAGAAGTACAGGCTGAGCCGCTTGAAACCGCAATATCTTTAATCGCCATAATCAACGATTCGCCTTCTACATAGTTAAAGCTAATGTTCAAGTTATGCGGTACGCGGTGTTCTAAATCGCCGTTTACGTAAGTTTCTTCAATGCTTTGCAAGCCATTCAATAATTTATCGCGCAATTTACGAATGCGTGCGTTTTCAAATTCCATTTCTTCGCGCGCGATTCTAAATGCTTCGCCCATGCCCACAATTTGGTGGGTGGCTAATGTGCCAGAACGCATACCGCGCTCATGACCACCGCCGTGCATTTGCGCTTCAATACGAATACGCGGTTTACGGCGCACATATAAAGCACCAATGCCTTTTGGGCCATAGGTTTTATGCGCACAAAAGCTCATTAAATCGACTGGTAATTTCTCTAGATTAATCTCTACTTTGCCAGTGGCTTGCGCCGCATCTACATGGAATATCACATTGTTTTCGCGGCAAATATTGCCAATCGCTTCAATATCTTGAATCACGCCGATTTCATTATTCACCATCATCACGCTGGCTAAAACAGTATCTGGCTGAATCGCGGCTTTAAACTTGACTAAATCCACCAAGCCATTTGGCTCAGGTTGTAGATAAGTCGCTGTAAAACCTACGCGCTCTAATTCGCGCACTGCATCAATCACCGCTTTATGCTCTGTGGCAATGGTAATAATGTGTTTGCCTTTGGTGGCGGCATAAAAGTTAGCCGCGCCTTTAATGGCTAAGTTGTTTGATTCTGTCGCGCCAGATGTCCAAACGATTTCGCGCGGATCGGCACCTACTAATTTGGCTACTTCTTCGCGCGCATTTTCAACCGCTTTTTCGGCTGTCCAACCAAACGGATGGCTGCGTGACGCAGGGTTGCCGTAATGTTCCGTTAAGTACGGAATCATCATGGCGGCCACACGCGGATCCACTGGCGTGGTGGCTGAATAATCTAAATAAATCGGGTCTCTATCCATTTTAATAATACTTACTTTCTCAATGCTATTAAATTTGTTAGGCTAAAATTGCCGTTAAGTTTCTTAATCTTGCTAACTCTTGCTCTAGTACTTTTAAAAATTGTTGCACTTGTTCTACGCTATTGCTTAATCCAAAACTCACTCTAATCGCGCCGCGCGCCACATCTGGCTCTATGCCCATTGCCAGCAATACATGGCTGGGTTCTGAGCTATCAGATGAACATGCCGAACCGCTAGCAACCGCGAATCCTTTACGATCTAGCGCCATTACTAAAGTTTCGCCTTCTATATTCTCAAACGCAAAAAAGCTGGTGTTAGGAATACGTTTTGCCTGCTGACCAAACAAAATAGCGCCCAGTTTAGCCAAGCCTGCTTCACATAAATCGCGCAACTGTTGCGTGTGTGCTGCAAATGCGGCTAAATTTTTAACCGCTAATTCGCACGCCAAGCCAAATCCCACAATCGCCGCCACATTTTCGGTGCCACTGCGCAAGCCTTTTTCTTGGCCGCCGCCATACAACAAAGGTTGAATATCCAAGCGTTTATCAATCACCAAAGCACCTGCACCTAATGGGCCGCCCACTTTATGGCTAGATAAAGTCATGGCGTTTAGCTTTAATGCGGCAAAATCGACGTCAATTTTGCCTAAACCTTGTACCGCATCACTATGCACAAACGCCTTGTGTTCATTGGCTAATATGGCAATTTGTGCTAAATCCTCTATCACGCCTGTTTCATTGTTCGCCAACATCACCGATACTAAATTGGTGGGGGCAGCTAACAAATTATGCAAGTGATGCCTATCTAAATTGCAATGTATATCTACACCAATATTGCGCGCTTGCCAGCCGCGCGATTGCATGGCTAGGGCAGGGCGCGACACGCAAGGGTGTTCAACCGCGCTGAATAAAATTTGCCCATGACACAAATTGCTGGCAATGCCGTTAATGGCAAAATTGTTCGCCTCAGTGCCGCTGGCAGTAAACACCACTTGCGACGGATGCGCATTAACCGCATCGGCTACTTGCTCACGCGCACGCTCAATTGCTGCACGCGCCGTGCGACCAAAAGTATGGCGACTGGTCGCGTTACCATGCTGTTCAACCATAAATGGCAACATGGCCTCTAGCACTTCTGGCCTTAGCGCAGTCGTGCTGTTATGGTCAAAAAAAACGTGGCTCATTTAAGCCGTTGCCTCTTCACATGCATTTGGTGTGCACGTTTTAGTGGGCACATTGCGCGGCGAAAAGTGCACTTTACTGCTGATTAAGCCATCAGTGCTTAATCCAGCATTGTTTTGACGTTGATTCTCAACCATATCTGCCAAGCTAACGCCTGATAAATAATCTAAAATTTTATTGTTAAGCGTTGCCCATAAATCGTGCGTCATGCATCGGCCAGTATCGTGGCAATTCTCTTGTCCGCCACATTGGGTAGCGTCAATCAACTCATCTACGGCGGTAATAATATTAGAAACTGAAATATCCGCATGCGCTTTCGCTACGCGATAACCACCGCCGGGCCCGCGCACACTGGTCACCAAACCTTGACGGCGCAAACGGCTAAACAGCTGCTCTAAATAAGAAAGCGAAATCGCTTGGCGCTCACTAATGCCAGCCAGCGTCACCGGACGACTTTCGCCCGATTCGCTCACTTCGTTCAAAGCAAGGTCAAGCATTGCAGTAACAGCAAACCGGCCTTTAGTGGTTAGTCTCATAAATAGTCATTTGTTGGATCAATAATTTGCATGAATTGTATAATAACCTACTAATTTAGTCAATTATTAGCTTGCAAAGTTCAAGGCTAAATTAGAATGAATAATTAATGCTTTTTAGAGGCAAAAGCTTCTGCCAAATCCGCATCTGCTTTTGTATCGTCAATTTTGGCTAGCTGCGCTTTTAATAAGGCCAGCTCAGCATCTTGTTTGCTAGCATGGTCTAGCAGGCTATGAATCGCCTTGGTAACAGGATCGTTATTATCATCCCCCACCGCATACGCACTAAAACCAATTTTTTGCGCCGTTTCGTCGCGTTTTTTAGCTTTTTCTTCTTCTAAAATACGCGCCGGAATGCCCACTGCCGTGGCGTTTTCTGGCACATCTTTTACCACAACCGCATTGCTGCCAATTTTTGCATTTTTGCCAATCGTAATTGGCCCCAGCACCTTTGCGCCCGCGCCAATCACCACACCTTGCTCTAAGGTAGGGTGGCGTTTGCCCTTATTCCAAGAGGTGCCGCCCAATGTTACGCCATGATACAAGGTACAGTCATCGCCAATCACCGCCGTTTCGCCAATCACCACGCCCATGCCATGATCAATAAAAACGCGCTTGCCAATAGTGGCGCCTGGGTGGATTTCAATACCCGTTAAAAAGCGGCCAATATGCGAAAAAAACCGCCCAAGCCAATAAAACCGCGCTTTCCATAACCAATGACTAAAGCGATGCATAATTAGCGCATGCACACCTGGATAAGTAGTCAGAATCTCAAAATGCGTACGCGCCGCTGGATCGCGGTCAAAAACGATGGAGATATCTTCTTTAATATGCTTAAACATGCCTAATTTTTGGGTCAAAATTAAAGCAATATTATGCCATAAAAGTGAATTGTTGACTGTTTTAGTAGGGTTATTATTTAACGGAAATAAAGCTTAATATTTATTATGTTTTCTAGGTTCCATCGTCAAAGTTAAAACGCCTCTTAACAAATTAACTTCTTCTTTTTCCAATTTCGCCCGTGCGTAAATGCGGCGCATGCGTTCGTTTAACTTTTTGGGCGCGGTGGGGTTTAGGTAGCCTATGTGCAGCAAGGTTTGTTCTAAGTGCGCATAAAAGCCTTCTAAAGCGTCATTGGTGGCCAATTCGGTGGCTTCTGGAGCGTTAATTACGCCGTCTAAAATCGCCATTCTTAGCTCATAACACATCACTTGTACGGCGGCGGCTAGGTTTAGCGATGAGTATTCAGGGTTTGCTGGAATCATCGCTAACATTTGGCAGCAATCTAATTCGGCATTGCTTAAGCCGCTCATTTCTGTGCCAAATACAAAGGCAATTGGCTGGTTAATGGCGATTTTACTGGCTTCAATTGCGGCGGTGCGCGCACCAACGGTTTCGTGCGATAAATAGCGTTTTCTGGCACTCATGCCTACTGCAAAAGCACAGCCAGTTAGCGCTTCACTTAAGGTTTCCGTCACAATCGCGCGCTCTAACAAATCAGCCGCGCCAGTGGATAATGCGGTGGCGTGTGCATCTGGAAATTTGTCTGGCTTAACCAAGTATAAATGCTTTAAGCCCATTGTTTTCATGGCGCGCGCGGCAGAGCCAATATTGCCCGGATGGCTGGTTTGGCATAGCACAACGCGAATATTATCGAAAATACTGCTTGAGTTATCTGAAACTGAGCTTGTATTTTCAGGTGCGGTACTTGGAATAATTGAGTTTGACAATTTGGGTATAAGCCTATTAATGCTAAAATAGCATTTTAACAGCTCTTTAAAATTGTTTTCCGCTGATTTGCACCACATTTTTCAATGCGCACATGGCTAAAAGTCGGTGATTGTGGTGGATTAAGCGCAAGGCGTAAAATTGAATAACATTGCAGACAGTACGCATAGTACGGCAAAGTGTTATTCAATTTTGCAACGCCGCGATTTGCCATCGCCATTATCGAATTTTTGACTTTAAGTAAAGATAACAAACATGCATCCCATGCTAATCAATGCAGTAAAAGCCGCGCGTGAAGCGGGCCGTATTATCACCAAGGCCTCTAATGATGTAGGCGCGCTTACCGTTCAAAGCAAAGACTTTAACGATTTTGTGAGTGAAGTTGACCGCTCAGCTGAGCAGGCGATTATTGATACCCTACGATACGCCTACCCAGACCACGGTTTTTTGGGTGAGGAAAGCGGTAATACCAATGAAGAATCTGAAAATATTTGGATTATTGACCCATTGGATGGCACTACTAATTTCTTGCATAATTTCCCTGTTTACTGCGTTTCTATCGCGCTGCAACAAAAAGGCGTGTTAACACAAGCGGTAATTTACGACCCAATTAAAAATGATTTATTTACCGCTACCAAAGGCCGCGGTGCGTTCTTAAATGATAAGCGTATTCGCGTGGCTAATCGCAGCAAATTACAAGCTTCACTTATTGCTACTGGCTTTCCATTTAAAGATTTCACGCATTTAGATACTTATATGGATATGCTAAAAGACATGATTAAAAGCACTAGCGGTATTCGCCGCCCAGGCTCTGCCGCGCTTGATTTAGCTTATGTGGCGGCTGGTTATACCGATGGCTTTTTTGAGATGAACTTATCAAGCTGGGATATTGCGGCGGGTGGTTTAATTGTGCAAGAGGCAGGCGGTATTGTGGGCGATTTTGAAGGTAATGAAAGCTGGCTTGCAACGGGTAATATTGTGGCAGCAAACCCAAAAGTGTTTTCGCAAATGTTGCAAGTATTAAAACCACATTTAACCAACGCACAAAAAACCCAGTTCGCCTAATACGATATTAGAACGATATTAGTACGTTAAATGTTAGCAAGCGCGTTTGACCATTACGCTGCGGATGCCGAAAATCCGCAGCGCGCCATTCGTTTAATCGCCGATTTAATGGCGAATATTCGCCCAGAAAAACCGCATCAAGTAGATGCGTCCGTTAAATCCATTCAAGCCTTGTGTTATTTGTTGCATCAAGACGCGGCAAAAGCGAATGTATTGCGTGATGCAATATTGCACTTATTAAGTGAGCGCAAGCCAATATCGCTTTATTTAATTGCGCGGCATTCGGTATTTACTGGTTTTTTTACCGAAATGCGCAGGCGTTTTTCACATAAATTATTGCCAGAAGCGGTTGATAGCGCTTATTTAATCGATTTATTTGCAATTTTCTTTAGCAAAACGACTGATGCTAACTGGGTTTCGGCAGTGCCCGATTTAATCTGGCTTGAGCTAATTGATGCGCTAGGTTTTGAGCAAGCCTTACCTGAGCTAAAGCAAGCTTGTCAGCAATATGTAGTGGCGGCTTCACAAGTGCTATCTTACCGCATAGCCGCCATGGGCTTAGAGCCTGAGCTGTTGCGCAATTATCCCGAGCTTGAAGAACACACATCTCCTTTTATTACCCAGCAAGAAGAATTAGCCGCATTTTTTGGCGAAAATGCCGGTGAAATTGACCATATTTTGGTGATGCTAGATCAATGCATGGCGGTGGTGAATAAAATTCGGCGCAATACTTTGCAAACGGGTACAAGTATTGGCCTAACCAATTTATTGCAACGCATGTCGCAGCAAATTGCACGTTTAGAAACGCTGCTGCATATATTAAGCAAGCAATCGGCCGCCACGCCTGAAACAAACGCCAATTTAGAAAAAGTGCATTTGTTTAAAGAGCTGGTTTACAGCGAATGCCACAAAAATGATGTGGGCGAACATTGGCAAGAGAATTTAGAAGTGATGGCGCTGCGCGTAACCGAAAATGCCAGTCGCACCGGTGAACATTACATTACCAATAATCGCCAAGAATATTTTGCCTTAATGCGCTCTGCCATGGGCGCGGGCTTGGTGATTGCCACCATGAGCATGATTAAGATTTTGCTGGCCAAATTGCATTTAGCACCGTTAACAGAAGCCATCTTGTTTAGCCTAAATTATGGCTTTGGCTTTGTGTTGATTCATATTTTACATTTTACCGTAGCCACCAAACAGCCAGCCATGACAGCGGCCGCCATTGCCGCCAGCATTGATGTGGCCGATAGTAAATCCAAAGAAATGAATCATTTAATTGCCATGATTGCCAATACGGTGCGCAGTCAAATCGTGGCGATTTTTGGTAATGTCACTTTTGCAATTCCAACGGCCATGCTGATTTCATGGCTGTTTTTAAGTGTTTCGGGTGAGCATTTTATTACGCCAGATAAAGCACAACATTTATTAACGGATATTCACCCATTAAAAAGTGGTGCGGTTTTTTATGCGGGCATTGCAGGCGTTTGTTTATTTTTGTCAGGCTTAATCGCTGGTTATCACGATAATTTAGCGGTTTATAATAAAATCCCACAACGCTTGCGCGCCATTAAATGGATGCAAAAATTATTAGGAATAGCCCGTTTAGATCGCGTTGCCTATTACATTGAACATAATTTAGGATCGCTAGCCGGCAACTTTTATTTTGGTTGTTTGTTAGGCGGAATGGGCGCGGTAGGGGTGTTATTTGGTTTGCCGTTTGATATTAGGCACATTGCTTTTTCATCGGCGTTTGTGGGTTTTGCCGCTTTTAGCTTAGATTTTATGCTGTCATGGCAAGCGGTTGCTTATGCCGCATTGGGCTTAGCCTTAATTGCATTTATGAATCTAACCGTTAGCTTTGGGCTAGCGCTTTACGTAGCGATGAAATCGCGCAAAATACGCTTTAAGCAATGGCGCACATTATTGCGCCAGCTAGCCAGCAGGCTTAATCAGCAGCCAGCTGAATTTATTATGCCGCCTAAAAAATAAGGTTGATGACTTTAGGCGCGCTAATTTGTATTAATGAATGCTGGTCGATTCTTCACTTAGCGCGCGATTCACTAAATCGGCCATTTTAAATAGTTGGTCATCTTCACTTAGCATCACGCGATTAAAAAAATCGGCTTTGTAGGCTTCGTCAGAGGCTAATTTTTCAATATCAAATGGGCCCATCACTTTTCTGCATTGCACTAAAAATTCGGCATAAACAGCATATACGTCTGGATTGTTCATTTTAGGTTCACCTTTAATAATTATTGAATTTGTAATTAATACGTTTGCACAAAATATGCCAAATAAATTAGCCAGCTAAGCAGCTGTTTTTATTGGTAAATTACTATTTTAATTTATTTTTAAAATGAAAATTGTCGAAAAATTTACAATTATTGATGAAAATTTGAACAGTTTGATTGTGGGTTTCAAATGCCAATAAATGCAGTAGCGCTGTTAAAATGATGATAAATAAAGTCGCCTATAGAGAGCAGTATTTTGACTGATACAACTAAAACAGACGCTGTTCAAAATAAGGCAGCAAACAGCCCAACGCCTATGATGCGCCAGTATTTGGGCTTAAAAGCGCAACATCCCGATATGCTGCTGTTTTATCGTATGGGCGATTTTTATGAGCTTTTTTTTGAAGATGCTGAAAAAGCGTCTCGTTTGCTTGGCATCACTTTAACCCGACGCGGTACCAGCAATGGTGAGCCGATTAAAATGGCGGGTGTGCCTTATCACGCGGCAGAGCAATATTTAGCCAGGTTAGCCAAAATGGGCGAAGCGGTGGCGATTTGTGAGCAGATTGGCGACCCAGCAACCAGCAAAGGCCCTGTAGAGCGGGCAGTTACGCGCATTTTAACGCCTGGCACATTAACCGATACCGCCTTGCTAGATGAAACGCGCGATAACGTATTGTTAAGCATTTGTTTTGGCGATGGCTTAATTGGTTTGGCGCAATTAAATCTGGCTTCAGGTGCCTTTATATTAAGCGAAATTGCGTTTGGCCAATTAGCACAAGAGCTGGCGCGCATTAATCCAGCCGAAATTGTGTGTGAGGATAATCAACAGCATGTCGCGCAAATAGCGATTATTAATCAGCACAAAGCACCCAAAAAACGCCTAAGCAGCTGGCAATTTGATTTGGATAGCGCAATTACCAGCTTAACCAAGCAATTAAATATACGCGATTTAAATGGTTTTGGTTGCGCTGATTTAAAGCCAGCTATTGCGGCGGCAGGTGCCTTACTAGATTATGTTAAGCACACGCAGCGCGCCGCTTTGCCGCATATTCACACCATCAGTGTTGAATCGACTTCTGAAACCATTCAGTTAGATGCCGCAACGCGGCGGAATTTAGAAATTGATTTAACGCTGCGCGGTGATGCATCGCCCACTTTGTATTCATTGCTTAATACCACGCAAACCGCTATGGGCGCGCGACTGTTGCGGCATTGGCTGCATCAGCCCTTGCGCGATAGAAGCATGATTTTGCGGCGCCATGATGCCGTAGCCGAATTGTTAATCGCATGCCAATATCAACATTTGCAGACTACCTTAAAAGCCATTGGTGATATTGAGCGCATTACCACGCGCATTGCCTTAAAAACTGCTAGGCCGCGCGATTTATCAGGCTTGGCAGCAAGCTTATTGCAATTGCCGTTACTGCAAAACCAATTAATTTCTAGCAAAGCCATTTTATTAGAAACGCTAGGCGCCAATTTACAAGCGCCATTGGCGGTGGTTACTTTGTTAAGCAAGGCTATCAAGCAAGAACCTTCATCGCTATTGCGCGAAGGTGGTGTTATTGCCGATGGGTTTGATGCGGAATTAGACGAATTGCGCGGCCTGCAAACTAATCATGGTGATTTTTTATTGCAATTTGAAGCGGCCGAAAAAGCGCGTACTGGCTTGCAAAACTTAAAAGTGGAATACAACAGCGTACATGGTTTTTACATTGAAATTAGCCGCGCGCAAGCCGAAAACGCGCCGCCAGAATATCGCCGCCGCCAAACGCTAAAAAATGCTGAGCGCTTTATTACGCCAGAATTAAAAGCGTTTGAAGACAAAGTGCTAAGCGCTAACGACCGCGCTTTAACGCGCGAAAAAATGCTATACGAACAAGTGTTAGATCAGCTGATTCCATTTGTAGCGGCTTTGCAAACCAACAGCGGCGCGGTGGCTAGCTTAGATGTTTTATGTTGCTTTGCAGAACGTGCACAAAGCCTTAATTATGTACAACCAGAATTTACGCAAGCAGCAGGTATTGAGATTATTGCCGGCCGCCATCCAGTGGTAGAGAGTATTTCGGTGGCCAGCAACGGCCAGCCATTTATTGCCAATGATGTACAAATCAACCCTTATCGCCAATTATTACTGATTACAGGCCCCAATATGGGCGGTAAATCGACCTTTATGCGGCAAACCGCGTTAATTGTGTTGTTGGCGCATTGTGGCTGCTTTGTGCCGGCAAATGTAGCTAAAATCGGCGAAATTGATCGTATTTTCACGCGAATTGGCGCTTCGGATGATTTGGCTGGTGGCCGTTCTACCTTTATGGTTGAAATGACCGAAACCGCTAATATTTTGCATAACGCCACCGATAAAAGCTTGGTGTTATTAGATGAAATTGGCCGTGGCACCAGCACATTTGATGGCTTGAGTTTGGCTTGGGCTGTAGCTAAACAGCTATTAGAAAAAAATAAAAGTTACACATTATTTGCCACGCATTATTTTGAATTAACCCGCATTGTCGATGAAGCAAAACAAGCGGCGAATGTGCATTTAGATGCGGTAGAGCATGGGCAAGGCGATAATAAAACGATTGTATTTATGCACAAGGTAGAAGAGGGCGCCGCCCACATGAGCTACGGCATTCAAGTGGCGCAACTGGCAGGCATTCCAAAAGCGGTTGTGGCGATTGCCAAGCGTAAATTAACGCAATTAGAAAACAACCAAATAGCGCAAAACGCGCATCAGCCTGATATGTTTACACAAGGCCCAGAGCCAGAACCATTGCCAATGCATCCTGTTATGGAAGCCTTAGAAGATATTCAGCCAGATGATTTAACGCCTAAAATGGCATTGGAATGGCTGTATAAAATGAAAAGTTTACTGTAGCGTATTTAATCGGGATACAAGTACTGGATTACTTTTGGCTTAAGCATAAAACCGGTGATAATCATTAAAATACCAATCAGCAAGATTAAATAACGCAATAACGCTGAATTGTGAAAGCCAAAATGCTCATCCATAAAATCTTCAAGCGCAGTAGTTTCAACGCCATCCCAAAATTCTTTATAGGTATTACCGGCTGAAACTTCATTGTTTACAAATTGCTGGTAGTCACTACCTAGTTTTACCATGCTTAAATTAGCGGGGTTCCAAGCGTAGTTTTCATCCGAAAACTGTATATCGGCGACATCTAAAGTTTTGATGCGTGTCTTGTTGATTTCAACATAGGTATTGTTGGCTTGGTCTGCTTTGGTTGTTGCTTGAAACAATGAACCTAAACGAAAATCCATTTTAAGTGAGCTGGCTTTAATTTTTTTATTGATTATTTTCTGAGTAAAGTAGTGGTGAAAATGCTCGCCCAACACCTTTTTAATCCACAATGTGTTTTCGGGGACGGTCACTTGAAATGAATCGGTTTGAATCGGTGAATCAATAACAGGCATTGTTAATTCTTGAATATTCAGTTCAATATCATCGGCTTGTTTATTAATAGGAGTAGCGTTGGCTAAATTAATAGCCAAGCAAAAAAATATTATTTAGCCTAGTAAAAATCGCTTAAACATGTATAAGCCCTGAAATTGAGCTCGTATTTAAGCACCAAAACTAGACAGATACTATGACCCGCAGGGGCTTTTTAGGTAAACAATTATTAAGCAAAAAAAGCGCATAACAATAAGTTTTGTACTTATTGTTATGCGCTTTTTTAATTGGCGATTCAAACTTATCGCCTTGATTTACAACGTTTTTTAGTGGTGATGGCCGCCTGCGCCGTGCACATGTTGATGCGTGACTTCTTCTTTGTTGGCGCTACGCACTTCAGTAATGGTGGCTTTAAACAGTAAGCGTTCGCCGGCCCAAGGGTGATTGCCGTCAACCACTACTTTGCCATCGGCAATTTCAGTTACCGTGTATAAAATCACTTCACCTGTGTCGTCTTCACCTTCAAATTGCATGCCTTCTTTAAGTTCATCAGCTGGAAAAGCCGTCGCTGGTTCAATTTGCACCAACTCTTCATCATAGTCGCCAAAGCCATCAACTGGCTCTAAATTCACCTCAACTACATCGCCCACGTTTTTGCCGTGCATGGCTTCTTCTACTTTTGGGAATATATTGTCGTAGCCACCATGTAGGTAGGCAACTGGCTCTGCGCTTGATTCTAGCACTTCGCCATCGGCGTTTTTAAGTTCATATGTCATGGTGACAACAGTGTTCATCGCAACTTGCATGTTATTTCCTAAATTTTAAATGTGAATATTTTAATCTAATTAAGCGGCAATTGTTTGATTAATTATCGTTAATCGTGTGAATGATGTTGTCTCCATTGCCAAGGTGCGGTTGGATTTTTGCGCTTCCAAAGCCCAATTTTATTGGTTCTAGCGCTTTGTTCAGCAAGGTCCAGCGTGTAATCCATTGAATAGCGTCGGTTAAACCAGGCATGGCCGTTATTAATCATAAACACACTGGCATCTTGATTATTGCAGCTTAATTTGCCCAAATTGCGTTGATATTTATCCATGCCTGATAAATAGACTTTTACATCGGCATTTTTACACAATGTTGCCAGTGCGCGGCGTGATGTTTTGCCATAGGCTTGGTTGCGCTCAGGTGCATCAATATCGGTTAGTCTTAATTTGTATTCAAGCAAGCCTTGTTGAATTTTGACTGTATCGCCATCATAAAAATAGGTGATGGTAGGGCCTAAGTCATCGGCATGCGCGTGGCTAATAACGCTAAAAAAAGTAAGGCTTGAAAAAGCACAAACAAAAATCATTTTTAAAGCAGAAAATCGCAAAAAACTAACCTTGTTGATACAGATTATCTAAAAGACTAGAGTGATTATTCGGGCTTAAAACCGTCGGAATCGCCTCAGTTAGCAGCTCTGGATAATCTTTGCTGTAATGCAGGCCGCGGCTTTCGTGGCGCTCAATCGCGCTAACCACAATTAATTCGGCCACTTGCAATAAATTACGCAATTCAATTAAATCGTTACTCACTCTAAAATTACTGTAAAACTCGTTCACCTCATCACGCAACATATGAATGCGGTGCAGCGCGCGGCTTAAGCGTTTATTGGTGCGCACAATGCCCACATAATTCCACATAAAGCGGCGTAATTCATTCCAAGTGTGGGTAATTAATACTTCTTCATCGGCATCGGTTACGCGGCTTTCATCCCAATGCGGTAATACGCGAAAATCTTGTTTTGGCGCGCTTAATATAGCATTGGCCGCCGCTTGGCCAAATATCAAGCACTCTAATAATGAATTGCTGGCTAAGCGATTGGCGCCATGCAAGCCGGTGCAAGCGGTTTCGCCAATGGCGTATAAGCAGGCAATATCGGTTGAGCCGGTAGCATCGGTCATCACACCGCCGCAACTGTAGTGTGCGGCTGGTACAACCGGAATAGGCTGTTTGGTAATATCAATGCCTAATTCCAGACAGCGTACATAGATGTTGGGGAAATGTTCTTGAATAAATTCCGCAGGCTTATGCGTAATATCTAAATACACGCAATCCAAGCCGCGCTTTTTCATTTCAAAGTCAATTGCGCGCGCCACTACATCGCGTGGCGCTAGCTCTGCACGCTCATCATGCTCTGGCATAAAACGCGTGCCATCTGGCAGCTTTAATAATCCACCTTCACCACGCACCACTTCACTAATTAAAAATGATTTAGCATGCGGGTGGTAAAGGCAAGTAGGGTGAAACTGAATAAATTCCATATTGGCTACGCGGCAACCAGCGCGCCATGCCATGGCAATGCCGTCACCAGTGCTCACATCCGGATTAGTGGTATATAAATACACTTTGCCTGCGCCGCCAGTGGCCAAAACGGTTTGTGCGGCGGCAATTGTCATCACGCGGCCATTGCTGTTATCTAAAATGTACGCGCCTAAGCATTGGTCATTAACAGTATTTTTGTCTAATTTTTTGGCTGTCACCAAATCAACCGCAATGTGATTTTCTAATATGGTGATATTGGCGTGTTCGCGTACTTTTTGCGCTAAGGTTTTTTGTACCGCTTGCCCCGTTGCATCGGCCACATGTACCACGCGCCTGTGGCTGTGACCACCTTCGCGGGTTAAATGAAAATTGCTGTTATCCGCTTCACGGGTAAACTCAACGCCTTGATTAATCAGCCACTCAATTGCCTCAAAACCTTTGGTGGCCACCATGCGCGTCACTTCCACATCGCACAAGCCAGCGCCTGCAATTAAGGTGTCTTGAATATGCTCTTCAACCGTGTCATCGCTATTTAATACAGCCGCAATACCGCCTTGCGCCCAGCTGCTGGCGCTATCCGATATTTCACGCTTGCTGACCAAGCACACGCGTTTGGTATCGGCTACTTGCAAAGCCATGGTTAGGCCAGCTAAACCGCTGCCAATAATAAGTACATCAAATTGTTGTGGCATAAACTCTATATTGGAATGAACTATTAAGAGTTTATCCATGTCTTTCACCATAAGCTAGCAATATAAAAATGAAGATTGCAGGCGCAAAAAGTAACGCGTTATTCTGGAGGATGCAAATGTTACAAACGAGTAAAATTGAAGCACTATCCCGTTCTAGTTTCGTACAACCAGCGGCGCAGGCGTATACTGCGGGTTATAAGGCGAATCTTAATGGAAGTGGTCTACTAATGGCTGATAAGCCAATCAATACAGCAGTTGCAGGTACGCGTGAACTAGACCAACTATTGGTAGAACGCGCGCAGCAAGGCGATAAAAAAGCATTTGGTATGTTGGTAGAAAAATACCAGCGTAAATTAGGCCGCTTGTTGTCGCGCATGATTCGCGATCAAGCCGAGGTAGAAGACGTTGTTCAAGAATCCTTTATAAAAGCCTATCGTGCCTTGCATAATTTTAGAGGCGATAGTGCGTTTTACACATGGCTATATCGCATTGGTATTAACACCGCTAAAAACTATCTAGTATCAATGGGTCGCAGGCCACAAGTGATGCAAGATGTTGAAATTGAAGACGTTGAAAATTTTGACGACGGCTTTGAAATGCGCACCATGGAAACGCCAGAAACAGCGCTAATGACCAAAGAAATTGCGCAAACAGTGAATGACACCGTTGCCAGCTTGCCAGAAGAATTACGCACAGCCATTACATTACGCGAAATTGAAGGCTTAAGTTATGAAGAAATCGCCACATTAATGCAATGCCCAATCGGCACCGTACGTTCACGCATTTTTAGAGCGCGTGAAACAATTGCTTTAAAATTGCGCCCTTTGTTAGATACACCAGACGGTAAACGCTGGTAAGGCAATTATTAAAGTATGTTAATTGAGTGGCTTTTTGCTGTTCAACCATTTTAAATAGTACGCATGTACTATAGATTCAGAGGCAAAGAATGAAAGAACAATTATCTGCATTAATCGATGGCGAGTTTGATGTTGAAAACGCTGAGCATTTGATTAGATCAGTTAAATCCGGCGGAGAGCTGCAAGAATGTTGGCAAAGTTACCATTTAATTGGTGATGCCATGCGCAATGAAACGGTGTTAAGTCATGATTTTAGTGCACGTGTATTAAGCGCTTTAGGTGACGAACCAACCGTTTTAGCGCCGCAGCCAGTTATTAAACCAACCATTGCTAAAACAAGTTTCTTTAAGACCAATCAATTTTGGTCTGTTGCCGCATCGGTAGCCGCTGTAATGTTTGTGGGCGTAATGGTTTTACAACAACAACTTAATAGCGCAGAAGATTCTTCACCGATTGAAATTGCCAATAGCATGCCGCTTGAGTACTTAGAAGCGCACCAAGCAGCTGCCCCAAGCGGCGCTGCTTACTATATTCAAAACGTAAGCCATACTGGCGCAGGGCAATAGTAGTAATGTTAAAAATATTTTCAGCGATATTGCTTGCCACCATTGGCTTTGCTGGCTTTAATAGCGCCAGCTTTGCCAGTGAAGATGCTTGGTTAGCGTTGCAAAAAGCGGCTTTTGCCGCGCGCGAACTTAATTATCAAGGCATTTTTGTTTATCAAAATGGTAAACAAACTCGCTCTGTGCAAATTACGCACATGAACAACGCTGGGCAAGAGTTAACACGCAATATGATTTTAGATAATCAATCTGTCGCTGGAAAACCAACTTTAAAACAACCGCGCGAAGTATTTAGCCAAGGCAGCGATATCGTTATTTTTCACCCAAAAAACGATAAAGTCATCATTGAAAAACGCCGCGGACAAAACCTGTTCCCAGCCATGTTGCCGGTGAACCTAAACTCTTTAAAAACCAGCTACACAGCAAAAATTGGCGTATTAGATTACATTGCAGGGCGCCAAGCACAAATTATTGAGCTTATTCCCAAAGACGCTTATCGTTACAGCTACAAAATTTGGACCGATACCGAATTTGGTTTGCTGGTTAAAATGACGCTAAAAAATGAAAAAAACGAAACCTTAGAACAAATTACCTTTCAAGAATTAAGCATGCTGAATTCGCATGATTTAAATTGGTATCAGCCTTCTATCGATTTAAGCAAAAAGTACGAAATGGAAGACGCCACCTTGCTTAACCGTGTTCACACCAACTGGATTGTGGCTGAGTTACCGCCTGGCTATGTAAAGGTGGACCATATTGAGTTTATGGCTAATGGTAAAACAGCACCTGTAAACCAAATGATTTTTTCAGATGGAATCGCTTCTGTTTCGCTATTTATTGAGCCTGTGGTAAAAGGTCAGCGTCCTAAAATGGGCCATCATCTTATTGGCTCTACGCACATTTGCGCCAATATTGTTGAAGGTTATCAAGTAATGGTGGTTGGTGAAGTGCCATTAGCGACAGTGGAGCAAATCGCAAAAGCAGTCAGTTTTAAAAAGCAAACCGCAACGCGTTAGATTTAAGCACATCACTAATTTTCGAGTTTTAACATGCTAGAAGAACGCGCCGTTATCTTATCCATTAGCACCAGCCGCTTTCAAGCAAACGAAACCATAGCAACCCTTGAAATAGAGCGTAAAACGGCTTGTGGTTTGTGTGGCAAAACACGCGGCTGCGGTAATTCCATTTGGGGCAAATTATTTGCCCATCAATCAACCGCATTCAAAGCGCTAAATCGTATCAACGCAAAAGTGGGTGATAGCGTTGTAGTGGGTATAAATGAACGCGCTTTGCTTAAAAGTGCGTTACTACTTTATATAGTGCCACTTGTAACTATGATGATTGGCGCCATATTAATGAATGAATTCTTGCAAAATAACGCCGCTGCCATGTTGGGCGCTTTAGTTGGCTTGGTACTTGGATTTATTTGGGTTAAGTGTCACACAACCGCCAGCCCCTATTTTTTAGAGCAGCAACCCGTTATTTTGAGATTAGCAACGCAAGATTTTGCTGCACAAGATAAAGAAATAAAATTTTCATAATGGTTTGTTATTTTATTAATGTAACTTGTACGATTTAAAAGCTTTTTATCAAAAAATCTTACCGTATGTATTTTCAGTTATTTGAGGAAATTAGATGTTAAAAAAATGGATTTCTACAACAGTTATTAGTGTTGCATTTGTCTTTAATGCGTTCAATCAAACGGCTATTGCTAAAGATTTGCCCGACTTTACCGAACTGGCTGAAAAGCATGGCGCAGAAGTGGTGAATATTAGCGTGACCCAAGTGGTGCAAGGCGGCGGCAATGGCCCAATGCCTTTCCCAGGTATGCCAGATGATGAGAATTTACAAGAATTCTTTAAGCGCTTTGGTATTCCAGGCATGCCCGGTATTCCTGGCAACCCAGGCCAGGGTGGCCAAGGCGGTCAAGAGTTTAAATCGTCATCATTAGGTTCAGGCTTTATTATCAGTAGCGATGGTTATATTTTAACCAATGCGCATGTGGTGAGTGAGGCTGATGAAGTCATGGTTAAATTATCGGACAAGCGCGAATTTAAAGCCAAAACCATTGGTTTTGATAAACGTACCGATGTAGCTTTGATTAAAATTGAAGCGACTAACTTGCCAAAAGTGACCATTGGTGACCCAAATGCATTAAAAGTAGGTCAATGGGTGGCGGCAATTGGCTCACCATTTGGCTTAGAAAATACCATGACAGCCGGTATTGTCAGTGCAAAAGGTCGCGCATTGCCACAAGAAAATTTTGTGCCATTTATTCAAACCGACGTAGCAATTAATCCGGGTAATTCTGGCGGTCCGCTGTTTAATTTGTCTGGCGAAGTAGTGGGTATTAACTCACAAATTTACAGCCGCAGTGGCGGTTCAGTTGGCTTATCATTTTCTATTCCAATTGATGTAGCGATTGATATTTCGAACCAACTAAAAGCCAGCGGCAAAATTACACGCGGTTGGTTGGGTGTGGCCATTCAAGAGCTCACAAAAGAATTAGCCGATTCATTTGGCATGAAAAACACCAATGGCGCTTTAATTGCTGGTGTTGAAAAAAATGGCCCAGCAGACAAAGGTGGCTTGCAAGCGGGTGATGTGATTACCAAGTTTGATAATAAACTGATTGTTTCTTCTAGCGATTTACCACGCGCGGTTGGTGCCAGCAAGCCAGGCAAAATGGCAGCGGTTGAAGTGTTACGCAAAGGTGCTGTTAAAAACTTAAATGTTGGCATAGGCGAAATGCCAACCGACCCTAATGAAGCAACGGCGCCAAGTAAGGCACCAATCAAAGCGGAATCCAACAAAATTGGTTTAAGTTTAAAAGAACTAACGCCACAACAAAAGAAAAAACTAAATGGCAAAAACGGCTTATTAGTTGTTGATAGTGTTGGTGCAGCAGCGCAAGCGGGCATTCGCCGTGGTGATGTTATTATGGGTTTAAATAACTCAGAAAGCCAAAGCGTTGAGCAATTTAATAAACAAATTAACGCGGTAGCTGCAGGCAAAACGGTTGCTGTATTAGTGCTACGTGGCGAAAATACTTTGTACGTACCGATTAAAGTGGCTAAGTAATTTTATCGTTATATTTTAAAGCCCGCGTAAAGCGGGCTTTTTTTTAAAGGTTCAAATACATGATGTTCAAATACATAATGTTCAAATACATAATGTTCAAATACATGATGTTTAAGTACTTTGTTTAATTAATTACAAATTAATCAAGCATTTGTTGTAAAATCACCCCTATTGAAAAAGGGCGCTTATTGCGCTCTATTTGTTTGTAAAGTCTAAAAGTTAACATGAAAAACATCCGTAATTTCTCTATTATTGCCCATATTGATCATGGTAAATCCACTCTTGCTGACCGTATTATTCATTTATGTGGCGGCTTGGCCGACCGCGAAATGGAAGCGCAAGTGTTGGATAGCATGGATATTGAGCGTGAACGTGGCATTACCATTAAAGCGCAAACCGCCGCGTTGCATTACAAAGCCGATGATGGCGAAATTTATCAATTAAATTTGATTGATACGCCTGGTCATGTGGATTTTAGCTATGAAGTTTCACGCTCGCTTTCTGCCTGCGAAGGCGCGCTATTAGTTGTAGATGCCAGCCAAGGTGTTGAGGCGCAAAGTGTGGCCAATTGTTATACCGCATTAGATTTAGGCGTAGAAGTAACCGCCGTTTTAAATAAAATTGATTTACCATCGGCTGACCCAGAGCGCGTTAAGCAAGAAATTGAAGACGTTATTGGCGTAGATGCTAGTGACGCCGTGATGTGTTCAGCCAAAACAGGTTTAGGCGTGCGCGATGTATTAGAAGCCGTAATTAAAAAAGTGCCACCGCCAAAAGGCGATGTAGATGCGCCGCTAAAAGCCTTGGTGATTGATGCTTGGTTTGATAATTATGTTGGCGTGGTTATGCTAGTGCGCGTGATTGACGGCGTGTTAAAGCCAAAAGATAAGATTCGTTTAATGGCAACCCGTACCGAATTTTTATGTGAGCAAGTGGGTGTTTTTACGCCTAAATCGCTGCAAAAAACATCGCTTTCAGCAGGCGAGGTAGGTTTTATTATTGCCGGTATTAAAGAATTAGCCAGTGCAAAAGTGGGCGATACGGTAACGCTTGCAACTAGACAAGCCGCAGAGTCATTAGCCGGTTTTAAAGAAGTAAAACCACAAGTATTTGCCGGTTTATACCCAGTAGAATCGAATCAATTTGAAGCTTTAAGAACAGCTTTAGAAAAATTAAGTTTGAATGATGCCAGTTTGTTATTTGAGCCAGAAAACTCAACCGCTTTAGGCTTTGGTTTTAGATGCGGCTTTTTAGGCTTGCTACACATGGAAATCGTACAAGAGCGTTTAGAGCGCGAATACGATATGGATTTGATTACTACCGCGCCAACCGTGGTATATGAGCTAATGCTAAAAGATGGCACAGTGCATCAAATTGAAAACCCATCCCGTTTGCCCGATATGTCGCGTATTGAAGAGATTCGTGAGCCAGTGATTAATGTTAATTTGCTGATGCCGCAAGATTATGTTGGGCCAGTGATGACGCTTTGTAATGGCAAACGTGGCGTGCAGAAAAATATGCAATATATGGGCAGGCAAGTAATGTTGAGTTACGAAATGCCGCTAAATGAAGTGGTGTTGGATTTCTTTGATAAATTAAAATCGGTATCGCGCGGCTACGCTTCAATGGATTACGAGTTTTTAGAGTTCCGTGCAGCCGATTTGGTTAAGCTGGATATTATGGTGAACGGCGAACGTGTGGATGCGCTAAGCTTGATTGTACACCGCGCCAATAGCCGCTACCGAGGCGGTCAGGTGGCAGAGAAAATGCGTGAATTGATTCCGCGCCAAATGTTTGATGTGGCGATTCAAGCCAGTATTGGTGCTACTATTATTGCGCGCGAAACGGTAAAAGCCATGCGTAAAAACGTGATTGCCAAATGTTATGGCGGAGATGTATCGCGTAAACGCAAATTGCTGGATAAGCAAAAGGAAGGTAAAAAACGCATGAAACAAGTGGGTAATGTGGAAATTCCGCAAGAAGCGTTTTTAGCCATATTAAGAGTTGAAGACAAGTAAATTTAACATATTAAAAACATAACGATTTACAAAAATAAGATAATTTAAAAGGTATTAACGCATGTATTTTGCTTTATTTATGATTGCCATTTTAGTGGTCACTGGCTTGGTCTGGTTGTTGGATATTTGGGTATTGCGCAAAAATCGCGGCAACCAAGCCGAGCCTTGGTATGTGGAATACAGCAAAAGCTTTTTCCCGGTAATTTTGCTGGTATTTGTGTTGCGCTCATTTTTGGTTGAGCCATTCAAAATTCCATCTGGCTCGATGATGCCAACGTTACTTGCTGGCGATTATATTTTGGTGAACAAATTCACCTATGGCTTACGCGTGCCTGTGTTAAATAATACATTTATTGAGATGAATCAGCCTAAACGTGGCGACGTGTTTGTGTTTCATTATCCGCCAGAACCAACTATTGATTACATTAAACGCGTGGTTGGTGTGCCTGGCGACACCATTCAATATCAAGATAAGCAATTGATTGTAAACGGTAAAAAATTACAAGTGACTTTTATAAGTGATTATAATTATAAAATGTCTTTTAAAGATATTGATGGTAGCGATCAAGAAAACAACATGACAGCTCAGCAATCAACCGAGCAATTAGTAGATGTCAATCACGATATTTTAGTGCATGATATTCCGAATCAATATCCGTCTGGCTCATTAGGCGAACAATTGCAAAATGGTGAAACGGTAACTGTGCCAGCTGGTCATTATTTTGCGATGGGTGATAACCGTGATAACAGCGCCGATAGCCGCGTTTGGGGCTTTGTGCCAGAGCACAATTTAGTGGGTAAGGCGTTTTTTATCTGGTTTAATTTTGATCAATTTGGCAGAGTTGGTACTAAGATACAATAATATCTACAACAATAATTTTAATAACAAAATCTTTACACATTTTTTCGGGGGAATAAACATGCACCAAACAAATCAAATCAATAATCAAAAAGGTGGATCATTTATCGGCATGCTGATTGTGATTGCAGCCATCGTATTTTTAGGCATGATTGGTTTGAAAGTTGGGCCTGCTTATTTAGAATATATGAATGTTAAAAATGCGGTTAAAAAAGTAGCAAGTTCAGTGGATTTAACCGATAAAAAAGCAGTTGCAGTTGCATTTGATAAATCAGCCTCTGTTGATAATATTACCGTTGTTAAAGGCTCCGATTTAGTGGTTAATGGCGGCGTTGTTTCGGTGGAATATCAAGTAGTTGTGCCAATTATGGCTAATGCTAGCGCTTTGCTAGATTTTAATGCGACTTCAGCTAAATAATGTGGCTAGGTTTTAAACAGCATGGCGCCTGATAGCCCTACAAAAGAACGTATTGCTGGCCGCCTTGGCTACTCGTTCAAAAATTTAGGGCTGCTAGCGCAGGCGCTCACGCACCGTAGTTTTTCGGCTAACAATAATGAGCGCCTAGAGTTTTTAGGCGATGGTGCGCTTAATTTTATTATTGCTAACCAACTTTTTAATCGCTTTAATAAGCTGCCAGAAGGTGATTTAAGTCGTTTGCGCGCCCAGTTGGTTAAAGAATCCACCTTGTGCGAAATCGCGCAGAATCTCAATGTAGGTGAATCGCTTAAATTGGGTGAGGGTGAGTTAAAAAGTGCTGGCTGGCGTAGGCCATCTATTCTGGCCGATGCCCTAGAAGCGATTGTTGGCGCGGTGTACATTGATGGTGGTTATGAGGCCGCTGAAACCTTAGTGTTAAAACTGTTTCAAGATAAGCTTACCGATATCGACCCAAAAATCATTGATAAAGATGCTAAATCACAATTGCAAGAATTTTTGCAAAGCAAAAAAATGGATTTGCCCGATTACAACGTAGTGCTGATTGAAGGTGAAGCGCATGCACAAACCTTTAAAGTGGCCTGCGAGATTAAAGTGTTAGATATTACAACCGTTGGTGAAGGCACCAGCCGCCGCATTGCCGAACAGCGTGCGGCGCAGTTAGCATTAGAAAAGATTAATCTTTAGCGCTTTTGCGCTATACAATTTAGACCATACAATTTACAACATATAATTTACACCATATAAATAGAACGATACAAAATAGAAACCAATACATGACACAAGATGCAAACATAGATAGTCGTCCTTTTCGCTGCGGAACGGTAGCCATTGTTGGCCGTCCAAACGTAGGAAAATCGACTTTGCTAAATCATATTTTAGGGTTGAAGTTAGCGATCACCTCGCGCAAAGCGCAAACCACACGCCACCGTTTATTGGGTATTCACACCACCGATGACACGCAATTTTTATTTGTTGACACGCCTGGTTTTCAGCAAAAACATTTAAATGCGTTAAATAAAGGCTTAAATAAAACCGTTACGCAAGTGCTGACCGAAGTAGACGTGGTGCTGTTTGTGATTGAGCCAATGAAATTGGGTGAAGCCGATACAAAAGTTTTAAGCTTATTGCCAACCGATAAGCCGGTGTTGTTAGTGGTGAATAAAGCCGATTTGATGGGTGACAAAAATAACTTGCTGCCATTGATTCAAGATTTCGATTTGCTGCATCCGTTTGTGGGCATTATTCCGGTCAGTGCTAAAAAAAGCCTTAATTTAGATGAGTTGCTTGAAACAACGCGCAAATACTTGCCTGAACAAGCTGCTATTTATGGCGAAGATGAGTTAACCGATAAAAACGAACGATTTTTAGCGGCTGAACTCATTCGCGAAAAAATATTCCGATTATTAGGCGATGAAATACCCTATGCCGTAACGGTTGAAATTGAAAAATTTGAAACAGTGAATAATTTACGCCGTATTTTTGCTGCCATTATTGTGGATAAAGATAGCCAAAAGCCAATGTTAATTGGTAAAAATGGCGAAAAAATGAAACAAATATCCACCGAAGCGCGTCAAGATATGGAAAAATTATTTGGCAGCAAAGTGTATTTAGAAACCTGGGTTAAAGTTAAAGGTGGCTGGGCAGATGACGAAAGAGCGTTGAAAAGCCTTGGCTATTAAGTACTTTCAGTAAAATAGCTTTTCTAGTTTCGATTAACTAAAGCCAATTAATGAGCCAATTAATGTTAAGTGATTGATTTAGTTTAAGCTTTAATTTAGGGCTAGCGATTAATTTAGGGTTAGCTAATGTCAGAACACAATGTTTTTAATCTGCCGATTTACGGCAAGCCGATTACGCTGGATGATGCCGGTGTTTATTACGCCGTTAATCGCAAAACGGGTAGCATTAATAATGTGTTCAATTTGGTGTATGAAACCACCGCTAATCAAGATGGCGATTGGTATTTGTATCAGCTTAAAAACACCAGCAAAGATGGCGATATGGGCTGGGTTATTTTGGCCGACAATGGTGATTACCCTTTAAAAAGTATCTCTACTGAGGAAATTAAACAGCACTTTGATAAGCCTGAATATGCCGAACCTAAAGGCGCATGGCAGCTGATTAAAAATTCGCGATACGGCTTTGGTAAATTTACACCCTTGCATGCAGAAACCAACACTCTTTTTGCCATGATACTTTTTTCAAGCACAGAAGCGCCAGGTGCATCTAAAATGCTAGTCCCTTTGCTGATACAAAAAGCGCAAGACGAAGTATTGCAAAGCTTAAGTCAACTAGAGCGCTAATTTTGGCAACTTCTGTCAACGCGCATAAGCACGATAATCAGCCTGTATACGTGTTGCATACCTATCCATTTAAAGAAACCAGCTTGGTGGTGGAATTATTCAGTCAACAATTTGGCCGAATAGCCGCTGTGGCAAAAGGCGCGCGCAGGACACATTCTGCCATGCGCGGCATGCTGCAATCGTTTCAAATGTTATCTGGCGCATGGTCTGGCAAAAATGAGCTAAAAACACTGCATAGCCTAGATTGGAACGCAGGCCTAACCTTGCTAAAAGGTGAGGCGCTAATGTGCGGCTTTTATATGAATGAGCTACTGCTGCGCCTGTTACCGCGTGAAGATGCGCATGAAAACTTATTTGAATATTATGACAGCACGCTTAAAACGCTGGCCACCCAACAAGATTTAATAGATGGCCAAACGGCTAATTCGGCCAAAAGTTTAGCGATTACCTTGCGTCGATTTGAGCTTAAACTATTGCAAGAAATGGGCTACGCTGTGCCATTGCTTACCGATGAAAATGATGGCGAAATTCTGGCTGATAAAACGTATCGCTATGAAGCAGAGTATGGCGCATGCAACTTAAATGCGACTAAAAATGGCGTACAATTAAGCGGTTTAACCTTGTTGAATATGGCCAATGACGATTATGCAGAGCTGCAAACGCAAAGCCAAAGCAAGCAATTGATGCGCTATTTATTGGCGCATTACTTAGGCGACAAACCGCTTCATACAAGGCAGCTTTTGATAGACCTACAAGGTCTATGAATTATTTTTACGATAGAAAATTTCAAAATGATTAAATTAGGTGTAAACATCGACCACGTCGCTACCATTCGGCAAGCGCGTGGCACTAAATATCCTAGCGTGGTGCAAGCCGCGCTGCGTGCAGAGCAGGCGGGTGCTGACAGCATTACGCTGCATTTGCGTGAAGATAGACGGCATATGCAAGACGCCGATATTTTCGCGCTACGCCCTCTGCTGCAAACTAAAATGAATCTTGAAGTAGCGGTAACCGATGAAATGATTGGCATTGCCTGCCAAGTTAAACCGCAAGACGTTTGCCTAGTGCCAGAGCGGCGCGAAGAGCGCACCACAGAAGGTGGGCTGGATGTGGTGACACATTTTGATAAAGTAAAAGCCGCTTGCGATAAATTAGCCGCGCATGGTATTCGCGTTTCACTGTTTATTGGGCCAGATATTGCGCAGATTGACGCCGCCAAAAAAATGGGCGCGCCAGTGATTGAGCTGCACACAGGTACGTTTGCCGATGCCGAAACGGATGCGGCAAAAGCACTGGAATTAATGCGCATTAAACAAGCCGTTGCGCATGCCAAAAAGTTGGGTTTGGTGGTAAATGCAGGCCACGGCTTGCACTACCACAATGTGCATGAAATCGCCGAAATTGAAGGCTTAGAAGAGCTAAATATTGGCCATGCCATTGTGGCGCATGCGATTTTTGTCGGCTGGGATAATGCCGTAAGAGAAATGAAAGCGCTGATGAAAGAATCGGCGCCTGCCTAATTCAATATGATTTTTGGCATTGGTACCGATATTGTAGAAGTGAGCCGAATTGAGGCTTCTATTGCTCAATTTGGCGATGAATTTGCCAAACGTGTTTTGGCGGAAAGTGAATTTGCCAGCTATCAGCAATCGCATATCAAACCGCGCTTTTTAGCCAAGCGCTTTGCGGCAAAAGAGGCTTTTTCGAAAGCATTAGGCACAGGTTTGCGCGCTCCTGCTACTTTTCAAAATATAGCTGTTTCGCATGATGATTTAGGCAAGCCGATATTGGTTTTGGCTAAAGAATTACAAGCATTTTTAGCCACCAAAAATATCACGCAAACGCATATCAGCATCAGCGATGAGAAGAATTTAGCGGCTGCGTTCGTTGTATTAGAAACAGCCGTGTTAGAAACTTAAAGTAGTATAAAACGTGAAACTACCAATCCGTCGTTCTGAACGCAGTGAAGAATCCAGTTCTGGCAAACTAAAGGGCAGGATGCATCATTACACTCAGCAAGACGGAGTTGATGCATGGTAGAAGTGGATTTTGAGCGACGTTTTGGCGGCGTTCGCCGTTTATACAGCGATGCAGGTTTAGCCAAGCTGCAAGCCGCGCATATTGTCGTTATTGGCATTGGCGGTGTGGGTAGTTGGGCAGCTGAGGCCTTAGCGCGCAACGCCGTTGGCACTATCACCTTGATTGATTTAGATAATATCGCCGAAAGCAATGTGAATCGCCAATTGCATGCTGTGGATGGCGCGTTTGGCAAAGCAAAAGTAAGCGCCATGCATGAGCGCATTTTAAGTATTAATCCTATGTGCAAAGTGCATGAAATTGAAGATTTTATTACGGCAGCAAATATTGCCGCGTTACTCAATTTTAAATGTGACGTGATTGTGGATTGCATTGATGATGCGCAAGCTAAAATCGCGCTGGCGGATTTTTGCAAGCGTAATCACACTCCTTTAATTATGGCGGGCAGCGCAGGCGGGCGCTTAGACCCAACGCGAATTCAAGTGGCTGATTTGGCACATGTAACCGGTGATAGGCTGTTATCTAAAGTGCGCAATCAATTACGCCGCGATTTTGATTTCCCTAAGGCCTCAAACACTAAAAAATCCGCCAAGTTTGGCATCGATTGCGTGTATTCCGATGAGCAAGCCATTAAGCCAGAAGCCTCATGCGTAGCGGATTCTAGCGCTATTACTGGTTTAAATTGTGCTGGTTATGGCTCAAGCGTTTGCGTTACCGCGCCATTTGGATTTACCGCTGCACAATTGGCTATCAAAAAAATCTTACTTTAACGCATTTTTTTTGAACCTCATGACGCAAACGCAGTCATTCGCTTGTGAATCAATTCTCATCATTCAAAGGTAATAAAAGTTATCTGCCCACCAAGGCCTGCTTGGTCTGCGGGCGCGATATTACATGGCGTAAATCTTGGGAAAAAAACTGGGATGAAGTGAAGTATTGCTCAGAAAAATGCCGCAAATCCAAAGCATGACGCGCCATTTAATTTTAATCCTTGGCGATCAGCTTAATCTTGATAATCCTGCACTAGAAGGCTTTGACGCGGCACAAGATGCTGTTTTAATGGTTGAGGCGGGCGGTGAGGCAACCCATGTTTGGAGCCACAAAGCGCGCATTGTGCTGTTTTTATCGGCCATGCGCCATTTTGCACAGCAACTCAATAATCAGCAGATTTCGCCAATCTACCTAAAGCTGGGTGAGCATGAATTTGCCAGCTTAAAGGCGGCTTGGGCGCACTATATTCAAGCCTTAAAACCACAAAAAGTGATTGTTTGTGAGCCTGGTGAATATCGGCTTGAACAAGATTTGATGGCGTTTTGCAAAGAAACGCAAACCCAATTAGTGATTCGCGATGACACGCATTTTATGTGCTCTAAAGCCGATTTTAAACATTGGGCTGGGGTTAGTAAGCAGCTGCGCATGGAATTTTTCTATCGCAAAATGCGCCAAAAATACGATGTGCTGATGCAAGGTAAAGAGCCAGAAGGTGGCGCTTGGAATTACGATGCGGAAAATCGTAAAACCTT
The DNA here is from genome assembly GCA_046598525.1 of Methylotenera sp. GTDB lineage: Bacteria > Pseudomonadota > Gammaproteobacteria > Burkholderiales > Methylophilaceae > Methylotenera_A. The sequence goes on along the minus strand of JBKJIJ010000011.1, from coordinate 11,863 downwards.
TGGCAAAGCAGGGCCGCAAAATGTGCCAGCTGCGCCACAACTGAGCATTGATGATATTACGCAAGAAGTGATGGATTTGGTTGAGCGGCAATTTGCGCAACATCCAGGCTCACTAAAGCACTTTATTTGGCCAGTTACACGCCAAGCGGCTTTGCAATTTTTAGATGATTTTATTCATCACAAGCTGGCAGGTTTTGGCGACCATCAAGATGCGATGTGGGCCGAAACAGATAAAACTAAAAGTCCTTATTTATGGCATTCGCTTTTATCTACATCGCTTAATTTAAAATTGTTAAATCCACGCGAAGTGATTCAGGCGGCGGTTAGTGCATACAAAAAAAATCACCTTCAGCCTAATTCTTTGCCATTAGCCAGCGTAGAAGGCTTTATTCGCCAGATATTAGGCTGGCGTGAATTTATTCGCGGCGTGTATTGGCTGGATATGCCGCAAATGGCGCAAAGCAATCACTACAATCATCAACGTCAGCTCCCTAAATGGTATTGGTCTGGCGACACGCATATGAATTGTATGCGCCAAACCGTGAATGACACCTTTGCATATGGTTACGCGCATCATATTCAGCGTTTGATGGTCACGGGCATGTTTGGTATTTTGGCGGAGTTAAATCCGCGCGAAGTAGAAGCTTGGTATTTGGCGGTGTACGTAGACGCGGTGGAGTGGGTTGAGCTGCCAAATGTGGTGGGCATGGCGCTTTATGCCAATGGCGGGCGATTTACCAGCAAGCCCTATGTAGCCAGCGGCGCTTATATTAAACGCATGAGCAATTATTGCAGCAGCTGTAAATACAAGCCAGAGCTTAAAACGGGGCCGCAAGCTTGCCCAACCACGACACTGTATTGGCATTTTTTAATCAAACATTATGATACGTTTGCGCGCAATCCACGCACCGCTTTAATGGCGAAAAATGTGGATCGATTTGATCAAGCCGAGGTTGAAGCGATTCAAATGCAGGCCACACAGTTGTTAACGCATCTGGATAGTTTGTAAAAGGCGCGAATTTATTGGGCTAAACGCGTTATTTCACAAAATTGTCATCATAAAGCAGGAAATATGTCATAACATATCCACATATGATTACCACCGCCCCAAAACTGCTTGACCGCGATTTAAGTATTTTAAGTTTTAACGAACGAGTTTTATCGTTGGCGCAACGCCACGATTATCCACTGTTAGAACGCTTGAAGTTTTTATGTATTGTTGCCTCTAATTTAGATGAGTTTTTTGAAGTGCGCATGGAAGCGCAATTAGACGCCATGCAACGCAATCTTAAAAAGGGCGCCGTTTCTATTCACAGTTTTAATGCGGTTTCAGAAAAAGCGCACGCAATTATTAATCGCCAATATGCCATTTTTAATGATGAATTAATGCCAGCATTAAAACAATCTGGCGTGGATATTATTGCCGGGCATGATCGCTCTGAGCTGCAAAAAAAGTGGGTGGCTAAATACTTTGAAGATAATGTTAAGCCACTGCTATTACCGATTGCGCTAGACCGTTCGCACCCTTTTCCGTTAGTGGCCAGTAAAGCGCTGCATTTTATTGTAGAGCTAGCACCAGCCAAGCATGATAGTGCGCAGCGCATTAATATTATCCGTGTGCCGCGTGTGTTGCCAAGAGTGATTCAGCTGCCCAATAATGGTGGCACGCAACAGCAATTTGTCACACTAACCAGCATTATTGCCGCGCATTTGCCCGATTTATTCAGGCAGCAAACCATATTAAGTTACTCGCAATTTAGGGTAACGCGGCACTCAGATTTGGCCTTAGATGAAGATGACATTAGCGACTTGCCCAAAGCCTTGCGCCAAGAGCTTGCACAGCGCCCATTTGGTGAAGCGGTACGTTTAGAAGTATCGCAAAGCTGCGTTGCGCATTTATCCGATTTTTTATTAGCCGAATTTAATCTAACGCCAGCATCGCTATATCCAGTACAAGGCCCGGTTAACTTAGGGCGTTTAATTTCATTAACTGGCTTAGCGCATGGTGTGGACGCCACGGGTGCCGATTTAGCCTTTGTGCCATTTAAGCCGGTTTGGCCAAAGCAACTTAAGCATGATGAATCTATTTTTACCCAGCTTAAGCAAGGCGATGTACTAATTCATAGGCCGTATGAAAGCTTTGATGCCGTCATCAAATTTTTGCATGAAGCGGTTCACGATCCAAAAGTATTAGCGATTCATCAAACTATTTACCGCACCGGCAGTGATGCGCGCATGCTTAATTTGCTGCAAGAAGCCGTGCGACGCGGCAAAGAAGTATTGGTGGTGGTGGAAATTAAAGCGCGCTTTGATGAAGAAACCAATATTAACTGGGCAGAATCATTAGAGGCGATTGGCGCACAAATTGTGTACGGCATGGTGGGCTTAAAAACGCATGCCAAAATGTTATTGGTCATGCGTCAAGAAGGTAAGCGCATCAAGCGTTATGGGCATGTTTCAACTGGCAATTACAATGCCAATACCGCCAAGCTTTATACCGATATTTGCATGCTAACCAGCAATTTAACGCTTACGCGCGAGATTGAATATGTGTTTAGGCATTTAACTAGCCAAATTGCGCTGCCGCGCATGCAACAATTATTGGTGGCACCGTTTAATTTACAAGCCACCATGTTGCGCCAAATTGCCGCCGCAAGGCGCGCTTGTGTTTTAGGCGGCAAAGCGAAAATCGTAGCCAAAATGAATTCACTTACCGATAATGTATTGGTAAAAGCCCTAATTAGCGCCGCACAGCAGGGCGTTACTATCGATTTAATTATCCGCGGCGCCTGTATTTTGCCGATTAACGTGGCAGGGGTAGAAGGCCGCATTCGCGTTCGCTCAATTGTTGGGCGCTTTTTAGAGCATTCGCGTATTTTTTACTTTGAAATTGATGGCGTAAACGGTAAAAGCAGTAAGCGTATGTGGTTATCAAGCGCCGATTGGATGAGCCGCAATATGATGCGCCGCGTAGAAATTGCATGGCCCATTTTAGATGCGCAAATGCAAACGCGCGTGATGCAAGAGTGCTTGCTGCCTTACTTAGACGACACCGAAGATGCTTGGGTGTTAACCGAAAGTGGGCAATATAAACAATTGTTTGCCGAAAATAATATAGAGCTAAATGGTGTAATGAGCAAAAAGATTAGTACACAAAAAAATCATATTAAAACCTACACCGAACAATAAATAACGTGCATTAAAAAACTAAACAAAATGGCTAATACAAAAACGCATTACCCATTGTTTGATAACATTATTTTATGGCGTCATGCAGAGGCGGAGCTGGCGGATTTTGAGCTGGGAGAGCAGGATAATGCGCGCCAGCTAACCGCAAAAGGCAATGTGCAAGCCAAACGCATGGGGCGATGGCTTAAAGAGCATCTGCCAAAAAATACGGTTTTGTTATGCAGCCCAGCCGTGCGCGCGGTGCAAACGGCCGAAGCATTGCATTATAAAATTCAGTTAGAGCCGGCATTGCTACCAGGCGCTAGTTTGAACCAAGTATTAAACGCATTGGCGCCATATCAACAGCAAAAAAACATGTTAATCGTTGGGCATCAACCTTGGTTGGGTGAGCTATTGGCGTATTTGTTTGAGCAAAACGCTGTTGATGTTGCCAATGTGCAATCAATAAGCGTTAAAAAAGGCGCAGTGTGGTGGCTGCGCCTTCATTCTTCTGAATCTTCATCACACCAGGGTTTTTACAAGCTCTATACCTTGCAAACACCAAGCTTGTTGTAAATCAAATTTCAGCTAAGTTTTTTAATCTTTCTTACTTAGTCTTTTTTATTCGGTCTGCCCGTTTTAATCACAGGGATTTTAGCCAAAGTGGTTTTTAAAGTGTTATCACTCATGGCGGCTAATAATTTAATACCAGCGCGCAACAGCTCACTTTTTTTAGCGGGCTGACCCATTGAAGTTAAGCGCGCTTTCAGCAAAGCAATTTGCGCGTATTCGTCTTTAGGCATGGTAAAGCTATCGCGTTCCATTTTTACTTTGTCCGATTTAGGCTTTTTATCATCGTCTTTGTTATCTTTTTTAACCACTTTTTTTGCTGATTTAACAACGCTGTTTGCAGGCTTTGCGGCGGCTGGCTTAGCTGCTACTGGTTTTGCCACTGCTTTAGTTGCCGTAGCTTTGCTGGCAACAGCTGCCTTAGCTGCTGGTTTTGTTGCGGTAGGTTTTGGCGCGGCTGCTTTTAAACCAAGCGCTTGTGCTTGAATAGGTGAAATCTTAGACATCAATAAACTCCTTTTTTAGTTAACTTTAAGGTTGTTTTTAAATGAATTGAAAGCTCAAATTTAAAAACAGTGTAAACAGTTTATACCGTTTAATTAGCATGTCAATTATATTAATGCATTAAATCAGCTATTTAGGCCATAAATTTGTCATAAAAATGACTTAATTGGGCGTAGATACCACTAAACTCCAGTTAGTTTTTTGCCACGCTAAAATCTCTTCTTCTAGTAAGTAGCAGGTTTGTGGGAAGCTTTGTTGCCATGCGCTTGGCAGGCTCAGCATAAAAATATTGTCAGCGCGTTCTAATTTAATATTTTTTAATACAGGCATATTGCGCGAATGGCAGAAAATTACTGCCAAACGCAATGCCAGTAATTTGATGATAAAACGCTCATCATCAAAATCAATCTCTAATTTTTTAAGTTTTCCGCAATGCCCTAAAACCAATAAACTTAAGCTATGCAGCTCACTTTGAGAAAAGCCCATTAGCTCAGTATTATCTAAAATATAAGCGCCATGTTTGTGCAACTCGCTATGCGAAATGGCGGCGCCAACTTCATGGCATAATGCCGCCCAAGCCAATATTTGCCTTGGTTTGCCCAGCTCGGCACGGCTAATTTCTACAGAATTGTTGGTTGGCGCTTGCAATGTTGGGCGTAGTGCATCGTAAAAACTAAGCGCTACTTTTTCTACATTTTGCGCATGTTTTTTGTTCACACCAAAACGCGTGGTTAGCCGCGAAATTGATGCGTCGCATAAATCTTCAGGCGCATCCGCTTCGTCATCCATTAAGTCATATAACACCCCATGACGCAGCGCGCCTTTGGCTACGATTAAGGTTTCAAGTTTTAGTAAATCGAATATGCCAATCAAAATACTTAAACCGCCGCCAATCACCGATTTACGGTCTTCTTTTAAGCCAATTAAATCCAACCTGTCGGCGGTTCTGGCTTTAATCAATTGGCCGCGCAACCACGCCAAGCCTTCACGCGTGATTTTATCTGACTCAAAACCAGCATAGCCTAAAATTTCGGCCACCGCGCCAACTGTGCCCGATGCGCCATAAGCAACATCCCATTGGCTGCGTTGGTAAATAGGGGCAACCGCATCTAAAAACGATTCAGCCGCAATCTCAGCACGTTGCAAATTGCGTTCGGTTAATTGGCCATCGGCAAAATATTTAAGCGACCAAGCCACAGAGCCAACGCGCGTTGAATCGGTGGTTTTAGCGTTTAAATGTTGCCCCAAAATAAATTCAGTTGAGCGGCCGCCAATGTCAATCACCAAGCGTCTTTCATCGGATTGCGGCAATAATCGGCTAACGCCTTGGTAAATTAAGCGCGCTTCTTCAACGCCAGAAATCACTTCTACTTCAAATCCCAGTGCCTTCTTTGCTAGCTTTAAAAATTCATCACGATTTTTCGCCTCGCGCAAGGTTTGCGTGGCAACGGCGCGCACATGTTGTTTAGGAAAGCCTTTTAAAGTTTCACCAAAACGCGCTAAACATTTAAGCCCGCGCTCAATGCCTTCTGGTTTTAAATTGCGTTCTTCATCTAAATCGCCGCCTTGTCGCACGGTTTCTTTTAGGTAATCAACACGCTGAATTTGGCCTTTTTCATAGCGGCCAATTTCAAGCCTAAAACTGTTAGAACCCAAATCAATCGCGGCTAGCAGGGTTTCGCTAGAAATAATATTATCGTTTTGCATAATGCTTTTATAGCATATTTGCTTGCAATCAAGATGACAATATTAAGCATTAACAAAAATTTAATACTAAAAATTGCCTGTTTTAATGCTTGAAATATAGGCCTGTAGCCCAACATTAAGTCATGTTTAATGCATTTGTTCATACATTTAATTTAGAGGAAAAATATGGCGACACAACAAGCTGAAAAAATGGAATTTAAAGCGGAAGTTAAGCAGCTATTGCATTTAATGATTCATTCGCTGTACAGCAACAAAGAAATTGTGCTGCGCGAATTGATTTCTAACGCATCGGATGCGGCTGATAAACTACGTTTTGAGGCGCTGGCCAATGGCGCGCTGTATGAAAACGACAGTGAGCTTAAAATTGAAATTGGGTTTGATAAAGCCGCACGCACATTAACTATTTCGGATAACGGCATTGGCATGAACCGCGATGAAGTGGTTGCCAATATTGGTACCATTGCCAAATCGGGCACTAAAGAGTTTTTTAATGCGCTAAGCGGCGATCAAGCCAAAGATGCCAATTTAATTGGCCAGTTTGGTGTGGGTTTTTATTCGGCTTTTATTATTGCCGATAAAGTGACCTTAATTACACGCCGCGCAGGCAGTACAGATGCGGTTAAGTGGGTGAGTGCGGGTGAAGGCGATTTCACCTTAGAAACGGTTGAAAAAGCCACACGCGGTACTGAAATTACCCTGCATTTGCGTAAAGATGAAGATGAATTTTTAAACGATTGGCAATTAAAATCGATTATTCGCAAATATTCAGACCATATTACTTTGCCGATTGTGATGCTTAAATCGGAATGGAAAGAAGGCGAAGAGGGCGCCGATGGTGCAAAACAGCCGGGTGAAATGGTGGTTACCGATGAATTGGAAACCATCAATAAAGCATCGGCTTTGTGGGCACGCAGCAAAAACGATATTACGCCTGACGAATATAATGAATTTTATAAACACGTTTCGCATGATTATGAAAATCCGCTGGGCTATACGCACAGCCGCGTAGAAGGCAAACAAGAATATATTTCATTGCTTTATATCCCTAGCAAAGCGCCGTTTGATTTGTATGACAGAGAACGCCGCCACGGTATTAAATTGTACGTTAAGCGCGTATTTATTATGGAAGACGCTGAAAAATTAATGCCACAATACTTGCGTTTTGTGCGCGGCGTGATTGATTCAGCTGATTTACCATTAAACGTATCGCGTGAAATTTTGCAAGATAGCCGCGATGTGGATGCCATTAAAAATGGTTCGGTTAAAAAAGTATTGGGTTTATTAGAAGATTTAGCCAAAGATAAACCTGAAGATTATGCAAAATTTTGGGCAGAATTTGGCCGCGTATTAAAAGAAGGCCCAGGTGAAGATTTTGCCAATAAAGACAAAATCGCTGGATTGTTAAGATTCGCCAGCACGCATGCCGATAATGAAACGCAAAATGTGTCATTTGCTGATTACATTGCGCGCATGAAGCCTGAGCAAGAAGCGATTTATTTTATTACCGCCGATACGTTTGCTGCCGCGCAACATAGCCCACACTTAGAAATCTTCCGCAAAAAAGGCATTGAAGTATTGCTGATGTCTGACAAAGTGGATGAATGGTTGCTTGGTAGCTTGACTGAATTTGAAGGCAAAAAACTGCAATCCATCGCCAAAGGTGATTTAGATTTAGGCAAGCTAGAAGACGAAGCCGAAAAAGAAGCCAAAGCCAAAATTGAGGAAGAGGCAAAATCGTTAATTGAGCGCATTAAAACAGCGCTGGGCGATACGGTAAAAGAAGTGCGTGTGACGCATCGGTTAACCGATTCACCTGCTTGTTTAGTGGCTGGCGAGCATGATGTGTCAGCCAACTTGGCGCGTATTTTAAAAGCGGCTGGCCAAAACGCGCCAGATAGCAAGCCAGTGTTAGAGATTAATCCTGGTCATAAATTGGTTAAACGTTTAGAGGCCGAAACTGTAGAAGCCACTTTTAATGATTTAGCGCATTTAGTGTTTGATCAAGCCTTATTGGCCGAAGGTGGGCAGTTAAACGACCCAGCTAGCTTTGTAAAACGCATGAATAGTTTGCTGGTTTAAGCGTTAATTAAATCAAAAAAGCCTGCCCTTAAAAGCAGGCTTTTTTGTTAAAGCACAATTTAACCCATAACATTGGCTTGGTATTTGCTAAAATGTCTTATTAGCAATTGCTTAATATCCATCAGAAAGCATTATTAAAATGAAAACGCCTGCCAAATCCGCAAAAAGTGAAACCATTATTTTGCCAAAACTCACCCCAATTAAACAAGCATTGCAAAATCACTTAGTTTTTTCCTGCTTCAAGACAGATAAGGTTGCTACGCCAAGAGATTGGTATCACACCTCGGCTTATACGGTGCGCGATCATGTGGTTGAGCGCTGGGTTAAAACATCGGCTTCTTATTATGATCAAGATCCAAAACGCGTTTACTACCTCTCATTAGAGTTTTTAATTGGCCGCATGTTAACCAATGCGGCACTAAATTTGGGCATTCAAGATGAGTTAAGTGATAGTTTAGGTGCATTAGGCCGGACTATGGAAGCCGCCGCTGAAATGGAGCCGGATGCGGCATTAGGTAATGGTGGTTTGGGCCGTTTGGCTGCATGCTTTTTAGATTCAATGGCAACCATGGATATTCCAGCCGCGGGTTATGGTATTCGTTATGAATATGGTATGTTCAAACAATCGATTGAACATGGTCAACAAACGGAAAACCCGGATAATTGGCTGCGTTATGGCAATGTGTGGGAGTTTCAACGCCCTGAAGCCACTTATGATATTAAGTTTTATGGCCATGTTGTGCCTGTGCATGATGAGCATGGTATTAAGCATCATTGGTGCAACGCGCAACATGTAGTGGCCATGGCTTACGATATTCCGGTGCCAGGTTACGGCACCGATACGGTGAATAATTTACGATTATGGTCGGCAAAAGCCACTAAAGATTTCGATTTGCGCCAATTTAACGATGGTAACTATGAGCAATCCGTAGAAGAGCGCACGGATTCTGAAACCATTTCAAAAGTGCTTTACCCAAACGATTCGTCTGCATCTGGCCGCGAATTACGTTTAAAACAACAATACTTTTTTGTATCCGCTTCCATTCAAGATATTTTGCGTCGCTTTACCACCACGCGTGAAGTGAAAACCGAAAAAGATTGGGCCGAATTACCCAATAAAATCGCCATTCAATTAAACGATACCCATCCAGCCATTGGCGTGGCAGAGATGATGCATCAATTAGTGGATATTCATGGTTTGTCATGGAATTTTGCTTGGGGCTTGGTAGGGAAGATATTTGCTTACACCAACCATACTTTAATGCCAGAAGCACTAGAAACGTGGTCGGTTGAGCTGTTCGGCAGTTTGCTACCGCGCCATTTAGAAATTATTTACGAAATTAATCAACAATTTGTCACCATGGTGAACCATAAATTCCCGGGCGACACCGATTTGATTAAACGCGTATCGATTATTGATGAAACGCATGGTCGCCGCGTACGCATGGCGCATTTAGCGGTAGTTGGCAGCCACACGGTTAACGGCGTAGCCGCTTTGCATAGTGAGCTATTAAAAACTACTTTATTTGCCGATTTTAATAAAATCTACCCAAATAAATTAACCAATGTGACTAATGGCATTACGCCGCGCCGTTGGCTGAATCAAGCCAATCCAGAATTAACAAAACTAATCGCGCAAGCCATTGGTGATGGCTTTCAAAAAGATTTAACGCAATTGGTTAAATTAACGCCGTTGGCTGACGATAAGGATTTCCGTAAAGCATTCCGCGCTGTTAAGCACGCCAATAAATTACGCTTGGCGCACAAAATTGAAAGCGTCACAGGCGTTAAGCTAAATCCAGATTCATTATTTGATGTGCAAATTAAACGTATTCACGAATACAAGCGCCAGTTATTAAATGTGTTGCATGTGATTACTTTATATAACCGCATTCGCCATGGCGAAAAGGATATTACGCCACGCACGGTTATATTTGGCGGTAAAGCAGCGCCAGGTTATTGGATGGCAAAATTAATTATTCGCTTAATTAACGATGTTGCCAGCATTGTGAATAACGATCCTGCGGTTGGCGATAAGCTAAAAGTGGTGTTTTATCCAAACTATGAAGTGTCTGCCGCTGAAATTTTGTTCCCAGGCAGCGATTTATCTGAGCAAATTTCAACAGCTGGCACTGAAGCCAGCGGCACGGGTAATATGAAGATGGCGCTTAATGGTGCGTTGACCATTGGTACTTTAGATGGCGCTAACGTGGAAATTAAAGAAGAAGTAGGCGACGAAAATATCTTTATTTTTGGCCTAACCACGCCACAAGTGGCTGAAACCAAAGCCAATGGCTATAACCCGCGCGATTATTACCACCATAATCCAGCGTTAAAAGAAGTATTAGATATGATTGGCAGCGGTTTCTTCTCATTAGAAGAGCCAAATCGCTATCAATCAATTGTTGATAATCTGCTTAATAATGATAATTACTTACTGCTGGCCGATTACGCTAGCTATATTGCTTGCCAAGATGAAGTGTCGGCCGTTTACCAAAATCAAGAGGAATGGTCACGCCGCGCCGTATTAAACGTAGCGCGTATGGCTAAATTTTCAAGCGATAGAACCATTGGTGAGTACGCTAAAAATATATGGCATGTGGAATCATTAAAAGCGAAGTAAACAAACCTTAGCTAGGCTGTTCGGCTAAACATTAAATTTAGCTGAATTAAGACTAGGCTAAAGGTAAACCAACGTTAAATAAGTGTTAGTACAATTATTAAGTTGTATTATTCAATTTATTTAACGTTTTTTATTGGGGCAAAGCTATGAAAAAAGTAATCGTTACCACGCTGTTGGCTTTATTTGTATCGCAAGCCAATGCGCTGGCGGTCAGTGAATTAAGTAATGCAGATGCAAGTAACGGCCTAAAAGCGGCGTTAATACAAGGCGCCAATAAAGCCGTTAGCAACTTAGGCGCTGTGGATGGCTTCTTTGGTAATAAACAAGTCAAAATTCCTTTGCCAGAGGCCATGCAAAAAGCTGAAAAAGCCATGCGCATGTTTGGTATGGGTAAGCAAGCCGATGAATTGGTACTTAAAATGAACCGCGCTGCCGAAGCCGCTGTGCCAGAAGCCAAAGCATTACTTATTGATTCTGTCAAAAAAATGACATTAAATGATGCAAAAGCAATTTTGACTGGCCCGCAAGATTCCGCTACGCAATACTTTAAAAAAACCACTTCATTGCCAATGGGCGAAAAGTTTTTACCAATTGTTAAAAGCGCAACCGAAAAAGTAAAGCTTGCTCAGCAATATAATAAGTTTGCCGAAATGGGTAATAAGTACGGATTAGTTAAAAAAGAAGACGCTAACTTAGAACAATATGTCACGCAAAAAACCTTAGATGGCGTTTATTTAATGATGGTGCAAGAAGAAGCGGCGATTCGTAAAGACCCAATTGGCCAAGCCAGCAGTTTAATTAAAAAAGTTTTTGGCGCAATTAGTAATTAGTTTAGTAGTTTAAGTCTCTATTCTGTATCGTTTTTTCTGGATAACAGGCTTAGTTTACGATTTTAAGATACGTTTATTTAAAGATTAAACGCTCAATACTGTTTGACAGCAATGCCCAGCCTTGCTATAGTCTCATTTCTCGGCGATACATATGTCGAGTCGGACGCGGGATGGAGCAGTCTGGCAGCTCGTCGGGCTCATAACCCGAAGGTCACAGGTTCAAATCCTGTTCCCGCAACCAGTAAAATAAAGCATTGACGTAGTATAAAAGCTCTGTATAATGCGCACCTCGTTAACGCAAAGCGTGAAACGAAATACCAAAAAGTGATTCACTTTATCGGTAGCAAGAATAAGCTCTTTAACAAAATGAACGACTGATAAG
>JBKJIJ010000007.1:0-75964 GCA_046598525.1 Methylotenera sp. | reverse complement strand
ACCTAACAGATATTAATTTCAACAGCTTGAAAAGTTATTTAAATCCGTTTTTCTAATATTATTTGGATCATACAAGATTCGTTCAATGATAGTTTTGGAAATGCCAGAATCTATCATCATCTTTTCAGCCGACATCAAACTAACATTTGAAGCTAAATTAATAGCTACTCTTATTACAAAATCAGCATCTTTATTTGTTCTAGGTTGCATAACGCCCTTAAATTAGGTTAAGTAAATTTTAAAATTGAAAATATTAATGACTTCCAAAATAAAAGAGGCCTCTAAATAGAGACCTCTCTCACTGTAAAACTTAACTTAATACATTAATTTAACGCAATTATTTAGCGGCTTTTGCTTTGTTACGACGACGTGCAATACCGAAAGCACCTAAGGCAGAAGCCATTAATGGTAATGCGGCTGGAACTGGAACTGCTGAAACAGCGCTAACACCAACTACGTAGTCATCATAATCGCCGTCAATTTCGTCGCCATCATTGAAACCGATTAAGAATGAGTATGGGTTACCTGTATTGGCATCAATGTATGTACCATCATTTGTAATATAAGCAATTCTTAGATTATCTATATCAGTATTAAGAGCTGTTACCTCTGGACCTCTAAAGCCAAAGTCAATCACACCTGCAGCAACATCAAAGAAAAAGGTTTGTCCAATTGTTGCATCGAAGTTAGCGGAACCAACTACTGATGTTCCATTAGATACGAAAAAATTAGTACGAGTAGCTTCAAATCCTAAGAAAGTGACTGCGAATGTTGTATCATTTAAAGCAGAAAGTTGACCAAATACACCACCTGTTGCATCGATACCGCCAACATTGATTACGTCGTGTGCGTCGCCAGTAAAGGCAATTGCGTCTCTAGTCTCTAATTGTAAATCACCTGATGTAATAGTTGCTGCTTGTGCTGATACTGCTGCTAATGTAAAACCTAATGCGATTAAAATCTTCTTCATGATATTTCCTTTATGAAAATTTAAAAACGGAACCTGCTAGAACTTATTTATTAAATAACTAAATTTGACATTTCCGATAATACGTTAAGGAATTATTACAACAATAGCCCATTCGGGCCAAGAAGGTTTCTGAACATAATACATGCTTACAATAGTTCATCATCACAAGCATGAATTTAAGTACGTTTAAAAATAAAAACTATTTAATTTTTATCATCTATCTTTAAAAGATTTTTTTAAATAATTAGAAACTTGAAAAGAATTTTTTGAAACTGGCTAAAAAATTATTTAATGTCATTTTTTTTAATAGTAGAGATTGATTTATTGGGTACGTTTGTGGGTACAAGCACTTTTTATAATTTAAATAATGTTTAAATTAAAGGCTTGCAACAGATTGTTCGATTGACCCCAGCACCAAAAAAGTAAAAAACCACCCTTGCGGTGGTTTTTTATTGTTTGAATACTTTAGGGTTTTTAATTTTTAAATGATTGCAGTTTGCCAAATTGTTGCAGATTGTAAGATTTACCAAAGAGAAATTATTTTTTTATTTAGTTAAAAGGCGATTTGTCATCGCGCTTTTTTCAATCATAAATTGTACTTAAAGCAAAAGTTTGATAAATTGAATGCATGAAATTAGGTAATACAAATTGGGTTAGGTTAATGGTGGCTATTTGCTTTGCCGTTTTGCAGGCTTTGCAACCGTTTATTCACGCCCATGTTGATGCGGATCATCCTATTCAGCATACTGGTTTGCATGTTGGTAGTGAGCATGAGGAAGCGCATAGTTTTGAGCACATGGCTGACCATGCGTTATCCAATGTTGCGCACGTTTCACACACGGTTTCGGTGGATTCTAGTATTAAACAAGATGCCGATAGCTTGTTTTTAGTGCATGCATTTCTGCTTGTATTCTCTTTTTGTTTGGTTTTAGCGTTACGTTCACCGCAAAAATTTAATCGTGCATTTCTGTTAAAACCCAAACAATCTTTTAAGCGACGGCTTCCTGCCTCGCGCGCTCCCCCGCAACGCTAATCTCAATTCGTAGATAGCTTTAAGCATGGCTTTTGCTATGCGCATGGCTATCTGATTTGTATTAGATTTGGGAGAGCGTTTTGCTATTCACATTAAGATATTTTTTAAAGCGGCTTAATTTTGCTTTGCTGCTGATGCTTGCATTTTGCCAAGTAGCCAATGGCGCCGAGTTGGCTGAATCTACCAGCCCGCTAACGCTGGATGCTGCATTGGGTTATGCCTTGCGCGCTAATCCATCTATTGCGGTGGCCGAGCGGGAGCGTCAGGCAATTGAGGGCGCTAAAACGCAGGCCGCCGCGCGTCCAAACCCGTCTATTTCTACATCAATACAAGACACGCGTAGCGATAACCGGCAAATTTATTTGCAGTTAAATCAAGAGATTGAGCTGGGCAATAAGCGTGAAGCTAGGATTGAGGCTGCCGATTCTTTATACCAAAAATCTAGCGCGGAGCTTGATAGCAAAAAAGCAGAAATTCATGCCAATGTAGTTTCGGCTTTTTATGAGCTGTTAGCGGCTCAGGCGCGCGTAACGTTAAGCCAATCATCGCTTGATGTGGCCAATTTAGCTTTAGATGCTTCTGCAAAACAGGTTAAAGCGGGCAAAAGCTCACCTGTTGAAGAAACTAAATCTAAAATTGAGCAATCCACTGCCAAAATAGAATTTAATCAATCGACAAGCCAATTAAATAGCGCCCGAAAACGCTTGAGTGCGTTATGGGGCAACCCTTTAGCGCTATTTGAGCGTGCGCAAGGGGATGTAGACAATATTCCACAAGTCGCAAGTTTGGCTGATTTATCGGCTTTATTAGCAAACGCCCCAGCGATTAGGCTGGCCCAATTAGAGATTAGTAGCCGCGGCGCTTTAACTAAAATAGAGCGCAGCAAATCGACGCCCAATATCACCATTAGCGCTGGCGTGGTTAATAATCAAGAGCTTGGCGGAATCAATCAAGCCTTGCTGGGTTTATCTGTGCCGATTCCTATTTTTGACCGCAATCAAGGCAATTTACAAGAGGCAATTGGCCGTGAGTATAAGGCGCAAGATGAATTGCTTGCTGTAAGGGCGCAGTTAGAAGCGCAACTTGCAACGCAGTATGAGCGCTTGAATTCGGCCAGACAAACATCTGAATTATTACGCAACGAAATATTACCCGGCGCGCAAAGTGCGTTTAACGCCGCCAATATAGGCTTTAGCGCCGGTAAATTTAGCTTTTTAGATGTGCTAGATGCGCAGCGCACCTTGTTTCAAGCCAAATCTCAATACACACAAGCACTGCTGGAAGCACACCAAGCGGTTGCCGAAATAGAACGCATTTTGGGTGACGTGGTTGTGCATTCACCGCCAAGCCAGCCAGCATTAGGAGCCAACCATGCCAATGAATAATACGCCCCAAGCCAACAAAAAAAGTAAGCAAATTATGCTGATTATTGCCATTGTGATAATTGGTATTTTATTAGGTGTGGCTATTTTAAAATCAGAAAAACCCAAGCAATCTGAAGATGCTCATGCAGGTCATACAGAAGAAAAAATAGACGCTCAAACAGACAAACGTCCGCTACATGGTGAGGCTGGTCATAACCATGACAGCGACCATTTACCCTTAGCGACTGATACCACGGAAGAGCCGCATATTGGCCATGATCACCCCGCACAAGCGCAAGAGACAACAAAAGGCCCGCATGGCGGTAAGCTATTTACGCAAGATGGTTTTGGCTTAGAAGTCACCATTTTTGAGCAAAATATAGCGCCAGAATTTAGGATTTATACCTACCAAAATGGGCAGGCATTAGATCCTGCTGGCTCTGCGGTAACGATTGATTTGAAGCGATTGGGTGCTGAAACACAAGTGATTAAATTTGCGCCAGAAAATGATTATTTAAAAGGCAATGCGGTGATTGAAGAGCCGCATTCTTTTGAAGTGAGCATTGTTGCAAAGCACAATGCTAAAAGTTACCAATTTGCCTATGATCAAGTAGAGGCAAGGGTGAGCATGACCGATAAACAATTGCTATTAAACAGCATTGAGGTGCTAACTGCTGGCCCTGCGAAAATTAAAAGCGTGCTGAATTTACAAGGCGAAGTGAAGCTAAATGCCGATAAAAGTGTGCATATTGTGCCGCGCTTGGCGGGTATTGTGGAATCTGTTAGCGCGAATGCGGGCGATAAAGTGCGCAAGGGGCAAGTGCTGGCTACCATTTCTAGCCAACAAATTGGCGATATGCGCAGTGATTTATTAGCGGCGCAAAAAAAGGTAAATTTAGCGCGCACAAGCTATGTGCGTGAAAAGCAACTTTGGGAAGAGAAAATTTCAGCGCAGCAAGATTACTTACAAGCGCAGAATGATTTGCAACTGGCTGAAATTGAAGCAAGCCGAATTCAGCAAAAGTTGGGTGCGATTGGCGCTTCTGGCTTAGGCCAATCTGGCCAAGCCCAAACGCGTTACGCTATTCGCTCACCGATTGATGGCGTGGTAACCAATAAACAAATTAGCCAAGGGCAAGTCATTTCAGAAGTGGATAGTATTTTTGAAGTGGCGGATTTATCCACGGTTTGGGTAGAAATGGCGATTTATGCCAAAGACATTAACTTGGTTAAAACAGGCCAAAAAGTCACCGTTAAAGCCGCCGCTTTTGAGGCGCAATCGTTAGGCACAATTTCATATGTTGGCGCATTGGTTGGTGCGCAATCGCGCGCTGCCATGGCACGCGTGGTGTTAAATAATCCAAACAGAACATGGTTGCCGGGCTTGCCTGTGAACATTGAATTAACATCAGACGAAGTAACGGTGCCGCTGGCGCTATCTATTGATGGCCTACAAACCTTGCGTGATTGGACGGTGGTATTTGGGCGCTATGGCGAATACTTTGAGGCTAGGCCCTTGCAATTAGGCCGCCGTGATGATTTGCATGTAGAAGTGTTAAAAGGCATAAATATAGGCGATAAATATGCAGCGGGTAATAGCTTCTTAATTAAGGCCGATATTGGTAAAGCGGGCGCTACGCATGACCACTAAGCCAATAACGACAAGGATTAAGGAGCACCGTTATGTTTGAAAAGCTGATTCGATTTTCGATTGATCAACGTTGGCTGGTGATGCTACTGGCGATGGGTATGGCGGTGCTGGGCGTATTTAGTTATCAGCAGTTACCGATTGATGCTGTGCCGGATATTACCAATGTGCAAGTGCAAATTAACACCACGGCGCCCGGTTACGCGCCGCTTGAAGTTGAGCAGCGCATTACCTACCCGATTGAAACATTGATGGCGGGCATGCCAAAGTTAGAGCAAACGCGCTCAGCGTCACGCTACGGTTTATCGCAAGTAACCGTGGTTTTTGCAGAAGGCACGGATATTTATTTTGCGCGCCAATTGGTTAATGAGCGCATTAGCCAAGCCAAAGAAAAGCTGCCAGCAGGCATAACGCCTGAAATGGGGCCAACATCGACTGGCTTGGGTGAGATTTTTATGTGGACAGTGGAAGCAAAAGAGGGCGCTTTAAAAGCCGATGGCACGCCTTACAGCCCAATGGATTTGCGCGAAATTCAAGATTGGATTATTAAACCGCAATTGCGCAATGTGCCCGGCGTTAACGAAATTAATACGGTTGGTGGCTATGTAAAGCAATACCAAATTGCACCCAAAATTGATCAGCTAGTGGCGATGGGTTTATCTTTAAACGATGTAGTAGACGCGCTAGAAAAGAATAACGCCAATGTTGGCGCGGGTTACATTGAAAAATCAGGTGAGCAATATTTGATTCGCGTGCCTGGCCAAGTGAGCAATATGGATGATATTGCCAATATTGTCATCACGGCTAAAAATGGCGTACCAATTAGGATTAAAGACGTTGCCGATGTGGTGATTGGCCATGAATCGCGCAGTGGCGCGGCAACAGAGAACGGCAAAGAAGTGGTATTAGGCACTGTATTTATGCTCACTGGCGAAAATAGCCGCACCGTTTCTGCCGCGGTAGAAAAACAATTAGCGCAAATTAACACAAGCTTGCCCAAAGGAATTGTGGCCAACACGGTTTATAACCGCACAATTTTGATTGATAAAGCCATTAACACAGTAAAAACCAATTTGCTTGAAGGCGCCTTGTTGGTTATTGCGGTGTTATTTATCTTTTTAGGCAATATTCGCGCGGCATTAATCACCATGTTAGTGATTCCGTTAGCCATGTTATTTACCTTTACCGGCATGATCACTGGCAAAGTGAGTGCCAATTTAATGAGCTTAGGCGCGCTGGATTTTGGCATTATTATTGATGGTGCTGTGGTGATTGTAGAAAACTGTATGCGACGATTAGCCCATGCGCAAACAAATTTAGGCCGACCATTAACTAAAGCAGAACGCTTTTCGGAAGTATTTACAGCCGCACAAGAAGCCAGAAAACCGCTGATTTATGGCCAGCTGATTATTATTGCGGTGTATCTGCCCATATTTGCACTCAGCGGAATTGAAGGAAAAATGTTTCACCCAATGGCCTTTACAGTGGTAGTTGCGCTGGTAGGCGCTATGTTGCTTTCGGTGACGTTTATCCCCGCCGCGGTTGCTTTGTTTGTAAATGGCAAAGTTAGTGAAACAGAACAACCGCTGATTAAATGGGTTAAAAAAGGCTATATTCCCAGCTTGCAATGGGCCATGTTAAATAAAGCCATTGTGCTAACCATTGCGCTTGTATCGGTAGTTTTAAGCGCTTTATTGGCTAGCCGCATGGGCAGCGAATTTGTGCCTAGCTTGAATGAGGGCGATATTGCCATGCATGCCTTGCGCATTCCTGGCACCAGTCTGACACAAGCGGTAGAAATGCAAAAAGAGTTGGAATATGTGATTAAACAATTTCCACAAGTTGAGCGCGTATTTGCCAAAATTGGCACGGCCGAAATCGCCACCGACCCAGTGCCGCCAAGTGTGGCCGATAATTTTATAATGCTAAAACCGCCAGCACAATGGCCAAACCCCAGCTTAAATAAAAGTGATTTGGTTAGCCAAATACAAGCCGCCGTGGCGGATGTGCCGGGCAATAATTATGAATTTACCCAGCCGATTCAAATGCGCTTTAATGAGCTGATATCTGGCGTACGCAGCGATGTGGCGGTAAAAGTATTTGGCGATGATATGGCGATAATGGATAACACGGCTAAACAAATTTCAAGCATATTATCCAGCGTGCAAGGTGGCGAAGACGTAAAAGTAGAGCAAACCACTGGCTTGCCGATTTTAACGGTGAATATAGACCGCCAAAAAATTAGCCGATTGGGCGTTAATATGGCCGATGTGCAAGAGGCTATATCTATTGCGATGAATGGCCGTGAAGCAGGTATTTTGTTTGATGGCGACAGACGATTTGATGTGGTGGTGCGCTTGCTTGATGAAGCCAAAGTGGATATTGAAGCCTTTAAACGCCTGCCGATTAAAATTTCTGGCAATAGTGAGCCACCGGTTTATTTGCAGTTAGGCGAGGTGGCGACAATAGATCTTGCCGCAGGCGCTAATCAGTTTAGTCGCGAAAATGGCAAGCGCCGCGTAGTGGTTACCGCCAATGTGCGCGATAGGGATATTGGCTCTTTTGTGGCCGAAGCACAACAGCGCATTAGCGATGAAATCACGATTCCAGCCGGCTATTGGGTTAATTGGGGCGGCACTTTCGAGCAGCTGCAATCGGCCACTAATCGGCTAAAAATTGTGGTGCCTTTGGCATTGTTGATTGTGTTTATTTTGCTTTACGCCATGTTTAATAATTTTAAAGACGGCTTAATTGTATTTACCGGCATTCCGTTTGCATTAACCGGTGGCGTTTTAATGCTGTGGTTAAGGGATATTCCGCTATCTATTTCGGCAGGCGTTGGTTTTATTGCTTTGTCTGGGGTGGCGGTATTAAACGGATTAGTGATGATTAGCTTTATTCGTCAATTATTAGCAGAAGGTAAGCCATTAAATGCGGCGATTGAAGGAGGCAGCTTAAGCCGCTTAAGGCCGATTTTAATTACCGCTTTAGTGGCTTCACTGGGTTTTATTCCAATGGCGATTGCCACTGGCACTGGTGCCGAAGTGCAGCGCCCACTGGCAACGGTGGTGATTGGTGGAATATGGTCATCAACATTATTAACGATATTTGTTTTGCCAATGTTGTATCAATTGGCTTATCGAAAAAGTAAGCCGAGTTTTAATCATTAATTTTTAATAAGATAATTGCCCAGAAAGATACCAAGCACTTTGATTGTCTTTATCAGCAATATTACCTAAATCCACATAGGCGGCCGTTAGCGACAGATATTTAGCAGGAAACCAAGCAATAAAAACGTCTTTCGCGTCATCTTCTTTAAACACGCTTAAATTATTAGGGCGCGCGCGGTATTCGGCGCCAATTAATAAGTTGTCGGTTAACATTAAGGCGGCTGATGCGGCAGGTTGCAATTGGTATTTATTATTGTTATCGCCACCAAAACCCAATAAACCAAATTGATTGGCTTTAGTGGCTTGCAATGTGGCATTCAGTAATAAATTTCGGCCAGCAACAGCGCCTAAATAAAGCTTGGTGGCCGATACATAAAAATCGACGCCGTTTGCGCTTTCGGCACCTAAGGCTTTGGGCACTTTGTCAAAATCGGCATTATGTTTAATTTGCATGCCAGCCGAAACTTGTGGCACCCATGTGTCTTGATCGTAAACGGCATCGCCCAATAAGCGCACTTTTGCGCCCACGGTATGCATGTGAATTTGTTCATTTGGTACCGTATCGCTTATGCCAAAACGTTGTTGGCTGTACGAAATTTCAACGCGATTGTTGAAACCCACCGCAACGCCACCTAATTTCATGTCAAATCCGCCATTGGTTTTTGCATAGGTGTAAAACGAAGAAAGGCCAGTTTGCTCGCGCGTGCCATAGCCAGCAATTAAGGCCCAAGGCGTTAAGCCACCACCTGCCGAACCTTCAATCTGCATCACGCCACCCGTTGCCAGTAAACGCTCTCCGGCCATTATGGCGGTAGAAAAGGCGGTAAAAAGTAAAACGATAAAGGCCTGTTGTAAAGCCTGTTGCAACGATTTTTTTAACATGTAATTGGTGACACTATTTAAAAATGGATTTGAGCGAATTGCTTACATAGAGTATATTTAGCTTAATAAGTTAACTATTTGTATGTGAATATTTAACCGGTAAGCAATAAATGAACCAACTTCACTTAACAATCTCTTATTTTAGTAAGTTTGGTTTAATAAATAAGAAATTGGGATTTAAGAATGACAAGATTCATCATCAAGCTGAGTTTATTGCTGATTTTAAGCAGCTTGCTTGGCTGTACTGCTTTAAATGATTTGCCAAAATCGCAAGCCAATAACCCGCAACAAAGCTTATTTACGCGAATGGGCGGATTGCCTGTGTTGACCAAAATAACCGATGAATTTATAGACAAAGTGGCAACAGCGCCCAGCACCAAGCGATCGTTTGATGGCATTAAGCTGAAAGCATTAAAAGAAAGTGTTGTGGCGCAACTTTGCAAATTATCTGGCGGGCCTTGTGTGTATGAGGGTGAAACCATGCTGAATTCGCACAAAGACGCCAAAATTACTGAAGCCGAATTTGATGCATTTGTAGGCATGTTTAGAGATACGCTGAACAAATACGTGAACACACGCGAAAAGAATGAGTTATTAAAAATTTTAGCGCCCATGAAGCGCGATATTGTGACCCCTATCTAATGCCTAATCCGTTCATATGCCTTGTAATTGCTAGTATATTTTTAGTTATTTTTGGCCAGAAAATTCAAGCGGCTGAACTAAGCATTGACGTACTTGATTCCACAGGTTCCCCCATTGAAAACGCTGTGGTTTACGCAGAGCCAGATAATAAATCCAGCATACCCGCCGCCAATGCCATTATTGAGCAGCGCGGTAAACAATTTAATCCATTAGTTAGCGTGGTGCAGGCTGGCACCGATGTTACTTTTCCTAATTTTGATAGCGTTAGGCATCATGTTTATTCATTTTCGCCAGCCAAAACATTTGAGTTAAAACTCTATTCTGGCGTGCCCACCAGCCCGGTTAAGTTTGATAAAGCCGGCACTGTTGTTTTGGGCTGCAATATTCATGATTATATGGTGGCGTTTATTCATGTGGTGGATACGCCTTATTTTGCCAAAACCAATAAACTGGGCAAAGCAGTTTTGCGCGATTTACCCAATGGCAATTACACACTAAAAGCCTGGCATTATGCTTTAGCTAAAGAAAAAGAAATTGTTGAAAAACAAGTGCTTGTAAAAGAATCGCAAGCTATTGTGATGCCGCTTTTACTTAAACCTTTTATGATTCCTGCCAAAAAATAAGTAGTTTTAATTGCTTATAAATTTCAATTAAACCCAATGAAGTTACCTTTTAAAAGCCTACAAAGCCGCATTATTTTTCTGTTCGTCACCTTAAGTTTGGCGGTGCAGTTTATGGGCTTTATCGCCATTTGGGTCAGCATTAACAAAAATGCGCGCGTAGCCATTAAAGAGCAATTAGGCATTGGTGAAAAAGTGTTGCGCACGGTAATTATTAGGCGTGGCGAAAATTTAACCTTAAGCGCACGTATTTTAGCCACCGATTATGGCTTTAGGCAGGCCATTGCCAGCAACGATAGCGAAACCATTCAATCGGCATTAGAAAATAGCGGTAGCCGCATTGAATCTGATGTGAATATGCTCTACAGCCCAGAAGGCGCAAGGCAAGTGGTTTCTGGCAGCTTGCCGATTAATTTAATCGATGAGCCTATTCACCAACTAATTGAAACCGCGCAAAGCGGGGGCGATTCTTTTAAAATTGCGGTGTTTGAAGGCGTGCCTTATTTGCTAGTGGCGGTGCCGGTAAAAGCGCCGCTTACCATTGCATGGATTATTACTGGTTTTGAAATCGACGATAGCTGGGCTAATCGCATTCAAGATGTTTCATTGCTAGAAGTGAGTTTTATTACCAAAAACAATCGCAATTCAGTCAACAAAGCGCAATGGAATTTATCTTCCAGCACCATGAACAGGGCGTTGGCGCAGGAATCAATTAGCGGAATTCCAAATAGCTGGTCGCAAGCATCTGATAAAAACACAACTCCTTCTAACGTACTGGATACGGAAGTTTCTGTGCAAGGTCTTGATTACGGCACGCGCTATGTGCAATTATTAAATCAAGATAATCAAGTACTTGTTGCTGTTTTGCAGCGTTCTATTAGCGAATCGCTAGCGCCTTATTTCACCTTGCAATTAAATTTATTGGTATTAACTATTATTGGCGCATTTGTATTTGTGGCGGGTAGCGTTTTGACGGCAAAACGCATTACCCAGCCTTTAACCGCTTTGGTTGAAACGGCTGAGCAGTTACAAAAAGGCGATTACAGCAAGCCAGTTTTAAGCAATAGCACCGATGAAATAGGCCATTTAAGCCGCACTTTTGACCGTATGCGCGAAGCGGTGGCGGAGCGTGAACAAAAAATCAGTAAATTGGCGTATTGGGACGAATTAACCCAGCTACCCAACCGCGCATTTTTTACGGATCACTTGCTTAAATTTAGCGAAAACTACCAGCAAAATCAGCAAACTTTTTCGGTTTTAATGATGGATTTAGATCGCTTTAAACATGTCAACGATGTGCTGGGCCATTCGGCGGCGGATCAACTTTTAGCAGGAGTGGCAGAGCGATTAAAGCAAAGTTGCAAAAGTGAAACCGACATAGTGGCGCGTTTGGGTGGCGATGAATTTGGCATTATTTTGGCGAATACCGATGCCGAATTGGCGTTAACAGTGGCAAAACGCTTGCAACAAGCGCTTGAAACACCGATTGCGCTTAATGACACCTTTGTGGATTTAAGCGCTGGCGTTGGCATTGCCAATTACCCAGCACACACCAATGATATTGAAGTGCTGCTAAGCCGCGCCGAAATTGCCATGTATGCCGCCAAAAATACGGCCGGTGGCGTGGCGATTTATCATGGTGGTTTAGATGTAGCCAATGATGAAAATTTATCGCTAGTGAGTGAGATTAAATTGGCCGTTGAGCAAAACCAATTGTGCCTATTTGTGCAACCTAAAATTGATTTTTTCGCAGGAAAATTGTTGTCTGTAGAAGCCTTGGTGCGCTGGAATCACCCAGAGCGCGGCATGGTTTTCCCTGATATGTTTATTCCATTTGCCGAGCAAACTGGCCATATTGGCAAAATTAGTTATTGGATGCTGTCAGAGGCGGCCAAATATGCCGCTATTTGGCAAAATAAAGGTTTGGATGTAGCGGTGGCAGTAAATCTTTCGGCCAGAGATTTAATTGATATTGAATTGCCACAAAAACTGAAACAAATATTGGATAAACATCAATTGCAGGCAAGCTCTATTTCCTTAGAAATCACCGAAAGCAGCATTATGGATGACCCAGAGCGCGCGCTGGAAACGGTAGAGCGCATAGCAAAAATGGGCATTCAGCTATCGATTGACGATTTTGGCACAGGCTATTCATCGCTGGCTTATTTAAAACGCCTGCCAGTCAGTGAGCTTAAAATTGATCGCTCATTTGTCATGAATATTGAGCGCGATCAAGATGATGTGACGATTGTGAAATCGACCATTGAGCTAGGCCATAATTTGGGCCTAAAAGTGGTGGCAGAGGGTATTGAGAACCAAAAGGTGTGGGATATTTTAAAGCGCATGGGCTGCGATTATGGCCAAGGCTATTATATGAGCAAGCCAATGGCGGCTGATCAGCTATTGGAATGGGCTAAAAACTGGGATTTAACCAGTCTTGAAACCAGCCATAAATCCAGCCAGGATAATCAAGCCGCTTGATAGTGAGCAAGTAAATTTAAGCGGCTAAATACCGCGCGCCGTTAACTTTTTTGTTTTTCACCAATATGCGCCGCGCCGCGTTTTTTGGCCAAAATCACCTGTTTTTGCCGTTCGGTTAAACTTTGCCTTTTCTCTTCGGTAAGCGAATCGTAACAATGCGGGCAACTAATGCCAGCGGTGTATTGCGGCGATTTTAGCTCTTCGGGTGAAAGCGGCATGCGGCAGGCGTAGCATTGGTCAAATTCACCTACTTCTAAGCCATGTTTAACCGCTACGCGTTGGTCAAACACAAAACATTCGCCTTGCCACAAACTTTGCTCTTCTGGCACGGTTTCTAGGTATTTTAAAATACCACCTTGCAGATGATAAACCGCTTCAAAACCTTGCTCTAGCATGTAAGAAGAAGCTTTTTCGCAACGAATACCACCGGTGCAAAACATGGCTACTTTTTTGTGTTTATTTTTATCTAAGTTTTGCGCAATATATTCAGGAAACTCCCTAAAGGTAGTCGTTTCAGGGTTAACCGCGCCTTTAAATGTGCCAATATGCACCTCATAATCGTTGCGCGTATCCAGCACAATCACATCAAGGTCGGCAATTAGCGCATTCCAATCTTCCGGCCTAACATAAGTGCCAACCGTGTTGTTGGGGTTCACACTGGGCACACCCATCGTCACAATTTCTTTTTTCAGTTTTACTTTCATGCGGTAAAACGGGTGCTCATCGGCATACGATTCTTTATGCTCAAGATTTGCAAACTTGCCTTCAAAAAGGGCATCTGTGCGTAAAAAATCCAGTACAGCTTTAATATCATCTGGCAAGCCAGCAATGGTGCCGTTAATGCCTTCTGCCGCTAATAAAAGGGTGCCTTTAATACGATGCGCGTCGCAAGCGACGTGGATTGGCGCTTGCAGATCAGCATAGTTGGGCAGGCTAACGAACTTATACAGGGCGGCGGTCAGAAACTTCATGTTAAATGCTTAAAAATTGCTAAAACACTATTTTAACACTTGCTAGCCGTAAAAAAACTAGACCTATTATTCACTCACCTATATCCGTCATTCTGAGCAGCGCGAAGAATCCAGCACTCAAGTTAGTAAAGTTCTGGATTCTTCGGCTGGTAATGCATCGCCTCAGAATGACGGCTTGAAATGAGCGAAGTTTTTAGTTAACTACTTGATTTGCTTAAAACCAAAATCTCACCATTGCCATTACAAGCTAAATCGCCTGCTAAACGCTGCACACGCAGGTTTTTAATGGTTGCAAACTGACTTGGTAAGGCATGAAACGATTTAAATAGCAGCGCTAAAAATGGCAATGTGTGTGTGCCGCAATCTTGAATGGTGGCATGCAGTTTGGGTGTTTTGGTCAATAAAATAGTACCGCGCCTCATGGCAAAACCCACATAGCGGCCAACGCTGCCATAAACGCCAATAGTGCCTGCAATCATGCGGCTGCCGCAGTATTCATTTGCGTTGCCATCAATTAAAATCAAGCCGCGACGCATTTGGTCAGCCACTCTGTCTTTTGCATTGCCATGGCAAATAATGCGGCCACCACGCATTTGGCTGCCTAAAAAATCACCGCAATCGCCTTCAATTGTAATTTGCCCAAGCGTCATTTTATGGCCGATAAAATCTAATTGCTGATTGGTGTTTTTAAAAATAATATGACTAGCATTTGAGCCAGAAACATCAAAATAATCGCCGATTTTGGCTGAGTTTTTAGTATGAAGCAGGTTTAGCTTTTCGATTTCTGCAATCGTTAAATCGGCCAAATTATTGGGTGTTAAAAGGCGGCAATCAATCTGCTGCGTCAAGTTTGGTTTGAGTGTAAAAGTTAGAGCAGTCATTATAATAATTTACATTTTTTTTGATTCGTCATACCAGCGAAGGCTGGTATCCAGGCAACATTCAATTTAGCCAGTATTGTTTTTTGCAACTGAGCTAGGCATGTGATTTGCCTAGATTCTGGCCTACACCAGAATGATGCGTAGAAAAATGGATGCAGATTAATATGTTTAAAATTGTGCACTAATCAATACTTTTCATAATGGCATGCAATTTAAAATGATGTGGGCCAAGTTTTCCGCCATAATTGCCTGCAGAAATACGTTTTACACCACTATCAATTCCTAAATCGCAAATGGCTTGAATGCCAACACGCATGGATTCTGCAATATCGGCAAACGTCAGCCCATCAATCACAATTTCCATTACGCTTTCAATTTCATCGCTTAATTCCGTATTCACCAAGCCTTTTAAAGTGGGGCAAAACGCATCGTTGGTGCTGGCGAACATTTTGGGATATTTGCTGCCCACTTTAGAGCCTGACCTAACAACGCCACCAGGGAAAGGCATGATGATATTTGGCACTTTTTTCATGGCTTCAACAGAAACTTCGGCGGCATGCAAAGCAGCTGGTTGCGATGTGGCTAGTATCAAAAAATTACCGCCACCAATGGCGCGCACCATGCCTGTGGTTTCTTGCGTGAGAAATTCTCCGTCCATCACTGGGATGCGCCAATAACGTATACCGTTTATTAATTTTGAAGTCTGATAGCCATCGCCAAAATAGCGTAAATGCCTGCCCAAGCTGATTTGATCTACGTCTACCCCTGCTTCAATTCCTGCAAATGCGGCGGCGGTAGGGCAGGTGAGAATGCATTGCCCCATGCGTGTTTCCAGCTGTTGCATTAATACTTTACTGCCCATGGCAAACATTAACACGCTCACGCCTGGCCTGCCATCTGGCGTTTCATCAATTGATAATTCGCGCTCAATGCCAGCCTCAACGCCGCAGCCAATCACGCTGGTAGCAAAGCCTGTCATGGCGTTGGCGGCGTGGTAGGCCCATTTTAAATTGAGCGCAGTGATGATAACCCGCGTGCCGCGCATATTAAATGCTTCGGCAAAGGTGTCATCGATAGTAATGCCATTAATTTGCATATGTATTTGAAATAAAGACTTTGAAATGGAAATTAGGCTGTTTCATCTGCCGAAATAATTTTGCCAACCCAAGTGTCAATATCAATCACACCTGCTTTAGCCGCTTTTTGTGCATCGATTTCCGAAATCACATCTTGCACTAAATCTAATTGCTTCCAGCCTGCCAATGGCGTTTCGCAATGCGCGCGCGGAACGTATCTTGAGCTTCTCACTTTTTCATATTTGGGGATATAGCGCGGGCAGTTTTGCCATAGTTCAGACAAAGTAACCGTAACCACAAATTCTGCTTCTTTGTAATGTGCTAGCAAAGCGGGGTCTTGCGAAATGGTGGCCGTGCCCTGCACGCGCAGGCGATTTGGCGTTTCAAATGAAATAAACAATAGCCCAACTTGCGGATTGGTGCTGATGTTGCCGATTGAAAAAAACATGCCATTGCCATCGTAGCTTGGGAATATCAGCGTTGTGCTATCCAGCACTTTTACAAAGCCAGCATCACCCCCTTTGTAAGACACGGTAGGGCGGCCTTGATGGTCGATAGAGGACAAATAAAACATTTCCACGCTTTCAATAAAGCCTTTGGCATTATCGTCAAATTCGGTTTTGCACACTAATTCTTCAACGCGGTCTGCAATTTTGCGTGTGCCAAATTCGTCTTGTAATTTGCGGTGTTGTGCGCCGTATAATCTACTCATTGCCTGCTCCTCAATAAATTTCTATTTACTTGGCGTGTGCGTAATAACGCCACCACGACCATCTTCAGCGATTTCATCATTGGAAATTTTAAAGTTATCTAATTGAATCGTATGGTATTTATCAAAATATTCTTTTAAGTTTTTTTCAACATTAATATCAAACGCAGGCTTGGCGGTATGCGTTTTACCCCACACCACTTTTACCACAATGCCGTTTTTAACCACCAATTCGCCATCTTTAAATACATAATCTGGCTTAGCAAACATCGCTTCGCGTTCAGGCTGGTCGGTGTAAATAGTAATGTCGGCCGCTGCGCCTGCGCTTAAACGGCCGCGGTCATTTAAGCCGATTAATTTGGCCGCACCTGCGCGGGTCATAATCACGATTTCATATAAGCTATATTCGCGATCTAGCGATTTCAGATTGCTCATGGCTTGCGCGTCTAAGTTTAATTTGGCAAACGCTTCGTTTCTGAAGCTTTTATCCATTAATAAACGAATCAAATGCGGGTAACTGGTAAATGGCGCGCCATTTGGGTGGTCGGTAGTTAAAAAGATACGCCATGGGTCTGTAACAGACAAGAAAATCTCTAAGCCAATCGCCCATTGCAGCGCATTTACATAATTTTCATCTCTATATTTAAATGGCACCACGCCACAACCCGCATCGCATTCAATATCCATAATCACCGATTTTTTGGGGTTAGCATGCTTAGCATTTAAATGCTGCATCATGCTATCGCCCGATGCAGTCACCGTTTGGCCAAATAAAATCTGCCCAACGTCAGCCGTGATATGTTTATTTTTATTTAGCGCTTCTGATATTTGTGCCGCAGCAGATGAGAATTTTTTATCACCCTCTAAACCGTAGCTGTGAAATTGAATGTGCGTTAAATGCATAGGTACGCCATCGCTAGCGCCCATGGTATCAAGCGTGGTTTGAAAATTGCCCGCCGCGCCTAAATTATTGCAATGCACATGCAAGGGTTTGGCTATGCCAAGCTGCTGCACCGCGGTGCTTAAGCTTTTTAAAATGGCGCGTGGAGTCACCTGGTAGTAGCTGTGATTTTCATCTAAATTTAAACGGCGTTGATTGAATTTAAAGGCCGAAATGCCACCTGGATTAACGACTTTAATGCCGATTGCTTGGGTTGCGTGCAATATCCAAGCGACATAATCGTTAATCGCTTTTTGGTCTGCATGACTATTTAAAAGTCGCAAAAAGTAATCATCATTACCCAGCATGGCGTAGCCGCCTTTATCTATCATTGGCGTATCGGCCATTTCCAAATGCGCTTGACGGGCATTAATGGGCAAAATCGCTGGCTCAAACGCGGCGGTATAACCCATTTCAATATATCTAAAACCAGTGTCGCTGGTGTTTGGGGTAGCGTTATGGCTGCAATTGGGCGTGCAAATGTGCGCTTCAGGCTCGCTATAGTTTTTGGTTTCCTGATACTTAGAGTCTTGAAACTCTGGCAACATCATGCGCGCGATATTCACTTTGCCGCCACCAATATGGCTGTGCATATCAATCGCGCCAGCCATCACAATTTTTCCTGTTAAATCATAGGTTTGGCTGATTTTTTCAGATGCATTTGGCTTGGCGATAATCTTGCCATCGCGAATATAAATATCTTGCACAACACCATCTGCACCCATCACAGGGCAGTAAATACGGCCATTTTTTAAATGCGTAATCATGCTGAAAACACAAGCCTTTCATCGTCGTCATTCCCGCGAAAGCGGGAATCCATTGAGGATTTAAAAGATTGCGATAAAAATGGATTCCCGCTTTCGCGGGAATGACGGTAGAGGTAGTTTGCTGAGCTCATAGTAGCACCTCAATCTGCCGCACAACATCACTTAATGTAGGCAAGCTATTCTCACGCACTTGTTTTAGCGGCAAAACCACCGCCGAATCCACCCTAAATAAAGTGCCGCCGCTATCTAAACCCGGTGTGGCGATTGGTATAAATATATCAGGCGTTTGTGCAAGTTGCGTATTGACGTTCCCCAGCATAATCAATGGCTTATCTGTTTGTTCTGGCAATTTATCAGCACTAAAGCTATTCACCCAAACGATTGCATCATGCGCATTATTTTCATTACTCAAACTGTAACCACTTAACCAAGTGTTGGCATTATTCGCGCTGGTATCACCATCACTACCGCCTAGCGATAAACCGGCTGAGCGGTTATCTTTATTATTCAATAAAGCCACCGTTTCGGTAATGCATTGAATGGTTAACTCGGCATGTGCAAAATCTAAGTCTTTAGCAACCCAAGCCAATACAGCATATTTGGCTTGTTTTAGTGTTTCTGCTAAGGCAACTAAGTCGCTAATTACAACACCTGCAATCGTCTTCGCTTTAAGCGTTGTGCCAGCGATTAAAGCGCGCAAAACAGCCAATATTTCAGGTAAATCAGCGTTATTGCAATTAATTGAAATTGGCTGTCTGCCATCAGGCGCAATGCCTGCTTTGGTATTTAAATGATCACCAATATAAATAATTTGACGCGCATTTGCATCTGTAAACATGGCATCATCTTGATTTTTAAGCCAAACAAAACGCTCAAAAAATCGCGGATTTTGCGACACAATATCGGTACCAATACACACAATCACATCGGCACGATTTTTCACTTCTGTTAGCGTTGTAGTCTGCCAGCCCGTGCTTAGTAATACCGCCATATTGCGCGCGGTGCTTTGGCTATTCATATGTTGTAAATTGCCGTTGGTTTTTTGCGCTAGATTATAAATGGCCCTAAAACCTTGTACATCGGTGCTTAATCCCGCAAATAAAGGATTTTTGCTGGCTATTAATAAACTGGCCGCGTGTGCGATTGCCTGTTGCAAGGTGGCGGTTTTGCCTGCAATTTGCGGGCTAGCTTGGCTTAATTTTTGCGAAAAAAAGGCCAAGCTTTTGGCGCAATTGTTTGGCGAAATAAGTTTTAATTGTTCGTTTTCAGTGGCTAATAGGATGTCATCGCACAGCAAACCGCATGCAGGGCAGGTGGCGTTTAGTAACGGTTTTTGGTGTTTATCTTGCATGGCTGTTATTTTGCCATAGAGTGATTCGCTTAACCGAACTTTGTTTGCTAATAGTTAAAACGTTATCAATGGCATTAATTATTAGCGCGCTTACTAACTCATTGATTCTATGTATTTATTGGCTTAGACGGCGGTTAATCAAGTTAATTATTCATCACAAAAAAAGTGTCACAATTTTATGATTGACAGGTGCCAAGTGAAGGGTATATAAAATCAATATTAGACAGGCATATTGTTAATAATAACAAGTCAAAATTAGTCTAATCAGCACGGTAACTAATAATAATCGAATAAATCTAACAATAAATTAAAGACTCGATGCGATGATAGACTTTTTGAAAAAAGAGCCTAAAAAGGCAATTAAAACCCCAGGGCCTGCGGATGATCTCGTGTGGTGTGTGCTGGTGGTGGACGATGATCCTGAAGTGCACGCGGTGACTAAGTTAGCACTGAGAGATTTTAAATTTGAAAATCGCGATGTTCAAATAATTTCGGCTTATTCTGCTGAAGAAGCCAAGGCTTTATTTGAACAGCGCACGGATATTTCGCTGGCATTGGTGGATGTTGTGATGGAAACCGAGCATGCCGGGCTTGAGCTAGTTAAGCATTTGCGGGTTGAAAAAGGTAATCATAAGGTGCGTTTAGTATTGCGCACAGGTCAAGCTGGGCAAGCGCCAGAAGACCGAGTGATTAGAGAATATGACATTGACGATTACCGCGAAAAAACCGATCTCACCAAGCAAAAATTACACACCTTAATTTATTCCATGCTTAGGTCTTAACGCGATATTGCGTTTATTCAAGAGCATAGAGACGGCCTGCAAAGCGTAATTAATTCTTGTGCAAAAGTGCAAGATAGCACCAGCTTTAATCACTTTTCTGTTGCCGCATTAGAGCAGATGATTTTGTTGCAGCATTTTGAGGATTCTGAGATTTACTGCATTGATGTGCCGGGCAAAAACCGCAGTAACCAAAAAGCCAGAATTCTAACCACCACTACTGATTCATCGCGCCTTGAAAAAGGCAGCTCTTTTGAATCGTTGCCACCCAAAGTAGCGCAACGATTTGAAGAAGTATTGTTGCTGAAAAATTCAAAACATTACCGTGATGCTTATGTGTTTTATTGCCCAACGCTATTGGGCGGCAGTGAGCTAGTGTATATTTCGCATCAAGCTGCCTTAACCGATTTAGATAGGCAGTTGCTAGAAATTTATGTGCAAAATCTTGCCGTAACTTTTGGCAATATTAGCTTGCAAGATGATTTGCAAGAATCCTCTAAAGAGTTGGTTTTTACGCTGACTAATATTGTAGAAACGCGCAGCAACGAAACGGGCGCGCATATATTGCGCGTGGCGCTGGTGAGTGAGCGTTTAGCGCAGCTAAAAGGCCTTTCTGATTACGAATGTACCATGATTAGAATTGCATCGCCGCTGCATGATATTGGCAAAATTGGCATTCCAGACTCTATTTTGCATAAGCCAGAAAAGTTAAGCGCGACCGAGTGGGAAGTGATGAAAAAGCACGTTGATTATGGTGTTGCTATTTTAAAACGCTCAAAAAGTGAGCTGATGGCGATTGCCACACAAATTGCCGGTACCCACCATGAACGTTGGGACGGCACAGGCTATCCGTATCAATTATCGGGTGAAGACATACCGATTGCCGGACGCATAACGGCACTGGCCGATGTGTTTGATGCGCTTAGCTCTAAACGCTGCTACAAATCGGCTTGGACATCTAAAGACGTTATCAATTTTATTGTTGCCGAACGCGGTAAACAGTTTGATCCCGCATTGGTGGATTTATTTATTACACATTACGATGAATTTGTTGAGATATGCAGACGGCATCCCGACACTTATCATGGGCATTAAACCAATTTAGCAACTCGTTAAACAAACCATACGTTTAAAAATGGGTGATTAAGCATGATGCGTAAAATGCTAGTGAGACCAACCCGTAGCCTTTCTTTTAAGTTGGCAAACGCGGTTGTGCTAACAGCATTTCTTATTGGATTAACCATCAGCGCGCTACAGATTTATATCGATTTCTCCAATCAAAAAAAGCTGCCAGCAGAAGACATTCATAGCTTATCTAGCATTGTTAAATTCCCTGCAACCACCATTGTTTTTAACTTAGATGAAGCCACCGCCAAGCAATTGTTGCGTGGCATTTTAAAGCACCCAGCGGTCACTTCGTGCAAGCTTATATTGGTTGAAGGCGAAATATTTGCCTCACAAAGTAAAGCCATTAGCACGCCTGATAATCGCAAATTAAACGATTTGTTGTTTGGCCAAACAAGTACTCAAAAATCGGCTTTGGTTTGGCAATTTCCCGATCATATTGAAACCATCGGTACGCTAGAAATTACCGTGGATATTTATTACTATGGCCGACTTTTTCTTGAGCGCGCTTGGATTACTTTAGCCAGTACGCTGCTTTACGCCTTGGCGCTAACGGCTATCTTCTTGTTTGTGTTTTACCTATTGGTGAAACGGCCGCTAATTAGCGTGATTAAATCGATTAAGCAAGTGGATGTGGATGCGCCAGAAAAAACCCGATTAGTAGAACCCAAAGGCCACGATAAAGATGAAATAGGCTTGTTAACACGGTTTACCAATAATCATCTTGAGGCGATAGCGACCAGTTTGGCGCAAATACGGGCCACTGAAGAAAAGCTTAAACAGCATTCTGAAGATTTAGAAACAACCGTATCAGAGCGCACTCAGGCCTTAACAGAGAGCCTTAATCAGCTGCAGGCAGCGCAAAGTCAATTAATTGAATCGGAAAAGCTAGCCGCATTGGGCGGCTTAGTGGCAGGCGTTGCGCATGAGGTAAATACGCCCTTAGGTGTTGCTGTTACCGCCGCATCTATATTAGAAGAGGCCTTAACGGATATGCAAACCCAATTTAAAAACGAAACCATGACCTCGGACGGCCTGCAAGAGATGATTCAAACCGCGTTAGATAGCCAGTTAATGCTATCAAGCAACCTTAATCGTGCTACTAAATTAATTAAAGATTTTAAAATGACAGCGGTTGATCAGTTATCTGAAAATTGTTGTGAATTTAATGTGTATGAGGTGATTCATGCATTAATTGAAAGCTTGGTGCCAGAAACCAAAAAAATTCCTGTATCCCCCGTTTTAACATGCCCCAAAAAATTAATCATGAACAGCTTGCCCGGTGTGCTTACGCAAGTGTTATCCAACCTTATTTTAAATAGTGCAAAGCACGCTTTTGAGCAAGTGCCGCAACCAAAAATCAACATTATTGTTTATCAGCATGAAGAGTTGGTGATTGTTGAATATAGGGATAACGGCACGGGCGTGCCAGAGAACTTGCATCAACGCGTGTTTGAGCCATTTTTCACCACAAAACGCGGCCAAGGCGGCACCGGATTGGGTTTAAATATTGTTTACAACTTAGTAACGCGCAAGCTTTTAGGGCGTTTAGAGTTTATTTCATCCTTAGGGCAGGGCGTGCAATTTAAATTGTATTTGCCTATTGCCGCCTGTATGATGCACAGCCCAAATAAACGAAGTTTTAACAATCAGGATTAAGTAACATGAAGAGTTTTTGCTGTGCCTTTTTTTGCATGATGATTATATTTCCAGCGCATGCCGAAAAAATTATCATTGTGGCAGAAGATGATTGGCCGCCTTACTCTTCAATAAAAGCGGATAAATCTGGGCCGCAAGGCTTAACCCCAGAGCTGGTCACCAAAGCCTTTTAACTTAAAGGTATAGACGTACAGTATTTAACGCTGCCTTTTACACGCTGCATGTATTACACCTTGATTGGTAAAAATGTGGGCTGTTTTAATGCCACCATTACCACTGAAAACAGAAACCAATATTATTGGCACTCGCCACCTTTGTTTATAGAAGGCGTATCGGTGTTTGCACAGGCTAATTCAAGCGCAAGCGATGTAAAAATTAAAGACATGGAAGGCAAAACGGTTGCTTACACCATTGGCTACACTTATTCGCCAGAGATTCTGCAAAACAAAAAAATCAAAGCCTATGGTGCCATGTCCGATTAGCATCAGCTTAATATGCTTGCCGCTGGCAGAATACAATACGCGCTAATTAACACCACGCCTGGCACGCTGACCATTAATAAAGACCCCGCGCTTAAAGGCAAAGTTAAAATTGTTGGTCATTTAAGTGACGATGCTTTTTACATCGCATTTTCAAAAAAGCATCCAGACGGCAAGCGTCTAATGCAAGAATTTGAATCGGGTTTAGAGCAGCTTAAAGCCAGTGGTGAATATGGCGTGATGATGCAACGTTTTCAACAAAAATATAGCCTGAAAGCACCGGCCATTTAACCTCCGCATCAAATAGCACCTGTGCAAAATATCGAATGCCTTGATATTGTTACTTCTCACGATTGGCTGATAGCGATAGAATGGATTGAATCCATTTCTAAGAAACCGTTATGCAAATTATTGCCGAAAACTTAACCAATGTTGCACATGTGATTCAATTAGCCGTTGCACCGGTGTTTTTATTAACCGGTGTTGGCGCTATTTTAAGCGTGCTTACAGGCAGGCTGGGTCGGCTAGTCGATCGCTTTAGAGTGCTATCAGAAACAGACCAAACCTTGCCATTAAAACGCTCGCGCGAATTGGCTATTTTGTCAGTGCGCGCCGCTTGGGTGCATTGGGCCATCACCTTATGCACCGCATCCGCCTTATTTGTTTCATTGGTCATTGGCGCTTTGTTTGTGGGCGCCGTGGTTAATGTTAATCCGTCGCGCATCGTATCCATTTTATTTATTGTGGCCATGACCAGCCTAATTATTGGCTTGGGCTGTTTTTTACGTGAAATTTCGCTTTCAGTGCATATTTTCGATTTAAATAAAGAATCGGCTTAATTAATGGCCTATCAATAAGCCGAAGTATGCAAACCCCCTTTGGCTTAATCGGCAAATCGCCACAATTTGTGGTTTAACAAAGCCTGCAAAAATGCTAAAATCCGCTTTTCGCTAAGTTGTTCATTTAGTTATTAAATTTTTTAAAATCTCTTGGAGTTTCAAATGGCAGTAGAACGCACCCTAAGCATTATCAAACCAGACGCAGTAGCCAAAAACGTAATTGGTCAAATTTACAGCCGTTTTGAAAACGCTGGTTTAAAAATCGTTGCAGCAAAAATGACACACCTAACAAAAGCAGAAGCCGAAGGCTTTTACGCTGTGCACGCTGCACGTCCATTCTTTAACGATTTAGTTAAATTCATGATCTCTGGCCCAGTAATGATTCAGGCTTTAGAAGGCGAAAACGCCGTTTTAACACACCGCGATTTAATGGGTGCTACTAATCCTAAAGATGCAGCAGCCGGCACGATTCGTGCGGATTTTGCTGAAAGCATTGATGCTAATGCTGTGCATGGTTCTGATTCTGCTGAGAATGCAGCGATTGAAATTAAATATTTCTTTGGTTAATTAGTAAGCTAAAAACCGAATATTCCGTCATTCTGAGCCTGTTTCTAGCGAAGAATCCAGCTTTTAGTATTTGAGGTAAGGCTTGGATCCTTCGCTACACTCAGGATGACGTTTTAAACGGTTTTTTGATTTTAGCAAGATTTGGTTAACAATTTTAAGTTTGCCAATTAGAATTAATAAGGTCTTAACGTATTGATTAATTTATTAAATTACAATCAACCACAACTTGCCGAATACTTTGCTAGTATCGGTGAGAAGCCTTTTCGCGCCAAACAATTGATGCGCTGGATGCATCATTTTGGGGTGCATGATTTTACGCAGATGACCGATATTGCGAAAAATCTGCGTGAAAAATTGGCTGTTGACACCGAAATTACTTTGCCCAATGTGCAGTTAGAACAAGTGTCCAATGATGGCACGCGCAAATGGTTAATCGGCACGGATGACAAAAATGGTGTTTCTAATAGTATTGAAACCGTTTTTATCCCAGAAGACGATAGAGGTACTTTGTGTATCTCTAGCCAAGTGGGTTGTGCGCTGGCGTGCACGTTTTGCAGCACAGGCGCGCAGGGTTTTAACCGCAATTTAAGTGTGTCAGAAATTATCGGCCAGTTAGCCATTGCTAACAAATCGCTACGCAGCGAATCAGGCTACGAATTACTTTCAGCCAACGACCGTATTATCTCAAACGTAGTCATGATGGGCATGGGCGAGCCGCTGACCAATTACGATAACGTTGTAACCGCCATGCAAATTATGCTGGATGACAGCGCGTATGGCTTAAGCCGCCGCCGCGTTACGCTTTCTACAAGCGGCGTTGTGCCAGCCATGGATAAGTTAAAAGAAGATTGCCCAGTAGCGTTAGCAGTTAGCCTGCACGCGCCAAACGATGAGCTGCGCGACATATTGGTGCCAATTAACAAAAAATACCCGATTAAAGAATTAATGGCGGCTTGTAATCGCTATTTAGAAAAAGCGCCACGCGATTTCGTGACGTTTGAATATGTGATGCTAGACGGCGTAAATGACACGGTTGAGCATGCGCATCAATTACTAAGTGTGATTAAAAATGTGCCTTGTAAGCTTAATTTGATTCCGTTTAATCCGTTTCCTAATAGTGGTTATGAAACATCTAAGCCTAGCCATATTCGCGTGTTCCGTGATATTTTAATGCAGGCAGGCTATGTGGTGACTGTGCGTAAAACGCGCGGTGACGATATAGATGCCGCTTGCGGCCAATTGGCTGGTAAAGTGCTAGATAAAACCAAGCGAACGCTTAAAGGCATTCCAATAGAGGCGGTTGCATGATTGTAAGTTTGATGAAAATGCTAGTGGTTGCGGCAACAGCTTTGCTGCTTGCGGCTTGCATGACCCCTGCACAAAATAGTAGCAGTGGCAATTATCGTGAAAGCGCTTTAATGGAGCGCGCCCGTGCGCACAGCGATTTAGCTGCCGCTTATTTTCAGCAAAACAAATATGAAATTGCGTTAACCGAATTTACAGAAGCGGTTAAAATTGACCCAACGTATTCACCCGCCTATAACGGCCTTGGCTTAGTTTATGCGGCTTTGGGTGAAGATGCCAAAGCGGACGCCAATTTTTTAAAAGCCATTCAAGTACAGCCTACCAGCTCAGAAGCACATAATAATTACGGTAGTTTTTTATGCGCAAGAAAGCGCTATGATGAATCGATTCCTCACTTTTTAGCAGCAGTAAAAAATCCACTTTACCCAACACCTAATTTGGCCTACGCCAATGCTGGCATTTGCTCAGCGCGCAAAAATGATATTAAAAATGCTGAAATTTATTTAAATAAAGCGCTGCAATTACAACCACTTACTTATTCGGCGGCGTATCAATTGGCCGATATTCAATTTAAGCGCGGCGAAACAAAAACAGCAAAAGCAAGCTTGCAAAATGTGCTTATCGCATCACCAACGCCAGAATCATTGTGGCTTGCTATTAAAATTGAGCGTGCATTAGGTGGCCGGGATAATGAAGCAAGTTATGCCTTGCAATTGCGTCAGCAGTATCCAAATTCTGAACAAGCTCGCTTATTATTAAGTGGTCAATAATTATTGGTAGAAGTGAAGGATCGTATGGCACGTAAACCAAGCAGTACTGCTGAAGTTAAACCAAACGCAGAGATTCAATCCATTGCAGAAGAAGCTGAAAATAACCATAACGTTCAAGCGAATATGAGTGAAAACCCAACATCTACGTCAGTAGACGATGCCAGCTATTCACTTTCGCGTTGTGGCGGTGTTTTAAAAACAGAGCGCGAAAAACAAGGTTTGTCTATTCACGATGTGGCAAGCAAATTAAAAATTAGCGGCCGTCAAATCGAATCGATTGAAGCGGATCAATT
The DNA here is from genome assembly GCA_046598525.1 of Methylotenera sp. Lineage (GTDB taxonomy): Bacteria > Pseudomonadota > Gammaproteobacteria > Burkholderiales > Methylophilaceae > Methylotenera_A. The sequence goes on along the minus strand of JBKJIJ010000007.1, from coordinate 48,643 downwards.
TGCATTATTGCCAGAAGCGACCATTGTGAGAGGCTTTATTCGCAATTATGCCAAGTTGCTGAAAATTCAGGCTGAGCCTTTATTGGATGCTTACAGCGTGCTTGTGCCAACTAAAGAGCCGCTGGCTTTTATGCTTAAACCAAGCTCTACCATGAAAGTGGGCGGCTATAAAAAACCCAAAACAGGCCGTTATGTGACGGTGGCTTTATTGCTTTTATTAGCATTAGGCGCATGGTTTTTTTACCAAAGTTATATTCAAAAACCAAGCCCCACCTTGCCGACAGAGGATGTGGAAACAATAGAATCTTTACCGCAGCCAGCTTTGCCAGCGGCTGAACGTCAAGAACAATCCATCGATTTAACTTTGCCTGCACCAGAGGCAACCGATGTAGCACCGGCAGAAACTACTGTGAATCCTGCTTCTAGTTCAGAAATCACGCCAGCCGCTGCAAACGCTTCGCTTGATAACACAGTAGCGCCAAGCAGCAGTTTGGTTGAAGCAAAGCCGGCTGATGCTAACATCGCTGAAGCAAACCCGTTTGAACCAGATGCAGGCATGGCAAAATTGGAATTTAACGCCAATCAAGAAACTTGGATTAGCGTGGTTGATGCAAACGGTAAGCAGTTATACAACAAAACCATTTTTGCAGGTAGCCGGGAGAGCTTTAACGCCAAGCCGCCGATTAATGTGGTGATTGGTAACGCTAGTGGCGTTGCCATGATCATCAACAATAAACCTTTAAATTTAGGTCCGCACACGCGCAGCAATGTGGCGCGCGTTAAAGTAGATAAATTAGAGTTGAATCAATTTGAGTAATATCAGTATGCGACGTCCATGTTTACAAGTAATGATAGGCCATGTGCCTGTTGGTGGTGGATTGCAAGGTAGCGCTTCTGCCTCTGTGGTTGTACAAAGCATGACCAATACAGATACTTCCGATGCACAAGCCACCATTCAGCAAGTGTTTGAGCTGTGGCAAGCAGGCAGTGAAGTGGTGCGCATTACGGTTAATTCGCCAGAGGCTGCCGCGCAAGTGGGTGTTATTAGAAAAGGTCTTGATGAATTAGGCTGCAATGTGCCGCTAGTGGGCGATTTTCACTATAACGGTCACAAATTGCTGGCGGCTTATCCTGATTGTGCAAAAAGTTTAGCCAAATACCGCATTAATCCAGGCAATGTAGGTAAAGGCAGCAAGCGTGATGAGCAGTTTGCTTACATGATTGAAGCGGCCATTCAGTACAAAAAATCGGTGCGCATTGGCGTTAACTGGGGCAGCCTAGACCAAGCCAAAATGGCGCAGATGATGGATGATAATGGCAAATCAGCCAACCCGATGTCAGCAGATGAATTGATGCGTGAAGCCTTGATTCAATCGGCCTTAGAAAGCGCGCAACAAGCGGTTGATATCGGCTTAAGCCCAAATCAAATCATTATTTCTTGCAAAGTGAGTAATGTGCAAGATTTGGTCAAAGTCTATCGCGAGTTAGCAAAACGTTGCGAATTTCCGCTGCATTTGGGCTTAACCGAAGCAGGTATGGGTTCAAAAGGCATTGTCGCATCAACCGCGGCGCTGTCCTTATTGTTGCAAGAAGGCATAGGTGACACCATTCGCGTGTCGTTAACGCCAGAACCGAATGAATCCCGCACCAAAGAAGTCGTGGTCGCGCAAGAGATTTTGCAGACCATGGGCATTCGCTCATTTACGCCCTTAGTCACGGCCTGTCCGGGTTGCGGACGTACTACCAGCACCTATTTTCAAGAGTTAGCCATGCAAATTCAAAGTTATTTGCGCACGCAAATGCCAGTTTGGCGCAAGGCTTATCCGGGTGTAGAGGATATGAGTGTGGCGGTAATGGGTTGCGTGGTAAACGGCCCTGGCGAATCCAAATTAGCGAATATTGGCATCAGCTTACCTGGCACAGGTGAAACGCCTGTTGCACCCGTATTTGTAGATGGCGAAAAAACCGTGACCTTAAAAGGCGATCATATTGCGGAAGAATTTCAAGTCATTGTAGAAGATTACGTACAAAAAAATTATGCAGAAGGCGGCAAATTGCGCTTAAAACTGACAGAAAAAACTATTCCTATTCAAGCAGTTAATTAACTTTCAATGGCTCAAAATTCATCCAATCAAAAATTTCAATCTATCAAAGGTTTTTACGATATTTTGCCAGAAGCCACGCCGCTGTGGTTTAAGCTAGAAGATACCGCGCGTAAAATCTTAGCGCAATACGGCTATAACAATATCCGCATGCCTTTAGTAGAAGATACCAACTTGTTTGTGCGCAGCGTGGGTGAGCATACTGATATTGTTGAAAAAGAAATGTACGCGTGGATAGATGCGCTTAATGGCGACAAGCTTACTTTACGCCCAGAAGGCACAGCAGGTTGTGTGCGGGCGGTGATTGAAAGTAATTTAACCTACAACGGGCCGCAACGTTTGTGGTATTCGGGCGCCATGTTTAGGCACGAAAACGTGCAAAAAGGCCGTCAGCGTCAGTTTCACCAAATTGGGGTAGAAGCATTTGGTTTTGATGCGCCAGAAGTAGATGCTGAGCAAATAGTGTTATTGGCTAGGCTGTGGCGGGAATTGGGCATAACGGACGTTGAGTTGCAGATTAATAGTATTGGCGATGCAGATGAACGTTTGGCCTATCGCCAAACCTTGATTGCCTATTTTGAGCAGCACTCTGATTTGCTGGATGAAGATGCCAAACGCCGTTTGCACACAAATCCATTACGCATTTTGGACACCAAAAATCCGCGCATGCAAGCCATGTGCGAAGCCGCACCAAAATTAATGGATTGTTTGGGTGAAGCCAGCCGAACCCATTTTGAAAAGCTGTGTCTGTTTCTTAGCGATGCAGGAATTAGCTATATGATTAACCATCGCTTAGTGCGCGGTTTGGATTATTACAATCGCACCGTGTTTGAATGGGTGACAACCAAGCTTGGCGCGCAAGGCACTATTGCCGGCGGTGGACGTTACGATACTTTGGTTGAACGTTTAGGTGGCAACGCTACGCCTGCTTGCGGCTTTGGTATTGGTTTAGAGCGCGTGTTTTTGTTGATGCAAGAATATGGCGTAACAGCCCAAAACACTCCTGATATTTACTTGGTGAATGTAGGTGAGTTGGCTGAAAAACAAGCGTTTGCCATATCAGAAACATTAAGAAGTGCTGGTTTAAGCGTGGTATTGCACGCAGGCGGCGGTAGCTTTAAATCGCAAATGAAAAAAGCCGATAGAAGCGGCGCGCGTTTCGCGGCGATTTTAGGTGATGATGAAGTGGCCGCAGGTGAGATTTCGCTAAAACCTTTACTGCAAGCAGGTGAGCAAAAACGCTGTAAACTGGACGAAGTATATAAAGTAATCAGTACATCAAATATTGAGTGATATTAAATTAATTGATACGAATCGCCCATGACTGAAATCTTAACCATCAATAATCTAAACGTCACGCCAAAAAATGACCCCAATCGTTTTTTGGTTAAAAATGCGGCTTTTAGTTTGTCGTCTGGCAAAACCACTTGCATAGTTGGCGAATCTGGCAGTGGTAAAAGTTTAACAGCGCTGACGATTATGGGTTTGCTGTCAAAACAATTGCAGTGTTCAGGTAGCGTTGTGTTTCAAGGCCAAGATATCACCCAGCTGGATAATAAAGCGCTGCAAAGTATTCGCGGCGCGAAAATTGGTATGATTTTTCAAGAGCCAATGACATCATTAAACCCTGTATTAACAGTGGGTTATCAAATTGGCGAAGCATTAACCGCGCATATGGGCTTTAAAGGCTCTGGTTTAAAATTGCGCGTAGAAAGTTTGTTGCAACAAGTGGGCATCCCGATGGAACGCGCCAATAGCTACCCTGATGAGCTATCTGGCGGTCAGCGCCAGCGTGTGATGATTGCCATGAGCATTGCTTGTGAGCCAGCGCTTTTGATTGCCGATGAGCCAACTACGGCCTTGGATGTGACCGTGCAAGCGCAAATTCTACAGTTATTAGACGAGTTAAAAACGCGCATGAATATGGCCATGCTATTTATTACGCATGATTTTGGCGTGGTGGCTGATATTGCCGATGACGTAATTGTGATGTTTAGGGGCGAAATCGTTGAAACAGGCACTAAAAAGCAGGTGCTGGAAAAGCCGCAACATCCTTACACCAAAGCATTGTTGGCCTGTGTACCAGATGCAGAGGGCAAAAAGCAGCTTAAGCCGATTGATTATGCATGGTTAAAAGATGGGCTAAACGATAAAAAGGCGGCCGGATGATTGATGACAATACGCAAAATTTAGAAGCGGCACCTATTATTTTGCAAGCCAATCATTTGGTTAAAACCTATACGCAAAGCAGTGGCCGTTTTGGCTTTGGCAGCACGCAGATTAAGGCGTTAGACGATGTTAGCCTTTCATTAAAAGCGGGTTCAACCTTAGCCGTGGTGGGTGAATCTGGCTCTGGTAAATCCACCTTGGCACGTTGTCTGTTACAATTGCATCCTTTCGATAGCGGCGAAGTGCTATTTGAAGGAAAAGATTTAGCAAAACTAGATGCAAGTTCTTTGCGCAGCATGCGCAAAAACCTGCAAATGGTGTTTCAAGATCCTTTTGCGTCACTCAATCCGCGCATGCGCGTAGGTGAAATAGTGGGCGAAGGCTTGCTGATTCATGGCTTGGGCAGTGCGTCTGAGCAAAAGAACAAAGTACAGCAAATGTTAGAGCGTGTTGGTTTAAGCGGCAGCGATGCACTTAAATATCCACACCAGTTCTCAGGTGGTCAGCGTCAGCGCATTGGTATTGCACGTGCATTGGTGTTACAGCCAAAAGTGCTGGTATGCGATGAACCCGTTTCAGCTTTAGATGTTTCTGTGCAGGCGCAAATTTTGTTGCTGCTAAAAGAATTGCAGCGCGAAATGCAGTTAAGTTATATTTTTATTAGTCACGATTTACGCGTTGTGCGCCACATTGCCGACGAAATGGTTGTGATGCACAAAGGTAGAGTAGTAGAGCAGGGCAACGTGGTGGAAATTTATAATGCGCCACAGCAAGCTTACACGCAGCAGTTATTAAGTGCCATACCAGGGCGTAAAGCGGCATAGTGCTTGGGTTGGTAAAAAGTAGGTTGCTAAAGATAATTAAGAGAGAAAAGTAATGGCATACGATTTAGAAGAGCAAGAGCAGTTAGATGAATTTAAAGCGTGGTGGAAGAAAAATGGCAAGCTAGCCACTAATTTAGTGTTGGCGGCATTAGTTGCTTATGCCGCATGGCAAGGCTACGGCTATTATCAAAACAAAAAAGCCACGGAAGCTTCAGTTTTGTATCAGGCATTAGTGGTAACAGATTCCAGCAAAGTAGCGGATATTAAAGCGCAAGCGGCTAAATTATCGGCCGATTACGCCAGCACGCCTTATGCAGGACGTGCCGCGATTCTTTCAGCAAAAGCCAGCATTGCTGCCAATGATACAAAATCGGCCAAAACCCAATTAGAGTGGGCGGCCGAAAATGCTAAAGAAAGCACGACAAAAGCGATTGCTAGTTTGCAATTGGCTGGTATTTTGTTTGAAGAAAAAAGTTATGATGCCGCGTTGAAAGTGCTAACTAACGATGCTGATAAAGGTTTTATGGGTTTAAAAGAAGACCTTAAAGGCGACATTTATTTGGCGCAAGGCAAAAAAGCCGATGCAAAAAAATCTTATGAAACAGCATTGAATGAGCTGGATACGCAAGGCAAAATGCAACTGTACACGCGCCAAAAATTAGAAGCGCTTGGTGGTGGCTCATCGACTGCCGAATCGTCAGGCGTTTAATTGTTGATTTTGATGATGCGAAACTCTATAACTAAAAATTGTATTTCAGCTCTGTGTTTAGTTGCAGCAATGGCGTTATTAACGTCATGCAGCACCATTACTGAAATGCAAACTAGCTTGTCAGAAAAGATATTTGGCCGTGAGCCATCTAATCCGCCTGCAGAATTAGAAGAATTTAAAGCGACTTATACCGCCAAAGTAGATTGGTCTAACAATGTTGGTGATACAGCAAAGTATGACTACACCTTGGCCAAAGATTCTGACGCCGTTTATGCCGCCAATGTAAAAGGTGAGTTAACTAAATTAGATGCCGCCACTGGCAAGCAAGTATGGCGCATTAATATTGGCGAACCCATCAGCGGTGGCGTTGGTATTGGTGCTGGCATTGTGATGGTTGGCAGCAATAAAGGCTTTGTGCATGCTTACGATATTGCTGGCAAATTATTGTGGAAAGCCAAATTATCCAGCGAAATATTAAGTGTGCCACGTTATTTTGACGGCCTTGTAATTGCACGCTCTGGCGATAACCGCATTTATGGTTTAAACGCAATCGATGGCACCCGCAAATGGGTATACGAACGCGCAACTCCGGCATTGTCGTTACGCAGCAGCGTGGGTATTGTAGTAGATGGCGGCGCTGTTTATGCAGGTTTTGCCGGTGGTAAATTAGTGGCTATTCGTGCCGATAACGGCAAAATTTTGTGGGAAGCAACCGTAGCGCAACCTAAGGGTGTGACTGAAATTGAGCGTATTGCTGATATTACCAGCTTGCCTTTTGTAGACGGCCCATTAGTGTATGCGGTGGCGTATCAAGGCAAAATTGCAGCGGTAGATCGCGCTACTGGCAAAGTGGTTTGGAATCGCGATATCTCTAGCTACGCCGGCTTAAGCGCTGAAGATGCAAAAATATTTGTATCACACACCCTAGGCTCTGTCTATTCATTAGATTACACCAGTGGTAAAACATTTTGGCGCCAAGGTGCGTTGGCAAACCGCCGATTATCAGCGCCATTGCCAATGGGTAGTTTGATTGCAATTGGCGATTTAGAAGGTTATGTACACTTCTTAAGTCGCGATGATGGTAACTTTTCGGCACGCATTAAATTAGATGATAATGCGATCATGTCTCTTATTCCTGGTTCAAACTCTTCACAACTCATAGCCGAAACCCGTGATGGTGGCGTTTATGCGGTTAGTGTCAAATAATTAGTCTCCCAATATGCTGCCTACCATTGTTTTAGTTGGTCGACCTAACGTCGGCAAATCAACCCTTTTTAATCGCATGACCAAAAGTCGTGACGCGCTGGTGGCTGATTTGCCTGGGCTTACGCGTGACAGGCATTATGGCCGCGGCATTGGGGCCAGCAAACCTTATTTGGTGATTGATACCGGTGGTTTTGAACCAACGGCTGAATCTGGCATTTTAAAAGAAATGGCGCGCCAAACCTTGTTGGCGATTGATGAAGCCGATGTGATTATATTTTTGGTGGATGGTCGCGCGGGTATGACGCCGCAAGAATTTATCATTGCCGATAAATTACGTAAATCGCAACGCCCCGTATTTTTAGCCGTGAATAAAACCGAAGGCATGAATAAAGCCGTGGTTTCGGCCGATTTCCATGAATTAGGCTTAGGCGAGCCACTATCGATTTCTTCTGCGCATGGTGAAGGTGTTAAAGATTTAGTGGAATTGGCTTTGGAAAGCTTCCCTGAGCATACATTTGAAGAAGAACGTACTAATCTTAAAAAACCTAAAATCGCTATTGTTGGCCGCCCAAATGTAGGTAAATCTACCTTAGTAAATGCGCTATTAGGTGAGGAGCGCGTGATTGCGTTTGATGAGCCAGGCACAACGCGCGACTCAATTGAGATTGATTTAGAAAAAGACGGCAAGACCTATACTATTATTGATACCGCTGGTGTTCGCAAACGCGGTCGTGTGTTTGAAGCGGTTGAGAAATTTTCAGTTGTAAAAACCATGCAAGCGATTGAAGACGCAAACGTAGCGATTTTGGTGGTGGATGCGCAAGAAGGTATTACAGAGCAAGATGCGCACGTAGCCGCTTATATATTGGACGCTGGCCGTGCTTTGGTGGTGGCGGTGAATAAATGGGATGGTTTGCCTGAAGACGAACGCGAATTTATTAAAAAAGAAATTGATCGCAAATTAATATTTTTAGATTTTGCTAAGTTTCACTATATTTCAGCGTTACGTAAAAAGGGCCTGCCTGAATTATTTACGTCTGTAGATGGCGCTTTTAAAGCTGCCATGGCAAAACTAGCCACGCCGCAATTAACGCGTGTGTTAATTGACGCCATTGCGCAACATCAGCCGCCTATTAGCCGTGGCACACGTCCTAAATTAAAATACGCGCATCAAGGCGGCATGAATCCACCGATTGTAGTGGTGCACGGTAGCCATGTGGATGATATTAAAGACAGCTATAAGCGCTATTTAGAAGGCGTTTACCGCAAGACTTTTCAATTGGTTGGTACGCCATTACGCGTGCAATTTAAACAAGGCGATAACCCATTTGCCGAGCCAGATAAACGCAAAGCGGGTGAGGGTATTGTAAGCATGCGCCGCCGTAAAACCGCGCAACGTGCTGAGCTGAAAGCTAAAAAAGACATTGAAGATAAGAAAAGATAGAAACCTAAATTCAAATCTAATTTGATGCTAAAACAAAAAAGCCTGCTTAATGAAAGTTAAGCAGGCTTTTTCAATACTTATTTATAATATTAATCTTATAAACTTAATACAAACTTTCCCAAAATTTCCACCAAATGCGTTCATCTTGACTGGCTTTACCCAACACCATTGGGTTTTGTGGATAATTCGTTTTGAGAATACGCAATGTATCCTCTTTTAAATCGGTTAAATCCATGTGGTCATAGGCGCTCACACTAACCACCAATGCTTCTTCAATTGAGGTTGAGTTTGGGTAATACTCTAAAACATATTTAGCACGATTTAATGCCGCTAAATAGGCGGTACGGTTCATGTAATAACGCGCCACGTGCATTTCGTGTTGTGCTAGCGCATTCACTAAATACAACATACGTTGCGTCGCATCTTTGTAATAACGGCTTTTTGGATAGCGTTCGACTAGCTCTTTTAAGGCCGCAAACGATAATTTCAATGTTTTTGGATCGCGGTCACTGATTTCTTGCGCGGTGTATTTTTCAATCACGCCACGCTCACTAAAGCTGGCTAAGCCTTTAAGGTAATAAGCGTAATCCACATTTGGATGATTTGGGTGCAGCTTAATAAAGCGATCAGCCGCAATTACGGTTGAAACCGGGTCTTGCTTTTTGTAATGAATATAGGCAATTTCTAATTGCGCTTGCGTGGCGTATTTGCCATGTGGAAAGCGCGATTCTAGTTTTTGAAAATAAACCAGCGCTTTGTCATAGTCTTTATCAATCATTTTGGATTCACCTTCCGCATAAATGCGGTCAGCTTGCCAGCCCCTAGTGTCATCTAACTCGGTTGGTGCACCAAAAATGGCACAGCTAGATAATACAAAAGGCAACAATAAAGCCCCAATGAATTTGCAATAAAGCGGTAAAATACGTTTCACTATAAAAACCTACAGAAAATTTAAGTTTTATTATAACTTAAGCCAGTAAAAAAGCCGATGCAAAAACAGATGCCAAAAAAAGAGTTAGCTGCAAACACGCCAATTAATCCCCAACTTAACCCCAGCGTTAAGTTGATTATTCCCATGAGCGCGGGCGGTGAGCGCTTAGATGTTGCTTTGCAACAAATGTTGCCAGCCCATTCACGCTCACGCTTGCAAGCTTGGATTAAAGCGGGGTTTGTCACCTTAAATCAAGTCGCCGCTACGCCAAAAACCAAAGTATGGGGCGGTGAGCAAGTGGATATTACGCCGCAAGCCAATCCGCAAGAGCAAGCGTTTTTACCTGAAAATATTCCGCTTAATATTGTGTATGAAGATGACACGATTTTAGTCATTAATAAGCCAGCTGGTTTGGTGGTGCATCCTGCTGCCGGTAATTGGAGCGGTACTTTGCTCAATGCTTTGCTGCATCATGTGCCGCAATTAAGTGATGTGCCGCGCGCTGGCATTGTGCATAGGCTAGATAAAGATACCAGCGGCTTATTGGTGGTGGCAAAAACCTTAGAGGCGCAAACTAGCCTGGTGCGCCAGTTGCAGGCGCGCACGGTTAAGCGTGAATATAGAGCAATCGTGTGGGGACAATTGTGGCGCAACGGTACGATTAACCAGCCCATTGGCCGCCACAGTCATGCGCGTACCAAAATGGCGATTTCGCGCACGGGCAAGCCAGCTATTACGCATTACGAAGTGCTTGAGCGTTTTGGCGTGCATACTTATTTGCGCTGTCAGCTAGAAACAGGCCGTACTCATCAAATTCGCGTGCATATGCAGTTTTTAAAAGCGCCCATGTTGGGCGACCCGGTGTATGGTATTGGTAATATTATTCCGCATAAACACATGACACAAACCTTGCGCGATGCGGTGAGTGACTTTAATCGCCAAGCTTTGCATGCGGTTAAATTGGGCTTAATTCATCCTAAAACCGATGAATTTATGGAATGGCAAATTGAGCTGGCCGATGACATGAAAGTGCTGCTTGAAGCCATGCGCCATGAAGATGCGCCAACTGAAGACGATGGCGAAGGCTTTGATTTCGGCTATCAAGATGGTGATTATTATGAAGGCGAAGCCGATGATGATGACTTTGACGATTTAGATGATGATGAGTTGGATAGTGAAGAATTAGAAGGAGATTAATCTTGCTTAAAAAAAGTGATTTTATCATTCCCGATTGGCCGGTACCGGCTAATGTGCATAGCCTGCAAACCACGCGAAACGGCGGTGTTAGCGTTGGGTCATATGCCAGTTTAAATTTAGGTAATCATGTGCAAGATGACCCTTTGCATGTGGCACATAATCGCCAGCTATTAAGCCAATTTGTGCCTTCCGAGCCAGTGTGGTTGAATCAAGTCCATGGCGTTGATGCAATAGATGCCGCCAATGCTGATTGTATTCTCAATGCCGATGCCAGCTTTACCACGCGCCACAATACAGTATGCGTAACCATGACGGCGGATTGCTTGCCAATATTACTGTGTGATACCGCTGGCACTGTGGTGGCTAGCATTCATGCGGGTTGGCGCAGTTTGTGTGATGGCGTGATTGAAGCAACAATTGCCAAATTGTTAACGGCATCAAATGTTAAAGCAGACCATTTGATGGCATGGTTAGGCCCAGCCATTGGCCCAAGCGCGTTTGAAGTGGGTAGTGAGGTTAGAGCGCAATTTATCGCAAAAGATGCGCAAGCAGAATCGGCTTTTCAGCCGCAAGCAAATGATAAATGGCTGGGTAATATTTACAGCATTGCCACGCAGCGATTAAACAATGTAGGCGTTAATCAACTATACGGCGGCCAGCAGGAACAATTTTGCACCGTTACCGATAGCGCACGTTTTTTCTCATTTCGCCGCGATAATGTGACAGGCCGCATGGCAACAATGATTTGGCTAACAGCGCCTAAAACAATTTAATGGCCAGTTTGGTTTATAATGCGCCTACTTTTTATCACTGTTATTTCAATCGCTTAAGCGTTAGTTTGCATTATTCATGATGATTCCTGATTTTTCTGTTTTACTTTGGATTGTACTTTTTAGCCTATTAGGCGGCTTGCTCAGCGTGGCAGGCGCGGCTTTGGTTGCGCTAAATATAAACAAAACTGCCATCCCCATGCTGATTAGCTATGCCATCGGTGCCATGCTGGGCGCGGTTTTTTTAGAGATTCTGCCACACGCCATTGAAGTAGCCACCAGCCCAAAACAGATGACAGCAACCGTGCTGTTTGGCATATTGTTATTTTTCGCCTTAGAAAAATTAGTGCTTTGGCGCCATTGCCATGGCGATCACTGCGAAGTGCATGCGGTGCATACGGCTGAAGAATGCCCAGACCCGCAAACAAGCTTAAGCACGGACGATTTAAAAACCACAAAATACAAAGCGGTAGCCGTTAAAAAGCCATCCATTAATGCGCATCCGCAACATCACAACCATGATCACGACCGTGGCAGAAGCGGCATGATGATTATGATAGGCGATACTTTTCATAATTTTGTGGATGGTATTTTGATTGCTTCGGCTTTTATGGTGGATATTAAGCTGGGTATCGTAACTGCCATTGCCATTATCGCGCATGAAATTCCGCAAGAAGTGGGCGATTTTTTAATTCTTCTGCATTCTGGCTACAGCAAAAAACAAGCGTTTATTTTTAATTTGGTGTCTAGTTTAGCCACCGCCGTGGGCGGTTTTATTGCCTATTTTGCCTTGTCGCATGTGCAAACTTGGGTGCCAACTATTTTAGGTTTAGCCGCCGCCAGCATGCTTTATGTGGCCGTTGCCGATTTGATTCCAAGCTTGCATAAACGCACAGAATTGCGCGCAACCATTTCACAACTTTGCCTTATTGCTTGTGGCGTTGCATCCATTTTTCTAATTGGCTATTTTTTAGATTAAAGCCCATATAGAAATTTATAAAACAGTAATTTAATAAGTCAGCATTAAAGAGACATATCCCTATGAAAACGATTACACCCCACCAAACTAATCAGCCAAAAGTTGGCTTTGTATCCCTTGGCTGCCCCAAAGCTGGCTCAGATGCCGAGCGAATTTTGACGCAATTGCGCGCCGAAGGCTATGAGATTTCGGCCAGTTATGAAGACTCTGATTTGGTGGTGGTTAACACGTGCGGCTTTATTGATTCTGCTGTGCAAGAAAGCTTAGATGCGATTGGTGAAGCGATTAGTAAAAATGGCAAAGTGATTGTGACTGGCTGTTTAGGCGCTAAAAAAGGCGTGGTAGAAGCCGCGCACCCTAGCGTTTTAGCGGTTACCGGCCCACACGCTTTAGAAGAAGTAATGACGCATGTGCACGCCAACTTGCCTAAGTTGCATGAGCCGTTTATCGATTTAGTACCGCCGCAAGGCATACGCCTAACGCCCAGCCATTATGCGTATTTAAAAATTTCAGAAGGCTGTAATCACCGCTGCAGCTTTTGTATTATCCCCAATATGCGTGGCGATTTAGTTAGCCGTCCGATTGGTGAGGTGATGAATGAAGCCGAAAACTTGGTGAATGCTGGCGTTTCTGAAATTTTGGTGATTTCGCAAGATACCAGTGCCTATGGCGTTGATGTTAAATATCGCCCAGGCTTTTGGAATGGCCGCCCAGTTAAAACGCGCATGACTGAGCTGTGCCAAAGCTTAAGCGAATTAGGCGTTTGGACGCGCTTGCATTATGTGTACCCATACCCGCATGTGGATGAAGTGATTCCACTAATGGTGGATGGCCTGATTTTGCCGTACTTAGATGTGCCGTTTCAGCATGCTAGCCCACGTATTTTAAAAGCCATGAAACGCCCAGCGCATGCTGAAAATAACCTTGCACGCATAAAAGCGTGGCGCGAAATATGCCCAGATATTACCGTGCGCAGCACCTTTATTGCAGGCTTTCCGGGCGAAACCGAAGATGACTTTAAAATGCTGCTGGATTTCTTAGAAGAAGCGCAATTGGATAGGGTAGGTTGCTTTACCTATTCAGCCGTGGATGGCGCAAAAGCCAATGAGCTGCCAGACCAAGTGCCGCAAGAAGTAAAAGAAGAGCGCTTGGCCAGATTTATGCAAGTGCAAGAACGCATTAGTGCCGCAAAACTGCAAACCAAAATCGGCACCATGCAAACCGTGCTGGTAGATGAAATTGTGCGCGATACAGAAGGCAACTTTGAAGCCATTGGCCGCACCAAAGCCGACGCGCCAGAGATAGATGGCGTGGTGTATATGGAAGACGCGGAAGGTTTAACGCCGGGTGATTTTGTGGAAGTGGAAATTTATAGTGCGGATGGGCATGATTTATGGGGTGGGCCACCAAGAAGTTAGTTAATTTGATGGAGATTGAAATTGAGCTTAGAAAAAGAAAAAATTGATTTTCAATTAGCACACCCTGGTAAGCGATTCCAAGGCCAGTTTATTGATGGCTTTATAGCTTATTTAATTGGTGTTATTGCATTTTATTTAATGGACCTTGCACTCATTAGAGATGCTTCAGTTTCTGGCGGCATATTTGTTGGTTTGATTTACTTTTTATTTTCTGATGCACTTCCGAATGGCCAAAGTGTTGGCAAAAAGTTGCTCAAAATTCAGGTGATAAACAAGACCACAAAACTTCCTTGTAATTTACTAGAATCTTTTTTAAGAAACATTACTTTTCCACTAGGTTTATTTGATTGGGTCTTTATATTTTTTGGACAGCATAAAAGATTGGGAGATTTTATAGCCTCCACTCTTGTTGTGAAAAAGCTAAAGTGAGTGTGTAATTTCTTTAGGCTTTGGTGAGTTACTTTATTTTGCTTGCCCAAAACAAAGTGACTAGGGTGTGCAAATTGATTTTTATTGGCACACCATAAATCTAATGTAATACTCTATTTCGTCCCTAGGCGAGTTTCTTTCTTTTGCTTGGCCAAAAGAAAGAAACCAAAGAAAAGGCTACCCCACTGCCGCTTATTTCCTGCGCTACTCTCAAAAGCGGGCGGCTGCGGAACTCGGGCTTTGCCCTCAAACAGTCCTCTCCTAAAACTCCGGCTTTTGTTGCGTTGCTCGGCGCGTCAAAGGGGAATTAAAGTCAAAACCAACCTAACACCCGTCATTCTGAGTGCAACGAAGAATCCAGCTTTTAAAAACATTCCTAGCTACTGGATTCTTCGTTGCACTCAGAATGACGGTGTTTGGGTTACTTTTCGTTTAACGTATCGTAATTTTTCTGTGCGCTAATCACCGCTTCAATATTGGTTTCCGACCAAGTTTTAATCGCATAAAGCATGTCTTTTAGCGTATGTCCGAGTGGGCTTAAAGCGTATTCGACTTTTGGCGGCACGGTGGCATATACTTTTCGGGTAACCAAGCCATCGCGCTCTAATCCACGCAAGGTTTGCGTCAGCATTTTTTGTGAAATACCATCGATTTCGCGTTGTAAATGGCTAAAACGTTTGGTTTCATCTTGCAATAGAATAACCACTAATACCGTCCATTTGTCAGCGATTCTGTTCAATACCAAGCGTGTAGGGCAAAGCGCGCTAAATGCGCAAGCGGGTTTTTGTAACATTAATTCTTCTTTAGTATCCATTTGGTACCTATATATTATTTAAGTGCCTACTTACTTTTAGTAACTGTAGCTGATAGCATTTATCAAATCAATCTCAACATTACAAAAGGAGTTTAAAAATGGCATCAATAGTGGTGATTTATCATAGTGGTTATGGGCATACAACCAAGCAAGCGGAAGCCGTAGCGGCAGGCGCTCAAGCCGATTTAATTGCGATTGACGCAAACGGCGACATAGCCGAAGCGGATTGGGTTAAGTTGGATGCGGCCAAGGCAATTATCATGGGTTCGCCCACTTATATGGGTTCTGTCAGTTGGCAGTTTAAAAAGTTTGCCGATGCCAGCTCAAAAAAATGGTTTACGCAAGAATGGAAAAATAAGATTTTTGCTGGGTTTACCAATTCTGCCACCATGAATGGCGATAAATTTTCGACTATTCAATATTTAATTACGCTTTCTATGCAGCATTCTGGTATTTGGATAGGCACTGGCTTAATGTCAGCGAATAATAAAGCAGCCAAGCATGGCGATATCAATTTTGTGGGTGGCTTTAGCGGCGCGTTGATGACATCACCAAGTGATTCTAGCGCGGATGAAGTGAATAAAGGTGACTTGGAAACGGCGCGCTTATTGGGTGTGCGTGTGGCGGAGTTTGCTAACAGATTTTAGTTTTAAAAGGTGCATTCGCGCTTAAAAATATTCGTTTGGATATGACGCAATAGTTGAAAAAAATTGCGTTATTTTTTATATTAATTGGCGCTAAACAAATCAGGCAAAATTGGCGCTGGTTTTTGGCTATCGGCGCGTTCTTCTAAAAAATCGAATGTTAGCGGGCAACGAATTGGCTTTTTAACGGCTTTGCGGCGTTTTGGAGTGTTGGCTTGTAAATCAATATACGGCGTTTGGCTGATGCGAATATAACCTGAGCTGGCTAATTTTTGCGCGGTAGTTTCAAATAAACTCAATGGGTTATCAATATTTTGTAGGGTAATGATTTCATCCGCTACGCCTTTTGCTTTAGTGACTTTTAGTACGTTGTACATCACTAATTTGGCAGCGGTTTGTTTACCGTAAATTTCGCCTGTTTGTATCTGCAAGGTTGCTCCAAATGGGCTATAGATAATTTGTTATAAAAAATAGTACAATTTAACATTATTATAAGCAATTAAGTACTTGATTGCACTCATTAATGGACTAAATATTAATTCAAATTGAATTTAAAAAAAATGGTTATGTTTTCATTAAAAACTTTTTCTCGCAAGCTGAAGTGGATGCGCTGGTAGCCGATATTAAAGAGGCATCAGCCACAAAATCGGACGATGATGTTTTGGATAAAGGCAATTTAAAGTTTCATGCTTTAATTATGCACCGCAGTGAAAAGTTACGCGCTTTTATTTCACAGCCTAAAATTGTCGACTTTTTAAAGCAATTTACTGGTCCCGATATTTGGGTGAGATGGGATCAAGCGGTTGAGAAAAAGCCAGGCGCAGGTACGTTTCCATGGCATCAAGATAATCAATACAGCGGTTTAAAAGATCAGCATTTTCAGTTTTGGATTTCATTAACTACCATGACGGCTGACAATGGCGGCTTATGGGTGGTGCCAGGTAGCCACAAAGGTATGCTGAAATATGATGTGGAAGATAACCATGTTTCATACAAGGGCGGTGTGAGCAACGCGGAATTTATTTCGGCTAAGCCGGGCGATATTGTATTGTTTTCATCGTTTTTACTGCATTCCACCACGCCTAATATCACGCAAGACAGTCGCTGGGCTTATGTGGTTGAATGTATGCGCATGGATGCGATTGACCCTTATATTGATGCGCCGCATTTGGTGATTGCTAAAGATGGCAAGCCACACCTTGAGTATTTAGACAAGATTCCGAATCAAGATAGTTGGATGAATCGCTATAAATATTTTAGTTTTAAAAATAAAATTAAATCGAGCTTAAAAGGTATCAAAGAAGCTGTTTTTTAATTCTTAGGCTGCAATCGGCGTAAATTCATATGCGATTCAATCAGCGCTTTAGCTTGATGCCTAAAGCGGCTACCATCGGCGTCTTTCACCCACATATGCAGCAATCCGCTAAAAAATAAGTGGGTATCTAACGCTAATGCGTTTGGTGTAAGGGTGGTTGTAAGCAGGTTTTGCTCTTTGGCGCGCTCATAAGCCAGCTGGATTTTTTCGGTAATGTTGGAGCAATTGCTTAAAATTTGCTGCAACACCGTGGCAAATTCGTCTACATATTCACACTTAATCATCATGATTTCATAAATCTGACTCATTTCAGTGTTTTCATTAAGTTGGTTAATCGTGTCGCATAAGCTATTTTCAATTTGTGTCAGCGGGTCGATATTATCGCTTTGAACGCCAAGCGTGTCATACATGCGGTCGATTAAAGGTAGAAAAGCGCGATCGCGCAGGGCGTAAAAAATATCGGTTTTATTTTTAAAATGCCAATATACAGCGCCGCGCGTTACCGTGGCCTCCGTGGCAATATGTTCAAGCGTAGAGCGGCTAACACCGCGCGTTAGAAACACGGCTCTAGCCGCATCAATAATACGTTGCCTTGTTAGCTCCGCGTCTTCTTTCGTTTTTCTAACCATAATTTATTGCGTTCAACTTTAATTTAATAGTGATGAATATTTGCATGTTAAGCGGTTTTTTTGCCACGCAAACCAATTGCCATCTTTACAACGATTTACTTAATAAACGGTTTACATACATTCTTGTTTGTATATAATACATCTTAATTAGCATTATAAAACCATTATTTATAATCATGAAAATTTCTTTACAGGGTCGTCATCATGCATTTCTTATTACAGCAAGCTCAATCAAAAAAAATAAATGCGCGGTTTTTTGCGGCCATATTAGTGGCAACAACACTGGTTGCAACAACAATGGTTGCTTGCGGTAAAAAAGAAGAGGCGGCACCGCCTGCGCCAGCTGCCATGCCGGTGAGTTACATTAGTGCCACATCAACCGCTGTGCCAATGAGCGTAGAAGCGGTTGCGCAAACAGAAGGCGCAAAAGAAGTTGAAATTAGGCCACGTGTTGGCGGCATTATTCTTAAAAAAATGTTTGAAGAGGGTGAGCCGGTAAAAGCGGGCCAAGTGCTTTTTATAATTGACCCAGAGCCATTTCAAATTGCGTTAAATCAAGCAAAAGCGCAAGCGGCGGGCCAAGGCGCGCGTATTACGCAAACATCGCGCGAATCGAATCGTTTAAAAGAATTGCTGGCAACGCAATCAGTAAGCCAGCGTGAGTACGACAACGCTACTTCTGAAGTGAGTATTTCGCAAGCCGATATGATGCAAGCGCAGGCTAGCATCAGGGAGGCGGAGTTGAACCTTTCTTACACGAAAGTAACGGCGCCTGTTTCTGGTATTGCTGGGCGTTTTCAGTTTTCGGAAGGCGCATTGGTGGCGGCTAATACAAGTTTGCTGACCACGATTGTGCAGCTATCGCCAATTTGGGCGCGTTTTAGTTTGTCTGAAAGTGAAATTGCCAGTTTGGGTGGTCGCGTAAATCCAGCCACGGTAAGTGATGTGACTTTGATTTTGCCAGACGGTAGCGAATACGGCCAAAAAGGTAAATTAAATTTTACCGCTAATCAAATCAACCCAACGCTTGGCACACAAGAGTTGCGCGCGACATTTAATAATGCGGATAAATCATTGTTACCGGGGCAATTTGTGCGCGCTCGCGTTAGCACAGGCTTGCGCGATGGCGTATTTTTAGTGCCGCAAACAGCTGTGTTGACAAATGATCAAGGCAAATTTGTGTATGTGATTAATGCTGAAAACGCGGCAACGATTCGACCGGTGACGGCAGGTGAATGGCAGGGCAAGGATTGGATTATTTTAAAAGGCTTGAATGAAAACGATAAAGTGATTGTGGATAATTTAATTAAAGTGCGCCCCGGTGCGATTGTTGAGCCGAAAATTTTTGCTCAACCAGCAGAGGCCGCAGCAGCGCCAGCAGAAAAAGCAGCGTCAAAATCTGACGTTAAATCATAAACACTTTAAATCCTAAATAAAGCCGGCCATAAACTAATATAAGCAGATAAAACCATGACCAAATTTTTTATTACACGGCCTATTTTTGCCAGCGTTTTGTCCATCATTATTGTGTTGGCAGGCTTGGCAGCGGCATTAAAGCTGCCTATTGCGCAATATCCGCAAATTGCGCCACCCACTGTGCTGATTACAGCTACTTACCCTGGTGCCAGTGCCGATACATTATCTAAAACCGTTGCCGCGCCAATTGAGGAGCAATTGAGCGGTGTTGAAGGTTTGCTGTATTTTAACTCTAGTGCTGACTCTAGCGGCACCTTGACTATTACCGCCACTTTTGAAGTGGGTACTGATGTGAATCAGGCCACTTTTAACGTGAGTAACCGCGTAAATATTGCCTTGCCGCGCTTGCCAGATGAGGTGCGTCGTACTGGTTTAGTGGTGCAAAAACGTTCAAATGACATTTTATTGGTCATTATGTTAACGGATAAACAGCGCAAATATGACCCACTTTACCTAAGCAATTACGGTACTTTAAATGTGCTGGATGAACTTAAACGCATTAAAGGCGTGGGTGATGCGACCATTTTTGGCGCACAAGATTATTCAATGCGTATTTGGTTGCGCCCTGACCGTATGGCGCAATTGGGTGTAACAACAACGGATATTGCCACCGCGATTCAATCGCAAAATGCGCAATATGCTGCCGGTAAAATCGGCCAAGAACCGTCACCAAGCTCTCAGCAATTGGTGTACACCGTTACCGCAAAAGGCCGTTTGGTAGACCCAAGTGAGTTTGGCAATATTATTATTCGTGCCGATGGCCCGCGCGGCGTGCTGCATTTAAAAGATGTGGCGCGCATTGAGTTAGGCTCACAAAGCTATAACGTGCGCACCTCATTAGATGGTTTGCCGGGCGTTGGCATCCCAGTTTTCTTGCAAACTGGCGCTAACGCGTTAGATACCGCGCAAGCCATTAAAGAGAAAATGGCGGAGCTTAAGCTGCGCTTTCCTGAAGGTGTGGATTGGGAAACGCCTTACGACACCAGCGATTTCGTTAAATCTTCAATTGAAGAAGTGGTAATCACTTTGGCTGAGGCCATGTTTTTAGTGGTGCTGGTGGTGTTTGTGTTCTTGCAAAGCTGGCGCGCTACTTTGATTCCGCTAATTGCGGTGCCAATTTCATTAATCGGTACATTTGCTGGTTTGTGGCTGTTTGGCTTCTCAATTAATACGCTGACATTATTTGCCATGGTGCTATCTATCGGCATTGTGGTGGATGACGCGATTGTGGTGCTGGAAAACGTTGAGCGTTTGATGTCAGAAGAGAAATTATCGCCAATTAAAGCCGCAGTTAAATCCATGGAGCAAGTATCTGGCGCAGTAGTGGCCATTGTATTAGTGCTGTGCGCGGTGTTTGTACCAGTGGCATTCTTGGGTGGTATTGCCGGTGAAATGTACCGCCAGTTTGCAGTAACGGTGGCTGTTGCTGTAGTAATTTCAGGCATTGTGGCATTAACTTTAACGCCTGCTTTGTGCGCCATTTTATTAAAATCCGTGCATGAAGAATCGGCTTTCTTTAAACCATTTAATCGTGGATTTTTAAAGTTTACTAACTTTTATGCCAAAACCGTTGAGTTAACTTTGCGTCATAAATTGATTGGTACGCTGGTTTTTGGCGCGATTATCGCCACTGTGGTTGTTTTATTGCGCGTGGTGCCAGGCAGTTTTGTGCCAGCAGAAGATCAGGGTTATGTGATTTCGGCTGTAATTATGCCAGACGGCGCAACGCTTAGCCGTACTACCAAAACCACAGAAGCTGTGCGTGCCGCTATCCATAAGGATCCAGCAGCGGCGCATGAATTTGCGGTGAATGGTTTTGACTTAATTGGTGGCGGTAATAAAACCAGCGCGGCCACCATGTTTGTGCGATTAAAAGATTGGTCAGAGCGTGAAACCACGGCGGAAGAGATTGTTGGCAAATTATTTGGTATTGGCGCGCAGCAACCAGATGGTATGGCGATTGCGTTTAATCCGCCTGCCATCCGCGGTTTAGGTAGCTCTGGCGGTTTTGAGGTGTATGTGCAAAGCCGAAGTGACTCTGACCCTATGCGTCTTTCTGCCGTAGTGAATAACTTTATGGATGCCTTGCGTAAAGAGCAGAAATTAACCGGTATTAACTCGTTTTTCCGCCCAACCGTGCCGCAATTATTTGTAGAAGTAGATGAAGCAAAAGCGATTTCGCAAGGCGTGCCAGTGGCCGATATTTACGCCACCTTGCAAAGCACCATGGGTTCGCTTTATGTAAACGACTTTAATAAATCGGGCCGTACTTATAGAGTGCAATTGCAGGCTGAAGCGGAATATCGCATGAAAGCTGAAGATTTGGGCAAAGTATATGTGCGCTCAAATGCTGGTCAAATGGTGCCACTTTCAGCTTTAAGTAAAGTGAGCAATATTGTGGGTGCAGAGCAACTAGAGCGTTACAACGGCTTGCTTTCAGCCAAAGTATTAGGCGGCGGTGCGGCTAATGTCAGCTCTGGCGATGCGATTGCCATGGTTGAGAAAATTGCGGCTGAAAACTTGCCAGATGGCTACCAAATTGCCTGGACAGGCCAAGCGTATCAAGAAAAACGCACTGGTTCAGCCGCGATATTTGCTTTTGGCTTTGCCATTATTATGGTGTTCTTGATTCTGGCCGCGCAGTTTGAAACATGGGCGTTGCCGCTTGCCGTGATTATGGCGGTGCCGTTTGCTTTGGCAGGTGCTTTGCTGGCGGTATTAATGCGCGGTATGCCTAACGATATTTACTTCCAAATTGGTTTAATTACCTTGGTCGGCTTGGCGGCGAAAAACGCGATTCTGATTGTGGAATTTGCCAGCCAAAAAATGGAAGAGGGTATGCCTGTGGCGCAAGCCGCGCTTGAGGCAGCCAGAATGCGCTTTAGACCAATTGTAATGACTTCGATGGCGTTTGTGCTTGGTATTGTGCCATTGGTGATTGCCACTGGTGCAGGTGCGGCAGCGCGCCGTAGCATGGGTACAGGCGTATTTGGCGGCATGATATTAGCCACTTTTGTAGCGACTATATTTATCCCGCTATTCTTTACATGGTTAAGCAACACGCATGTGGATAGAAAACACCATGACAAAGCCTTAACGCCAGAAGTAGATCATTCTAAGGAAACGGTATGATGCAGTACAAAAAAACCAACAATATCAGGCCAGCGATTAAGTTAGCTACCATGGCTGTGGCGGCGGCTTTGTTGTCTGGCTGTCAATCTATTGGGCCAGACTACATGCGCCAAGTGTTTAACTTGCCGGCTAAATATAGCCAGCCAGTGGTGGCGCAAACGGCTAATAATGCCGCGCCAACCGCATGGTGGAAACAATATCAAGATGCCAAATTAAATGAATTGGTTGAATTAAGTTTAAAAAACAATAGCGATATTCAATTAGCCGTTGCGCGTATTGAAGAAGCAGATGCCAGCATGCGCGAAGTGGGCGCGTCGCTGTTTCCGGAAGTGAATTTTTCAGCGGGTGCAACGCGCACAAAAGTGACTGAATTAGGCGCTTTTCCTGTATTTATTGCGCCGATTAGAAACAATTATACGTTTGGATTTAACACCAATTATGAGCTGGATTTTTGGGGCAAAGTGAGGCGTGCTAAAGAAGCGGCAACCGCCAATGCCTTGTCTTCGCGCTACTCAAAACAAACGGTTGAGCTTTCATTAATTGGCTTGGTTAGCAGCAATTACCTGCAATTGCGCGGTATTGAGGCGCAAATGGCGGTAACCAAAGATAATCAACGCAGCCGCCAAGAATCGCTTAAATTAACGCAGCGCCGATTAGATGGCGGCATTGCCAGCAGCTTAGAAGTGAGCCAAGCCGAAGTAGCGGTAAGCAATTTAAACGCGCAACTCATTGAATTGAATCGTTTACACGCGTTAACCTTGCATCAGTTGGCTGTGTTAACAGGCACGCTAGATTTAAAATTAGAGGCAGCCAATCAAGCGGATATTAGGAACTTGCCTGTGCCGCCAATTCCACCAGCAGGCTTACCTTCTAGCTTGTTAGAAAATCGGCCGGATATCCGCCAAGCAGAGCAAGCGTTAATTGCAGAAAATGCGCAAATTGGCATTGCAAAAGCGGCTTTGTATCCAAGCATTAGCCTAACAGGCAGCTATGGCGGTGAAAGTTTAGCCTTAAGCGATATTTTGAAAACGGGTGCGCGCATCTGGACATTAGGTTTGGGTTTGGATTTGCCGATATTTGATTCTGGCAGACGCAAAGCTAGGGTAGACCAAGCTAGCGCGCGCCAAAAACAAGCTTTAGCGCAATATCAAACCACTATTCAAAATGCGTTTAGAGAAGTGAACGATGCTTTAGTGACGCGCCGTTTAAATGTAGAGCGCGAACAAAGCTTGGCA
Organism: Methylotenera sp.; assembly: GCA_046598525.1. Classification (GTDB taxonomy): domain Bacteria; phylum Pseudomonadota; class Gammaproteobacteria; order Burkholderiales; family Methylophilaceae; genus Methylotenera_A. Next base: position 25,220 of record JBKJIJ010000007.1, on the reverse strand, counting down.
GCCAGCGAAGCATCGGCTAAAAAGGCATTAGCGGTGGCCGAAAATCGCTATAAAGCAGGCTACTCAGCCTATTTAGAAGTATTAGATGCGCAGCGTGTGCATAACGATGCCGCTTTAGCCAATGTGCAAGCAAGACAAGCCACCAGCTTGGCCAGCGTTGAGTTGTTTAAAGTGTTGGGCGGCGATTGGCGCGAAAATGCAGCGGTAGAAACGGCGCCTACATCTAGTGTTACGCCTTTAAAAACGGAAGCAGTAACCACTAAAGTTAATTGATTTTAGAAAGCCAAGTGCGCGGTTTTGCGCTTGGTTATTTAAGCAAAATCTTTAAATCAAAAACTGCAAACCAACAAGTGTTAAAACGGAAACGCTACTTTCACCCAATCATCACGCGATTCAATTGCCGCACCTAATAGGGCGCGCTTGTATGAATCGGCAATGCTGACGGCGTAACTGCTATTTGGGCGATAGTGCGATTTTGGTATTAGCAATGATGAAACGCTGGATATGCCTGCTTCAATCGGCATGTAAATACCAGCAAACAAACCAGCATCCATGCGTAGTTCATCTGGCACATCAGACAAAGTGGCAACCGTATCAGAAAAAATTTCTTGGCTAGATAATTGGCGCATTTGCACCCAAACAGGGTGTTGCGACATGATTTCTATGCCCACTTTAAGTTGATTGCCTGCGGTTGGTTTGACGCCACGAATAATGCCAATAATCAATTGATTAGGGTCTTCATCAATCATCAAGCCGATTAATTTATCTGGCCTAGCCAAAATATTGGCGTATTTATTCACCCTTGTACCCAAACCATGCGGACTTTCGTCGGTGATAATCCAAGTATCTAATGAAGCGCTATTGATGGATATGCTGCCTAATTGCGTTAACGGTATGCGCGTTTGCATACGCTCTTCAAACGATTTGGCATCTTTAGTTTTTTGCAAACCGTTAATCACTTGATTGGCTTGATGCACTTGATTGCAAATATTGGCAATGCCAGCCGTTACTTTGGCGTTTTTTGAGGTGGCATAGCGCGGCTCTTTGCGGCGCTGCCTAACATAATCGGTTTTAGTCCAATCAGACAACATGATATTAAGCGTGTCATTAAGTTTATTAACGTTATCAATTTTAGCGCCCAATAAGCTTTCAGGCATTTCGCCTCTATCTGTCACTGTAATGCCCACTCTAATCTGCTTTTCTAATTCATCCAGCTCCCAATAACGGCACTGCTCGTTTGGCTCAAAATTGCGCATGCGCTTGGCAGGCAAATCTTGTTCTAAATCCACAAAAAATAAATATTGTTCTGGCGTGTAATGCTTGCTGATATGCGCCCGCGTCAGCCAATTTTTTAATACGCGACAAGCCACATCGACTTGTTGCTTATGCAAGTTTTCTTGCACCAAATTGCCCAGCATAAACAATTGAATAAAATAGGCCGATAACGTGGTTAACGGCGTTTGCTTAAATAGCGCAATGGGTAGCGTTAACAGCAGTTGCTGGCTGGCAATGCGGTACAACATAAACAATTGCAACCACATTTTAGTGGGCGGATTGGCCTGTGTGTACATGCGCCATTTCATCATATGCGTTGCCGTATAAACGGCTCTGGCAATCACAATAATGGGCATATTGCCATCAAGTTTAAATTTGCTTGGATTGCTGACTTTTTCAATCACCTTTAAATGCGCGATATACGATTGCCGACAATAGTTGTAGCAAGTTTCCGAAATATTGATTTCAAGCTCAGGCTTTAGGTTTTCAACATGCACAAATTGCGCGGATAATTTTTCTAAACGCTCAAAATTAAGGTCTTCTAAATGAATTAACAGATTTAATGCGGCTTTAAAATCAAAGTCTTCATCTGTTTGCATATGGCCAACAATAATCGCCAAATGCTGGTGGCAAAACTTTAACGCAACCAAATCATCCATGTCGGCAATATCATCCACCCATGCAAATTGGCTATGTGATTTTTTGGCTAAAGTGCTACCGAAAATTTGTTGAATAATATTTTTCATTTAATTTGAGCGGATAATTTTTTATTGTTGCGACAATTATTTAACTTACTTACTTAAAATATAATAATAAATCATTGAATAATCAAGATTTATTTGATTGTTTGTGCACAAAGTTTAGCAAAATCAACATTTATCAGACATGCTAGAATAGCGTTTTTAAATTAACTCCATTTATTCATGACCGTTCGTACACGATTTGCACCCAGCCCAACCGGATTTCTACATATTGGCGGCGCGCGCACCGCGCTATTTTCTTGGGCTTATGCCAAAAAAAATGCCGGCCAATTTATTCTGCGTATTGAAGATACCGATGTAGAACGCAGCACGCCAGAAGCGGTGCAAGCGATTTTGGATGGCATGCATTGGCTGGACCTAGATTACGATGAAGGCCCGTTTTACCAAATGCAGCGCATGGATACTTATAAAAAAGTGCTGCAAACCATGTTAGATGCTGGCACGGCTTATTATTGCTACAGCAGTAAAGAAGAATTAGAAACCTTGCGTGAAAGCCAAATGCAGCAAGGCTTAAAGCCGCGTTACGATGGAAAATGGCGGCCAGAATCAGGCAAAGTATTGCCTACTATTCCAGCCGATATCGCGCCAACCGTGCGTTTTAAAAATCCGCAAACAGGCGTTGTAGCTTGGGATGACTTAGTAAAAGGCCGCATTGAAATCGCCAATGCCGAATTGGATGATTTGATTATCGCCCGCGCCGATGGCACGCCCACTTACAACTTTTGCGTGGTGGTAGATGACTATGAAATGGGCATCACGCAAGTGATTCGCGGTGATGACCATGTGAATAATACGCCGCGCCAAATCAATATGCTCAACGCTTTAGGCGCTACCATTCCGCAATATGCGCACCTATCAATGATCTTAGGTGATGATGGTCAAAAGTTATCTAAACGCCATGGCGCCGTGAGTGTGATGCAATACCATGAAGATGGCTATTTAAAAGAGGCGGTTTTAAATTATCTATCACGCCTTGGCTGGAGTCATGGTGACGCGGAAATATTTAATATGCAGCAATTTTGCGAATGGTTCGATTTAGACCATATCACGCCATCTGCCGCGCAATTTAATACCGAAAAATTAAACTGGCTAAACGCACATTATATTAAAGAAGCCAATATTGATGAGCTTGCTGGCGATATTGCCACGCGACTTGCGCATTCAAATGTTGACGTAACGTTACAACCAAAATTGCAAGATGTGCTGGGTTTATACCGCGAACGTACCAATAATTTAAACCAGCTGGCCAGTGAGGTGGCGTATTTTTATGCGCAACCACAAGCCAACGTTGCCGATGCTGAAAAACATTTAACGCCAGAAATTCTGCCCGTGATTAAAGCGTTAAGTGAAAAATTAGCCCTTATTGATTGGACGGCAGAAGCGATTCACGCTGAAATCAATGCGGTGGTGGCCGAAAATCATATTAAGTTTCCAAAAGTAGCTATGCCGTTACGCGTGATGCTTACTGGCATTGCGCAATCGCCTAGTATTGACCAAGTAATGGCTTTATTGGGGCAACAAGAAACGCTGGCAAGAATACACAAGCATTTAATTTAAGTGATATAAAACTGAAGTTGTGAATTAATTTGTTTAAATAATGATTAATAAACAATTTTTTAAAAAAATATCGAAAACTTCTATTGAAATGCGAACAAAAAGGCGCAATCATAATCATAGAAGTGGCAGTAATAGCTTAAACTTTTAAGCTACTCCAATTTTATAAAACTACAAGGAGCAAAAACATGAATAACAAAGGACAAATGCTGCAGGATCCATTTTTAAATGCACTGAGAAAAGAGCATGTTCAAGTGTCCATTTACTTGGTCAACGGTATTAAATTGCAAGGTCAGGTAGATTCGTTTGATCAATACGTTATCTTGCTTAAAAATACAGTGACACAAATGGTTTACAAGCACGCTATTTCGACTATTGTGCCTGCACGCGCTGTTAGCATGACATTACCAGAACAGACAGAAGAATAAAACTTGGCAATTAGACCCTCTGGTTACGGCGAAAACACCCTAGCAAACCCATCTACGCTTACCACAACACCTAATGGTGCGGTTATTTTGGTGAGTGTAGATTTTGGTGAGCCAGATTATGCCGAAAGTTTGCATGAGCTAAGGCAATTGGTTATTTCAGCCGGCATGCAAGTGCGCGCTACCGTAGAAGGCAAGCGCAGCACGCCGGATGCGAAATTATTTATTGGTAGCGGCAAAGCCGATGAATTAAAAGTGATGCTGGAATCAAGCGAAACCAGCTTGGTGGCTTTTAATCACGATTTAAGCCCATCGCAGCAGCGCAATTTAGAACGCTTATTGCAAGCTAAAGTGTTAGATAGAACCGGCTTGATTTTGGATATTTTTGCCCAGCGTGCCCAAACGCATGAAGGTAAATTACAGGTTGAGCTAGCGCAGTTAGAGCATTTGTCTACCAGACTTGTGCGCGGCTGGACTCACTTAGAGCGCCAAAAGGGCGGTATTGGTGTGCGTGGCGGACCAGGTGAAACACAGCTTGAGCTAGATCGCCGCATGTTGCGTGTGCGCGTTAAACAATTGCGCGAAAAGCTAGAGAAATTAAAATCGCAGCGCAATATGCAACGCCGTGCGCGCAAGCGTTCTAACCAAATGACCGTATCCTTGGTTGGTTATACCAATGCGGGAAAATCCACTTTATTTAATCGCTTAACGCAATCGGGCGTTTACGCGGCCGACCAGCTATTTGCCACGCTAGATACCACTTCACGCAAAATGTATTTGGGCGAAGACTATCATTCTGGCGGCGGTTCGGTGGTGGTTTCCGATACGGTAGGTTTTATTAAGCATTTGCCTACAACTTTAATTGAAGCGTTTGGCGCCACATTAGAAGAAGCATCGCAAGCCGATTTACTATTGCATGTGGTGGATGTGGCTAGCACCAATCGCGATGCGCAAATTGCGCAAGTGAATTCGGTTTTACAAGAAATTGGCGCTTCAAAAGTGCCGCAAATATTGGTTTTAAATCAGATCGATAAGCTGGATATGTCAGCCGGATTGATTCGCGATGAATATGGTAATATTTCAAAAGTCAGTCTTTCAGCCGCGACAGGCGAAGGAATCGACTTTTTAAAACTAGCGTTAACAGAGCATCAGCAGCTATTAAGAAAACAAAGCACAGAAGAAAGTGCCTATTTAAGTTAATGCTTTGAATCTTGTTTTAAAACTTAATTTTTTATATGTTTTATGAAAAAATTTAGTAAATTTACAGTAATTATTATCAATAATATTAAGTAATAAAGTGCGGAGCAACACATGATTAAATTTCCTGCTTTTGGCCAACGCAATAATGAAGGTCCACCCGATTTGGACAAGATACTCAGTGATTTAAACCAAAAAATTAATAATCTTTTTGGTAAAAAAGGCGCAAATAACAACCAGCCATCCAGCAATAAAGAATTTGATGTGCCTGTATTGCCAATCTTGGCGGTTATTGCCGCTATTTGGTTAGCAACTGGCTTCTATATTGTCGATCAAGGCTCACTTGGTGTTGTGCAACGCTTTGGTAAATACACGCAAACCACAGAGCCAGGCCCAAGATGGCATTGGCCGTACCCAATTGAGTCAGCCGAAGTGGTAAATATGGAACAAGTACGCCGCTTAGAAGTGGGTTACAGAAGCAGTGGCGACGGTGCTGGTGGCAAAACAAGGCAGCCAAAAGAAGCGCTAATGCTAACTGAAGACGAAAACATCATCGATATGCAAGTGGCGGTGCAATATAAATTAAAAAATGCCAAAGATTATCTCTTTAATAATCGCTCAACCGATGAATCTGTGATGTCGGCGGCTGAAACGGCGATTAGAGAAATTGTGGGTAAAAGCAAGTTGGATGACTTATTACAGAAAGGTTTGCCGGATACATCAGAGCGTATGCAAGCGATTTTAGATAGCTACAAAACAGGCGTATTAATCACCAGCGTTTCGCGTCAAAAAGGTGCAGCGCCTGAGCAAGTAAAAGAAGCGTTTGATGATGTAAACCGTGCCAATCAAGATTATCAACGTCAAATTAACGAAGGCCAAGCCTACGCCAATGATGTGATTCCAAAAGCGCGTGGTAATGCATCACGTTTAGCGGCAGAAGCATCTGGCTATAAGCTTAAAGTAGAAAATGAGGCGCGTGGTAATGCCAGCCGCTTTGAACAAATTTTAACGCAATACACCAAAGCGCCTGATGTGACGCGCCAACGCTTGTACCTAGACGCGCAAGAACAAATCATGTCCAGCACCAGCAAAGTGATTGTGGATCAGCCGGGCGGCAATAGCATGTTGTATTTACCATTAGATAAATTAATGGCAACAGGTACCGCTTCACCAAGTACATCGCCAAATGCAACGGCGCCAGCAACGGTTAAGCAATCAGATGCTGAAGCCGATACGGCGCGCGAATTAATGCGCAGCCGCGATAGAGATAGTCGATAGTTAGATTCAAGTCACATATCGTTATTTTTAAAGAATTTAAAAGAGAATTGAAATGAAAAATATAGGGACTTATTTAGTCGGCTTGTTTGTGTTATTGGTGATTTTAACCATGTCGTTCTTCACTGTTGATCAGCGTGAATTTGCGCTGGTGTTTAGATTGGGTGAAATTATCTCGGTTAAAAAAGAGCCTGGTTTGTATTTTAAAGTGCCGTTATTAGACGATTTGAAATATTTTGATAAGCGCATTGTGACTTTGGATTATGAGCAGCCTGCTGAAATTATTACCAGCGAAAACAAAACCATGACGGTGGATTCATTTGTTAAATGGCGCATTATTGATCCATCAAAATACTATGTTTCTGTTAAAGAGGGTGGCGAAAGCGCCGCAGAAGATAGGCTGGCCCAAGTTGTAAATGCTGGCTTGCGCGATGAATTTGGTAAACGTACGGTGCACGATGTGATTTCTGGTGAGCGTCGCGTGATTATGGATAATATGCGTGCACGTGCCGATAAAGAAGCGCGTCAAATCGGTATTCAAGTGGTGGATGTGCGTTTGAAACGGGTGGATTATTCGGAAGATATTAGTAAATCAGTTTACGATCGTATGATTGCAGAACGTAAACGAATCGCTAATCAATTGCGCTCTGAAGGTGCTGCGGCTTCTGAAAAAATTCGTGCCGATGCTGACAAACAACGCGAAGTGATTATTGCCGAAGCGTTTGGTAATGCGCAAAAAATGAAGGGTGAGGGCGATGCAAAAGCCGCTGAGATTTACTCTAGCGCTTATAGCAAAAATCCAGAGTTCTATGCGTTTTATCGCAGCCAAGAAGCGTATAAAAATAGCTTCAAAAGCAAATCTGACGTAATGGTATTAGATCCAAAATCCGATTTCTTTAAATATATGCGTAGTGCAGGCGGCGGCAAGTAAGCCTTGCCTAAAAAGCTAGCTCAATTAAAAACCAGCTTGTAAATGAATAGCACATTAATTACCGCGCTAGGCCTGATGCTGATTTTAGAAGGCGTTATGCCTTTAATTGCACCACAAGCTTGGCGCGAAACATTTAAACGCATGGTGGCACTTAATGACGGCCAGCTGCGTTTTGTGGGCTTATTTTCAATCGCTGGCGGCGCTTTATTGTTTTGGTTGTCGAAATAAAACGGCTTAATTTTTTGCTTTAAAACTGTTATTTGCCCATAAAAAACATCGCACAAATTGCGATTAAAATAAATTAATATCTACAAAACCCTCAAATAGCGATAAAATCTCAGATTGTTGTTTAAATTTGATTTTATCGCTTTCAAAAAGCTTCATTAACACCGAATAAAAAATTAATCATGCGTAATTGGTTGCTCCCAGAATATATTGAAGATGTGTTGCCGGCTGAGGCTGCGCGCATCGAATCATTGCGTCGCCAGTTGCTGGATTTATTTAAAGTGCATGGCTACCAATATATTATTCCGCCTACGCTGGAATATTTAGAATCGTTAATTACCGGCACCGGCCATGATTTGGATTTAGCCACTTTTAAAGTGGTTGATCAGCTAACTGGCCGTTTGATGGGTATTCGCGCCGATATGACGCCGCAAGCAGCGCGTATTGATGCACATATGCTCAATCATCAAGGCGTATCGCGTCTATGTTACGCAGGCACCGTTTTGCGTACCAAGCCAGATGGCCTTGCGCGCACACGTGAACCGCTGCAATTAGGCGCCGAATTATTTGGCCATGCAGGAATTGAAAGCGATATTGAAATTCATCGCTTAATGATTAAATCATTACAAGCATTAGGTTTAAAAGAGCTGCATATTGATTTCAGCCATGTCGCTATTTTTGAGGCCTTGGTAAATGCGGGCAATATTCCAGCTAGTTTAGAGCAAGATTTATATACCGCCCTGCAGAGTAAAGATAAAGCCAGCGTGGCGGTGTTGGCACAACATTTAGATGCTGATATTAAAAAAGCCCTGATGGATTTAACCGATTTAAATGGTGATGTGACTATGCTGCAAAAAGCGGCACAGCAATTGCCAAAAATTGATGCGATAAGCAAAGCGCTAGCCGATTTAAACAGTGTTGCGGCTCAATTAAGTGATTTAAACGTGCATGTTTCGTTTGATTTAAGTGAGCTGCGCGGCTATCACTACCACAGCGGCATTGTGTTTGCCGCTTATGCAAAAGGTTACACAGGCCCCATTGCATTAGGTGGCCGTTATGATGAAGTGGGCTTGGTTTTTGGTCGCGCGCGCCCAGCAACAGGTTTTAGCTTAGATTTGCGCGGCGCGGTAACGGCCTTAGCGCCGGCAACAAATGCCAAGGCAATTTTAGCACCCGCAAATGACGATAAAGCATTATTAAGTGCAATAGATATATTGCGCGCGCAAGGCCAAATTGTGATTCAAGCATTACCAAACTCAGCCATTGATATGGCCGAACTCAATTGCGATAGGCAATTAATTCAGACTAACGGCCAATGGCAAACCCAGTCTGTGTAATCCACTATCTCATTCATTTTTAAGATTAAAAAATAATTAAGTAAAAGCTATGGCGCAAAATACAGTAAAAAATCCTGCTAAAAATGTGGTGGTTATTGGCACACAATGGGGCGATGAAGGTAAAGGCAAAATCGTTGATTGGCTGACGGATCACGCACAAGGTGTTGTGCGCTTTCAGGGCGGTCATAATGCAGGCCACACCTTGGTTGTTGGCCAAGGCGATGCGCAGCGCGTGTACAAGCTTAATCTTGTACCTTCAGGCATTGTGCGTGCTGGCGTTAATTGCTACATCGGCAATGGTGTGGTACTGGATGCTGGGCATTTAATTGGTGAAATTGCTGCGCTGGAAAAAGATGGCTTAGAAGTGAAAAGTCGCTTAAAAGTAAGCCCGGGTTGTCCATTAATTTTAAGCCATCATGTGGCGCTAGATACCGCGCGCGAAGCCAAACGTGCCATTAAAATTGGTACTACAGGCAAGGGCATTGGCCCAACCTATGAAGATAAAGTGGCGCGCCGTGCTTTGCGCGTTTACGATTTATTTTATCCAGAACGTTTTGCCGAAAAATTAAAAGAAGTGATGGATTATCACAACTTCGTGTTAACCAATTATTTGGGCTCAAAAGCCGTTGATTTTAATCAACAATACGATGCCAGCATGGCACATGCCATTGCATTAAAACCCATGATTGCTGATATCTCAGCCGAATTGTATGCGGCCAACGCCAGAGGCGAAAACCTATTGTTTGAAGGCGCCCAGGGTACTTTGTTGGACATTGACCATGGTACTTATCCATACGTTACATCAAGCAACTGCATTGCTGGCCAGGCTTCTGCAGGCACGGGTGTGGGCGCCAATATGTTGCACTATGTGCTTGGCATTACCAAAGCCTACACAACCAGAGTGGGCGGCGGCCCTTTCCCTAGCGAATTAGATATTGAAACGGCCGGTGTTCCTGGTTATCAAATGTCTAACAAAGGCCAAGAAATTGGCACAGTGACCAAACGCAAACGCCGTTGCGGCTGGTTTGATGCAGCTGCATTACGCCGTTCTGCCCGAATTAACGGCTTAACAGGCTTATGCATCACTAAACTAGATGTTTTAGATGGCATTGAAAGTTTAGATATTTGCACGGGTTATGAGCTAGATGGCAAAGTGATTGATATGTTGCCAGTGGGCGCCGATGATGTGGCGCGCTGCAAGCCAATCTATGAAACAGTTGCAGGCTGGAAAGACAATACATTTGGCGTTAAAACATGGGATGGTTTGCCGAAAAACGCACAACATTACCTAAAACGTTTAGAAGCGCTGTGCGGTGTGCCAATCGCGATTGTTTCAACAGGGCCAGAGCGCGATGAGACGATTATTATTGAGCATCCCTTTTCATAAATATACGTGCATAAAAGCAAACTCCGTCGCTATGCGTTGTCGTTGCATAAAAAATCATCGCTTACATACCAACCGTATGCTGCGCTCAATTTTTTATTAACTCCTAGCCTAGCTTAGGACTTTGCATTTTATTGTGCTGAAAAGGTATTGATGTCAACACTACTAAAGCAGCGTCTTGCTTGGGCAATTACTGGTTCTGGTCATTACCTACGCGAATGTCTGGATTATCTGCAAACCATTGATAACGTAGATATTTTTTTAAGTAAAGCGGCGGCTGAAATCATTAAGCAATATGGTTTTCAAGCGCAATTAGATGACGCAGGGCATAAAGTTTATCAAGACAAAACAGCCAGCAGCGTGCCTGTAGAGTTGTTTTATCATGGCAAATATCACACATTGGTGATTGCGCCTGCTACTTCAAATACCGTGGCCAAAATGGCCTATGGTTTCTCTGATTCTTTAGTCACCAACTTATTCGCGCAAGCTGGCAAAACGCGCGTGCCCAGCATTGTTTTTGCTTGCGATACGGTGCCAGAAGTGGATGATGGCGCAATTATTTCGGAAGCGCCGCGTGAACATTTTGTGCAGGTATTTCCACGCCAAATTGATTTAGACAACGTGAAAAAATTAGCCACGTTTGAAAGCACACAAGTGGTGGATAGCATTTCTGCGCTGCAACAGGCGGTGAATGCACGCATTAACGCCAATCGTGAATCTAAATAAATATGGCTGAAAAGCTATTATTTGTAACCGGTAAGTTGGCTGAAAAAAGCCTAAATAAAGTGTTGCAAGATATTCAAACCCAATCGGATAAAAATCCTAAACCACCGCAGTTTAAGTATCGCGTAGAGCAAATCGGCGTATCGGTTGCGGCCTTAATGACGCCGGATTTAATCGCGCGCCGCTTAAAAAGTACGGGTGACGCCAACAAAATGATTTTGCCAGGGCTTTGTCAGGGCGATTTAAGCCAATTACGCCGCCAATACGGCATTCCGGTTGAGCGAGGGCCAGCCGACCTTAAAGATTTGCCGCAATATTTTGGCCAGAACGGCCAAGCGCCTGATTTAAGTCAATATAGTTGCCAAATTTTTGCCGAAATTGTCGATGCGCCAGATTTGAGTGTAGAGGCGATTTTAGAAAAAGCCATGCGCTTTCAAGCACAAGGCGCAAATGTGATTGATTTAGGCTGTTTGCCGGGTAAGTCGTTTGCTCATTTAAAAGAGACTATCCAAACCTTAAAAGCGGCAGGTTTTAAAGTCAGTGTGGATTCTATGCGCGCTGAAGATTTGCTGCTGGCAGGTAAATCGGGCGCCGATTACTTATTAAGCTTAACCGAAAAAACATTATGGATAGCCGATGAGGTAGATGCAACGCCAATTTTAATACCCGCGCGCGGTAGAAATGGGGCTGGCAATATGGCATCACTTTATCGCGCCATTGAACATTGCTTAAAGCACAATAAACCGTTTATTGCCGATGCGATTTTAGATCCGATTCACTTTGGGCTGGCGGATTCGATTGTGCGTTATCACAAGCTACGCAAAAAATATCCGCAAATCGACATAATGATGGGCATTGGAAATTTAACAGAGTTAACCGATGCCGATACCACTGGTATTAATGCGATTTTATTTGGCTTAATCAGTGAGTTGAATATTCAAGCTGTGTTGGCTACATCGGTAAGTGCGCATGCGGTAAATGCCATTGCCGAAGCTGATAATGTAAGGCGCGTGATGCATCGTGCAAAATTGGATGACAGGCTACCAAGGGGCTACAGCAATGGGCTTTTAGGGCTGCATGATAGAAAACCATTTCCTTATAATGCGGTAGAAATAGCTGATTTTTCCGCGCAAATCAAAGATCCCAGCTTTAGGATTATGGTCAGTGATTCAGGTGTGCATGTGTATAATCGTGATGGGTTATTGCAGGAAATTGACCCATTTGCCTTCTACCCAAACTTGGGTGTGCAAGAGGACGCAAGCCATGCGTTTTATTTAGGTGTAGAGCTAGCGCGCGCGCAAATTGCTTGGCAACTTAAGAAGCGTTATGTGCAAGATGAAGAGCTAAATTGGGGTGTTTCAAGCGCGTTAGAAACTAACACAGTAGAAAAAAATGATGATAGAAAAAGTCATCGCGAAGCGTCTTTAAAAGAAAAGCGCCAACAAAAAGACAAATAATAAAAAAATGATTTTTGAAACCATTATTACCAGTATTAATACAGAAGGTGCGCCTCACGTAACGCCATTTGGCGTGCGCTACGAAGGTAAGCATATTCTTATTTCACCTTTCAAACCATCCACTACATTAGCCAATATATTGGCCAGTAAACAAGCAGTCATGAATATGACAGATGATGTGCGCGTGTTTGCGGCCGCATTAACCAATCGGCAGGCTTGGGCTTTACTTAAAACCAATAAAATTAATGGCTTTAGGCTAGCCGATTGCTTGCAGCATGTGGAATTGGCTTTAATTGAAGTGCGCGAAGATGCCCTTAGGCCGCAATTGGTGATGCAAAAAATTCATGCAGAAAACCACAAGCCTTTTAACGGCTTTAATCGGGCGCAAGCAGCTGTAATTGAGCTAGCTGTTTTAGTCAGCCGTTTACACATGTTGCCGCAAGAAAAAATCAGAACAGAAATGCAATATTTGCAAATTGCCATTGACAAAACAGCAGGCGAAAATGAATGGTTGGCTTGGTCTTGGCTTGTTGAAAAAGTTGACCACTTTTACACGCAAGCTCAAAAGCGAGAGCTTGAATGACGCAACTATTGGTAAGCATTAAAAGCGTTGAAGAATGCCTGATTGCCTTAAATGCGGGCGTTGATATTTTGGATTTAAAAGATCCAGAAAATGGCGCTTTAGGCGCGTTAGATTTAGCCGTAAGTGCGCAAATAGTGGCTAAAACGCAACAATATAATCAGCTTAACAAGACAAATAATCCACATTATTCACCCATTTTAACCAGTGCAACAGTGGGTGAGCAACACATTGATTTAAACGATTTGATGCAAAGTGTGATGCAACGATTAGCAATCGATATTGATATTATCAAAATAGCGGTTTCTAGTTTGGAGGCAATGCCAAACTGGAAAATTAACTTTGATATACAAGTAATTAAGGCTGTGAAGCCAAACATTAAGCTGGTTGCCGTATTTTTTGCCGATCAAGAAGTCAACTTAAGGTTGCTTGAAACATTAAACGACATGGGTTTTTATGGCGCCATGTTAGATACCAGTTCTAAACAGCACGATTTACTAACCGTTTGCAGCATGCAAGCTTTACAAATTTTTACGCAAAGCTGTAAAAAAAATGCATTAAAATCTGGGCTAGCAGGGTCTTTAAAACCACAACATATTGAGTGTTTAAGCGTAGTCAGCCCATTCTATATTGGTTTTAGAGGTGGCGTTTGTGAATCAGATGCGCGGAATAATGCCTTAATGATGCATAAAGTGGTAAAAGTCAAAAAACTGTTGCAAAAACACAACAAGTTTAACGATTTAGCCTGTCAATCCTCATGTTTAGCGTTGATTAGTTAAGATAGTTTAAGTATAGTTCGTCCATAGATATTTGTTTGTAAGTACGTTTTTAATTAGGAGTTTATCAATGAAAAAGAATTTAATTAGTTTAGCTGTTATGGCCACACTTGGCTTATCAGCTTTTGCAGCATCAGCAGAAGACATGTACCGTGGCGCTTGGTATGCAGTACCAGGTGTTACTTACATGGACACAGACAATGATTTAGAAGCTGACAACGGTGTTCGTGGTGGCTTTATCAGTATCGGTAAAGAATTAAGCCCAAGCTGGGATCTACAAGGCCGTTTAGGTTACAACCGTTTAGATGAAGATACCGACATTTTAGGTGCTAGCGGTAAATACAAACAAACTACGCTAGGTTTAGACGCTTTATACATGTTTAGCCGTGACAAATTCCGTCCATTCTTGCTTGCTGGTGTTGGCGCAGCTCGTAACAATGTTGATTATTCAGGTGTTGGTATTGGCGACAAAACAAAAACATCAGTAATGGCTAACGTTGGTTTAGGTCTTCAGTACTTATTCAGCGATTCATTCGGTTTGCAAGCTGATGTACGTCATCAGTGGAGCAAGTCAGATGCTAAATCATCAGTTAATGACTTTGATGCTGACGGTACAATTCGCAACACATTGGTTAACTTAGGTGCTATTTTCCGTTTCGGCGCTCCAGCAGCAGTAGTTGCTGAGCCAACACCAGAACCAGCTCCAATCGCAGCAGCTGTTGCTCCAGAGCCAGCTCCAGCTCCAGCACCGGCTCCAGTAGCTTGTACACCACAAACAGAAACTATTACTGTTGAAGCTGAAAAACTATTTAGTTTTGATAAATCAAACTTAACTAATGATGGTAAAGCAGCGTTAGATGAGGCAGCCGCTAAAATTAAAGCAAATCCTGAATTTAAAGCTGTTATCGTTACAGGCCATACAGACAGGCTTGGTACTGATGAATACAACCAAAAACTTTCAGAGCGTCGTGCTGACATTGTTAAAGAATACTTAGTTGGCCAAGGTGTTGATCAATCTGTTATCCAAGCAATTGGTAAAGGTGAATCAGAGCCTGTTGTTGAGTGTGCTGGTAATAGCAAAACTCAAAAACTAATCACATGCTTACAACCAAATCGTCGCGTAACGATTCAGTCTGAAGGCAAAAAAGAAGTTGGTTGTAACTAAGATTTAATTAAACATTAAGTTTTAATCAATTCATTGATAATTACTTAGTTTTAATTAATAAATAAAAAACCCCGTGAATGCGGGGTTTTTTATTGCCTATTGTTTTACAAACTGTTTGCTAATTGTTACTAAAGGGCCGATATTTTATCGCTATAATACAGTTATGAAACAAACAGTTGATTTAATTATAGAAGCGCGTTGGCTAGTCCCTATCATCCCTAAAAATAGCCTTTTATCAAACCAAGCGGTTGTGATTCATTCTGGCGAAATTATCGCGGTTTGCGCAATTGAATATGCAAAACTGCACTATGCGGCGATTGAAACCATTCAACTTGCCGATCATGTGTTAATGCCCGGATTTATTAATTTGCACACACATGCTGCCATGAATTTAATGCGTGGCTTAGCGGATGATTTGCCCTTAATGCCATGGCTAGAGCAACATATTTGGCCGGCCGAGCAGAAGCTGCTATCGGCAAATTTTGTATATGACGGAACATTGTTAGCTTGTGCAGAAATGTTACGTGGCGGCATTACTACTTTTAACGATATGTACTTTTACCCAGAATCGGCGGCCGAGGCTAGTATTAAAGCAGGTATGCGCGCCAATTTGGGTTTAGTGGTTTTAGAATTTGCAACGCAGTACGCCAACAACGCGGAAAGCTATATTGATAAAGGCACGCAAACTCGTGATGCTTTGAAAAATGAGCCGCTGATTAGTTTTAGTTTTGCACCACACGCACCATATACCGTGAGCGATGAAACATTTGCCACGCTTAATACATTAAGTGCGCAGATTAATATTGGAATCCATACGCATTTGCATGAAACAATCGCTGAAATTTCACATAGCGAACAGGCTTATGGCATGCGACCTGTGGCGCGATTAGCCAATTTAGGCATGTTAGGCGCCACCACAACCTTTGCACATGGTGTGCATTTAAACGCTATTGAAATGCAAATGTTGGCCGAAAATGGCTGTAGTATTGCGCATTGCCCAAGTTCCAATTTAAAGCTGGCAAGCGGTATTGCGCCAATCACCGAATATTTAAAACAGGGTATTAATATCGGTTTGGGTACAGATGGCGCGGCCAGCAATAATCGATTAGATATGTTGACTGAAATGCGCCTTGCCGCACTATTGGCAAAAGGCGTCAGCGGTGACGCAACAGCCGTTTCTGCGCATCAGGCGCTAGAAATGGCGACCATTAATGGTGCAAAGGCGCTTGGTTTGGACGATAAAATTGGCTCAATCGAGGTAGGTAAATTAGCCGATTTAACCGCTATAAAGTTAGACGATATTAATATGCAGCCTTGTTTTGATGTGATTTCGCATTTGGTATACGTGGCTGAACGCGAGCAGGTAAGCCATGTTTGGGTGAGTGGCGATTTAAAGTATCACAAGCCTAACAATAATGCCGGTATTTACAGCAATATTGAGCCACAAGAGTTAGTGGATATTGTGCATAAATGGCAAACCAAACTTGAAGTGTTTAGGTCTACTAATTAGTCATTTTAAATAAAGAAAACTATGTCCAATTTCGATACAGCTGAATTAAATAAATTTAGTGAGTTAGCCCATAAATGGTGGGATAAAACCAGTGAGTTTAAGCCTTTGCACGATATTAATCCTCTGCGGCTCAATTATATTGATCAAGCCGTTTCATTATCAGGTAAAACGGTCTTAGATGTTGGCTGTGGCGGCGGCATATTAAGCGAATCGATGGCGCAAAAAGGCGCAACGGTAACTGGCATTGATTTAGGTGAAAAAGCCTTAAAAGTAGCGCAATTACACAGTTTGGAAAGTGATATTAATGTTGATTATCGCTTAATTGCAGTGGAAGAATTAGCCAAAGAAGCACCTGCCAGTTTTGATGTGGTGACTTGTCTGGAAATGTTAGAACATGTGCCAGACCCTGCCAGCGTGGTGCAAGCTTGCGCCGCATTGGTTAAGCCAGGCGGCCATGTGTTTTTCTCAACCATTAACCGTAACCCAAAAGCCTATTTATTTGCGGTTTTGGGTGCCGAATATGTATTAAATATGTTGCCGCGCGGCACGCACGATTATGCTAAATTTATTAAGCCATCCGAATTGGCTGCTTGGGCTCGCTCTACCGATTTATCGCTTAAGCACCAAATTGGCATGAGTTATAACCCCATCACCAAACATTATTGGTTGGATAATGATATTTCGGTTAATTTTATGATGCATACAATTAAAGCTTAACGTTCGGATACCTCTATAAATCCAACTTTCGTCGTTACACTGTGTTACTCATAATAAATAATTCCTTACGTATCAACTATATGCGGCGTCATTGTTTTTTAATCGCGCCTTGTTTAACCTAATAGCCTGTAATATTGGAAACTTGAATTTATAAAGGTATCCGTTTGATTAATACTATTCTTTTTGATTTAGACGGTACGCTTGTGGATACCGCGCCAGATCTAGGCCACGCACTTAATCTTCAACTCAATCGTCATGGTAAGCCCGCTTTAAGCGATGCGGCGATTAGACCTTTTGCTTCGCATGGCTCGCGCGGATTACTGGGTTTAGGCTTTGGTATTACGCCGCAAGATGACAGTTTTATTGCCATGCGCGATGAATATTTAAGTATTTACGACAGCGTATTTACCCGTAGCCCCGTTTTGTTAGATGGCATAGCAGAACTGCTGCAAGGCATTGAAAACGCTGGTTTAAAGTGGGGAATTGTCACCAATAAGCCACGTCGCTTTACGCAGCCTTTAGTTAAAAGTATGGGTTTGGATAAGCGCGCTGCTTGTGTGGTAAGCGGTGATGATGCGCCGCAACCAAAGCCCTCACCAGCCACGCTATTGCTGGCTTGTGAAGAAGTGGATACAAAGCCTGAAAATTGTATCTATTTAGGTGACGCAGAGCGTGATATTCAAGCAGGAAAAGCGGCAAGAATGAAAACCGTGGTGGCCTTGTTTGGCTATATTGATGTGACCGATAAGCCGTATGAGTGGGGCGCCGATGCGTTGATTGAAAAACCGATGGATTTATTGAGTTTAATTAATGCTTGATTCAAACTTAACAAGGCTTCAAATATCATAAATTGAAAGTTTTGCACTAAGCAGCTTTAAGCTTAAAAAACCAACAATTTCGTCATGCCAGCGCAGGCTGGTATCCAGACAGGCGGCATATTAGTCAATGTGGCAATAGCAGTAAATTCAAAATTATATTAACTTAAACAATTCTTTAAATTAATATCTAAGAGACTTTCAATTGAATAGATATTGCGCTAGATTTACTTTGACTGAATTCCACCCTACGCTGGAATGACGAAGTCAAAAGATCAAAGCTTCTTCGCATGAATCGTTCAAATTAAAGTTTTTTCCGCCCTAATAAAGCCATGGATAGGGTGCCGCTATCCACATATTCAATTTCACCGCCCATCGGCAAGCCACGCGCTATGCGGCTTACCGCCAATCCGCGCGTTTTAAGAAGTTCGCTAATGTAGTGCGCCGTGGCTTCACCTTCAACCGTGTAGTTGGTGGCTAAAATCACTTCTTGCGTCACACCATCTTGGGCGCGTTTAATTAGTTTGTCTAAATTAATTTCTTTTGGACCAACGCCATCCAATGGCGATAATCGGCCCATCAAAACAAAATACATGCCGTTATACGATTGCGTTTGTTCCATCATCATCAAATCAGTTGGCATTTCTACCACACACAATTGGCTGGAATCACGATTTCCAGTTTCACGCTTTTCAGACGTACAAAGCGGACAAATCGGACTTTCTGAAAAATTATTGCAAAGCGTGCAATGCCCAAGCACCTGTAAGGCGTTTTCTAAGCTGTAGCCTAATTTTGCCGCGCCTTTTCTGTCACGCTGAAGCAAGTAATACGCCATGCGCAAGGCAGATTTTGGCCCTACGCCAGGCAAACAGCGCAGTGAATCGATTAACTGCTCAAGCGCGGGAGGGTTTTTCAAATATCGATAATCAAAAAATTAAAACGGCAGCTTAAAGCCAGCTGGCATCATGCCGCTCATGCGTGATGTAGACGCGGCTTCTGCTTTGGCTCTTGCGTCATTTAGTGCAATCAACAGTAAATCTTCTAAGGTTTCGCGGTCATCCATCGCCGCTTCATCAATACTGACGCGCTTTACAACGTTATTGCAAGTCATGCTGATTTTTATCAAGCCGCTGCTGGCAATGCCTTCTACTAAAGTGTCGGCTAACTCAGCCTGCGCTTTTTGCATATTGGCTTGCATCGCTTGCGCTTGCTTCATCATATTGCCCATGCCACCTTTCATCATAATATTCTCCTTAAATTGTTTAATTAATGGGTTTAATGCTATTGGGGATAATTGTTGCGTCAAATTGGCTGAGTAAATCTTTCACAAAGCTATCTTGCATAATCGATTCTTCGGCAGATGACTGAATAGTGGCTTTTTCAACCGCCGTTTGTTTGGCGGGCGTATTGATTTCAATATGCGCTTCACCGCTAATTTCCACATTTAGTTTAATGCGTTTGCCAAAATGCTGGTTAATGGCGCTAGACAATTTTTCTTGATAATTGGGGCTAACCAAGTGTTTATTATTGGCCGCGACTCTTAGATTAATGCTGTTTTCATCATAGCTAACCATTTCACAGTTTTGTGCTAAGGCGCGCGCAAGGCCCAGTTTGAGGCTTTTTTCAACCAATTCACGCCAATTGCCATCAAAATTTTGTGCTGAGTTTTCAGATTCTGTTTCTGGCGGCGCAGCGACAACTGGCGCTGTTATAGTTTGTGGCGCCGCTATAACAGGCTCAGTTGGCGCAATTTCTACTTGCAAATTCGCCTGCGCATTAATGGCTGGCGTGGCTAATGCTTTATTGGCAATAGGAGCGGGCGCGCTCAGTTTTTCTGTCACTTTTTCATTCGGCGCAAAAGCCAACATGCGTAACAAACTCATGGTAAATCCAGCGTACTCATCAGGCGCTAAACCAATATCGCGGCGGCCTAATATTGCAATTTGATAGTACAGTTGCAAGGTTTCTGGGTTGAGTTTTTGCGCTAAATCCAATAGCAATGCCCGTTCTGGGCTGTCATCGGCAATGCTGCTGGGCACGGTTTGCAGCATGGCGATTTGATGCAAGATATTGGCTAAATCGTTGAGCGCCGCTTCAAAGGCAATATTGCGCATTTGCATGGCTTGGGCTTTTTCAATCAGGGCAACGCCATCCTGAATAATTAACGCCTGCAAAATATCGTACAAATAGGTTTGATCAACCGCGCCAAGCATGCTGCGCACTTCAATTTCATTCACCGTTTGGTTGCCATACGCAATCGCTTGGTCGGTGAGTGACAGTGCATCGCGCATACTGCCAGCGGCAGCGCGTGAAATCAGTGAAATCGCGGCAGATTCAAAACTAATATTTTCTTGGCCAAGCACATTTTGTAAATGCTCAGAAATAGTAGTGCTAGCCATTTGACGCAAATTAAACTGCAAACAACGGCTTAAAACCGTGACAGGTACTTTTTGGGGATCCGTAGTGGCTAGAATAAATTTAACGTGTGCTGGCGGCTCTTCAAGCGTTTTAAGCATGGCGTTAAAGGCGCTTTTGGACAGCATATGCACTTCATCGATGATATACACTTTAAAGCGGCCAACAGTTGGTGCGTACTGCGCGTTATCCAGCAATTCGCGCATGGCATCTACTTGCGTATTAGATGCCGCATCCACTTCTAGCAAATCCACAAAGCGGCCACGATCAATTTCGGTACAAGCGTTGCAAACGCCGCAGGGCGTGGCCGTGATGCCTGTTTCGCAATTAAGCGATTTGGCTAAAATGCGCGCAATGGTCGTTTTTCCAACGCCGCGCGTGCCTGTAAATAAGTAAGCGTGATGCAAGCGCTGCTGTGTAAGCGCGTTAGTCAATGCGCGCACTACATGCGGCTGACCAACTAAAGTATCAAACGATTTGGGGCGGTATTTGCGTGCTAAAACGAGATATGACATAAACCAAATTTTAGCTGAAAATCTGTAATTTAACTAAAGTAAATTAGCGCTAAATTCTATAAGAAAGTTAAAGTTTTGACATCTATGCGGCTAATAAATTGTCATCAGTATGGTAGATGCAAGGCACTTGGCACGCAGAAACCGGAATGTACATAAAGTACATGAGGATTTCGAGTACCAAGTAACACAGCAGATGCCATGCTGAGGGCGATTTATGGGAAGAGGCGAGCCAAACCCCCGGCACTTGCTTAATAGTTGTGGCTGCTTGCTTCCGCATCTGACCAGGTTGGCTACTTTACAATGCGGGGAGGCCCGCCAAATAAGATTTTAACTCAAATCGGCTTTGTTTTATAGCCAAATTGTAGTCAGTTTGCAAATTGCAGGCAATCGTGCAAATTGTAGTCAGTTGAGTTAGTCAGTTGAGATTGTGCACGAAATTCTTGATTAATAGCCCACGCGCTCAACTGGCGGCAAGTTTTGCAATTCTTCATCTGAATATAATCGCCCGCGCGTAATAAACGCAAAGCCAGTGCCGCAATCCAATGAAAACGAGCCGCTTGAGCCTGGCATAGCATCTAAAATGGTGTGCATGTTTTCGGCAAAGGTAAAATGGCTGTCGCCCATGTAAAAAATGGCGTTGTTAAAATGTCCCAAAATCACATCAGATGCGCTGGGGTTAAATTCTTTTTCGGGCATACACATAGGGCCGCTACCTTCACAGCATCCGCCCGATTGTAAAAATATAATTGGGCCGTGCTCAGCGCTAAGCTTATCAATCAGTGCAAGTGCTGCGGGTGTTGCAGAAACGCGTTCAGCCATTTTGATTCCCTTTTTAAACAAAAAGAGGCGAGTAAACCCGCCTCTTTTATTTACTTAATACCGCTAATTAAATCCTTAAATTAGAAGAAGCCTAATTTATTTGGACTGTAGCTAACTAACAAGCACTTGGTTTGTTGGTAATGGTCTAACATCATTTTGTGATTTTCGCGACCGATACCAGATTCTTTATAACCACCAAATGCGGCGTGGGCAGGGTAGGCGTGGTAGCAATTTGTCCACACACGGCCAGCCTTGATACCACGGCCCATTCTATAAGCTACGCTACCGTCACGGCTCCAAACACCAGCACCTAAACCAAAAATGGTGTCGTTGGCAATTGCAAGCGCTTCCGCTTCATCTTTAAAGGTGGTAACGGCAAGCACTGGGCCAAAAATCTCTTCTTGGAACACGCGCATTTTGTTGTGGCCTTTAAGTAAAGTTGGCTGCACATAGTAACCATCGGCAATGTCGCCAGTCAGCATATTGCGCTCACCGCCAATTAATACTTCAGCACCTTCTTGTTTACCAATTTCAATATAATTCATGATCTTGTTCATTTGGTCTTCAGAAGCTTGCGCGCCCAACATGGTACTTGGGTCTAGCGGGCTACCTTGTTTAATGGCTTTTACACGCTCTAAAACACGGGCAATAAACTTGTCATAAATTGATTCTTGAATAATGGCGCGTGATGGGCATGTACATACTTCACCTTGGTTAAAGGCAAATAGCACCAAGCCTTCAATCGCTTTATCAAAGAACGCATCATCGGCATCCATAATATCGGCAAAGAAGATATTAGGTGATTTGCCACCTAATTCTAATGTGGCTGGAATTAAGTTGCTTGCTGCGGCAGTTGCAATGGCGCGGCCTGTAGCGGTTGAGCCAGTAAATCCAATTTTGGCGATACGTTTGCTGTTGGCCAATGGTGCGCCTACTTCGCGACCATAACCGTTCACAATATTAATCACGCCTGGCGGTACTAAATCGGCAATTACTTCCATTAATATTAAAATACTAATTGGGGTAAATTCGGCTGGTTTTAATACCACACAGTTACCGGCTGCTAAAGCAGGGGCTAATTTCCAAGCCGCCATTAAAATCGGAAAGTTCCAAGGAATAATTTGACCCACAACGCCTAATGGTTCATGAAAGTGGTAAGCCACTGTGTCATGATCGATTTCACTAATGCCGCCTTCTTGCGCGCGAATAGCACCGGCAAAATAGCGGAAATGATCAACGGTTAATGGAATATCCGCATTCATGGTTTCGCGAATTGGCTTGCCGTTATCAATGGTATCGGCCGTGGCGATTAATTCTAAATTCGCTTCAATACGATCGGCAATTTTTAAAAGGATATTAGCGCGCTCAGTGGTTGAGGTTTTTGCCCATTTTTCGGCAATCGCGTGCGCGGCATCTAATGCTAATTCAACATCTTCCGCACTTGAGCGTGCAGCCTGCGTGTAATTTTTGCCTGTAATCGGTGAAATAACATCAAAATATTCGCCTTTAACAGGGGCAACCCACTTACCACCAATGAAATTATCATACTTGGCTTTGTAAGGGATTTTCACGCCAAGGCCTTTAAGTAAATCTAAACTCATGCTAACTCCTCTAGTTTTGCTATCAATAATATAGTGTTTCTTGTTGTACAACCGCATTGCTATGTTGCAATTTTTTATCTCATTAAATACTTTATACAAATCGCTAAAACCCTAAACGAATCAAGGGCATCAGTGTGGTTTTGCTAATTAAATTAGCCTTCAACAATAAACCTTAGCGGCTAGTAAATCAAGTGTATTAGCCAAATATGTTAATCTTTTGTAACATCATAGTTAGCGAATATTCAAAGCTTGTTATATAGTTTAATATATATATTGCACATTTTATTTAGTGTGCTAAATAATAATTACATCTAATGGAAGAGGACGATATTGTCTGTTTCAAATTCAAACCCCGTTTTTGGCATAACCACTAGAGAATTTTGGCACAATATCAGCCATCCAACCGATGCTAGCTTAGGCAAGGCCATACTGACAATATTAGTATTTGCCGAAAGTTTGGTTTGTATTTTTTGGATTTTTACACTATCGGGTTTGGGTGAGGGCTATGCCCTAATGGCGGCGGTGCCTTATGCCTACATTGTGCTTTCTTACGCCAGCTTGCTGGTTTTTTATCGCACTAAAAAATTCGAATACTTTACTTTTACCCAGCTGGTTATGTTGCTGGTGATGCCGTTTTTTATGCAGTGGGCCATTGGCGGCTATGAGGCTTCTAGCGGCATTGCCATCTGGGCCATATTGTCGCCGATTGGCGCTTTAATGATATTAGGCACAAAACCATCCACGCCTTGGTTTATTTTATTTGCCTTTTTGGCCGGTTTATCCTGGAAATTAAATTATCTATTTGCGGGCAATTCATTGCCTGTGCCCACCCATATTAAAGACACGTTTTTCTTAATGAATATTATGGGCACCGCTTGCATTTTATACGCGGTGATGCGCTATTTTCAAAGTCAAAAAGAGCGCACTTTGCATGAGTTAGAGCTTGAGCAAGCCAGATCTGAAAAATTATTGCTAAACGTGTTGCCAAAATCCATTGCAAGCCGCTTAAAAGATAACGATATGCGCATTGCCGATAGCCATGAAGCGGTGACGATTTTATTTGCCGATATTGTCGATTTTACTAAATTAACAGCCACCATGCCGCCTGCGGAGTTGGTGGATTTGCTAAGCCAAATATTTTCACGCTTTGATAAATTGGCCGACCGTTACGGCTTAGAAAAAATCAAAACCATAGGCGATGGCTATATGGTGGTTGGCGGCGCGCCTATTTATTTGGATAATCATGCCACGGTAATTGCGCAATTGGCCCTGCAAATGCAACAAGAATTAGCGTTATTTAATGTGCATATTGGCAAAACGTTGCAAATGCGCATTGGTATTAGCAGCGGGGCGGTAGTTGCAGGCGTTATTGGCACCAGCAAATTTGCCTACGATATCTGGGGCGATCCAGTCAATATGGCTAGTCGTATGGAAAAAAACGGCTTGCCAGGTGAAATTCAAGTAAGCGAAGTCACCTATAACCTGCTTAAAGATCAGCACACATTTGAATCGCGCGGCCTTATTGCCATTAAAGGCAAAGGCGAAGTACCTACCTACTTTTTAAAAGGCTAGAAGCGTGACTGGCTGGCAGCATTAAGCGGCGTTGTCCTTGTTGCTTTAACATCCGTTACTTTGTCATCGTTTAAGTATCGTATATAATCCGCCGCTCAAGTAAAACATAACTTGTGATTGCGGAGAGCTGGCTGAGCGGTTGAAGGCACCACCCTGGAAAGGTGGCATAGGGTTAACTCTATCGAGGGTTC
>JBKJIJ010000001.1:0-6961 GCA_046598525.1 Methylotenera sp. | reverse complement strand
GTAACAGTTTTAATGGGTTTTTTTGAAAAATTTAAAACAGTGACGTTTTTCCCACCAGCCAAAAATGATGTATTTTTGAAATTGTTAGTACCTGATGTACTAGCAGTACCTGTACTGCTTGTTGTTAATGTGCTGGTAGAGCTTGTTCTGATTAACTTGGCTGAACTACCGCTAGTTTTAAATAAGCTTGTAGTTGGTGCAGTGCTTGTTGTGCTTAGTCTAAAAAATTTAGAGAAAAATGCACCTGCATTTTGATTGCTTGCCACGTTAATTGGGCTGTTTTTTACAATTGGGCCAACTGCGCATAAATCTTTTGTCTGTAACGCGTTAACCATTTCATCACGCGTTACTTTTGTAAAGCTTTCTACTGGCGGGCGGTCAGAGTATTGAATAACGCCTCTGTTATCACGCCATTTATAAATTTCGGCATGCGCTGGATAGCTAACGGCTATTAAGGCGAATAGCGGTACTGTTAAAATTAGCGCTGGTGTGCGAATAATTGAGTTTAACATTTTGGTACTCCTACTATCTTTTGAGTGAGATTACATTCTAGATGCGATTTATTCGCTAAGTCAATGAATTGAAAATAAATAATCTAAAGATACAATTGTTAATAACAATTAAGCATATCGAATTTTTTACAGCAACAAATCACAAACATTTAATAATTTGTTACATACTCACTTAAAAATGTTAAGAAATTATTACCTCGTTGTAATAAAATCCAAGTAAGGTTTTAACCGTGGCTAATTAGAGGTATAAAAATGCGCTTAGATAACGAACGCGAAAGCAGTAATGTAGAAGATAGACGTGGCGGAGGCGGTTCACCGATTGGCGGAAAAAGCATTGGCGTGGGCACCATTGCCTTAGCGTTGGTTGCCATGTATTTTGGGGTAGATCCATCGGTCGTGCTTAATATTGGCCAAGGTTTGAATCAGCAAGCGCCAGTAGAAGCGCAAGCGATTCCTAAAGATGACCCGATGGCGGTTTTTGTGGCCAAAGTATTAGGTAGCACAGAAGATACATGGGGCAAAATATTTGCTAATGCTGGCCAACAATATCCTGCGCCAAAATTAGTGCTATTTAGCGGTCAAACACCAACGGCTTGTGGTTCAGGTCAAGCCGCAATGGGGCCTTTTTATTGCCCTGGTGATAGCAAAGTGTATATTGATTTGCGCTTCTACCAAGAAATGAAAACCAAGTTCAATGCGCCAGGCGATTTTGCGCAAGCTTATGTGATTGCGCACGAAGTAGGGCATCATATTCAAAACGTGATGGGCACCTCAGATAAAGTGCAACAAGCACGCCAAAGTGCGCGTAACGAGGCAGAAGCCAATCAATATTCTGTGCGTTTAGAACTGCAAGCCGATTGCTATGCAGGTGTTTGGGCGCATCATGCCGATGGCGCAAACCGTATTTTAGAAGCGGGTGATGTTGAGGAGGCAATGACTGCCGCCGCCGCTATTGGTGATGATGCACTGCAAAAACAAGCCCAAGGTTATGCCGTACCCGACAGCTTTACGCATGGCACTTCACAGCAGCGCATGCGTTGGTTTAATCAGGGCTTAAAAGTGGGCGATGTGAATAAGTGCGATACTTTTAGTACAAATGCAATTTAAGCAGGCAATTAACGATTAATGAAGTCATTACCATTAGATTTAACTGAACATTTAATCAGCTCTGAAACCATTGCAACTGGCGGAATGCTAACAGTCAAGCGCGATCAAGTGCGTTTGCCAAACGGGCACACCAGCCAGCGTGAATATGTGACACACCCGGGCGCCGTGGTGATTGTGCCGCTGTTGCCAAATGGAAATGTAATTCTAGAGCGTCAATTTCGCTATCCACTGCATCAGGTTTTTATTGAGTTGCCAGCCGGTAAAATTGACACAGGTGAGGAAATATTAATCACAGGCCAGCGCGAATTGCTTGAAGAAACCGGCTATAGCGCCAGTGATTGGGTCAAGCTCGGCCATCAACATCCTTGTATTGGCTATTCTAACGAAGTAATTTATATGTATATGGCGCGGAATTTAAGCGCTGGCCAGCATCAGCGTGATGACGATGAGTCGTTAGAAGTGTTTGAGGCGTCGTTTGATGACTGCATGCGTATGATTCAAGCAGGTGAAATTACCGATGGCAAAACAATTGTGGCGTTATTTTTTGCGGAAAAATATTTAGCGCAGCATGGATAATTTAAAACGCTGCTTGGCTAATTTATAAATGGCTAGAATATTAATAGTAGGCTGTGGCGATTTAGGCACAACGATTGCCATGCAGTTGCATCAAACGCAACATGAGGTGATTGGTGTGCGGATCAGCCAGCAACACTTGCCGCATGGCATGCAGACCATTCAAGCCGATGTAACCCAAGCTGCTACATTAATTTCTCTCAATCATCTTAATCCCGCCATCATCATTTACTGCATTGCCGCCAATGCACAAACGGATGAGAATTATCAAGCGCATTATGTACAAGGATTAAAAAACTTATTGGCAACGCAAACCAACAATACCAATTTGCGGCATGTGTTTTTTGTTTCCAGCACGCGCGTATATGGGCAAAATACGTTAACTATTTTAGATGAAAATGTGGCGGCAGAGCCTGCCGATTTTGGTGGTGAGCGTTTGTTAGAGGCGGAAAATGTATTAAGCAATTTGCCTTGCCAAACAACGGCACTAAGGCTTTCAGGCATTTATGGTGAGGGCCGTTTATATCTGGTGAATACGGCAAAAGATATTAGTCGCTGGCCGGTAAATAATAGCTGGAGCAATCGTATTCACCGCGATGATGCGGCAGGATTCATTGCATTTTTAGTGCAAAAATCGCTAAGCCAACAGCCAATTGAGAGCTGTTATATTGTCACCGACGATATGCCTACCTTGCAATATTCTGTGCTAACTTGGCTGGCTAGTAGGCTAAATATTGACACCAGTCATATTAAAATCCCTGACACAAACGGCGGAAAACGTTTAAGTAACAAACGTTTACGTGCCACAGGCTTTCAATTGCAATGCCCTAATTACCAAATTGGTTACCAAAAAGTACTAGAAACTATTTAACGCTTATGCAAAAAACCCGCTCTAAATTTGTCGCTTTTCACATCACTAATGCGATTTCATCTTTACTAATCAGTGCTGTGTTAATTAGTACCGTATTAATCAGTACGGCAGCGTTTGCGGATGGCAGTGAATACTTTGAGTTTTGGCTTTCCGCATTAAAAACCGAGGCAAGGGAAGCGCAAATTTCAGCGCAAACTATTGAAGATACGTTTAAAACCGCCCAATATTTACCGCGGGTGATTGTGCTGGATCGTGGTCAGCCAGAATTTATTTCTCCCTTTTTAAACTATGTTGAAAAGCGTGTTAGCCCAGAGCGCATTGCTCAGGGTAGGGCCGTGTTGCAAGAGCAAGAATACTTATTAAGCCAAGTTGAAACGCAATATGGCGTGCCAAAACAAGTATTAGTCGCGTTTTGGGGTTTAGAAACCAATTATGGCGGCAATAAAGGTAATTTTGGTTTGCCATCGGCGCTAATGACCTTGGCTTATGAAGGCCGCCGCGCCGCGTTTTTTCGCAATCAATTATTAGATACCATGCGCATTGTAGATGCTGGCCATAACACAGTCGCTGGCATGCGCGGCTCTTGGGCTGGCGCCATGGGGCATATGCAATTTATGCCTTCTACCTTAATTAAATATGGCGTGGATGCCGATTTAGACGGCCGCATTAATATTTGGACATCCTTGCCCGATGCGTTTTCGTCTGCCGCCAATTATTTAAGCAAAGTGGGTTGGCGCAAAGATGAGGTGGCGGCTATAGAGGTGAAATTGCCGACTAATTTTGATTACAGCCAAGCGCGATTAAATAATCGTCAGTTGGCCGCTGATTGGGCCAAGTTGGGTGTGATGGATATGGCAGGCAAGGCCATACCGAATTATGCCAATGCCGCGATTTTGCTACCGCAAGGGCAATATGGCCCCGCTTTTATGGTGTTTAGCAATTTTGATGTGATTATGGATTGGAATCGTTCTGTTAATTACGCTTTATCGGTTGTGCATTTATCGAATCAATTAATGGGTGATAAGCCTATTGTGGCGGGTGCGTTGGCCGAAAAAGAAGCGATGAGCTTTAATCAACTATGGGCACTGCAAGGCAAGCTAAATGAATTGGGTTTTGATTGTGGTGAGCCAGATGGTTTTCCTGGCCTAAAAACGCAAGCGGCAATTCGGCAATATCAAGCCAGCCAACAGATGGCACAAGATGGTTACGCCAGCCCCAGTTTGTATCAGCGCTTATTGCAACCTTAAAATGTTAAGGTGTCACGGCTTCTAAACCAGCCGGTAAGGCTTGCCCTTTCTTGTTTGGCAGGCCGTACTTCATGCCAAAATTCGGCTGATAAAAACAGCACTAATTTACCCGCTGTTGGCAAAATATCTAAATATTCATCTTCATTTAAATACAGGCGCAATTCGCCACCATCATCCGCTTGCCAATTATCATTCAAATATAAAATACTGCTTAATTGGCGCGATTTTGCGTTATTGCCATGGCTAAATTGGTCTAAGTGTTTTTGATAAAGACCGCCAATGGGATACAAGGCCAAATGCGTTTCAAGAGACTGAATATTCATAAATAATTGCTGATTAAGCGCGTCTTTTAAGCCATGCATTTGGCTAAAATAAGCTTGAATAGCAAGGTTTTCATCTAATTCGTCTAGCCAAGCAATATGATCACCACGAATCGCCGATTGTATTTTATTTACTAAACCTGTTTTAGCGGCGCGCATATCATCATCGGCATAACGTTTATAAGCTTCATCGCGCAGGGCCAAAATTGTGTCAATTGGCAAGAAATCATCACAAATCACATAGCCTTGCATGCCAAGTGGCTGTATTAAAGCGTCAAAATTTGCCTGATTTTTATTTTCAATTTCCACCGCGCAATTGTACCAGCGCGTTTGCGTGCAAACCCTTATTAAGCTAAAATTCGCACTTCGCAAAAAGTGAAGAAAAATATAGGCGGTTAGCTCAGTTGGTTAGAGCGCTTGGTCGACATCCAAGAGGTCACCAGTTCGAATCTGGTACTGCCTACCAAAAATGTGCAAAGCCGTTCAAAAAACGGCTTTTATTGTTTTAG
This sequence comes from Methylotenera sp., assembly GCA_046598525.1. Taxonomy (GTDB): domain Bacteria; phylum Pseudomonadota; class Gammaproteobacteria; order Burkholderiales; family Methylophilaceae; genus Methylotenera_A. The sequence goes on along the minus strand of JBKJIJ010000001.1, from coordinate 1,822 downwards.
CTTTACTTTTAGATGCTAAATTAGTACCTATTTAAATTGGATTAATATGCCAGTAATTCGCTTACCAGATGGCTCGCAACGCAACTTTGATACGCCAGTAACCGTGGCGCAAGTGGCCATGGATATTGGCGCAGGCCTAGCAAAGGCGGCGCTGGCTGGTAAAGTAAACAATCAATTGGTTGATACCAGTTTTTTAATTGAAGCCGATAGCGATTTAGCGATTATTACCGATAAATCAGATGATGGTTTAGATGTGATTCGCCATTCCACTGCGCATTTATTGGCCTATGCGGTTAAAGAATTATTTCCTGATTGCCAAGTGACCATTGGGCCAGTGATTGACAATGGTTTCTATTATGACTTTTCATACAAGCGCCCATTTACGCCAGAAGACTTGGTGACAATAGAAAAGAAAATGGCTGAGTTGGCCAAAAAAGATGAGCAAGTCACGCGCAAAGTATTGCCGCGCGATGAAGCAGTAGCTTATTTCAAAAGCATTAATGAACATTACAAAGCTGAAATCATTGCATCGATTCCTGCCAATGAAGATGTGTCTTTATACACTGAGGGCAACTTTACCGATTTATGCCGCGGTCCGCACGTGCCAAACACAGGTAAATTAAAAGCGTTTAAATTAATGAAGCTAGCTGGCGCTTATTGGCGTGGCGATAGCAATAATGAGATGCTGCAGCGAGTTTATGGCACAGCATGGCGCAATAAAGAAGAGCTTGAAGCGTATTTGTTTCAGCTAGAAGAGGCCGAAAAACGCGATCATCGCAAATTAGGCAAGCAACTGGATTATTTCCATATGCAAGATGACGCACCAGGCATGGTGTTCTGGCATCCGCGTGGTTGGAGTATTTGGCAAGAAGTTGAGCAGTACATGCGCCAAATGTTCAAAGATTATAATTATCAAGAAGTGCGTACGCCGACCATCATGGATAAAACCTTATGGGAGAAATCAGGCCACTGGCAAAACTATCGCGACAATATGTTTGTGACTAATTCGGAAAATCGCGAATACGCCGTGAAGCCGATGAATTGCCCAGGTCATGTGCAGATTTTTAACAGCAGCTTACACAGCTATCGCGATTTACCGCTGCGTTTAGCAGAATTCGGCTCATGTCACCGCAACGAACCATCAGGCTCACTGCACGGTTTAATGCGCGTGCGCGGCTTTACGCAAGACGATGCGCATATATTCTGTACCGAAGAGCAAGTAGAAGCCGAAGTCGCTGACTTTATTAAAATGCTCTATAAAGCGTATGGCGATTTCGGCTTTAACGATGTGTTGGTCAAGTTATCAACTCGCCCAGAAAAACGCATAGGGTCAGACGAAGATTGGGATAGGGCAGAAACATCGCTTGCCAACGCGCTTAAATTAAACAATTTAGATTTTGAATATCAACCAGGTGAGGGCGCGTTTTACGGCCCCAAAATTGAATTCACACTGAAAGACTCATTAGGTCGCTTGTGGCAATGCGGCACTATTCAATTAGACCCTAATTTGCCAGAGCGCCTGGGTGCAGAGTATGTAGCAGAAGACAATTCGCGCAAACGCCCGATTATGTTGCATCGCGCTATTGTGGGTTCAATGGAACGTTTTATTGGTATTTTGATTGAAAACTATGCGGGTGCAATGCCGCTTTGGCTGGCGCCTGTGCAAGTGATGGTGCTGAATATTTCTGAAAGCCAGGCCGATTACGTGATGCAAGTGGTTGAAAATTTAAAGAAAAATGGCATTAGATGCGATTTTGACTTGAGAAATGAGAAGATTACCTATAAAATACGCGAACATTCAATGCAGAAAATGCCTTACTTG
>JBKJIJ010000006.1:0-129511 GCA_046598525.1 Methylotenera sp. | reverse complement strand
CAATGGCCGCTTCTTGGTCTGCAGCAGCTGATGCCATCATTGGCATTGCCAATGTTGCGCCTGCTACTAAACCTAGAGCTAGCTTGATTGTATTAAATTTCATTTTTATCTCCAAAGACAAAATAAATGTATAAATAAAACTATTTAATTGAATTAAATAGTTGATTTATGTTCTTTAGTTTACGTTTCACTTAATTAAACACTAATTACTTAATATTGAATCAGAATGTAACAATTTGTAAACAAATGTAACGATACATACATTTTAGAAGTTAGACGCCGTCCAGAATTAAATTTCGAACGGGTCCAGTTTGGGATGCAGATGATTAGGAAATGTATTTGCTACTATTGAAAGGTTAACAGAAATGGAATTGCAATGCTAAGGCCTTGGGAACTTGAAATTGAACTGCTTAGAAACTCTGACACCTCTATACATGTACAAATTGCGCATAAAATTATTGAAGAAATTCAACACGGGCGCTTTGCGGTAGGCTCTGCCCTGCCTGGCACCAGAGAACTGGCCACCATATTAGGCGTTAATCGCAAAACCGTTGTGCAAGCGTATGAGGAAATGATTGCGCAAGGCTGGCTACATTCTGAGCACAAGCGCGGCACATTTGTTTCACCGCGCGTATTATCAGTGAATCATCATCCCAAGCCAGTCACCAATATTAATTACGACTTTCAAAATAAATCGCAGATTGAGCCAGTGGCTAGCACCAACAAAAGAGCCGAAAGCGACATTATTAGTTTTAGCTCAGGCTTATCTGATTCGCGCTTAATGCCGCTAGAAGTGCTATCGCGCGCCATGCGCCATGCGCTTATTGTCAGCATCAGAACCAATAAGCAATCGTACAACGAACCCAAAGGTTCAATGATATTAAGGCAAGCCATATTGCATATGCTTAATATGGATAGAGGTTTGCATACCGATATTGATAATATTTGTGTGGTGCGCGGCAGCCAAATGGGCTTTTTCTTGGTGGCGCGGGTATTAATGCGCAATGGCGATAATATTGTAATGGAAAAACTATGCGATCAATTAGCCAGCGATGCGTTTAAAAGCTGCGGTGCTAATATTATTTCGGTGGATCAAAACGAAGATGGTATTGATTTAGATGCGCTAGAAACGCTGTGTAAGCACACCAAAATAAGAGCGGTATACGTCAGCCCTCATTATCAGATCCCAACCACTGTGAGCATGCCTATGGCCCACAGACGGCGATTACTGGCCATGGCAGACCAGTATGATTTTTTAATTATTGAAGATGACCATGATTTTGAGTTTAATTTTTCCAATAAACCAATTCTACCTTTAGCCAGTTTTGATAAATCCAATCGGGTGATTTACGTTGGTTCGCTTTCTAAAGTATTAGCGCCAGGTTTTAGAATTGGCTTTATTGCCGCGCACAAAGAAATCACCAAGCAATTTGCCAGCGAAATTATGATGATTGACCGCCAAGGCAATACAGTGACCGAGCTGGCCATTGCAGAGCTATTACACACCGGCGAAATTAATCGCCATACGGTTAAAACATTTAAAATTTATGATGAGCGGCGCACGGTTATTGCCAAATTAATCCGTGAAGAATTAAAAGAATTTGTCAGCTTTAAAATGCCTGATGGCGGGTTGGCGTTGTGGCTAAAGGTTAATCCTAATATTAATATGCCATTGCTGGTTAAAGATGCCGAAATTGAAAAAGTGCGCATTGTAGCTGGCGCCAGCTTTTGCGATAACCGCGAGCAAATCTCGGCGATTAGATTAGGCTTTGCCAACCTAACCAATGATGAAGTGCATTTAGGCATTAAGCGCTTAAAAAATGCGTTTCAACGGCAATCTTTTCAATCGTTAAATGGTTAATTAACTCGGTTTTAAGTATTAACTAGGTTTTAATTATTAACTAGGTTCAATCATTATTGAGGTATTAAAAAAGGCGCTAATAGCGCCTTTTTTAATACAAACCTTGCCGCAAAACCAGCTAATTACTCTTTGCCAATTTGATACACTTCATAGCTTGTTTCAACAATTTTACCTGTTGTCGCATCCACTTCCACTTTCACTTCTTCATGGTCCGCTTCTAAAATATCAAACTCATACGATGCTTTACCGTCTGGCTCTAGCTCATATTCCGTTTCAACAACCGTACCCGCATGCGCAGCTAATGCTGTGGCTTTTGCATCCGCTTCTGATACTTTAGCTAAGGCTTTAAATTTGGCGTCATCGGCTTTTACTTCTTGCTCAATTTCAGTAATTTTTCCTGTTGTTACACTGCACTCAATATCCCAAGCGGTGCCATCAGCCGATTCAATATCAAACTCATACATCGGTTTTTTATCTTCCGATTTCATTTCTAGTCTAACAATTTTACCTTCATGCGCTGTTAAAGCCGCTTTCACACATTTGCCCAAACTATCCGCTTTATGTGGCTTAATCGTTTCATGATCAGCAAAAGCTGTATTTGCTAAAAGTGCCGCGCCCACTAGCGTGGCACCAATTGTTGAACGAATCATGTTTATCTCCAAAGTGTATTAAAAAATATGATTAAAAATGTATTTCAAAAAGATTACATTATTTATATTGAGCGAGAATTGTACCTAAATATTCATAGGTCATTGATTAATTACAACATTGTTACATATTTGGTTTTATATAACCAAACACTGGCTGAATAAAACCATAGTTGCAAATTAACCACGCTAAACAGCCACTTTTCCTTGGATAGCAGGATGTGGGTCATAGTTCTCTAAAGTGAAATCTTCGAATTTAAAGCTAAAAATATCGTTAACATTGGGGTTAATGCGCATTTGTGGCAGCGATTTTGGTGCACGCGATAGCTGCTCTTGCACCTGCTGCATGTGGTTGCTGTAAATATGCGCATCGCCTAATGTATGCACAAAATCACCCAACTTTAAGCCACACACTTGCGCCACCATCATGGTTAATAGCGCGTAAGAGGCGATATTAAACGGCACGCCCAAAAATATATCAGCGCTTCTTTGGTAAAGCTGACAAGACAATTTACCATCCGCCACATAAAACTGAAAAAACGCATGGCATGGCGGCAGCTTCATTTGATCTACATCGGCCACGTTCCAAGCCGAAACAATCAAGCGACGTGAATCAGGCGTTTGCTTAATCGCATTAATCACCTGCGCAATTTGGTCTATATGTGTGCCGTCTGGCTTAGGCCAATTGCGCCATTGATAGCCATAAACAGGGCCTAGATTACCATTTTCATCGGCCCACTCATCCCAAATGCGCACGCCATTTTCTTTTAAATACGCAATATTGGTAGAGCCTTGCAAAAACCAAAGTAGCTCATGAACAATGGATTTTAAATGGACTTTTTTGGTGGTGAGAAGCGGAAAACCTGCATTTAAGTCAAAGCGCATTTGGTAACCAAAAACAGAAGTGGTACCAGTACCAGTGCGGTCTGTTTTTTGATTACCATGCGTTAAAACATGCTGTAATAAATCGGTATATTGTTTCATTTATAATATTTTCCAAGCCCGTCATTTTGAGCATAGCGAAGAATCTAGCTTTTGCAAACCTCTAAACAATCCGTTTTTTAGCCTAAATAAACCTTAGGTTAATCATGACAGCAATTTAGGTGTTTTTAACAATAAAATCTTTAATCGCATCCACATCAGCATCCATCACCGTAAATTTTTGCGGCAATAGCTCAATTCCTTTTAAGCAATCGGGTCTTGGCGGAATCTCACCTAATGCTTCTACTAGCGCATCTTCAAATTTAGCCGGAAGGGCCGTTTCTAGAACCACCATTGGCGTGTTTTCTTGGCGGTATTCCAGCGCTACTTTAAGGCCATCGGCCGTGTGCGTATCAACCACTACCGCATATTTTGCTTGAGATTCGCGAATAACTTTCATGCGGTTTTCGTGATTACTGCTGCCAGATACAAAGCCATAATCGGCTAGTTTTGGCATTAGTTGCTTAATGTCAAAGGCGCCGCCTTTATCGACGCTAGCCCACAACTCGCGCACTTTGGCACTGTCGCGACCTACCAAATCAAACACAAAACGCTCAAAGTTGGATGCTTTGCTAATATCCATTGAAGGGCTAGATGTTTGATACGTGTTGGCTGAACCGCGCGGGCGGTAGACGCCTGTTTTGAAAAATTCATCCAACACATCATTTTCGTTAGTGGCTACCACTAACTTATCAATCGGCAAGCCCATCATGCGCGCAATATGGCCTGCACAAACGTTGCCAAAATTACCGCTTGGAACAGAAAAATCTACTTTTTGATTATTACTTTCTGTAACCGCAAAATAGCCTTTAAAGTAATACACCACTTGCGCGACAATACGACCCCAGTTGATAGAGTTAACCGCGCCGATTTTGTATTTCGCTTTAAACGCGGCATCGTTTGAAACCGCTTTTACCATATCTTGGCAATCGTCAAAAACGCCATTAACCGCAATATTAAATATGTTTTCATCTTGCAAGCTGAACATTTGCGCAGTTTGAAAGCGGCTCATTTTTTTATGTGGTGAAAGCATAAATACGCGCACACCTTTTTTGCCGCGCATAGCGTATTCAGCCGCAGAACCCGTGTCGCCAGAAGTAGCGCCCAAAATATTGGTTGTTTGGCCTGTTTTAGCCAATACATACTCAAACAGATTGCCTAGCAACTGCATCGCCATGTCTTTAAATGCCAAAGTTGGGCCGTTAGAAAGGCTTAATAAATACAAGTTTTCTTCTAATTTAACGGTTGGCGTAATATCCGCCGCGTTTTGGCCTGCGCGCGTAAAGCTGTAAACGTCTGCCCTGTACGTTTTATCGATAATGGCTTTTAAATCCGCGGCTGGGATATCATCAATTAAGCGGCTTAAAATCGCAAAGGCTAAATCAGCGTAATTCATGCCGCGCATTGCGCTTAAATCGGCATCGCTAAATTGCGGATAGGTTTCAGGCAGATATAAGCCGCCATCAGGCGCCAAGCCGCCTAATAAGATTTCGCTAAAACTTAAAGCAGGCGATTGCCCGCGGGTTGATATGTATTTCATGTAACCTCTTCAACTGCTGTCCGTTCAGCAAAAGCTGCCATGACAGTCTGATTTATTTACTTAATTCTTCCATGCGGATTTTAACTAACTTGCCTACAATCGCTGGCAAGGCTTCAATTTCGGCTATACCGGCATCCATATTGGCTTCAACTGTAACGTGCGTCAAGATCACAATATCGGCTTCTGTTTCATTATCCGCAGGTTCTTTTTGCAGCATGGCATCAATCGAAATATTGCGGTCTGCTAATATTTTAGTCACGCCAGCCAGCACGCCTGGCTTATCTGACGCGCGTAGACGCAGATAATATGCACTAGAAATTTGTGCGATTGGCAAAATCGGCAAATCGTTTAACTGCCCTGCCTGAAAACCTAAATATGGCACACGTTGCTCGGCTGTCGCGCTACTTAAACGCGCCACATCCATTAAATCGGCCACTACCGCGCTGGCTGTTGGCTCTGCGCCTGCGCCTGCGCCGTAATACAAGGTTGGACCAACTGCATCGCCCTTCACCACTACGGCGTTCATGGCGCCATTTACATTCGCCACTAAACGTTTTTCTGGAATTAAGGTTGGATGCACGCGAAGCTCAACGCCGCCGGCCGATTGCTTAGTAATTCCAAGCAATTTCACGCGGTAGCCCAACTCTTCGGCATATTTAATATCTGTTTGCTGTAACTTGGTGATGCCTTCGGTGTAAGCCTGCTCAAATTTCATCGGCATGCCAAAAGCAATTGCCGCCATAATAGTTAGTTTATGAGCGGCATCAATGCCCTCTACGTCAAACGTAGGATCAGCCTCGGCATAGCCCAAACGCTGCGCTTCACCTAACACATCGGCAAAGGCCAAGCCTTTTTCACGCATTTCGGTAAGAATAAAATTAGTTGTGCCATTGATGATGCCAGCAACCCACTCAATACGGTTTGCGCCTAAACCTTCGCGTAAAGCTTTAATAATGGGTATACCGCCCGCCACTGCCGCCTCAAACGCCACAATAACGCCAGCTTGCTGAGCGGCGGCAAAAATCTCATTGCCGTGTAAGGCGATTAATGCCTTATTGGCGGTGACAACGTGTTTACCGTTAGCAATGGCTTTTAACACCAACTCTTTGCTTAAGGTGTAGCCGCCAATTAACTCAACCACCACGTCAATTTCAGGGTTATTCACAATGGCAAATGCATCCGTGGTTAATAGCGTATTGCCGCTAGTCACCATTTTGGCATGGTCAATATTTTTATCGGCTACTTGCAAAACATTAATCGCCACGCCTGTGCGGCGGGTGATTTCTGCTGCGTTGCGCGTTAATACGTTGTAAGTACCGCCGCCTACTGTGCCAATGCCTAAAAGGCCTACATTTAATGTCTTCAAACTATTGCTCCATCTAATTTTTCTATGCTAATTTTTTACTGTGTTTTTTTCTATATCGCGCTAAGTAGCTGGCGATACGTTTAATCGCTTCGGCTAAATCATCCACATTGGGTAAAAACACCACGCGGAAATGGTCAGGCGTTTTCCAATTAAAGCCTGTGCCTTGCACCAACAATACTTTTTCTTCTAGCAATAAATCTAAAATAAATTGCTGATCATCTTTAATCGGATACATTTCTGGATCTAATTTAGGGAACAAATACATCGCCGCTTTTGGTTTAACGCAAGTTACACCAGGAATCGCGGTAATCAATTCATAAGCCAAATCGCGCTGTTTACAAAGCCTGCCAGCAGGCGCCACTAAATCATCAATACTTTGGTAACCGCCCAGCGCCGTTTGAATAGCCAGCTGGCCTGGTACGTTGGCGCATAAACGCATAGAAGCCAGCATATTCAGGCCTTCTACATAATCGGTTGCTGCGCTTTTATTGCCTGATACCACCATCCAACCAGCCCTATAGCCGCAAGTACGGTAATTTTTAGATAAGCCATTAAACGTAACAAACAACACATCTTCAGCCAGTGATGCCATTGAAATATGTTCGGCATCATCGTACAAAACCTTATCGTAAATCTCATCCGCAAACACCACCAAACCGTGATGACGCGCAATTTCGATAATGCCTAGCAAGGTTTCTTTTGGGTATAGCGCACCCGTTGGATTGTTCGGATTAATCACCACAATGCCGCGAGTATTGGCGGTAATTTTCGCTTCAATATCTTTTAAATCGGGTAACCAGCCAGAGTTTTCATCACACAAATAATGGCGCGCGGTACCGCCAGCTAGCGTTACCGCCGCTGTCCATAATGGATAATCTGGCATAGGAACCAATACTTGGTCGCCATTATTTACCAGCGCTTGCATCGCCATCACAATTAGCTCAGAAACGCCATTGCCAATAATGATGTCATCCACAGTTACATTAGCAATATGCTTGCTTTGCGTGTAATGCATAATGGCTTTGCGTGGCGCAAATAAGCCTTTAGAGTCGGTATAGCCACCTGCATCACCCATATTGCGAATCACGTCCAGCTGAATTTCTTCTGGCACTTCAAAACCAAAAGCGGCAGGGTTACCAATATTCAGCTTAATAATACGCTGACCTTCTTCTTCCATTTGGCGCGCTCGTTGCAACACGGGGCCACGAATATCGTAGCAAACGTTGGCAAGCTTGTTAGATTTGAGTACTGGTTGCATAAGTGGATTGGTTCTGTTTTTTGTTGAATTAATAAAACAATTTTTGTGCAAAAATAAAGTATTTGCTTAACCTATAAGTTTACCTTAGAAAAAGGTTTTTCTTCAATCAAAGACAGCGCTAAAATAGCAAGATGAAACTACATTTAACCACGGCTGAAAATAACAATTTAATCACTGGATACGGTGAAGACTTTATTGAAATCAATAAACGTCGCTATCAGCAAGCGCTGATTGTGTTGGCGAATCAATTAATTTTAGATTGGAAAGCGGCAAGTTTTGAGGATTTAACCGCGGAACATTTTGCTGAAATCGGCGCACTTAAACCTGAAGTTGTGCTGTTGGGCACTGGTTTAACGCACCGATTTTTACACCCAAAAATTGGCCAAAACCTAACCGAAAAAGGCATTCCGATTGAATGCATGACAACAGCGGCCGCTTGCAGAACCTACAATATATTAATGAGTGAAGGCCGTCATGTAGCGGCGGCTTTATTGATTTAAAAGGTTAAATTTTGCTAATTAACGCTTATTTACTCTAAGCTATCAACGCCATCCCAAACAGCTACGCCCTCTTTACTAGTAATAAATTTCTTTTGATACACTTTATTAATCAGCAATTTAACTTCTTTAAATTCTGATAATAATTTATCGCAATCGGCGCTACTTGCTGCACCACACCTAAATGCCATGTCAACATTGACGTGATCAGTAGAGCCAACATCTATCATGCGTTTAACCACGCTTGGGTGTGCGTAATGGCCACCTTTGGTAAATGCCCATTCAATGTATTTGCCTTCTTTGGCTACATACCAAGGGCCACTGCGGTCTTGCCAACCAAATGGTTTAGAGTTAGGTTTTGGCAGCACATCACTGCGTTCTTGAACGGCATTAAGCGCCACTGTAATAGACGGGTAACCAATGGCAATGACATATGCCGGAACAACTTGGGTGGATTTTTTAGTCTTTGGCTTTTTAACCTTCTTTTTGGCGGCTTTAGTTAACGCATCGGCATTAATTGAAGTAAGCCCTATTAAAATGGCCAGTAAATAAGCAGTCTTTTTCAAGTTATAGTTCCAATTTAGTTACAGTACCAATTTAGTTAATTTGCAATCAGCGTTGCGGCGTTAGGGTTAACTGCAAGCCGCTATCGGTCACTACCATGTCTTTTGGGCTATAAGTAGTGCCGCCAAATTTTAAATCTTCTGGCTTAACCGTGTAAAGGGTTAAGCCGTTTAACATTTCGCCGCCCACCGTTTTAGCAAAGGCATTAAACAAATCGTTATATTTATTGCCAGCGCCTGCCACATCAAAATTGTCCACTTTTGGCTCATCTAATACCACAGTGCTGGTAGCCGCATCAAAGCGCAATTTACCAGAAATGCCCAACTTACCGGCAACAGATTGGTTAAATAATTGGCTACTAAGCTTGGTATCCATCGTAGTAATCATGCGGCCGCTGGCTTTATCAAAAGTCACTAACGAATTAGATAAATTGACATCAAACACTTTAAGCAACGAAATTGGCAGGGCCAACTTTTCATTTAATTTTTGCGCAATTTGCTCACCCGTGACATTCACCGTGCGGTCGCCCATCATGGTGGCGCAACTGGTTAAACCAAAGGCTATTAATGTTATTAATAATTTTTTCATGCTAAAACTCCTAGTTGACATGCCCTTAACAATTTAGGGCATTGCCACACTTAACGCATTTAAATATTTTTAGTTACAAGTATTTGGTTGATAAGGTGAGTGTGGCATTGGTGCCGCCAAAACCAAAGCTATTGGATAACGCGGTTTCAATTTTTACGTTATCAATGCGCTTAGTGGCAATTGGCAAGCCTTCTGCGGCAGGGTCTAGCGTTTCAATATTGGCAGATGCGGCAATAAAATTATTTTGCATCATAATTAAGGTATAAATCGCTTCATTCACACCGGCTGCACCCAAGGCATGGCCAGATAGCGATTTAGTAGAGGCAATTGCCGGCAAAGCGCCATATTCGCCACCCTCAAACACTGCGCGAATCGCTTCTAATTCTTTGGTATCGCCAACAGGCGTACTGGTTCCATGCGTATTAATATAATCCACATGCTCAATTTTTTTGCCTTCATGGTCGGTTAGCGCTAGTTTCATGCAGCGTTGTGCGCCCTCGCCGCTTGGCGCGACCATGTCATAACCATCAGACGTGGCGCCGTAACCAATTACTTCAGCATAGATTTTTGCACCGCGCGCTTTGGCATGCTCATATTCTTCTAGCACCACAATACCGCCGCCGCCAGAAATCACAAAACCATCACGGTTTGCATCATAAGTACGGCTGGCTTGCTCTGGCGTGTCATTATATTTACTCGACATGGCACCCATCGCATCAAACAGGTAGGATAAACTCCAATGCTCTTCTTCGCCGCCACCTGCAAATACAATATCCTGCTTGCCTAGTTGAATTTGCTCTGCACCAGCGCCAATACAGTGCGCGCTGGTAGAACAAGCTGAGCTAATGCCGTAGTTGACGCCTTTGATTTTGGCGCCTGTGGCAAGAGTAGCCACAATGCCGCTGCACATGGCTTTGGTCACCATATAAGGCCCAACGCGGCGAATACCTTTTTCGGCTAGCACTCGGTTGCTTTCTTCAATACTCTCAGTAGAAGGGCCGCCGCCGCCAACAATAATGCCGGTGCGCACATTTGAAACTAAATCTTCACCTAAAGCAGCATCGGCAATGGCTTCCTGCAACGCAATCCAAGCATAGGCGTGGCCTTTAGCCATAAAACGCATCAGTTTTCTGTCTATTAACTCTTGAACATCTAACTTAACGGAGCCTGCGACTTGCGATCGCATGCCACGCTCAGCGTATTCTGGATTAAAGCTAATACCCGATTTACCCGCGTACAAGCTATCTTTCACTTCTGCTTTATTGTTTCCTAGGCTAGATACAATGCCCAACCCTGTAATGACGACACGACGCATGCGTGCTCTCCCTCAATCTTTATTAAGTGTTTTTCTTTTTTGTTATTAAAATTAAACGCTAAAAATCATATTAAATTTTTAAAAATTAAACTTTAAAAATTATCTGTGCGCGTAAACAAACCCACGCGCAAATCATTGGCCACATAAATCTCGCGACCATCCAAAGTCATAGTGGCATCCGCAATACCCATTACCAATTTGCGCATAATCACGCGTTTTAAATCAATGGTATAAGTCGCCATTTTGGCCGTTGGCAACACTTGCCCACTAAATTTAACCTCACCTGCACCCAATGCACGGCCACGGCCCGGGCCGCCCGCCCATCCTAAATAAAACCCAACCAATTGCCACATGGCATCTAAACCTAAGCAACCTGGCATCACTGGGTCGCCAGTAAAATGACAATCAAAAAACCATAAATCTGGCGTAATATCCAACTCGGCAATAATTTGGCCGTTACCGTATTTACCACCTTCATCAGTAATTTTCACAATGCGATCAAACATCAACATAGGCGGCAATGGCAATTGCGCATTACCCTCACCAAACATACCACCTCGCCCACAACTTAATAATTCTTCTTTGGTATAGCTATTTTGTTTAGTAACGCCTATTTGGTTTTGCATGTTATCAACACTTATAATGAATATTGATGCTATTTTCGCTGGAAAATGCATTTTGCGAAAGTGTTATCTCAGTTCGTGCGCCAAAAATAATGTCTTTTTGCCATTATCTTATGGCAGTTTTAATAGCATTTCATGTAAACAGCCACCATTAATTATCAAGATTTAACTTTGATAATGCCTTTAAATCACTTGGACTAAGGCCAAAACGTTTTTAAAAGCACGGCTAAAATGCGACATGTCATTAAATCCCCATTTAAAAGCAATGATTGACACTGAGTAATTATTTAAAACAAGCATTTCTTTATAGCACTTTTCTAATCGACATGACCATACATAGCGCATTAATGAAGTATGCTCGTCTTTAAATAAATCATTGATATAGCGTGCTGAAAAGCGCGTTCCAGCCGCTATCATTGCGGTATCCATTTGAGAGTTTGTTAAATAACTGGCAATAAAATCTTTTACAATTTTTAACGAAATTGAACGGCTGCGACATAGATTAAAGTGTTGTGGGCGTACCGATGTAAACGCCAACGTCAGCAAATCCAGCGATTGTTCTGATAGGGCATCAAAATAATCGACTGGCACATTGGCCACTTGATTGGCAGCGGATTGAATAAATTGTGTTGCCACTGCACCCATGCCTGTTTGCCCAGACACTTTTAACGCTGTGCAATGCTCAATACCCGCTAAATTGTCGCGCATTATGTTGCGCGGAATCGACACCAACAGCTTAGAAAACCCATGAGTGGACTGAATACGGTGCGGTTTGGTAGCGTCATAGATAGTCATATCATTAGGCTGTAAAAACACCTCACGCCCATTTTGCTCAAGCATATAGCTGCCAGCCAACAAAATTACCGCCAAATAGTTATCTTGACTACTACGGCAAGGCTCATGCGCGTGCTTGTTAATGGTTAATCCGCGCGATTGAATAGCGGATAAACGTAAATTTTGCCAGGCGTAAAAAGTGGTTTCATTGAATAAACCACCATCGGCAGGCGGCGTTATCTCAACGCGCGTGTACTCCTGACAAATCATGTCTTGCAACCAATCTCGCCTATCACGCGCCAGCACATCGGCGGTAGAAAGCGTTAAGCCTTTTGCTATCAACTGGGGTTGATTTAAATAAGCCGTGCTTGAAAGTGATGGGCTGTGATTAAGCATTGCCATAAGCCTTATTTATGTCTTTGTTCACCATTAAAAAGCATATTAGAAGTTGTTGATGCGTATGTAAATAAGCAAACCACCGTTTCAGTCAAGTCATCGTGCCGTTTTGGCACAGCGCATTTTACTCAGCCAACTTACACTGCAAAAAATAACGACTTATAGGGAGTGAAGATGCAAAAAATTGATAATCATGCTGGCAATATTGTCTTAATTAGGGGCGCTGCATTATGGATGCTTATGGCGCTGATACTTGCGTGGTGTATGGTGGGGTTGAATTTTGGCGTTGCGCCGCTTAAAGCCATATTTGCAGGTAAATTTTTGCGCTTGCTGCAGGCGCATATTGATTTTTTGCTGATGAGCGCGCTGATTTTAGGCTATTACGCCGCAAAAATACCCTTGCCTTGGCATGTACGCTGGGCAATGGTGGTAGGCGCGTTTACTAACTCTAGTTTGTTTTTATTAATGGTCATATTCCCCATACTCGATAATCCCAAAGTGCCGCCACCTCAACTATTTCAGTGGTATTTATTTGCCAGCCTTATCACGACCAGTTACGGCTTTGGAAAAGGTGCGGTGCTTATTCTTAAAGCTACCCTTAAAAATTAAAAAATTATGTCAAAGCGCTTTATTGGTCGCATTCAAGAGAATCACGAAACCATTTGTCTTATTGGCGCGCTGATTTTTTTGTTGATTGCCATGTGCAAACCTTATATCAATATCAAGCAAGAGCGAAAAAGCTATCTATTTATAGTAGATGTAACGCAAAGCATGAACGTGCCGGACATGCGCTTATCTGGCATGCCAATCAGCCGTTTGGAATACAGCAAATATTTATTAAAAAAAACGGTAAAAAATCTTCCGTGCGGAACTCAGGTAGGGTTGGGCGTGTTTTTTAAAACCACGGCCACACTGCTTTATACGCCCATAGAAACCTGTGCTAATTACGATGTGCTTTGGCATACGATAGACCATATGGATTGGCGTATGGCATCGCAAGGCAATAGCAATATACGCATCGGTCTATTATCAATAGAGGCTTTGCTGGCAACAAATGGTGATGATATTGCACAAGTTATTCTGATGACGGATGGCCAAGAAGCGGCACCGCTTAATATATTCACCAAAGTGAGTATGACTAAATGGCAAGGTAAACAGCCTTTACTGATTGTGGGGATAGGCAATTCAAAGCCCTCTTCCATACCTAAACTAAATGATAAAAACCAAGTAATTGGCTATTGGTCTAACGATGCGATTAAGCTGAATCCCGCTTCAAATGTGGATGAAGGTCATGATGGCGGCAGAGATAACTCGATTGCAAATGAGCCTTATGAATATTATTTATCTAAGCTGGATGAAGCGTATTTAAAAGAATTAAGCACCGAGATTGGCGCAAAATACATAAAAGCTGACTCCGTTGAAGCACTAATTGCTGGAATTAGCCAATTACCATCTGACACACAATTTAGCGTCAAATATGCATTAAATTGGTTATTTGCCACACTTGCACTTTTATTAATGATTGCAGGCTACATTCCAGAAATAATTTCTCAAAGTAGCAAACGATTAAATATTCAAAAAAAACTATAGCGCTACAAAAGTATACAAACCTGTATACAGGTTATAAAAATTCATTTATATTGTTAATAGATTGTTTCAAATTTAACTATACTAAAATAATATAAACTCCATTTACTAATCATCTAAATCATTACATTTTAGGAAAAACTCAATGAGTGACCGTCTTTTAACCGACTGGCGTCAACATGCGCTGACTTTAGAAACCGAAGTGAACAACGTGGTGGTTGGTCAGCAAAACCCTGTTCGCTTAATCACTATCGCGATTTTTGCGCGTGGTCACGTATTGCTTGAGGGCGATGTGGGTGTGGGTAAAACTACCCTGCTACGCGCTTTTACGCGCGGTATTGGCGGCGGTTATCAGCGTATTGAAGGCACGATTGACTTGATGCCTAACGATTTGGTGTATCACACCTATTTGGGTGAAGACGGCAAGCCGCATGTAAGCGCTGGGCCTTTGTTAATGTCTGGCGAAAATTTAAGCGTGTTTTTCTTTAACGAGATTAACCGCGCCCGCCCGCAAGTGCATTCATTGCTATTGCGCGTGATGGCAGAACGTACTTTGTCAGCATTTAATAAAGAACACACCTTCCCACACATGATTGTGTTTGCCGATCGCAACCAAGTGGAAAAAGAAGAGACGTTTGAAATTCCATCTGCGGCGCGTGACCGTTTTATGATGGAAATTCCAATTGTGGTGCCAAATGACGATGACATTATGTCTGGCCTAATGTTTGATACGCGCTTCCATAATGTGGATGCTTTGATTGACACGGTTAAGCCGGATGTACTGAAATTTGATGAATTAAATGCGTTCTCCGGTGTGATTCAAAAAAGTGTTGAAGCCTCAAAAACATTAGAAAAATACGCGCTTAATTTATGGAAAGCCACGCGTAAACCGACTGATTTTGGCGTAAAAGTCACCAACGTGGATATGAATCGCCTAGTGCTTGCAGGCGCCAGCCCACGCGGCATGAGTATGATGTTGCGCGCGGCACGTGTAAACGCTTGGCTCAATGAGCGCACAGCCATTACGCCAGAAGATATTCATGCGGTATTCCATGAAACCGTGGCGCACCGATTAGTATTTAGCCCAGTGTATGAAATGCGCCGTACCGAAATTGCGCGCGAAATGTTGAGCAATATTATTAACGCTGTAGCCGCGCCTTAATCTCACTTTTTTATGTCTATTGAAAACATTAAAGAGTTTAGTTACCACATTGGTTGGCGCAACCGTGGCCGCCACCCTGGCCGCCACGCCAGTACGCAACGCGGCATGGGTATGGAATTTATTGGCCATACCTCATTAATAAGCTACCCCGACCCGCGCCGTATTGATTTACGCCAAACCATTCGCGACCCAATGGAACAAGTGTATGTGCGCTTGTTTAATCAAAAAAGTGCAACGCCAGTTTTTGTGATTTGCGATTTATCAGGCAGCATGAATTTTGGTGCCAAAGAGCGCAAAATCCGTAAAGCGGCCGATATTGCCGAATCCATCGCGCAATCGGCCAGCCGCAATTCTGATCCGTTTGGCTTTGTGGGTTTTGATGATGTGGTACGCGAAGACTGGATTAGCACTGCATCTTTTAAATCACAACGCGCCATTGAATTAGCTGAGCGTTTAAAAGAGTACCACCCTGAGCCGGTTTCTGGCAGCGGCATTCTTGACGTTTGGCGTTATTTGCCACGCGAACGCTCATTGGTGTTTATGATTTCTGATTTTCATATGCCAATGTCGCAGCTTGAAGAATCGCTATCGAATTTAACGCGCCATCATATTGTGCCAGTGGTTTTGTGGGATGCAGACGAATATAAAAGCCTGCCAGAGTTTGGTATTACCGCTGTAACCGACCCTGAAACAGGTGCAAAACGTACCCTATTTTTGCGTAAAAACTTTCGCGATAAAATCATTGCATCGTTTGAAGCGCGCCGTGAGGCTATTTATAAACTGTTTATGCAATTTGATATGCCGCCATTTTATGTGGAAGGCGATTACGATGCCGATGCCTTAACCGAATATTTCCATCAATTTGTCGCTGCATAAGTTATTGATTTAAAGCTGATAGCTAAATAGAACTTCTAAAATTATTTTAAGTACAATTTATGAATACATTAATGAATCGTTGGTTATTTGCACTTATTCTCAGCTTTAGCGTTTTAAACGCTGCCGCGCTGGAATATGAAAACTTGCCTGATATTAAAGAGGGTATTGTCAGCATTAAACTACAAGATCCAGAGCGCACTGTGGGCTACACCGTTGGCGATATTTTAACGCGCCAAATGACGCTGGAAATTAAAAAACCTTATACCTTAATTGATGAATCTCTACCTATTATTGGTTACGAAAGACGTTATAAAGGCCAACTAATTGGCATTGATTTAAGCAATATCAAGCATATTAAAAAAGATAGTGGCGATAGTGTTAAGCATGATTTAAGCTTAAGTTATCAAGTGTTTACCAATAATGTGGTGGCAAAAAACGGTTCGTTGCCCGCCGAATACCTACGCATTATCAATACAAAAACAAAAGAAATTGTGCGTTATCGCATTCCAAGTTTTGATTTTGCCATTTCACCGCTTTCTATTTTTGGTGCGGTTAAAGTTGAAAGCAATATGTCTGGCTATCGCGGGCCATTATTATTGGATAATGGCGATGAAAAACAAAGGCTTAAAGTATTAGTTGGCGTTTTAGCTGTTAGCTTAATTGGCTTGCTTTATATGCTGGGCAAACATGCTTGGTTGCCAAAAATGGGCGGCCCTTTTGCTAAAAGTTATCGCCTTATTCGCAAATCACCCAATACGGCAGAAGGCTTGCAACATGCGGTTAGCAGCATGCATACATCACTTAACAAAACGGCTGGCTTTAGTTTATTTAATGGCAATTTAAATCAGCTTTTTGAAAAGAAACCGGCTTTTAAACAAATCGAATCCGAAATTAATCAGTTTTTTGGTTTATCGCGCCAAGTGTTTTTTGAGCCTAATGCCAAGCATGCCGTTGGTAATGAGCCGCTGCAATGGCTGGCGCAATTTTGCCGTCGCTGCCGCGATTGCGAGCGTGGCTTGATTACTGACGCACAAACAGCAAGCAAGGCCTAATTCATGTCTTTTTCCAATCCTTGGTTATTATGGTTGTTGCCCTTGGCGTTGCTACCGTTGGTGTTTCAGCGCGCGCACAGCAAAAGCTATTCTTGGCTAGATATGCTGCCAGCAGACCCGTTATCAGACTTAATTGGCCTAATTTTAAAAGTGTTAGCTGTGCTTATTTTAACCTTTATTATTTTGGGTTTAGGCGCGCCGCATAGCAATCAACAAGTGGTAGAACGCATTGGTGTGGGTGCGCAAATCGCATTGGTATTGGATAGAAGCGCCAGTATGGATGACCCTTTCTCTGGTACTACCGATAATGCCATAGGTGAAACCAAATCAGCCGCAGCTAGCCGTTTAATTACCCAGTTTGTGAAATCGCGCAAAAACGATTTATTAGGCATGATTACCTTTAGTAATTCCGCCATGTATGTGCTGCCGCTAACTGAAAATAAAGAAGCCGTTGTGGCGGCTGTGCGCGCCACGGCTGGCAATGCGCTGTTTCAAACCAATATTGGTAGTGGGCTAACATCGGCCGCTGGCTTGTTTGATAAAGTGCCCGATTCTGGCTCGCGCGCTGTGGTTTTGTTATCGGATGGCGCTGGCCGAATTGACGCGAATTCGCAGCAAAAAATCAAAGATTGGTACGATCGCATGCATTTAAGTTTGTATTGGATTGTATTAAAGCAACCGGGCGGATTAAGTATTTTTAATGAAAACTACAAGCCGCAAGAAGACCAGCCCTTGCCGCCCGAAATTGAATTGCATGAATTTTTTAAAACATTTAAAACACCTTTTAATGCCTATGAAGCCGAAAACCCAAAGGCCTTGCAATTAGCGATTGATGACATTAATCGCAAAGAGAAAAAACCGATTAAATACCTGCAAAAAATTCCGGGTAAAGATTTTTCTGGACTGTGCTTTATGATTGCCGCGGTGATGATTGCTTTACTGCTGGGCGTGAAATATTTAGAAGTGCGAACTTGGAAAAATTAATTAGGAAAAACTAATTAAAAAGTTAGATTAGAAAAATTAAATTGGCAAAATTACTACATTCAAGGCAAGCATAATGTTCAATATTAAATCTTATTTTACGGTTAAAAAATTAACTTGGTTTTTGGTTTTTTTAAGCGTTGCCAGCCTGCTTGCCAGTATGTATACGTTTAATCGTATTCGCCAAATTGATGCGTTTAATTTGGCCGTGAGCACAGGCAAAACGCCAGCGACAGACAAGCAAAGCTTTGAAGCCAAGTTTGCCACTGCGCTTTATTTGGCTAAAAAAGAACGCTATAAAGAAGCCACTTTATTGTTTACCCAAGCCTTGCCAAAAGCCAATGCCAGCCAAAAATCGGCCATTAGTTATAACATTGGCAATATGTTTTTTCTGCGCGGATTAGCCATTAACGGCACCAACAGCACCGTGCGCGATGAGGCAGAATATTTATTGCGTCAGGCCAAAGCGGCTTATATTTCATCGCTTAAAAATGAAAGTAGCCATTGGGATGCGCGGCATAATTTAGACCGATTATTAACCATGTTGCCAGGCACACCCACGCCAGGCGTAGGCGAATCGGATACGCCCGGATTAATTATGGGCAATATTCCTGTTGGTTTGCCTTAACCTGTTGGTTTGTCTTAAAGTTTAAATTATGAAAAAAATAGTTAATTACTTTCGTCACAGGCGCGATATTACCTTGCTAACAGCGGCGTTAATTTTGCTGATAGCGGCATTATTTAAACCCACTGTGCCGATTAAACGTGAAATCTACAGCTATTTACTGGTGGCAGATATTTCACAAAGCATGAACGTAATGGATGAAAGCATTAACGGCAAACCCGTTACGCGCATGCAATATCAGCAACATTTATTGCACCGCATAATTGGTGAAATGCCTTGTGGCACACAAGTGGGCATTGGCTTATTTGCAGGCGTAAGCGTGGCCGCGCTTTATACGCCGATTGAAGTGTGTGAGAATTTTGCCGCCATTGAAGACACAATTGACCATTTAGATTGGCGCACAGGCTGGTCTGGCAATAGCCGCATTCGCGAAAGCATGGCCACACTGGCCAAATTAATTCGCAGCTTTCCTGAAGTGGCGCAAGTGGTTTACTTTACCGATGGCGAAGAAACCCCTGCTTTGCATGCTTTTAATACGCGCGATTTAACCGGATTTCAGGGCGGAAAAGATTGGTTATTTGTAGGCATCGGTTCTGACAAAGGCACGGCAATTCCTAAATTAGATGAAAATAATCAGGTCATTGGCTATTGGTCAAATGAAAGTTTTGCCATGCAACCGGGCATTGCGCAAATTTCAGAATCGAATATTGGTACGCGTAACGATAGCGTGGCCGGTGGCACTAGCGACCGTTTTTTATCTAAATTAGATGAAAAATATTTACAAGGCATGACCAAAGAAATTAACGCTAAATATGTAAACGGCGATAGCGTGCAAGCGGTTTTATCGGCCATGAAAAACCAACCACCAGCGCGTCGCGATAAAGCTAAATTTGAGTTGAAATGGCTATTGGCTGGTGCAGCTGGCTTGTTATTCTTAGCGGCCTACTTACCTAAGCACCCAATAAAAGAATCAAAAACCATGTGGAAACAAATGCTTGCGCGTAAAAAAAGGCCAGCAGTAGTTGCTTAAGTACTAATCTGCGTAGTTGGCTGTTCATCTAGTTGCGGGTAGGTTTCTTTAGCCCGCTTATTTTTGTAAAGCCGCAGCCACACGCGTAATCGCCTTAACGCTTCAGGATTATCCACATTATTAAATAGCAATACCGAGTGCAATGCAAAGCTAAAACCTTCATTCTGAACGTTTAAAATCACGCATTGTTCATGCACAAAACTGCTCACTTCTAAATGGCGTTTAAAACGATGATTGCGGTTATTGATGATTGTTAACATGCCTTTAGTATCCACAATGACCGATTTCCAAGACCAAGGTAATATCAGCATGGCATCGCGGGCCATATAATAAGCGCTGGTGAGCACTATTAATGCGAAAATGGCAATCTTAAATGCTAAACCAATTGGCAAAGTAAATAAAACCACGCTACTAAGAGTTGCAACTGCAAACAACAGACCCAATAATAGTAATGATGGGTACAAATGAATAACGATTGGTTTAATAAACAGCGTCTTCATTTAATACACCAGTATAAAAATTACGCAAAGGCAGATAATCGCATGACCGCATCAGAATGGCAATTAGGATTTACAAAATATGACGCCGTGATTAAAGAAGGTGTAATAAATCAATATGTTAATGCTCAAGCAGAAATTTCAGCCATAACGCATGCAAATACACTGTGCGATTTAACGCATATTGGTTTGCTAGAAGTCAGTGGTGCCGATGCAGTGAGTTTTTTGCAAGGGCAAGTCACCAATGATGTGAATTTGTTAACCGGCAATAATGCGCATTTTTCTGGCTATTGCAGCCCAAAAGGCCGTTTGTTGGCACTATTTTTAGCTTTTGCTCATCGCGATCATATACATTTACAGCTTAATCGCGCTTTGTTAGAGCCGATTATGAAGCGCCTTAAAATGTATGTAATGCGCAGCAAAGTGGATATTAAAGATGTGTCGGAAAGCATCATTAAATTTGGCATCAATGGCCCAAATGCGCACGAATTATTATTGCCACTTTTTTCGCAAATTCCTACGCAAGATTATGAATTGGTCAGCTTAGATAACGCGGCTATTTTAAAATTACCGACTATTGCAGGCCATGCGCGCTTTCAAGTGTTCACTGATAGTAGTAACGCAGCTGCGCTATTTGACGCGCTTAAAGCCGATTGCCAGTTGGTTGGAAAGCCTTGCTGGGATTGGTTAGATATACAGAGTGGCATGCCAGATGTTATGCCTAAAACCCAAGAGCAATTTGTGCCGCAAATGCTTAACTTGGATATCTTAAACGGTATTAACTTTAAAAAAGGTTGCTACACAGGCCAAGAAATTGTGGCGCGCACGCACTATTTGGGCAAAGTAAAACGCCGTACTTATTTGGCAACAATCGCATCAAACATAGCGCCGATTGAAGGCGATAAGATTTTAGATAATGCCAATAGCGATGTTGGGCAAGTGGTTAGAGTGGCGCCGAATCAAGCAGGCACTTTTGATGCGCTACTTGAACTGCGCACTGAGGCAAAACAGTTGGGAAATCTAACTTGGAATAATGCCGCGATTTACCTAAAACCGCAGCCCTACCCTTTAAATGATGAAATGACTTAAGGTGTGTTTGAAGCTGGTGCAGTGGTGGTTACCGCTGCATTTTGCTTGGCTGGAACTTGTTTAACTTGATTCTGAATAGCTTGATTAGGCGCACTGAGCCCCACCTCAGGCAATTGGTTAGGCAACATGGTGGGCATGGGTTGATCAATTACCTGATAAAACACTTCATCTTGCTTAATCATGCCCAGCTCGCTACGCGCGCGTTCTTCAATTGCCGCGTTACCCTGCTTTAAATCACGCACTTCGGCACCCAAGGTTTCGTTACGCTGTTTAAACGTTTTATTTTTGTCTTTTTGGCTGCTTATTTGCTGCTTAACATTCCAAACGCGCAACCAGCTACCCTTGCCCAGCCACAGTGGGTACTGTAGCAAGGCAATTAAAATAACAAAGATTAAGGTTAAGGCTTTCAAAACAATGCTTTGGGCGCATTGCGGCGTTGCTGCGGTGCTCGCAACCTCAATGTATTAATACATACTATTTCGGCTACTGCGCGCCGCGCGCCTTGCACTGCATCCCAAATCATTTATTTTGCTGACTAAAGTTACTTAAACAATTGGTAAAACGCTGACATACCTGCATAACTCGTCGCGTCGCCCAACTCTTCTTCAATACGCAATAGTTGGTTGTATTTAGCAATACGCTCACTGCGGCATAAAGAGCCTGTTTTAATTTGCAGCGCATTAGTCGCAACCGATATATCGGCAATGGTTGTATCTTCTGTTTCGCCAGAGCGATGTGACACAACAGCCGTGTAACCCGCGCGTTTAGCCATTTCAATGGTTTCAAATGTTTCGGTTAAGGTACCAATTTGGTTTACTTTGATTAAAACAGAGTTTGCCACGCCGCGTTTAATGCCTTCACGCAAGATTTTTGCATTGGTCACAAACAAGTCATCGCCAACCAATTGGGTGGTTTTGCCTAAGCGTTTGGTTAAAATATCCCAGCCATCCCAGTCAAATTCGCCCATACCATCTTCAATACTGATGATTGGGTATTTATCTACCCAAGTGGCTAGGTAATCGGTAAATTGCGCTGAAGTCAGTGATAAACCTTCTGATTCCAAATGGTATTTGCCGTCTTTGTAAAATTCAGTACTGGCGCAATCTAGTCCTAAATACACATCACGGCCTGGCTCATAGCCAGCGGCTGAAATCGCTTCTAAAATTAATTGAATGGCCGCTTCGTTTGATGGCAAATTAGGCGCAAAACCACCTTCATCACCCACTGTAGTGGCCAAACCTTTTTTGTGTAGCGTTTTCTTTAATTGATGGAAAATCTCAGCGCCGCAACGCATGGCTTCTCTAAATGTTGGCAAACCAGCGGGAATAATCATAAATTCTTGCATATCCACTGAGTTATCCGCATGCGCGCCGCCGTTGATGATGTTCATCATTGGGGTTGGCAATTGCATGCCGCCAGAGCCGCCTAAATAGCGATACAAAGGCAAGCCAGATTCTTCAGCCGCTGCACGCGCACACGCCATTGAAACCGCTAAAATCGAATTGGCGCCCAAACGGTCTTTGTTTTCTGTGCCATCTAGCTCAATTAATGTTTTATCAATAAAGCTTTGCTCTTCGCAATCTAAGCCAATAATCGCTTCGGTAATTTCTGTGTTTACATTTTCAACCGCTTGCAAAACGCCTTTGCCTAAATAACGGGCTGCATCGCCATCGCGTAATTCCATTGCTTCTTTAGCGCCAGTAGATGCGCCAGAAGGCACTGCTGCACGGCCAATTACGCCGCTTTCTAACAGCACATCACACTCAACAGTTGGGTTACCGCGTGAATCTAAAATTTCGCGGGCGATAATATCTACAATGGCGCTCATGTTTAATCCTAAAATTTAATCGTTAATTATTAAAATACGTTAGTTTTTAAAGCTTTTATTTTTAAAACGGCTTTTTTTATAGCGTAGATTCAATGAATCCGGCTCTTTTAACCAATTTATCCAAGTCTACCAATAAATGCAATAAGTCTTCCATTTTGTGTAAAGGCCACGCATTGGGGCCATCAGACAAGGCTTTTGATGGGTCTGGGTGCGTTTCCATAAATACGCCCGCAATACCGCTAGCCACCGCTGCACGTGCTAATACAGGCACATGCTCACGATGCCCACCGCTCTTGTCGCCTTGCCCGCCTGGTTGTTGCACAGAGTGTGTGGCATCAAATACCACCGGGCAATTGGTTTCGCGCATAATCGCCAAACCACGCATATCGGATATCAAGGTATTATAACCAAAGCTAGCACCGCGCTCACACACCATAATGGTGTCCGCGCCGCCATTGGCTTCCTTGGCTTTATTCACCACTTGCAACATATCGTGCGGGGCTAAGAATTGGCCTTTTTTAATATTCACTGGCTTGCCACATGTTGCAACCGCCCCAATAAAATCGGTCTGGCGGCACAAAAAAGCGGGCGTTTGCAACACATCCACCACCGCTGCCACATGCGGCACCTGCTCTGTGGTATGCACATCGGTTAGCACTGGTACGCCAATTTGGCTGCGTACTTCATCTAAAATGCGCAAACCTTCGTCCATGCCAAAACCGCGAAATGTTTTGGTGGAACTTCTATTGGCTTTGTCATAACTCGATTTATAAATAAACGGAATCCCCACTTTTTCGGCAATTTCTTTTAACTTGCCTGCTGTTTCAATCGCAAACTCACGCGATTCAATCACGCAAGGACCAGCAATTAAAAATAGCGGATGATCAAGACCTACATCAAAATTACATAATTTCATTTATTTTTTAGCCTTATTGTCTAATGCCGCTTGCACATAGGCTTTAAATAACGGGTGGCCTGCGCGCGGGTTTGAGGTGAATTCGGGGTGAAACTGGCAAGCCACAAACCATGGATGCGTGGCTTTGGGCAATTCAATCATTTCACACAAATCTTCACCTGTAGTACGCGCCGAAATCACCAAACCGGCTGCTTTTAATTGGTCTACATAGTGATTATTGACTTCATAACGATGGCGATGGCGCTCACTTACTTGTGTGCCATAAATGCTGGCAGCTAATGTATCAGCCACTGTTGGGCATGATTGCGCACCTAAACGCATAGTGCCACCCAAATCCGAATTTTCATCGCGTTTTTCAACTTTGCCATTTGCATCTTGCCACTCATCAATCAGGCCTATCAGCTTGTGCGGTGCATCTGCATTAAATTCGGTACTATTGGCGCCTGCTAAGCCTGCCACATTACGCGCAAACTCAATCACCGCTAATTGCATGCCTAAACAAATACCTAAATAAGGGATTTTATTCACGCGCGCGTATTGAATCGCGGCGATTTTGCCTTCTGTACCACGCACGCCAAATCCACCCGGAATCAAAATCGCGTCCATATTTTTCAGCACATCTGTACCAGACGCTTCAATTTCTTCACTATCAATATAGTGGATTTTCACTTTTGATTCGGTGTGAATACCCGCATGGATCAAGGCTTCGGTCAGCGATTTATAGCTTTCGGTTAAATCGACATATTTACCCACAAATGCAATATTGGCGGTGTATTTTGGGTTTTCAATGCGCGTAACAATATTTTTCCACGCGGTTAAATCGGCAGCCTTGGCCAAAATATTCAATTTGTGACAAACAATTTCATCCATCATTTGATCGTGCAATAAGCCTGGAATTTTATAGATTGAATCACTATCAATCGCGCTAATTACCGCCTCATAAGCCACATTGGTAAACAGGGCAATTTTGCGTTTTTCATCTTCTGGAATATCACGTTCGGCGCGGCACAATAAAATATCCGGCTGAATACCGATTTGGCGCAACTCTTTTACACTGTGTTGCGTAGGTTTAGTTTTAAGCTCGCCCGCGGTTGGAATCCACGGCAATAAGGTTAAATGCACATAGCAGGCATTGTTGCGGCCTTCTTCAAAACC
Organism: Methylotenera sp.; assembly: GCA_046598525.1. GTDB lineage: Bacteria > Pseudomonadota > Gammaproteobacteria > Burkholderiales > Methylophilaceae > Methylotenera_A. The sequence goes on along the minus strand of JBKJIJ010000006.1, from coordinate 104,303 downwards.
CATTTGGCGAATGGCTTCTAAAAACGGCAGCGATTCAATATCGCCCACCGTGCCGCCAACTTCCACAATCGCCACATCGGCGCCTTCTGCGCCGCGTTTAATATGATTTTTAATTTCATCGGTAATGTGCGGAATCACCTGCACGGTTTTGCCCAAGTACTCACCGCGACGCTCTTTTTTAATCACCGTTTCATAAATTTGGCCTGTGGTAAAGCTATTGCGTTTTGCCATGCGCTGGCTAATAAAACGCTCATAATGCCCCAAATCCAAATCGGTTTCGGCGCCGTCATCGGTCACAAAAACTTCGCCGTGCTGAAAAGGCGACATCGTGCCGGGATCAACGTTAATATAGGGATCTAGCTTGAGCATGGTGACTTTGATGCCACGCGATTCGAGGATTGCACCGAGGCTGGCGGCCGCGATACCTTTACCTAAAGAAGAAACTACACCGCCAGTGACGAATACATATTTGGTCATAAAACCCTTGAATATTAGCGTACGAATGAGCTCGTACAGACGGGAAACAATTTTACCGCAAAGCCAGTACAATAACTAGCAAAAGCACCCCTAAAATCACGCTTAATTAGTGCTTTGCTAAGAATAAATTTTAAGGTAAACCATGATTAAAAATAGCAATATTAATTGGCAAGCCATTGAGGCAGACCCGCGTTTTCAGGCTTTACACAAAGATAAAAATCGCTTTTTGTGGCGCATGATGTTGTTTGCGTTGATTTATTTTTTCTGCCTGCCAATTGCCGCCGCCTATTTTCAGCCCATTTTAACCATCAAAATTTGGGGCGTTATCAATAGTGGTTTGTTGTTTGCACTCAGCCAATTTATTGTGGCTTGGTGCATTGCCGCCATTTACGCCAAACGCGCCAACCGCGAATTTGATGCGCGCGCGAAAGCGTTAATTGAAGATGCACACAATATTAAGGGCGTGGCATGAATCTTGTCAAAACTACAAAAATACTTTCTATAGCTTTACCCAAAACCACCAAATCTAAAACACCCAAAACCCGTCATTCCAGCGCAGGCTGGAATCCAGTCAAGGTGCATAGCGCTGTGAATACCTTTAAAGTGATGATGTCCATTTCCACTATTAATTTGAACCGTAACTTTATTATTCTTGCCACAACAGTGAACATGTTGCTGGCCTGGATACCAGCCTACGCTGGTATGACGAAGTTTGTAACTTTAATAACAAAAAGAAACTTTGCTAAAGTCTTGTTCATTTTTTCAAGCCTGCAAGCCACACCAGTATTAGCCGCTGGCGCGGTCGCCAGTGAATATCGCTGGCTCACCTTTTTAGTGTTCAGCAGCATTATTGGCGCCACCATGTACATCACCTATTGGGCCAGCAAGCGCGTTAAATCTACCGCCGATTTTTACGCTGCAGGCAATTCAATCTCAGGCTTGCAAAACGGCTGGGCAATTGCAGGCGATTATCTTTCTGCCGCCTCATTTTTGGGTATTGCTGGGCTAATCTCTTTATATGGCTACGATGGCTTTATGTATTCAGTGGGCTTTTTAATGGGCTATATTGCGGTGCTATTAGTGATTGCCGAACCCTGCCGCAACATTGGCAAATATACGCTAGGCGATATTCTGGCGTTTCGAAACGACCCCAAAAAAGCGCGCATTATTGCCGCGCTTTCTACCATTACCGTATCTATTTTCTACCTAACCGCACAAATGGTCGGCGGCGGCGTATTGGTCAAAACTTTAATTGGCATCGATTACGAAATTTCGGTGATTGTGGTTGGCTGCCTGATGCTGGCTTACGTGGTATTTGGCGGTATGGTGGCCACCACTTATGTGCAAATCGTCAAAGCGGTTTTGCTGGTGATTGCTTCATTAGTCTTGGTGACTTTAGTCTGGCTACCTTATGGATTTAGCCTGCCCGCTTTTCTGCAAGCCGTAGTCGATGACACAAAAATTCAAGCGCAAGTGGCTAAATTACTTGGTACAGCCGCCAGCAATATGAGCGCACAAGAGCTTGGGCAACGCTTTTTAGAGCCCGGCTTATTTTTGAAAGACCCAATCGACCAGATTAGCCTAGGCATGGCCTTGGTATTTGGCACCGCCGGTTTGCCACATATTTTAATGCGCTTTTTTACCGTGCCAAACGCGCAAGAAGCGCGTAAAAGCGTGGTGTGGGCCATGGCGATTATTGGCGGCTTTTATGTACTCACGCTGTTTTTAGGCTTTGGCGCCGCCATGCATGTTGGGCCAGAAACCATAGGTGGCATTGATAAAGGTGGCAATATGGCGGCGCCACTACTTGCACAATATTTAGGTGGTGGCGAAAACTCTCTACTGGGCAACTTTATGCTGGCCTTTGTGGCGGCTGTCGCCTTTGCCACGATTGTCGCCGTTGTCGCTGGTTTAGTGCTGGCCTCGGCTAGCGCCATTGCGCACGATTTATATGTAAACGTGATTAAAGAAGGCAATGCGACTCAGCAACAACAAATAAAAGCCGCGCGCATCGCCAGCATTGGCGTGGGCATTGTGGCGATTATTATCGGCATGCTGGCCAAAGGTCAAAACGTGGCTCATTTAGTCGGCATGGCATTTGCCGTAGCGGCTAGCAGCAACTTACCTGCAATATTTCTGACGCTGTACTGGAAAAAATGCAACACCACAGGCGTGGTGATGGGCATGTTAATTGGTGCTGGCAGCGCGATTTTATTAGTGCTGATTTCACCCAATATGACCTACCCGCAAAAAATGGTGACCGATGCCAAGATAGTGCTGGAAGGCGCAGCAGGTAAACCTGCAGTTGCCGCAAAAGCCAGTGGAGGCTTGATTTGCGAATTCTTTACCTTCTGCCAAAAAGCCGAACCAGCCAAACCTGAAATAGCAGCGCTGGATAGCCTGCCGTTTCAAGTAGTATTGATTGGCAGCGAAATTGACCATGACACCCCATTGGCCGAATCTAAAAAAGCACAAACCAAAATAGCCACTTTAGAAAAACAAATTGCAAAAGCCAAAGAAGATTTAGCCAAATACTCAAACCAAAGCACTAGCATGCTAGGTTTAGAAAGACCGCTATTCAGGCTTAAAAACCCAGGTATTATTTCGATTCCATTAGGGTTTTTAATGGTGATTTTGTTTTCACTTTTAACCCGCGATAAGCGTAGTGAAGAATTATGGGAAGAGCTGTATGTTAGGCAGAATACGGGCTTGCATGTGGCAGATGTTTCACATTAAAAAATACTGTAATATAATTACTAAAACAATCTTAAAAGTTTTCAAGAAAATAAAAATATGAAAAAAACTTCTCTATTCGTACTGTTATCGGTATTTGTTTTGTCTTTAACAGGCTGTCAAACCACACCACCTGAACCACTTTCTGTACTATCGCCCAAGCCAAACAATGAAACAAGTCGTATCGTAATACGGCCATACTTCATGCCGTTAGGCATAAATTTTATTTATCTTTTCATGGCAGGTGGCACCACTCCTTTCAATGTTGAAATATTCGATATTACCGGTCAACCTAAATATTTGGGTGATATCAAATCCGATGGAGTTAGAACGTTTGGCCAGAGGATGTTTTGGAGTATGACACTGAGCCTGGTATGAAAATATTGATGCTACGAATTAAAGGCCCAAGATACAAAAACCATTTAGATTTTATTGAAGTTACTGCTAACGCTGATCAAATTGAGAATGTAGCAATTTCTCAGTACGGTATGATGGATTATCCTTATTTGTTAAAAAACAATATAGATCAACGGGCTTCAAAATATTGTGGCTATACAAAAGGACTTAAATTTAGTGATGCAAAAAAATATCTTGAAGCAAATGCGATTCCAATTGAAAAACATACTGTTGGTTATTGTGAAGCAATATCCTCAAACAGCCGAGTTAGGCACGTTCAGAATGATGCAGAATGGAAAGCATCAATCTCTCCTGAGAGTGTTATAGAACTGAAAAATCAATTGCTAGAAACATGGAGAAAAATTCCCAATAAAACCCCTCCTTACGATATTAAGTGAGGATTAATAATAATATTAATTATTCTATAACTTACTCAAATAATCCACGTAGAGCGCAATATCTATGATCCTTGCGTTGCATGATTTTCATCCCCTTTGCCGCGCCTTCGGCTTGAGAGGCAGATGGATAGCGGCGAGGACTGTTTGAGCGCGGAAAGCGCGAGTTCCGCAGCCGCCCATCTGCGGCGCGCTTATGTTTTATTCTTAGCCGAAGGATGAAGCGGCAACGGGGTAGCCTTTCTTTGGTTTCTTTCTTTTGGCTAAACAAAAGAAAGAAACTCGCCTGTCGCGCGAAAGCGACTTGTTTCAAATTCTACGGCTCTATCCTCTCCCTCACCCTCTCCCTTAAAGGGCGAGGGGATAAACTCTAGATTCTTCGCTTCGCTCAGAATGACTGGTCGGAATGGATTCCCGCCTGCGCGGGAATGACGAAATATAAGTAAGTCGCTGGATTCCGACTTTGCGAGCATTTGCTTTGCAAATTGCCTGCTTAAAACACTTCGTGGGAATGGCAGGTTATATCGCCCACTTCCCATACCCCTTAAACTGCTGAAATACTTCGCGCATTTCATCTTCACTAAGCAACGGTGGATTAGCATCAACTTGCAAAATCCGCCAATATTGCTCACACAAATTTTCCACTTCTACTGTTACCGCCAGCGCATCATCCAAATCTTCACCCAGTGCAATCATGCCGTGATTGGCTAATAGGCAGGCTTTGCGGTCGGTTAATGCTACTAGTGCTTTGTCAGATAAAGCTTGTGAGCCAAACAGCGCATAGGGCGCACAGCGAATGGTGTCACCTCCTGCAACGGCTATCATGTAGTGAAATGGCGGAATGTCTTTGTGCAGGCAGGCCAGTGTGGTGGCAAACATGCTGTGGGTGTGAATTACGGCATTTATTTCTGGATAGCTGGCTAAAATATCGCGATGAAAACGCCATTCTGAAGATGGCTTTTTAGCGTTTAAATCACTTTGCAGCTCAAAGCTGCCATCAAATTGCATTTGCACCATGCTGGCAGGCGTCATATCCTCTACCGCCATGCCGCTTGGCGTCACTAAAAAACCACCATCGCACCTCACACTAGCATTACCCGAAGTGCCTTTATTTAAGCCAAGCAGGGCTAATTTTTGGGTAATGTTTAATAGGTTTTCACGTTGGTTTTTCATGGTTAATTTTACATCAACCCACGCAACGCGTCATTCTGAGCAAAGCGAAGAATCCAATCATGGTTAGCTTGCTTGGATTCTTTGCGCTGCTCAAAATTACAGAGATGAAAGTTGATTAGATTGCGGGGATAGCCCGCAATAAAACTAAGCTCATTAATTGCGACAACTAAAGCCACATTTTTTGCCCGCGTGAAATGGCCCATTTGATGTTGGCCGAAAATTTAGGTGAGTTTGCTGGTACATCATCAAACCGCTGCAACAAGCCCCAACTGCCCCATTTAGACCATGCGCCCACGCTGTAATAGCTGCAGGTTAAATCGCCACCTAATTGCTGCCAAGCCATTAAACTTTTGCTATAAATTTCGCCCATGCGCGCATCGGCATTGGCTTTATAAAATAAATCATTGAGCTTTTCATTATTCTCACCGCCACCCACGCCCACTAAATGCTGGCCTGCCTCATAAGCCACTAATTTTAGGCCATGCGCATCGGCTATTTTTTTACTATTTTTTACCCATTGAATTGATTCTGGCAGCGCAAATTTATTCAGATGTTCAAATAGCTGATCAAGATTCCATTGGCTAACGGTTTTGTCGTTTAGGCCATTATTATCGGTGGGCCCAATCATAAACGAAACATAAGGCGCAATGGCCAGCACATCGGCATGGCTGGCCGCGTTTTGAAAGCTGACTATTTGCTCAGATGCGTAGGCAGTAGCCGCTTGTGAAGCCAGCACTCTGACTAGGCGCTCATTACCTTGAAAAGTATCGGTCCAAATTTTAAAAATTTGCACAGAACGATACGCATGATACCTAAGCGCCGCTTCCCACGGCTTATCTGAAAATTTAAGCTGCATGCCCGCTTTAGCAGAATCGTGATGTTGCTGAAATCCGCCATTCCATACTTCGTTTGAATGCTCTACCCATGCGCGCAAGTGTGGCTTTAAATGGTCTTTTACATATTGGGCAGATTGTTTTATATAGTCGTCATTGGCCTTGTGTGGCATGCAAAACCAAGCATCACAATTGAGTATATTAGCTAAATCGACCATCCACTCTAAAGGCACACCTTTGCCAAACCGTGCATCTGTTGGCTTGGCGCGGTCTGCCCAAACGGCTATGGGCGAATTATTGGTTTGCATAAAATCCATAAACCGTAAGCAAGCCACACCTTGCCAACGCGCTAAAAAGGCTGGGTTCCAGCGGTTCTGCAGATAAGTTTTTTCATGCGCTATAGGCACAATACGGATATTTTTAATGTAATTTTGCGGATTTATTTGGCTAATTTCCAGCCTAAAATGGCCTTTTTTGGCATTTACATTCACTACTAGGCGCCCTGCTTGCGCGGATTTATGTAAATGATTAGGCACCTTAATGACGCCCTCACCATCATACAAAATCACATAATCGCCACTGGGAAAATGCTCACCCTCAAACACGCTAACCATTGTGCTAGCAACCATACCAAGCGGTAACTGCGTTATCCAGCCATCGGCATCTAGCTCAAAAGTATGTTGTTTGCCTTCAACAAACCAATCGCCAGATTGCTTAAATAAATCCACAAATGGAAATTCGCTAGCCCAGTAAGCTACGCCTGTTAGATTAATACCCAGCCTTGCGTTTGCGGCGGGGCTGGTTTTATTTACCACTTTTTGGCGCGCAACACCCAATCCAAACACACCAGCAGCGGCGGTGGCTAATGTGGCTATCATCAAATTTCGGCGCATTTTATCCATGATTATTTGGCTGTCATGATTTGATGTAAATCGCTTGGCGCAAATACGCCTTGTTCGGTAATAATGCCAGTGACTAATCTGGCCGGTGTTACGTCAAACGCAGGATTAGCCGATTTAGATTCAAGTGGAGTTAAGCGAACATTTTGCACACTACCATCGGCCGCCAAGCCTTGTATAAAGCTCACTTCATCACTATGGCGTTGTTCAATTTCAATTTGCTTGTAATCTGTTATCGCCCAATCAATGGTTGGGCTGGGCACGGCCGCATAAATCGGGATATTGTTATCAAACGCCGCTAATGCCTTTAAGTAAGTACCAATTTTATTGCATACGTCACCCTTTGCGGTAACACGGTCAGCACCCACCAGCGCCATATCCACCAAACCCTGCTGCATTAAATGCCCGCCTGCGTTATCGGTAATAACCGTATGCGGCACGCCATGCTGGCCCAGCTCCCATGCGGTAAGCGCGGCACCTTGGTTGCGCGGGCGCGTTTCATCCACCCACACATGCACATCAAGCCCAGCATCATGCGCGGCATAAACAGGCGCTAATGCAGTGCCATAATCCACCGTTGCCAGCCAGCCGGCGTTGCAATGCGTGAGAATATTAAAGGTTTTATCTTTATATAAATTTTTGATTAAGCCTAACCCATGCTGACCAATGCGCTGATTTTGCGCCACATCTTCTTGCGCAATTTCAGCCGCTTCGCGCCAAGCGGTGATGTTGCGGCGGGTTAATGGCGCCTCTTGCAACACCGCCAGCATGCGATTTACCGCCCAAGCCAAATTAACCGCGGTTGGGCGGCTATTTATTAGTAATGCTGCCGCAGCTAGCAAATAGTCGTCAGATTCATTTTCTAACATAGCCAGCGCTATGCCATAAGCCGCTGCCGCGCCAATTAAAGGCGCGCCACGCACTTGCATGGTTTTAATCGCGCTCACCATTTGCTCAAGCGAGTGAATTTGCACCACTTTAAAGGCAAACGGCAGCTGGGTTTGATCAATAATATGCACAAACTTACAGCGCGGGTCTGGCCAAATGGTTCGGTAGGTTTGATTCGCTACTTTCATGCAACTCACTTTATTAAAAATATGGCTTATGATTAAAATGCAAGGTTTTAATCGATTTTTGTGCACCTAAAAAGCGTTAATGGTATAAATAATTTTTAATTATTTTCTTGCAATTTCATTTGTTTTGTTTTTTTCGATTTTCCATCCACAAAATCTGTGGATAACTTTGTGGATTGCTGTGTCTTAAAACCGTAACCTACCAATTTATAAGGCTTTTTTTTAAAAGTTCATTTTTTAATCTATTTTAAACCCTAACAAAATCAATGACTTACGGTATGCCATTGGTTTGATACAGTTTTTTTACATTTCTTAATGTAGCACATTAAGTGGTGTGCATAAGCTGGCTAATTTTGGCAAAATTTCTACAGAATTTTTACCTGTAATTTCAATGATTTGCGACACATCAATGCCCCTTAAATCGGCAAAAACGTGCGCTATCTTTACTAATTCTGTTGGGCTGTTTCTGCCTTTGCTGCCTATCCATTCTGGCGCAATATCGGGCGCATCGGTTTCTAAGACAATGGCCTCTAAAGGTAGGTTTTTGGCTAATTCGCGAATTTTTAAGGCGCGCGTGTAAGTCATGGCGCCACCAAAGCCTAATTTAAAACCCAGCTCAATTAATTTTTCCGCTTGTTGTGCGCTGCCATTAAACGCATGTGCAATGCCGCCCACCACTTTATGCTTGCGCAACTGTTTTAACACATCATCAATGGCGCGGCGTACATGCAACACAACGGGCAACTCAAACGTTTGCGCTATTTTAAGTTGCTCAATAAAAAAATATTCCTGCGTTTCGCGATTTTGCTGCGTAACAAAAAAATCCAGCCCAATTTCGCCAATCGCCACTATTTTAGGGTTTTTATGCGCCAACTGCTCTGCAACTAATTGTTTTAACAGCATTAAATCACTGGGATGCGCTTTATCCACATACATGGGGTGAATGCCAAGCGCCATAAAACAATGCGAATATTGATGCGCTAAATCAATCACCGTTTGAAAATTTTCGCGCGCCACCGCTGGCACTACAATTTTGCCAACGCCTGCACGCTGGGCGTCTAGCGCAACACCGTCGCGATCTGCATTAAATTCGGCCGCGTCTAGGTGGCAATGTGTGTCTATCAACATATGGGCATCTCTATCAATCTAATTTTCGTCGTTACACTGCGTTGCTCATAAAAAATAATTCCTTACATATTAAGTATATGCGGCGTCATTATTTTTTAATCGCGCCTTGTTTAACTTAGAAACTTAGATTGATAGAGACGCCCATACTATATGTTACACACTGTTTTTTAAATTTAGTTATGCGTATTTAGGTTTAGCGCGCAGCCGAATATCGCTGCCAACTTGGCGCAGCTCCAGCACATCTAAGGCAATGGCTTGGCGCATTTCAGTCAAAGCGGGCATATCAAACAAACCTTTAGCTTGGCTGCCCATCAGTTTTGGTGCGTAATATAGCAGCAGCTCATCTATTAGCTTTAAAGACAGCAAGGCGCCATTCAAGCCTTCGCCGCCCTCCACTAACACTTCATTGATTTGCATGTGTGCAAGGTGGCTTAATAGTGATTCAAGGCACACTTTATTATCAGCGTTAGGAATGCAAATAAGCTCTGCGCCATTTGCAAGTAACGCAGTTGATTTGTTTTCGGAATCTTGCGCGAAAGCAATTAAGGTATTGCCGCCTTGCAGAATCTTGGCTTGCGGCGATATACGCAAATGACTATCCACAATCACGCGTAATGGCTGGCGGTTAACGTTTAAGCTGCGCACCGTCATGCTTGGGTTGTCACTCAGCACGGTGCCAATACCGGTTAATATGGCACACGACTGTGCGCGCCATTTTTGCACATCTAGACGAGCATGTTCACTGGTAATCCATTGGCTTTGGTGGTTATTTAGCGCGGTTTTGCCATCTAAACTACTGGCGATTTTGCAGCGCAAATAAGGGGTTTGGCGTGTCATGCGTGAGATAAAACCGGGATTAAGCGCTTGCGCTTGCAATTGCATTAAGCCACTGGCCACTTCTATCTGATTAGCCTGTAAGTAGGCCAATCCGTTGCCAGCTACTAGAGGGTTTGGGTCTTGCATGGCGGCAATCACTTTGCTCACACCCGCTTTAACCAAGGCCTCTGCACAAGGTGGCGTGCGGCCTGTGTGGCTACAAGGCTCAAGCGTTACATAAGCCGTTGCACCGCTTGCTTGCTGGCCTGCCTGACGCAATGCAAACACTTCTGCATGTGGCTCACCTGCTTTTAAATGCGCGCCTTCGCCTACAATTTTGCCATCTTTAACAATCACGCAACCCACGCGCGGATTGGGCATAGTGCTATATAAACCCTGCTCTGCAAGTTGCAGCGCACGTGTCATGTAAACATGGTCGCTGGCTGTAAAGGGTACCTCTATAAATTCAATCTTCGTTGTCACACGGCGTTGCTCATAAAAAATAATTCCTTACATATCAACTATATGCGGCGTCATTATTTTTTAATCGCGCCTTGTTTGACTTAGAAGTTTAAAATTATAAAGATACCCTAAGCATAAACTAATGTGACGAAATTCGGCTTTGTGTTAGTTGGTTATTGGCATCAAAAAAGATCAGTAAGCCATGATACACATGCATGCATTTGCCTAAATCGTATTCAATGGCGTTAGATTTTGCATTCACTTCTTCAATACTGGGGCGGCCAAGCAACGCCATTACGGCCTCTTTACGCGCACCTTTAATTAAAATATTTTGCTGTAAATCGTAGGCCATATCGCCACGTTTGCATTCTGTTTCAATGGTCGCGGCATGTTGCATCCATTTGGTTTGATCAAACTTTTCGGCACCAAATACCACTTTGTCTTTAAACGCCCACCAAGTAAAAAACACAATGGTTAACAGCACGGTAAAGACTGCTAAAGCGATAGAAGAAATATTGATAAATTTCATGTATTTTTAAAACCTATTCTAATTAAAAAATTTACAAATAAAAAATTACAAATCTTTGATTACGTTATTAAAATCATCTACATCTGAAAAACTGCGATACACCGAAGCAAACCGAATATAAGCGACTTTATCCATTAACTTAAGCTCGCTCATTACGCTTTCGCCTAAATCGCGCGCAGGCACTTCGCGCTCACCCAAGCTCAACATTTTTTGCACAATATGGTCCAGCGCGCGGTCTACATATTCGGTGGGCACTGGGCGCTTATGCAAGGCGCGGGTAAATGATAAACGCAGTTTTTCGCGATTAAATTCTTCACGCGTGCCGTTTTGTTTAACCACTTGCGGCATATGCAATTCAGCGGTTTCATAAGTGGTAAAACGCTTGTCGCAAGCCACACATTTGCGTCTGCGCCGAATAGAATTACCCTCATCATTGACTCTAGAATCAATGACTTGGGTATCGGAATCACCACAAAAAGGGCATTTCATTACGTAGTCCGCAGTCGGTAGTAGATAGTCGTTAGTTTACAATCAGTGCAGCACTCAGCTTTTAACTGGCTACCAACGACTAATAACTGAAGACTAATTACCATACACAGGAAAACGCGCTGTTAATGCATGCACTTTTTCTTTAGTCGCGGCAATCATCGCTTCATCGGTTGGGTTATCCAACACGTCGGCAATTAAATTCGCCACGATTTTAGCTTCTTCTTCTTTAAAGCCGCGCGTAGTGATGGCTGGCGCGCCGATGCGGATGCCTGAAGTCACAAACGGGCTTTCTGGGTCGTTTGGAATGGCATTTTTATTTACCGTAATGTGCGCCAAGCCAAGTGCAGCATCAGCGGCTTTACCGGTTAAGCCTTTAGGACGCAAATCCACCATAAACATATGCGATTCGGTGCGGCCAGAAACCACACGCAAGCCACGTGCAATCAGCGTTTCGGCCATGGCTTGTGCATTTTTAATCACTTGCGCTTGATACGTTTTAAATTCGGGTTGTGATGCTTCTAAGAATGCGGTGGCTTTACCAGCAATCACATGCATCAACGGGCCGCCTTGCAAGCTAGGAAACACGCTTGAATTAAGCGATTTTTCAAACTCGGCTTTAGCCAAAATAATACCGCCGCGTGGGCCGCGCAAGGTTTTGTGCGTGGTTGATGTAACAAAATCGGCATGTGGCACTGGGTTTGGGTAAACGCCAGCCGCAATCAAGCCTGAGTAATGCGCCATATCAACCATAAAATAAGCGCCTACTTTTTTGGCAATTTCGGCCATGCGCGCCCAATCGAAACGTAAGGCATATGCTGAAGCGCCGCCGATTAACAGCTTTGGTTTTGCTTCAATGGCAATGCGTTCCATTTCATCGTAATCGATTTCTTCTTTATCGTTTAAGCCGTAAGCAACAATATTAAAAAGTTTGCCCGATAAATTAGCCGGTGAACCATGCGTTAAATGCCCGCCGTGGCCCAAGTTCATGCCCATTACGGTATCACCTGGTTTTAAAATACTGAAATACACCGCTTGATTGGCTTGTGAGCCAGAATGCGGCTGCACGTTAGCGTACTCGGCGCCATATAAGGCTTTTAAGCGGTCAATCGCAAGCTGTTCTACAAGGTCCACATATTCACAGCCGCCGTAAAAGCGCTTGCCAGGATAACCTTCTGCATATTTATTGGTTAATTGCGAACCTTGCGCTTCCATCACAGCGGGGCTGGTGTAGTTTTCAGAGGCAATTAATTCGATATGTTGATGTTGACGCACAACTTCTGCATCAATCATGGTGGCAAGTGCTGGATCGGCAATTGCAAGCTTATTGGAATGGCTAAACATGACAGTTAAGGCTTTCAGTTAATTAAATAAGTTGTCTTAAATATGAGGTGTTAAATAGTACAGCGTGCAAAATAATGCGTTATTTTATCATGGCATTGATACATCTTAAAATTTGCATAATCATCTTTATACAATCGGCTTTTGCATTAATCTAAAATGGTTGTAGTAATTGGCTCAACACAGCCACATATTGCTGTAAAGACACATTTTTAAATGCAATTAAAAACATAAACTATTGATTTTAATAATAGAAATAATAGGCAAGGGTGTTGCTTTTATTAACAATAAACGCTCTCTCCAGAGTTGTTCCCCTTAGCCCAGCCCTTTGCTAATAGAGGCGCTGGGCTTTTTTTAAGTGTGCAATCTGCATGATTTGCCTATTGGTCTAATAAGGCGCGTTATAATTCAATTTTATTGATTGAAAGTTAGCAATGAAATGGACAGATAGCGTAAGAATCGCAGAAGATTTAGCCGATAAATTCCCAGAAATCGACCCTAAAACCATTCGCTTTACCGATTTAATGCAATGGGTAATGGATTTAGATGGCTTTGAAGAAGGCCCAGAGCACTGTGGCGAAAAAATATTAGAAGCCATTCAACTGGCTTGGATAGAAGAAGCCGAATAAAAAAGCCCAAGCTGGCGATTTGTGTTTTCAAATTCGCTAAAAACCCACTTTAACCTTATTTATTTACTGACCCTATTATGCAAACAGCAAACAGCATCGACATTCCAAAAGAAATTTTTAAAGCCTACGATATACGCGGCATTGTGGGCAAAACATTAACGCCCGAAATCGTTGAGTTAATTGGCCATGCATTAGGGTCTGAGGCTAAAAATCGCGCGCAAACCGAGATTTGCATTGGCTTTGACGGCCGCTTATCTGGCCCAGAGCTAGCCCAAGCCTTATCTAACGGCATTCGCAAAGCGGGTGTAAATGTGGTGAATTTAGGCATGGTGACAACGCCAATGGTGTATTTTGCCGCTTATCACCTCAATACCAATTGCGGCGTAATGGTCACTGGTAGCCATAATCCACCGGATTACAATGGCTTAAAAATGGTATTGGATGGTGAAACACTGTCGAATGATTCGATTCAAAGTTTGCGTCAGCGTGTAGAGCAAAAAAACTTTACCTATGGCGAAGGCACTGAGCGCAATTATGCGATTGCAGAAGATTACATTTCTACCATTCAAGCGGATATTAAGTTGGCACGCCCAATGCAAATTGCGGTTGATTGCGGCAATGGTGTAGCAGGTGCGTTTGCAAAAACGCTGTATAACGCCATTGGCTGCCGCGTAGATGAGCTATTTTGTGAGGTAGATGGCCATTTTCCCAACCATCACCCAGACCCATCTGTACCAGAAAATTTAGTGGATTTAGCCAACTTATTGCAAACCAGCCGCGCCGAAATTGGCTTGGCGTTTGATGGTGATGGCGACAGGCTTGGCATTGTCACAAAAGATGGGCAGATTATTTACCCTGACAGGCAATTACTATTGTTTGCAGAAGATGTGTTAAGCCGCAACAAAGGCGCCACTATTATTTTTGATGTGAAATCGACGCGCAATTTAAGCCCTTGGATACGCAAATACGGCGGCAGCCCGCTGATGTGGAAAACAGGCCATTCATTAGTAAAAGCCAAAATTAAAGAAACCAACGCGGCATTAGCAGGCGAAATGAGCGGCCACGTATTCTTTAACGATGCCGATATTAACGGCAAAAAACGCTGGTACGGCTTTGACGATGGCTTGTATTCAGGCGCACGTATGCTGGAAATTTTAAGCCACTTTAATAATCCTTCTGAGATTTTAAATAGCCTACCCGATAGCGTTAGCACGCCAGAGCAGCATATTCACATGAACGAAGGCGAGCCGCACACCTTAATTGCCGCGCTGCAAAAATCGGCCAATTTTGAAGGTGCAGTTGAAGTGTTAACCATTGATGGCTTGCGTGTTGAATACCCTGATGGCTTTGGTTTAATGCGCCCTAGCAACACCACGCCGGTGATTGTGCTGCGCTTTGAAGCGGATTCTGAAGCGGCTTTAAAACGTATTCAAGCACAATTTAGAGATGTGATTTGGGGCACCGCGCCGCATGTGGCCTTGCCTTTTTAATTACTTAATACGACTTAATTAAAGTGTCGCGCAATGCCAACATTTACACCATCGTTTGGTTAAGCCTAGCCGCGGGTATTTTCTATTTAATCGATAATATTCAAAACCCCAATAAGATGTGGCGGCTGGGCGATAACGCCAATGAAGTGGTTTTGCAACGCGGCTTAGATGGCCACTACCGCGCTGAGGCCTTGATTAATAATCAAAAAGTGAGCGTGTTGGTAGATACTGGCGCCACAGGTGTAGCAATATCGCAAGCGGTTGCCGATAAATTACAGCTTAAAAGTGTGGTTGCCGTGCGCACCAATACGGCCAATGGCGATAGTGTTGGCTATATGGTACGGCTGGAATCGGTGAAAGTGGGCGGCGTTGAGGCCAACAATGTTTCAGCCATGATAGCGCCCGGCTTGGGTGGCGATGTGTTGTTGGGCATGAGTTATTTGGGCCGTATGGATGTGCGCTTATTTAATAATCAAATGACGATTAAGCAAGTGGAATAATACTTAACTAGCTGTTTTTATTTAATAAAATTAATAACGCCTAAAAAATTGTAAGTAATACTGAATCTTTGATGACTAAAGATTGCGAGCCAAAAAGGTTGATGAACTAGAAAAACCAGCGCTCACAAATTTAAATTAATCTTAGGAGATTCAAAATGGCATTACAACTATCAAAATTAGCACTTGCAACAAGCTTATTACTTTCTATTTCTGCCAGTGCTTTTGCGGCAGATGCAATGGTAGGCACAGGCGGTTACGCACGCGAATATCAAAAAATGGGCATGATGAAAATGTTAGATGCCGATGGCAATAGCATGGTTAGCGCCGCTGAAGCCGATACTTATTACGGCAGTTTATTTGATGTATTAAATAAAGATGGTGACGATTCGTTAGATGCAAAAGAGTGGACCGGCCCAAGCAAAAATTCCAAATTAGATCTAACCACTGGCGGCTATGCGCGCGAATTACGCTCAATGAAAATGATGAAAGTAATGGATGCCGATGGCAATCACGAAGTAACGCGTGATGAGTTTTTAACCCATCACAAAAATGTATTTGGCATGCAAGATAAATCAGCAGACGGCCAAATTGATGCACAAGAATGGGTGGCTAAAATTGTGGGTGGCAAATAATTCAGCCGCTTTATAGCGGATTAAATTTTCGTTTTAACAAACAAAAAAGCCAGCAAATTGCTGGCTTTTTTATTAAGTAATCACCGTTGGCGTTTCGCGCCCTGTGCGCTGTTTTAATTGCGAAACAGTTAAAGCAATTTCAATCATTTCAGCCAGCGCCACTTGCGCATCCAAATGATGATTAGCAACATTCGGATCATACGCCTCTAAATAAATGCGTAAGGTCGCGCCCTCTGTGCCCGTGCCAGATAACCTAAACACAATACGCGAACCGCATTTAAACAAAATACGTACGCCCTGCCCTGTGCTAACAGAGCCATCAATCGGGTCGGTATAGCTAAAGTCATCACAAGTATTAACCGTATAGTGGCCAAAAACGTGATTCGGTAAAGTTGAAAATTGTGACTTAATATGCGCCATCACACCATTGGCTGCTTCTGTCGGGATCGCCTCATAATCATGCCGCGAATACACATTGCGGCCATATTCCGCCCAATGCGCTTTTACTATCGCTTCTACACTATGTAAATTACCAGCGGCTTTAGTTTTGGCGGCAATAATATTAAGCCAACATAGCACCGCCCATAAACCGTCTTTTTCGCGCACATGATTACTGCCTGTGCCAAAGCTTTCTTCACCGCACAACGTTACTTTGTCCGCATCCATCAAATTGCCAAAAAATTTCCAACCTGTTGGTGTTTCATAACAAGGAATGTTTAACTTAGACGCCACCCTATCTACCGCGCCGCTAGTAGGCATAGAGCGCGCAACGCCCGCCAAGCCTTGCTTGTAAGCCGGAATCAATTGCGCATTGGCGGCGATAATCGCCAAACTATCCGATGGCGTAACAAAAAAACTGTTACCCAAAATCATATTGCGGTCGCCATCGCCATCTGATGCAGCGCCAAAATCGGGTGCTGCCTGTGTTTTAGTATCAGGCGTATACAGCACATCCACCAACTCATGCGCATAAGTCAAATTAGGGTCAGGATGGCCGCCACCAAATGTTTCAGACACTTCACAATTCATCAAACTAGTAGCTGGCGCACCTAAGCGATTGACTAAAATCTCTTTAGCATAAGGGCCAGTCACCGCATGCATGGCATCAAACTTTAAGCTGAAGCCAGTTTGCAATAAATCTTTAATGGCAGCAAAATCAAATAGTTGCTCCATTAAATCGGCATAATCGCTCACCGCGTTAATCACTTGTACGCTAAAGCCATCCACTTTGGTTTCACCAATGGTATTTAAATCAATATCGGCAAAATCAGCTATTTTGTATTGCGTAATGGTTTTGCTTTTGGCAAAAATCGCCTCTGTAATCTTCTCTGGCGCTGGCCCACCGTTGGCGGTGTTGTACTTAATGCCAAAATCTTCTGTAGGGCCAGCGGGGTTATGGCTTGCCGATAAAATAATGCCGCCAAAGGTTTTAAAATGCCTAATCACATGCGATGCCGCAGGCGTAGATAAAATACCATCTTGCCCAACCAGCACTTTAGCAAAGCCATTAGCGGCGGCCATTTTAATAATAATTTGAATGGCTGTTTTATTGTAAAAACGCCCATCACCGCCCACCGTTAAAGTGGCGCCTGCTTCAATAGTGAGCGTATCAAAAATACTTTGTACAAAATTTTCTAAATAATGCGGCTGCTGAAACACTTTTACTTTTTTTCGTAAGCCAGAAGTACCGGGTTTTTGGTCTAAGAATGCTTGGGTTGAAACGGTTTGAATAGACATGTTGAATCCTTATTAGTTATTAAGAATTATAGATGAAAAAAAAGCACAATCGCTTGTGCTTTTTTGAAGATTATTGCAAAGACTATTATTCAGATGCCATCTAACCCGCCCTAATCGTATCGCTCCACTTTGAGGTAAAGCTTGGGCTCATATTCTCTTGCTTAATTTTCCAAGGTCTTTTAAAGCGCTCACTGGCAAGTTTAATCGATTTTTTACCCATTTTTCGATTAATGCTATCAATAGCAATCATCAGCTTGTTGGATTTAGTCGTTTGCTGCATTGGGCTAAATAAATCCGTTTGCTAACCTTCAGCAGGCACCAAATCACCCAACATAACACCGGCCTTAGCATAGTTAAAGTTCGGTTTGTAAAGCTGCTTTAAAACCCACACGCAACACTCATAAATTGCCTTGAATCATCCATAGGGCCTGGTAAAGGTACTGTCATGCCATTGCTATAAAACGGATCATATGGCTTAAACGGGCTAGTGCGAATATATACATACAAACTGCCTGCAAAGCTTCTTTGAAGCCAAAGTTTTTCAGCTGCGCGGCTCATATAAAGGGTGATTGATTCCGCCAAACTATTAAAATCGGGCACAGGCAAACCAAAGCTGCGTGATTTGCTTTTTGGATTGAATTACATCCTCCAGCTCAATACATGCAATGCCATTTAACTCATGAATGGTCTTTTTGCATCACCACGCTAAATTGCCTACGCAATAAGTCTGAATTGGCTTGTTTAAGGTCTAGCACGCTACCCGCAGACAATAACTTGAGGGCGTCTTGAATTTTGTGTAAAGGATAGTTACTGTTGCGGTACACTCTCATGAAATTAAACAATAAACCTATTTAACGAATTTTTACAATCACTTAAGGCAATTCAAGCTATTGCGCAGCATGTGCAAATTGCAAAGCTGCACTACTGTTTCAGATATAAAACTTCAATGGCCTGAGGGGGATTTTTTTAGACATTCACACGTGCAATAAAGATATCTTGTACGACACGGCTTTATAGTAAAGTACAATCTAAAACTGGAACTTAGCGTGTTCAGTTCGTGCAATTCACAGTCCCAGCACTTCTTTCTCGCCCTTCATATTGATGCCAATCTCAGGGTAGAAAGTCTTTGCACGCAAAGCAACAGTACTAGCGATGTTATCGTGGATGCACTCTAAAGTAATAGACAGAGTAAACAGCATTTATTGAAATTGTTTGACATCATCTACCACTGCATCGGTGACAGGTAAAATGAGGGTCGGTGACGCATCTATGCAATAAATGTCGGTAAGGTGGCATTGGATTTCACGAACCTTTATACCGCGTGAATAAAGCGAGATGATCTTGTAATCAAAGCACCTGTCCTGCGGGATTAGTATTTAAAGGTGCGCTGCGGATCAAAACGGCCTTCGCAGCGCTAAGGATCTCTACCGGCAACTTATAAAATTCAGTTTTTAACGTTTTACAACTTTTACAGTTGCAGGAATGGCAAGTGTCATTTGAAAGAGGATCATATTTGTCGTGGCCAAGGAGTTAACCCATATCCGCTTAACTAATGCTTTGTTGATCTGTTTGAGAAGACCGTTTTCACCAATCAAATCTTCTGGCTTTTTATAAATGGCTATTAGTTAGTCGATTAATACATTTGGAGCGCTTTTGGTTATCGTCATTTTTAATCCATTTCTAAAAGTAGAGTTTTCTTGGAAAATAACGCTTGGAAAATTATTTAAAATCTGAAAAATTATAACTATTTAATCTATCAAATAAATTCTTATAAAACCTAAATATCTGATATTAAACGCAGTTTTTAGCAATATCCACACGCGCTTTTTCAGCACCTTGTTTTAGTCCAGCATCATCTAAATATTCGCGCTCACCTTTTTCATTCATTTTATATATGCGCCCACCTTGTTCATAAGAGGCTAAATTGGCTTTTGCTGCCCTGCAATTTTCTGCTTTTATTTTGGCTTGCGCTTCTTTTTCTTGCTTGTTATTTTTTTCTACCTCAGCCGTTTGTTGGCGCAATTTTGCCGCGGTTTCTTCAGCACTTGCTGATGGCATTGGTACTGGTTGCGCGGCAACTGGGACTGGTTGAGCATCAGTAGCAACCGATAAAGGTTCTTTACCCGTTGGCTTTAGAACTTTTTTAGTGCCAATATTTTCTAATTTAACGTTAGATGGCGGTGGTGTATCCGAATAGCGCATAACGCCATCTTTATCTTTCCATTTATAAATATCCGCTTGGCTTAAAGTGGGCAATGCTGTTAATAATATTAATCCAGCCAATAAATATAACGATTTCATTTGAATCCCTTAATGACTATCACATAGATCAAAAAACGTAACTCAGGCAAATGAGTTTACATAATTATGCCAATAATGGCGATGAATTGATGTTTTTTAACACATTTGCCAATGAATTTAACATATTTACCAGTGAATTTAATGCTTTTGATAGTTCAACTTTTAATAACTGTTGCAAATCGGTATAATCTCGTTTTGCAAATAAGGAATACTCATGCGTTTGCTGCAACAAGCTCTTACTTTTGATGATGTTTTACTCGTTCCCGCGCACTCAGTGGTTATGCCACGCGAAGTTAATCTGAGTACGCAACTTACCCGCAATATCAAGCTTAATATCCCGCTGGTTTCTGCCGCGATGGATACAGTTACTGAAGCGCCACTGGCGATTGCTTTGGCGCAAGAAGGCGGTTTGGGTATTATTCACAAAAACATGACAGCCGCTGAACAAGCCGCCCATGTTTCACGCGTTAAACGCTTTGAGTCTGGCGTGGTGAACGACCCAGTGACAATTCAACCACACATGACGGTGCGTGATGTTTTAGCCTTAACGCTTAAACATAAAATTTCTGGTTTACCAGTGGTAGATGGCACAAAAATCGTTGGTATTGTGACCAATCGTGATTTGCGTTTTGAAACCAATTTAGACCAAGCCATCAGCAATATTATGACGCCGCGTGCACGTTTAATTACCGTGCGCGAAGGGGCTAGCAAAGATGAAGTGATTCGTTTGCTGCATCAACATCGCCTAGAGCGCGTGTTGGTGATTGATGAAGTAGATACTCTTAAAGGTTTAATTACCGTTAAAGACATTCAAAAATCGCACGACCATCCATTTGCCTGTAAAGACAGCAAAGGCCGCTTGCGTGTTGGCGCCGCCGTTGGTGTGGGTGCCGAAACCGAAGAGCGCGTAGCCGCATTAGCTGCCGCTGGTGTGGATGTGATTGTGGTCGATACGGCACATGGCCACTCACAAGGCGTGTTAGATCGCGTTAGATGGGTGAAGAAAAATTATCCTAATATTGAAGTAATTGGCGGCAATATCGCCACGGCAGATGCGGCTAAAGCGCTAGTGGATGCAGGTGCTGATGGCGTAAAAGTAGGCATTGGCCCAGGCTCAATTTGCACAACGCGTATTGTTGCTGGCGTTGGTGTACCGCAAATTTCGGCCATTAGCAATGTAGAGTTAGCTTTGCGCGGCTCTGGCGTACCTTTTATTGCCGATGGCGGCATTCGTTTCTCTGGCGATATTTCTAAAGCCATTGCAGCGGGTGCTTACAGCGTGATGTTAGGCGGCATGTTTGCGGGCACTGAAGAAGCGCCGGGCGAAGTTGAGTTGTTTCAAGGTCGTTCCTATAAATCATACCGCGGCATGGGCAGTATTGGCGCGATGCAAAAAGGTTCTAGCGACCGCTACTTTCAAGACAATAATGGCAATGCGGATAAATTAGTACCTGAAGGCATTGAGGGCCGCGTGCCTTACAAAGGCAGCGTGCTAGCGGTAATTCACCAATTAATGGGCGGCTTACGCGCATCAATGGGCTATGTTGGCGCGGCCGATATTACGCAAATGCGCGAAAAAGCGGAATTTGTACAAATCACCGGTGCGGGCATGCGTGAAAGTCATGTGCATGATGTGCAAATTACCAAAGAAGCGCCTAATTACAGAATCGATTAACATCGTATCGGCTAATTTTCCAAAACTCAATTCTAGCCACAGAGAGCACAGAGCACACAGAGAAAATCAACCCCTCTGACTCTGTGTTCTCTGTGGACTCTGTGGCTAAAAATGAATCACTCAAAAATCCTTATTCTCGACTTCGGCTCTCAAGTCACCCAACTAATCGCGCGCCGCGTGCGTGAGGCGCATGTGTATTGCGAAATTCATCCTTGCGATGTAACGGACGATTTTGTACGCAACTTTAATGCCGATGGCATTATTCTTTCTGGCAGTCACGCCAGCGTGTATGAAGATGAAACAGATTCTGCGCCGCAAGCGGTTTTTGAGCTTGGCGTGCCTGTGTTGGGCATTTGTTACGGCATGCAAACCATGGCGCAGCAATTGGGCGGCAAAGTAGAGGCCGGCACTAAACGTGAATTTGGTTATGCTGAAATTCGCGCGCGCGGTCACTCTGCTTTATTTAAAGATATTCAAGATAGAGCCAACGCTGAAGGCCACGGCTTGATTGATGTGTGGATGAGCCATGGCGATAAAGTAACCGAATTACCGCCCAACTTTAAAGTCATCGCCAGCAACGAAACAACGCCAATCGCCGCCTTTGCCGATGAAGTTCGCAAATTTTATGGGGTGCAATTTCACCCTGAAGTGACGCATACCAAACTTGGCCAAGCCATGCTGGAACGCTTTGTATTAGAAATTTGTCAAGCCAAGCCTGATTGGATTATGGGCGACTATATTACTGAAGCGGTTGCCAAAATTAAAGCGCTAGTGGGTGATGAAGAAGTGATTTTAGGCTTATCTGGCGGCGTTGATTCAAGCGTTGCAGCGGCATTAATCCACCGCGCCATTGGCGACCAACTCACCTGTGTGTTTGTAGACCACGGCTTGTTGCGCTTAAATGAAGGCGATATGGTGATGGACATGTTTGCTGGCCGTTTGCACGTCAATGTGATTCGCGTAGATGCCACTGCACAGTTTATGGGTCATTTAAATGGCGTTAGCGAGCCAGAAGCTAAACGCAAAATTATTGGCCGCGAATTTGTTGAAGTTTTTAAAGCCGAAGCCGCTAAATTAAAAGCTGGCACTGGCGGCCATAAAGGCGCTACTTTTCTTGCACAAGGCACGATTTACCCAGATGTAATTGAATCTGGTGGGGCTAAATCTAAAAAAGCGGTAACCATTAAAAGCCATCACAATGTAGGTGGCTTGCCAGAAAAATTAGGCTTAAAATTATTAGAGCCCTTGCGCGATTTATTTAAAGATGAAGTGCGAGAATTGGGCGTGGCACTTGGCTTGCCGCACGATATGGTCTATCGCCACCCTTTCCCTGGGCCAGGTTTAGGCGTGCGTATTTTGGGTGAAGTAAAAACCGAATTCGCCGATTTATTACGCCGCGCCGATGCCATTTTTATTGAAGAATTACGCAATACCATTGATGAAAAAACCGGCAAATCTTGGTATGCACTAACCAGCCAAGCGTTTGCGGTATTTTTACCGGTGAAATCGGTTGGCGTAATGGGTGATGGCCGCACATACGATTACGTTGTTGCCTTACGTGCCGTTGTAACCAGCGATTTTATGACTGCGCATTGGGCAGAATTACCCTATGCCTTGCTAGGTAAAGTGTCTAATCGAATCATCAACGAAGTGCGCGGTATTAACCGTGTGGTGTACGATATTTCGGGAAAACCACCTGCCACTATTGAGTGGGAATAAGCTATTTTTTTATTTTTATCAATAGCTTACGTTTTTCATTATGTTATGATTCTGCCTTGTGGGCAAAGGGGATAAACGATGAAATTAAGCATTTTTATGTTGGCTTTACTGGCATTTGGCTTAAGCGCTTGTGTCACCGATAAACACGCTTACAAGCAATCGCCACAAAAGATTTTTGAAGCGGTTAATGCCAATCACCCAGCCGAAAAAAATACCTTAGTTTTTATTGATGCACCAACTGGTTTTGTGGCACCGCGTTTAGCCAATTGTGCCGTTGAAAAAGGTGTAAATAATGGCAAAGTGGTGGCGATTACTAGCGCCCTTGCCCTAAAAACCACTACTGTAATTGTGGCTGGCGAAGATGAATCGTTAACCGGCACAACATTAGCCAAAGCGCTGACTAATAATAAAGAAAAAATAAGCGGCGCAAAGTTAATAGTGGTGGGCGCAAAAGAAACCAAACAAAAGTTAAGCGATTTGGCGGCTTTAAATGATGTTGCAATTGAGTTTATTGATACGCCGATTTAAACCTATTCTAGCCTGCAAGCCAAGCTTAGCCGTATTAAGCTTGGCTTAAACTTTTATGAGCCGCGGATTTGTTAAAGAAGATGATTTAGAGCACGCTGGTACGGATATTCCTGAACGGCCCATCAGTCAGCATGCCAATTACGTCACAATAAATGGTTATCATCAATTAGAAAAACAAGCGGCTGAACTAGAGCAAAAAAGGCAAATTTTAAGCGCCAAAAAAGATGAGCAAGCCGCCATACAGCAATTAGCCATGGTGAATCGCGATTTACGTTATGTGGCATCGCGATTAGAAAGTGCATTAATAACGCAGCCAGATGTGAATAGCCAAAGCGTGGTGTTTGGCGCCAATGTGACGGTTGAAGATGAAGACGGCAATAGCCACAGTTATGCAATTGTGGGTGAAGATGAGGCTGATATTAAAGCCAATAAAATCAGCTACACATCGCCGCTTAGCCGCGCACTGATTGGGCATAAATTAGATGAAACAGTAACTTGGTTGCGCCCTGCTGGCAATCAACTATTAACGATTACGGCAATACATTTTGCCAACTAAACTTTAGGATTAAGCATTTTGAACGTTATTGAAGCTATACAAACCCGTCGTTCTATTAAACATTACGACATCAACCATAAAATGACTCAAGCAGAAATTGAGTCACTATTGTCACTTGCCATGCTGTCGCCTACGGCTTTTAATATTCAGCATTGGCGCTTTGTAGTAGTGACTGATCCCGTTTTGCGTCAGCAAATTCGCGCTGTAAGCTGGAATCAAGCGCAAGTAGAAGAAGCGTCATTATTAATTGTGTTGACCGCTGATCTACAAGCGTGGGCTAAGCAGCCAAGCCGTTATTGGGCCAATGCGCCGCAACCGGTGCAAGATTATTTAGTGCCGGCGATTGGTCATTATTACGAAAATAATGAGCGCGCGCAACGCGATGAAGCCATGCGTAGTTGTGGCATTGCCGCGCAAACCATTATGCTAGCCGCAAAAGAGATGGGTTACGACACCTGCCCTATGGATGGCTTCGATTTTGATGCGGTTGGTCATTTATTAAACTTGCCTGCAGACCACACGCCAGCCATGTTTATTACAGTAGGCAAGGCGATTAAGCCAGCAATGCCGCGCGCTGGGCAATTGGATATGAGCGAAGTCGTTATCTACAACAAATTTTAAGCGATAATTTATGTTTTAGTTTAGCCATAGAGGACACAGAGTGCACAGAGAAAGTCAAAAACAGTTGATTTCTCAGTATTTAAGTTTTTCGTTTTTAAGCTTTTCTCTGTTTTCTCTGTGGCTAGTTTTGATTTTATTTAAGGCAACACATGTTAATTAGCAACAATATCACCATGCAATTTGGCGCCAAGCCATTGTTTGAAAACGTTTCTGTCAAATTTGGCGATAACAATCGCTATGGTTTAATCGGCGCCAACGGCTGCGGAAAATCCACCTATATGAAAATATTGGCGGGCATTTTAGAGCCATCCGCTGGCAATATTGCATTAGATAACCATGAGCGCATGGCGTTTTTGCGCCAAGACCAGTTTGCCTATGAAGACCAGCGTGTGTTAGATGTGGTGATGATGGGCCATGAGCAAATGTGGAAAGCGATGCAGGAACGCGACGCGATTTACGCCAACCTAGAAGCCACAGAAGACGACTATATGCGCGCTGCGGAGCTAGAAGGCGAGTTTGCCGAATTTGATGGCTATACTGCTGAAGCACGCGCGGGTGAATTGCTATTAGGCGTGGGTATTCCTATTGAGCAACACACAGGCCCAATGAGCGCCGTAGCGCCCGGTTGGAAGCTGCGTGTATTGCTGGTGCAAGCCTTGTTCGCCAACCCTGACGTATTGTTGCTAGATGAGCCGACCAACAACTTGGATATTAATACCATTCGCTGGCTAGAAGACGTGCTGAATAATCGCGATTGCACCATGGTGATTATCTCGCATGACCGCCACTTTTTAAACCAGGTTTGTACGCATACTTGCGATATGGATTATGGCAAGTTGACCATTTACACTGGCAACTATGATGACTACATGGAAGCCAGTATTGCCGCGCGTAACCAGCAAGCCAAAGACAATGCCAAAGCCAAGCAGCAAGTGGCCGATTTGCAAGACTTTGTACGCCGCTTCTCTGCTAATGCGTCAAAAGCCAAGCAAGCAACTAGCCGTGCTAAACAAATTGATAAAATTAAAATTGAAGTATTTAAACCTTCAAGCCGTCAATATCCCTTTATTCGTTTTGAATACGATGAGCGCGAAAAACTGCACCGCAACGCGGTAGAGCTTAAAAAACTCAGTCACGGCTTTGATAAAATTTTATTTAATGACGTGGAGTTGATATTTGAAGCAGGCGAAAAAGTAGCGATTATTGGTGAAAACGGCATTGGTAAAACCACGTTTTTACGCTGCCTAGCGCGCGATTTACAACCAAAACATGGCGAAGTGAAATGGACGGACAAGGCCACCATTGGCTACTTTGCGCAAGATCACGAATACGAATTTGAACAAGGCGAAGACTTGTTTGAGTGGATGACATTGCAAAGACAAGCTGGTGATGACGACCAAGCCGTGCGTAGCATGTTGGGTCGCTTATTATTCGGCGGTGAAGATACCAAAAAATCCGTCAAAGTGCTATCAGGCGGCGAAAAAGGCCGCATGCTTTATGGCAAATTAATGCTAGCCAAAACCAATGTACTATTGATGGATGAACCAACCAACCATATGGATATGGAATCGATTGAAGCGCTAAATACCGCGCTAGATAAATACAAAGGTACTCTTTTCTTTGTCAGCCATGACCGCGAATTTGTCAGCTCAATCGCCACACGAATTTTAGAAATTAAAGCCGATGGTATTGTGGACTTTACGGGTAATTATGAGGATTACTTGGCTAGTCAGGGTGTTTAGTTAATCGATTCTCAAGCAACTCAATTTCAATAAATTAGATTATCAATTAATTGAATTCAATAAAAAAGCCAGCTTACGCTGGCTTTTTTATTACTAATACTACTAGTCTTTCATCGAACGTTTACGCTCATGCTCTAGCAAGTAACGTTTACGGATACGAATGGTTTTTGGGGTAATTTCAACCAATTCATCATCATCAATAAACTCAACGGCTGACTCTAATGTTAATGAAATTGGCGTAATCAAGCGCACGGCTTCATCGGTGCCTGATGAACGCACGTTGGTTAATTGTTTACCTTTAATTGGGTTCACAATCAAATCGTTATCGCGACTATGAATACCAATTACCATGCCTTCGTACAATTTGTCACCTGGAACCGCGAACATTTTGCCGCGATCTTGCAACTTCCACAGCGCGTAAGCAACGGCTTCACCATGTTCAGCAGAAATTAGCACGCCATTACGACGGCCTGGCATGTCTGGTTTTACGGGTGCATATTCATCAAAAATATGTGCCATTAAGCCTGTACCGCGCGTCATGGTTAAAAATTCACCTTGAAAACCAATTAAGCCACGTGCTGGAATTTTATATTCTAAACGTGTGCGGCCATTGCCGTCTGATTCCATATTTTGCATTTCACCACGGCGACGACCTAATTCTTCCATCGCAGCACCTTGATGCTCATCTTCTAAATCGACCGTTAGAATTTCATACGGCTCACATTTTTCGCCATTTACTTCACGGAAAACAACTTTTGGTTTACCAACAGCCATTTCAAAGCCTTCACGGCGCATTGTTTCCAACAAAATGGTTAAATGCAACTCGCCACGGCCAGATACGCGGAAAATATCGGCATCTTCTGTTTCATCTACACGCAAGGCTACGTTTACCAATAATTCTTTAGTTAAACGATCACGGATTTGGCGGCTGGTAACAAATTTACCTTCTGTACCGGCTAATGGTGATGTGTTCACCATAAAGTCCATGGTCAATGTTGGCTCATCTACGCCTAAATGCGGCAAGCCTTTTGGATTTTCACGGTCACAAATGGTAAAACCAATACCAATATCATCTAAACCAGAAATAATCACAATATCGCCCGCTTCTGCTTCTTCTACTGGCACGCGTTCTAGGCCTTTAAAACCAAGCACTTGGTTAATTTTACCGGTAGCGATTTGTTTGTCTTCGTTCATAATCGTCACAGCTTGACCTGTTTTGATTTTGCCGTTACTTACACGGCCAACGCCTAAACGGCCAGTATAAGTAGAGTAATCTAGTGCTGAAATTTGCATTTGCAATGGTGCCGCTGGGTCACCTGCTGGTGGCGATACATGGCTAATAATGGTTTCAAACAATGCACGCATATTGTCAGATGTCGTTTTCATATCCAACATGGCATAACCGTTAATGGCTGATGCGTAAACAATTGGAAAATCTAACTGGTCATCGGTTGCGCCTAAATTGGCAAACAAATCAAAGGTTTGATTAATCACCCAATCCGTACGTGCACCCGGGCGATCCACTTTATTAATCACCACAATTGGTTTTAAACCAAGTGCCAGTGCTTTTTTAGTCACAAAACGCGTTTGCGGCATTGGGCCTTCAACGGCATCCACTAGCAATACAACGCCGTCCACCATACCTAATACGCGCTCTACTTCACCGCCAAAGTCCGCATGGCCAGGTGTATCCACAATATTAATGTGTGTGCCTTCGTAAATTAGCGCGGTATTTTTAGCCAAAATGGTAATGCCACGTTCTTTTTCAAGATCGTTGCTGTCCATCACGCGCTCTACTACGGCATGATGCGAAGCAAACGTGCCAGCTTGTTGTAAAAGTTTATCAACCATGGTGGTTTTACCATGGTCAACGTGGGCGATAATTGCGACGTTGCGCAAATTGCGAGGAGTGCTCATTATTAACTGCCGTAGGTTTGAAAGGGCGCGATTTTACCACAAAAAAGATGACAATCTGACTATATATAAGCAATAAAGCTTTGACAAAGTAATATAAATGCTTATAATGCGCACAACTTAAAGCTAAGTTGGTAATAAAAGTTTAGAAATTCTTAGTTTTAATCCATTGCCCTGACCCATTTGTTGCTCATTGATTTGTTGAAGCGACTATCATATAGATTCGTAAATTTAATTTACAAACAATCTATCTTTTACTGGTTAGCGGCTATGCCCGTGCGCTGGTAAAAAGCATTCTTATTAAATAGATATATATGCTTTACGCGTTTTGTGTTGAACAGCTGTTTTAAATAGCTTCGGCATTGATGTGATTGCTTGCGCCCTTTTTGTACTTATTCGAAAGGGACATTATTTTGTCTTTAGAAACATCTGAAACATTAGTAAAATCAAACTTTGATTCATTAAATTTACACCCAACTATTTTACGTGCCGTGCTTGAAGCAGGCTACGACACACCTACTGCTGTACAAGCACAAGCTATTCCGCCAGCCTTACAAGGCCGCGATATCATGGCTTCTGCACAAACAGGTACAGGTAAAACAGCGGCATTTACATTGCCCGCTTTAAACTTATTAGCCACACCACATGCGCTTAACAGCCGTGGTCCACGCATTTTAGTATTAACACCAACCCGCGAATTAGCCGCTCAAGTAAACGAAGCAGCGCGTAAATACGGTAAATATATCCGTGCCCGTACTGTCAGTATTGTTGGTGGTATGCCTTACCCGTTGCAAAACAAATTATTATCACAACCATTAGATATTTTAGTGGCCACACCTGGCCGCTTTATTGACCATATGGAACGCGGCCGCATTGATTTAAGCCGCTTGCAAATGTTGGTATTAGATGAAGCCGACCGTATGCTAGACATGGGCTTTATGCCAGATGTAGAACGTATCTGTGAGGCCTTGCCTAAAGAGCGCCAAACACTATTATTCTCAGCCACTTTAGATGGCATCATGCACATCGGCAAACAATTCTTAAATAACCCAATCACGCTACAAGTGGCTGGCCAAAAAGAAAAACATGCCAATATTGAGCAACGTTTGCACTTTGTAGATGACATGACACACAAAAACAAATTGCTTGAGCATTTGTTGATTGCACCAGACATGAACCAAGCAATTATTTTCACTAGCACTAAGCGTCATGCTGATGTGTTGGCAGAAGATTTATATGCTGCTGGCCATAAAACAGCTGCTTTGCATGGCGATATGACACAAGGCGCGCGTAACCGTACGCTAACTAAATTGCGTCAAGGTGATGTAAAAGTATTGGTTGCAACCGATGTTGCCGCTCGTGGTATCGACGTGCAAGGTATTTCACACGTAATCAACTACGATTTGCCAAAATTTGCTGAAGATTATGTACACCGTATCGGTCGTACTGGTCGCGCTAATAATAAAGGTATCGCGATTTCATTCGCATCAAATATGGATCGCCATTTATTGCGCAAAATTGAGCAATATACTGGTCAAAAATTAGATGCAGCCGTTATTGAAGGCTTTGAGCCAAAACGCGCCATGAAAACAGATGGTCCTTCTAATGGTAGACGTGGTGGCAGTAATGAGCGTGGTGGTTATGGCGCAGGCCGTAATGAGCGCTCTGCACATAAACCAGGTGACCGTGCTGGCTATCAATCACGCGACAATAACCGTGGCACATTTGGTGACCGCGTAATGGGCGAAAAACCAGCAATTGAAAAAAGCTACGGCCCACGTTCTGGTGGTTTTAACGACCGCAATAAAGAGCGTACAAATGATAGCGCACGCCCTGCTCGTTCATTTGGTGATCGCCCTGCTTTCGGCGACCGCCCTGCTTTTGGTGATAAACCAGCGTTTTCAAATTCAGAGCGTCCAGCGCGTAATGCGGACCGTTTTGCTAATGAAAACCGCGCAGCGCCTTCACGTGAAGTTGATGGAAACAGCCGTAGCTACACTAAAGATACCGATATGCAATTTGCACGCGAATTAAGCAAAGGCTTTGGCGGCAAATCAGGCGATAGAACAAGCGCACCTAGAAGCAGTGCTCCAAGATCAACTGAAAGCAGACCATTTGCACGTAAACCTGAAGGCAGTTTTGGTGACAGGCCAAACCGTGGTGATTCAGGCCGTAACGAAGGTTCACGTTCTGCTCCACGCGGTGATGCACCACGTAGCGCAGCGCCTAGATCAAATAACAGCGGAAGCAACACAGGCGAAAAGTTTGGCAATCCACGTCCTCGTCCAACAGGCGACCGCCCTGCGCGTACGAACGGCGGAGATGGTGCACCACGTCGTCCACGTAGCTTTGTTTAAGAATAGCGTTTAAATGGATACAACAACGACTGATCTCGTTATGTTTGACGCATTAGGTCTAGCTGCACCGCTGTTAAAAGCGGTGCAAGAGACTGGTTACACAACGCCAACACCTATTCAAGCCAAGGCCATTCCATTGGCTTTGCAAGGCTTGGATTTAATGGCTGGCGCTCAAACAGGCACTGGCAAAACGGCCGCTTTTGCGTTGCCGATTTTACAAAAACTATTACCCTTTGCAAGCAGCAGTACTTCACCAGCAAAACACCCGATACGTGCATTGGTGCTTACACCAACGCGCGAATTAGCGATTCAGGTAGAAGAAAGCATTAAGGTTTATGCCAAACATACGCCTTTAAAAAGCTTGGTGGTATTTGGCGGCGTGGATATTAAAACGCAAACACCGCATTTAAAAACCGGTATCGAAATTTTGGTGGCAACGCCAGGTCGCTTGCTTGATCATGTTGAGCAAAAAACGCTTAATTTATCGCAAGTGCAAATTTTGGTATTAGATGAAGCCGACAGAATGTTGGATATGGGCTTTATGCCTGATTTGAAACGCATTTTGGCTTTATTGCCAAAACAGCGCCAAAATTTAATGTTCTCAGCTACATTTTCAAATGAAATCAAAAAGTTAGCCGATGATTTTTTAACGAATCCAACATTAATCGAAGTAGCACGCAGTAACGCTACCAACGACAATGTAACGCAAAAAGTGTATTTGGTGGCGCAAAGCAGTAAACAAGCTTTGTTAACGCAATTGCTAAGCGAATCTGACAGCCAGCAAGTGATTATTTTTACTAAAACAAAAATCACTGCCAGCAAATTAAGCCGCGCTTTACAAAAAGAAGGCATTTCAGCAGACGCGATTCATGGCGATAAAAGCCAAAAAGAGCGTATTGATGCATTAGATGCCTTTAAAGCTGGCAAAATTACCGCTTTAGTGGCAACTGATGTGGCGGCACGTGGTTTGGATATTACTGATTTACCGATGGTAATTAACTATGAAATTCCAAGCGCACCAGAAGATTATGTGCATCGCATTGGCCGTACAGGCCGCGCGGGCGCAAGCGGTGTTGCTATTTCATTAGTGTGCGAAGAAGAAGAAAAGTATTTAGCCGAAATTGAAAAATTGATTAAACGCAGCATTACACGCGAAACAATTGAGATTAAACATACCGCTAAAAAAGTGACTAAATCGGCGCACACTGAAGAAGCCAGCAGCCAAACTGCCAATGAATCTTTAAGCTCTAACAGGCAAGCGGCAAAATCACGTCAATATGTGCGTAAACCATCACGCGACCCTTGGTTTGATAAGCCGTATGAGCCTTCTGTTGTGGTGGCAAAACCACAATACAATTCGTCATCTTCTAATAAAGCACCAGTAGCCGCTTTATTAGGTGGTTTACGCGCCAAATAGAATCACCAACTAACCAGCAAAAAAAGTAGTTAAAGTAAAACTGGCTTAAAAAGCGCCATTACGCCTTTTTAAGCCACGTTTCCATTTCTTTAACGTCTAAAGGTGGCGAATAAAAAAAGCCTTGTACATTTTTACAGCCACTTGCCGATAAAATATCGGCTTGTTGCTGATTTTCTACACCTTCGCCTACTAAACTTAAGCCTAGCGCGTCACCCAAGGCCACAATCGCTTTAACAATCACGCGATCTTCTTCGCTGTAGACCAAGCCATCTACAAATGAACGATCAATTTTAACTTCATCTACCGCCCAGCGTTTTAGATAAAGCAATGATGAATGCCCCATACCAAAGTCATCTAGCGAAATACTAAACCCAGCCTCTTTAATTAGGCGCATATTCCTTTTTACTACATCGGCTTCTTCTAAAAGCGCATATTCGGTAATTTCAATGCACAGCGTACTGGGCGAAACATCATATTTAGCCGGAATATTAGTCAGCGTTTTAATCAAGGTTTCTGAACGTAAATGCCTGGCTGAAATATTCACAGATACGCGTGGCACGTCATATTTTTTATTTTTCCAAGCGCGAATTTGCTTGCAAGTGGCTTCTAGCACCCACTCACCAATTTGATTAATCAAGGATGATTGCTCAGCAATTTTGATAAATTCTAGCGGCGGAATCAAGCCACGTTCTGGATGACGCCAGCGAATCAGCGCTTCAATGCCAACAAGGCTATTTTCGGAATTTTCTAATTGTGGCTGATACACAATAAATAGCTGATTATCTTTAAGCGCGTGGCGAATGCCGTGTTCCATTTCTAACCATTGATGCGCAATAAAATTTAAATTGGTGGTATAAAATTCAAAATCATTTCGCCCGTTTTGCTTGGCACGATACATGGCCAAATCGGCATACACCAACAAAGTTTGCGTATCCATTGTGTCATCTGGGTAAACGCTCACGCCAATACTCACCGTGCAATACACGCGCTGCGCATCAATTTCAAACGGTACCGCAAAAGCCGCAATAACGTCGCGCACTAATCGATGACCATCTTGTGGCGATGCGCCTTCCATAATCATCACAAACTCATCGCCGCCAAGCCTGCACAATACATCGGTTGCGCGTACACGCTCGGTAATGCGCTTGGTGGCCATTATTAACAATTGGTCGCCAGATTCGTGCCCAAGTGTATCGTTAACCATTTTAAAATGGTCTAAATCAAAAAATAATAATAAAACTTGATTGCCTTCGCGCGCCGCTTTGGCGACAGAATGATCTAAACGTTGCCTAAACATACTGCGATTAGGCAAGCCAGTTAATTCATCATGCGAAGCTAAAAATTCCACTTTACGGTTTAGGGCAATGGTTTCGCTAACATCGCGGCCAACACCGCGGTAACCTGTAAAATTGCCGTTATTGGCAAACACTGGCTTGCCCGAAACACGCAAATAAACTAACTTGCCGGTTTCATCGGTGAAATGCACCACATATTCGGCAAAGCGTTTATGGGCTTGCAAGGTTTTAAGCATTTCGTTTGAGCTGTGGCTATGGCATGCTTCTGCCAAATCAGTTAGGCTAAAAAAGCTTAAACCGGTAGGCCCACCTGTTAAGGCGAATATCTTTAAGTGCTCATCCGATTCCCAAAACCAATCGGCTGAGGCTTCTGCAAAATCTCTAAAACGCGCTTCACTTTCAATGAGCTTTTCTTTTTCTTCACTTAACTCAATGATTTTTTTATCTAATTTAGTGCGTATACGGTCAGCATGCTGCTTATCTAATTTAAGCGGGCTACCGCGATATAAGCCGCGGCTTTTAGGCAAATCAGCAGGTTTATTTGAATTTAAAACGGCGGCCACAATATCCAATAACTCTGGCATTAACATGGGCTTAATTAAAAACTTGGTGGCGCCAAGTGATAAAGCAAAGCGTTTATCTTGATCGGACGTGTAAGTGGCGGTGTAAAAAAGAATGGGAATATGTTGCAAACTTTGATTTTGCTTAACCGCACGGCACAAGCCGTAGCCATCCATTTCAGGCATTAAAATATCTGAAATAATCAAATCCACAGGCTCAATCTGCAGAAAAGACAAGGCTTTTAAACCGTTATCAAAACTGGCAACTGTATAGCCTTTTGCTGTCAACACTGTCTCTAGCAATTGCCTAGAGTTTTCGTCATCTTCCGCGATTAAAATATTCACGCATCACCTCACCTTATTATTTTTTTATTTATTAATTGCTTGTTCTATTTGTTGAATCACCAGCATAGGGTCTATCGGTTTTTCGATATAACTGGTGCATCCCGCCATCAGCAACCTTTCGCGGTCACCAGACATGGCATATGAAGTCATGGCGATAATTGGTATATCTCGCCCAACTGGATGCGCCCTGATGCGTTTTAATACTTCTAGGCCATTAATATCTGGTAATTGTATATCTAAAATTATAAAGTCTGGCGGAATTGTCAGCGCTTGCCTCACACCGTCTAGTCCAGTCATGGCGTAGCGAATCTTGTAATTGGCTTGCTCTAAAATAAATCGGATCAATTCCAAATTATTTTCGTTATCTTCAATAATCAACGCAACAGTCATGGCAATGCCTTTCCTGAGTTTATTAATGATAGATTCGATTTATCGGATTTGATTCTTGTTGTTGCTGGCTCATCTAAAATAGAAATGCTGGGCTCAAGTGCTAGATTGGTAATTTTGATGGGTAATTTAATGGTAAAAGTACTGCCTTTTTCCAGCTCACTTTGCACTTCAATACGGCCAGAAAGCAGCTGGGATAATATTTTTCGCGTTAAATACAAGCCCAAGCCGGTGCCTAATGTTTTAATTTTGAGTGGTGAATCAATTCGCTCAAACGGTTGAAATAGCTTGGCTAAATCTACCTCACTAATACCAATACCAGTGTCACTTACCGCGATACTAAGCCAATTTTTATCAACGCTAGCATGAATCTCAACCTTGCCTTCTGGCGTGTATTTAACCGCATTACTCACCACATTCAAAATCACCTGAAACAAGCGTTTACGATCGGTTTCAAGCTTTACGTGATTTGGGCAATCGATACTAATTTCTAAATGTCTTTCTTCTAAAATATGCGCAACAGCATGCCCAATATCCGCCAAAAGCGGTGCTAATTCAAATTTTTCAATGTGAACTTCTAAAAAACCCGCTTCAATCTTAGAAATATCAATCACGTCAGAAATCAGCGATAACAAATGTTTGGCCGAATGGTAGGCGCGGCCCAATTGATCTTTTTGTTTAAAATTGAGCTCGCCAGACATGCTTTGCAGCACAACCCCTAAAAAGCCAATAATCGAATTGAGTGGCGTGCGTAGCTCATGCGACATAGAAGCCACAAACATCGATTTAATTCGATCCGCCGATTCAGCCGCTTCGCGCGCCGTTATCAGCGATTCTTGCAGCGCTTTTTGGCGCGAAATATCCAACGCAATCGCCACAATTTGCCCTTCGTTACTGGTACTTTGCGCAACCGCACCCATTGAGCATTGATACACGTATTTCTCACCCGATGCATTTTGCAACATCAACTCAATGGCGCGAAAATCTTGACCATTCATGGCGCGCCCAGCGGCGGCGATGGCTTTTTTGCGCGATTCTTTAGCCACGATTAATTGAATAAAACTTTGGCCTATCAGCTGATCTCGGCTATAGCCCGCCGCCGATAAAGCCTCTGGATTAGCATCCACCACATTACCTACTTTATCAATAATTAAAATAGGAATAGGCGCATGTTCTACCACGTAGCTGTAACGCTTTTCGCTTTCGAGTAATTTTTTGGCGTTGGCTTCTAAGGCCTTTTGTTTACTCATGTCTTGGCCAATCGAAATAATCACCGGATTATTGTCATCGTCCAATTCCA
This sequence comes from Methylotenera sp., assembly GCA_046598525.1. Classification (GTDB taxonomy): domain Bacteria; phylum Pseudomonadota; class Gammaproteobacteria; order Burkholderiales; family Methylophilaceae; genus Methylotenera_A. The sequence goes on along the minus strand of JBKJIJ010000006.1, from coordinate 67,857 downwards.
TGCTGCGCGACACCGCCAAATCAAGCGTTCCGCCATCGGCACAACGCGTGGTAATTTCTTCACCTTGTATCTTACGCCCATACGCCACTTGCTGATTAATATGCGATAGTTGTTGCTTATTTTGCTCTGTACCAAATAATTCGTTATAGGATTTTCCAATAGCAAACTCGCGGCTATAGCCAGAAAGTCGCTCCGCTTCTGGATTCATTTCAATAATTTCATTGGCAATGTTCATGTATAAAATGGTCACTGGCGCCCGCTCAACCAAAAATCGAAACAACTTGGCGTTGTTTTCAATAGACGCGGTACGCTTTTGCACCATGGTTTCAAGGTATTTTTGCTGATGCGATAAGCTATCTTCTACCTCTTGCCGTTTGTGTGCTTCTAAGGTTAATCTAGCCAAATCGGTAATCGAGCCAACAAAGTTTTGCTCATCTAATGTCCACTCTCGCGGTCCGCCAATATGTTCATGGCAAATCACGCCAATCACCTGATTATTTAGCCAAATCGTGCCATCTAGCATGGCGCCTATACCGCTATCCTGCAAATAATCTTTGGTAAACTCAGCTGTGGCGGGATGATGATGTACATCATTAATTGAAATCACGCGACTTTGCTTAAGTGCTTGAAAATACATAGGTAAATCAGCCACAAGCAAAGGTTTTGATACCGTGTGTAAATCCTTGGATTTAATGTATAAACCTATGCATTCCAGCTGCATAAAATCATCGTCAAAGCGCCATACACTTACGCGCTCAACATCCAAAGCATTAGCCGATACCTGCGCAATTTCTTTAAAAACAGCTTCTGGATCTTGCTTACTGGCTAATTGCATGGTTGCTAGATGCGCCAAGCTAGCATTTTGCTTTTGCAAACGCTGTTCACTTTTTTGCAGTTTTTCTTGTGCAATTTTTTTATCAATATTTTGCAGATGCAGTTTATTGATTAACTTTTCTAGCTGCTTGCTGCGCTTTAAATTGCCAAATAAATAACCGCCATACAACACAAAAACAAAAAATACCGCACTAAGCATTTGCACATAACGCTGGTCGGCATAAAATTGGTAGGTAAACAGCATGTGCGCATAAAACAATGTCAGACAGATTATGAATAGTAGGCCAATAATGAACACTTTTTGGGTAGGGAATTCAATGCGCGAGGGGCTTGTGGCAGTTAAAACGGTAGGCATTAAAAAGCGCTGTGTGACCATTTTTCTAATTTGCCAATCAACGTAGAGCAAATTAATCAAAATAATCGCCAGCACCACAAAAATGGCTAGCGCAAATTCAAATTTATAGGTGATTACCCAGCGTAAGCTTAGCTCAATGTGTGGGTGTAAAAAGGAATAGATAAGCGGGTGTTGTACAAGAAAATCTTTGCCATAAAAATCCATTGGCATTGCTTTTGCAGATGTTGCAAATAGTGTGAATAGCATCGCAAAATGGATGCAAATCTGACCAGAAATTGTTCGTAACAATCTGCTTTTATACAAGCAAAACCCCTTACGATATCTATTGTTTTTTCACTATAGCATTGTGTGGCTGTTTTACGTAGAGCGTGACTGTTTTTGCTGTTTTTTTACTACTATTTGGTAGTGGTTTTGGCCGATATTACATTTATTGATTGCGCATAAAATCGGCTACGCCGTATAGTTGAGTAGATAGCGCCTGCATCAGCTTTTCATCCATTTTTAATTGATGCATGGCACTAATCATGCAATACATCCACTGGTCGCGTGCGCTTTCATCTATGCTAAAAGGCATGTGTTTTTGACGCAAAAAAGGGTGTCCATAGCGCTCAATATACAACTGTGGGCCACCGGTCCATCCCGTTAAAAACATAAATAGCTTTTCGCGCGATGCGGTTAAATCGGCAGGATGCATGGCGCGGATTGGTGCCGCTTTTTTATCGGTATCCATAATGTCGTAGAAGGTTTCTACTAACGCACGAATAGCGGCAGTGCCGCCTTGCTCACCACCTAATAAGCTGTAAAACGTGGATTTGCTACTGCCTGCTTCTTCTATTTTATTAAGCATACATTATCAAAACTCAGCTGGCTTAACCAAACTAGCCGCCAATTTTGCGCGGCTTCTAGCTTCATCGGTATCTTTACCTGTTGCCAGTGCAACGCCCATGCGGCGACGCGCAAATGATTCTGGTTTGCCAAATAATCGAACATCACTATTAGGCACATTTAAAGCGGCTTCTAGGCCTTCATAGCTTAAATTTTGACTTTCTACACCGCCATAAATAACCGAGCTTGCGCCGGTTTGCGTCATGCTTACATCCACTGGCAAACCTAAAATAGCACGCGCATGTAGTTCAAATTCGCTTAAACGCTGGCTACACATGGTTACCATACCTGTGTCATGCGGACGTGGGCTTACTTCACTAAACCATACTTCATCATTTTTAACAAATAGCTCAACGCCAAATAAACCAAAGCCGCCAAGGCTATCGGTAATGGTTTTAGCAATATGCTGAGATGCTTTTAGTGCATTAGCGGTCATGGCTTGCGGCTGCCAGCTTTCAACGTAATCACCATTTTTTTGCACATGGCCGATTGGTTCACAAAAATAAGTTTGTGTTTCACCTTGTGCGTTTTTTGCGCGTACTGTTAATAATGTAATTTCGTAGTCAAAATCAATTTGGCCTTCAACAATCACCACGCCTTGATTAACGCGTCCGCCTGTAGCGGCGTAATCCCAAGCCGTTTTAACTTCGCTGGCTTGGGTAATACGCGATTGACCTTTGCCAGAAGATGACATGGTTGGCTTGATAAAACAGGGGTAGCCAATATGGCTATCAATGGCGGCTTGTAATTCGGCTTCACTTCGCGCAAACGCATAAGGTGAAACAGGTAATTTAAGCTCTTCAGCGGCTAGTCGGCGAATACCTTCGCGATTCATGGTTAACTGCACTGCTCTAACTGTTGGAATCACAGTGGCTGTGCCGCTATTTTCAATATCGGCCAAGGCATCTGTATTCAGCGCTTCAATCTCGGGCACAATAAAATGCGGCTTTTCCTTCTCAACTAAGGCCTTAAGTGCTGCCGCATCGGTCATATCAATGGTGTACGCGCGATGGGCAACTTGATGGCCTGGCGCATTGGCATAACGGTCTACTGCAATCACTTCTACGCCAAAACGCTGTAGCGCGATGATGACTTCTTTACCAAGCTCGCCACTGCCAAGCAGCATGACTTTTGTTGCAGAAGCGGTTAAAGGGGTGCCTAATTTCATAAGATAATGCCCACGTAAAATTCAAATAATTGTTTATTTTATAAGTGGGCATAATACCATGAGGCGAATCAGCTAGCCTTCAAAATGATATTTAGGGATATGCACTTTGCCGCACTAAAGTGCGATTTAAACCGAAAGTTAGTTAAAAGCTAATGCCGTGTTTATCCATGCGATAGCGCATAGTCATGCGGGTAATGCCCAGCTTGCGTGCGGCTTCTGACACATTGTTATGCGTTGATTCCAGCGCGTTAAGTAACATGCTTTTTTCAGCGGCATCCAAGGTTAATTGGGTTTGCTGATTATTTTCATTAGTGGCTTTATTTTTATGGTCTACGTTTTTGCTATCAACCAAATTCAAGTCCGTTGCGGTGATTTGCGATTGACTACTTAACAGTACGGCACGGCTAATCTGATGGCGCAATTCGCGTACATTGCCCGGCCAATTATAATGTTGCATGGCTTCAATCGCTGATTGACTGAACACATGCTTGCTTAAACCATAGCGCTTTTCGGTGAGTTGCATAAAATGTTTAGCCAATTGCAATATATCGTGGCCGCGTTCACGCAAAGGCGCTAATGAAATGGTCATTACATTTAAGCGATAATACAAATCGGAGCGGAATCGCCCTTGTTGCGACATTTCGTGCAAATTGCGATTAGTGGCCGCAATAATGCGCGCCGGCACAATACGCTCTTTGATTGAGCCTAAGCGCCGCACACGTCTGCGCTCTAACACGCTCAGCAGTTTTGCTTGCAGCGTTAATGGCAATTCGCCAATTTCATCCAAAAATAAAGTGCCGTCTTCCGCCGCTTCAATCAAACCCGGACGTGATGTGATTGCATTGGTAAAAGCGCCCTTTTCATGGCCAAATAATTCACTTTCAATCAACTCGTTTGGTAGTGATGCGCAATCGACATGCACAAAAGGCTTATCAGCATTGGCACCTGATGCGTGCAATAAACGTGCGGCTACATCTTTACCCGTGCCTGTTTCGCCGGTAATTAATACAGTCGGCGCAATCGCGTCGCTAATGTGGCCCAACTGCGCAATGCGCGCAATTTGCATATGAATACTTTGCGTGGCAGGGCTATCGCCAATTAGGGTAATGCCATCACTAGAATGCACATTGCGCTGCCGCGAATATTCCAAGCTATTTTGTAATGTGGCCGTTTTTTGATTTTTTTCAACGATTAATAATAGCTCTTCTAAATCGATGGGCTTTTTTAAATAATCGTTTGCACCCATTTTCATGGCAGTAACAGCGTCGCTCACTTCGCCATAAGCCGTCATCACAATAGTTACAATGTTTTTTGCCACAAATTCGGCAATTAAATCTAACCCGTTGCCGTCTGGCAGGCGCATATCCAGCAACACTAAATCGGGGCTAAACTGTTTATGTATTGCGCGTGCGTCGGCTAAATTTTCAACATGCTCACACTCAAAACCGGCTTTTTGCAAACGCTTTTGAACCGCGCGTGCAAAGAGCACTTCATCTTCCACAATCAACACTTTTTTAGGTTGAGTGAAATGCTGCTTAGGTTTTAGCTCTAAATTTTTAGAATTAAAGCTTTCTAAATGAGTTTGTTGTGCGAGCAATGTTGTCCTTAATTACGCATTAATCATTATCTAAAGCAGCCACGGCTTTTTTGCCGCCAAACTCGTAGCGGAAACCAAACCAGCCTGCACGCGGCGCGCCAGGGGCGTAAAATGCTGGCGTTACTTCGTTGCCAGTAAATGCGCCTGTGCTGGCATCAAAACGATGCTCACCCAATAAACCGCCATTGTTATATTCGCGATCAAACACGTTATTTACTTTAGCAAAAAACTGCCAGCCACTATTACCAAAGTGGTAACGTGTGTCTAAGTTCATCACCAAATAGCCACTAATTTTGGCACCATCACCATCGTACTGATTGTTTTCGTTGCCGCGCGCATATTGATCAGAGAAGGCAAAAATGTTGGTACCAACATTCCATAAAGGCGTTACATCGTAAGCCGCACGCAATTTCAATTGGTGTTGTGGAATGCCCGGAATATTGTCACCCTTGCCCACTTGCTGCACTTCGCTACCGGCTACGGTTTCGTTTAACTCACTCACAATCTCAAATTCGGATTGATAAGTGGCTTTAATGTAGCTGTAACCTAGCGCCCAAGTTAATTTATCAAAACGACCATTTAATGCTGCATCAATACCTTGGCGTCTGGTTTTGCCTACGTTATCAAAGAAGCCAGCGCCAGTGGTTGATGATGAGATAAATTGAATATCGTCAAAGTTTTGCGCGCGATAAGCCGCAAGCGACCAAGCTATATTTTCATTAAATTTGCCTCTTAAACCCGCTTCAAACGTTTTAGCTACCACTTGATCTAGCGGTGGATCACCCGCAAACGCATTTGGCAAACGGCATGGTTGTGCAGGGTTTGCACAACCTAATTCAATGGCTGTTGGCGCGCGGCTGCCTTCGTTATAGCTGACGTAGGCGGTTAAATCTTTGCTTGGCGTGTAATTAATGCCCACTGCTGGGTTAATTCGGTTATAGCTTTGCTCACTGGTTAATGAGGTATTAAGCGCTTCAATCGGGTTTGGAATTGGATTAAGCCTGTCATCGTTTTCTACCTTGGTATGGTTGTAACGTGCAGACATGGTTAAGTGCCACAATGGGTTTAATGACAAGGTATCGGTAGCAAATAAACTCCAAGTTTTGCTGACGCCTTTTAAGTTAACAGGCGCTTCGTCACTGAAGAACCCTAACGCATCCACGCCACGTGTGGCATTAATTAAGCCGTATTCGGTGCTTTGTTTAAAGTTGGTTCTACCGTAATCGTAGCCAAAACCCGTGATAAATTGGTTTTTCTTGCCGGCTAAATCTTGGCCAAAAGTCACTTGCGAGTTAAAGCCATAGCCAGTACGTTTTGAGCTGGTACGGTTTAATGCACCTGTACAGTTTTCATCTGCATCACTATCAGCCGCGCATTCACTTACTTGAAACGCTAATTCTGCTGGGTCTAAAATTTCATCACCATTACCGCCGTTTGCAGGATTATCGCCAATCTCCTCATCAAAATCATCATTTCCATCACCGTTTAAGGTTCTTGTTTTGGCTTTTCTGTAATAGGCATTACCACTTAATTGTGTTTCGTCATTAAAAAAGTGACTCCAATTTAGGTTAAAAAAGGAGAGCTTATTTTCAGTTAAATCGGGTCTAGTTAAAATAGAATCGCGGCCTTGTTGACGCAAAAAGTCGTCTGGCGCTAAACCGTTGCCAATCAATTTATTATCAGCACCTGTGTAGCTTAAATTTAGCGAGGTGCTTTCATTTTGCCAACCCACTTTACCAAACACTTGGCCTACATCTGTGGGTGAAAAATCACGCCAGCCGTCTTCTGAGAATACATTAGCCGAGATAAAGTAATCAATCGCGCCATCACTTGTTACGCCGCCAAATTCGGCAGAGCCCGCTTTACGGCCCCAAGAGCCCATATAAGCTTCAACCGCGCCACCTGGATTAGTGCGGCCGCTTTTAGTTTGCACAGATAACGCGCCACCTAATGTGTTTAAGCCGAACAAAGGATTAGAACCCGGAATTAGATTGATGCTATTGATTGAGTTGGTTGAGATTAAATCCCAATTCACCACGTCACCAAACGGCTCGTTGACGCGAACGCCATCCACAAAAACCGATAATCCTTGGGGCGTGCCTAGCAATGGCGAAGCAGAATAGCCATGAAAGCTCACATCAGGCTGGTAAGGGTTGTTTTGCGTATCGTTTACGCTAACACCCGTTAAATTTTGATTAATATAATCCGCAATGCTTAAGCTTTTTTGCTCTTTTAATTGCTCACCTTTAACCGATTGCACGTTGGCCGGAATTTGCTCTAAAGGCAAACCAATGCCTTGCAATGGCGTTGTGCTAATCACTTCGATTTTTTCGGTAGTGGCAGTTGCATCGGCTGAATATGCGACTTGTGGCGCGGCGTAAGCAGCAATTACGGCCAATAAAATATATTTTGGTTGCAGCGATTGTTTCATATTTCTTTCCTAGGAATAATTTTGTACATCTGTTGAAATGTATGCAAAATATATTCCACCATTAGCGGTTAAAAAATATTGAATGAAATCAATCACTCATTAAAACAACATACCTTATCAATGAATTATAAGCGCAAAATATGGTTGTATACAACCACCAAACAGGTTGTATACAACCAGCTAAATGCTGTTTAAAAGCTGCTTTGGCGGCACATTTAAATAGCCACGAATCACGGACCACGCGGCCAGCGGGATAAGAAGTGTGGTTAATACAAAAACCCCAATAGCTAAACTAGCGTTTAATTGGTAAGGAATATCCAACACAAAAATACTCAAGTAAGCACTTAGTGCGACTGCCATTACAATCGCCACCAATGCCGCCACTAAGCCAATGCTAGCAAATTCGGTTAATAAGGCAACAGTGACTTGCTTGCGTGATGCGCCCAAAACGCGCAGTAAGGCGGATTCTTGCAAGCGCGCTTCACGCGTGGCGATTAAGGCGGCATACAGCACAATTAAGCCGGCAATTAAGCAAAACATAAACACAAAACCAACCGCCAAGGTCAGTTTATTCATAATATCGCGCACTTGATTCATGATACTGGCGGTATCGATTACGGTGAAATTGGGAAATTTTTGCACCAGTTGATTCATGGCGTTCGCTTGATTTTGCGGCAGATAAAATGCGGTCATGTAACTAGCCGGATAATCTTTTAGCGTATTTAATGGCGTCACCGCAAAAAAGTTAGCGCGCATGCTATCCCATTCCACTTTGCGAATGCTCATCACCGTTAAGGTAATACGGCTACCAGCAATATCATAAGTGAGCTTGTCATTAAGCTTAACGCCAAGCATTTTGGCAATGTCTTCTTCAATCGATACAAACGGCTGCCCCGCTTCATCAGCTTGCCACCAGCGCCCTTGCAATAGTCTGTTATCGGCTTGCATGGTAGTTGCGCTAGATAAATTAAACTCTCGCGAAACCAAACGTTTAGCGCGTTCATCCTCAAATAAATCGGGGTTAATTTCTTGATTGTTTTTGGCGACTAATCGGCCACGTATCATGGGAAATACTTGTGGCTTATCCACTTTTAAGGCCTCAATAAATTGCTTAACTGGCGCAACTTGCTCTGGCTGAATATTAATCACAAAGCGATTCGGCGTATCCGCTGGCATTGAGCCACGCCAAGCATCCAGCAAATCGGTTTTAATCATCATTAATAGCATCAATACCATCGCGCCCAAGCTAAAACCAATCATTTGCGCAATGGATAAACGCAAGCGCCTATTAAGATTAGATAATCCAAAGCCGATGGCATATTGGCCTTTAAATTGCTGACTAAAGCGATTAAGCAACTTTGCCAGGCCAAAAGCCAGCAAGCCAGCCACTACGCAAATGCCAACAATGCCGCCTAAAAACGCAAATGCCAACTGCCACGTTTTGGCTAAAACGGCGATTAAAATCATGCTCACCAGCACAATTGGTGTGTATTTTAACCAAAGCTTAACAGGCGCTTCTGCTTCATCGCGGCGCAAAATGCGCATAATAGAAACATTTTTTAGCGCTTGAATATGTGGCCACATAATGCTGAACAAAATAGCAAAAGATAAACTTAAGCCCATGAATACCGGCATTAAATTGGGGCTGGGTAGCGTTTCAACAAATAATTGCCCAGCAATATAAGCCAGCCCATATTGCAAAATATAGCCAATTACACAGCCCAGCACGCCGCCAATTAACGCCAGCATGGCGGTTTGCAACAACAATATCTTTTGTATCACCGCTTTGCTGGCGCCAAAACAACGCATAAGCGCGGCAGTGTTGGTGCTTCTTGCCACAAATGGCGCGCTGGCTAATAGCATCGCCACAATACTAAGCACCACGCTTGCCATGGCGCTTAAACCTAAAAATGTTTCGGCTTTATCTAGCGCACTTTTAATTTCTGGTCTGGCGGTTTTAACGTCTTGTATGCGTTCGCCGCGTTTTAATTGTGGCGTAATCGCATCTGAAAACTTGGCAATATTATCGGCGTTACCCGCCACTAAAAATTGGTATTTAACGCGGCTGCCAAATTGAATAAGCTCCGTTTTGGCAACATCATCCGCATGCATCATTAAGCGTGGCGCAAAGCTAAACATATCGCCGCCGCGTGATGATTCGCGCACCAAAATGCCGGCTACTTTAAACTTTGCGGCACCCACTTCAACCGTATCGTTAATGGCTACATTTAAAACGGTAGCTAAGCGCGGCTCTAACCATACTTGGCCTTGGCTTGGCGTGCTGCGCATGTTTTTGGCTGGCTGGCCTGCTAGCTGCACATTAAAATCACCTCTTAACGGAAAACCATTTTGTACCGCTTTAATTTCGGCCAGCTGATTGCGCTCACCATTAATCGCCATGCTAGGAAATTCCAGCGTAGACGTGCTTAGCAGGTCAAACTTTTTGGCTAGTTCTATATAGTCAGCCGGAATCGCTTGGTCAGAAATCACCACTAAATCGCCGCCTAACAGCATGCCGCCTTGTGCGTTTAAATGTAGGGCGATGCGATTAATAAAAAAATTCACCGCTGTAATCGATGTGACCGCCAAAATTAGCGCAAACACCATTACGCGCAAATCGCCCGATTTCCATTGTGAAAATAATTGCTGGTAGCTTAGTTTAAATATCATTTTAATTTCAAAGCCCAGCTTCGAATAATTGACCGTTATTCAGTGTTAATGTGCGTTGGCAACGTTGCGCCAATTTCACATCATGCGTCACCAAAATCAGCGTTTTGCTGGCGGCTTGATTCAAGCTAAATAGCAAATCAATAATGCGCTCGCCTGTGGCTAAATCTAAATTACCAGTCGGCTCATCGGCAAATAAAATAGCCGGTTGCGGCGCAAAAGCGCGCGCGATGGCGACGCGTTGCTGCTCACCGCCAGAAAGTTGTTTGGGATAATGACTTAAGCGTGCACCTAAACCGACTTTTTCTAAAGTGGCAATGGCAATTTGTTTTGCATTGGGCTGGTTGGATAATTGCATAGGCAGCATCACGTTTTCTAAGGCTGTCATGGTGGGTAATAACTGAAACGATTGAAATACAAAACCCATATGCTTGCCGCGAATAGCCGCGCGCGCATCTTCATCCAAATCGCTAAACGCCGCGCCTTGTACAGTCACATTGCCGCTAGTTGGATTATCTAGCCCTGCTAGTAAACCCAGCAAGGTGGATTTACCAGAACCAGAACTACCCACAATTGCCACACTCTCACCCAATGCCACTTGCAACTGCAAATTGGTTAGAATGTCTATCTTGTTTGGCGCTTCACCTACACTTTTGCATAAGTTTGTCGCTAAAATGGCATGGCCGCGCGTTGTTAAATCACGATTCATCGTTTGAAAATTCTGTTCAGAAAGTAGCATGTATGCGTTCTCGTTTGTTTAGTTCTTTTAAATCACTTTTTATCACTTGGGTTAGTGTCATTGTATTCGCATTGGTTGCAAGCACCGCGCAAGCGGCACAAACCATCGTGATTTTTGGCGATAGCTTATCGGCCGCTTATGGCATCCAACCTAATACAGGTTGGGTCGCTTTGCTAGAAAGCAAACTAAAACAGCAAAATAGTACCTATAAAGTGATTAATGCCAGCATTAGTGGCGAAACCACCAGTGGTGGATTAACCCGTTTTGCTCAAATGCTTAAAGTGCATCAGCCGGAAATTGTGGTGATAGAACTGGGCGCCAACGATGGTTTGCGCGGCCTAAGTTTGAGTGATATGCAACGTAATTTGAACAGCATGATAAAGCTGGCCAAAGCCAAAAACGCCACGGTGATGTTGCTAGGGATGAGAATTCCGCCTAATTATGGCATTCAATATACGCAAAAATTTTATGCCATTTATGATAATTTGGCCAAGCAATATAAATTGAATTTAGTGCCGTTTTTCTTAGATGGCGTTGCTGGCAACCGCGCGCTGGTTCAAGATGACGGCCTGCACCCTACCGCCACCGCACAGCCAAAATTACTTGAAAATGTTTGGCCTAAGCTGGAAAGTTTGCTTAAAAAGCAAACTACAGCTGTTGCCAAGTAACCACAAGGCCCATTTCATCGGCAGCCGCTTTTAAGCTGACTTCTACGGCAATATTGGGAATCATCGCCAGCGTATCGCCCACAAAAATAAGTGGCAATTGGCTGCGCTGCCAAGGTGGAATTGCAGCGGCCTGCAACACGGTTTTTAAACTACGGCTGGGGCGATTAAAATCAGGCTTAATGCGCTCACCACCTGTACGGATTTTGATATTTAAACGCTTATTATCTATAAGCTTTAAGCTTAATCCGGCGCCTAATTCTTGCTTAAAAGTAAGTTGCGTTTGATTAGGCAAAGCGCATATCGCCTCACCCTGCCAAATTTCATCCATTTTGGGATTGCTTGCCGTTTCAGGCACCAAATATGCAAAATCTTGATAACGCCTTAACGTTAAATCGATTTCAGCTTTTAACTGAATTTTGATTGTGGCATCACTTTTTGCATGAAATAGCTGCTGAGCAATCTGCTGCAATTGCGCGGCACTTGGCATTAACACATTGTTTTGCGCCAGCCACCAACGCAATACATTATTGATTCGATTTAAATCTAGCTGTTTTAATGGCGCTAAAGCCAATGTCTTTTTACCTAATTCGGCAGATAAGCAAGGCTGCGCGTCTTGCGTTGCTAACACATCCAATAAATTATTGGCGTTAGCCAAATGTTGTGCGGTGCGCGCTAGCGTTTGTTTAATGGCAGGATATTGCTGCATAAACGTTGGCAGCAGCGTATGGCGCATAAAATTGCGGTCAAATTGGGTATTGGTGTTGCTCTCATCCTCTACCCAGCTCAATTTGTGCTGTTGAGCGTATGCTTCTAACTGTGCCCGGCTGATGTTTAGCAAAGGCCGTAACAGTTTTCTGGCATCATCAACGGCAGCCATACCAGCTAAGCCTTTTACGCCTGCGCCGCGCGCAAGCTGTAATAATAATGTTTCTGCTTGATCATCTTGATGGTGAGCAGTGCAAATAAAATCGGCATCGCTAGATAATAAAACCGCATAGCGTACTTTGCGCGCGCTGGCTTCTATGCCCAAACCGCTGTTGACATCAACGTCTACCTTTGAAATAGTCAGCGGAATATTAAGCGTATTGCAGGTGCTTGCGCAAAAATCGGCCCATGCATCGGCATGCTGACTTAAACCATGATGCACATGATGGGCGCTTAATTGAAAAGGCAAGGTTTGGCGCAATTGCGCCAACAAATGAAGCAATACACAAGAATCTAAGCCGCCGCTAAAGCCAACGACCAAATGCGGATTGACACGATTTTTTTCTGAAAAAACCGTGCTAAAAAAAGTGTTGAGTTGCGCTAATAGCGAGTGCTCTTTAAAAAGAAAGCCCTTGTGAACCGAAAATTTTCGCTGCAAATGTTCTTTTTGCAATGCTTTATTTGGCGGCTGTTTCTTTGTATTTGCCATAGCTCATCAAACGCGCATACCGATCCGATAATAGCTGGTCGATATTTTTTTTCTGCATTGCCATGATCTGATCTTTTAACGTTTTGCGCAATGATTGCATGGTTAATTCAATATCACGGTGTGCGCCGCCTAAAGGCTCACTGACGATAATATCGACCAATCCCAAGCCTTTCAGTCTATCGGCAGTAATGGCTAAAGTTTCCGCCGCTTCTGCCGCTTTGCTGGCGCTTTTCCATAAAATAGAGGCGCATCCTTCAGGTGAAATCACCGAATATGTGGCGTATTGCAACATTAATAATTGGTCAACCACGCCCAAAGCCAGCGCGCCGCCAGAGCCGCCTTCGCCAATAATCACGCCAACAATCGGTGTTTTTAGCTCAGCCATCACATATAAATTTTTGGCAATCGCTTCACTTTGGCCGCGCTCTTCGGCACCAATGCCTGGGTAAGCACCAGGGGTATCAATTAAGGTTACAATCGGCAGACCAAATTTTTCGGCTAAACGATACAAACGTAAAGCTTTTCGATAGCCTTCAGGGCGTGGCATACCAAAATTACGGTATTGGCGTTCTTTTACATCGCGGCCTTTTTGATGGCCAATGACCATGACTGGAATGCCTTCAAAGCGCGCTAAACCGCCCACAATCGCTGGGTCATCCGAGTAGGCACGGTCGCCATGCAGCTCTTCAAAATCGGTAAATAATTCGCGAATATAATCCAGCGTGTAAGGCCGCTGCGGATGACGAGCCACTTGCGAAATTTGCCAAGCACTTAATTTTTGATAGGTTTCTTCTAGCAATTTTTTTTGCTTTTTTTGCAGCTGATCCAGCTCTTTGGAAATATCCAAGCTGGCATGATCGTCATGCGATTCTTGCAAAGCGTCAATGCGCTTTTCAAGCTCAGCAATCGGCTGCTCAAAATCTAAGTAACTTATTTTGGTGTCAGTAGCGCGTCTTAATGTCATCAGTTTATATCACCCATCTATTACAAACGTTTTAATTATATAGGATTTTAACGTTTTCTTTCGATAACCAATCCGTCAAATGTTGCAATAATTCATCTTGCAATTCTACACGCCAAGCGTCGCCCAGCATCATACTGACTTGGCTTTGGGCATTATGATACTCAATTTTTACAGGGCACCATTTTTTTTCAATATCGGTATTCTTGCGTTTGTACGGATTCAAAATTGCGGTTAACTTTGCTGCATCCGATTGGCCATTGCACGAAATTTTTAGCATGCTGGCATAGTGGCTACGCGCTGCTGCTAAATCGTATAATTTACGCGCATTAACGCGTATGCCGCCAGAAAATTCATCATGGCTTACGCGGCCTTCAATCACCAGCAAATTATCTTCTTTAATCAAATGTGCGTTCTGGTTCAGCATATCGCTACCCACCACCACATCTACGCGCGAAATCGCATCGTCAATGGTAACAATCGCCATTTTACCGCGCTGCGTCATGCGTACACGCACGCCCACCACAATGCCCGCCATTAATTTGGGTTGATCTTGCGGCGTTAAATCGGCCAATGAGCCGCGCACAAACTGGCTGATATTGTGTTTGGCATTCAAAAAAGGATGGCCGCTTAAATAAAAGCCCAAGGCCGCTTTTTCTTCAATTAAAGCTTGTTCTGGCGACCACGCGCTAACATTTGGCAAATCATGTTTAGTGTCACTCACATCGCCAAATAAATTATTTTGCCCTGCGTTACTATTATTTTGCTCAGCCGCCGTTACCGCCATGCTAACTCCTGCAAGCAATGCCGCTCTATTAGGCTCTAGCTTATCAAACGCACCAGCACGAATCAGCGATTCAATCACGCGCTTATTCACTTTGCGTAAATCTAGACGATTACAAAAATCGAATAAATCTTTAAACGGGCCATCGGCTTCGCGCGCTGCTTCTATAAGCTCAATCGCCGCCAAGCCAGTACCTTTAATAGCACCCAGCCCATACAGCATTTGGCTATTATTAAGCGGCATAAAACGATAACCACTTTGGTTTACATCAGGCGGCAACACTTCTACCTTATTGGGCGCGCAGTCATCAAAAAAGCCATGAATATTATCGGTGTTATTCATATCAGCCGACATGGTAGAAGCCAAAAATGCGGCTGGATAATGTGCTTTTAAGTACGCCGTGTGATAAGCAACCAAGGCATAAGCGGCGGCGTGCGATTTATTAAAACCATAACCGGCAAATTTTTCCAGCAAATCAAAAAGCTCTGTCGCTTGCTTTTCGTTAAGGCCATTTTTAAGTGAGCCTTCTACAAAAATGGCGCGTTGCGCATCCATTTCCTCTTTTTTCTTTTTGCCCATGGCGCGGCGCAGCAAATCGGCGCCACCCAAGCTGTAACCCGCCACCACCTGCGCAATTTGCATCACCTGCTCTTGGTAAACCGCAATGCCGTAGGTTTCTTTTAAAATACTTTCTGTTGCAGGGTGCGGATATTCCACCCGTTGCTGGCCATGTTTACGGCGGCAGAAGTCCGGTATCAAATCCATAGGGCCAGGGCGATACAGCGCCACCAGCGCAATAATATCTTCAAAGCAATCTGGCTTGGCCTGCTTTAGCATGTCTTTCATGCCGCGCGATTCTAGCTGGAACACCGCCGTGGTATTGGCTGTTTTTAATAGATTAAAGCTGGCTTTATCGTTAAGCGGCAGCGTTTCAAAGCTAAGCGGCGCTTCACCTAATGCGGCGCGTTGCTTATTGGCGTTTACTAAAGCCAACTCTAAAATCGTTAGCGTTCTTAAGCCCAAAAAGTCGAACTTCACCAAACCAACGGCTTCTACATCATCTTTGTCATACTGGCTGACCAAACTAGCGCCATCGGCTTGGCAATAAATCGGTGAAAAATCCGATATTTTGCCCGGGCTAATTAATACGCCACCCGCATGCATACCCACGTTGCGCACTAAGCCTTCTAGGCGCAAGGCCAGCTCTAATAATTGGGCGACTTCTTCTTCTTTTTCGCGCCGCTCTTGTAACTGAGGCTCTTTTTCTAGCGCGCTACTTAAGGTAATACCCAATTCCAGCGGAATTAATTTCGCTATGCTATCCACAAAGTTAAACGGCAAATCTAGCACGCGGCCTACATCGCGAATCACCGCTTTGGCGGCCATGGTACCAAAGGTGGCGATTTGCGAAACCGCGTCTAAGCCATATTTTTGCTTAACGTAATCAATCACGCGATCGCGGCCATCCATGCAAAAGTCAATATCAAAGTCGGGCATGGAAACGCGGTCTGGGTTTAAAAAACGCTCAAACAACAAGTTGTATTGCAGTGGATCTAAATCGGTAATATTTAAACTATACGCCACCAGAGAACCAGCACCAGAGCCACGACCAGGGCCAACTGGCACGCCATTATTTTTGGCCCAGTTAATAAAATCGGCAACGATTAAGAAGTAACCCGCAAAACCCATTTGGTTAATAATTTTGCATTCAAACTCAAGCCTGGCTTCGTATTCAGCCCGTTTTGATTCGCGCAAATCGGCATTTGGGTACAAGCTTTGCAAACGCGCGGCCAATCCCACATGCGACTGTTGTACTAAAAACGTATCTAAACTCTCATTATTGGGCGTAGGAAAATTAGGCAGGTAATTTTTACCTAATTCAATCACCAAATTACAGCGTTTGGCGATTTCAACCGTATTCGCCAAGGCTTCTGGCAAATCGGCAAACAAAGCAGCTATTTCAGCTTGCGATTTAAAATATTGCTGTTCGGTAAAGTTTTTAGGGCGGCGTTTATCCGCCAACATGTAGCCTTCGGCAATGCAGGTGCGCGCTTCATGCGCTTTAAAATCATCTGGCGTAGTAAATTGTATGGGGTGCGTGGCTACTATTGGTAAATCGCTAGCGCCAGCCAGCGCAACTATTTGTTGTATTAAATATTCTTGCGCTGGATTGCTATTAGGATTGCTTTTAGCATCCCTAACGCGCTGCACTTCTAAGTAAAACCGCTTAGGGAAAAGTGACGCCCAAGTTTGGGTAAGTTGCTCTGCCAGCGCCGAATTACCTACGCTTAATGCGGCGCCAATATCACTTTGCACATTGCCAGAAAGCAATAATAAGCCTTCTGTTTTTTGCAGCCATTCTTGCTTAATTTCGGCGCGGCCGCGATATTGGTTTTCTAAATAAGCACGGCTTAATAAGCCGCAAAGCTGACGATAACCCGTTTTGTTTTGTACCAATAATAATAAGCGATGCGCTTGATCGCGATTTTTAGCGTTTTCTAGCCAAATATCGCAGCCTACAATTGGCTTAATGCCTTTGCCACGTGCCGCTTTATAAAACTTAACGGCGCCAAATAAATTGCTTAAATCGGTTAAGCCAAGTGCTGGCATGGCGTCTTTGCTGGCGGCATCAATATAATCATCAATGCGCACAATGCCATCCACAATGGAATATTCACTGTGGCAACGCAAATGCACAAACTGCAATGGCGTTTGTTGGGTATTATCTAGTGGCTTGTTGGCTTCATCTTGCATGGCGACATTTTACTCGTTCACTCAAAAAATTGATGCAAAATATTGCGCCTTTAAAGCAAAAAAACCACTAGCAATTAGTGGTTTTTTAGGTTTTAGTTTGGTTAAAAATTAATGTTTGGTTTGCTGTTTTGCCAGCAACTCATTCACTTTGTTAATCAGCTCCTCATCATGCACAGGCTTACCAAAGAAGGCATCTACACCAATTTCTTTAGCCAAATTTTGATGCTTATCGGCCGTGCGTGAGCTAATCATAATCAATGGCGTTTTTGCTGTGCGCGCATCATCACGTATATTTCGCGCCAAACCAAAACCATCCATGCGCGGCATTTCAATGTCGGTTAGGATAATATCAGGCGTTACGTCTTGCAGCACCTGCATGGCATCCATACCGTCTTTGGCGATTAGCACTTCATAACCTTCACGCTCTAGTAAACGGCCCAACACTTTACGCATGGTTAATGAGTCATCCACCACCAAAGCGCGCGGTTTAGAGGCAATATTGGCGGCTTTTTGTGGCGCTTTAACCGTTACATGGCCGGCCGATAATATTTCGCGATTAGCTAATTGCACTGGGTTAATAATCAACATAATGCTGCCATCGCCAGAAACGGTGGCGCCCACAATGCCGGGTACGCGCGCCAGTTGCGCACCAATTGGCTTCATTACCGCCTCTTGGTTGCCAATCACTTCATCAATATGCAAAGCGGTATTGTATGAACCACTGCGTAGCAATAAAACCGATGAATACGCATGGTCTTCTGGCTGATGTTCTTCATGATCCAATAACTTAGACAAGTAATGAATCGGGTATTTTTTATCGGCCCAAGTAATTTCGCCAGCGCTGTAGGCATTGACTAAATCTTGACGTTTAATTTTTTGCGCTTGCTCAATCATACCCACTGGCAGCGCATAAACGGTGGCGCCTGAGCGCACGGCCAACACTTGCGCCACGGTTAATGTAACCGGCAAATGCACGCTAAATACCGTGCCTGCGCCAAATTCGCTATTTAAATCAACACGCCCGCCCAAGCCACTAATGTCATTACGCACCACATCTAAGCCCACACCACGACCAGCAATTTGTGATATTTTTTCAGCGGTAGAAAAGCCTGATTCAAAAATAATCGACATTAACGCTTGATCGGTTATTTCTGCATCGGCATCAATTAACTGATTATTAATGGCTTTTTCTTTAACGCGCGCCAAATCAATACCAGCGCCATCATCGCTTACCGTAATATGAATCTCATCATTTTCTTGACGCACTTTTAGCGTAATGGTGCCGGTTTCTGGTTTGCCTTTATTTATACGTTCCGCAGGCATCTCTAAACCATGCGCCACCGCATTGCGTAGCAAATGCTCTAATGGCGCGCCCAATTTATCCAGCACACTGCGATCCACTTCCGTTGTTTCGCCTTCAATCACTAAATCGACTGATTTTTTAAGCTCGCGCGCGGTTTGGCGCACAATACGCTGCAGGCGCTCTGCAATTTGCTGAAAAGGCAACATACGCACGCCCAGCAGGGTTTGTTGTAAATCGCGATTCATGCGGTTTTGTTGTTGCAAGGCCGCTTCTGATTGACCTAAATTGGTTAACAAACCATGCTGAATGGTTGCTACGTCGTTCACGCTTTCCGCAATCATGCGGGTTAATTCTTGCAAACGCGTAAATCGGTCAAACTCTAGCGGGTCAAAACTTTCGTTGGTTTCTTGCAAAATGCTCAAGCGCGATTGCAATTGCGTTTCGGCTTCAATTTCAAGTTCGCGCAAATAATTACGCAAGCGCGTCACACTTTCGGTTAAATCGGTAGATGACTGCTTAACGCCGCGAATCTCTCTATCCATGCGTGAGCGGATAATTGAAATCTCACCTGCATCGTTAATTAAACGGTCTAGCGTATCGGCACGCATGCGCAAAAATTGCGCTTTTCGATCGGTTGCGCGGCCAGATAATGCGGCATCTGGCTTTTTAATAACAGCAACCGTGGCGGCTGGCGTGCTTTCAATCGCTTCTTCAAAAAAGCCACCAATTTTGTCTAAATCGATAAACATACTGTCAAAATCGATATCCGCGGCTTTACGTTTTAGTGAGCGAATCACCAAATCTTCCATTTCATGCACAGCATCACCAAGGCCAGATTGACCTGCCATGCGCGCGCTACCTTTTAAGGTATGCAAAGAACGCTGTAAGGCATCAGGATGTTCAGATTGCTGAGGGTGCACGCGCCAAGCGCGTAATTCGGTGCCAATTTCTGGCAGAATTTCACGCGCTTCTTCAATAAACATGGTGAGTAATTCTTGATCAACCTGTGTTTTATTTAAGCTATTAAATTCAACTTGTTGCTCAGGATTATCATTTACTGCATTGCTGTAAGTGATATTTTCAGTAGCCAATTTCACTGCATTGTCATCGCTGCTAATTTCGGCCAATCCATCATCGTTGGCTTCTATCAAGGCATCGTTAGAGTCTGGCAAATCAAGCATTTCAAGCGATGGCCCTAAAGTTGGCTCACTATTTTCACTATGCTCTACTGGCAAGGTGTAGGTGATTTCTTCAACAACATGCGCTGTTTCATCAAAACTGGCGGTTAATGCTTGGTGCTGTTTCGCTTGCTCAGTCGCTTCATTTAACACTTGAATAAGCGCCCTTGCCGAACGTGGATTGCGTAGCTCAGAAACTTTTACCCACATGGCCGATAGCGATTTAGCCGCGCTGTCATAAAGGCTGGTGTGCTGTGGCGTCCAACTTTGCGCTTCATCCAACCAAGCTTCTAATGCGCGGCCTAGCTCGCCCATTGGTTTAAAGCCTGCTGCCAGTGCGTTGCTGCCCAAAGTATGCGTAGCGATTTTCGCCGCAGCCGAAGGGGTTAATTGCGTATCTGCCAATAAATTGCCTACATCTTGCTCAATAGCGGTGATATTTTGCATGCTTTCTTTTACAAAAATATCGTAAAAGGCGCGGCTCATTTTGCGCGTTCCGCCAATTAGCACTTGTGGCTCTGGTTTTTTAACTTTTTTAACGGATGCTTCTGGTTTCGCATTTTCAACAATTGTTAACTGCGGCGTTGCAGAATCAGGCGATTGCAGTGATAACGCAGCCGCATGTGCTGACCACGCCGTTTGATTCACTTCGGCTTGGTTATTGGCACGTAATTCAGAAGCCCAACCAGCAAAAGCGGCATTCATTTGCTCAATGCCAGCAATTTGCGGCGCTGACAATGTGGTTTTTTTATCCAACACACCGTTTAAAAATTGCTCTACTTGCCCAGCAATATCGCCCATTGTATTCAAACCAACAGTGCGACCACTGCCTTTTAAGGTGTGATAACTGCGTCTTACTTCAATCAATGCTTCGCTATCGGTGGCATTAACGCGCAAGGCTTGGCAATTTTGCGCAATGTGCGCTAATACTTCTTCGGCTTCAGTTAAGTAAATATCTAATAATTCAGCATCAAACGCTTGATCAATCACTTTCACATCATCAGCATTGGTCACAATTGTTGCTGATGATGGCGCATTTTGTACGAATTCTTCACGCACTGGCAGCAACTCTGTCGTTGCGCTTTCTGCAACAGATTCTTCAGTAGATTCCAAATTAGGCGCAATACCAGCTTCTTGTAATGCCGCATTTAAACGCGTTACTGCTTGTTCTAAAGCTTGCTCCGATTCAGGCCGTGTTTTTGGCATTTCATCGGTGTACAAGCCAATCATACTGATGCTTTCAGCCACTAATTCAAACTGTGCTTGATTAGCCTCATAATCGGGTGTTTGAAACAACTCTACAAACTGATTGCTGATTTTGATGATGGTATTAGGTGTTGGCAAGCCCAACATTTCAAAAACGGCGGCAATTTGTTTTAATGGTTTGGCGGTTAATGCCAGCGGCGCCTTTTCGGCCGGCTGACGGAAGAAACTATCTAGCACTTGCTCAACCGTTTTAAGTGCTTCTTTAATCTGCGTAACAACGGCCTTAACGGTGTCTTTATCCAGTTCGCCTGCGCGTTCGTTTTCAAGCTTGTCATAGCTTTCGCCAGATGAAATCGCCTCTAAACGGCGCATTTCAGATAGTAGTTTTTGTACTCTATCGGCATCTAGCTGTTGGTAATTATTTAAGGATGTTTCAAGCAAATTAAGCGCGGCTGCAATTTCAATTAATGCCGCGTGGTTCACTTTGGTTTCATCATCGCGCAAGGTGTTACTGGCCTGCTGCAAAGCGGCATACAGGTCAATTACAACCACTTGACTGAGCTGATTGGTTAACGCTTGGCTGCTGGTTAATGTGTCCGAAAATTTGGTCATTAGCACGTTATCAATGTGCACTTGCGCAAGACTGGCGTTTGCGTTTACCTTACTAAAATCAATGGTATTCGATACGCTATCCCACAGCTCGCGTAACACATCTAGCTGCGCAATTAACTGCTGAACTACTTCTAATTCATTGGCATCAATTGAGTTGGAGTCAAAATTTTGGTTAGATTTTTTATCAACTAAAAGATCCAGCTCAAAAACCTCTTTTACCCGCTGCACGTTTACGCGATCAACATCGCTAATTGCCACGTAATACAAAATATCTCGCAATAATTGGTTGTGCGGCTTGTGTATGCCTTGTGATAATTGGCGCAACTCTTGGTCTAGCTTGCGGCACAATCTTTTTGCGCCTGAATTTTCCGCAATTTCTTTTTGCTCTAATGATTCTGTAAATGCGCTGGCCGCCCACCACAAAGTTTTAGCGCTATTTTTTTGTTGTGCTTGGCTCACATTACTCACAGCCTCAGTCATGCTGGTAAGCGCAATATTCTGCTTTGTTTGTAGCCAGCCCAATAAGGATTTTTGATAAGCCAACCGTTGCTGCACCATAAAACTGGCGTATTCAACATCGGATAATTGCATGGATGGTAAATCTTTGGGGGCGCTATTGCTGGTGTCCGGAAAGAACAGCTCACTTTCATCCATGGTTTCACCCATTGCCAACACAATTGGCTGAATAACCGGGTATAAACGCAAAGGAATATCGGCTGAACCGTCTAATAAATCTTGCAAATAGGTTTGCAAGGCTTGCACCGCTTTTACAAACGCTTCTATTAATTCTGGCGTCGCCTCTAGCGTTTTTTTCTCTAAGCGGCTGGCCAGCTTTTCTAATTCGGCACAAAAACGTTTGCAACCTTCTAGCCCAACCATATCAAGCGCACCAGACGCTTGATATAAATCGGTTTGCGATAATCGTAACGGTGACGTGTCGTGCAGATTGTTTTGCACCGCATTCAAATGACCTAAAACAGCATCAAGTGATTGATTAATTTGGTCTTTAACCCAAGTTAAAGGGCCTATATCAAAATTTTCAGACACCTAGGTTTAACTCCAAATTAAAGATAGCCATTAAAATTAGCATGCTTAATAAACTAAGCTTTTTTAGCTATAAACAAACAATTAGGTACATTGAAAAAACCACTTTTAAGCCAATTTAAAGCCCGCAACCGAGTCACGCAACTCTTCCGCAAGCGATGTTAACTGGCCCACCGATTCAGCGGTTTGTTTAGTACCTTCCGTGGTTTGCGATGTAATTTCCTGAATTTGCTGCATGTTTTTAGTCACGGTAGAAGCCACTTCGGTTTGCGCTTCTGTCGCAGTAGAAATCGATTGAATCAAGCGCGCCAAGTTATTGGTAACCGTTTCAATTTCGGTAAGTGCTTTACCCGCCGCGTCTGATAATCGCGCTCCCTCAACCACACCCTCTGTTGATTTTTCCATCGCGGCCACCGCTGAGTTGGTATCGGTTTGAATGGTTTTTACAATCGCGCCAATCTGTTTTGTCGCCTCTGATGAACGTTCCGCTAATCGCTGCACCTCTTCTGCAACCACCGTAAAGCCACGTCCTGCTTCACCTGCTGATGCCGCCTGAATCGCCGCGTTCAAGGCCAAAATATTGGTTTGTTCGGTAATGTCAGAAATCAATTCCACAATCTCACCAATCTCTTGTGAGCTTTCGCCCAAGCGTTTGATTCGTTTAGATGTTTCTTGAATTTGCTCACGAATACCGTTCATACCGGCAATGGTATTTTGTACTGCTTGCGAACCTTGCGTAGCCGCTTGTAATGAGCGTTGCGCAACCTGAGAAGCCTGACTAGCGTTGCTGGATACTTGCAAGATTGAGCGCGTCATATTTGAAACCGCGTCTGTTGTTTCTGTAATTTGTTTAGATTGTTTTTCAGCCGCCGATAACAAGCCAACTGAAGTGGCCTGCGCTTGTCCGGTTGCCGTGTTCACTTGCTCTGAAGCGCGGTTAATCTCTGTTACCAAGTCACGCAAGCTATCAATGGTGTAGTTAATCGAATCCGCAATCGCGCCGGTAATATTCTCTTTAACCTCTGCGCGCACTGTTAAGTCTCCATCCGCCAAGTCGCCCATCTCATCTAGCAAGTTTAAAACCGCCATTTGGTTTTGCTGACCATCGTTTTCCAGCATCATCACCGCGCTCTCAATTGTTTTCACTTGGCGCACACCAAAGTAGGCAATCAAAAATAGAATCAATAAACCCAGCAACGCTAATGCAATCAAAATCGTGTTTACTAATTTATTACTAGATGCCGCAATTTGATCGGATTCTTTTTGCACTTCGGCATTTAGTGTTAAAACCGTTTGCTTGTTAATTTCATACGCACTGGCTAAATCGCCCAATGGCGCAGCCGCTGCAATAGCGCCCAATTTAATGGCCGCATCAAAGTCTTTGTTATAAATACGGTAAAAGTTTTCGTTGGATTTTATTACCGCCTGAAAAGCGCCACCCATGGTGTCTAAGTTCACGTTATTTTTCCAAAACTCAGCACGCTTAACAAAATCCGCTTCGGCCGCTCTAACCTCAGCCAGCTTTCTATCACGCTTTTGATAATCCGAGTTTGAAGTAGCTACGTACGCCTCGTTTACCGCCGCAAACGCATCTACCGCGTATAAAGGTGGTGGCAAAATATCGGCACGCAAGTTATCGTTGGTTTTAATCTTGTCATACACTGGGCCGCCAACGCGCACCTGGCTAATCACATAGAAAGCCAACAAAATGAAAATAATCAAGCCAATGACAGGGCCAATTACTTGACCATAACCACGGCTACTGCCACCTGTCGTTTTAGTAAATAGTTGCTGTATTTTTGCTGGAAATTCTTTAATTGCTTGAATATTCAATGCCATGTTGATTCCTTTAAGTTTTACTAAATTATCTTTAATAAACAAATTAAAGATAACTAAACCCCACTATTTAACGACTAAATTTGACCAATTATTTACCACTAAAACCATTACTATTTTTTTATTTATATGTGCTGTACTGCTTTTATTAATTACCTAAAACTATTTAATTTAAAGCTTATGAAAAGCCTGTGAATGTAAAACCTAATTCTAAGTAGCATAAGGTGTTGCAAAGTCTTTTGATCGCACTAATTTGTCGCAATCCAACATATACCAAGTGCGATTTTCACCATCTTGATAGGTTTGCGCTTTTAAGCAGATATTGTCATCTGGCATTGATTCACCAAGTTGCATCTCTTCTAATTTGCGCAAACCAATTAATTTATCCACCAAAAAGGCCACATTATTGGTCACAGAATCGCTGATAAGCATAAGACGTGCACTTGAAGAAATTTGGGTAGATGTATTCTCAACCAGTTGCGCTAAATCGTTAATGGCATACAGCACGCCGCGCACGTTTGCCACGCCTAAAAACCAAGGTTTAACCAATGGCACAGGATGAATATCCATAATTGGCATTGTTTCGCTGATTTCTTGCAAGTTAACCAGCACATTTTTGCCGCCAATCACAACGCCCAAATAGCCAGCAGGCGATTCAGCACCTGCTTTTTTGGCATTTTCTAAACGCGCTAAAATGCTGGTTTGATATTCGCGTAATTGTGATTGTTTTGACATAAAGTTTAGGTTACCTAATGGCCAATTATGCTAATTTATTGATTAATGCTTTTAAATCAGCATTTTGTACTGGCTTAAGCAAGCAGCCTTTGGCGCCCATTTTCTCAGCCCATGCATGATCGGTTACTTGCAGCTTACCTGAGCATAAAATAACAGGAATGTGCGCGGTAACAGGGTCTTTAGTCAGCGATCTAGCCGCTTGAAAGCCTGTTAAGCCAGTCATAATAATATCCATGATAATTAAATCTGGTGCAATTGTGGCTGCATTTTCAACACACGCTTCACCACTCTCTAGCGCCACTACTTGATAGCCTTCTGCTTCTAATAATTCGGTTAAATAAAAGCGGTCTGTTGCCGAATCATCCACAATCAAAATTTTATAAATTGCCATTTTTACGTTCCCTTGGTTACTTCAGCTGATTTCTTCAGCCGCTCAGTTTTTCGTCAAATTAATCCGTTTGGTTTTTTTTGTTCAAATAAGCATCGCTAGTGTAAGCATTAATTGCGTCAATTAAGGTATCTTGCGTAAAAGGCTTGGTTAAATATTCATCCGATCCAGCCATGCGGCCACGCGCACGGTCAAACAGACCATCTTTACTGGATAACATAATGACCGGGGTGGATTTAAAGCGGGCGTTGCGCTTAATAAGCGCACAAGTTTGGTAGCCATCTAAACGCGGCATCATAATATCGACAAAAATAATTTGCGGATGCTGATCGGCAATTTTAGATAAAGCATCAAAACCATCTTCGGCTAAAATCACTTCGCAACCAGCGGATTTTAGAAAAATCTCTGCACTGCGTCGAATGGTATTGCTGTCATCAATGACCATTACTTTTGTACCCGCTAGATTTGCTTGTGCCACTCTTTTATGCCCCCATTGGTTATATTGCTTTTAGTGTTAATAACCAAAATCAAAAAATACGCTATCTAAAAAGATATTTTTACCTTATTCTTTTAACGACTGATATGCAACACCAGCAAATACATTTAACTTGTACACGCAAAATATTACATTTTTTAAATTAATTTGCAACACTTACGCGATATTTGTAATAATATACTTTAACAATACACAATAATTGCGGTATAAATTGTATCTACTTGAACAGTTATACACTGAGGACTAACAAACATGCTTATTAGACAAGAATCTGTCGATTCAAAAATGGCACTTAAGGACTTACCAAGCGCCTCCCCGTTAGTCAGTGCAAATTTAGTGTTAGCTTTTGGATCAACAAAGCGATTTAATGAAGGCAAGTTACAAGGCTTTTTGAAATCGCGCTACCCTACTGCTCAAGTAATTGGTTGTACTACTTCTGGTGAAATTAGCCCAAACGGCGTGTTTGATGACAGCATTCAAATTACCGCTATTCAGTGGGAAAAAACCGTTCAGCGCGTTGCGCAAACTAAAATGACTGGCATGCAAAGCTCTTTTGAAGCGGCCGCTGGCTTGGCCAAACAATTAAAAGCCGATTCTTTGCGCACTGTTATCGTCATTTCCGATGGTTTAAATGTAAATGGTTCTGAGCTATTAAAAGGCTTTCAAAGCGTACTTGGCGAAATCCCAATTGTGGGCGGCTTGGCTGGCGATGGCGGTGCTTTTGTTAAAACATTGCAGCTTTATAATGACTTGGTTTCTGATAATTTAGTGATTGCGGTTGGTTTATACGGCCCAGCATTAATTATGGCCAGCGGCGCTTTAGGCGGCTGGAAACCATATGGCCCACCGCGCACAGTAACCAAATCAGAGAAAAACGTAGTGTTTGAAATGGACGGCAAACCTGCATTGCCACTGTATAGAATGTATATCGGTGAAGCGTTTTCAAAAGGCTTACCCGGCACTGGTTTAAAATTCCCACTAGCGGTTATTGAAGAAGGAAAACGCGACGTTGAAAAAATTCGCACTTTATTAGCCGTTGATGCCAAAAATAACAGCTTAACGTTTGCTGGCAACGTAGAAGAAGGCGAAACAGTACGCTTATGCCAAACCAATCACGATAGATTGGTAGATGGCGCTGGTGCTGCGGCGAACCTAGTAATGGATGGCTTAGACGCCAACAAAACCAATCAAATTGGCTTGGCGTTATGCGTCAGCTGCGTAGGCCGTAAAGGCGTAATGGCCGAACAAGTAGGCGATGAAATCAAGCTAGTACAGCAAATTTTAGGCCCACAAACCAGTATTACTGGCTTTTATTCGTATGGCGAATTAGCGCCGCGCCCAAACACCACCGATAGCGTATTGCACAACCAAACCATGACCATTGGCTATTTAAGTGAGAACTTGATGGCGTAGGCATTTAATTGCTTAAATTTAAGACTTTTCGCCTCAAATCGATAAGCACCTGTTCTAAACAGGTGCTTTTTGTTTTATGATTACTGCTACAAATTAATGCGCAATTTTAAGTCGTATTATTCATATTTAAAGGAAAAAACCATGTCAAGCTCAGTAACCCTTAAAGGCAATCCAGTGGATGTTGCAGGCAATTTGCCAAAAGTTGGCAGTACTGCGCCTAATTTCACCCTGGTTGATAAAGCATTAGCCGATGTCACACTAGAAACTTATGCGGGCAAACGCAAAGTGTTAAACATTTTTCCAAGTGTTGATACACCAACTTGCGCCATGTCTGTGCGCGCATTTAACCAACATGCAGCTGGTTTAACTAACACGGTTGTGCTGAATATTTCAGCCGATTTACCATTTGCGCAAACGCGTTTTTGTGCCGCAGAAGGCATTGAAAATGTATTGAATTTATCGACCATGCGTGGCCGTGACTTTTTAATGAATTACGGTGTATTGTTGTTTACCAGCAAATTAGCCGGTTTAGCCGCACGTGCGGTTATTGTGATTGATGAAAACAATGTGATTAAGTACCTTGAATTGGTACCCGAAATTGCAAATGAGCCAAATTATGAGGCTGCAATTGCCGCGTTAAACTAAGTTAACACTTAATTGATAGGTGAAAGCCTCTTAAAAAAGCCAGTGTCGGTTTCATATTGATACTGGCTTTTTTGTTAATCTATTATTTGATTACCATTTTTTAAAGATAGTCAGTGTTTATCAGTATTTTGTATTTCTAAAGAGACTTTCGAAGATGCTTTTAAAGATACTCTGTATATTTTGCATTACTTCCCTTGGCTTTATCTACTGGGTATTTCAAGGCATTTAATTCAATTTTTTGATTAGCAGCCGCAATCAAATCAATCTCTAAAACTTCCGCAATTCGCAACAAATACACAAACGTATCCGCCAGCTCATGGCTAACCGCTTCACGTTTTTCAGCTGATAACTGCTGGCTTTCGGCTGGCGTATCCCATTGAAATTGCTCAACTAATTCAGCCGCTTCCACAATCATCGCCATTGCCAAGTTTTTAGGCGTATGAAACTGCGCCCAATCGCGCTCATTTACAAAAGCGTTTATTCGCGCGCGTAAATTATCCAGTGAATCTTGATTACTCATACCATCTCCTACCGTCATCTTGAGCGTAGCGAAAGATCTAGTTTTGGCTGTAAAAGTTAAAAGCTGGATTCTACCCGCTATGGGCTAAGCCCTAGCATTTAAAGGCTGCTCAAAATGACGGTCTATTTATATTTTCGCTACTTTCTATTACTACCTGCCACCATTTTAATTTCAAATAATCGGCATTCCAATGGCCCATTAAATAACGGCGTACGTTTGCTGGGCGTTAAGCGCATTAATTTTGGCAGGCGCAAATCGTTGGTTAAAAAATAAGTATTCCAGCCAGCAAATTTGCGCTTTAATGCTTCGCCCATTTTCGGGTATAACAAAGCCAACTCTTCATCTTCACCAATACGCACGCCATAAGGCGGGTTGGCAACCAGCACGCCACTATCAGCTGGCGGCACCACTTCGGTGATATTGGTTTGCGCTAATTGCACAGCATCATTTAAACCTGCTTCGGTCAGATTTTGCTTAGCCACACGCACGGCGCGTAAATCGCTATCTGAACCATATAACTTTTGAAAAGTAACGGGCTTGGCATTTTTAAGCGCGGTATTTTTGATTTTTTTCCAAGTGTCTGATTCAAAGTTTTTCAGTTTTTCAAAACCAAAATCGCGTCTTAAACCAGGGGCAATATCCAGTGCCATCATGGCCGCTTCTAGCAAAAACGTACCACTACCGCACATGGGGTCTAGCAAAGGTTGGCCTACTTGCCAGCCGCTTAATTGCAAAATGCCTGCGGCTAAGTTTTCACGTAAAGGCGCTTCAATGCTGGCTTTGCGGTTACCGCGCTGATACAAGGCATCGCCTGATGTATCCACATAATACACATAGCTATCAACCGTTAAGTAAGCATGAATGCGCACCGCTGGCGTTTTTGTGTCAATGTATGGGCGCGAATTAACCACTTGCCTGAATTTATCGCACACCGCGTCTTTAATGCGAAGCGTGGCAAATTCTAAGCTTTTAAGCGGGCATTTTACGCCTGTCACTTTCACCATAAAATCGTGTTTTACATCAAACCAATTAGGCCAATTCAACTTATAAGCCGCTTGGTATAAATCATCTTCAGTGGCGTATTTGCCCTGCGCTGCTTGCATTAAAATGCGCGTAGCGATGCGCGAATGCAAATTGGCGTGATAACACACACTTAATTCGCCTGCAAAGCCAACGCCACCATCGGTTGGCTTAATGTCTTTAGCGTTGCTGGCTTTTAGCTCGTTTACCAGCAAAGCCTCAAGTCCGCGTGGGCAAGTGGCAAAGTATTGATTCATCATGGTGTTATCATTTCTTTTATTAATTGGGTCTTAATTTATCTGATTATGTTCGCACAATTTTTCAACAAAGCTTGAAAATTCGATCTTGTGTGTTTCTTCTAAAACTTTTGCGCGATCTTTTAACTTTTTTGGGCTCAGCTTCAAATTCTTTTTAAAACCAAAAACTACAATATTGCCCGGCTTGCCTGTTGGCAACATTAAGGTTTGATTATTAAAACTTTGCTCAATGCGTTGCAGATAAATATCAAAGTTTTTATCGCTGCCCCACAGATTAATGGCAAAAATACCGTTGTTGGCCAGCGCCATTTCACAGCTATCAAAAAAATCTTGGCTACAAAAATTGGGCGGAATGCCAAAGCTGTCAAACGCGTCAATCATCAGGCAATCCGCGCTATTTGGGTTATCGGCCAAATAAGCAATGCCATCGCCTTCTATCACATTAAATCTAGCGTCATTATCAGGCACATAAAAATGGCTGCGCGCAATGCTAATAATTTGCGGGTTAATTTCAACAATGGTTTGCTCAATATTAGTGCAATTGGCATAGATATATTTAGGCACAGAGCCGCCGCCCAAGCCAATGGTTAACACATTTTTAACCGCATCTGAAAACAGCAAAAAGCCCATCATACCGCGCGTATAGGGCAACTCTAGCGCAAACGGGTCTTTCACTTTCATGCTACTTTGAATGGTCACCGTGCCCAAATGCAGCGAACGCACACCGCTCACTTCAGACACCTCAACAACGCTGTCATCGCGCACGCTTTTATGAATTTTTCGGTTAAATTTAAACATAAATTTTTTCAGTCAAACTTTAAATTTCGTCATACCAGCGAAGGCTGGTATCCAGGCAAGGTTAAATTTAATGCATTTAACTTGCATTCGCTAAGGGTTTCTATTGACTGGATTCTGGCCTGCGCCAGAATGACGACTAAGTTAAATTTCACTAGGTTAAATTTCAATCTCGTCTTGCGCCTCTTCTACAATTGCCACATCGATAATATTTTTAAATTTGCAATTTAATTCCATTAGCAAAGTATCAATATGTTTGATTTCCAGCAATACTTTTGTGCCTACTTTAAGCTCAGGCAAGCTGGGCACTTTTGTAATAAAAAACATACCATCAATGCGCACCAAATTTTCGCGCCAAACGGTTGCCGTTATTTCTGTTAATTGTTCTTGAATCAAATATTGCAAGCACCAGTAGCGTTCCATGCGGGTTTGAAATTCGCTGTAGGCGTTATAGGTTTGGTCAAAATTGCGAATGATCACATTCAGCTTGCCATCTGCCGCGTTGTATGGCGCTGGCTCACTATTTAGCATAGCAATTAATTGGCGTTGATTAATTAAATCAACCGCTCTTCTTAAAGGTGAAGTACACCACGCGTACTGCGCCACGCCCAAGCCCTGATGCGGCTCTGCGGTCGATGTCATAAACACTTTACCGCCAGTTTGTGCGCGGTAAATGCCAGCAAAAGTGGCCTCTTTTAGCAATCCGCCCCAATGGCTATTGGCGTAAATCATTAGCTCTGCCACCAATTTATCCATAGGTGAGCCGCGTTCGCGCGCCACAATTTTAACAATGCCATCGGTTACATAAAAGTTGTAATCAATTTGCGGCGCACGGTTTGGGTCGGCTTTGCCACGCTCTACCTCTAAGTGCTCTGCCAGCGTAAATAGCATTTTTAACTTTGCCCAATATGGGTGGCCGCTATCGGTTTCTAATGTGTTGGCATTAAAAAATGGCTCAATCGCATCATGGCGCAAATTATCGGCAATTTTTATTTGCTCTAGTTTTGTTTCATGCGCCACAATTTCAAAATCTGGCGTCACTTCTATATATAAACTTAATGCTGGTTTTGTCTTATTTGCATCTAAGCTAAATGGCTTTACAACGCCATCTGGCAGCATGGTGATTTTATTGCCTGGCATATAAACGGTGGATAATCGTGATAACACAATGCTATCTAATGCGGAATCCACTGGCACGCCCAAGCTAGGCGCGGCAATATGAATGCCGATTTGCGTATTGCCATTCGCCAGCGTTTCTAAGCTAAAAGCATCATCAATTTCAGTGGTGGTTGCATCGTCAATACTAAAACACTCAACATTGGCTAGCGGCAATTCAGCAATAATTTCTGGCACATCAAACGCGGGAAAATTAACACCTGATTGTCCATCTTTATCTGGAAACATTTCACGCAAAAACGCGCCTAAATGGTAATCGTGTGCATTTTCAATCAAGCCGCAATCGGCCATTACTGTTAAGGCTAATCGGCCAGATGACTGCGCCGCTTCATCAATGGCTTTCCATTCCAAGCTGTTTTTATCTGGGTTATAAATTAAGGCATCAGCCTTAGCTGCAAAACCTTCTGGCAAGGTTTCATTATTCAGTTGAGCCACCCAAGCCGCCATTTGTTCGGCCTGCAATTTTTTACGCTCAACCGCCGCTAATGCAAGTTTAAGCGTTTCGGCAGGAGCTGCTTTGTAACGGCCTTTGCCTTTGCGATAAAAATACATAGGCGCGCTGTGCAATTTAATGGCGGTGGCAGCGGCCTCAAACGGCGTGGGCTTTTTGCCATAATAATCGTTGGCTAAATCTTCAAAGGCAAATTCTGGCTCACCGCAACATTCCCACAAAAAATCAATGTCCAGCTTTTCGGCCTCAGCAAGTGCGCTATCCATAAAGCCTGCCAACGGCGATTCAAATTGCATTAGCACATTATTACTTTTGATTTTTGAGCGTTTGCCAGAAACCGACTCTACCTGCAAGGCAGCAGGCGATTCTGTCATGATAGAGGCGACTTTAAAGCTGCCTTCTTCTTCGTAAAACACATTCATTTAGCAGCGGTTTCTTTATAGATAGGAGTTTGGTTAACCATTATTTTGATGCACTTAATATGAAAACAATTATGAAAACAATTTTTAAAAACGATATTTTAATGCCTTCTGCATAATTAAGCTGATTTAATTAAGCTTGTTGCCTTAAGCGTTGGCAAGTTTTAGCAAAGTAAATCCAATCATAAGCGGCGCGCATTGCCATATTTAATATTGATGCGCTTATAGAAAATACGGTATATTTGCGGCCATGAGCAAAGCATTAGAATTAATACAAGCGCAAGCGCAAACCCCTACCAGCGCGCGGGTGTTAGTGTTAGATACCTTATTAAGCGCATCATTACCGCTATCGCATCCCGAAATTCAAAAGCAAATTACCGAGCCGATTGACCGCGTGACTATTTATAGAGTGCTAGATTGGTTAAGCACGCAAGGTTTTGTGCACAGCGTAATTAGCCCAGATAAAACGCGGCGTTTTAAAGCCAGTTCGCAGCATAGCCAACATCAGCATGCGCATTTTGAATGCACGGCTTGCGGGCAGGTGTATTGTTTGGATGAAGCAAATGATGCGATTACGCATAGCTTGCCCACTAATTTTGTGGCGACCAGCATTCACTTAACGATAAGCGGCGTTTGTGCCGCCTGCCAGCATTAATTTTATAAGTCAGAAAACCAATGGATAAACGCATTCCCGTCACCCTTCTTACCGGATTTTTAGGCTCTGGCAAAACCACTTTGCTTAATCAATTATTATCAAACCCCGCCATGAGCGACACAGCGGTGATTATTAATGAGCTAGGCAGCACCGGGCTAGACCACATTTTAGCCACGCATATTGAAAGTGAACACATTGCGGATAACACGGTTTTATTAAGCAGCGGTTGCTTATGCTGCACGCTTAAAAACGAGCTGGCGGATACCATGCGCGATTTATTTTTTAAGCGCGCGCTGCAAGCCATTCCGCAATTTAATCGCTTAGTAATTGAAACCACAGGCATGGCAGACCCTGGCCCAATTTTAGGCAATTTGATGAATGAGCCTGTGATTGAATCTACCTTTAGGCTAGATGCGGTAATTGTGACGATTGACAGCCAATATGGTTTGCAGCAAATTGCTGAGCATGCTGAAGCGCGCAAACAAGCGGCGGTGGCCGATGTGTTATTGCTGACCAAAACCGATTTAGCCACGCCTGAGCAGTTAAGCGAATTAAAAGAAAAACTCATTGCAATAAACCCAGGTGCCACCCAGCACCGCGTTTTAAACGGTGCACTAGACCCGCAATTTATCATTGATGTTGGATTATTTGATATTGCAACGAAACAGCCAGAACCACAACGCTGGTTGCGCGCGCCATTATCTTCAGCCAAGCCAAAAGGCACGCTGCCGCAAGCGGTGCATGATGATGAAATTACCAGCTTTACCGTTTTTATGCCAAAACCGCTTAATTGGCGCGATTTAAAACCGGTCATTTTAAAACTTTGCCAAACGCACGGTAAAAATTTGCTGCGCTTAAAAGGCATTATCCATGCCGAAGATCAACCATCTCCGCTAGCGATTCACGCCGTGCACTTTACGCCCTACCCGCCCACAATGCTTGAAGGCTGGGATGAAGAGGAGCCGATTTCTAGGGTGGTGATTATTGGCAAAGGCTTGGATGAAACAATGATTCGAAAATTATTAACGCAAATTTAAGTAAAGACTTTACTTAAACGCTTAAAATTAATGCACTATAGATTAATGCATACTTTAATTTTCGTTTTCATCTGCTTATCGGCAGGCTTGCTTGGCGCTTGTGCCAGCACACCTGTCGCAAAAAATATCGCCTACACTTGCGACCGTGGGACAAACTTTATTGTTAATTACACAAAAAAAGGTTTTACCACCATGCGCAACGGCAAAAACGGCATCCATCGCTATGAAGTTAAAAATATTGCCGCCAATATTACGTTGGCAGACGGCACGATACTCTTATTACCCGTGCAAAAAATTTCCTCTGGCTTTATATTTAGCAATGGCAAATATACCTTTAGCGGAAAAGATAATAAAGCAAGCTGGGCCGTGGGTAGAATGCTTGCCGAGCAATGTGAAATAAGTCATTAGTTTGATGTAAATGTTAAGCTGCGCAGAGTGATATAAAGAAATACAGCCTTAAAAATCAGTCTTATAACTCAGTTTTATAATTTTGCCCAAAAAACTCAATCATCATAAATTCTTCTAGCCCAGCGCTATCCTCTGGCCTAGCAGACATCACAATAGTGCGATTTAAGCGGTGCGAATCCCAATTAAAATCGCCTTTGTAATGCTGGCGAATCAAGCTAATCATTTTTCGAATCATCACCAAGCGCACATCTTGGCCAGATTGCGCTTGCACTTCAAAAAATTCACGCCTGGCGCTACTAAAATTATTGGTCCAGCCATTAAATGAAAAAGTAGCCGATTTTGCTTCTAAGCTGGAAATTTCAAAAATACCATTTACGCCTGTTTCAAAATTGCGCTTAATGTTTGCATCGCGTTTTTGCTCGGCACTTGGGCCCAACTCTTTGGCTGTGGCTTCGGCATTAATGCGCGCGGCATCCGATTCTTGCGATGCGCGGCGTGCGCGTTGCTGATTGACATAAGCCATCATATCCACAGGCGCTTCTTCTGGCTTGGGCTCAGTGGGCGTAGATTCTTGCGGAACGCTTAAATTGGGCGTCGTTTTTTCAGGCGTTGGCTCTTTTGTGGTGAGTACATCTGGCACTTTAAAGACTGGCTTTTTAGGCTGCGCCACTGGTTTTTGTGTAATTACTTTTGGTTGCGGCTTTACAGGTTCAGGTAATTTTTCAATAGGTGTGGCGGCTTGTTCTACCGGCTTTTCGGCTATTTTTTTCTCAGGCGTCGGTGGCGCTAAACTCACTTCTAATTCACGCGCTGGCAGCTCTGCCGCTTGATCTTGCTCAAATTTTGGCAGCACTGATAGTAAAATAATGGCATGAATCAGCAGCGAAACAATAATCGCAATTAGCGTATTGCGGCTAATTTGAACGCGAAAAACTCTATCGCCGCGCGGCTTTGTTAAAAACGCATCAAATTGGTTATCGGTATTGGGCATCAAACAATTCGCATCAAACTAAAAGCGCATCTCGGCCCAAATTTTATCCAAGCGTTTAGTTGAGATTGGCATAGGCGTTTTGAGTTCTTGCGCAAAAAGTGACACGCGCAATTCCTCTATCTGCCAGCGAAAATCATGCAACGCAGGCGGAATATCCATATGTGATTGTTGCAAACTATTCATTTTATCTTGACATTTTTGCCATATTAATCCAACACTTGCGGCATTTTTTCCATCGCGGTCTGGGTTAGCAGGCTGCTTTTGAATTCTTAAATTTAACGCTTTTAAATAACGCGGAATGTGCTGCAAATATTCCCACGGCGTTTGCGTAAAACAATTTTTATACACCAAGCAACTGATTTGACTTTCAACATCTTTTTTAAGTCTGTTCACCGTTGCAGGCATTTTGGCTTGCATATTAATTAATGCCTGATACTCAGTCGCTACCGCTTGTACTTGCCTTACAATGGCTTGGGTTACCGCTGGTAAGCGCGTTCGCGCTCTGGCTTTTAATTTCATAAAGTCTGCATTGGTACGCGGCAAATCGTCTTCGCCAATAAAAGCGCGGTCGGCAATCGCCGTCACCATGTCCTCACGCAAATCGTCTGGCGACATAATGTTTCTGAACGTAAGCGCGTATTGATTAAAATTAGGCAAGCTTTTTTCTAACTGCTTAATCTGTTCTTTTAACTCAAAACGCATCAGGCGGCAAACACCTTTACGTAAATTTGCATCTGCCTCAATGGCGGTATCAAATAATTTAACCGAAACCGAATCGATATTGTCTTCAATCGCGGGGTAACCCGTCACTTTTAAGCCATCACGTTCAAAACTTAAGGTTTGCGGTAAATCACCAAAATCCCATTGTTTTAAACCGGTTTTTTCAATGTCGGGCGATGTATTTCTAAACGTAAGTTGCGCCGCTTGGCCTAGTTGCTTTTGCAAAGCACGCCAATCACGCCCCATCGCCAATTCGCGACCTGCATCATCCACCACGCTAAAATTCATCAATAAATGCGCAGGCGTTTCGTCTACCCAATCTTCAAAACCTATTTTTAAAGTGGTTACACGTTGTATGTGTGCCGCTAAAAGTGGCTTAATTGGCGCTTGGGCGATAACATTCTGATCTAAAAAGCCTGTCACAAACTCCGGCACGGGCACACAAACACGCCTAAAATTTTTGGGTAAGGCTTTCACTAAATAGGTTAGTTTTTCGCGCAACATGCCCGGCACCAACCATTCTGTTGCGGTTGGGTCTAGCTGATTTAACAAGGCCAGCGGCACAGTTGCCGTTACGCCATCTAAAATATGGCTTGGTTCAAAACGGTATTTAAGCGGAATTTCAATCGATTGCTTTCCATCAATACCCTTTAAAACCATCTTCTCTGGAAACTGCACCGCCGTAATCGCGTCTGCACCATGACGCATTAAATCATCACGGGTTAAATACAATAGCTTAGGATTGAGCTTTTCTGCGGCTTCGCGCCACTTTTCAAAACTAGCCGCGTTGAAAATATCCGCAGGAACCTTGCTATCGTAAAACGCAAATAATTGATGCTCATCTACTAGCACATCTTGACGGCGCGCTTTGTGCTCTAACTCTTCAACTTCGGCGATTAAGCGCTCATTAGCGGTGAAAAAGGCGGATTTTGTATCGAATTCACCATTTGCTAAGGCTTCGCGAATAAATATCTCACGCGATTCTTGTGGGTTAATTGGGCCATAGTGCACACGCCGTTTTGGGATAATGGTTAGCCCATACAAAGAAACACGCTCCCAAGCATTGACCATGCCCATTTTTCTATCCCAGCGCGGGTCAGAATACTGGCTTTCGGTTAGGCCACGCGCAAGCGGTTCAATCCAATCTGGCTCAATTTTCGCCACGCAACGTGCATACAATTTGCTGGTATCCACTAGCTCGGCGGCTATCACCCATTTAGGGCGCGTTTTTTTGAGTGTGCTGCCCGGCGCCACAAAAAAGCGAATGCCACGCGCGCCAGCATAGCTGTCATTATCACCATCTTTAAAGCCAATATTGCCCAGCAAGCCAGCCAAAAGCGCTTTATGAATCTGCTCAAAATTAGCTGGCTCTGTATTTAACTTTAATTCCAGCTCTTCTGTAATCTGCCTAATTTGCCCATGCAATTCGCGCCATTCTTTTAACCGCAAAAACGATAGAAAATTAGCGTGACATTGATTCAGCAAATCTTTATTAGATTTTTTAGTTTTTAAGGCATTGTCGTAAAAATCCCAGATTTTCAGATAGCTCATAAAACCCGAACCCTCAGCGGCGAATTTACTGTGCGCATTATCAGCCGCTTCGCGCTTATCAATTGGCCGTTCGCGCGGGTCTTGCATGCTTAACACACTGGCGATTATTAAAATTTCGCTTAAACAATTTTCACGCTTGGCGGCTAAAATCATGCGCCCAACGCGTGGGTCTAGCGGCAGTTTTGCCAGCTGTATGCCTGTTTCGGTAATCTGGCGATTACTGTCTACAGCGCCAAGCTCTTGCAGTAACAGGTAGCCATCGGCCACTAAACGCGAACTGGGCGGCTCAATAAACGGAAATTCCGTCACATCGCCCAAACGCAAAGCCGCCATGCGCAAAATTACGCTGGCCAGCGAGCT
Source organism: Methylotenera sp. (assembly GCA_046598525.1). GTDB lineage: Bacteria > Pseudomonadota > Gammaproteobacteria > Burkholderiales > Methylophilaceae > Methylotenera_A. The sequence continues at coordinate 29,384 of JBKJIJ010000006.1, read as the reverse complement.
ACGCAGAATTTCTGGCTCTGTAAATTCTGGGCGGCCGTCAAAATCTTGCTCAGAATACAAGCGCACACAAATACCATTTGAAACGCGTCCGCAACGGCCTGCGCGCTGCTTGGCAGCGGCTTGGCTAATCTTTTCAATTTGCAATTGCTCAACTTTGGCGCGAGTGCTGTAACGATTCATGCGCGCTAAACCGGCATCAATCACATATTTAATACCGGGCACTGTGAGCGAAGTTTCGGCCACGTTGGTGGCTAAAACAATGCGGCGACTGCTGTGCGGTTTAAATATTTTTTGCTGATCTTCTATACTTAGCCGCGCAAACAACGGCAGTACTTCTATGTGTTTTAACTTAGCGGAACGGCCTTGATATTTGCGCAAATGTTCGGCTGTATCGCGAATTTCGCGCTCACCGGGTAAAAACACCAAAATATCGCCATCGCCTTGCCGCAGCAAATCATCGGCGGCATCCATAATGGCTTCTTCTATCGCCTCTTCTTCGTCATCTTCCTCTAGCCAGCGCGCTTCTGTTTTGGTTTTGCGGGCAATTCCAAAAATGGTTTCATCGTCTGCGTCAAATTGTGCATTTTCAGGTTCGCCAGTTTCTTTGGTGCGGAAACCTGCCTTGCCCAGTGGCCTATACCGAATTTCAACTGGATAGGTGCGCCCAGATACTTCAATCACAGGCGCGCCGTTAAAATGCTTTGAAAATCGATCCGCATCAATCGTGGCCGAAGTCACAATCACTTTTAAATCGGGGCGTCTAGGCAGCAGCTGCTTTAAATAACCCAGCAGAAAATCAATATTCAAACTGCGTTCATGCGCTTCATCGATAATAATCGTGTCATAGGCATTTAAAAATTTATCGCCCTGCGTTTCGGCCAGCAAAATACCATCTGTCATTAGCTTAACGTAACTGCCTTCTGACAATTTATCGTTAAAACGCACTTTATAGCCAACCACCTCACCCAGCGGGCTTTGCAACTCTTGCGCGATGCGGCTGGCAACTGAGCGTGCCGCAATGCGGCGTGGCTGGGTATGGCCGATTAACCCTGCTACACCGCGTCCCAGCTCTAAGCAAATTTTAGGGATTTGCGTAGTTTTGCCAGAGCCTGTTTCACCGCAAATAATCACCACTTGGTTTTTGGAAATGGCCTCTGCAATTTCGGCCTTTTTGCCACTAACGGGCAACTCTGGCGGGTATTCTGGCTTTGGTAAGTTAGTTAATCGCTGCTGATACTTGGCTTGCGATAGCTGAATTTTTCGCGCGATTTCAGCAAATGATTTTTCGGCAATCTCTTTACCATTGGGCTTATTTTGGCTGAGTTGCGATTGCGCTTGATTCAGCTGATTGCGCAAGCGAAATCGATCCACCAACATACAGTTGGATAGCGATTTTAAGAGTTGGGGGATATTCAAAGAGTTAGTTTGCATGCGGCTTGCATTTTAACATGTGTGACTGATAACCGTATTATCAAGATTTGTACGCTAAATGATTTTTAGCTTACTGCTGAGATTGGCTGAAACGCCTGCTAGTTCAAATATTTGCGCATACGGTTGCAGGAATAGACGGCTATTAAAGCAAAAAAGAGCACGCCTCAATACAATTGAAGGCGTGCTAAAGGGGATTACAAACTAAATTAAAGAAGCAATATTGGCAGCAATTTAACCGTTTTTACGGCGTGAGCTAGCTACAATAAAACCCAAGCCAGCTAACAACATGGCATAGGTTTCTGGCTCTGGTACGGCGGCGGTTAATGCTACGTTATCTAACCACAAGGCTGATGTAACGCCATAATCACCTAAATCTACCACGCCAAAGGCCAAGGTTACTGATGATGCGCTGGCAAATGTTTGGCTAAATACGCTGGCACCTGTTGAAAAACTGTAAGGTACTGATGCAAGTGATGCGTTTGATGCGGTTGCTAATGTTGTTAATGCGCCGTTGATGGCTACAAATGCGTAATCTGCGCCTGCTGCACCTTCGTTAGTAAACATATTCCAGTTAAAGCTTAATGTGTCGCCAGCATTTACAGTGAATGTTTGTTTAAGCAATGAACCTTCATAAGCAAAGTCAGGTGAATCTAAATCGCCAGCATTTAAGCCTGCAAATGCTTCAAAGCCGCCTAAAGCAACATCGTAAGCGCTTGTACCAGATGCATTAAAAGTGCCTGCATCTTCTGTAAAATCATCTTGAAACTCTAAAGAAGCGGTGGTTAAAAATGCGCCGCCTGATGCAGTAGTTACATCACCTAATGTGCTCCAACCCGTTAAGCTGTTGCCGGCAAAGCCGCCATTTGTAACAGCGGCCATTGCGTTGCCAGCAAATAAAAGGCCCATTGTTGTTGCAATTAAGCCTGCTTTTAAAACTAATTTTTGCGCGTTCATTTGAAAAAATCCTTTTGGTTTATATAGTAATAATTGTTTAATGTTGAGCACTTAAAGACCTAAATCACGCGCTGAAACCACTTGTTTAGCGGTTAAGCCTTTTAATGTGACTAATGGGCGGAATATTGCTGGACCTGTTGCGCCATCTGCATCAATTTGTACGCTTACGCCACCAGATACATCAACAAAGCGCACATAGCCTGCCGCTACGGCTTGATTACCGCTGTAACCAACGCTGCTTAATAGTGCATTTAATTTGATGGTGTCTGCATAAGGTGTGAAGTCAGTAATGGTGTCGCCAGCGTCACGCATACTGGTGTATACAAATGCATCCGCACCTGCGCCGCCTGTTAAGGTATCTGCCAATGCGCCGCCAGTAATCGTGTCATCACCATTGGTTCCAACAATGGTATCGCGACCTGCCGTACCGTTTCTAACCAAGCCAGCTGTTGCAACGCCTGCCGCCACATCAATTAAACGGCCACTTAAATCTAATGCGTTTTCTCTGCCGTATATGTTAGTGGTAATTTCATCGCCATCGGCTGCATCAACACGGCCTAAGCCACCGGCGGCTTTTGGCGCTTGAATGTAATTGGCTAATGCTTCTTGATATGTAACCGTAAATGGGCTGTTTTCAAACAACACATTGTTAGCTGCAAATGGGTAAGCATCGCCGCCGTTTGCGGTAAAGTCGATGGTTGTAAATGAGAATGTGCGGCTGGTATTGACTACCGCGCCGTTATTAATCAACACAGTACCGTCATCTAATACCACGCGCACAATGCGGTTGCCTGTGCCCAAAGTGGTACGTGCTGTGTTAGCACTGTTATAGGTGATTTTCATGCCAGCTACTTGCGCATAACGGCCATTTACCGCGCCAGATGGGCTAGTAGCGCCATACGCGTGTTCTAAAATGTCTTTAAGCTGTGTTGCGTTCATGCTTAAGGCCACTTTTACCAAGTTGGTAAATGGTAATACGTTAAAAGTATCGCCCACTGATACATTGCCCGGGCCTGCAATACTGGTGCGAATGCCGCCACCGTTTTGAATCGCTACATCAGTGCCGCCAGCAAAACGCATGGCATCGGCCACCAAATTGCCTAAGCCTGTTTCAGCATTACGGCCGCCAGAAACATAATTACCTGGTGTGCCAAGCACGCCGTTTGTGCCGTTTAGTGCAACAGCGGTAGTACCAATAATTTGCGCATTTAATGCGGCAATATAGTTACTTACTGGTGCTACAACTTGTACATTAATAGTGGCGTCACCTGTTACACGGTCGGCATCGGCGGCTGCGCCTGTTACGCGAATCATGCGCGTTGTATCAATGCTGGTTAACGCGCCAGTCGTGTCATCAATGGTAATATTTACTTCGCCCACATAACGGTTACCAAAGTGGCCGGTTAAAACCGCTACTTGTTTGGCATCTGCACTGGTTGCGTATACAGGGTGCGTGTTAAAAGTTGGCGCAACGCCACCGTTAATCACTAAATCATCTGGGTCTTTCATTAATTCATGACCGCCGCCAGAAACCACTAAATCCACACCGGTTAGGTTTGGAATCATTAAGTTGATTTCATTGCTAGAATTTTGCAAATGGCTCATCACAATCACTGTGTTAACGCCTTGGTTGTTACGCAATTCATTAATTTGCGCTTGAATCAATGGGATAATTGCGGCGATATTTTGCGCTTCAGTGTTGCTTGCTTCGTAATTCAGCATTAAACCCGGTGCTGGTGAAGAAATGCTTGGTAATAATGGTGTTGTTGCGCCTACGATACCGATTTTTTTACCGCCAGTGGTAGTAACCACTTTAAATGGGGCCACTTTGCCACTAAGCGCTAGCTCTGCAAATTTTGTTGTTGCGTTAAAATTTAAGTTTGATGATAAATAAGTGGTATTTGAAATTTCAGCAAAACGCGCGGCAATATCAGAGCCATTATCAAACTCGTGATTACCAAAAACCGTTGCATCAAAACCAATTTGACGCATGGCGATGGTATCGTAGAAATCTTGGCCGCCATCTGGGTGGGCTGTGGCTAAATTAACCAAGCTGGCGTTAAAGCGCGGGCCTGGCAAAAAGGCATCGCCTGCGTTTAATTTAATCACTGTTTTGCCAGCCGATGTCGCAGCCGTTTGCGCATTGGCGATTACTGTTGCTAAACGATCAATACCGCCGTAAAAAGAAATAGCTTGTGCAGCGGTATCGCGCAAATTACCTTGCGCCGAAATCAACCAGCTTTCTTGATCGCCCACATGCAAAACCGTCACTTGTTCAGCCCAAACTGGCACAGACACAAACAATGTCGCCACCAGTATTGATAAATGTTTCATTTTTAACATCATGATTCCTAAATATAAATTGGATTAAATTGAGTATTAGTAGAACGGATTGCGTGTACGGCATTTGCTACCGCTATTCTTTTTTGTTGCTTAGTACTTTAGCCAGAATATATTGCGTACTTAGTAATCTTTATGGCCTATAAGGACTAGGTTTTTATGCCTAAATATGACAATTTAAGTGATTGATATAACGGATTTACCAAACAAAAAAGCCCTTGCTTTTGGCAAGGGCTTTTAGTGATGTTTTTAAGCTAATGGGTAATTTGATTAAACCGCTTTACGGCGTGCCGAAAAACCCACAAAACCTAAACCTGCTACTAATAATGCATAGGTTTCTGGCTCTGGTACGGCGGCAACAGTAAAGGCCGTTGTATTAGGTAAAATTGCAGCGGCATCCACTGAGCCTAATGTGCTCCAATTGGCAGAAACGTTTGCTACCAAAGGTTTGTAGGCTGCAAATGTTGCTTCATTAGAGCGCACACCTGTGTACTGACCAAAATCAGAACTTGCTGGCAACTCAATTGCATTTACAACGGCTGTTAAACCAGTGCCTGCCAAAGAGCTAATCAATGCACTGCCAGTACCACTGCCATAAACACCATTGGCAATAGCCGCTAAAAATGTCGTTGGCGTATTCACATCAGAGCCTAAATAAGCAAAGATATTTTCAGTTGTAGCGTTAATACCGTTATCACCAGCTTGCGTAATGCTACCAAAATTAACTGCTCTTGCGGCTTTATCAATAGCGCTAAAACGAATAATGCTACCTGCGCTGATTGATGAAGCGCCAGTGTTCCATGTCACTTGACCTTCGCCAGTGTTAAATGCGCCACTCACGAATTCATTATCAGTAAAATAAACGATTGAATTGGCAGCAATATCAACAAATGTTGTTAAAGCCCAGCCATCTTCATCTGCATTAAATGCCGTAAACGCTAAATCACCCGTGTTTAAAGCAGCGTTTGCACTTGTTGCAGCTAATAAAGCGGCGGTTAATACTAATTTCTTAAACATTTAAAATCTCCAATTTTGTCAAATATAAAGTTTTGCTAGCTACCATTTTTTACCACTACTTTTGTTACTAATTTATTTGCTTAACGCTTTATTAAAAGGCAGTTGCTGGCACAAAGTCTCTTGTTAAATCAATATTGGCCGCACTTAAGCCTTTTAACAGCACCAGTGGGCGGTAAACCGCTGGGCCGTTGCCATCAATATCAATCTGCACGCTTACACCGCCAGCCACATTCACCAATCTTGCACAACCATCGGCAAACGGGTTGTTGCCGGCATAAGCCACACTGGCCAGCAGTGCATTAATGTCTAGCTTGTCCGTATTTGGCGTAAAGTCGTTTACCGTATCCATGGCATCGCGCATATTGCTGTAGATTAAAGTGTCATTTCCTGCACCGGTAGTAATGGTGTCAGCTAAGCTGCCGCCATTAATCACATCGTCACCGGCCGTGCCAATAATCGTATCGCGGCCATTGGTGCCATTTACGGTTTTTTGAAGATTCAAACCAATCACGACTGGATCATGATCAGAGGCTTTGTATGGGCCGCTGGTGTACAAATCTTGCGGTTTAAATTCCGTGTTGTAATCAATCACAAACGGTTCATCCGCGTTAATATGCCACTCGTTTGCACCTGTGATTTGCGCTGCCATGCTGCTGTTTGCTAAGGCATGGTCTAAGTAACCAGATTCGCCATCAAACACATATGAATAACCTTCTTCACCATTAAAGCGGGCAATTTGGTCGCTCACACCGGCTTGGGCAAACAACTCAATTGGGTCTTCTTTGCCGTAAGCATTTAAATCGCCAATTACTAACACATCGCTATCACCCGCGGCGGCAATCACTTGTGGCATAAAGCCATTAATCAGCTGATTAGCTTGTGCTAAACGTTGCGCGTTAAAGCAACCTTGACCGTCGTTTAAATCGGCATCTGCACCACTAGCACCGCTACAGCTTTTTGATTTAAAGTGATTCACAACAACACTGAATTTTTCACCATTAAGCGCGGCAAAGGTTTGCGCCAATGTTGGGCGATTATTGATGCTGTTTGTATCCGATAAAGCCGCATTCACTAAAGCCACGCGGTTCGCTTTGTAAATCATCGCTACTTTAATCGCATCGGTACCTGTGCCAGCTGCTGGGTCGTTTACGCGCACATAAGTGCCTGCACCCATTTTTGCATTTAGGCCATCCACCAAGTTTTGCACCGCTGTGGCACCGTTATTTTGAATTTCCATCAAACCAACAATATCGGCATTAATCGCGGCAATAGCGTTAATAATTTTGTCGCGTTGGCGGGTGAACTCAAGCGCGTTATTAGCACCACGGCAATTGCTGGCCGCAACGCTGCCACCTAAAGAACAACCTTGGCTCGTTTGGCCGCTTGCTGTGTTGCCATCTACAAAAGTCGTAAAGTAATTCAACACGTTAAAGCTAGCCACTTTTACATTGCCACCTACTGCATTCGGCGCGGCCGTACGTGGATTTTCGCGCTCAAATACAGGTGTGACTGTTGGGTGAATTTTGTAATCGCGTGGGCCTATGCTGCTGGCTGTGATTAAACCGTGGTCAATATAACCGGTAATGGTTTGGGCAATATCGCCTGCACGCAAGGTATTGTCTTCGCCAATAAACGGGATTGGGTTAGGGTTTTGTGCACTGCTACCATCATCCAAGGTAATGCGGCTGCGCGCATTTTTGTCGTTTAACAAAGCATACTCGGCTGTGCCTGGGCGCAACACATTGCTTGGTTTTTTCATGCGGCCATCAGCCGACATACTCACTTGACCGTAACGACCTTGAAAGTAATTTTGTGACACAGTCATTGGCGTTGTAATACGCACCAACATACCTTCATACGCTTCTAAATCGCCTTCTGTGGCTTCTGGTAAAACAATATCAGTAGGCATTACAGGGTTGCCAGTGCTTAATACTTGAATATTGCTGGCGCCAGATAACTGCGTCACGGTATTAAATTCGGTTACGTTTGCGTTTAAGCGAATTTTGTCGCCAACGTTAACCAGACCTAAGCTTGCTGTACCAAATACAAAAATACCATCTGAAGTTAAGGCATTGTTGTCACCTGTTTCATCTTGCAAGGTAAAACCACTTAAGCCTGCAAATTTTGCGGTCACAATACCTTCAGTCACCACGCTAGTACCAGCAAGTGGGCTGGCTGATGCAACGCCTAATGTGCTGCCTTGAATATTGTAAATACGGGTGACTGATGCCGCTGCTTGCACATTAACATTAACCGTACAGCTAGCATTTTGCGCATCATTATTGGTAAAACGCACAGTAATTGGATAGCTACCTGCTGGCACCGTATTGGCCACAGATAAACCAATACTGGCTGGCTGACCAACGCCAGATGCTGCTGTTAAAGCACCCAAATTGATACCTGCAACAGCTGCGCTAGTTTGTGTTGCGCCCTTTACAATGCCGTCTGCATCGGTTGCCGTTAATGTTGTTGCGCCAATTGTGCCTGCGCTAATGTTTAACGCTGGGCAACTAGTTACAATTGGTAGATTGGCTGGGATAACGCCGCCGCCACATACATTGAATGTTGAGCTGGTATTGCGCGGTGCTGCGATGCCTGCGCTAAAATCGCTGCTGTTATTATTTGTATCGGTACAGCCGTTAGCCGCACGTAAAGCCGCGGTGCTAGAAGTAATGGCTGGCGCAGCGGCTGATTCAAAATAATTAGCACTGCCGAAACCAATTAAATCGACAATTTGCGCGGTTTGCGTTGCGTTACAAGGCAATGTGGCAGAGCCGTTACAAGCCAAACCAGTGCTGTTATTGACCAAAGCCACTTTGCCCGCGGTGCCGCTTAAATTAGTGCTGCCGTTAGCATCGGTTGTTGGCAATGCGGCGCCAGCGGTGGTTGATGCTAAACCAACAAGGTAATATTGGCCAGGTTGCAAAGTGCCGTTTAGCGCCGTAACGCCATTTGAAAATGCGCCTACGCCAGTAGCGCTGGCATATTGAATTGACCAGCCAGAAATATTCACCGCTACTTGTGAGCCATTGAATAATTCCACATAATCGCGATTAAACGTAACGCCGTTGCCGCCATATACTTGGCTAATTACAATGCCACTATCAGACGCCACAGCTACATTGGCTGTTGCAAAAGACAATACAGCGATTGCCACACCACTTGCCGTTTTAAATACGGCAGGACTAAATAAGTTTTTCACCATGATCACTTTTCATTAACGTTAAAAATAACCTAAAGCCGTTTTACAGCTTTAACATGCGGCTACTTTAGCAACTAAAAATCAATGAAAAATTAAGATTAGGCTTTGCGATATAGTCCGATTAGACTAGTTTGCACACAAACAGATTAAGCAAAAAAGTTGTGGTACTAGTGGTTATAGCAGAGATTTATTGGGGTTGAGTTTGGGGGGAGCAAGTCTTGAGTTTGGGGACAAGTTAAGTGGCTCAACAAGCTTGAGCATTGGGTAACGCTTGGCCACTGGCGGCAACCAGCGTTGTACGCATTTAAAATTTGGTAGCTAAAGCCAAGTAAATGCTGACTTTAATTTTAAGTACTAGATTTAAAACACTAGATTTACAGTATTAAATCTCTACCGTACTAAGCGCTTCACTAATAGCCACCGCATCCAAATCGGCATCCACCACTAAGCTAAATTGCAGCAAACTCATGCTGTCTATCATGGCATCAACGCTATCAAATAATTGCATGACTTTATTCATTAAACTCATGGTCATCGCCTTTACATGCTTATTGTAAAAACTGGACTATGCCTTTCAATTATGTCAAAAATGTTTAAAAATTAAGACAGTTTCATGGCTTTAATTAATCAATTACATAAACCTAAACTTCATGCTGTCCAAATTCAGCTCATCCAAAATGCTGCTCAAGCGCGCTTGTGCGTTTTTGCGCGGCTGGCCGGTGTATTTAGCAATAATCAGCTCATTTTTCATGCTATGTTCCCAGCCTACCAATTCAGTCACCGTTACTTGATAACCCGCCGCCTCTAGCTGCAAGCAGCGCAATACATTGGTAATTTGGCTGCCAAATTCGCGCGTATGAATGGGGTGACGCCAAATTTCAGATAAGGCTGTTTTGCCAAAACTTTCTACTTTGTGCTGGCGTAACGCTTCTGCCACTTCAGCCTGACAGCAAGGCACTAGCACCATAAATTGCGCTTTCTTTTGCAAGCCAAATTGAATCGCATCATCGGTTGCCGTATTGCAAGCATGCAGCGCAGTCACAATATCCACTTGGCTAGGTAGCGCGCTTGAATGAATGGATTCTTCAACCGTTAAATGCTGAAATTGCATGCGATCAAAGCTACATTCGGCTGCCAATAAGGTGGATTTTTCCACCAGTTCGGCGCGGTTTTCAATACCAATTACCTGCCCTGCGGCATGCTGTTTTAATAACAAATCATACAAAATAAAACCCAAATACGATTTACCAGCACCATGATCCACCAAGGTGGGGTTAGGGTTTGTGGCTAGCAGCGTTGTTAGAAGCGGCTCTATAAAATTAACCAAGTGATACACTTGTTTGAGCTTGCGGCGGCTATCTTGATTCAGCTTGCCATCTACAGTAAGTATATGCAGCGCCTTTAGCAGCTCGATTGATTGATTGGGCTTTAAAACAGATTGCAGGTTGTCAGAATTTTGCATAGCGCTATTTTAAAGCAAAAAATCGTTTATGAATTAGCTAGAAGAATCAATAACATAAATTAGCCCATAAACCATATGGTGTTAAAATGCGAAGCAAGAGCGCAACTAAATGCCTAGAAAATTAAAAAAGTCTAAGCAAAACAAGGCGCGAAATTATTTTAAGCGCGCCGCATATGAATGATATGTAAGCGATTAAAATAATTGAGCAACGCCGTGTTGCGACGAATTTTTTGATTTTTAAAGTACGGAGTTCGTTTAATCATCAAATGATGACTAGACGACAAACCGCAGACAGTACGATTAGTACGGCAAGGCGCGGGCAACAACGTCAGCGTTGATGAGGAAACGAAATAAATGGCAATTCAATGGTACCCGGGTCATATGACCCAAGCCCGCAAAAAAGCGGAAGAAACCATGGAGTTTACCGATATGGTGATTGAGGTTTTAGATGCGCGCGTGCCGGAAGCTTCGCACAACCCGGTGATTAACGAAATGCGTTTGTTTCGCCAGCGGCCTAATTTAAAAATCTTAAACAAAGCCGATTTAGCCGACCCAAAAGCCACAGAAGCTTGGCTGAATTATTTTAATAATTTGCCCAACACTAAAGCGGTGGCCTTGAGTTGTAAAAAAGCGGGTGACGCTAAAAAAATCGTGGCGCATTGCCGCAAACTCACACCACACCGTGGCACCCATTTAAAGCCATTGCGCGCATTAATTATGGGTATTCCAAACGTGGGCAAATCCACCTTGATGAATGCCCTGCTAAACCGCCGCGTGGCAAAAGTGGGCGATGAACCCGCTGTGACCAAAAGCCAACAGCGTTTTGAGATAGACGCGACCTTTAGCATTACCGATACACCAGGTATGATGTGGCCAAAAATCGCCTATGAATCAGATGGTTATATGCTGGCTGCCAGCCATGCCATTGGCCGCAATGCGGTAATTGATGAAGATGTAGCGGTTTTTTTAGCCGATAATTTGCTCAACACTTACCCTGATTTAATCAATGCACGCTATAAATTAAATTTGATGAAAATTGATGTGATGCAAATTGATGGTGTGGATTTGCTTGAGGCCATTGCCAAACGCCGCAGCTATAAACGCCACGATGGCTTATGGGATATGGAAAAAACAGCGGTGGCTTTTCTAACCGATTACCGTAGCGGCGCGATTGGCCGCGTTAGCCTAGAAACACCGCTTAGCCGCCAAGCCATGATGCAAGCCAATTTACCCATAATAATCCAACCCGAATTAGCGCCTGAAATTTTAGCGGACGATGTAAGCGAGCCATAAAGAACGCTTTAAAAAAGCCGCTTTGTTTATGCGATTGATATAAACAAGCCGTACACTCTGAAGGTGTTACAATTTGAAAGCACTCATCATGCAAAAACAGATTTTGCCTTTGCTCAGCATGTCGGTTTTGCTTGCGTTTATTAACGCCATCTATTATCCCTTTTTTCATACCCTTGGCATCACGGGTGTTACCTTAATTAATCTATTGGTAGTTGTGATAGCCGCTTATTGCTGCAATTTTTTTGCAGCCATAATCACCGCTTCTTTAGCGCTTTTAAGCATTAACTATTTTTTTATTGAGCCGCGCTACACATTTGAGGTGGCTAATCTGCAATCTTGGATAGTGTTGGGCTGCTTTCTGATTGTTTCTATGGTGATTAGCACACTGGTGAAACAATTAAAATACCAAACTGAACAATCGCTTAACGCTAAAAAACACGCGCAATTTGCCAGAACATTGGCTGAAAAATTGGCACTCGCCACCGATGTGCCGCAATTATTGCAAGAAACCTGCGGCTTGTTGCAAGCCGAATTTAACCGCCCGTTTTGCGTTGCCCGCTATGAAATTAGCCAATACACCCTTAGCCAAGCTAGTTTTGCAGAACAGGCTAGTTTTTCAGTACCAGATGCGCGCCTGTTTGAGTGGGTATCGGCAAACGGCAAAGCAATTAGCCCTTATACCGATTATTGGACGGAATCTTTTACGCCGGCCAAACAATGGTTGATTCCATTTAGCCGCTTGCCAAGTACAGACCCTATTTTGGTGGTGGGCGAAAATGTAGAGGAAGATAACGCGGATACTTTTGCCACCATTAAATCCTGCGTAGATCAAGTTTCACAAGCGTATCAACGACTTATACAAAGTAGCAAAGCCAAACAAGCCGAATTTGTGGCACAAGAAGAGGCCATACAAAGCGCTTTGCTGGCTTCTATTTCGCATGATATGCGCACACCGCTCACCTCTATTTTAGGCGCGGCAACTACGCTGCAACAGGCCGATTTAGCGCCAGAACAAGCCAAACAACTGAATCTGTTAATCGCATCGCAGGCTCGCTACTTAACCAATACCACCGAAAATATTCTGTCATTAATCCGCTTAGAATCTAATCAAGCCAACCAAATTGTGATGGATTGGCAATCGCCAGAAGAATTGATTGGCGTGGCCAACGCCATGTATCAAAGCCGCGGTGAATCGCTTAATCTGGCTGTTACCATTCATCATGCAGAGCGCTTATTTCAAGGCAATGCTAACTTATTGGTACAAGCGTTAATTAACCTGATTGATAACGCCAAGGTGCTGCATATTGGCGCTGAGCCTATTTTAATTGAGGTGATTCAAGAAAATAATTTCATCAATATTACGGTTAGTGATAGAGGGCCAGGGTTTGGCATTGACTTTAGCGCGAATAAAATCAAAAAATTCTCATCCACTAACAGTAAAGGATTTGGCTTAGGATTATCGATTGTGCAAGCCATTATGAAACGGCACAATGGCCTACTTTCGTTTAAGCAAAGGCAAGGCGGTGGCGCAAGCGTTACCTTAAGTTTCCCATTACAAATCCCACAAATTCATTCTAATTAATGTAACTAATGCCTGATAAAAGCCTGATATTAATCATTGAAGATGACGCGCAGATTAGTCAATTTCTGCAATCCAGCCTTAAAGCAAATGGCTATTTAAGCATTAGCGCGCACACATTATCAGAGGGCAAACAACTTGCCAGTGAACACAAACCTAGCCTGATTATTTTAGATTTAAATCTGCCCGATGGCGATGGTCGCGACTTTATCAGCTACCTGCGTACCCATTCCGATATTCCCATTTTGGTGCTATCGGCGCGCCAATTAGAGCAAGAAAAAGTGGCTTGTTTTGATTTGGGTGCCGATGATTATTTAGCCAAGCCATTTGGCGTTAATGAATTACTTGCACGCGTCAGAGCATCGTTAAAGCGCACCGCCATGATGACGCTGCGGGATGATATTTTTAAGCTTGATGACCTAATCATCGACCAAGTCAGCATGAGCGTTTTACTCAATCAGCAGCCTGCTCACCTAACGCCAATTGAGCTTAAATTATTGTTGGTTTTGGTGCAAAAACCCGGCAAAGTATTTACGCACAGGCAATTGCTAAGCGCCGTTTGGGGCGCCGAATATGTAGATGACACGCATTATTTACGCATTCATATGGGCCGATTACGCGCCCGCCTTGAAAAAAACACCGCCGCGCCACGCTATATTTTAACCGAAGCAGGCATAGGCTACAGGCTAGCAGCTAGCTAAAACAACTAGTTATGCATGTTTATGCGATTGATATAAGCACAATGATTTAATCACCCTGTCAGTATTTTTTAAGGGATTTAAATCATCATGGGCGCACACGTTGCAAGTAATCCTGTTCAATCAAAAAGTGTTGCCGCACTTACGCTAGGCGCCATTGGCGTGGTGTATGGCGATATTGGCACCAGCCCACTTTACACCGTTAAAGAAGTGTTTAGCGAAGCCACTGGCATTGCGCTAACACAAGCCAATATTATTGGCGCCATATCGGCCATATTTTGGGTATTAATGTTGGTGGCCACGCTTAAATACGTTGTTTTAGTGTTGCGCGCCGATAATCGCGGCGAAGGCGGCGTGATGGCCTTGCTGGCACTGGCGGTTTCAACCGCCGCCAATGCGCCCTTACGCAAAAAACTATTACTGGCATTAGGTGTGTTTGGCGCCGCGTTATTTTATGGCGATAGCATTTTAACGCCAGCCATTTCTGTATTATCGGCAGTAGAAGGTTTAGGGCTAATTGCACCCAGCTTAACAAGCTACATTATGCCGATTTCAATTGCCATTTTAATTGCGCTGTTTATGTTTCAAAAATATGGCACTGAAATGGTCGGCAAGTTTTTTGGGCCTATTATTATTGTCTGGTTTTTCACATTAGGCGCCGTTGGTGTGTCGCACATTGTGCATAATCCTGAAATTTTACAAGCACTTAACCCACTTTACGCTTTTCAATTTTTGGCTAATCGTGGCGCAGGTGTGTTTTTAGCGGTTGGCGCGGTAGTGCTTGCCATTACAGGGGCCGAGGCCTTGTATGCCGATATGGGCCATTTTGGCAAACCCGCTATTCGCATTGCATGGACAAGCTTAGTTTTGCCAGGATTAGCGTTCAATTATCTGGGCCAAGGCGCGTTACTGTTATCCAATCCAGCCGCTGTTAGCAATCCATTTTATTTATCGTTTCCAGCTGAATTATTAATTCCAGCGTTAATATTAGCCACGCTTGCCACCATTATTGCATCGCAAGCGGTTATTTCTGGTGCGTATTCCATTACGCAACAAGCCATGCATTTGGGCTTTTTACCGCGCATGCAAATCATGCACACATCGGCTAGCAAATCAGGCCAAATCTATATTCCTGCCATTAATTGCTTATTGTTAATGGCGGTAATTATTACCACCATCGCCTTTCAAAACTCATCGGCAATTGCCGCGGCTTATGGCATTGCGGTCACTGGCACCATGTTAATTACCACTATTCTCACCTTTTTTGTGCTGCGCCATAGCTGGAAATACCCACTGTGGCTGTGCTTGGGCGCCACTAGCGCATTTTTTTTGCTGGATTTAATGTTGCTAGCTTCTTGCTCAGTAAAATTCTTTAAAGGTGGCTGGTTCCCTGTCGCGCTGGGCATAGGCTTGGTGATTATTATGTGGACATGGAAACAAGGCCGTGCCATTTTATTAAAGCAAATTCATGAAGGCGATCCAAAATTAGAAGATTTTGTTGCCAGCAAAAGTATAGGCGGCAGTAATAAACCGCGCATTGCGCGCACCGCCGTGTTTTTGTGTGCCAACCAAGATAAGGTGCCGCTAGCCCTTATGCATAATTTAAAACATAACCAAGTTTTGCATCAGCATAATTTAATTTTAACGGTCAATTTTGCCGATATTCCAGTGGTAGAAAAAGCACAACGTTTTATCATTAATGAAATGGGCGCAGGCTTTTGGCAGGTAAAACTTAATTATGGCTTTATGGAATCGCCCGATATTCCTAAAGCGTTAGCGGATTGCAATATTAAAGATATCGCGCTAGATCCATTTATTACGTCTTACTTTATTAGCCGTGAAACCATTATCTCTGGCCCAAACACGCCGAAACAAGGCGGGCAAATGGCCAAATGGCGTGATCATTTATTTGCCGTCATGATGCGTAATGCCGACAGCGTGGTCACTTACTTTAATATTCCCAGCAATAGCGTGATTGAGCTAGGTACTAGAGTGCATATTTAAATGTCAAAAAAATGAGTTGTTGAAATAGCTTTCTTCAACAACTCATTAAAATTAATCATTAAGATTATTCATTAAGATCATTATTAATGGCATTGATTCATGCTAATTTCCGCTTGCGTACAAACGCGCTCTTGGCCTTGTTTTAGGCTATCGGTAAAGTTTTTCCAGCCAGATTTTTGATTGCCAATTTCTATTTGTGCCGATGCCGTAGATGGCGTTAGCTCAGCCGTTTTCATTGCTGGCTTAGCTTGGATTTCGCTTTCTGAACGTTGATTAGAAGCGCTTGCAAAATCATTCACCTTTTTTTCGGTGGTTTTTTTGCTGGCTTTTTTCTTAGCTGGTTTTGCCTCAATCGTCGCTATCACAATTGGCTTTTCAGCTTTATTTTTAGCCAACAATGGTTTTTCTGGCAAGCTAGTCTTATCGCTATCAGCCGCCTCGGCCTCTTTCACCAAGCCTGTTTCCAGCGTTTCGTTTGGTAATAATTGTGCATGGTGTTGCGGCGTTTTTGCTATCACTTTGCTTAAAGCAAACGTAACCGGCTTTTCAACCGAAGTTTGTTGTAGGGTAATCACTGGCTCTTGCGGCGTTGCGGCACTTTTAATCACAATGGCAAATGTCATTAACGCGGGTAACGCTAGTGCCACATAACGCCAACTCACTTTTTTAAACCAATTTACAGGGTTTAAAAATTGCTGCGCAGGCTTGATGATGTGCGCAAAATGCCTTGTTTTTGCATCGGCTGGCGCGGTGTCTTTTAGTAATCTAACCGCATAAATTTCATGCTCGCGCACATGTTTATCATGCTTAATGCCTGAATAATCAAACATTTGCGAAATTTCTTGCGTTAAGCGCGATGTCACATCGTAATACGAACGCGACACCACAATTTGATTAGGCTTGGCAAAACTCATAATGCGTTGCGCCACATTAATGCCATCGCCAATAATATTGGGCTGGCCGTTAATATCGCGCACCACGCGCACTGGGCCAAGGTTAATGCCAAAGCGCACATACAGCGGCATAGAACTTAAAATATTACTTTTTAAAATTTCATCGCGAATACTTAACGATATAAACAAAGCATCTTCTGGCGAACCCATGTGCGCAATAGCAGCACCATCGCCTGTATCCAAAATAATGCGTTCTTCTGGTTCAATCTCTTTTATAGAGTGATTAATCAGCCGATTAAATTGATTTTTGATTTCGATTTGTTCAGAAACGGATTTTTTGGAGTAATCGATAATATCCAAAAAAATAATGCTGCAGATGGTGGTTTTATTGACTTTATCATTCATGGCAAAATTTAATCATTAATGTCGAGTTAATGATCTTTCCTAGTATCTTAAGACCATCGCTTAAATTAATTTAAATTTACCCATTGCTGGTAATGCTTTGTTTTTTATAGCATTAACGTCAGCAGCACTTTTATTTTTAACTTTTTTTGTTATTTTTATTGCAGTGTTTTAGGCTCTTAATAGTCAATAAGCAATGTTTAAGCCAGAATGTAAATAAATGTTAAATGCTTGCTGAGTAAAGGTGTGATGAGAAGATAAAAAGAATAGATGAATTAAGAATAGATAAATAAAAGCGCAAGCGCCTATTTATAAGCTTGAAAATAAAACAACGGCATTTCGGCCGGCTTTCTTGGCGGCATATAGCGCGAAATCGGCTGATGAAAACATGCTTTTAAAATCTTTTCCGCCCTGTTCCGAATCGCACACGCCAATGCTCACCGTGCAGAAAACATGTTCCGCGTTAAACAGCAAGGCGGTGTTCTCAAACTTTTGACGGATGCGTTCAGCTAATAAACACGCCTCTTGCTCGCTGCTATTGGGCATTACAATACAAAATTCTTCACCGCCATAACGCCCTAATAAATCAATTTCGCGCATATTGTTTTTGGCTAAATCGGCAAAGGTTTGAATCACCGTATCGCCAAATAAATGGCCATACGAATCATTAATCCGCTTAAATAAATCCAAATCCATTAACAGCATGGCTTGCGATTGTTTGGTTTTAACGGCTTTTAATGTGGCGGCTTCTGCCACCTGCTCTAAATTTCGCCGATTCATCACGCCTGTCAGCCAATCATGGCCAGCGGTGTGCGCTAACATTTCGGCTAATTTTTCATTCACCATTAAAATAAAGCCAAAATTAATCGCCAGCACACTCATCATACAAGCCAAAAAAGTCACTTCATTTAGTGTCCATTCGGTTAAATACAGCACCGGTTGCGCTTTATCTAAAGCCAACACATACAGCCTATATAAAGTAAAAGCGGCAAATATAATAAAAAATCCACCGGTAAATCGATACTCGGCTGATTGTTTATAGCGCGAGTTGTGTAATAAATAAATGGCGCAGGCAAGGCTAATTAGCACGCAAAGCGCCGTGTTTAGCACAACAGAAACGAATTCGTTTTTGGATAAAAACGTGATAATTATATTGCTAACAAAAAGCGCGGTTAGCAATTGCAGAATAATTTTTTTGTTTAAGGGGCGATCTTCAAATAGCCGAATGGAAATGAAATACAAAGCAAGGCCGCACACCATAATCAAGCCGCCGACAATGGCGCGCGATTGAATTGAAATGCCTTGTTGAATAAACACAATAATGGCAACGCCAATGCAAAAATTGGCCGCAACCCAGTGTTTTAATCCGCCCACCACCGCTGTGCGCGCATGAATAGCCAGCAACAGCAAAGATAGCGCTAGCGCCATCAATCCAGACATAAACAGCATGGTTTTAAATTCTAGTGATGCCAACATAGTGTAAATAAGCCTTCTAGTTAGACTTTCAATTTAACCAATTTTGCGTCGCGCGCTTAATTGCTGATGCTTATTACTGAACGATTATTAGTATACGCATGCCAGCTGATTATAGATGCGCTTTGATTATATAGATGGTGGTTTTAAGACTTATTTAATTTACTATTGGCAAGTTGTTCGCTAAAGGCCACTTCTAATTTGCTGACGCGCTTAGGCGTTTGCGGCCCGTAAGCATTCACAAAGGCCACAAAGTCATCCATCGGCATTGGCTCACATAGCCGATTAGATTTATTGGGTGCTGTTGCATCTGCTTCATTGGCATTAGCCGGCGCTGCAGGCAACACCAAGCAAAATAAACCATTATGCGTCATGCTCATCGAATAATTATCATCACCACTGCGGCGTTTTAAGCGGTCAATGGCGGCACTAGCTCGGGTTGTTCTCATATGGCCTCAATCAATTAGTAGGTGCGCATTTAATTTGTTATCGTCTTTATTAAACGCTTTATTAAACGTCTTAATTAAACATCTTGTGGGCTATCGCGCGTAATGTCGGTATAGCTTACCACGCGGTTTCTGCCTTTATTTTTGGCCACATAAAGCGCACTATCTGCCGCCGCAACCAAGCCTTTAAAATCGTAGCCAGCGCGCACAGAATCCGCCACGCCAATACTCACGGTGGCTTTAATGGTTTTTTCGTTGATGTCATGTAAGGATTTTTGAACACCCAAGCGAATGCGTTCTGCTAATCCCGTTGCGTCTTTTTCTAAGGTATTGGGTAAAAATACCACAAATTCCTCACCACCATAGCGGCCAAGCACATCGCCAGAGCGCAAAATTTCAGCAATCACCTTGGTTAAATAGCGCAACACATCATCCCCAAAAAGGTGGCCATGCTTATCGTTTACCTTTTTAAAGTGGTCTACATCAATCACCAAAACCGCCATGCTTAAATTAATGCGCTTGCAAATGCCTTGCATTTTCAACGCGGCATCTTCTAAACCGCGCCGATTCAACACGCCTGTTAAGCCATCAATAGTAGCAATGGATTCTAAACTTTGGTTTAGGCGATAGCTAAGCATTAAGACAAAAATGCTGGATATAAAAAATTGCGAAACCGCGCCCAGCATAAAGGTGTAAGCGTTTACTGGCCATGTGGCATAGCTTGCAAACACACTAATATCCACTCTTGATGCGGTAAAAGCGCGGATTAACATTAATAAAGCCATGATTAAAAATAGGCTTGATGCAATCCAGAATAAATTGCCAGTAATGCCTTCATCGCGCGAAAAGGTTAAGCGCGCGCAGACAAAATAAATGCCAGCAAAAACCATCGCGCTTAATACCACCGCCGTGCGTAAATCATCATTAACCAACACAAAATAGCCATCAATTACGGCCAGCAGCGCAAATATAATAATGGGAATGCGGTGATTGGGCGCGTTGCCATTAAACGCTTGAATGCCGTTTAAATACAGGCTTAAGCCGGTGCCAATTAAAGCCACGCCAGGCAAAAACAGCAATTTAGGCGTATCAAGCTGAATTAAAACCAGCACCATGCCCAGCCCAACCACCAAATTACCCACCGCCCAATAGCCAGGCCCACGCACTTCTTTGTGATGTGAGCGCGTAATCGCCAATAGCATCGATAGCATAAAGGTCAATAGCATCGACATGAAAATAATGGTTTTTAGATCAAAATTGGGCATTGAGGTAAATGGGTAAAATTAATTATTCAGAATCCAACAAAAGCATCTCGCACGGCCGATAAACAGTTAAAATATGGCTAACAAAAAGCATTAATGAGTATACCCCGCCAGATGCTTTTTTTGAGCATGCAAGCCCCTTAAATTCATCTAAAATCTCACTAAATTCATGTTAAATAGCCTTAATTCCCCACAGCGCGAAGCCGTGAAATACCTTGATGGCCCTTTGCTGGTTTTAGCAGGCGCTGGCAGTGGTAAAACACGCGTTATTACGCAAAAAATTAGCTTTTTAATCGATGAAGCGGGTTATGCGCCCAAAGAAATTGCGGCCATTACTTTTACCAATAAAGCCGCGCGCGAAATGCAAGAACGTGTAGGAAAATTGATGCAAGGCAAGCCTACCAAAGGCTTAACCATTGCTACTTTTCACTCGCTTGGCTTGCAAATGTTGCGCCAAGAGGCGGCTTTGCTGGGCTACAAACCGCAATTTTCTATTTTAGATTCATCTGACAGCTTTAAAATTGTGGCGGATATTTTAGCCACCACCGATAAGCAATTATTGCGCAAAACGCAGTGGCAAATTTCGGCTTGGAAAAACGCGTTTATCAATCCAGATCAAGCCAAAGCCGCCGCGGATGAAGAACTAACCCATGCCGCCGCCAAGGTGTATCAGCTATATCAGCAAACGCTTAAGGCTTATCAAGCGGTAGATTTTGATGACTTGATTAAGCTGCCGGTTGAGCTTTTTGACCAGCATGAAGAGGCGTTAAATAAGTGGCAGCGCAAGCTACAGTATCTATTAGTAGACGAATACCAAGACACCAACGCTTGCCAATATAAGCTGATTAAAATGTTGACTGGTGTGCGCGGCCAATTTACCGCGGTGGGTGATGATGACCAGGCAATTTATGGCTGGCGCGGGGCAGATGTGGAAAATTTACGCCAACTCACCACCGATTTCAGCAAATTAAAAGTGATTAAACTAGAGCAAAATTACCGCTCTACCGTACGTATTTTGCGCGCCGCTAATCAAGTAATCAGCAACAATCCAAAATTATTTGAAAAGAAATTGTGGAGTGATTTAGGCACAGGCGATTTGATTCAAGTTTCCGCCACCATGAGCGAAGAGCATGAAGCCGAATCCGTCATCATGAAGCTGCAAGCGCACAAATTTGAAAATCGCACCTTTTATAAAGATTACGCTATTTTGTATCGCGGCAATCATCAAGCACGCGTGTTTGAGCAGCAACTACGCAATCAAAAAATTCCTTACACCATCTCTGGCGGCCAATCATTTTTTGATAAAGCAGAGATTAAAGATTTGGTCAGTTATCTGCGCCTAGTGGCCAATGAAGATGACGACCCTGCTTTTATTCGCGCCGCCACCACGCCAAAAAAAGGCATTGGCAATACTACATTAGAACGGCTTGGCGAATACGCTAGCGCGCATAAAATATCCTTATTTGCCGCCGCGTTTGAAGGTGATTTTCAACGCGAAATAGGCAATAAACAGCTAGAAGATTTACTCAATTTTTGCCAATATATTCAAAAGATTCAAGTACGTGCGGTGCGCGATCCAGCAGGCGAAATATTAAATGATTTGCTCAATAGCATTCAATACGAAGCGTTTCTGTACGACTCAGAAGAGCCGCGCGCGGCTGAAAGCAAATGGGCGAATGTGCTGGATTTTATTGGCTGGCTGACAAAAAAAGGCGAAGCTAGTACCGAATTTGGCAATGAAAACGATGGCAAAAACTTGCTTGAACTCACGCAAATGGTGTCATTAATGAGCATGCTAGAAGGCCGCGAAGATGGCGAACCAGATGCAGTCAAGCTATCCACGTTGCACGCCGCAAAAGGCTTAGAATTTGGCCATGTGTTTTTAATCGGCGTTGAAGAAGGCATTTTGCCACACCGCGAAAGCATTGATTTAGGTCTAGTTGACCCCACCAAAATTGAAGAAGAGCGCCGCTTAATGTATGTGGGCATTACCCGCGCGCAAAAATCGCTGAATATTTCATGGTGCAAAAAACGCAAACGCGCAGGTGAAATGCAACTATGCGAACCCAGCCGCTTTATTGCCGAATTACCCAGCGCCGATATCCGCCATTTCGGCAACCCATTTAATAAAGACCCAGAAGTGAGCAAAGATTTTGGCAAATCTAAAATGGCCAGCATTCGCGCCATGTTAAATAAAGCTTAATTTACAAAACTTTTGTTTAAATAGCTTCTGTGTTATATTCTTACATTATTGCAATCGATAATTTAGGAGTATGAAAATGCCTGCAATTGCCACACTTTCAAGCAAATATCAAATATCTATCCCTAAATCTGTGCGCGAAGAACAGCATTGGCAGTCTGGTCAGCAGTTTGTATTTATTCCCAAAGGTAAAGGCATATTGGTTATGCCAGTGCCAAGCTTGTCGCAATTAAATGGCATTGCAGCCAAAGCAAATCCTGCCGATTTTAGGGACAGGAATGATAGGTTTTGACAGCACCGGCAGCAATGATGGTTGTTGATACTTCTATTTGGATAGAGTGGCTAATTGATAGCCCGCTAAAAGCAGAAATTAGCGCGCTGTTTCCAGAAACGAAACAATGTATAGTGCCAACCATTGTGCAGTTAGAGCTAGATAAATGGCTCACGCGTGAGGTGGGTGAAACTGAGGCCGACCAAGTGATTGCCTATACACAAAACTGTACGGTGGTGGCGCTTGATACTAAAATTGCGCTGCATGCAGCAGAGCTAAATAGGCAGTATAAATTGGCTACCGCAGATGCCATTGTGTACGCAACAGCGTTAATGAATAATGCCGATTTACTGACTTGTGATGCGCATTTTGAAAACTTGCCACACGTTATTTATATTAAAAAAAACCCTTAAAAAACTTAAGCTAATTAAGTTTTAATTACGTTTACTTTTACTTATTTTGGTTCACTCATGCCCTTTATTACCCTAGATAACGCCAGCCTTGCCTTTGGCCATCACGCCCTACTCGATCATGCCGCTTTTCAGCTAGATGCGGGTGAGCGCGTTGGTTTAATCGGGCGCAATGGTGCGGGCAAATCCAGTTTGCTTAAAGCCATTGCCGGCACCATTAAGCTGGATGACGGCGTTGTATGGCGTGCGCCCAATGCGCGCGTGGTTTATGTGCCGCAAGAGCCTGAGCTAGATACCACACATACTATATTTGAAGCGGTGGCTGAGGGTTTGGGCACCTTGCAACAAACCATTATCGATTACCACCAAGTAACGCATGATATGGGCATGCCAGACGCCGATATTGATGCTCTGATGACCAAAATGCAAGCCTTGCAGCATGATTTGGATATGCAAAATGGCTGGGCAGCACAATCGCGTGTTGAAACGGTTTTAACGCGTCTTAAATTAGATGCAGATGCATTAGTTTCTACGCTTTCTGGCGGTTGGCGCAAGCGTGTTGCCTTGGGGCGCGCGCTGGTGGCAGAGCCTGAAGTATTATTGCTAGATGAGCCTACCAACCATTTGGATTTGGAAGCGATTGAATGGCTTGAAGATTTACTATTAGGCTTTCAAGGTAGCGTGTTATTTATTACCCATGACAGACGCTTTTTAAATAGGCTTGCCACGCGCATTACAGAGCTCGATCGTGGCAATTTAACAGACTTTGTCGGCAATTTCGCCGATTATCAAATCAAAAAAGAAGAACTGGTTGCGGTGGAAGAAACGCATGCCGCCAAATTTGACAAATTTTTAGCGCAAGAAGAAGTATGGATTCGCCAAGGTATTAAAGCGCGCCGCACCCGCAACGAAGGTCGCGTGCGCCGCCTAGAGGCGTTACGTTTAGACCGCGCCGCCCGCCGCGAACGCCAAGGCAACGTAAAATTGAACCTAGATGCTGGCGAACGCAGCGGCAAATTGGTAGCCGAGTTAGATAACGTGGTTAAAGCGTACGGCGGCAGAACGCTGATAAACGGCTTTAGCACACGCATTTTACGCGGCGATAAAATCGGCTTGCTGGGCCCTAACGGAATTGGCAAAACTACGCTGCTAAAACTAATTTTGGGTGATATTGAGGCGGATAGCGGCGCAGTTGAGCGCGGCACCAAAATTAATGTAGCCTACTTTGACCAAATGCGTGAGCAATTAGACGAAGAAGCAACGCTGGCGGACACCATTAGCCCAGGTTCTGATTTTGTGGAAATTGGCAACGAACGCAAACACGTGATTAGCTATTTAGAAGACTTTTTGTTCCCGCCACAACGCTCACGCTCACCTGTAAAATCACTATCTGGTGGCGAACGTAACCGTTTGCTATTAGCGCGCTTATTTGCCCGCCCAGCCAATGTATTAGTGCTAGATGAGCCAACCAATGACTTGGATATTGACACGCTAGAGTTATTAGAAAGTTTGCTGCAAGAGTTTCAAGGCACGCTATTTTTAGTCAGCCATGACAGAGCATTTTTAGAGAACACAGTAACGCAGGTGATTGCGTTTGAAGGCAATGCCGTTTTAACCGAATTTGGCGGTGGCTATGATGATTGGCAACGTTTTACTCAGCAACGCCAAAGTGATGCCGCACAAGCCACTAAAGCTAACGATGCAAAGGCCAAACAAAGTGTTGCGAACAACACAAGCAGCGCGGCTAAAAATCCATCAAAATTAAGCTTTAAAGAGCAAAAAGAGTTAGATAGCATTCCATCTGAAATCGAAAAGCTTGAATTGGAACAAGCCGCAATTAATCAGCAAATGGCAGATGGTGACTTGTTTAAATCGCAAGCTGAATTAGTGAAAACATTGCAAGCGCGATTAGTTGAAATTGAAACTTCGCTAGAAAAACTACTGGCGCGCTGGGAAGTGTTAGACGCCAAGTAACCATTTAGCAAATATAAAGCGCAACAAAAATTAGGCAAGCCAGACACGGCGTTGCCGTAAAACGTTAGAATAGGTTTTTGTGTCCTTGTGGTGAAACGGATATCACCGGCCCCTCCTAAGGGTCAGTTTCAGGTTCGAGTCCTGACGGGGACACCATTTTTCTAGCGCTAAATTATCTAGTGCTAGATTATCTGGCGCTAAAAACCAGCTGTAAACTTTTAACGTTTTCTAAACTCTTAGTATTAGAGGAAATAATTATGTTAACGAAAATACTTTTTTACAGCGTCATTTTAGTCATCGCCTTTTTAGGCTACAGGCACTTTAGCGCCGCGCAAACTACACTTAAAATCAACAGCAAAGCGCCTGATTTTAATTTGCCTAATGCCAATGGCGAGATGATGAGTTTAGCTAGCTTTAAAGGCAGCTGGTTAGTGCTGTATTTTTACCCCAAAGATGACACGCCAGGCTGCACAAAAGAGGCCTGCGAGTTCAGAGACGATTTACACAAATTAGAAAAATTGGGCGCCAAAGTGGTGGGCATTAGTGTGGATGATGGTTCTAGCCACGCGGCATTCGCCAAAAAATACAATTTGCCGTTTCCACTATTAAGCGATAAAGATGGTGCCGTGGCGCAGCAATATCATGCGCTGACCAATTTGGGATTAATCAAAATAGCCAAGCGCTACACTTTTCTGATTGATGCTGAAGGTAATCTGCGCAAATCTTATTTAAATGTTGATACTTCAAAGCATTCTGAAGAAATTATTGAAGACTTAACGAAACTAATACAATGATTTTTGCGTATATCTCTTTATCTGCTGGCGAAATCAATAAGGAAATACCATGAAACAATCACGACTTTTTCAATTAGCTCTAGTAACAATGTTGGTCATGATTTCCGGCTGCGCGCAAAATAGTCAGCTTGCTAAATTTGAATCACACGAATGGACCACCTTAACGTGTAGCGGCTTTTCAACTTGGAATGATTGCCGAAAAGAAGCGTTGGCCATTTGTCCAAAAGGCTTTTACAGCGCCGATTATTTAGAAAACTATACCATTCAGCGCCGTGAAATCAGCGTTGCTTGTAAAGCTAGCAGTTAAATTGAAAATAGGCTTGCAAAGCTTACAAGCCTATTTTAAAACCTAATAAAAAAACTAGAATTCTTGTTGGGTAATAGACGGTACGTTGTCCTCTAGCGCTAGTTTTTTAACTTGTGCGACTTCTTTTTTATAATATTGATTATAAATATCTAACAAAACGCGGCCATAGTTCACCTCATTAGACAGCGGGCGCCATTCCATCGAATCTAAATGCATATCCACAAATTTTTTGTATTTTGACGATAAATCGCTGTCGTTATTATGCGGTGTGTAATTGATATTGCACACAGTGGCGCCATAACGGTTAGCCCACATAAAATAAGCCAACTCTTCGGTATTTAGCAGGTAATCTTTTGCTGGAAAGCTACCTTCTTTAATGCCAAGTTGAATACACAAATTATAAAATTGAATCAGCTCGTTAACGCGATCATCCAGAATCAGATTAAGCTCCGGTGCGACAGCTAGCCTGTTAAGCTCTGCATTTGCGATAAAAATACTATGGTAAGTAATGCGATTTAACTTGCTGGTTATCACCTGCGAAGCATGCAATATCAGTAACTTTTCTCTGGCTAAACCCTCAAAATTTTGGGTTTTATTAATCAACTCAAGCCAAGAATTAATGCCTTTAACACCAAGGTGTGCAATGAGCGTTTCTTTATTGGGAATCAGCTTGAAGAAAGTACCTCTTGAAATACTGCTTTGCTCAATGACTTCTTGCAAAGTTAATTCTTTAAACCCGCGCTTGACGATAATAAGCTCTGCAAGCAGGGTAATTTCTTTGGTACGCTTGTCCGCAGACAGGCGCGCTTTTGACCTTTTTTCTTTCACAACACCACCAAATGAATAATAATTAAAAAAATCTTCAGCTAAAGACATTTGTATTATTATTATTTGTAGCTTCAATCTACTTAATGGTTATATTAACACTTAAATCTCAAAATTGTGGTAACAAACCTAATCAAAGCTGGCCAAATACCCCTTAAAATGTTGGAAAAGTTATAAAGTGGTTGTTATATATACCTACCAATTTAAAAAACGACCTGTTTTTGTTGAGCAAATAATTAACTCAATAGTTACTCAGTTAAATTTCCCAGCTTAATGATGCCATTTCAAGTCCACCAATCACTTCACCAATCCGCTCACCATTCAGTCACAAACGATGCCCTAACACGTTGGTAATTACATGCTTACCGGCATGCGGCTTACCTATTTGGTTGGCTTTTTCCGTCATTTGTTGAAGATGTTTTGGGTTCTCTAACAAATAACGCACACGATAAGATAAAGTTACAGCATCAAACGCTTTTAACGCAACGCCCTGCTCTAATAAGTAATCCGCATTACGCTCTTCCTGCCCAGGTATCGGTGCGTTAATAATCATTGGCAAACCCATGGCTAAGCATTCTGAAGTGGTTAGCCCACCGGGTTTGGTAATCACAACATCGGCACAAGCCATTAGCTGAGCCACATCTGGCGTAAACCGCACTGGCACTAAGCGTTTAGGATAATGCTCTGTTAAAAGCTTGAGTGACGCCAATGCTTTTACGTTTTTACCCGCCAGCACAATTAATTGGAAATCATCACGAAGCCCAAGTAAATTCTCGGCCACCGTCGCTAAATCACCCTAGCCAGCGCCGCCACCCATTAATAGAAACGTTTTAATCGCAGGATTTAATCCAATTGATTTAGCGCACTTTTCACGATTAAAGCTTTGCGAAAACGCAGGCATGATGGGTATGCCTGTTACTCGAATTTATGTGGCATCCATACCCGTTGCTTCCATGCGAAAAGCCACCTCTTCATTGGCGGCAAAATACCCAGTCATATGATCATGCATCCAAAGGCGATGCAAATCAAAATCGGTGACCTGTACCCAAACCGGCGATTTAAATCGCTCACTATGGATCATCCGAGATAAAATTTCCGCCGGTAAAAAATGCGTGCAAACAATCGCCTCAGGCGCGTATTGGTTAATGGCTTGGCTTAAAGCCGCCGTGTTTAATTGCTCTATGCTATTTAATACTTTTTTTCTACCACTATCGCGCCTATCTTCATTATTGGCCAGATAACTATTGCCCCATAAATTGGGCGCTTTATTCACTAAGCTAAAATAATATTCTATGTAATCCTTGCGAAACTCAGATGGCACATAATCCATTACATCCAAATGTCTAGCATCTACAGCTAAATCATGCTCTTTACTGTGCGCGTGCAGCGCTTCTGCCGCGTGAGTATGCCCATCACCGGCCGAAACACTCAGAATCAATACTTTTCTCGTAGTCATCATAAACACCTATTCATGATTAAAAAGCTAGCAAGTAGATTAATCTTCTTTAACAACAATTCGACATTATTTAAGTGCAAAAAGCTAAATTAATTAAGGAAAATAAAATCTACGTTAAAAACGGCTTAACATCGCATTAATTATACATATGTATATTTAAATTAATACTTTAAATTTTAAAACTATTTGGCTTAAATGTTGGCGTTTTTAAAATTTGGGTTTTTAACTGGGTGTGCCGAAGTTATTTTAATAACTGGCTAGATGGATACATAAAAAATGTAGTAGCAATATTTTTAAATAAAACTTAAGTTCGCCCATGGCGATGCAAATTTGAGACTGAAAGCTAAAGTTAGGTAGGTGAGATATGTGTTTGAATATCAAATAACACGAATTGGATAAACCATCATTTAGGCAAAAATAAGAATTTGGATAATTTTGGTTAAAACTAGATGTTTTAAACTTAAAAACTGTGGAATTCAAATGACGCTATTTTTTGATTCACTGTTCAATTGTTACAACTTTCAAACAAGTTGAATAAACGAATCGGATTAAAACTTAATCTGAATAAATCTGCTGGTGCCCGGAGCCGGAGTCGAACCGGCACACCCATAAGGCGAGAGATTTTAAGTCTCTTGTGTCTACCAATTTCACCACCCGGGCGGATGATTACTACTGAATTTGCTGCGGAGCG
>JBKJIJ010000002.1:0-87006 GCA_046598525.1 Methylotenera sp. | reverse complement strand
GGGCGTGTCCTAAATTTTGTGTAAACGTCGGCACATTCATCTTAACCAACTGAGCCCGATGATGTTTGAAAAGTTACAAAACAGAAACCAATAAACGTCTACAATATTCTGGGAAGTCCACAATGATTAATTTACGGGAGTGGAAAAGTAAACACATTTTTACATTTACCATGGATACAGCGCATTATGTACGGCAGATTTTTTAGGGTGGGTGATATTGTGATTCCTCAGACATTTTGGAGCCCCAATAACGAGATCATCAATAATGCAAAAGCGCCCCCTTTCAGCAAGTGTTATAAATTAGGTTGTTTTGATTGCATGAATTGCCTTTACTGTTATCAGTTGTATAATATCTGCTGGATTAATTAAAAAAATGCAAATGCACTTTTGGTATGCATTACTTTAAGAAAACAAGGATTTAAGGGGTATGAAGTGATTTTAGTAACTGACGGCGTTAGATTTATCAGCGCTAATTTTATTTTGGGCTGGCTGAATGAGTATGACGAGCTGGTCACCGGCACCTCTATGATTTTACACGCAGTACTATTCAAAAAGCGTCACAATACATCCAAACTGGCAATGTAATGAGGATAATGGTTCTTGGTGTGTCGGGAATGTTAGGAAGTGCAATGTTTCGTGTTTTATCGGAAAATACCGCTTTAAATGTCTATGGTACTGCTCGCAGCGAAAGCTCTAAGCAGTACTTTTCTGAAAATTTACATAATCAAATAATTGTAGGCGTTGATGTAATAAATCACGACTCTCTGGTTAAAGCTTTTGCT
Source organism: Methylotenera sp. (assembly GCA_046598525.1). GTDB lineage: Bacteria > Pseudomonadota > Gammaproteobacteria > Burkholderiales > Methylophilaceae > Methylotenera_A. The sequence goes on along the minus strand of JBKJIJ010000002.1, from coordinate 86,224 downwards.
ATAGTAAAGCCTGATGTAGTCGTAAACTGCGTAGGTTTAGTTAAGCAATTAGCAGATGCAAATGATCCATTGCTGACGGTTCCGATGAACACGCTGTTACCACATCGTCTCGCAGCGCTTTGCCAAACTACATCAGCACGGTTGGTTCATATTAGTACTGATTGCGTTTTTTCTGGTTCAAAGGGTGGCTATTTAGAATCAGACTTCCCCGATGCTCATGATCTCTATGGTCGCTCTAAGTTGCTGGGAGAGGTGGATTGCCCGCATGCCATCACACTTCGCACATCTATCATCGGTCACGAACTGTCTGGGCATCGAAGCTTGGTGAATTGGTTTCTTGCACAGCAGTGCTCAGTAAAGGGTTTTACCCGTGCCATTTTTTCAGGATTGCCAACGGTCGAATTGGCGACAGTTGTTCGAGATGTGGTACTCCCGCACCAAAAGCTACATGGTCTCTACCATGTAGCATCCAAGCCCATCAACAAGTTTGATCTTCTGCAGTTAGTGGCTAAAGCTTATGGAAAATCCATTGAAATCAATCCTTCAGAAGATTTGGTGATTGACCGTTCTCTCAATGCAGATCGATTTAATCATGCAACGGGTTACGAGCCACCAGAGTGGCCTTTGTTGATTGAATGCATGTACAAATTTAAGTAATTCAAAAGGGAAAATTAATAATGTTTAAAAATAAAGTTCTTTTAATTACTGGCGGTACTGGCTCATTTGGCAATGCCGTTCTCAAGCGTTTTTTAGAAATTGAAATTAGTGAAATTCGGATTTTTAGTCGCGATGAGAAAAAGCAGGAAGACATGCGGATTGCCCTAAATCATCCAAAGCTCAAATTTTATATTGGTGACGTACGCAGTTATGAAAGTATTTATGAGGCCATGAAGGGTGTTGACTACGTTTTTCATGCTGCCGCATTGAAGCAAGTACCGTCGTGTGAGTTCTACCCTATGGAAGCGGTAAAAACCAACGTATTAGGCACTGAAAATGTAATGAACGCTGCAATTGCAAGAAACGTAGAGCGCGTCATTGTATTGAGCACTGATAAAGCCGTATATCCAATTAACGCAATGGGTATCTCAAAGGCCCTGATGGAAAAGCTGATGGTGGCCAAGGCCAGAAACCAACAAAAAGGTGATACGGTTTTCTGTGCAACCCGTTACGGAAATGTGATGGCTTCGCGTGGATCAGTGATTCCTTTATTTATTGATCAGCTTAAATCGGGCAATGTTATAACTGTAACTGATCCAGCCATGACTCGTTTTCTCATGACGCTAGAAGACTCAGTCGATTTGGTCATTTACGCATTTGAGCACGGCCATCAAGGCGATATATTTGTGCAAAAAGCACCTGCTTCAACGGTAGGGGTTCTAGCACAAGCATTAAAGGAATTGTTTAAGACAGATGTGCCAATTAAAGTGATTGGGACTAGGCATGGTGAAAAGCTGTATGAGTCACTCATATCCAGAGAAGAAATGGCAAAAGCAAAAGATAAAGGTCGCTATTTCCGCATTCCTGCTGACAACCGCGATTTGAATTACGCCCAGTTTTACGTGGAAGGCGATCTGAAACTTTCCTCAATCGACGACTACACGTCTCATAATACCGAGCAACTTGAAGTTGAGGGTGTAAAAAAATTGCTATTAAAACTAGATTTCATTCAGGAGCAGCTTAATGCTTAAGGTCATGACAATCGTCGGCACGCGGCCTGAACTAATCAAAATGTCTCGGGTTATCGTAGAGTTTGACGAGCACACGAATCATATTCTGGTACATACTGGACAAAATTTTGACTATGAACTAAACCAGGTGTTCTTCGACGACCTGAATATTCGCAAGCCTGATTATTTCTTAGGCGCGGTTGGTGAGAATGCAGCTCAAACTATAGCTCGTGTAATTGAAAAGGCCGATGAAGTATTTCAGAGCGAGCAACCTGATGCGTTGTTACTATATGGTGATACTAATTCTTGTCTTTCTGTAATTGCTGCGAAACGCCGAAAAATTCCCGTATTCCACATGGAGGCAGGAAACCGTTGCTTTGATCAACGAGTGCCCGAAGAGCTCAACCGCAAGGTGCTAGATCATCTAAGTGACATCAATTTAGTACTCACCGAGCATGCACGGCGCTATCTGCTCGCTGAGGGCATTCCTGCAGACAGAATTATTAAAACTGGCTCCCACATGCAGGAAGTGCTTGAATACTACATGCCTAAAATTACTACTTCGGATGTGCTTGGACGACTCAACTTAGAACCTCAACGATACTTCTTGTTAAGTGCGCATCGGGAAGAAAACGTCGACTCCCCAGAAAACCTTCAAGATCTGCTGAATACTATGCAGGCTCTGGTTAAACAGCATCATATGCCCGTCATCGTTTCCACGCATCCACGCACTAGACAACGGCTGGAAAAGTTGGGTATGGATGGGCTTGATCCAAGAATTCAATTTCTTAAACCATTTGGCTTCTTCGATTACGTCAAGCTGCAAATGGAAGCGTTTTGTGTTCTTTCAGACAGCGGCACCATTACGGAAGAGGCATCACTTCTAAACTTGCCCGCGGTTACCATTCGTAATGCTCACGAACGACCAGAAGGCATGGATGAAGGCGTGCTTATCATGAGCGGACTTAAAGCTGAAAGAGTTCTTGATGCGGTTCGTATCGTAACCAAGCATCACATTGCAGAAGTAAAACAGTTCCGAACTGTTCCTGATTATGAAGGAGGCTTTGTCTCCAAGAAAGTATTACGTATTGTTTTGAGCTACGTGGATTTCGTAGGCCGTGTGGTGTGGTCAAAATGAATCCCCATCAAGCTCATTTAACAAGTCCTACCGAAATATACGCTAGCTTCATTCGCAACCGAGTTCTGGTTATACAGATGGCCAAAAGAGAAGTTTTAGGACGTTATCGCGGCTCGATTATCGGCTTAGGGTGGTCGTTTTTCAATCCGCTATTAATGCTTGGTGTTTACACCTTTTTCTTTTCAGTTGTATTCAAAAGCCGCTGGGGCAATGTGCAGGAAGCAAGTCATGCCGATTTTGCAATCGTATTATTTGTCGGTCTGATCATCCATGGTCTTTTTGCAGAATGCATCAATCGCGCACCTGCACTGATTAATAGCAATGTCAGTTATGTAAAAAAAGTTGTTTTTCCACTGGAAGTTTTTCCATTGATTGCAATGGGTTCGGCACTGTTTCATGCAGGAATTAGTGTGATTGTATTGCTCGCTTTGCAGTTGATTATTACAGGTAGTTTGCATTGGACGGTTATCTTTTTTCCTTTCGTAATCGTTCCATTAATCATTGTTACGCTTGGTTTTGCTTGGTTCTTGGCAGCTACTGGCGTGTATGTCAGAGATATAAGCCAAACAACGGGCTTAATAACTTCTGTCATGCTTTTTGTTTCGCCAGTGTTTTACCCCGTCTCTACCTTGCCTCACAAAATGCAATTACTAGTTATGCTGAATCCCCTTACGCTGATTATTGAAGAGTCTCGTAAAGTATTGTTGTTTGGGGAGATGCCTAATTGGACTGCATTGGGAATTTATTCATTAACTAGCATGGTTATCTTATGGATAGGCTTCTGGTGGTTTCAAAAAACGAGAAAAGGGTTTGCGGATGTCCTTTAAAAATAATCAACCTGAAATAAGCGCACGGACAACAACCTCAACAAATACTATTTGGCACCACGCTACTGTCACCCGATTGCGCCGTGAAGAAAAAAACGGACATCGCGGCGCAGTTTTATGGTTTACCGGATTATCCGGGTCTGGTAAATCAACGCTGGCGCATGCAATTGAAGAAGAACTTTATCAACGCGGTTGCCGCACATTTGTGCTAGATGGCGACAACATTCGTCATGGCTTGTGTGGTGATCTGGGTTTTTCAGCTAAAGACAGAATGGAAAACATCCGTCGAATCGGTGAAGTGACCAAGCTTTTTATGGAAGCTGGTGTGATTGTACTGAGCGCTTTCATTTCTCCATATCGTGCAGACCGCGAACGTGTGCGCAAAATGTTTGCCAGTAGCGATTTTATTGAAATTTACTGTGACGCGTCTTTAGATATTTGCGAAACACGTGACGTAAAAGGCCTTTATAAAAAAGCGCGCGCCGGCCAACTTGCCGAGTTTACCGGTATCTCTTCACCTTACGAAGCACCTACAATCCCTGATCTCACTATTAATACAGAGACTTCGAGCTTGAATGAGTGCGTAGAGCAAGTCATTAATGAAATAATGAGCCGAAACATCTGTGCATTACAGCCTGACTCAATGTTAGAATCCGAGGCCAAAAAAATACACATCCAAGAAAAAGGCTTATAGATGAACAACATCGCTATTCGTGTAGATAGCCTTAGTAAGTGCTATCAAATTTATGATCGACCTCAGGATAGGTTGAAACAATCTATTGTGCCAAAACTGCGCTCATTAATTGGACGAGATCCTAATTGTTACTATCGTGAATTCTGGGCATTAAAGGATGTGTCTTTTGAAGTTAGCCGAGGTGAAACTGTTGGAATTATCGGTAGGAACGGCTCTGGAAAATCCACATTGCTACAAATGATTTGTGGCACACTGGAGCCAACTAGTGGTTCTGTTGAGACAATAGGCCGAATAGCTGCACTTTTGGAGCTTGGTGCGGGTTTTAATCCAGAATTTACGGGGCGAGAAAATGTATACATGAACGCTACTGTGCTTGGCTTAACACAAGAAGAAATCCATGCTCGTTTCGAAGATATCGCCGCCTTTGCTGATATTGGTGATTTCATCGAACAACCCGTCAAACACTATTCAAGTGGTATGTATGCACGACTTGCTTTTGCCGTCGCTATTAATGTCGATCCAAATATTTTAATCGTGGATGAAGCTCTAGCTGTAGGAGATGAGCCGTTTCAACGTAAGTGTTTTGCGAGAATAGAGCAAATCAAACGTAATGGAGCGACTATTATATTCGTTTCACATTCCTCCAGTACAATTGTCGCTCTTTGCGATAGAGCTATTCTTATAAATGACGGGAAAAGGCTATATACCGGACAACCAAAAATTGCAGTTAATTGGTATCAAAAACTAATGAATGCTCCTGAAAAGTATGAGCATATTCTTTCAGAGATATCGAGCATCGAATTAAGTTCAGAAAGCAAAAGTACTCTAGTCAATTTTGTAGAGAGTACAGATAAATCAATGAGTGAAGATCATGATCAGTCATTCCTTGATTCGGGTTTAGTATCAAAAAGTATGGTGGTTTATGAATCTAACGGGGCAGAAATCATCGCGCCTAAAATTGAGTCCATAGATGGACGAATTGTCAATGTTCTACAAAACGGTTATAGATACAAGTTGTGTTATCAAGCAAAGTTTAAACAAGATTCTGTTGGGGTACGTGTAAGCTGCGCATTCAAAACCACTAATGGAGTCGAGTTTGGGGGAGGTATTTACCCCTCAATTTCAAAACAGGGGTTGTCAATGCACACAGGGCAAAATATAGATGTGTGTATTGAGTTTTCTTGTTATTTGAACCCAGGCATTTATTTTGTAAATTGTGGAATTTCTGGTGACTTTGGGGTTTTACATAGAGTAGTGGATGCACTTGTATTTAGGGTCGCACAAACTACCAATTCTTGTTCATTCGGTATTGTAGATTTTAATTTTAGTGCTCAAGTGCAACATAACTCATCAGAGGTAATTTTTTGAATGATGGATATTTTTCTTTCACCGCTAGCACCTATCTTCCTTTTCTCGAATTGGCGCACATCAGGTACCGCACTTGCTTTTACTTTTAGAAAACATGATGCTTTTTATGTTTTTACTGAGCCCCTAAATCCGACATTAAAAAACTCGAATGAGGCACTGGAAGTAACAACGTCTTCATGGAAATCTAAACATCCGGATGGCGAATACTACTTTACAGAATATGCTCCTATACTATCGGAAATTAGATTAAAGTTTCCAGAAATAGAAAAAATTCCATATGTTCTAGAGGCAGGAGATATTCAAGAAGACTTAAAGGATTACTTTGCTTTTCTTATTTCATATGCGCATTCTTTAAATAAGATCCCAGTGTTCAAATTAGAGCAGGCAGAAGGTAGTGCTGCGTGGATAAAAACTAATTTCCCAGACTCTTTATTAGTTGGTGTTACTCGTAATGCTGATTATCAATTCATTTCGTGGCTTGAACAGGCCACTTTTGGTAATTCTAGTCTTTTTTTTGGGGCAGCCCATAATATTATAGAAAAGAATCTTGACTTTTTTGATGCCACTTCATTTTCAGAAAATGGTCCGTATGACATTGAAGCGTATGAGAATATTTTTAATCTGTTTAAAAGAAAAATAGATTATCAGCATTCACTTTTTATGAATTTCTGTATTGATATTTCTCCAGAAACTGAAGAGTCCTTAAATGTTCAACTCGATAAAGTTATAGCGCAAGATTTTGGACGGTTAGAATTGTGGCGATATGTACTTTCTAAAGTTCACGACTCATTGGTAAAAGAACTTGATAAAGATGTCACTATAAAACGACTAAAAAACCACTTAAAATCTTTAGCTGAATGTTCTGCTGTACAAGATAATTTGATAAATTCACTCAACGACTTTCAGAGGGTAGTTAGCGACCAAATTTCTCAAATCAATACACAGAATGATCAAATAAAAGAATATGAGTTATTGGTCAGAGAACAAGCTAATCAAATAGATTTTTTATCCAAAAATGTCAAAAATCGGCTTTTATGTGTTCTGAGCCCTTTTTATAAAAGCAAAAAAAACAAGTGATTTTAAAAGAGAATATTCAACAACATTTAGACTGGGCTGATTTTGCTAGGGTAGCAAGCATGTTCGGTGTCATCCTCATTCATTCTTGTGGGGCATTTTTTTACCTATACGGAGCCATACCCATAGGAGATTGGCTATCTGCCAACTTTCTAGATTCTCTAATGCGCTGTACAGTTCCATTATTCGTGATGCTTTCTGGGGCTTTATTGTTAAAGCCGAGCGCGCAATTAGTGAATCCTTTCAAGTTGGCTCAACGTATTTCCAAGGTTTTATTTCCACTTATAGTTTGGAGTTTCATTTACCTTCTGCATGTTTCGCGGCATAGTGAAGTGCCAATTAACTGGTTAAGCATATTGAAACAACCAGCGATGTATCACCTTTGGTTTGTTTATATGATTATCGGCATATATATTTTTATCCCAGTGTTCCAAGCTATATTCGAAGCAATTCGTACTAAGCGTAATTTCCAACTATATCTACTAGGGATTTGGTTAGTTATTACCTGTCTGCCTGTTTATTGGCCGTTGCCGATACTGACATTGTGGCAACAAAATAGTTTTTTTGGTTATGGTGGGTATTTTTTAATTGGTGCGGTAATAGCAAACTCCCCAAAAGACCGAATTCCTACAGGAATATGGATTCTAATTTTTGTAATTAGTGTGTTAGTTACGTTTGGTCTCACTTGGCGATTTAGCGAACAGGCTAAAGCGCCTATAGAAAAAGCCTACCTTTATTTTAGTCTGAATGTCTTTGTTTCTGCAATTGCTGCTTTTGTACTTTTTAAACGTGTGCAATTACCAAAATATTTCACGAAAAGCTTGCAGTGGGTAAGCGATAGAAGCTTCCTGATTTATTTTGTTCACGTATTAGTTCTTGAGTTCGTTCGTTATAGCCACTTAATCTCAGTACTAAGTCAACATGTACCAGTGTTTCTGACAATACTTTTTATATCCATCGCTACTTTTATAATGAGCCTTATAGTTGCTGCTCTTATTAGGCTTATACCAGGGTCTAGACGTGTATTTGGATAATTTATGTATTGTTTAGTATAGAGAGCAAAATGAACGTGAAAATAAAACAGATGAGCTCACCGACACCAAAGGGAAAGATTTTGCTCTTCAGTTACGCATTTCCACCAATGCAAGTACAAATGTCACCGACTGTCTTTAAGCCTATGGCAGCTATTGCTAAGTTGGGCTACGAGGTGGATGTGCTATGTGCGGATTCATTTTGTAGAGAGTTGCCTCTTGATAGCAGCCTGCTACCCTATGTGGATAGGGCATTCTCACAGGTTGTTAGAATCAATCCATTAACCGGATTATTTGACAACTTGCAAAGCAGGTCAAGGGTGCTGGCGCGTGTGCCAGATCTGATGACCGTGCTGCAAAGTAGTGCTTATGCAAACTTGATGGACATGGATTTGACTCAATATGATGGAGTAATGACCTGGTCGCCATTTCATTCAATCAATCCTGTAATGGTGCGTGTGAAACAACAGCGGAAGAATGTTAAATGGATCGCGCAGTTTAGTGATCCATGGCAAGGCAACCCCCTTGAAGTCAATAAACTTAGCAAGCTGTGGAATCAGTGGCATGAGCCGCGCACAGTAAATAGCGCTGATTTTATTGTGCATAGTTCGGCTTATTCATTAGATCTCATGCTAAAAAACCATCCAGCTAAGTTACGAAGCAAGTGTGATGTGATTCCGCATGTTTTTAATAAGGAGCTATATCCACAACGGCAAAAGGTTAAAAATGAAAAAATTACTTTGCGCTATGTGGGCGTGCTGTATGGCCGACGTTCACCAGAGCCTCTTTTTAAGGCTTTAATTAGCTTATATGAAAGACGTAAGGATCTGAAAGGGTCATTAATTGTTGAACTTATTGGTCAAGTCCCTACAGAAATGTTAAATTCTCATGCGGCTCAGTCACTTCCTAAAGGCACCATTATTAATGTGCCCAATGTGACCTACATAGAATCTTTAGAGAAGATGTATGACGCTGATATTTTGCTTTTAATTGAAGCTGATGTGCGTCAAAACCTTTTTCTGCCAAGTAAGCTTTCCGATTATATGGGGGCTAATACGCCTATTGTTGGGATTGCCCCCGCAGGCGGGTCTGAAGATGCTCTTAAAGGGCTAGGGTGCTGGCATGCTCGTCCAGCTGATATTGTGGGAATATCACAAGCTATTGAAGGCGCAGTCGATTATGTAAAGAATGCTTCCGCATCTGGTTGGTGTAATGAATCTTTTAGGTTAACCTTTAGTGGGGAGCATGTCGCTAAGCGTTTTGTTCGTATTTTGGAAGGTCTAAAGTAGCATGTCCAAAAAAATTCTTTTTGTAGCAATGCAGATGAGTACGCATACAGTACGCTGGATAAATCAGATATCCGATCAAGGTTGGGAAGTTCATCTGTTCCCCGTTAACTATTTGCCTGTTCATCCTGAGCTGCGAGGCGTAACGATTCATCAACCATGGTTTATTGTTCGGCCAAGGCTGTTGCTTAAGAGTATCATTTTAAATCCGAAGATTTTGTTTGGTAAACTAGGTGAACCAGAGGCTGGATTACATCCCAATAAGTTACCTGTTAAAGCTATATATCCAATTCCAGTGCTTACGCGAATGTTGCCTTACCTTAATGGATTTAAACGTGTCTTGTTAGGTGAATCTGATGCAACAGCTCCAGCGGTCTATGGCCCTAGAGTGCTTGCTCGACTGGTTCGCAAGTTAAAACCAGATTTGATTCATTCGCTGGAGTTTCAGCATTGCGGCTATAACGTGTTACGTGCCAAAGAACTAAGCGGTAGTGATTTCCCACTATGGTTAGCTACCAACTGGGGCAGTGATATTTACTATTATCGTCAGTTTGCAAAGCACCGAAGCCAAATTTCGCGCCTTTTGCATAATGCAGACTACTATTCTTGTGAGTGCGCGCGGGATATTGGTCTTGCCAAAGAATTAGGGTTTTCTGGTAAGGTGATGCCAGTGATGCCCAATACAGGTGGCTTGGATATTTCTATGGTTGAAAGTTTGAGAAATATACACCAAACATCAAAACGTAAAATTATTATGGTGAAGGGTTATCAGCATTTTGCAGGGCGTGCTCTGACAGCGCTTGATGCTGTTGAGCGCTGTGCGGCTGATTTGAAAGATTATCAGATAATTGTTTTCTCGGCCTCCCCTGAGGTTTATGGGCGCGTTGAAGAACTTCGTGATTTTGTTGGTTTAAATATTCAACTTCTGCCTCACACAAGTCATGACTTCATATTGCGAATGTTTAGTCGCGCACGAATCTATTTGGGTGTTAGTATTTCTGATGCCATCAGCACATCAATGCTTGAGGCCATTGCAATGGGTACATTTCCTATCCAAACTAACACCTCCTGCTGTAACGAATGGATAGAGGATGGTAGGACTGGTTTTGAAATTCCTGCAGATGATGTTGCGGTAATTACTGATCGTTTACGTCAAGCAGTTATAAATGATGAACTTGTTGATCGAGCATCTGAATTAAACTGGCAGACAGTAAAAGCGAGACTAGATCAATTTACGCTCAAAAAGAAAGCCATCTCGTTCTATGACGAAATTTTCCATGCTAAACTTAATTGAAGTTTAGCATGGAACAGAAAAAAATTGATCTAATTTTGCATGCACCAAACGTCCATTCGGGTGGCGGTTTGGTTTTGCTGCAAGATCTTCTTTCAACGCCGAATCTCTCTGTTAAGTTTGCGCAGTTAGACATTCGTGTCAAACAGCAAGTACGTTTGCCTACGAATACATCGCTTCATTACGTCAATCGCTCAATCTTTTCAAGGCTATTTGCGGAATGGAGGCTATGGCGGTGCACCAAAGCCAATGATGTGGTTTTGTGTTTCCATGGTTTGCCACCGTTATTACCTCTTCGTGGCCGTGTAGTAGTATTCGTGCAAAATCGTATTTTGTTTGAGACAAGTTCACTCGTAGGCTATCCATTATTTACCAGAATTCGTCTCTCGATTGAACGATTGTGGACAAGCATGATGCGTGGGAATTGCGATCGATATGTTGTGCAGACGATTTCTATGGCAACTACTGTACAGAATTGCTTGGGGCGTGGTATTACATTTTCAGTACTCCCTTTTGCGTCTGTAATCAATGCTTCTTCAGCAGAAAAAAAGCCAACTTGTGTTAATAAGTATGATTTTGTATATGTTGCTAGCGGTGATGCACATAAGAATCATAGCAACCTGCTTGAGGCTTGGCGCTTGCTAGCAGTTGCAGGCTTGAGGCCTTCTTTAGCACTCACTATAAATTCTCAGTCTTTCCCCCTTCTTACGGCAGAAATTACAAGATATTCGCAGGAGTATGGATTGAATATTGTGAATCTTGACCAAGTCCCTGCGATGGACATTCCCTATCTTTATCAATCGTCATCCGCGTTAATTTTCCCATCAAAAACTGAGTCACTTGGATTGCCCTTGATTGAGGCAACTCAACTTGGTTTGCCTGTAATTGCATCTGAGTTGGATTACGTGCGCGATACAATTCATCCTGCGGAAACTTTTGATCCAAACTCTTCTGTATCAATTGCTAGGGCGGTTAGGCGCTTTTTGGGTAATGCTGAACCCGTTATTCATATTCATTCGGCAGAAGAATTTCTAGCGGAAGTATTTAGATGAAAGTGCTAATTTGGTCGCAATATTTTTGGCCTGAAAATTTTCATATCAATGAGGTTGCACGCAACCTGCATGCGCAAGGGGTTGAAGTCACGGTTTTAACTGGTAAGCCCAACTACCCAGAGGGGAAGATCTTTGATGGTTACAAGGCTACAGGCATTCAAAAGGATGAATATTCTGGCTTTGAGGTGATTCGCATACCGCTGAGACAACGGGGTAAAAATTCTGGCAAAGGGCTGGCACTTAATTACCTTTCATTTATTTTTTCAGGTTACCTGTTTGCGCCTTACGCCCTACGTGGAAAAAAGTTTGATGTGGTTTTTGTTTACGCGCCTTCTCCTCTGCTACAAGCACTACCAGCTATTTATGTGGCTTGGCTTAAGCGCGCGCCACTTGTTCTTTGGGTGCAGGATGTATGGCCCGATGCCCTAGAGGCGACGGGATTTGTCAAAAACCGATGGATATTGCGCATAGTGGGGCTTGGTGTGCGCTATATCTATCGCTTCTCTGATGCCATCCTGATTCAGTCGGAGGGTTTTCGCGCTTCTGTAGAAAGATGGACAAGCAAAAGAGATAACATCCGATACTTTCCAAACTCGTCTGAAGATATGTCATTTGAGCTATCCACGAAATGCCTATGTTCGCGCGTAGCAGATGCAGTTGCTCAAGGGTTTTCAGTTGTTTTTGCTGGCAACATTGGAACAGCCCAATCCTGCGAGACGATTATTGCAGCCGCTAAAATGCTACAAAGCTTCGAAAACATAAAGTTTTATTTAATTGGCAACGGTAGCATGGCTGACAAAATAGCAAAAAGTATTGAGGTTGAAGGATTGGATAATGTCGTAATGACAGGACAGGTTCCTGTTGAAGATATGGCCTCAATCTATGCATCAGCATCTGTTTTACTCCTAACTTTGCGAGATGAACCAGCGTTGTCGGCAACTATCCCGAGCAAGCTACAAAGTTATATGGCTTCAGGAAAGCCCATCATCGCAAGCTGCAACGGTGAGCCTACTAAAGTTGTTAACAAAGCAAACGTAGGCCTTACTTGTCCTGCAGGTGTTGCTAGCGCCTTGGCAGAAGCAGTAATAAAACTCTACGAAATGCCGCTTGAAGAGCGTGTGCGTTTGGGTGAAAATGGACAGGAGTATTTTAAGGCTCATTATCAATTGAAAAGTTGTGTAGCAGAACTTGTCGCGCATTTCGAAGATGTTGTTTCAAGGCATTGAATTCTTTAGAAAATTATATTAGTTAAAGCTGCATGGCAAAAAAGCCAAAACACATTTCGTTAGCTGCTGGTTTTTACAGTGCGCCTTGCACGATCATCTTGTTATGGACTGCCAAAAATTTTACTCTATGTGCAATAAGCAATAAGCTTTAAGGACTTTAGTTAAATATTGCCTGTAGACTTTAATCTTTTAGACCCAGCGATTACTGAAAAGCTAGCGGTTTTGTTCAGTTAGGTGTTTAATTAGGGTATGAAAAAACCATTTTATATTGATTATCCGCAGCAGCATGTTGAGGGGCAGGCGCACACTTACCAGTGCGTGTATTGCAAGGTGGTAACAACTAAAATTAATGGTAGTTTGCAGGGACATTTGCCTAGCTGTGATTACCGATTAAAATTAGAGCAGGCGGGTTATGAAAAGGATGAGTGTTCAAACTCGGCCAGTTATGCCAGCGCGGATGATTTTGATTGATTTTAAATAGTGGCTGTTTTGGCGCCTTTATTTAAATTAGGCGTATAAGTATTGCGTAGTAATATTTTTTTTAGGTTAATGGCTGATATATAAGGCATTTAATCTTTGCAACAATCATCCAGCCGGTTTTAAGCAATGCCTGTTATCAAATTTAATCATTCTAATTTAACCATTTAAATTTAAACACTCAAGTTTAGCCATTCATTTCCTACATTACCCGCCGTCATTATTCAATTTTAGTTAACTAAGATTTAGCGCTCATCTCAGCAAAATCCAATCCTCAAGTTTTTTAGCTCAAATCACAAAATAAGCTGAAACGGCTTATGCCTTGTCACGCAATTAACATTTTTGTTGTTTATATTCTTTAGTTGAAAACAATCATTAAGAATTTGTTCTTTGATTTAATTTATTTAGCAATTTAAAGATTAACACTTTTTGCAATTCACTATTAAGGGTATAAAAAATGAAATCACTTTCACTAAAAGCCAGCGCGCTGGCGGTTATGTTGGCATTGGGCGCACAAGCGGCTTATGCAGAAGATGCAGCAGATTGGACATTGGATGGCCAAGCGGCTTTGGCAAAAGCCAAACAACTTCACCCAAATGCAAAAAAAGCTAAAAACATTATTTTGTTTGTAGGCGATGGCATGGGCGTTTCTACTGTGACGGCGGCGCGTATTTTTGAAGGCCAAATGAAGGGCATTGATGGCGAACGTAATTTGTTGTCATTTGAAAAATTACCGTATTTAGCCATGTCTAAAACCTATTCTACTAACCAACAAACAGCCGATTCTGCACCAACCATGACAGCCATGGTAACTGGTGTTAAAACCAATGATGGCGTGTTGTCAGTGGATCAATCAGTTGAAAATGGCGGTTCTGATAATGCTTTGATTCAAGCCAACCGTTTAACCACGATTTTAGAAATGGCTGAAACAAATGGCCTTTCGACTGGTGTGATTTCTACAGCACGTATTACGCACGCCACCCCAGCGGCAACTTATGCGCACACATCAACACGCGATTGGGAAACAAAAACAGCGACAGCGCCAGCTGCAGGTATTGCGGATATTGCTGCACAAGCGGTGGATAACTTTGGGGCCGGTGCAATTGGCGATGGTATGGAAGTATTTTTAGGTGGCGGCCGTACTAAATTTTTACCAAACACTGTGAATGATCCAGAAGATGCTGGTAGACGTGGTGAGCGTACTGATGGCCGTAATTTAATTACAGAATTTCAAACCAAATTTGATGCCGATTTTGTGTGGAATAAAGCCCAATTTGACGCATTTAATGCGGCGGGTTCTAAGCGTTTAATTGGTTTGTTCGAGCGTTCACACATGGAATTTGAACATGACCGCGCGGCTGACACTGGCAAAGAGCCTAGTTTGGCTGAGATGACAGACAAAGCCATTGATGTATTGAAAAAGAACAAAAAAGGTTTCTTTTTAATGGTTGAAGCTGGTCGTATTGACCATGCGCACCATGCAGGTAATGCTTACCGCGCTTTGTCAGACACGGTTGCGTTAAGTGATGCAGTTAAAAAAGCGCTTGAAAAAGTGGATTTAAGCGATACATTAATTATTGTGACGGCTGACCATAGCCACACCATGACAATGGCTGGCTACCCAGCACGCGGCAACCCAGTATTAGGTAAAGTGGTTAACCCAGGTGAAACGGCATTTGCATTAGCAGAAGATGGCAAGCCATACACAACCATTTCTTACGCAAATGGTAAGGGCTACCATGTTGGCGCGCCAGGTGAAGCGGTATATAGCTTACCAACAGCCGCTGGCCGTGTTGAAGACATGACTAATGTTGACACAACAAACCCTGATTTCCACCAAGAAGCATTGGTGCCAGCCGGTTCTGAAACGCATGCGGCAGAAGATGTGCAAATTTTTGCAGGTGGCCCAAAAGCGCATTTATTCCACGGTGTGCAAGAGCAAAGCTACATTTTCCATGTAATGAAAGATGCATTTGGTTTTTAATTAAGTGCGTTTTAATTAAGTTTGTTTAATCAAACTGACTTTTTAGGTCATTAAGATAGGGTGATGCTGATTTTTCGGCATCACCCTGTTTTTTTATGGGTGATAAGAGATAAATTAAAGGATATGACATGGCTAAAAAGATTCGTTATATGCTGGCTTTAGCCAGTTTGTTGAGCTCTAGTTTTTTAGGTTTAAGTACACCAATTGCTAACGCTGAAAGCGCGATTAATGACGCAGCATTAACAACATTAAGCGCACAATTTGAAACAACGCAATGCGCGCGACCATGCAAAAAAGCGGTTAAACATGCTTGGTGGATGTGGCGTACGCCAGAAAAAGTTGAGCTAAGAAAAGCGCAATCGGCCAATAGTGAGTTATGGCAATTGCAGCCAGATAAAACGATTAATTATGCGTTTTTAATGCACGATGAAAAAAAGTTAATTGAATATTCGGATGTGGATTTGAAAATGCTTAATCAAGCGATGGATGCTAAAAAATGGGAAGCATTTACCACGCTGGTGACGCAAAAAGAGTTGGCCGGCATGCAAAAAAAAGCGCTTAAAAAGCAGTATCAAGGCTTAAACTTAACCCAATATGATGGCAAATTAAACGGGGTTGAAACGCATATTACTTGGGTGCCAGCCCTGCAAATACCGTTAAAAATGCGTTATGTATACCCTAAGCATCAAGTGACGATGAACTTGCTAAGCCATAACGCGCCGCAAGCGACTTTAACGGCAACAACAGAGCAAACTTTGCTGAGTTATGACCGTATTGATTACACCGATATTGGGGACATGGAACACTCGGCCAGCGCCAAAGAGTGGCTTTCTAAGGCAACCGATGCGCCAGGATTAAATTCGCATCAACATCATCATTAATTAATAAAATGTAATTTATTTTGGTTTAGTTTTGACTTAAATATGACAAATTGAGTACACGTTTATATAGTCCGTTCGGACTATATAAACGCACTTGTTATTCATCTGCCGGCAACTTCAATCGTGCATTCTTTCAATTGTTAACAAACGTTAACGTTAATGATTGATGGGGTTAAATAAATGAATTTTTTTGCTGAATACAACGCACGATTCAATCTTTATTTATCCCAGTTTTTATCCAATCACTTAGTAGGTATTTATTCAGTATTTAAAAATAATCCAAAACCATTTTTATCCCATTCACTCGCTTTGCAATCGCCTGCTCAGGCGTTTATTACCGATACCAATTTTACCCAGCGTAATGGTTACACTAGTGGTTATGCGGATCAGCGCGTTGTTACAAGGCCGCTGCGGGTGATGATGTTAGGCTTGCGCGGCTTTCCAGATGTGCAGGGCGGCATTGAAACGCATGCTGAACATTTAGCGCCTTTGCTGGTGAATTTAGGTTGCGATTTAGAAGTGGTAGTGCGTGCGCATTGCCAAAAACCAAGCACAGGTAAGGTGTGGAGCGGCGTTAAATTCACCTCACTTTGGTCGCCAAAATCGAAAGCGCTTGAAGCCATTGTGCATACCTTTTTTGGTGTGTTATACGCAGCCGTTAAGCGCCCCGACATTCTACATATTCATGCTGTTGGGCCAGCATTAATGACGCCTGTGGCGCGTTTGCTGGGTTTGCGCGTAGTGGTTACGCATCATGGCCAGGACTATAACCGCCAAAAATGGGGTTATGTGGCGCGCAATATTTTAATGCTGGGTGAATGGTTTGGCATGCGTTTTTCGCATGCGCGCATTGTGATTTCGGATGTGATTCGCGACACAGTATCGCGTAAACATGCCGTGCAATCTGAGTTGATTCATAACGGTGTGGTGTTGCCAACTTTGGATGCATCAGATGATTATTTAAGCCAATTTGGGCTGCAAAAGAACCGTTATATATTATTAGTAAGCCGTTTAGTGCCAGAAAAACGTCACTTAGATTTAATAGATGCGTTTAATCAAGCCAATTTAAGCGGCTATAAATTGGCGCTAGTGGGTAATTCAGATCACCCAGATGCGTATGTGCATACCTTGCATGAGGCGGCAAAAGCCAATCCAAATATTGTGTTAACCGATTTTCAAAAGGGTGACACATTGCGCAGTTTGTACACGCATGCGGCCTTATTTGTGCTGCCTTCTTCGCATGAAGGCTTATCTATTTCATTGCTAGAGGCCTTAAGTTACGGCTTGCCAGTACTTGCCAGCGATATTCCAGCCAATATTGAAGTAGGCTTAAAACCCAGCGCTTATTTTGAGCTGGGTAATATTGAGCAACTAAAAGAAATGTTATGCCAACAAGCCACGCAAAGCGTTTTGCCTGAAAATAAAATGCATGTGCGTGCTTGGATTAACAGCCATTACAACTGGAAAAACATAGCCGAAAAAACCGTCACTGCCTACCATGGCGCGTTTTAGGGCTATTAAGCTTAAACCATAGCGCACTTTAGTTATTTCAAATTTAGCGTTTTAATCAAAACGCCAACGCTGTAAACCTCAAGCTGTACACATCAATGTCATATTCATGCACTAATCTGTAATGCTTTACAGCCACATTTGCACACAAAAAGAATACTCAAAAATGGTTAGATTTCAGCAACAACTTAGTTTTAGCAAATCGTTAAGCATTAACCAAATGATTCAAATATTGGTCGATCCAATATTGATTATCAGCATGTTATTTGGCTTGATTTTGCTGATTGAAGGCCGATTAAGTTCGCCTTATATTGTGCTGTCTATTATGGTGTTTGCGCTAAGTTTTCCCGGTTCTTGGCATAATCAGGGCAATATTGTTAAAGACATGCTGGCCACTTTAAACCAATGGTTTTTAATTGTGGGTATCTTATTATTTTTTGGCTACGCCACCGAATATTTGGCCATGTTTTCATCAACAGTGGTGATGGCTTGGGTGCTGATAACGCCGCTGGTGCTGGTATTTACGCATTGGGTGATGAGCCAGTATTTAGTCAGCCGCCATTATTTAGCGCACATTCAAAAAACCGCTGTCATTGTTGGCCGCAACGAGCTGTGTCATCAGCTGCATTCGCGCATTCAAGCCAATAAGCAATTAGCCATTGAAATTAAGGGCTATTTTGATGATTTAACTATAGACAACCCCAAAGCTATTGCTGGCAATCAGCCGTTTGTTGGGCCTATCCATGAAATTGCCGATTATGTAAAACGCCACGCCATTGACCTGATTTATATTACCTTGCCGCCTTCTATGCATGTGCAGATGATGGCGCTTTTGGATGATTTAAAAGACACCACTGCCTCTATTTATTTTGTGCCCGATTTTTTTATGGCCGATTTAATTCAAGGCCGAATTGATGAGATTGATGGCATGCCAGTGGTGGCCATGTGCGAAACGCCGTTTACCGGTTTTAATGGCATGATTAAACGCCTTAGCGATATTGTGATTGCTGGCGTTTTGTTATTGTTGCTTTTGCCTGTGCTGGTGATTGTTGCTGTGGGCGTAAAGTTAAGCTCAAAAGGGCCGATATTATTTAAGCAGCGGCGTTATGGCTTAGATGGCCAAGAGATTATTGTCTACAAATTTAGATCGATGACAGTGACCGAAGACGGCGCAACGGTAACCCAAGCAACGCAAAACGATAAACGCGTAACGCGATTTGGGCAGATTATTCGCAAAACGTCACTGGATGAATTACCGCAATTTATTAATGTGTTGCAAGGCAGAATGAGCGTAGTTGGCCCACGCCCTCATGCGGTAACGCATAACGAAATGTACCGTAAATTAATTAAAGGCTACATGATTCGCCATAAGGTAAAGCCTGGCATTACGGGTTGGGCGCAAGTCAATGGTTATAGAGGTGAAACGAAAACCGTTGAAAGCATGAAAAATCGCATTGATTACGATTTAGAGTACCTAAAGAAATGGTCGCTGGCCTTAGATTTACATATTATTTTAAAAACCTTTCTGCTGGTTTTTAAAGATTCTAAGGCCTATTAATATTATCGTTAATAAGCAACAAAATAGTGGACTAGTATTTTGTGAATGTTGCCCTATAGCCCATTAGGACTAATATGAGCCGATAGGACTATAGGCGTCATAAAACCTAAATATGGGCGTCATACACTTAGCATATGATGGTGTGATTAGATTAAGCCCCGCTCAATTGGCAGGCAAACCACTTTCATAAACTTTAGGAGCAACACAAATGAATTTTCGTAAACTAGCGCTAGCTTGCGCATTAACACTGGTAACTAGCACTACTTTTGCGGCTGAAACGCCGTTTATTGGTGCCAATAATCCATCAACCAGCAGCTTGTATGCCGCTACAACGGGTGAAGTTATTTTAACTTTTTTATCAAAACAAGCTGGTTTTTCAACTGATTTAAGCGTGCAAGGTTCACCAACTGCATTATTTAATAATCAAACAGCTATTGCTAACACTACTTACTCACTAGGCAGCTTTCAAGCAGGTGCTGAAATTGTATTTAGCTTTTTAGTTAACTCAACAGGCAATACATATTTAAGCGGTGCTGCCAGTAACAATGCTGATAACACCGCGCATACAGCGTATCAACAAGAGGGCAATTCTTTATTAGTTGGTTTTGAAGACCTTGCTTTTGGTGGCGACAAAGATTACAACGATATTATTTTCTCTGTAAGTAACGCCAGTATTGGCAAGCCAATGATTTCACCGGTGCCAGAGCCAGAAATGGTGAGTATGTTGGCGGCTGGTTTAATGTTGTTGGGTTTTTCAAGCCGTAAAAAGTCTTAATATTGTTAGTTTTAAAAAGCGGCTTTTTAGCCGCTTTTTTTTGCGCCAAATTTTGCGCCTTTTCCTCTGTGCTATTTTCTGCGTCATCATTATTTAATATTTCAAACTTATACTCAGCACATATAAAAATTAAAACGAAAGCAAACCATGAAAGCCATGATTTTAGCCGCTGGCAAGGGCACTAGGGTGCGACCGCTTACCTACGAATTACCAAAACCCATGATTCCTTTATTAGGTAAGCCAGTAATGGCTTATTTAATTGAGCATTTAGCCAAGCACGATGTGCGCGAGGTGATGGTGAATGTGAGTTATCTGCATGAAAAAATTCAGCAATATTTTGGCGATGGCCAGCGTTTTGGCTTGCATATTGGCTATTCGTTTGAAGGCGATATCAGCAATGGCCAAATCATCCCCAGCCCTGTTGGATCAGCTGGTGGCATGCGAAAAATTCAAGATTTTGGCGGCTTTTTTGATGAAACGACCATTGTAATTTGTGGCGATGCGATTATTGATTTAGACATAACGGCCGCCGTGGCCGAGCATAAACGCAAAGGCGCGTTGGTGAGTTTGGTGGCCAAAGAAGTGCCAATGGATAAAGTATCTGGCTATGGCATTGTGGTGACTGATGATGACGGCAAAATTATTTCATTTCAAGAAAAGCCATCTCAAGCCGAAGCACGCTCTAACTTAGCCAGTACTGGTATTTATATTTTTGAGCCTGAAGCGATTAATTTGATTCCTTCTGGCAGCACCTTTGATATTGGCTCTGATTTATTTCCCTTATTGGTACAAAAAAACTTGCCGTTTTACGCCATTAATCAGCCCTTTAATTGGATTGATATAGGCTTGGTGAGCGATTATTGGGAAGTGATGCAGCAAGTCATGCGCCATGAAGTGCCCAGCATGCAAATGCCTGGCAGGCAAATTAGGCCTGGCGTTTGGGTGGGTTTAAATGTGCATATCGATTGGGAAAACACCCATATTGAAGGCCCTGTGTATATTGGTTCTGGCGCGCGCATTGATAAAGGCACGCAAATTATTGGCCCAACTTGGATAAGCGATGGTTGCCATGTACAACGCGGCGGCAAGGTAGAGCGCAGCGTGTTGTTTGAATACACGCGCGTTGGGCAAGATTATAGCTTTGTGGAAATGATTGTGTGCGGCGAATATTGTGTGGATAAAACAGGCCGCATGATGCATGTAGATGACGACACTTGCGATTTGATTTGGAGTAACGCGCGCGAAAAATTGATTTACCCAATGAATTACGCGCAGCTAAAAATTTAATGCCAGTTGTTTAAATAGTTTTGTTTAAATAGTTTTGTGACAAAACTGTCACAAAACTGCAATTTTACTGAAAACAAGATTGACTAAAATTGTCATCTTGCATTAATTTTTGGTAACGCCATTATCATGTCTAAATTATTTTCAATTAGCCATAAACTCATTAAAAAAAAGCAAGGCTTTACGCTGCTAGAGTTATTAGTAGTAATTGTGATTATTGGCTTATTGGCCAGTATTGCTGCGCCTAAGCTATTTAGCCAGATTGGTAAATCTGAAACTAAAACCGCCAGCGCGCAACTAGAGTCATTGGGTTTGGCCTTAGATCAATATCGCATTGATGTGGGGCAATACCCAAGCACAGAACAAGGTTTGGCGGCGCTGTATAAAAACCCGGGCAATGCGCCTAAATGGGCAGGTTCTTACCTTAAAAAGAATATTCCAAATGACCCTTGGGGCAAACCCTATCTTTATAAATCACCCGGTGAGCATGGCGATTACGATTTATTTACGCTGGGTAAAGATGGCCAATTGGGCGGCACTAAAGAAGCGCAAGACGTGGTGAATTGGTAGTTTTAGCCAATAGCTATTGGATGATTAACTAAATGGAATACCAAGTAAAAGCGGTGCGTGGCAAAGAAATGGCGCTGCTTAATATTGTGGCGCAACACGCCGAAGAGGCGAAAGCGCAGGCGCGCGCTAAAGGCTATACGCCTATTGCCGTTAGCTCAAAAACGCTGCAATTTAAACTGCAAACGGGCAAAAAATTCCCCTTGGCTTTGTTTAGTCAAGAGCTATTGGCTTTGTTAGAGGCCGGCTTAAATCTGGTTGAATCGATTGAAACGCTGGCCGAAAAAGAATCGCGCAGCCAAGTTAAAACGGCGCTAGATGCTTTATTGCAGGCGTTATATCAAGGCCAAACCTTTTCTACCGCCTTAGAGCAGCAACCCACCATATTCCCCGTTTTATATGTTGCCACTGTGCGTGCCAGCGAAAAAACCGGCGATTTAGCAGAATCGCTTGGTCGCTATGTTAGCTATGAGCAGCAAATTGGCTTAGTGAAAAAGAAAATCATCAGCGCATCCATTTATCCGATTTTATTAATTGCCGTAGGCGGCTTGGTGATTTTCTTTTTGCTGGGTTTTGTGGTGCCAAAGTTTAGCCAAATTTATGAAGATACTGGCAGTAACTTGCCATTTTTATCGCAATTATTATTGCAATGGGGTGTGTTTTTAGAAAACCACGGCAAAACCTTTTTAATGGTTTTAGCGGCCAGCTTAGCGGCCATTATCTATGCGCTAAGCCAAGCCAGTGTTAGAAAATGGCTAATGCAACAATTCTGGCGCATACCGGCCATTGGTGAGCGATTGCGCATTTTTCAGTTGGCGCGCTTTTATCGCACACTGGGCATGTTGTTAAAAGGCGGCACGCCAATTGTGGCGGCTTTGGGCTCAGTGGCTGGGCTTTTAGATGTGTCTTTAAAAGCCAATATGCAAAACGCCACATTGGCGATTCAGCAAGGTCAACCCGTTTCAACCGCTATGGAACAAGCTGGTTTAACCACGCCAGTGGCCTTGCGCATGTTGCGTGTGGGTGAGCGCGGCGGAAAAATTGGCGACATGATGGAACGCGTGGCTGCCTTTTACGATGAAGAATTATCGCGCTGGATAGAATGGTTTACCAAACTATTTGAGCCTTTATTAATGCTGTTTATTGGCTTGGTGATAGGCGTGGTGGTGTTGCTGTTGTATATGCCGATTTTTGAGCTAGCAGGGAGTGTGCAATAGTGAATATGCCACAAGTAATGGCTTTAGATTTGATAAGCGCCAGCCAGATTAAGCAGGCCAAGCTACAGGCGCAACTGCAGCAAAGACGCGCTATTGAGGTGCTAGAAGAATTAACAGGCGATGCGCAAGAGCCATTTCTGCAACGCCTAAGTGCCACCTTGCATTACAGCACTATTAGCATGAAAGAGTTGCACAGTATGACAGCGGCGTTTGAGGTGATTCCATTTGCTACCGCGCAACAAAAAGAGTGTTTGGCGTTTTATGCGGCTAGCAAAATTTCAGAAGCCCAGCCTAGTAAAAACCTAATACTGGTATTTGCCGACCCCTTTAATGAGAGTTTGCAAGAGTGGGCGTTAGAGGCGGTTAAGCAGCCTTGCACTTGGCGTTTGGCGCATCGCAGCGATATTGCCGCCTTTTTGGCCAAGCATGAAGAAACCATGCGCGCCATGGATGGCTTGCACGAAGGCGCGCATAGTACCAGCGCCGATGCCGATGAAGCCGTGGCGCAATTATCGTTAAAATCGATTAACGAAGACACTAATCCGATTATTAAATTAATCAATTCCACTTTATATGACGCGCTAAAAGTGGGCGCCAGCGATATTCATTTGGAATGTTCCAACACTGGCTTGGCGGTTAAATACCGCATTGATGGCGTAATGGCGAATATTGGCGGCGTGCAGGGTTCAGACAATGCCGATCAAGCGATTTCGCGCGTTAAGGTGATGGCGCAACTGGATATTTCAGAGCGCCGCATTCCGCAAGATGGCCGTTTTAAAGTGGTGGTGCAGGGGCGTGAGGTGGATTTTCGCGTATCTATTATGCCTAGCGTATTTGGCGAAGATGCGGTATTGCGCGTATTAGACCGTAAAGCCTTATCAGAACAAGCGCAAGGTTTAAGCCTGCAAGCATTAGGGTTTGACGCCAAAACAATCGCCCAATTTCGTAAATTAGCCAGCGAGCCATATGGCATGGTGCTAGTCACTGGCCCTACTGGCAGCGGCAAAACTACATCGCTTTACGCCGCCATTTCAGAGGTGAATACAGGGCATGACAAGATTATCACCATTGAAGACCCAGTTGAATATCAGTTGCCGGGCGTGCTGCAAATCCCTGTCAATGAGAAAAAAGGCCTGACTTTTGCGCGTGGTTTGCGCTCCATTTTACGGCACGACCCAGACAAAATCATGGTGGGTGAAATCCGCGATGCGGAAACTGCACAAATTGCCGTACAAGCGGCGTTAACAGGCCATTTGGTCTTCACAACCGTGCATGCCAATAACGTGCTGGATGTGATTGGCCGCTTTATGCACATGGGCGTAGACCCGTATAACTTCGTTTCCGCCATGAACGGCATTATCGCGCAGCGTTTGATTCGCGGAATTTGTCCGCATTGCGCAGAAGATTATGTGCCAGATGCGCAGCTGCTAGAAGAATCTGGCATTACTCCCAGCATGGCGGCAGGTATGAATTTTAAGTTCGCCAAGGGTTGCGGCCACTGCCGTGGCACAGGCTATAAAGGCCGTAAAGCGGTGGCAGAGTTATTGATTTTAAACGATGAGTTGCGCGAAATGATTGTGGCGCGCGAGCCGATTCGCAAGCTAAAAGAAGCCGCAAAACGCAGTGGCATGACCACCATTCGCGAATCCGCCATTCAAGCCGTGGGTAACGGCATCACCACTTTACAAGAGATTAATCGTGTCACGTTTATTGCCTGATTTTTTAAACCGATTAGTGGCAACGCGCTTATCCATTGGCTTGGCTGGCGATGGCATTGCTATTGTAATCAGCAAAGGTGCTAAAAATAATATCGTGCATCAGCAGTTTATCGCCAATACACAACAGGCCGATTGGCAATCGAATTTACAAAAGCTAGACGCCGCTTTGAGCCAGCTAAAACTAGCCAGCAATACGGTTTGCACGGTTGTGTTAAGCAGTGATTTTGTGCGTTATTTAGTATTGCCAGCGCAGCCATTTGCCATGAACGAGGTTGAAAAAACTGCTTATATTCAGGCAGCCTATCGCGATATTTATGGTGCAGTTGCCGATGGCTGGCACATTAAATGTGATGACGCCGCACCAGCGCAAAATATGCTGGCAGTGGCAGTAGATGCGCAATTAATGGCGGCTTTAAGCCAATTGGCAACGCAATATTCGCTTAAATTAAAAAGCGTTCAGCCGCAATTAATGGCGGCTTTTAACGGCTTAATGCCGCAAATTTCGCGTAAAAGTGGTTATTTGGTGTTGCTAGAGCAATCCAAATTATTGTTGATGCGGCTGCAAAATGGCCATTGCCAACAATTGCGTACGCTAGCATTTAGTACTGATTGGCAATTGGATTTGCAGCAATCGATTCTGCGTGAAAGCGCGCTAAACGATGACAGCATAACAACCGATAAGCCGCTATTTATCTATGCGCCAGCGCACAAAAATACGGCTATTAAAAACATAAAAGGCTGGAATATTCAAAAAGTGGCAATAAAAAATGCTTTAAAAACGCCACTAAATAATCCACATTACGCCATGCTAGAAGCGGTTTTATGAGCCAGCCAATCAATTTAGAGCTAGCTCAGCCGCCTAATTTAATCATCAATGGTTTGGGTATTTTGATGTTGCTGGCTAGCCTGCTGCTATTGGGTTTTGTGTGGCAGCACTATCAAGCGCAGCAAGCCAATGCTACCGCCATTGAGCAAGCGATTAAGCAACAAACTTTGCCCAAATCTGCCACCGTTCAAAACGTTTCTCAAACAATTCCAGCGGCTGAGTTAAAGCAAGTTGCCACAATTGTACAATCGCTGGTGACGCCTTGGCCTGATTTATTGCTGGCGATTGAGCAGGCCGATTTGCCTGATGTGGCATTAATCAGTATTGATCCTGATATTAAAAAGCGGCAAGTAAGCTTGACTGGTGAGGCTAAAAATTTGCAAATTGTGTTGCGCTTTATTGAGCGACTGGAAGCGCAAGCTGCGTTGCAAGAGGTGTATTTGCAAAAGCACATAGTTGAAGAAACCGATGTATCAAAACCAGTGACTTTTGGCATAGTAGCCAAGTGGAATGTGAGCGAATAATGCACTGGCTTAATATGGCTTATTTGCGCTGGTATGCAAGCCAAATAATGAAAAAAATTGGCGTATTGGGCATTGTTGCGTTGGCTATTGCGTTAGGCTGCTGCTTGTTTTACGCGTTTAATATCGTGCCGCTACAGCAAAAAATGGCAGATGATGCCAATAAGCTGCCGCCCACTAATCCAGCACAAATTTTAAGTGGCAAAACAGCAAAATCGCAACTTACAATTGCGCTTAAGCAAATCACACCAGAACAAACCAAGCCAGAGCAAATTAAGAGTTTTTATGCGCAATTTCCAGCGTCTGATACCTTGCCAAATTGCTTACGATTAATCGACAACATCGCTTTAAAGCAACGTTTAACCTTAAACCGTGGTGATTACAAATTAACGCAGATTAAGTCATTGCAAAGCAATCAGGCCACTTTAGCCCGTTATGAAATTGTGTTGCCTGTTACTGGCCAATACGTGCAAATTCGCCAATTTATTGCGCAAGTGTTGCATGAGTTGCCTGCGCTGGCCTTAAGCGATTTGCAGCTTAAACGCGAAAGTGCGCAAAGCCCAAGCGTAGAGGCGCGTTTGATATTTGTGCTTTTACTTAAAAATAATTCGGCTAATCCATTAGGTGCTGATTCATGGCAATAAATATTAGCAAAACCAAGCCGAAAACAGACCCAAAAAGATTGGCTGCAATGCTGTTGGTAGCGTTTGTGCTGACCATTTGGGTGATGCTAAAAGACGATGCAGAAGACAGCGATGTGATTGAGTTGGTTGAAGCCAAGCAAGCCAGACAGCCTGCGCCAGCCAATAATAGGGCAGATAAGATTACGCAAACTTCAGCATTAAGCCTTGCAGAAGCTAGCGAAAATGGCGTTATCCCTTGGCAAAAATTACAGCGGCAACCTTTAGATACAAAGGTTGATAACGTTTTTAAAGTGCACTCATGGCTGGTGGTGCCCAAAGTAGTAAAAGTAAAAGCGCCACCGCCGCCACCCCCTGTTGCGCCGCCTGCGCCGTTTATTTATATGGGCAAGTTAGAAGATTCGCCCAAAGGTACGCAGCTATTTTTAATGCGTGGCGGCAAGCTTTATACCGCTATTAAAGGCCAAAAAATTGATGCGCAATGGCGATTAGATAGTGAAGAATTAGACACCATTAATCTGACTTATCTGCCGCTAAATTTGCCGCAAGTATTATCTAAATCAGCCAAATCAATAGAAATCGCGCCGCCAGTTTCGGCTGAAATGAATTTGTAAAAGGAAGTTTGAATGAGCATGAATACCACCTTTTTTAGCACACAAAAAAAGCTTTGCTTGCTGCTGATGACGGCACAATTAACCAGTTGCGCGTTTGCCCCATGGGAAAAATCACCCGCACAAGGCGCTACGCCAGAAGCCAAAGTGGCCGCTGTGCAAAAAATTGCCAATGCCAAACCAGAGGCGGCTATTGCGCGCAAAGATTTATTGGTGACCAAGGAATTAGCGGTAACCCAATTGACCACGCAAGCCGAGCAAGCGACGGCAAAAGGCCAATATCAAGAAGCGATTGGGATTTATGACCGTATTTTGAGCTTTTTGCCAGAAGACCCGAATGCGGCAAAAGCTAAAACGTTAATTGAACAAAAAAAATCCCAAGTGCAAAAGTTGGCGCAAGCAACCGAGCTGGCAAACAGCAAACAAGCCGAACCAGCCAAAGAAATGGTGCGCGAAATTTTAATGGAAGACCCGCAACAGCTTGAAGCACTTGCGCTTCAAAACAAGTTAGAACAGCAACTTAATCCTGTGAAAGTAACGCCGCCGGTTTTAAAGCCGCCGTTTAATAAACCGGTTACGTTAGAGCTGCGCGATGCCAATATTAAAGTGGTGTTTGAGGCATTATCGCGCGCCACTGGCATTAATTTTATTCTTGATAAAGACATAAAACCCGATACCAAAGCCACCATTTTTATTAAAAAAGCCAGAATTGATGAAGCGATTGATTTGGTGCTTTCTAGCAACGGTTTGCAGAAAAAAGCCTTATCTGAAAATACGGCTTTGGTTTTTCCCAGCACGCCGCAAAAATTTAAAGATTACAAAGATTTAGTGATTAGAAGTTTTTATTTAACCAATACTAGCGCCAAGCAAGTATCGGCTTTGCTTAAAACCATGCTTAAAACCAAAGATATTTTTGTGGATGAGCGATTAAATATGTTGGTGATGCGCGATACGCCAGAAGCGATACATATCGCCGAAAAGTTAATCGCCGCCAACGATTTAGAAGACCCAGAGGTGATGCTGGATATTGAAGTGCTTGAAGTAAGCCGTAGCCGCTTGCAAGAGCTGGGTATTGTGTACCCGAACCAGCTAGCGGTGGTGACGCCAAATGCGTTAACGCTTGAATCGCTAAAAGGCGTTAAATCGGCCAATATTGGCGTATCACCTAACCCGGCGCTTAACTTTAAAAAGACAACGGGCGATGTTAATTTATTATCTAACCCCAGAATTAGGGTTAAAAATAATGAAAAAGCTAAAATTTTGGTGGGCGACAAAGTGCCAATTATTACCACTACATCTACCGCCAACGTGGGTATTTCTGAAAACGTGCAGTATGTGGATGTGGGCTTAAAGCTGGATGTTGAGCCGCGCGTGACGCTGGATAATTTTGTGAATATTAAAGTGGGGCTAGAAGTTAGCTCGCTTGGCGAAAGAACAGTCACGCGAAATGGCGCCACCGTGTTTACCATTGGCACGCGTAACGCCAGCACTGTGTTGCGTTTAAAAAATGGTGAAACGCAAATTTTGGCCGGTTTAATTTTGGATGATGAACGTAAAAATGCCAGCAAATTGCCAGGGCTGGGTGATATTCCATTAATCGGCCGTTTATTTGCCAACCAAGAAGATCGCAAAAGTAAAACTGAAATTGTGCTGGCAATTACGCCCAGAATTATTGGCAATATCACACGCCCGCAAGTGGAAATTACCGAGTATTGGTCTGGCACAGAAACCTTAATTAGCGATAAGCCGCAAATTACCGTGCCAGCAGGCAATGGCGGGCAAACCCAACAAGAAATGATGCGTGAACAAATGCGCCTGCGTCAGTTGCAATTAAACAGTAATCAAGAAGTTGCGCCAGCGGCAGAACCTCAAGCCACAGAGCCAACAGTGGTTGAATCGGCTCCGCCAGAAAACCCCGCGTCGGTAGAGCCTATCCCTAATACCATCGATGAAAATCCTAACCCTGTGTTTGGCGGCAGCGTTACGCCAACGCAGACCAAACCCGTTGTTAATGACACCATTGATTTGGTTGCGCCGCCTGTTACGCCATAATTTAAAGTCATGAAAACGCCTTTTAAAGGATTCACCTTAATTGAGCTGATTGTCACCGTGGCGATTGTGGCGGTGTTGGCCAGCGCGGCCATGCCTATGCTAAAAATGACCGTGCAGCGTAGCAAAGAAAATGAGCTTCGCGCTAATTTGCGCCAAATTAGAGAGGCGATTGATGCCTACAAAAAAGCCGCCGATGATGGCCGCATTAAAAAAGAAATAGATGCCAATGGCTACCCGCCAAATTTGGAAATATTGGTAAATGGCGTGACAAACGAAAAAGATGCCAATAAAAGCACGCTTAAATTTTTACGCCGCATTCCGCTAGACCCAATGACCACGGTTGAAAATGCCGAAACGCAAGACTTGCCAAATAATTGGGGCTTGCGCAGTTACGCCAGCGATGCCGCCAACCCAGCGGCGGGCGATGATGTATTTGATGTGTATTCGCAAAGCCAGCAATTGGGCATTAACGGCGTGCCTTATGCAAAGTGGTAATGTGAAAAAATCTGGCTTTAAAGCTTTTAATTTGAAAGCAGGCTTTACCTTGGTAGAAATGCTTGTGGTGCTGGCGATTTTGGCCTTGCTACTAACGCTGGCATCGCCCAAATACTTTAGCAGCATAGAGCGCGCAAAAGAGGCGACATTGAAACAAGATTTAAATACGCTGCGCGAAAGCATTGATAAATATTATGCCGATAACGGCCGCTACCCCACTACTTTAGATGATTTGGTCGATAAAAAATACATCAGAGATTTGCCGATTGACCCCATTACCAACAGCACCGAAACATGGCAATTGCTGCCGCCAGAACCGCCATTAGAAGGCAGTATTTTTGATATTAAAAGCGGCGCCGAGGGCCTTGCTAAAGACGGTACTGCCTATGCCGATTGGTAAAAATCGTGCTAATCATCAAGCTGGTTTTACCTATATGGGCTTGCTAATGGTGGTTGCAATTGCCGGCATTGGCATGGCGGGTGTTGGTATTGTGTGGCATCAAGATGCGCAGCGCGAACGCGAAAAAGAACTGCTTTTTATAGGCCAAGCGTATCGCAACGCCATTGGCAGCTATTATGAAAATAGCCCCAGCACCGCCAAACAATTTCCACAAACCTTGCAAGATTTAATCTTAGACACGCGATTTCCCAATGTAAAACGGCATATTCGCCAACTTTACGCAGACCCATTTGCGCGCGATAAGGATTGGAATTTTGTATTGCAGCAAGGCAAAATTACTGGCGTTTATAGCAATTCAACACTAAAGCCCATTAAAAAAGTAGGTCTACCTAAAGAGTTTGAAGCGCTTGATGCGGCAGAAAAATACGAAGAATGGCGCTTTGTGTATGTGCCAGGCAGTGCGCCGCCCGCAGTGGCAACAACGCCAACAGTAGAGCCAGCGCCTGCTACCTAAACCTAAAAAGCAGCATTAAGAATATTGCTGATAATATTTAAGCACTTTTGGCACATAGTGCATGGTTTCGCGGTAAGGCGGCACACGGTTGCTGTACTTTTTTACCGCACCCGGCCCTGCGTTATATGCCGCCAAAGTTAACTTTAAATCACCCTTAAACAACGTCAGCAATTCACGCAAATATTGCGCGCCGGCCAAAATATTTTGCCCAACATCGCGCTGATCTTTTACATGAAAACGCTTGGCAGTGGCCGGCATTAACTGCATCAAACCATAAGCCCCTTTGTGCGATTTTGCCTGCGCATTGTGTTTCGATTCCACCGTAATCACCGCATGAATCAGCGCCGGCTCAATCGAAGTCATATCAGCCGCGGCTAGCACTTCTTGATGATAAGGCAGCTGTTTAATGGCTTTATTGTTGGATGCTGTAGGTTCGGCAAAGTAAGTTGATTTGTGCTCTAAAGGCTCTGCAATTTTCACCGTAAAACGATGATCCAGCTGCGTATTCATAATACTAATTTCATCCGCATCTTCAAGATCAACCAATACATCGGCATTGGCGTTGCCAACCCAAATTAAAAAGCTAAGTGCATAAAAAGCTGTTTTTTTCATATAACTATTATCTATTAGCAATATGACATTTTTGATATTAAAACTGGATTGAATGGCGGCTGAGCCGTTTTTATAAAACCGTAAAGAAACGGCCATATATGTTTAATCTTGCTGTCATTAAACACGTTGAGAATACTCGAAGTTTCAATAAGTAGGCCACTATCATCATTATTAGCTCAAATTACGATACCACCAATAATCACGATCTTGGGATGAGTGAGGATCAGCGCATCGTGTTTATGGAGCTAATGGCAGACTCGTTGCGCGTATCCAATCGGCCTAATTTATTTAATTGGTTACAGGGTAATTTTCAGTATTTGCTAAATCATGAAATTATGATTTTTGGCGTTAAGCTTGAAAATGACGATGACTATACCTTTGAATATTCGGCTAGTACCCGCTACTTTAAAGACAACCATTTTAATGAATCGGTTAAAAAAGCCGATGGCGTGATTAATCAAGCCATTAAACGCTGGGATAAAATGCGCCTGCCTTTGTTTTACTGCAACACACTAGCCGCGGCTGATTACAATAACTTTAGTGTGCAAAGTATTGATGAAACCATTATGCAAGCCACGGAGCTTAAGAATTTTGTGGTGCATGGCTTTGGCGATAATCATAGTAAAGTTTCTACCTTGGTTGTGTTTGCCAGAATCTCTGGGCAATTAAACGCCATTCAAGCACAATTTTTAGAGCTGATCATGCCGCACATGCATTGTGCGCTGGTGCGAATTATCACCACAAAAAGCAATTTCACCAGCCAGCCCAATAAAGAGCTAAAGAAAATCACCGATAGAGAATCAGAGATTTTGCAGTGGGTGCAAATGGGCAAAACCAATTGGGAAATATCCACCATTTTGGCTATTAGCCCACTTACCGTTAAAAATCATGTGCAAAATATATTGCGCAAATTAGATGTGCAAAACCGTGGCCAAGCTGCGGTAAAAGCCACCAAACTTGGCTTAATCAATATGATGAAGTAGTTTTGCGTTGGTGTGTTTGCTACGCGCAACACACAGTTGTCATTTATACATAGTCCGTTCGGACTACATATCCACCTTATCTATTCACACACCTTAGTCATCATCTTAAGTGGAAATTTAAGTTTGGTTTCGCCAAAAATTTGTCGTTTTAAATTTTTTCTTTGTGCGACAAAGAGTTTTTTTGACTTTTAAATACTCTAGTCCACCCAGACTAGATTTTATTTTTAGGGCGTAACAAACAATCGCTAAATTAGCATCATCGCTTAATAGAAATTGGTTGAGCGTTTTCAGAAGTTTATTTTTTAGTTTTTTTAATTTTTAGTTTTTTTAATAGGGAGATTTAAATGAAATTTCAACTTAAAGCATTAGCAGCGGCTTTAGCATTAATGGCTGCTGTTCCAGCGCAAGCGGCTATTGATTTGGCATCTACGGGTAATAGCTCATTTGTACTGACAGTATTGGATAAAGTAGCAAACGTACAAGCATCATTCGATTTGGGCAAAAATTACCTAGATTTTAACCAAGTGGCATCAGTTGGTGCAGTAAGCAATGTAACTAACCCTGGTACAAGTTTCTCATGGGATTTATCTGGTAATGCAGATTATTCAGATGCTTGGGCCTCATTTTTAGGCGCGGCAACGTTGCCAAACATCCAATACGCAATTACTGCTGGAGACAATTTAGCTGCTGGTTCTGGTGTTGGTTTCCGCGGTTACATTACCACTTTGGCTGCCCCTGGAGCTAACTTGACAACCAGTGGAATGACTACTGCTCTAGGTAACTTCGATACATATATTGGCACTCAACCTCACGTTGCAGCCAACGGCAGCTTGTTTACCGCTAATGCTGACACTGCCCGCACCCTTTATTTAAACAATAGAGTTGGTGCTTCTACTACTGGCCCAACTACTTTAGGTGTTATTGGTTCAAACTTGGGTGTTATTCAGGTCGCTAGTGGGCCATCAGCATTCGCAAATGCAACACAAACAGTATTCGGTAACGGCGCATTTTTTAACCTATCTAGCACTGGTGCACTTGTGTATTCAGTTGCCGCTGTGCCAGAAGCTGACACATGGGCCATGATGTTATTGGGTTTAGGTTTTATGGGTTTTGTAGCGCGTCGTAAACAAGCTTAATTAGCAAAATTTAATTGTAATAAATCTTCTGGCAGAGGCTACTACCTCTGCCAATTAGAGAAACTATTTTTGGAGAACTATCATGAAATTGACTAAAATCGCTTTGGCAGTGGCTACACTGTTAGCTTCAACGCAGGTTTTTTCTGCGCCAGTTACGGCAGCTCAAATCTCAGCTGCTCAGGGTGCTGGTACATTGCAACAAGCTTGGATCTCTGGCGCTTCAGCACCAACAAAATCTGTTTACGAAGGTTGGGTTGGTTCAGGCGCTGGTGTGGGTTGCGACGCTGGTACTAACGCTATTTTTACAACGCAGGCATTAACTAGCTCAAACGTAACACCTGGTTCACTGGATAATTTTACTGCTTACGCTTGTACGCGTGCTGGTGTTGTTTCTGTGCTTTACCATACTTTAGATGGAGGCTCATTGAACGCATTTACACCACACACTGCAGGTACAAAACTTGCACGTGTTAAATTTGTAGGTACTGGCAACGGCTGTACAGGGAGCATAAACTATGTCGATGCAACTAACGCAGACAATAGTGCAACCGTATGGAAGGGTTGTACTTTAGTGGGTACAGCATTGCCTGCTAATGCTATTGCTACCCCAGCTACCAATGCAACAAATGCAGCTGCACTCGCGGCTGACCCATTAGCACCACAATTGCCAATAGGCGGTATCTCTGATGTGGAAGGTAGTTTATTCCCATCTACTATTGGTGGTGGTAGTGATAAAGTAAATGCTGCTGGTGTTGATTCACCAGCAAATATTGGTCAAGTATTTGGCATAGTGGTAAGCCGTCCTTTATACCGCGCTATGCAAGTTGCACAAAGCATTGCTGCTAATACTGATGCTTTAGATCCAACTTTTGATCCAGCCAATGCGCCTAGTATCAGCAAAGCACAATACACTTCAATCATCGCACAAGGCGGTGCTTATCAAACAGATTGGTCACCGATTGTTGGCGCTGCGGGCACTAGCAAAAAAGTAATCTTGGCACGTCGCGTGCAAACCTCCGGTTCACAAGCAAGCTCAAATGCATTTTTCTTAAGCAATCCATGTGCAGCCGGTGTTGGTGGCAACTTAAATCCAGCAGTGGTAGCTGATTCATCTGGCACTTATGAAGTGTTTGAAGGCTCAGGTACAAGCAACGTTAAAACACGTATCACTCAAGCAACTAATGCATTACCAGCAACCAATCTAGATTTTGCAATTGGTGTAATTTCTGCAGAAAATGACTGGCGTGTTGAGACTGCAACAGGCGGTCGAAATGGTTATCGCTTTATTAAGATTGATGGCGTTCACCCAGAGGCTGGCGATACAGCAAATGCACGTGTAACAGCGACTAATGCTGCTTATCCGTTCCATATCGAAGCGCATAGCTTTTTAGCAAACTCTGCCACAGGTTTTGGTGCAACGATTCTTGGTCAAATCACTGCGGCTTTATCTACCCCACCAGCAACATCATGTGCTGTTTTACCGCGTGGTTTAACTATCAGCCCATTAGCAGGTTCTGCCTGTACAGTTGGCGTACAAGTAGCAAAAGGTACTAACTTGGGTAATAACTGTACACCAGCTCAGTTGACTCAGTAAGCGTTAATTTGGGTGCTGTTTTAAAAGCACCCAAATGAATAAGCGCACCCCTCAAAAGGGGGTGTGCTTTTAGTTTTTATGCAGGGTGAAAATAGTTAATGAATGTTAAGGTTTGGTCCTTATTCATTTAGCTGAAATATAAGTTTTGTATAGTGAGTGTGGTTTTAAGCGTGGTTAAACAGATGATTTCAACAGCAAAACGGATGTAAGCGTGAATGGTTAAGCTCAATAGTTACGATTTGAAAATGGCAATAGGTTTAAGCCTTGGTTTAAGCATGCTTTTTGCAACGGTTGTTTATGCAGCAGACGATACGAAAGTGCCGGCTAAACAGGCGCCATTAAAAGTGCCAGAACCAGCAGGTGGCCTTGTGATGCAAGAGGTAAAAGCAAAACCAGAAACCCCTAGTTTTAACGTTTTTGAATTTAAAGTAGATGGCAATACTTTATTGCCCATTGGGAAAATAGAAGAAGCGGTATACCCGTTTTTAGGTGAAACAAAAACCATTGATGATGTTGAAAAAGCGCGTAGCGCGCTTGAAAAAACCTATCAAGAATCCGGCTATTTAACGGTTAGCGTGAGTATTCCGCAACAAGATGTAGATGCTGGCATTGTGATATTAAAAGTTACAGAAGGCGCGGTTGAGCGCTTACGCATTAAAGACGCGCAATATACATCGCTGGCAGAAGTAAAAGCGCGTGTAGCCGAATTTGAAGAAGGAAAAGTGCCGCATTTTCCCACTGCTCAGCAACAATTAGGCACAGTGAATCGCGGCCAAAATCGTCAGGTAACGCCTGTATTGCGCCCTGGTAAATCGCCCGGAAAAGTAGAGGTGGATTTAAAAGTGCAAGACCAATTTCCCCTACACGGTAATCTTGAATTGAATGACCGCTATTCTGCCAATACCACTGAAACCCGCCTTAACGGTGGTTTACGTTATGAGAATCTATGGCAAAAAGATCACAGTATTGGCATTAGCTTTCAGGTTTCGCCAGAAGATTTAAATGAAGTACGCGTAATATCGGGTACCTATTTGATTCCACGCCTAAATGGCGATTATTTTGCCGCTTATGGTGTGGTTTCTGATAGTGATATTAGTGCTGTGGGCGATGTAAACGTGGTGGGTAAAGGTTACATTTTGGGCGGTCGCTATATTCACCCTTTACCTTTGTTAGAAAACTATTATCATTCGGCCACTTTTGGCGCTGATTATAAAGACTTTAAAGAAAGCGTGAATTTACTTAATTCATCAGGCTTTCAGTCGCCCATTACTTATACGGCATTTATGCTGGGATACGATGGTACTTATCAATCGCAAGCATTTCAAACGCAGATGAATTTGACAAGTAACTTTTCTTTTCGCGGCTTTAACAATAATGAGCTTGAATTTAATAATAGACGCGATCAAGCCAAGCCTAATTATTTCTATCTTAAAACTGATATTAAACACACACAAAAGCTGCCTAACGATTGGGCCGTGCAAGCGAGGTTAAGTGGGCAATTGGCAAGCGGGCCGTTAATTGCGGTTGAGCAATTTAACTTGGGCGGTGTTGATTCGGTGCGTGGATATTTAGAATCGCAGGCTTTAGGCGATAACGGTGTTTTTACTTCTATCGAGTTGCGTACACCACCGCTCAAAAAGTACTTTAAAGACTATATAAAAGATTTGTATGCATTTACTTTTATTGATGCGGGCTACGTCAAGATTTATGAGCCATTACCCAGCCAAAATGACAGTAGTAAGTTAATGTCGGTTGGGTTGGGAATTAAATTTAAAGCAGCAAAAGGTTTATTTACCAATTTAGATTATGCGCATGCGCTAAAAGACGCAGGCGAAATTGAAAAGGGTGATGACAGGTTACATTTTAGGGTGGGTTATGAGTGGTAATTTGGCTGCAATTTGGCCCAGTTAAAGCTTATCTATCTGCTATTAATAAAGTTTAAAAAATGAAACATAAAAGAGGCACAAAATGAATCAAGGCATGTTTAAACTGGTGTACAGCAAGGTATTGAATATGTATGTACCTGCATCTGAGGCTGTACGCAGTCGTGGTTCTAAAAGTGCTAAACGCCGCGTACGTAAACATGCCAATGCCGTCGTATTTACGTTGATGGTGAGCTTTTTGCATCACGGCAGCGTATGGGCTGATTCACCTGCAGGTTTAGTACCTGGTTCACAAGCGTGGGTAAATGCCACCATTACTGGCGCAACCAGCAACAGTTTAACCATTAAACAGACGGCACCGCGCGCCATTTTAGATTGGACTAGGCTTAATTTAAACAAAGGTGAGTTGCTGCAATTTAATCAACAAGGCAATCGCAACTGGTCGGCCTTGAATCGTATTCGTGATTTAAGCCCTAGTTTTATAGACGGCATTGTCAAGGCCGATGGTAATGTTTATTTTATTAACACTAATGGCATTATTTTTGGCCAAAATGCGCAATTTAATGTGGGCTCAATCTACGCTGGAACATTAGATATTGCTGATGATTTATTTAATGAAGGTTTGTTATCTAAACCCTTTAAACCTGTATTTGAAGGTGTTGGCGGGTTTATTCGTGTAGAAAAAGGCGCGGAAATTAACACGGCAATTGGCGGTAAAGTGGTTTTATTTGCCGAAAATGTAGAGAATAGTGGTGTGATTAATACGCCAGATGGCCAAACAATTTTGGCAGCAGGTAAAAAAGTGTATCTGCAAGATAGTAAAGACCCCGCTGGATTTTTGGTAGAAGTAGATGGCGGCGGCACCGCTACTAACCTTGGTAAAATTGTGGCAGAGCGTGGCAATATTACGCTAATGGGTTTGGCGGTAAATCAATCCGGCACCTTAACGGCTACAACATCGGTGCGTGCAAACGGCTCTATTCGATTATTAGCGCAAGATAGCGCGGCAGAAATTGCGGGCGGTGTGATTGGTGCGCGCAATGGTTTAGTAACGCTTGCAAAAAGCAGCGTTACCGAAGTGAAGCCAGAATACGACAATAAAGAAGAAACTATTGTTTCGCAGGCATTTAATACCTCTAAAGTAGAGATTGAAGCCAGCTTAATTAATATTGAAGGTAAAATTAGCGCAAAAGGCGGCAATGTGCTGGCAACTACGGCAAAAACCACCAATGTTGCTTCGGCTTTACTCAATAGCCAAAACCCAACTAGAATATTTTTAGGCGAAAATGCCGAGATTGATGTTTCTGGCGTTAATGCCATTGCGCCAATGTCGCGTAATCAGCTAGAGGTGGAGTTGTTTTCTGACCAACTACGTGACGCGCCTATTTTGCGCGATGGCGGATTGTTTAAAAAGACCGTCTATGTGGATGCCAGAAAAGGCACAGATCTGTTTGATATCAAACCGTTTTTAGCTTTAAAAGGCGCAACCGTTTCAGAGCGCATGACCAAGGCTGGCACGGTAACCCTATCAACGCCGAATGATTTGATTGTTAGCAAAGGCGCTGTAATTAATGTTTCTGGCGGATCTACCACCTATGAAGCTGGAACCATTAAAGAAACCAATCTGTTTTACAACGGTAAGCTAGTGCCGATTTCTGAAGCCAAACCGGGAGTACCTTACGACACTACGGGCGATTTGTATTTTCAAAAAAGTGACAAATGGGGCGTAACGCGGGTATGGAACTTAGGCGGCAACGACACACGCGATTGGGGTGATTTTTCAGATTCAAGCTCAAGCCGCGATTTAAGAACGTTTATTGTCGGCAATTATATAAATAGCTATAAAGAAGGCGATGACGCTGGCAAGGTTGATTTAACCGTAGCTGATGAGAATGTTTTAACCCAAAACTTGGTGCTAGCGGGCAGCCTGCTTGCTAACACAACAGTGGGCACCCAGCAATATGTTCAACAAGCATTACCTAAAAACGGTGAATTACTAGCGAGTGCGCGTGATTTGGCTATTGAGGCTAACGCAAAAAACTTGCCAAGCAATTTTAACTTTGAAGACGCGCTGCCAAGTTCGGCGAATTATCAATCTGTTATTAGCACCGATTTTCTGGCACAAGGCTTTAATAAAGTTAATTTAGCTAAAGTGGAAAAACTAGCAGTTAATCAGACTATTGCGCTTAAACCAAAAGGTGAGCTTAAGCTCAATCAAAACTTAGCATCTAGCCAAACCAATATCAATGCCAATATTTTTGCGCCTAGCTCTAATGTGATTTTATCTGGCAATACCACCGTTGCAAATGGCGTTACGATTAGCACGGCAGGTTTGTTTACCAATGACACACCAGGTGCTATAAGTGCGTTATCGCAACCAGCGGCTGTAGATGGCGGAATAATCACAACAAATGGCGGAGTTTTAACCATTGGTGACAATGTAACGTTAGATGCATCAGCTGGCGCATGGTTGAATCATGCAGGCGAATTGCAAAAAGGTAAGGCGGGCGATATTAGCTTTACGATGGTGAGCCAAGGTGCAAATACTACGTTGCAATCTTACGGGTTTGATAAGGGCGGCATATTATCAGTCGGCTTTAATCAATCGCTAAATATTGCAGGCAACCCAAATGCCAGCACAAGCGATGTGGATTTAAGTGCTGAATTCTTTAATTTGGCAGGCTTTTCGGCTTACCATTTAAGCACAAATGGCAACTTGCAAATTGGTGATGGACGCACCCAAGAAATTTATGCCACAGGCAGCACTTGGTTTATTAGCCCGAATATTAAAAACCTAGCAAGCGGCAGCATTGCCAGCGTTGCCAAGCCAATGTTACAGCCAACTGAAACGCGCACACCTGTTTCGCTAGAATTTACCGCATCTAATATAGATGGCATATTAACGCTGGCCGAAAATACAACTTTGCGCACCGATAGAGGTGGCGAAGTTAGCTTGGCTGCAGGCAGGCAAGTGAATGTGCTGGGCGATATTGTTACCCCAAGTGGCACAATTAATATTAAGATTAATGATAAAGATGGCGGCCTACTGTATGACCCAACACAAGCGATTTTTATTGGTTCTAATGCTAACTTAAGCGCAATTGGTAGCAGTCTAAGCCTACCTGATTCTCAACCAAGCTTACTCAAAGCACAGGTCTTTAAAGCGGGAAATATTACGATAGATGCGCCGAAAGGTGCGCTTATTATTAAAGAGAGTGCTGTGTTGGATGTGTCAGGCACTTCGATTGTGAATGATACAAAAACGGCGACTGGCTTCACGCGTGAAACTTTACATGGCGATGCGGGCACTATTAAATTAAGTGCTAGCGATGGTTTATTGCTGGATGGTACTTTTAAGGGCTCAGCAACTGGCACTGGCAGAGGCGGCACGCTGGATGTAGGCTTTACTAGTACTAGGTTAGACGCTGGTGCGCCTATTTTGACAGGGAGCAGAGAGTTTACTATTACCCAGCAAAAGCAACTAGTAGCCGAAAACTTTGCTGTAGGTGATACGTTAAAGACGGCTACAGGCAACTCCTATACAGAGGCCAGTACTGATGTAATTCGCGCGGGAATGTCAGCAGATCAAGTGAATCAAGGTGGTTTTGCGAACTTGAAAGTTAAATCATTTGCAGGGGATTCAAGCCTAGGATTAAAAGATTCAATTCAGATAGAAAATGGTTTAGATTTGCAATTGGCAGGAATTTTAAAATTAGAAACACCGCAAATAAATGTAAAAAATGATGGATTGGCAAAATTAACTGCTAGTCATATCACTTTAAAAAGCCCTAACTCTTCGGTAGATAATGCCAGCATTGCGGCAGGAGAGGGCAAGTTAACAACACAATCCAAACAGCTTTATATCGATGGCTTAATGGCGATTGCAGGTGTTAAAGAAACTTCAATTAATACAGCGCAGGATATTAGCGGCCAAGGTACCCAAATTGCTAATGATGGTTTGCCATCAATAGCTGGAGGCTTAGTTGCCAATGGAGATATCAATTTAAAGGCTAGACAAATTTATCCTAATACAGCGGCCAAACTTAGCTTTGAAGCCGTTGGTGCAAATAGCACTATTAACGTGTTGCCAAGTGGGGTTGCAGCTAAGCCAGTGCTTTCAGCGGGTGGAACTTTAAGTCTTACAGCAGAAAATGTTGTGCAGAGTGGTGTTTTAACAGCACCTTTTGGGCAAATAAATATAGATGCAACAAAGTCAGCCATCTTCACAGCGGGTGGTGTGACTTCAGTCTCTGCTAATAATCAAATGATTCCTTACGGTACTACTAGTACGGGTGGTCAAGTCTATAACCAAGCTACTGGCGTCTCAACGCCATTGCCAGAAAAAGCCATTACTATTAAATCTGCAAACGTGGATTTACAAAAAAATGCAGTATTAGATTTGTCAGCTGGTGGCGATATGTTTGCTTATGAATTTGTGCCAGGTATCGGAGGCAGTAATGACGTTTTAGCACAAGCAAATACTTATGCGGTAATCCCTAATTTAGGGCAAGACTATGCGCCATTTGATCAGGTTTATAGTGACAGCTCAACCCCAGTAAGTGTAGGCCAATCGGTATTTTTAACTGGTGTACCAGGGCTTGCTACAGGCAATTACACATTATTACCTGCACGCTTTGCCTTGGTGCCAGGTGCATTTTTGGTAGAGGCTAATGTGGCGGGTAGCAAATTATTGCCAGCACAAGTTGCACCGCAATTAGATGGCTCAACGCTCACTACAGGTTACCGTGCTGATTTAGGCACAGGTGCTCGCGATGCCAATTGGTCAACATTCAAAGTCACTGATGGTGCAATTTTCCGCCCAGCTACAGGTACAGTTTCTAAGGCGCCATCGCAATATGTTCTCACTAGCGCTAACACCTTTTTTGCAAATACAAATAAAACAGACGCCAAAAAAGTTGTCTTGCCGCAAGATGTGGGTAGGTTATCCATAGATAGTGCCAAGTTAGCCCTAGATGGCGCAGTTGCTGCCAATAAAGTGGTTGGTGGCGCAGGTTTAAATGTAGATATTAGCTCAACAAATATACGTGTGGTCAATAACCAAGATTTATCAGACACAAGCAGCTTGCAGCTAACTGCTAGCAGTATCAATGCGTTAAATGCCGAGAGCTTGTTGCTGGGTGGTAGCCGCAAATTGCGTGATGGTGTAGTAGAAGTTGCCACAGGCGCTGAAACTGTCAGTATTGAAAATAATAGTAGTAATGTGATTAAAATGCCTGAATTTATTGCAGCTGCAAAAGATAAAATTACGGTGAACACAGATGCCGCAATTGACACCGGAGCAGCATCAAAAACACCAGCTAAAACAGTAATTAAAGCTGATGGAGATGGCGCGTTGTTAGCGTTGTCATCCAATAGCGATATTAGTTATAGCCGTACGGGAGGTTCAGCAACCTCAACTAAAGGTGAGTTAAACATTGAAGCTGGCAGCACGGTAAAAGCGGGTAATTCAGTGGTGCTAGATGCTACCAAATCTGCAAGTTTGTTGAGTAACGTCAGCTTGCAAGATAGCGGCAGTGCTACTTTGGGCGCAAATCGTATTTTAATAGGTGATGCGCCCATAGGCACTTTAGGCTTGAATGTTAATTCGGGTGCGTTGGCAGCATTGGGACAGCTTAAAACTTTAACACTCAATAGTTATAATAATATTGATATATTTGGTAGCGTAAGCTTTGGTAATAACAAACTAGATTTAACTATGAATGCGGCTGGCATTGTTGGCCATTTGGGAGCGGGTGAGGCGACAGCACCCACCAATGCTACGCCTAGCATTGTTACGGCACAGACATTCACGCTTAAAAACACACAAAATGCACAGTTTACCGATGCTACAGACCCATCTGGGCGAGGCTTAGAGATTAACGCGGCGACAGTAAAATTAGATGGTGGCGAAACTGTAAGTGGCAAAACGCAAATTGCTGGATTTACTAAACTTGATATCAAAGCTGATGAAATTCGCGTGGCGAATAATGGCGAAGCCAGTTTTAATGTTGCAGAAACTAAACTTACGACAGGCCGCTTAACGGCAGATACGGCAGCAGATTACAAAATTAATTCTAATGAGAAAATTGAAATTGCGCAGCTAGCAAATGCTGTAGCCAGCACAAACAAAGGCTTTGGCGCCAAGCTGGACATATCAGCTAAAGACTTAACGGTTGCCAGCAATATTGATTTGTCATCTGGTAAGTTGGCACTCACCACAACCAATGATTTGAATATTGCAGCTGGTGCAAATTTAAGTGCTGCCTCAACAACCAACACTTTTTACGATAAAACGGTAACTGCAAATGCAGGTAGCGTCACACTAACTTCCACTACAGGTAACGTAAATGTAAATACGGGTGCGCTGGTCGATGTAACTAGCCAAGGCGAAGCCAATGCTGGCTTGGTGAAAGTGCTTGCAACTAACGGCACAGCAAATATTGCGGGCGATTTAAAAGGCGCTGCAATGGGTACAGGTAGAGGTGGCGTACTGGATGTGGATGTAAAAACACTGGCTGATTTAACCGCCACCAACAACCGTGCAGCTGGCTTTGATGAAGGCCGCCAATATCGAGTACGCACTGGCGATGTAAATATTAGCGGCACAGGTGCAAATGCACTCAAAGCACGCGAAACCATCGTGAGCGTGGATGCTGGTAAAATTACAGTCACAGGCGACATTATTGCTACAGCGCCAAAAAACGCTCATATCGGATTATTTGCGGGTAATGGCGTTACGCTAGAAAATACAGCAAACCTAAAAGCTAATAGTACTAAAGTTGGCGAAGAAGGCGGTAAGGTAGAAGTTTATACCCGCGCAGGAAGTTTAGATTTAAAAGCTGGCTCGAACGTCGAAGTAAGTGCGGGCTTAGGTGGCACAGGCGGCAAGGTTCATTTGCGAGCGCCTAGAATTGGCGCGGGTGCTGGTAACGGCGTTGCTGTGATTAATCTTGCTTCAAACATCACAGGTGCGAAATCGACAGTATTAGAAGCATTTAAAACTTTTCTTGGGGTGACGAGCATTACAACTGGCAGTGGCACTGGTGCTACTTTAGGGTTTAACACAGTTAAAAATGATGTTAATAGCTTCATGGGTAATAAAGACGTCATTACGACTAGCTTAGGTAAGGCAGGCGATGAGACCTTTCACCTGCGTGCAGGAACGGAAATTCAATCAGCTACTAGCTTAACTTTAGGCAGCGATTGGAATTTATACTCGACCACAAGTACTGGCAATGAGCCTAGCGTACTCACATTGCGTGCAAAAGACAATATTACTTTTAATGGCAGCTTAAGTGATGGCTTTACAACCGCTACTTCAGCTGGTTTGGTTGGCGAGGGTGATTCCACGTCATACAGAATTGTAGCGGGTGCAGATTTTACTGCTGCAAATATACTTGCAACCAATGCGAGTTCAACATCAGGCAACATCACCATTAACAATGGCACAGCCACGAATACGCGTGTTATCCGCACAGGTACTGGCAATATTGATATGGCAGCAGGTGGGAATTTAGTGATGGGTGGTGCAAACACGGCGATATATACGGCTGGCCGTACTGCTAGCACCTTAGATGGATTTGACCTGCCATCAGGCACAACAAATTACTTAACCGATGGTGGCGATATCAATATTGCAGTTAAAGGTAATATTGCAGGTGGAGAATCTCAGACGAACAATCGCCAATTGATTAACCAATGGCTATTCCGCCAGGGTGGTGGCAGCACTGATAAAGACACTAGCTGGTGGGTGCGCCCAGATTTATTCAAACAAAGCTTAGCGACTATGGGCGGCGGTGATATTAACATTGTTGCAGGTAGCAATATTAGTAACTTCTCTGTTTCTGCACCAACAACAGCGCGGTTTGAT
Organism: Methylotenera sp.; assembly: GCA_046598525.1. Lineage (GTDB taxonomy): Bacteria > Pseudomonadota > Gammaproteobacteria > Burkholderiales > Methylophilaceae > Methylotenera_A. The sequence continues at coordinate 41,462 of JBKJIJ010000002.1, read as the reverse complement.
ACTAACGGTACAACTGGCAACCAATCGATAGATGGCGGCGGCGATGTTAAAGTGAATGCAGGGGGCGACATTAGAAATGGTGTTTATTTTGTAGCTAAAGGCGATGGTGAAATAGATGCCGGGGGCTCAATTCAAAAACAAGGGAATACTTTCGGCACAATATTGGCGTTGCAAGATGGTAAGTTTAACGTTACTGCTGGCAATAATACTTTTATCGAAACGACGATTAATCCAACTTTGGTAAGCCAATCGACAACTAATGGTACTTTAATTGATAGAACTGGAAATAATGCATACTTTAATAGCTACTCACCTAAAGCGGCTGTCAATGTTTCTAGCTTATTAGGTAATGCAGATTTTGGAGGAAAAAGTACAATATTAGGCAACATAGCTGGTTTGGATTCGCAAGTAACTGATAGTCTTAAATATGCGCCTAGTAATTTAAAAGTAATTTCACATAACGGTGATGTCAATATTGGTGTCATTACCTTGCTACCTTCACCTACGGGAGATTTAAAAGTACTTTCTGCTAGAAATATTGGGTTAGGTAATATTTTAATGTCTGATGCAGATCCAGCTTTATTGCCGAGTATCGATAAACCGACTTCAAAAATTAATGGATTTTCTACAGCAATCGCTAATCAACTTTTAACACACTCTGCGCAATTGCTTCATAAAAATAATCCAGAACCAGTATTGATTGTAGCTAAGGTAGGCAATATTTCGCCAGATGGAATTTCGAAAGTCACGCTACCAAAAGTTGCAAAAATTGTGGCAGGCAAAGATATAAATGGGCTTGTATTAGATATTCAAAACAATAACTCAAGTGATATTAGTCTGATAAAAGCGGGTAATGATATTAAGGTAGGTGATGTAACTGTGAGTGGACCAGGCAACTTATTGCTTCAAGCTGATCGCAATATTGATTTATCTAGTACCAGCGCAAGAATTGCGACTACGGGCAGTGCTGGCTTAATTAGAAATGAAAATACTGTTCAGATAAGTAATGCTGCATTGCCTAGCGAGGGCGCGTCTATTACCTTACAGGCTGGCTTGGGTAATGGTGCAAATGTGCAAGGCTATATTAATCAATACATATTGCCCACTGGTGCTGGGCCTGCGGTGATTGCGGGTGATGCAACAAAGTTATCACAATATCGCATTGTAACCACCAATGCTCTAACTGATTTTATGCGCGAAAACACTGGTAACGCGGCACTTAGCGCGGCCGATGCGTTGGCTTTATTTAACAACGCTAATGTTGAAACTAAAACGATTTTTGCTAACAGGCACATAAGCAGCGAGTTATTGGCATCTGCTGAAGCCTTTGCAAAATCAGGTTCGCATGACAGAGGCTATCAGGCCATTGCTAAGCTGTTCCCCACTTTAAATGAAGGCGATATTGCTTTATATAAAAGCAAAATCACTACAAACAATGGAGGCAGTATCGATTTGTTGGCTCCAGGCGGTTTGATTAATGTGGGTGTGGCCGGCGGCGGCGCAGACGATGTGGGCGTGATTACCGAAAAAGGCGGTGCGATTCGCGCCACTGCTAATAATGGCTTTGAGGTTAATCAATCTAAAGTGATTACGCAATTTGGTAGCGATATTACGGTATGGTCTACCACAGGCACAATTGATGCAGGCCGCGGATCTAAAACGGCCACCTCTATCCCCGAACGTGTTGTGCAAACGGATGTAGATGGAAATACCACTATTGAGGTAAAAGGGGTGGCGGCAGGTAGTGGTATTCGTGCGCAAAGTTATGATCCAGATGGACCAAGCGGCAAGCGAAAAGCGCCCGCAAAAGGCAGAGTAAGCTTAATTGCACCGATTGTAGATGCGGGTGAAGCTGGCATTGAGGCGGGTGATTTGTTAATTGTGGCGCCAATTGTGCTAAATGCCACCAATATTCAAGTTTCTGGTGCCTCATCTGGCGTGCCAATCGCGGCCACGGCTGGTTTTGCAGGTGCAGGCGTTTCAACCACGCCAGATGCCGTTAATGCAGCCACGCAAGCAGTTGCACAAAGCGTTGCGCAATCGGTTAATCAATCCTCATTAAAACCAGAATTGCCATCGCTGATTTATGTAGATGTGATTAGTATCGGATTATAAAAAAACAAATAGCGGTCTTTATAAACGCCTATTCTGGTAACGGACTAGGCGTTTTGTTTTGTTTGTCACATAGATTTAACCAAGCTGAAATATTGTGCGGATAACATGCTTCAAACAATTTTAGTTAGTTCAACGATGTTAATCAATCTGTTTAAATCCACCCCAAAAAATCCATTATTAGTTTGGGTCGCTTCTATTTTCCTGTTTGCATCAACACTTGCGCAGGCGCAATGGAACGATGCTTGGACGGTACGCCAAAAGGTGAGTGTTAACGCTGCTGGTGTTACACAAGCCGTTACTCAGCCATTAGTGGTAATGCGTTTGCATTCTGGTAATTTCGATTTTGCTAGCGTGAATGTTGATGGTTCGGATATTCGTTTTATTGCGCAAGATGACAAAACAGAGCTGAAATATTTTGTTGAAAAATTTGATGCGGTAAATGAGTTGGCGATTATTTGGGTCCAAATTCCGCAAATTAGCGCAGCCGATAAAGATGCGCATATTTGGGTGTACTCAGGCAACGAAGAAGCAACCAGCACCGCCAGCCCAAAAATGATGCTAGATGCCAATGTAGTCGCTTTATTTCAGTTTTCTGATAAGGCTTTATTACAAGACAGCTCGGCATCTGGCCTATTTGCCACAGGCAGCATTACCGCGCAAAAAGCGGGCTTAATGGGTGAAAGCGCTGTACTAACGGGCACAGCTTTGGTGATTCCTGCCAACGTAGCGACCAACGCTAGTGCAGGTTTTACATGGTCAGCTTGGGTTAAACCAAGTGCATTGCCACAAACAGCCAGTTTATACAGCCAAGAAAATAATATTGATTTAGCCATCGATACGCAAACGCTGACTCTTAAAGTGGCCGATATTGTATTAAAAGGTGGCGAGCTTAAGCCAGCTGCATGGCAACATATTGCGTTTAGCTTAAACGCAGGCAAAGCAACCCTGTATTTAAATGGAACAGAAACCGCAACGGCCGATGTGCCAACAGTGGATACGGCTACCGATATTAAAATTGGTGAAGGTTTCACAGGCGAAATGGATGAGCTGGAAATTTCCAATATCGCGCGTTCAGCCAGCTATATTCAACTAAGCGCGCTAAGCCAAGGTGTTGATAGTAAGTTAATTGCTATTTCGGCAGGTGATGCTGCTGAGGATGGCGAAGAAGAAGGCGAAGCGAACTATTTAGGCATTTTGATTAATAGCTTAACCATTGACGCCAAAATTGTCATTGCCATTTTAGCCGTGATGTTTGTGATTAGTGTGTGGGTAATGTGGAGTAAAGCCATGCTAGTTTCGCGTACAGATAAAGACAATAAAAGATTCTTGGCGCGCTTTCAAAAAGCAAATGCCAATGATTTATTAGAGTTGGACAAAGGCGCTAAATACCCGCATTCCAATTTGTTCAAGTTGTATCAAGCTGGCTTACGTGAAATGCAAAAGCGTCAGCACGAAGGCCAAAAGCTTTCATTAAGCGGCGCATCGATGGATGCGATTAAAGCCGCGATTGATGCCGACTTGGTGCGCGAAACACAGCGCCAAAACGCTGGCATGGTGCTATTGACCATTGCGATTTCTGGCGGCCCTTTCTTAGGTTTGTTGGGCACGGTAGTGGGCGTAATGATTACCTTTGCCGCCATTGCGGCGGCGGGTGACGTTAACGTAAACGCCATTGCGCCGGGTATTGCGGCTGCGTTGCTGGCAACCGTTGCCGGTTTAGCTGTGGCGATTCCTGCGCTATTTGGCTACAACTATTTAGCCAGCCGCATTAAAAACATCACTATTGCTATGCAGATTTTTGTGGATGAGTTTGTCACGCGCTCTGCCGAGTTGTTTGGTAAAGAATAAGCCATGTCAGAAGGCATAAAGGAAGAGAACCAGCTATACGATGAGATTAACATCACGCCGATGTTGGATTTGGCCTACGTGTTGTTGGTGATTTTTATCATCATGACCACCGCATCGGTGCAGGGCGTTAAGGTGGATATTCCGCAAACAGCTAATTCGGCCAGCCTTGCCAAACCGCAGACTAGGGCGATTACGATTGCTAGTGATGGCAGCGTTTATTTAGATGCGTTTCCAGTGGATATGGCGACTTTAGAGCAGCGCTTAAGTGAATATAAAAATAGCAACCCTGAATTGCCAGTAGTGCTTAAAGGCGATGCGGCAGCGCATTTTGACAAAGTATCTGAGGTGCTGGGCATTTGCAAAAAGCTGGATATTACTGAAATTGGTTTGGTTACTAAAAAGTTGGCTGGGTAAGATGGTTTTAAAAAAGCATATTACAAAGTAAGGCAAGGCGCGCGCCAAAAAAATTTGACGCGGCATATAAGTGATATGTAAGGAAAATTTTTTGGTGAGCAACGCCGCCTTACGAAGGAAGATGATTTTTTAATGCAAGTACAGAATGATGCACAGCCCTACGACACTATCAACATCACACCAATGTTGGATTTAGCTTATGTGCTATTGGTGATTTTTATTTTGATGACAACTGCTGGTGTGCAAGGGTTAACCATGAACTTGCCTAAGCCATCGAATAAGCCAAGCACCGAAAAGCATGATGTAAAAATCGTCAAAGTGCAAGCCACTGGCACATTTACCATTAATGGCGCTGGCGTCAGCATGGCAGAGCTTGAAACACAATTAAACAGTGCTAAAGCACAGGACCCAAAATTCTCTGTAGTGATTCAGGGTGAGGCCAATGCGCCTTATGGCGGCGTGGTGAGTGTGATTGATTTGGTTACAAAATTGGAAATTGAAAACGTAGGGCTGGCGACTGGGCGCATAGGTACATGAGTATGTTGGCTAGTTCAGATAACAGAAATGATTTTGAGGATGATGAGATTGAATCATCTACAAGCGTTTGGCTAAAGCGAATTGCAATCGCCTTAGTGGCATTGCTGGTGTTAGGCGCTATTGGTTATGGCATTAATAGTTTGATGCAAGGTGGCGATGCAAAGCCTAAAAAAACCATCACTAAAATTGCGTTAAAAGATATTCCGCCGCCACCTCCACCGCCGCCGCCAAAAGAAGTACCCAAAGAGCAACCTAAGGATGCGCCGCCTAAGGAAGTAAAAATGGAGCAGCCAAAACCTGCCGAAGCGCCGCCAGCAGAGCAACTGAAAATGGATGGCCCAGCAGGCGATGGCCCAAGTGCTTTTGCGGCGGGTGAAGTGAAAAATGATTACAGCGGTGGCGATGTAAAAACCATTGGTTCAGACGGTGGCGCCAAATTTAATTGGTACGCCGGCTTGCTTAAAAGCCAAATTGAAACCGCTTTAGGCAAAGACCAAAAACTAAAAGAAGGCCAATACAAATTAATTGTAACGGTTTGGCTTAAAGCCAATGGTGATATAGAAAAGTTAGATGTTGTGCAATCGGACGCGCAGCCAGAGATTGAAAAAGCGGTAAAAATGGCCTTGGATAATATGCCAGCCATGCGCGAATCGCCGCCAGAAGGCATGCCGCAGCCGATTAAATTGCGCATTACGGCGCGCAAATTTGGATAAGCGTTTAAGTGAGTATGTGTGCCCACTTAGACTTAAACAGGATTATAAAACAGCCATTAAAACACCCATTAAAAGGTGAGCAACATTGAATAAATGTGAGAGATAAAATGTTAAAAGCAACCAATTTGAAATCAGAAAACTTAAAGCCTATCGCTAAATTGATAGCCAATGTTTGTGCGATGATGTTGTTAACAGCATCTTATTCTGTGGCCAATGCAGATGAGCGTGAATCGCTTGAGCAATTAAAAGCAACCACCACCAATTTAATTGAATTGTTAGTACAAGAAGGCGTGCTGAATAAAGATAAAGCCGATGCGCTAGTAAAAAAAGCGACTGAAGATGCCGCAAAGCAAGTGAAACAAGCTAAAGCACAAGAAGCTGCTGCAGATGGCGCTAATGCTGGCACTGCGCCAGATGAAAAATCAGTGCGCGTGCAATATGTGCCAGAGCATGTTAAAAAAGAAATGCGCGAAGAAATTAAAAAAGACGTGATGGCCAAGCTGAATTATAAAGCTGGCGAACGCTTAGGCTTGCCTAGTTGGTTAGATAGAATCGCCTTTAATGGCGATATGCGTTTGCGTTATCAAAACGATACATTTAGCGATAACAATGCACCACTTGCGGTATTAAATAACCCATTGCGTAACGCCAATATATTGAATTCATCTGAAGAGCGCAGGCGTTTTCGTTTAAGAGCCCGCTTAGGCACCGAAATTAAAGTTAACGATTGGTTAACAGGCGGCATTCAACTTACCACTGGATTATTAAATACGCCATTAACGCCGAACCAGACCGAAGGTATTTTGCAAGGCAAGTTTGTGTTTGGTTTAGATCGTGCGTTTTTAAAAGCCAAGCCTACCGATTGGGCCATGATTGAAGGTGGTCGTTTTGCCAATCCGTTTTTTCACACCGATTTATTGTGGGATCCTGATTTAGCGTTTGATGGTGTGGCAGCCACATTTAATCCTAAAATTAATGATAACTGGTCTACATTTACCACAGTCGGTGCATTCCCACTAGAAGAAATTCAATCATCCGAAGTAAATAAAGCCGAAGATAAATGGCTGTATTCATTGCAAACCGGTATTCAATGGAAAGCGGCGGATAAAACCACGGCACGCTTAGCTGTTGCTTATAATGATTATCGCAATGTAGAAGGCCAATCAAACCCAGCAGGCTTAGATTTTTTTAACGGTACCGTGCCTGCATTTAGACAAAAAGGTAACAACACTTTTAATATCAATACACTTAATGGCGGCCTTGCTAGCCCAGGTGTAAGCCAAATTGCTTTAGCCTCAAAATTTGAGCAAATCAACGTGACAGGCCAAGTAGATCTGATGACATTTAGCCCTGTGCATGTCACCTTAACAGGCGATTATATAAAGAATATTGGTTTTGATGCAGATGAAGTATTCAAACGCACTGGCAACCGTTATAAAGACGAAACGGATGGCTATCAAGTGCGCTTAGATGTTGGCCATAACAGCTTTTTAGCACCTGCGAATATAGAAGTGAAAAAGCATGATTGGCAAGTGGCCTTAGGTTACAAATACATAGAAGCTGATGCGGTGTTGGATGGTTTAACCGATTCTAACTTTCACTTAGGCGGTACTGATGCTAAAGGTTGGTTGCTATCTGGCCAATATGGTTTAGATAAAAATGCTTGGCTAAGCGCGCGTTATTTTAGTACCGATACGATTACAGGCCCGCAATTATCAATTGATGTGTTTCTAATTGATTTTATTGCTAAATTCTAAGTGAATCCTTTCGGAGCATAAAATGAAACAAGGCTTAAAATCGATTGTTAACTATCAGGTAATTGCCATATTACTGTGCGCATTTATCGCAGGTATTGTGTCACCCGTTGCCGATGCCGCCGAAAAAAAAGATAAAGCCGCCAGGCGACAGGCATTGATGATGCAAAAAATGAAGCAGGATATGGAGGCTGAAAAAGCCAGTATGCAAGCGCAGTTTGATGCACAAAAAAAGACGCTAGAAGAGCAATTGCTGGCTAAAAATACGGAGTTAGAACTGGCTAATAATGCTTTATCATCAACCCAGCGCAAAGCGCAAAACTTAAACGCCGAGTTGAGTAAAACGCAGACTGAAAAATCCGCCGTAGCCAGCAAATTAAGCGATACACAGACCAATTTAGAATCGACCAAAAATACGCTTACCGATTTGCAGGGCGTGCATGCGCAAGCGCTGGCGGATTTGAAATTTAATGATAATCAACGCAAAACCATTTCTAGCAATTTGGCCGATACCACAAAGCAGCTAAATACCTGTGCGGCTAACAATGCTAAATTGCATCAATTTGGTAGTGAATTAATTCAGATTTATGACAAGCCTAGTCGCTATGATGCGGTGATGCGTAAAGAGCAGTTTTTTCAATTAAAACGCGTAGAGCTTGAAAATATATTGCAAAATCAACAAGATAAATTAGACGAGCAACGATTTTCAGCCAGAAAATCCGCTAATTAAACGATTCAGTTTTGCTATTTAGTCGTTCAAATATGACAACGAAATAATACCGTCATAATCCATGCGTAACATGTTTGTTTTAATGGTGAGCCAAACATGACATTTGACCGTGCAATGCTTGCAAGAGCACTCCCCTTTGCTGTCTACATTCTCTTTTTAGCCCTTAATCAGCCGCTTAGCCAATTGTTTGCTTGGTTACAGCTAGATGTGAAATGGCTGTATGTGTTAAGAATCGCCACTGTGGCGGCCTTAATCATTTATTTTTGGCGCGATTACACCGAATTAAAACGCAAGCCTGAATATTCAGACTTTTTATACGCTGGCATTGCTGGCTTAATGGTGCTCATTATCTGGATTTTTCCTTATCCAAATTGGTTGGGTGGCGACGATACGCAAGGCTTTAACCCATTATCCGGCGAAAGTGATTTAAGCGCTTTATTTTGGATGTCGGTGCGTATTTCAGGCGCGGCTTTATTGGTGCCGGTAATGGAAGAGCTATTTTGGCGCTCTTTTGTCATGCGCTGGTTTGATAAAGAAGACTTTTTAAAAGTGTTGCCAGAAAATATATCGGGTTACGCCTATGTGGGCAGCGCTTGCTTGTTCGCGCTAGAGCATCATTTATGGCTGGCTGGTTTATTCGCCGGCTTGGTGTATGGCGAATTGTATAAAACCTATAAAAATTTATGGATTCCTGTGTTTGCACATGCCGTTACAAACGGCTTGCTTGGCTTGTATGTGGTCACCACAGGGCATTGGCAGTATTGGTAATGGGTAGAAATTAGTGATGTTACGTCTTACACTTTTAGCAATTCCCGCTTGTTGCTTTTTGCTGTGCGCAGGGCTGGTGCATGCAGAAGGCATTATTGATATTAGGCCGTATGTGGGCACTAATATTAGCTATGACGATAACGTATTTCGCTTTTCGTCGCCCAGCCAAGCGCAGCAAGCTTTTGGTTCATCTGCTACTGGCGATACCATTACGCGGCTGGATGTGGGTTTAGATGCCAATGTGCGATTAAGTCGGCAACAATTACGCTTATCGGCCGCTTTAAGCGAAAGCCGCTATAACCGTTTTGATTTATTAGATAACACGGCTAAATCGGCTTTACTGGCATGGGATTGGCAATTGGGAAACGATTTTTTTGGGGTGCTAAGCGCCAGCAAAAATGAATCCATTGCAGGCTTTAACGAAATTAGAAGTGCAGTAAAAAATTTAAGAACAGTTGAGCGACAAACCGCCAGTGTGAATTGGCGTTTTCACCCCGATTGGACGGCTTACGCATCACGCGAACAATCTAAAACAGATAACGAATTGCCTAGTTTTGCCTCATTAAATCGGGAGTCAAACACAACAGAAACTGGCATGCGCTATAACAATCCATTGGGTACACAGCTGGCTTTATCCTATCGCTTAATCGATTCTGAATACCCTAATCGCAACGGATTCGCCGCCGTTTTATTTGGCGATGAAAGCGTACAAAGCGCAGTCACATTAGAAGCCGCTTGGTTACCCAGCGCAAAAACCCGCATTAGCACAAAGTTATCGCGCGTTAAAATTGATTATGAAGATAGCCCACAACGCGAATTTAGCGGCTTTAATCAACGCGTTGATATTGGCCACGCGCTTACCAGCAAAGTCACTCTAAATGCCTCTGTGTATAAAGAAGTAGAGCCTATTGATGATATTTTATCGACCTATGTGGAAGCGACAGGGATTAGTTTTAACCCAAGCTGGGCCATTAGCAGCAAGCTGATTTTGCGCGGTGGCGTGGGTTACCAAGATAGAGAATATTTAGGCAGCACCGGTTTTGTGAATAATGGCTTTTTCACCGCTGCCGATGATCGCAACGATAGCTCAAAATCCGCCAACCTTGCTTTGTCTTATGTGCCTAGCTTAAAGTCACTTATACAAGTGCAATATCAAGCTGAAAAACGTGAATCCAGCTTAAATAACCAATCATACGAATTTAATAGCCTGAGTTTTGTGGCCAGATACACCTTTTAAGCGCTAACAGCAAACCATATAGGCTGAACAGCCTAGTTTTATAACTAAGTTTGTCATATGCGCGGCTCACTATTTACCTGCCACTTTTGCCTATTGAAACCATTTCGGCTTCATCACAAATTCTACTTATTTCTGACACATTAAAGTCATATTTTCTTCTTATAGTACTAGTTGTTTGTTAGTACCAATTTAACTGAGAGAACAATATGCGTGTGCAAAATTCCTATGTACTAGTAGCGCTTTTAGGCGCGGTATTAACCTTAACCGCCTGTAGCGATAAAGACAAAGCCGCCGCCAGCAAGGGTGGCACGCAAGTGGTTGCCAAGGTGAATGGCGATGAAATTTCAGTGCATCAAATTAACTTTCAATTAAACCGCGTGGCGCAAAACAAAGCCTTAACCGAGGCGCAAAGCAAAGCCGCCGCCCAACAAATTTTAGCGCGTTTGGTTGATCAGCAATTGTTAAAACAGCAAGCCACTGAGGCCAAATTAGACCGCGACCCGCGAATTTTGCAGGCGATTGAATCATCAAAAAACGAAATTTTAGCGCAAGCGTATTTAGAGCAAATGCTATCAAAAGCAGCCAAGCCATCTATCGCGCAAATTGATGCATTTTACAAAGAAAAACCAGAGCTATTCGCCAATCGCCGCGTGTTTCGTTTGCAAGAATTAGCCATTAATGTGGGCAAAGATAAATATGCCGAAATTGCCGAAAAAGTAAGCACCACCAAAAATATTAATGAAGTAGCGGTTTGGCTAAAAGAAAAAAATTACCCATTTAACGCCAACAGCAATGTACGCGCGGCTGAGCAATTGCCTTTGGATTTTTTAAAGAAATTACAGCCATTAAAAGATGGCGATTTAATCGCGCTTTCAAATGAGCAATCCGTCAGCATTGTGCATGTGGCCGCATCGCAATCGGCACCTATTACGCGTGAAAAAGCAGCACCGATTATTGAGCAATATTTTCTAAATCAAAACAAAGCCGCTATGGCCAAAAAAGAAATGGCCGCTTTAAACGATAAAGCGAATATTGAATTTATTGGCGCCTTTGCCGATATGAAAAAAGGCGTGCAGCCTGCGCCAACCGCCATTAAACAATCGGATGTGCCACAAACAGCGGCGGCGCCAGAAGCGGCAACTTCAGCCATTGCCAATCAGGTGTCTGATAAAACAAAAAAAGACGCAGGTATTATGGATAAAGGCTTGGCGGGTTTGTAAGCACTTACTTTAATGCATAAAAAACATAGTTTAAAATGAAGGTGAATAGTTTGATACAACGTATTTTTGCTTGCTTAAGTGTAGTGTTGTTGCTGTTGGCCAGTGTTGCCAGCATGGCGGCCGAACCAGAAAAAACCCCTTTTGAAACCAAGCGCGATTACATTTTAGGCGCTGGCGATATGGTGCGAATTGGTGTTTATGGCAGCCCAGATTTGCTAACAGAAGCGCGCCTATCAGCCGCGGGTAGTATCAATTTTGCCTTGATTGGCGAAGTGGTTTTGGGTGGTTTAAGCCCACAATCGGCTGAAAAAAAGCTAGCCGATTTGCTTGAAAAAGGTGGTTTTGTTAAAAAAGCGCAAGTCAATTTAGTGGTTTTGCAGTATCAAAGCCAGTTTATTTCGGTGCTGGGTGATGTATATAAACCAGGTAAATATTCGCTAGATCGCCCTAGTACCTTATCGGATGTGTTGGCAATGGCCGGCGGCACCACGCCAAATGGCTCAGATATGATTACGCTGATTCGTGTAGCTGAGGGCAAAACCACCAAACAAACTTATGATTTGCGCGATTTGGTAAATAAGGCCGACCCAGCCAGCAACCCACCATTATTGGGTGAAGATATTGTGTATGTAAATGCGCGCGAAGTGTCTGTTTTGGGCCAAGTGAATCGCCCAGGTAAATACTCTGTTGCCAGTGGTGTGCGCACGGTAATCGACTTTTTATCGCAAGCAGGCGGCGTATCAGCAGGTGGTGCCGATAATATTATTGTGATTACCAAACGCAATGGAAAAACCGAAAAACGCGAAATTGATATTGACCAACTTTACCGCAAAGGCGATACATCGGTGAATTTTGAGCTGGCCGATGGTGACTCTATTTATGTGCCTAGAACCCCTGTTTTTTACATTTATGGCGAAGTGCAGCGCTCAGGTGCGTTTAGATTAGAGCGCAATATGAATATTGCACAGGCACTTTCAACTGGCGGCGGATTATCGCAACGCGGCACAGAACGCGGCATTAAAATTAAACGCACCGTTGATGGCAAGCTTAAAACGCTAGATGCCGCTTCTGGCGATGTATTAAAGGCAGACGATATTATTGTGGTGAGTGAAAGCCTGTTTTAACCAAGCCAAAAATCATTAAATCATAGCCATCAACTAATTAAACAAAAAGCGACTGCACATGAGTTTTTCACAATTACTATCAATTTTAATGGCGCGTAAACTCATCGCTATTTGGGTGTTTGCGGTAACGGTGCTGGTTGCCACTGTGGTGAGCTTGTTGTTGCCAAAAACGTTTTCGGCCACCGCCACATTATTGATTAACTCTAAGGGTGCCGACCCTGTGACTGGCCTTACTTTGCCTGCCACGCTAATGCCCGGCTATATGGCAACCCAAGTGGACATTATTCAAAGCCATAATGTGGCGCTAAAAGTGGTGAGCAAACTAGGTGTAACCAATAGCGATACGGCCAAAGAGGTGTTTGAAAAAGCCACCAATGGCGAAGGCAATATTGACGATTGGTATGCAGACCGTTTTTTGCAAAGTTTAAGTGTTAAGCCATCGCGCACCAGTGATGTGATTGAAATTAGCTATGAAGGCGCAGACCCAGTTTTTGCCGCCGCGCTAGCCAATGCCTTTGCTGATTCTTATATTAATACCAGTTTGCAAATGAAAACAGAGCCTGCCAAACAAGCGGCTGTTTGGTTTGATCAGCAAATTAAGGGCTTACGCCAAAATGTAGAGCAGGCGCAGGCAAAACTATCGGCGTTTCAACAAGAAAACGGCATTGCATTTTCGGGTGAGCGCATGGATACCGAAGCGGCGCGCTTAAGTGAGTTATCTAGCCAACTTGTAATGGCGCAAGCGCAAACTTTTGATAGCACATCGCGGCAAAGTCAGCTTAAAAGAGGCGGTGCTTCAGAATCGCCGGATATTTTAGCCAATGGCTTAATTCAAGGCTTGAAATCGCAATTGGTACAAGCCGAAACACGCCTAAATGAGGTTTCGCAGCGCTTGGGTGTGAATCACCCGCAATATCAAGCCGCACAATCCGATGTGGCCAATATTCGCAATTTAATTCGAGTTGAAACCGCAAAAACCAGCAGTAGCGTTGGCCAAACCGCGCGCGTTTCGCAACAAAAAGAAGCGGGCATTCAAGCTTCACTTGCGCAACAAAAAGAGCGTGTGCTAAAACTAAAAAGCCAGCACGATGAAATGGCGGTGCTAGAGCGCGAAGTAGAAGGCGCGCAACGCATGTATGACAACGCCTTGCTGCGTTTTGGCCAAACCAATATGGAAAGCCAATCAGGCCAAACCAATATTTCTGTTTTAAACCCAGCCATTGCACCGCTTAAACATTCCAGCCCTAAAGTATTGTTGAATATTGTGCTATCAATCTTTTTAGGCGCGCTGTTGGGAATTGGTTTTGCGTTAGTGGCCGAAATGTTTGATAGACGCGTGCGTTCTGCTGATGATTTAAAACAACTATTGGATATGCCAGTGTTGGGCGAATTAAGCCGCCACGCCAAGAAAAAATTCGCATTAAAAAATAGCATTAGCCAATTTTTAAAGCAAAAAACCGCCAAAAAACGGGCGTTAAGTTTTTAAGCAGCGATTTATTGAGCAACCCCATTTAGGCAGAAAAAACATGGATTCAAGTCAAGAGGCGCCGCAATTGAACAATACCGAAGCACAAGAAATGCATGCTGATATGCCTGATGCCAAGCGCATGGGCGATGCATTGGCAAAACATGCCAAGCTGACGCAGCAAGATATTGCGCGCATTTTAGAGCTGCAACGCGATAAAAAAATACTGTTTGGCGAAGCCGCCAAAAAATTGGGTTTGATTACCGAAGATGATTTGCAAAAAGTGTTATCAGAACAATTTAATTATGCCTATTTGCAAGATGGCAACCATAAAATTAGCCCGTTATTAATAGCCGCACACAAACCATTTAATGCCGAAGTTGAGCAATTACGCAGTTTGCGCAGCCAATTATCGCTGCGTTGGTTTGATCAAGGCAATAAAACATTAGCGGTAACATCGGTAAGTAGTGATGACGATGCCAGCCAAATGGTGGCAAATTTAGCCATTGTATTTTCGCAGCTCAATAAAAAAACCTTATTAATTGATGCCAATTTACGCAACGCCAAACAAAATCAATTGTTTAATATTGAAACCAAAATGGGCTTGGCCAATATATTAGCCAACAGGCAAGGCCAGTACACATTAAGCAAGCATGAATCGTTGCCTAATTTAACCATTTTAAGCGCTGGCACGGCCGTGCCTAATCCACAAGAATTATTAAGCCAAAACAATTTAGCCACTTTGTTAGTGGATTTAGAAAATATCTACGATGTGATTTTGATTGATACTTCGCCGATTCATCTGGGTTTAGATGTATTAACCGTGGTATCGAAAACCAAAGCCGCCATTATTGTGGCCAAAAAAGACACCACCATGGTGGCCGATATGCAGCAACTAAGTCAGCAATTGTCGATGACAGGCGCAAAGGTCTTAGGTAGCGTTTTTGTAGATGCATAGGGGTTGGCTGTGCAAGCAATAGCGCGCAATTTTAGCGATTTAAAAAGCCAAGCCCACATGATGTGGGTGCCAATTATCATCGGCTTGTTGGCCTTGTATCTACCCACTTATCAGCAAGTGCTGAGTAACTTATGGGTGCATGAAGACCAAGCGCACGGCCCAATTGTGCTAATGGTAATTGTTTTTTTGTTTTGGCAAAAGCGTGAACACTTTGCGCTAAGTGCAGCGGATAAACCGGCGCCAATTTTGGGCAGTATTACCTTGTTTTTTGGTTTGCTGTGCTATGTAGCAGGCCGCTCGCAAGATATTTTTATTCTAGATCTAGCTTCACAGATATTTGTTTTGGCCGGTATTTTTCTGTTTATGCGCGGCTTGCCCATGCTGAAAGCGCTCTGGTTTCCGCTATTTTTTATTATCTTTATGCTTCCTTTCCCGTTGGATTCATTAACCTTACCCATGAAAATGGCGGTTTCGTATGTTACCGAAACCATTCTATTTTGGTTTGATTACCCCATTGCACGCGAAGGCGTTATTTTGCAAATTGGGCAATATCAATTGCTGGTGGCCGATGCCTGCGCTGGCATGCATACTTTAATTTCGTTAGAGGCTTTGGGCTTACTGTATTTAAGCTTGGTTAAGCACGATTCACTCATTCGCAATATCACCTTAACCATCCTAATTATCCCTATTTCGTTTACTGCCAATGTAATCCGCGTGATTACGCTAACGCTGATTACTTACTATTTTGGCGATGAAGTAGGCCAAGGGTTTGTGCATGGCTTTGCAGGTATCTTGCTATTTTTTGTGGCGCTTATGTTCATTATGACGGTGGATTCGATGCTGCAATATTTTGTGAAATGGAAGCAGAAGGCGGCCTAATATGCATCATTTAAATATGAAAAGTAAGCGCCATTTTTTGCTGATGCTAGTCATGATATGCACATCGGTATTCGCCTATGCAGCACGCCCCACGCACAAAATCGCCGATGAAGGTGAGCCTGTTAATTTAGAGCAATTGATTCCTGCCCAATTTAACGATTGGCGTATGGTAAATATGGCATCGCAAATTGTTAACCCAGAAACCGCCGCCGCTTTAAATGAAATTTACGCACAAACGCTTTCGCGCGTATACGAAAACGGCCAAGGTCAGCGCATTATGTTATCTATCGCCTACGGTCGTGACCAAACCGATGGCGTAGGCGCACACATGCCAGAAGGCTGTTACAGTGGCCAGGGTTTTGCAATCAATAGCATTGTAAAAGATCAACTTAATACCGCTAGTGGCAATATCCCCGTTGTACGTTTACTGGCCAGAAAATCAGACCGCATAGAACCAATTACCTATTGGCTCACCACTGGTAAAAAAGTCGGCTACCCAGGTTGGGAAACCAAAAAAATCAAGCTGCAATATGCCCTAAGCGGCAGCATACCCGATGGCTTGCTAATGCGCGTATCCAGCGTTACCGCATCTACTGATAGCAGCGATGTAAACCAAGCCTACGACCTACAAACCCGCTTTACCAACGATCTGTTAACAAGCGTATCGCCAAGCCAGCGTATGCGCTTAACTGGTAGCCAAAATCAAAGCAGCACAAATAAAAGCTGAAAATAAAAATTTAAAACCAGTGAGATGAATGGCAGGCAATGATGAGCGCACCTAGTAAAAATGAGAATATAGCGCTAATTGAGCGCTTACAAAACCAAGCACGCAAGGTGCTTGATGCCCTTATTCCTGATAGTGCGCATATTATTTTGCTTGATTATCCTCATTATCCAAACGTAGGAGATAGCTTAATTTGGTTGGGAGAAATCGCTTATTTAAAAAGTAGAGGTCTTAAACCAAGCTACGTATGCGATTGCCATAATTTTAGTTCAGCCATTATAAAAAAAATAATTAGTAAAAACAGCATCATACTAATAAATGGCGGCGGAAATTTTGGAGACTTATGGAGTCATTTGCATGATTTTAGGCTACAAATTCTGCGTGACTTCCCCCAAACACCTATTATTCAATTACCGCAAACTATTCATTTTAAAGATGAACAAAACATCTTAGAAACCGCAGAAGCAATCAAGCAACATGGCAACTTTACCCTACTGGTCCGCAGTAAAGAAAGCCTTGCAATAGCACAAAAAAACTTTTCAACCACCAGCATTTTGTGCCCAGATATGGCATTTTTTATTGGCGCGGTGGCTTCAAAAAGTATGCCAGTAGTCGATTGTTTTATTCTTTCAAGAACCGATACGGAAAAGGCCGTTTCCGCAGGCGTTAATTCAATCCATTTCGATGCCAATATCACCACTGAAACAGCCGATTGGTTAAATGTTTCACTAATAGAGCGACTTATCATCAGAATTGAAACGCATACAGTATGGTTTAGACGCGTTTTCGATAAGAAAAATCAACTTCTACTGTTGATATGGAATCTGCTTGCATGGGCGAGGTTGAAGCGTGGAGTGAATTTTCTGAGTAAAGGCCATACTGTACTGACAGATAGATTGCATGCGCACATTTTGAGCACGTTAATGAATAAGCCTCACATTTTGGTTGATAACAGTTATGGAAAATTGGGCGACTTTTATCATCTTTGGACATCACAATATCCTTACGCTTTATTTGTTAAAGACGTAGGCTCACTTCAAATAGAGGCCAATGTGTTTGTTGATTGTATTCTCAACAATAAATTTGAAGCCGCCGCGTAATTGAAAAGTGTTGCAAAAAACGGTGTGGTCGGCGCAGTTGCTTGGTCTGCCATGCGAAGTTGGGGCACCCGCGTAGCCACGCTTTTAGTTTTTTTTATATTAACAAGAATACTAAATCCAGAAGAAATTGGGTTGATTAGCTACATTTTAGGCTGGCTTATGTTGCTGGCTGTTTTTGCCGATTTAGGGCTGGCTGAATACCTTGTTTACAACCACGCTTCCCCAAGACTTACCGAACTAGGCATTTGGTGGTTTCAAGTAGTCGTTTCATTTTTAATAACGCTTACTTTGTTGAGTTTATTATTGGCGGGTTTTATCAACCCCGATAAAACCAACCCAGATGCCGTGTTAGCTATGCTGATATTGGCTTTTACATTGCCTATATCAGCTGCTGCGAAAATTCCAGAGGCACTATTACGCCGCCAAATGGATTATAAAGGGTTGGCAATACGCTCTTTGGTCGCCATATCGGTGAGCTCGATTTTAGCTATAGTGCTAGCGTTATCTGGCTACGGCATATGGAGCTTGGTTTTTAAGCAAGTAACCGAGGTGCTGATTGATGCATTTTATTGCTTTAAGTTAAGCAAATGGCGCCCATCGTTTCACTTTGAAATCACCTACTTAAAAAAGGCCTTGCAGGGTGGTTGGGGCATTGTTTCAAGTCGCGTACTAGATGTTTTGTCACAATCGGCCGATACACTCATTATTGGCAGTATGTTTGGTATGCGCGACTTAGGTTTTTACGCCATGGGTAAAAAAATATTTCAAGTATTAAACGATGGTGTTTTGCAGGCTGTTACAGGTGTTATTGCATCTGCTTTTGGCAGAGTACAAATTGATAATCAACGTTTAAAGGCATTGTTTTTAACATCGGTTAAATTTTCAGCATTAATTACAGCACCCATTTTTATGATGGCGATTGCGTTATCACCAGATTGGGTGCCGATAGTATTTGGCGCTAAATGGACAACAAGTGCGCCTATTGCTCAAGTATTGTTTTTAACAGGTTTGGTGGCGGGATATAGTCATTTAAACGGATTTGTATTGTTAGCTAATAATCGGAACAAAGCTTTTTTTATGCTGATGCTAGTGAATACCTTGGTGTCATTAAGTTTGCTAGCAGTGTTAAGTCAGTTTGGACTGTTGGCTGCGGCAGCAGCTAGCCCAATTAAAACTTTATTAATGTTTCCAGTCAGCTTGTGGTTGTCGCGCCGCTTAATTGATTTTACTTTGGTAGAGTATTTTTCTGCATTAAAAGCTGCCGCCGTTGTATCAGGACTGATTGCGCTAGCTTGGTTTATTGTGCACCACCTTTTTGCGATTACATTTGAGCAATTGCCTGTTAATACCATTGCCATCAGCAAAGCAATAATTATCGCTGGTGTGTTTTTGGCATCTATTCGATTGATTTATTGGCAAGAAATCGTGCAATTACGGCAAGACTTACGCACGCAACTTTCATAAGTAATAAGTGATATAAATATGACAGATAATCAATTATTTGCTGAAAGAGAAATTGAATGCGGAAATGTAGACAGTAAAAATGAACATGCGGTATTGGTTTCATTAGTGGTTTGCACGCGCAACCGCGCACCATTTTTGCCACAACATTTAGTCGCGTTAGCCGCCATTAAATCGGAAATATTGTGGGATATTATTTTCGTTGATAACAACAGCAGTGATGATACAGCAAGCCTTTTGGCACAATTTGCACAACAATCTACCGTACAGGTAAGCATTGTGCATGAAAAAATTGCAGGTTTATCCAACGCCAGAAACGCAGGCTGGCGCCATTCTAAAGCCAAAATTATTGCTTTTACGGACGATGATTGTTACCCATCTTCCGATTTTGTTACCAATTTAGCACAAGCATTTTCAGAAAAAAACATTGGTTTTACTGGTGGCAGAGTGTTGCTACATGACCCTAACGATTTGCCAATGACCATCAAATTGAGTGAGGATTTTGATTATCACAATGCTTATTCATTTATTGGCCCTGGCTATATTCATGGTGCAAATTTTGCATTTACCAAACAGTTGCTAGATGAGCTAGGTGGCTTTGACCCTTTAATGGGCTCTGGCACGCCTTACCCTTGTGAGGATTGCGATATTTTATTGAGAGCTTTAAACACGGGCGTACGCGGTAAGTATTGCCCGAATGTAGTCGTTTCCCATCATCATCGGCGTCGCACAGTCAATGATTTAGCGAAGATTGATGCCAGTTACTTAGCTGGTAGAGGTGCGTTTTATATGAAGGCTTTAGTAGATATGCCTAAGCCTTTGCGCACCGCTAAGTTTTGGTACGACTCTGCCAAAAATTATGGCTTTAATGCATTTGTAAAAGAATTTTTTGTTGGCATAAGTTATTTAAAAGCACGCAGAAAACAAAAAATTTAACGATGACAGTCAGCAATAAAAAACATTGTTTAGTGGTAACCACTTTTGATAAAAACCAACCCGGTTTTTTAGATTTTTCGTATCGCATGCAATCTTTGGCTGCGCATTATCAACTTACCGTAATAAGCACCTTTGCTTTTACTCAGCCCGAGTTACAAATACCCAATGTGAGTTACACAGTGTTGGATTGCAAACAGGGGCGCATGGCTTGGTTGGGCTATTTGTGGAATTGCGCACAGCTAATTAAGCAACAAAAGCCCAATGTGGTGGTTTTATTGCATTCGATGGCAGCACCAATTGCGGCAATTACTGGCGATGTTCCAACTATTACTTATTGGAACGAGCACCCAACGCATATTGCGCCAGAGCCTACAGGGTTTGCGCCTATTAAAGCACTTGCCCGTTACGCGGTTAGATGGCTTATGTATTCCGGCGCGCGGAAATCGACATTGGTGATGCCTATTGGTGAGGCGCATCGCGACGATTTATTAGCGCATCAATGCAAACCTAGCCAAACGCAAATGATTTATATGGGTGTGGCGCAATCATTTAATGGCGTGGCATTACATGAAAATACGCGCAATTCAACTGATGCAGTTCGCTTGGTTTATGTTGGATCTGTTCATGAAGATCGCGGTAGAGATGTGATGCTAGAAGCGATTGCCATTGTAAACAAACAATCAAAAGTCGCCCATTTAACCATTGTTGGCGCCAGTGATGAGCAGTATCAATATTGTCATACTGCATTGATAAAATTAGGCATAACAGATTCGGTCACCATTCACGGTAGGGTTGCAGGGCACATGATTCCAAATTTTATGCAGCAAGCGGATGCGGGAATTTGCTTATGGCAAGATTTGGCGTGGTATCGATTTAACCCGCCAACCAAACTTTTTGAGTATTTAGTGGCAGGCTTGCCAGTGCTTGCCAGCAATATCAGAACGCACACGCAATACATAAAAGATGGCTTTAATGGCATTATTTTTGATTACGATAGCAAAAGTTTGGCGCAAGCAATGCAAACAATGTGGCATAAACGCGAAGAGTTAGCACAAATGAAAAACCGCACGCATCAAGCCAGTGCCACCTATTTGTGGGTAAACATTGAGCCTAGCTTTTTAAAAGCGATTGATAAAGTGATTAGAGAATGAAGCTTGAACGCGCTTTTACAGCAATGGCAAACATTAATTACAAAATGGTGTTTGCGTTTTTAATAATAAGCGCAGTGGCCGTGTTTGCAGGTTTAATTGCTTCTACCGGTAGCCTGTTATTAGTGCAATTATTGGTTGGCATGATGGGAGGTATTGCATTGCTAAAAGCGCCCAATATTAGTGTTTGGATACTATTGTCAGTGGCATTGCTTTACGGTGTATTTGCATCGTATGTGCCAGCATTAAATAAGCTACCATGGGCATTGGCCTTAATCAGTATGTTGCTGCTATTGCCAGTAATATTGCAATTAATCACCCAAAAGCAAATTCCAGCCTTTATTTGGCTGGCAATTATTTTTATGCTTTATGCGCTGCTGGTTACCATCATGCAGTGGGATTCTGTGTCTCAATTTTTGGCTGGTTTTAAGCGTTATTTTCAAATGTATGGCCTGATGCTTGCTCTGGCACTGTTAGCATTTAAACCAAGCGAGTATGAGCGTTGGTTAAAGCTTTTATTAATCATCGCATTGATACAACTTCCGTTTGCTTTGTTTCAGCGCTTTATGTTGGGTGATATCAGCAGTGGCTCTGCAGAGTTAACGGATAGGGTTGCTGGCACATTGGGCTCAAGCACAGAAGGCGGTAGTAGCAATGCACAAATGGTTGCTTTTTTAATTATGGCAGCTACTTTTGTTGTGTCCCGATTTAGAGAGGGACTTATTCAAAAATCTAAAACTATTTGGCTATGCTTGTTTTGTTTAATGCCATTAGCTTTAGGCGAAACCAAAATTGTGGTTATTTTACTGCCGTTAGTTTGGTTTATTTTAATGCGTGAAGAATTTAAAAAGCATACTAGTAAGTTTTTGCTTCAACTGTTTGCAATTTTGGCCGTGACTTCAATACTTGGTCTGATTTATTTAGGTCTAAACAAAGGTGTTGTTTCAGGCATGACTAACACCGACATCATCAAACAAACTTTGGAATACAACGTTGGAAGTCAAGGTTATGGTACTTACATTTTAAACCGCACCACAGTGATTGCCTTTTGGTGGCTTAATCATGGTTGGCATGATTTGTCAGGCATATTGTTTGGCCATGGTTTGGGCAGTTCTTACTTTAATGCTGGTAATGCTGTTGCTGGCAACATTGCTGTTTCTTACATTGGCTACGGTATCGATTTAACATCGGCAGCTTCATTGTTATGGGATACAGGTGTATTTGGGCTATTGCTTTTTATTTTTATTTTGGTCTTTGCTTGGATAGCAGCAGGACGATTAAACAAAGTTTCTATAAATCCAAGCGCGCGTGCAGATGCGATAGCCATTCAAGCCTGTATTGGCGTGTTTTCGGTATTTATGTTCTACGACAATACGCTTGTAAATGTTTTATCTTTTGAGCTTATCTTAGCAACTGTAATTGGCTATTTGGGTTATTTGGTGCATCAGCAACATTTGCTTAATCCCCCACACTTGCAGTACAGCTAAATATCAATCACTTTTATCATGCGTCTTTTTTACTTTGTCACCGATTCTTATCCTGCTTGGCGCGTTGATATTGCTGAGCTTTTTTCGCATGAATTAAAAAAGCTCGGGCTACACACCGATTGGAGTATGCGCAGAGATAATAGCGGTGGCTGGCAAAAGGTTATTGATGATCATCAGAGAATCTACTTGCCGCTAAGTGTTGAGGATTTAGGTGTTTTATCGCCTATCATCAGGCGTGTTGGTGAATTTTTAGCCGAAATTTGGATTTTGCTCAAACTTATTTTTGGTCAAAAATATGACGTTATTCAAGTAAGGGATGATCGCTATACAGCTGCTATTTTTGCTTATTTAGCGGCGCGTTTGCGTGGTAGTAAATTTGTGTATTGGGTGTCATTTCCGTTTCCTGAAAACGATATCGAAAAGGCGGGTTTAACCACAGGCGCTAGAAGCCAGTATTTTAAATTAAGAGGAAAAATTAGTCATTGGTGGCTTTACAAGTTAATTTTGCCGTTGGCGGATCATGTTTTTGTGCAAACAGAAGGGATGAAGAAAAATATTATTTCTTATGGATTAGGCGCCGACCAAATGACCGCGGTGCCCATGGGCGTTGCGACCAATTTATTTGAATGGTTAAAAACAACTACAAATAAGATAGAGCCAAACAGTGTTGTTTATTTGGGCACGTTTGCACGCTCAAGACATTTAGAAGTGTTAATTCAGTCATTTGCGCTTGTAGTTAAGCAACAGTCAAATGCCAAGCTCTATATGGTGGGTAGAGGCGATACAGCAGATGATCGGCAATTTTTAGAAAGCTTATCAATTGAACTTAATATAGAAAATAATATTGTTTTCACTGGGTTTTTACCTATTGAGCAAGCTTGGGCCATTGCTGCAAAAGCAGCCGTTTGCATAAGCCCAATTTACCCCAGTTTTATTTATTTACAGGGGTCTCCTACAAAGTTATATGAGTACATGGCTTTAGGTAGGCCAATCGTTGCTAATGAGCATCCTGAACAATCTAACGCCCTTAAAAGTAGTGGTGCTGGTTTATGTGTACCTTGGAATGAAGAAGCCTTTTCAAAAGCATTACTTAGCTTACTTAATAACCCTGAAGCAGCAGAAAAAATGGGGGCAAAAGGGCCCGTGTGGGCTGTTAAAAATAGACGTTACGATTATATTGCGGCTGTGGTGTTTAACCAGTATCAGAAAATAATGAGCCAAAAATGCAAACAAGATTAGTACTAAAGACGCATTTATTTATCATCAGTATATTTTTGCTTACATCTGCCTGTAAGCCCCTAGAAGCTTCATCCAACAGCAGTTGTGAAAATAACTTATTGGTTGGTTATTCTAATCAAAACTCAGTCAGTGCTACGCCCAACAATAAAGTTGTTCGTCAGTTAAAGCCAGAATTTTTTGGCTTTAATCTGGAATGGGTAGATTTTCAACAAGATATGTGGGATGCGCAAAAACTTCAAGTGAAGCCAGAAGTCGTGGGTTGGTTAAAGCCTTTTAAGGGTTCTGTTTATCGCTATCCAGGTGGCACTGGCTCAAACCATCTTGACTGGCGTGACACTATAGGCGCGCAAGCGCTTCGTCCAAAAAGACAGCGAGTTGATTGGTTGGGTCCAATAGCGCCTCAGTTCGGCTTTGACGAGTATCTGGATTTTGTAAAGCAAACAGATGGAACGGCTTGGGTCGTACTAAACCTTAATGGAGGTTATGGCAAAGAAGGCGACCATGCGCTTTTGTCACAATCTGCCGCAGACTGGGTAAGTTATGCCAATACCCAAGTACTAATTGGTAAGCCTAAAGTGTTTTATTGGGAGCTAGGTAATGAGTTAGATCGTTATAAATGGTCGGCTGAAAAATATACAAAAGTAGCCAATCAAACTGTTAAAACCATTTTAGCTCGCGAACCAAAAACCATGTTTGTGGGTATGCTGCAAGATTATCAGTTCCACAAAGACATGACTGTTTCTGAATATGATCGCTATTTAATGAACGGATTAAAGCCTTCAACTAATGATTACGCGCATCATCTTTATTATGAACAAGAGCGCTGGGGTTCAGTTTTTGAGCGAATGACTTATGTTTGCAAAAGTGTAGATGACGCTAATGCTGTTCAAATTCAATCCCCATCGTTTTGGATAACAGAACATACACTTAGTTTGTCAGGACAAGAAAACTATCAAGAATGGCAACGCAATTGGCCAAAAACTTCTAATTTGGAAACAGCAATAGTTGTTGCCGAATCTTACATTGCCGCAACACAGTTTCCAGAAATTAAAGGGCTGTTTTTGCATTCTTTAGGCACTGCTCATGGCCCATGGCCTTTATTTAATGCAACTAAAGCCAATGGTTTGCACCCATCTGTCGTGTATTGGGCAATGCGTATTTTGCGTGAAAACATGTTGCCAGTAGCCTTGGAAAGTAAAGTTGAAAGTCGCAATGATGAGGCAAGTATTGGCGATCATGATGTGCGTGCCGCAATTTTGACTGATGCACAAACTCAGATATTTGTTGTTTGGGCGGTAAACCGACATAAAAGTACCGCTAAATTAGCTTTAAAAATCCCATCATTGAGTGGAAAAAATAGGCGGGCTATATTTAACTACATTAGCGACAGCAATAAAAACGCGAACAACTATGCGTCGTCTCTGAATGTATTGCCACAAAAAATTGAAAAAAATATCACTTTTGATGTGGATGGTGAAGCGGAGCTTGATTTACCACCCTACTCAGTCAATGCCATCAAAATAACGCCATGATTCTATTGTTACACGCGAATGTATGAAAATACTTTTTTTGCCTAATTGGAAAGTGCATCAACTAAAGGTTGATGATGCCAGTATACAAGCACCAGATAAGCAAGTTGCGGGTCAGGCATATTGGTTTTTTCAGTATTTCAAGCAGCCTTGCACGGTTGATATTATAGATTTTCAACAAAAAAATGCATTGTCATGGTTGGAAAAAAAAGCCAACACCTATTTATGGCAAGGTATTAAAGCGTTTTTTACCTCTAATCAATATGACGTAGTTATTTCGCATGGGGCACAAAGTGGCTTGATGTATTCGCTATTGCGCAGATTGGTGAGTAAAAAAAAGCCATTGCATATTATTTTTGATATAGGTGCCATGAACGGTGCACGTTCAAATGAAATTGAAAATGCTGTGATTCGGTTTGCATTAAAAAGCAATCCATCGATTATTTGCCATTCAAAATCCATTATTGAGCATTACAAAAATACCTACAGCAATCTCGTTTCAAAAGCTTGTTACATTCCATTTGGGGTAGATACACACTATTTTGATGCCCAAACTGCCAGCCAAACAGCGGATTATGTCTTGTCTTTTGGACATGCAAAACGCGATTACGAAACCCTTATTAAAGCTTGGTCTGGAATTGATACCAAGCATAAATTGCGTTTAATTGGGTGTAAAGGTGTTGCCGCATTACCCAATACTGAGGTCATCAATAAGGTTTCTATCAGCGAATTAAAAAACCAAATCGCCAATGCAAGGTTTGTTGTTATTCCCTTACCTGTTTTTAATTATTCTTACGGGCAGATGAGTTTTTTACAGTCAATGAGTATGGGTAAAACCGTTATCGTTACCAATACCCCTAGCTCGGTAGATTATTTGCAAGATGGTAAAGGCTCATTTTTTGTAAAGCCATACGATGTTGAAGATATGCGCGCTAAGTTAAAACTACTTTTGAATAATAAGATTTTATTGGCAGAGTCAGATAAAAAATCTCGGAAATTTGTGCTGGAAAACTTTTCCGAAAAGCAAATGGCACAAAAAGTAGAACAATTTATTTTAAAAACATTATCTGCTTTATCAAACAAAAATTAACATGAAAATTTTACAAGCAAATAAGTTTTTTTTCAGTAATGGCGGCTCCGAAACGGTGATGTTTCAAGAGCGTGACTTTTTATTGGCTAACGGGCACGAAGTGGTGGATTTTGCCATGCAAGATACGCGCAATTTTGCTAGCCAATATGCGGATTACTTTGTGGAAAATCGCAGCTACAAGCAAGGTGAATCGGGCAAATTGTCTAAAATTGCAGACGCCATTTCTTTTGTGCATTCATCTGAAGCGGTTAAAAATATTAGTCGTCTAATTAAAGACACCAAACCCGATATTGTGCATTGTCACAATATTTATCACCAATTAACGCCCTCTATTATTGGTGCCGCCAAAAAGCTAGGCGTGCCAGTGGTGCTTACTCTGCACGATTACAAGCCAGTTTGCCCTACTTATAATCGTTTGCAACAAGGTAAGCCTTGCTCTAAATGTTTAGATGGCGATTTTACGCAAGTGTTGCGCAATCGCTGTGCGGATGGATCGCTGGGTAAAAGTGCGGTTTTATTTGCAGAGGCGTTTGTGCAAAAGCAATTGGGCAATTATGAGCAAGTGGATGCCTTTATTGCACCCAGCCAATTTATGCAGAAATCCATCGCGCACCGTGCGCCCGCCAGCCGTATTAAGCAATTAACCAATGGTATTGATGTAAAAGCCATAAGCCCAAGTAATGTGGATGAAGGCTATGCCTTATATATAGGCCGCTTAGTGCCCGAAAAAGGTGTTGAAACGCTGCTAAAAGCGCATGCCAACTCAAGGCTAAACTGGCCGCTTAAAGTGGCAGGAACAGGACCATTGCTAGATGACTTAAAAGCGCAATATAACTCAAGTATATTCACTGGACATTTGGCAGGTGACGCGCTCAAAACAATGATAGCGCAAGCGGCTGTAGTGGTGGTGCCTTCGGAATGGTATGAAAACTGTCCGATGTCGGTTTTAGAGGCGATGGCGTATGGTAAGCCAGTGATTGCAAGCCGCATGGGCGGCATACCAGAGTTGGTTGATGATGAACATACAGGATTGTTATACACGGCTGGCGATGTGGATGCATTGACAGCGGTGTTGGATAGATTAATGACCTCAAGCACACTGAGGCAGCAGATGGGCGCGGCTGGAAGGCGGCGTGTAACACAACACTTTTCGCTCGATAAGCACAATGCGGGCTTAATCGACATTTACAGGAATGTTTTAGGAGTTTGACCATGGCAACAGCATTAGCACCCGCAGCAGCAGGTTACCCAACCGATGTTTCCATTATTACCACCTATCGCTGCCAAATGCGCTGCAAAATGTGTGATATTTGGGAAAATCCGTCTGACAGCAAAAAAGAGATTCAAGCCAAAGAGCTTGAAATGCTGCCTAATTTTAAATTTGTGAACATTACTGGCGGTGAGCCATTTGTGCGCCGCGATTTAGAAGATATTGTTGAAGTGATGTACAAAAAAGCACCACGTATCGTGATTTCAACATCTGGCTGGCATACCGATCGCATTATCAAAATGGCAGAGCGTTTCCCTAATATTGGTATACGCGTCAGTATTGAAGGTTTATCTCAAAAGAATGATGATTTGCGCGGCCGCGAAGGCAGCTTTGACCGTGCCATGCGTTTGCTATTAACGCTAAAAGAAATGGGCATTAAAGATATTGGCTACGGTTGTACCGTTTCGAACAAAAACTCAGAAGACATGTTGTGGTTATATAAACTATCGCGCGAATTAGGCATGGAATTTGCCACTGCTTCTTTCCACAACTCATATTATTTTCACAAAGACGATAACGCCATTACCAATAAAGATGAGGTGATTAATAATTTCCGTTTGCTAATGGAAGAGTTGTTAAAAGATAAAAGTCCAAAAAGCTGGTACCGCGCGTTTTTCAATTTAGGTTTAATCAATTACATCCGCGAACAGCCACGTATGTTGCCTTGCGAGGCAGGATCGGCTAACTTCTTTATTGAGCCATATGGCGATGTTTACCCCTGCAACGGTTTAGAAGACCGTTATTGGAAAGAATCAATGGGCAATATTCGCGATGTAAAAAGCTTTGACGAAGTATGGTTTAGCCCGCAAGCCGAAAAAGTGCGCGGCTTAGTGAAAACCTGCCCAAAAAATTGTTGGATGGTGGGCACAGCCGCACCAGTAATGAAAAAATACATTAAACATCCAACCGCTTGGGTGCTTAAAAACAAAATTAAATCCATGCTAGGCAAACCAATTTGCATTGATAACGTGCCGCATTTTGATGTGGGGCAAGACCCGCTACAAGGCAATTTGCGCGAATCTAAACCAATTGAAATTGCCACGCCAATTCACTTTAAAAAGCGCGAACCAGAAGTGGTGCTTTCTGAGGCTGAGTTAGAAGATATGTTAAGTACAAATTAATTATAAGTAGTATAGGACTATGCCAATTCATTCTATTGCAATCTGCGCTGATTAATCTCATTAACGTGAAAGTGAGATTTGCTCGCTTATTTTAGTTAATGGATATGAATGATGAAGAATACTAGTATCGCTGCGGTGATTGCCGCTTTGTTTATGCCGGCTGTGGCAATGGCGGCTACCCCAATTGGCAGTATTACTAAAGAGTGGACTTATAGCCACGCTGCCACTGGAGTTTCTGGCTTAACGTCTGAAATTTCGGCTTATGACAGCATTACCAATACCATTTGGGTGGCGGGTGTTGTGGGTGTAGATGTGCTTAATGCGACTAACGGTAGCTTGGTGCAACATATTAATACCTCTAGTTTTGGCTCTATTAACAGCGTGGCGATTTACAACGGCATGGCGGCTTTTGCGATTCAATCAACGGTTCAAACCGATGCGGGCGTGGTTAAGTTGTTTGATACCACTTCACGTTCATTGGTTAGCGGCGTTAATTCTATTGCCGTTGGCGCCTTGCCAGATATGCTTACTTTTACGCCAGATGGCAGCAAGTTATTAGTGGCTAATGAAGGCACACCAACCACTTACGGCACCAGAATCGGCTCTACAATTCCTAGAAGTTATAACCCAGCAGCGGTTGATCCAGTTGGTAGCGTAAGCATTATTGATGTGGGCACGCGCGCGGTTGTGGCCACACCTGGCTTTGCGGGTGTAACTCAAACAGGCAGCAATATTAGAACCAACACAGGCATGGATTTTGAGCCAGAATATATTGCTGTGAATGCCGCTGGTACAAAAGCGTATGTTACTTTGCAAGAGGCCAACGCGATTGGTATTTTAGATTTAAACACCAATAGTTTTGAAAAAGTGGTGGGTTTAGGCACTAAAGATTTTAGCTTGCCGGGTAATAGTATTGATACCGTAAATAACGGTACTATTAACTTTACATCGCCAAATGTAAAAGGTTTATATATGCCTGACGGCATTGCCGCTTATGAAGCCGGTGGTGCGACTTATTTAGTCACGGCTAACGAAGGTGATTTCCGTGAAGATAACGGCGACCGTTCAAACGGTAGCACAGTAGGCGGAACAGGCGATTTAGCAAATTTGCGAATTTCAAATACCGATTCATCTTTAGGGAATCTAACAGCAATAGGCGGCCGTTCATTCTCAATTTTAGATGCTAATGGTGTTTTAGTATTTGATAGCGGTGATTTTTTAGATAAAAAAGCAGCCGAATTAGGCATTTACGATGACGCAAGAAGTACTGATAAAGGCGTTGAGCCAGAGGGTGTTGAGCTATTTAGTTTAAGTGGTCGCGTAATTGCTGCGATTGGTTTAGAGCGAACATTGACTGGCGCTGTGGCTTTGTATGATATTACCGACCCAGCAAACGCAACCTTTTTAGACATGATTGTAACGGATGGTGATTTGGCGCCAGAAGGCTTAGAAGCCTTTGAAATCAATGGTAAATCATACCTTGCCATTGCAAACGAAGTTTCTAATACCACAACCTTATACAGCCTAGCGCCAGTGCCAGAGCCAGAAACATATGCATTATTAATTGCCGGTTTGGGCTTGGTTGGTTTTAGCGCAAAGCGTCGTCAAAAAACAGCTTAGTTTAAAACAGTTGTTTCAATAAAAAAGCTCGCTTAGGCGAGCTTTTTTATTGCTTAAAACTTATTATTTAACACCAGGCGCAATATTAAAAATTATGCGTTACTTGCAAGCTTAAAACATCCACACTGGCATCGTAATCGCCTCTAACACGGCCTTTTCCTACTGGTGATGGTGCCACTGGCGCTGTTTGGTTGTCATCAATATCGGTATCGCTAATAAACAGATGCGCGTAACCAATATCAAATTTGGTAGCTGGTGTTGCTTGCCAGCCTGCGCCAAACGTTAGCCACTTTCTATCGTTATCAGGAATCCGCACGGTTCTAAAGGCCGTACTTGCTGCGGCTTCATCATATGCCAAGCCTGCGCGCAGCTTGATAGTGTCGCTATAGTGGTAATTCACAGCTACCGAATAGCGCATGGTGTTATCCCAGTTTTCCGGCGTGTTGGTCAGTGTCGAATTGGTTCCGTTATCTCTAACGACCCGCAATTCTTCAAATTGGCTCCAACGCGTCCAAGTAACGTCGCCCATTAAATCCCATTTGTCATTTAATCGACTAAACGCACTTACTGATATGTTTTCTGGCAAGGTAACATTGGCGGTAACATCCGTATTCAGTGTGCGCGTTGGAACCAGGTTTAATCCAGTAAAGTTTGATTTAGCTTTACCTTCTAATTTTTGTTCTACTTTAGACCGGTAAGAGGCGCCAATTCTAGTATCTGGCGTTATTTGATAAATGGCACCAAAGTTAAAGCCAAAGCCAAAATCATCACCTTCAACCTTAGAGCTTCTCTCAGCAGCGCCAATATTAACGGCGCTGGTTAGCTCTGCCTTGGCATACATAACCGAAACCCCAAAACCAAGCGACAATTGATCATTCACTTTAAAAGCTAACGCTGGGTTAATGTTAATGGTTTTTAATTCTGATTTAATGCCTTGAAAGCGGCCTAACCAAGTTTTATCGTATTCGGTTTTTAAACCAAATGGTGCATTAACACCTACACCAAATTTTACACTGTCATTAATATCTATTTTAAAGTACATATTAGGCACAAACGCTAAATCACCCGCATTACCACCATCGCCACCTAACGGTCGAAATGTACCTGCTTCGGATAGTCCGTCATTATTAAACTCCGCATTCGGCTTAATCAAGTGCAGCGCACCGATTGCCTGAGTGCCTAAAACATAGGTCATACCCGCTGGGTTGGAATAAATAGTGCTGGCATCTTCTGCGATTGCTGCTGCACCTGCGTAGGCGTTGCCCAAGCCGCTACCACTTTGCTCTGCAAGACCGAAACCTGCGGCTTGCGCGGCAAGTGGTGTTGTAAAAATAACAAAAGAAATAATCAGTTTTTGCATAATAAGCACCTTCAGAAATAATTTTTTATTAGGAACTTGAAAAAGAATATCACATCAATGACTTACAGGCATCTATTCGTGTTTATTATTGAATACCTTTTTGTAATAGTTGCATTAATTCAAGCATTTATAGTAAGCCTAGCTACATTTCAAAAAACATTCTCTTGAGGGCGCTAATTATTAGGAATATAGTCTTAATCATCAATAGTTATATAGCATTCAGTTATATTAAAATGTAAAAATTAATTAATTGGTTATTAAGAAGTAATCCTTTATTCCATTCTTTCAGGAGGCTTGTATGAACACGGTCGTAGATTTCCAGTTAAATAGTAGCGCCAATTTAACGCAAGTGAGAACGCGTTTTGAAGACGAGTTTGGGGTAATGGCTTATTTCATGAACCCAGCGCCAAGGCCGTGTTTCAACCAAATTTGCATGAGCGAGTTGCACGATAGCCAATCTAAATTAGAGGCGGCACAAGGCCAAGTAATGGCCAATGGCAAGTTAAGCCAAGCCAATTATTTGGTATTGGCGTCTGATGTGCCCGGTATTTTTAATTTGGGCGGCGATTTGTCGGTGTTTAAACAATTAATTTTATCTAAAGCGCGCGATCATTTGCTGGGCTACGCCAGATTGTGTGTAGACAATGTGTGGACTTTTTACAACATGCAAGCGCCAGTAACCACAATTTCGCTAGTGCAGGGCCAAGCAATGGGCGGCGGTTTTGAGGCAGCATTGGCCGCGCATATTATGGTGGCCGAAAAAAGTGCATTAATGGGTTTGCCAGAAGTGCTATTTAATTTGTTTCCGGGCATGGGTGCATTAAGCTTTTTATCACGCAAAATTGGCATGCCTGCCGCCGAAAAAATGGTGCGCTCTGGCAAAATTTACACAGGTGAAGAGTTGTATCAATTAGGAGTGGTGGATGTGCTGGCTGAAGATGGCCAAGGCGAATATGCCATGAATAATTGGATTAAGAAAAATCACCGTTCACTAAATTCGTTTCAAGCCATTAATCGCGCAAAACAACGCGTTAATCCGCTAACATTAAATGAGCTTTATGATATTACCGAAATTTGGGTAGATGCCGCGCTGCGTTTAGATGAGCGCAATTTAAAAATAATGGAGCGTTTGGTGCGTGCGCAAAATACAAAAGTCAGCAGCGAGCCAGTACCGATTAATGAAAAACAAATTGCTTAACAGGCTTAAGGTTTTCAACTTGCAACAATCCGCATAGGCTATCTGCTTACGTGAGTAGCGCCTACGCCAGTGGTTTTGGTGGGGCGTCTTAGGTAATCTTCAACCGCTAATGTCAGATTAGCAAAGTCGGCATTAAGCGTATCAAGGCTTGCCATTGATTGTGTGACATCTACAGAGCGGGTTAGTTTGCTCACTAACTCGGTTGTGCCGGCCAATTTTAAAGCGCCAACACTCAGGCTGTTACCTTTAAGCGCATGGCAGTAGTCATGCAGCTCGCCGTAGTTTTTTTGCTTAACAGCGGCTTCAATTTTGTAAATCATTTTAAGCGAGTCGCTTAAATAATTTCTAAGCAAGCGGTGCATAAATAAATCATCACCTGCGCCAATTTTTTCAAGCTCATTTAGCGTATTAATATCTAAATCGATATTGTCAGCCGCTAAATCAGATTCCACTTCAATCGATGTATTTAACGCATTGCGCATCCATAAATCGGCCGTATTAGGCGCCAATTTAAGGATTTTTTCGATGGTAGCAAACAAGGTTGCGGCTTCAATTGGTTTGGTTAAAAAGCCATCAAATCCGGCTTCATCGGCAATTTCTCTGGCTGTCGATGTTGCGTCGGCAGTGAATAAAATAAAGCGCGTGTCTTTGTCGTCTGGGTTGGTAAAGCGGTACAGTTTTAACGCATCAGCGCCGTTCATGCCGGCCATATTTAAATCGGTTATCACTAAATCAAAGCGTTTGCTTTCAAGCGCATCTAACATTTCATCGCCATTTTCGGCGATTTGCACTTGATGCCCAGGCAGCGATAATAAGCGCGTAATAATTTTTTGATTAGTGGCTTCGTCTTCGCACACCAATATATTCAATGGATTTAGCGGCGCAATATTATTAACGCGCGCTTGGCTGGCGCTGCTTTGTGGTGCGTCTACGGTAACAGGTTCTGCAATTTTAGCGCTAACAGCGGCCGATTTTTCAAGGGACAAATCAAACCAAAAGCGGCTGCCAACGCCTTCGGTGCTTTGGAACGTTAAATCGCCACCCATGGCTTCAACCATGTGTTTGGCAATGGTTAAGCCCAAACCGCTGCCGCCAAATTTGCGCGTGGTAGATGAATCGGCTTGGGTAAAGCTATCAAATACTTTGTTTTGTTTGTCTAGCGGAATGCCAACGCCGGTATCGGCTACTTCAAAACGCACCAAAACGGTAAATTCATCTTCATGCAGGCTAATGGCAGAGATGGTTACGCTGCCCTTTTCGGTAAATTTAACCGCGTTGCCCATTAAGTTGGCCAACACTTGGCGAATCACAAAAGCATCGCCTTTAACTGCATGCAATGAATCGGAAATGCTAACGCCAACTTGAATACCCTTGGCCATTGATTGAGAGCGGAAAATCTCTAAGGTATCGCGTACCGCTTCTTCGGCTGAAAAATCAATGTGTTCAATGGTGAATTTACGCTCTTCAATTTTAGTAAAATCCAATACGTTATTCAGTAATGAAAGCAATAATTTAGAAGAGCTATCTAGCGTTTTGAGTAAATCGCGTTGGTCAGCATTAAGCGGGGTGGTTTTAAATAGGGTGCTAATGCCAATAATGCCGTTAAGTGGCGTGCGAATTTCATGGCTCATATTGGCCACAAATTGGGTTTTGGCAAGGCTGGCTTCGGCCGCTTTTTCGCGTGCAATTTCGGCCTTGTGGCGCGCTTCATGCATGCGCTCAATTAGTTTGGCCACATAAATTGGCAAGGCAACCAGCATCAATAAAAAGCCAATTACAATCGGTTGGTGTTCAACCCAATACGGGTTAACCCGCGTGGCAATTAAAAAGCCAATAATGCTGATTGTTTGGGCGTGATAAAGGTATTTTTTGCCGAATCGAAAGCCATTGCCAAAAATAACCCACAGATACACACCAATTAAAACAACGCCAATATCACCTGCTAGTGCCAAAAAAGTAGAGGTGCCGATAATATCGATCCAAGCGCCTGTTAAACGTCTGATGGGCGATTGTTGTTTTGCAGCGGCCACCGCAATTAACAGGATTAATGCCGCGATTTCGAAAATAACCAGGCAGTACAAGCCCATTACTTCGCCTTGGCCGCCCACTTTGCCTAATGATAACGATAACAATAAATAAACAGTAAAAATGGTACCAATGGCCAGCCGCGTGAATGCTTGTTCCAGCTCTAATGGATCGCAATGCAGCGCGGTGCTTTTGTACCAATTTTTAAATGTTTTTAGCATAGTTTAGGCAATTGTATCCTGGCTATAATATTCTTTACTTTGTTCTAACAATTGTTTTGCAATTTTGGCCAGCGCCTGTGTTTGCACTGGTTTGGTTAAACAAGCCGATGCGCCAATGGCCAAAAGCTCTTGATGAATGTTGATTTCTTTTAAAACCGTCACCACAATAATAGACCTTGTTAATACATTGCTGGTATTTTTAATCGCTTGTACAAACTGCATGCCATCCATTTGATGCATGCGAAAATCGGTAATAATCAAATCCACTTGCTTATTCTGCATCCACTCCAGCGCCTCAACCGGGTTGGTCATGGTGACTATTTTCAAATTCATTTTAAGCGATTTTAAAATAGCCGCATGTATATCCAGCACCGTTGGCTGGTCATCAATCAGCAACGCGGTTTGCTTAAAATTGGGCGCGCTTCTTATATTACTTATACTCATGTCTATTATAGCTTCATCTGGTTAATGAATCGCCGTTGCGTGCTCAGCTATAATCATTTCTATTTTGCCGCGAATAGAAACCATGGCTATTACTAATTCTGGGTCGAAATGTTTACCGCTTTCATTTTCAATGTATTCAAACGCCTGATCAACTGTCCAAGCGGCTTTGTAAGGCCTAACGCTAGTTAGCGCGTCAAACACATCGGCAATCGCTACAATTCTGGCCGCCAGCGGAATATCAACACCCTTTAATGAGTAGGGATAACCCGTGCCGTCAAAACGCTCATGATGCGCCAGCGCAATTTCACCGCCTTTTTGCAAATATTTAGAAGGGCTATTTTCTAAAATTTCGTAGCCAATGCGCGGGTGTTTACGCATGGTCTTAAGTTCTTCCGCATCTAAAGGCCCTTTTTTCAATAAGATGCTATCTGGAATACCAATTTTGCCAATATCGTGCAGCGGTGCCGAAAGCTCAATCACTTCAGCTTCTTCCTCAGTCATGCCAATCGCCTCTGCCAGGGCTCTGCTGTAAAGCGACATACGTTGCAAATGCAAAGCCGTATCGTAATCTTTATGCTCACCAGCGCGCGCTAAACGCATCAAAGTTTCTTTTTCGCGCGCTCTTACTTCGGCGGTTGCTGCTCTTACTAAGCTTTCTAGCAAGGTACTTTTGTTTTCTAGCGCCATATGCTGTTGGCGCATGGTTAATAAATTACGCGTTCTTGCCATGCATTCGTTTACATCCACCGGCTTGCTAATAAAATCAGCCACGCCTGCTTCTAGTGCTTCATAACGCGTTTCAGAATCCTTTTTAATGGTGATCATCACCACAGGAACCGATTCGTATTTTGGCAAGGTTTTCAGCAATCGAATAAAATCGCCGCCGTTCATTTCTGGCATCACATAATCCACAAACACTAAATCGGCGGTATGTTGCGTGGCCCATTCTAACGCTTGCTCTGGATTATGCTTTTCAATAATTTTAATCGTTGGATTAATGTTTTTAACCACATGCGAAAGAATCGTCCTGCTGGTCGATTGGTCATCAACGATTAGCACACAGCAATCGTCAAACATTTTTCCGTTAGTCATTATTAATTACCTTGATAAGTGATACGGCCACTTACCATAATTGTAAGTAGCAATATTTAAGCCAACATTTTGTTGATGCTGGCAAGATATAAATTTAGCCTGCTACAAGCTTTAAATTGCCAATAACTAGTTAAAAATCAAACAGTTACCGTAATATAAAGTATGAAAGCAAAGCTTCGTATTTATAGATTGACGTTTTTGTTGTTTGTATTAGAAGTTTGATAGACCAAACTTCGCCAACTAAGTGATTTATTTTGACATATTACGATGACATTTAATAACTATTTTTTAGATTTATTTTGCCACTGGGTTTTAAATCAAACGCAATGCAGATGCGGCTATCCACACTGTTAAAGGGAATAGTGCGGTGAAAAAGAGAAGACGGAAATAACACAATATCGCCCACTTTTGGCATGATTTGCGCGGTAGGAAAAGACAGCGCATTTTGCGGCGCTAAAATCGGGTAATCATCACCATGCGTGCCATACTCAAATGCGCCTTCTAGCCCATTGGTTGGCGGCATGGCCAAGTAAACCGCGCCGCTAATCCAGCCAATTTCATGAATATGCGCGTTTAAATGCCCGCCTTGCTGCATTTTTACATACCAAGAGCTGGTAAATTCCAATTCATCTGGAAAAGCCTGAATCAGCGCGCAATCGGCATTGGCAAAATGCTGTTTATAGGCTAAAAATTGCTGCTTAATTAAGGTGGCCAAAGTTTGAAATGATGACTCATTACGTTTAAATAAATTGCCTGCCGATTGCTGGCCGTTGGTTAAGCGGCCTTGCTTGCGCTCTGCAATATCAGCGGTGTGAATATCATGCAACAGTTCTTTTAATAAGCTACCGCTGGTTAATTCTGACAGCGATTGGTGATAAACAAAATCTAAGCCGTTGGCACAAAATTGGTAAGGGTCTGGCGATTTAAAATTAATGCTGTAATGCGTTGATAAAGTGGCTAAAAACGGCGAACAATGCTGATTGGCTGGCAAAGTCGCAATCAACGCATCGCGGCGCGTTTTAAATGCCTCAAAATCTTCGGCTTTATACAGGCAATACAAGCACTTTTCTTGCCAATCGTCTAATTGCGATGCCTCAAAATACGGTATGGCTTGCGCAAATTGTTTGGCCAGCACTAAAAATTCCGCCATATTGTAATTGGCTTGCGCGTGGCTAGGGTTAAGCAGCAAGGCGGCCTGATAGCTTTTTACCGCCGCATCCATATCGCCGCTATCTCTTAATGTTTCGCCCAAATTATTATGCGCATCGGTGTAATTGGCAAACAGCGCAATGGCTTTTTTGTAGCTATTAATGGCGTCATTTAAAGCGCCGTTATCGCGCAAAGCGGTGCCCAAATTAAAGTAGGCGCGCGCATCTTGCGGGTTAATCTTTAAGCCCTTTTGATAGCTTTCAATCGCCGCATTTAACTTACCTTGCGCTTGCAAAACCGTCCCTAAATTGCCAAATGCCTCAAAAAAATCTGGCTTAATTTGAATCGCTTTTTTATAACTAGCCGCCGCATCGTCTAATTGCTGAATATGCGTTTGCGCAATGCCAAGGTTAAACCATAAATCAGGCGTATTAGGCTGTAATTTAAGCGCATTTTTATAGCTAATAACCGATTGGGCAAATTTTTGCTGGCCATCTAAAGCCAAGCTTAAAATATGATGCAAAATAAATGTATTGGCGTGTTTGCCAATTAAGCTTTTAGCCAAGTTTTCGGCCTTTGGCAATTGGCCGCTATTTAATAAGCCAATCAATTGTTGAATATCGTGCGGTTTTGCTTGCGCTAAGTTTGTATTTGCCATGCTTATAAATTTAACTAATATTAATTAACTAAAGCTTTGTTGTAATCTAGCCGCCATGCGCTTTAATAATTGCATGGCAACTCTTGGTTCGTCTGATAGCATGGCATCAATATTAGCGGCGTCAATCACGATTACGCGCGCTTCATCTGATGACACAATGGCATCCGCGATGGCTGGTTTTTCGCTTAGCATGGCCATTTCGCCAAAATAATCGCCTGCATTTAATTCGCGCAGCATGGTGCCATTTTGCATTAATTGAATGCTGCCTTCTACCACATAATATAAGTTGCGTTGGGTATTGCCGCGCTCAAAAATCGCGTCATCTTTTTTTAAATTTAAGCCATAACGGCTCATTAAGCTATCAATATAATTGGCTTTGCTAGGCGCGCCGTTAAACAAGCCTTTTAGCAGCAATACATCTTTTTTGCGCAAGGTTGCAATGAGCTCAGAGCCTAACAAAAACACAGCAAAATTTAGGTAAAGCCAAGTGATGGATATAAACATGGTTTTCATGCTGCCAAAAATAGCGCCATAATTTTCGTTAAGCGATAAAAATAGCCCAAAAGCCGGCCGCATTAATAGCCACAAGATGGCGGTTAAGCTGGCGCCTAAAAACAAATGTTTATAAGCAACCCGCATGGGAAAAAATACCTTATAAAAAATGGCGATTAATAAGGTGGTCAGTAAAAAAGTGCTGATTGAGCCTACTAAATTAATTTCTAACAGCGGCACATGCATGGCTAAAAAGCGAACCACTTGCTCAATAATAAAACCTGCAAACGTAAACAAGAAAAACAGCAACAACATGCCCAGCACCGATAAAACGTCTTTAAGTTTGCGCTTAAAATAAGAAGGTGCCTCAACCATTGAGGCGATGGTGTAAAAAGCCGAACGCATATTGGCGGCCAGCGGGGTAATAGTCCACAACAAGACAAATAAGCCCAGCGCGCCCCAAGCCGCTTTGGTTTGGGTGGCGCTATACACTTCGGTCATAATTTTATTGCTAAATTCAGGCACTAAATTACCAGTCAAAATCGCCAGTTTTACAATGGCGTAATCTGATGAAAAAACCAAATGGCTAAGCAAAAAGAAAATCAGCAATATCAACGGAATTAAAGCAAAAAGCGCGTAAAACGATAACGAAGCTGACAGGCTTAATATATTGTGCCGCACAAAACCGCTTAATGTTTGGCGCAATACAAATAAAGGTGTGGCGTATTCATGATGCGCATAGGCGGCAAGCGGCCGTGAAAAAGCCGGATGTTGCGCCAGATTTTTCATTGCCGATAATTTGCTCTCTGCTTTAATTTCGTTTGCCGATAGCGTTTCTTGCGGTAAAGGTTTTGCCAAATTACACTCTTTATATAAGGCTTTAAAATTAGTACTTTAAAAATTAAGACTTTAAAATTAGTATTTTAAAAACTAAGACAATGTTTTAAACGTTTCAGTCGCCGCGATTAATGCGCTGGTTACACCTGGCTCCATTGCCGAATGTCCCGCATCGGCCACCATGGTAAATTGCGCATGCGGCATAGCTTGGTTCAAGGCCCAAGCCGTTTGCGGAGGACACACCATATCATAGCGCCCTTGCACAATTATGGTTGGTATATTTGCTAAGCTTAGCGCTTGCTTTAATAACGCTTCGCCATCAACAAAACATTGATTCAAAATATAATGGATTTGCACGCGCGCGCGCGCCACTTCAGTAATGCGCTCATTATTCAGTTCTTCAGCCGTTTTAGTTTTATGCTCAACTGGCTCTGATTTTGTGCTGTTATCCAGCGGCTTAAGACGCATAATCGCATTTTCAAATGCATTCCATTGCACAGATGCTTCACTACTTATACTTATATCATTATTAAAAATCAGTGCCGCGTAAGCATTTAACACGTCATTTTGTTGATTGACCGGTAAATATTCAACAAGCTTATGCCAAACTTCTGGGAAAAAATGTTGCACATCACCCAAAAACCATTTCAATTCGGCTGGGCGGCTTAGAAAAATCCCGCGCAATGTGAGCGATATTACCCGCGCGGCGTGCTTAACAGCATAGGCAATCGCTAAGGTACTACCCCAAGATCCGCCAAACACATGCCACTTTTCAATATTCAAATGTACTCTTAGCGCTTCAATATCATTCACCAAAGCATCGGTAGTATTTTCCGCTACTTCACCTTGCGGCTTACTGCGGCCGCAACCGCGCTGGTCCAGCAAAATAATACGGTAATGCGCGGGGTCAAAAAAACGTCGTTGCGTGGGGTTGCAACCACTGCCTGGACCACCATGCAAAAAAACCACGGGCCTGCCAGTAGGATTGCCACATTCTTCAAAGTAAATTTGATGTATCTGGCCCACATTAAGCCAGTTTTTGTTAAACGGTTCGAGTTCAGGATACAAATTGTAAAGAGCTTCAGTCATTGATGTAAATGTGCTTTCTAATTGATCTAATTGAATATTTTATATTACACAATAAAAAAATAAAAAAATGTTCAAAATAAATTGAACATTTGTTAATAAATTGTAACTAAAGTGTTGCAATTAAAATTTACTTGTTTTATATTGCAGTTCGCGCAGTAAAAAGCGGCGATAAGTAGACTCTAAATTTTGTTATCTACAGCATGCAATTAATTGTAAGACATAAAAATTGTAGTGCAAGTTGTATATAAAGTAGCAAATTTTGAGTTTATTTTTAATAACCCTTAGTAATATAACTTTGGAGATAAAAATGAAATTTAATACAATCAAGCTAGCTCTAGGTTTAGTAGCAGGCGCAACATTGGCAATGCCAATGATGGCATCAGCTGCTGCAGACCAAGAAGCGGCCATTG
>JBKJIJ010000015.1:0-102551 GCA_046598525.1 Methylotenera sp. | reverse complement strand
AATACTGGTGGCCGGAGCGGGAATCGAACCTGCGACACGCGGATTTTCAATCCGCTGCTCTACCGACTGAGCTATCCGGCCAGTGTGCAAATGTATTTAATCATTTGCAAGTCGCGCAGTATAGCAAACTTCACATAAATTTACAGCGTAATTTACGATTTAATTCAAACTAAAGTAGTCAGGCACTGGCAGATGCACTATGATGAGCCTTCTTCACGCTGTAATATATTTGCGGTAAAACGCTGTAAGTATATTGAATTATATCAACAATATTAAAAGGGGATTTCAATGGGAATGTTTTCATTTATTAAAGATGCAGGGGAAAAATTATTTGGTATTGGCGAGGCGAAAGCGGCCGATGTCGTTGCAAAAAAAGACCCTACTCCTGTTAATGTCGATGCGGCAAACAAGGCTGCCGCTAACGCGATTGCTGGTTACGTGGCAAAAATGAATTTAAGCGCGCAAGATTTAGATATTGGTTTTGACGGCGCATCGGGCACTGTGATTGTGCAGGGCATGGCAGATACGCAAGAAACCAAAGAGAAAATTTTATTATGTTGCGGCAACGTAGCAGGTGTTGAGCATGTGCAAGACCAATTAGGTGTGGTTGAAGCCGCTGTTGAGCCACAATTTTACACAGTGGTTAGTGGTGATACATTATCTAAAATTGCTAAAGAGTTTTACGGTAATGCCAATGCTTACATGGGTATTTTTGAGGCTAATAAGCCAATGCTTAGCCATCCTGATAAAATTTATCCAGGCCAAATGTTGCGCATTCCAGCACAATAATTATTACTATTAAAATAAGGGAGTTTTACCATGAATACATTTTTACGCGCTTTATTAGCAGGCGTTTTCGCGCTGACATTAGTTGCCGGTTGCAGCAAATCAGACGACGCCGTTGATAATATGAAAGAAGAGATGGGCCAAGCGGTTGACGCCACTAAAGAAGCGGCTGGCGCTGTAGCAACTGAAACAAAAGAAGTTGTTACGGATGCTGCAAAAGATGCAGCAACAGCAACTTCAGAAGCTGCAACAGAAGCCAAAGAAGATGCAGTTGACGCTGTACAAGCGGCTAAAAATGCAGCAGCTGAAGCGGCTAAGTAATTTAGGCTGATTCTTTAAAATTGAGTTTTTAAATATAAGCCTAGTTGCTGATTAGTTTTAATTAGCCAGACTTAATTTTTAGTCAAAATTTAACCCGCAACGCTGAAAAGTTTTGCGGGTTTTTCATTTAAACTGACTAGCATGAACACTTTTACTATTGCGCCATTAAACAAACGCTTAATGCCAGCGTTGCAACACAAAATCAATCAAAAAACCAAGCCTTTAGGCGCGCTGGGTAAATTAGAAAATCTGGCGCTGCAAGTCGGTTTAATTCAACAAACTTTAACACCGCAATTAAATCGGCCCACTTTATTAGTGTTTGCTGGCGATCACGGCATTGCACAAAGTAACGTCAGCCCTTATCCACAAAGCGTTACCGCGCAAATGGTGCTAAATTTTCTGCAAGGCGGCGCAGCGATTAATGTTTTTGCGCGCCAAATGCAAATGGATTTACGCATTATTGATGCTGGGGTTAATCATGTTTTTGCACCGCACACAGCATTAATTGATGCCAAAATTGCCATGGGTACCGCTAATTTTTTAAATCAGCCCGCCATGACGTTAAGCCAATGCCAACAAGCACTTACAAAGGGTGCGGCGCTTGCCAAACAAGAAATTGATGCAGGTTGCAATATTTTAGGCTTTGGCGAAATGGGCATTGGCAATACCTCATCGGCCAGCGCCTTGATGAGTATTTTGTGCGGCATACCGATTGAGCAATGTGTGGGCCGCGGCACTGGCTTGGATGATGCAGGCTTGGCGCATAAAACAAGTGTTTTAAAACAAGCTATTACGCATCATGCGTTGAATGGCTTAGATGCGATGCAGGCGCTGGCAAGCGTTGGCGGCTTTGAAATCGCCATGATGGCGGGCGCCATGTTAAGTGCGGCTGAGCACAAGGTAATATTGCTAATTGATGGCTTTATCGCCAGCGCCGCGTTATTGGTGGCTTATAAAATGCAGGCAAATGTTTTGGATTATTGCGTATTTGCACATTGCTCAAATGAGCAAGCGCATCGACAATTATTAACTTATTTACATGCTAAACCATTATTAGATATGGATTTGCGCCTTGGCGAAGGCACTGGCGCCGCGCTGGCGTACCCACTGGTGCAAGCGGCGGTTAATTTTTTAAATAGCATGGCTAGCTTTGAAAGTGCAGGCGTTAGCCAGGCGCTTGATGCTGAAAGGCCCGATTAAAAATGCATAAACAATGGCAATATTTTTTATTGGCGGTGGGCTTTTTTACGCGCATACCCGTGCCCAGCTTTAACGATTTTCAAGAATCTGATTTAAATCATGCCAGCAAATATTTTCCCTTAATCGGCATATTAATTGGCTTGATTGGCGCCATTGCTTTTTATGTGTCCTACTTAATTTTGCCCATGACAATAGCCGTTTTAATAAGCATGGCCGCTACTATTTACGCCACAGGCGCTTTTCATGAAGATGGCTTGGCCGATAGTGCTGATGGGCTTGGCGGCGGCTGGGATAAAGAAAAAATCATTACCATTATGCAAGATTCAAGGTTGGGTACTTATGGCGCGGTGGCATTATTTTTGATGCTATTTGCGAAATTCCAAACGCTTAATTCTTTAAATTTTATCTTAATCCCAATCACGCTGATTACCGCCCACGCGCTTAGTCGCTTAAGCGCGGTGTGGATGATGCAAAGCCTAGACTATATAAAATCCAGCGGCAAAGCCAAGCCGCTTGCCACGCAAATCAGCTTACCAAGTTTATTGGTGGCCAACTTTTTTGGATTGCTGCCATTTTTAGCTGTTATTTTTGCATTAAATGTAAGCAATCACTCACATTTAGTTATTCTAAAATTTGTCGGTTTTACGTTAATACCAATGCTGTTAAGTTGGCTTTGGTGGCGGCATAAAATTAAGCGCTGGCTTGGTGGATACACAGGCGATTGCTTAGGTGCAGTGCAACAAATTACAGAGCTGGCGTTTTATTTGGGCGCGTTAGCTTGGAGTATTAATTTGGGAGCTGGCCTTTGAAACTTTTTTTAATTCGCCACACTGCTTTGCAAGTGCCAAGCGGCATTTGTTATGGCCAAAGTGATATTGATGTTGCCAGCAGTTTTATGAATGAAGCACTAAATACACAGCAAAAGCTAGCCAGCAGCTC
The DNA here is from genome assembly GCA_046598525.1 of Methylotenera sp. Classification (GTDB taxonomy): domain Bacteria; phylum Pseudomonadota; class Gammaproteobacteria; order Burkholderiales; family Methylophilaceae; genus Methylotenera_A. The sequence goes on along the minus strand of JBKJIJ010000015.1, from coordinate 99,305 downwards.
ATTTGATGCCATTTATGCCAGCCCATTACAGCGTTGCCTAAAGCTAGCCAATACGCTAGATTTAAGCGAACCGATTGTGGATAATCGCTTAATGGAGCTTAATTTTGGTGATTGGGAAATGTCGGCTTGGGATGATATTCCACGCGATATTTTTGATGTGTGGGCCCACAATTATGCCGATTTAGCCCCGCCAAACGGCGAAACATTTAGCCAGCTGCAACAACGCGGCATCCATTTTTTAGAGGAAATTTTAACGCAATACCCAACTGGCAATATTGCCGTTGTTACGCACGGCGGCATGATTCGCGCCCTGCTGGCGCATGTGCTGAATATCCCGCTTAAAGGTTTGTTTAGATTTACGATTGATTACGGCAGCGTTACACAACTACAGTTTGGTGACGGTAATGCTGTGCCTAAAATTAACTTTGTTAATCTTTAAGCGTTAGCGGCAACCAGCGTTTTATAACATTTTCAATATCAATTTTTTCATGCTGACTAAACTTGAAAGCAAGTCAAAACCCTTTAATCATCATACCAGCGCAGGCTGGTATCCAGACAGCGTGAACACTAGCACCAATGCTATTAACAACCATTCTTGAGCGCCACCTAGACTGGATTCTGGCCTTCGCCAGAATGACGATTGTTAGTAATTTTGCCCGTTAGTAATTTTTCCAGGATAAATTAATGAAAATTTAAACCAATGTAATTTTCTGATCAAAAATTTCTACCACTTGCCCAACGCGAATTTTAGCCGTTTTGCGCAATTCAATTTCGCCATCTACTATCACAATACCATCCGCCACAAACGCTTTACCTTGGCCGCCGCTATCGGCAATGCCTGTGGTTTTAAGCAAATCGCAAAGTGCAATAAATTCGCCTTTTAATTCAAATTGACTATCCATATATCTATCCTTTTAATTTTAATTCTTTAACATCAGTGGCAGGCCAGCGGCAATAAATACCACTTCATCGGCTATTTGCGCCACCGTTTGATTTAAGCGTCCTTGTTCATCTTGAAATTGGCGATTAATCGCACCCAAAGGCACAATACCCATGCCCACTTCGTTGCTGACTACTATCACTTTGCCTGCTAGCGTTGGCAATACTTGCAGCAAAGCTTCACGTTCCGTTTGCCAATCTTGCGTTTCTGGCTGCGCGCAATCGGGGCAAATACATTGCGCTAGCCATAAGGTTAAGCAATCTACAATTACACATTGCGCTGCTTTGGCATGGTTTTGCAGCGTAAAAGCCAAATTATGCGCCTGCTCAACTGTGCTCCAATCACTAGGGCGGCGTGATTGGTGATGCGCCACGCGCTGCCCAAATTCATCATCAAACACCAAGGCGGTGGCAATATAAGTTACTGGCAAGCCAGATGCTGTCGCCAGCTGTTCTGCGTAGCTGCTTTTGCCAGAGCGCGCACCACCTAAAACCAAGGTGATTTTGCCTACGTTATTTTGCGTCATCATGATTCCAGCTATTTTCCATTAACATTTCAAGCAACGGTTTTTCTGTTTTCCAGCCAGTTTCAACCAGCATGGGTTCTTTATAAAAGCTGGCCACATGGCCCAAACACAGCACCGCAATCGGCTTTGCATCGGCTGGCATATTCAGCAATTGCGCCAGCTCAATTGGGTCAAACAAACTCACCCAGCCTAAGCCCAAACCCTCTGCCCGCGCGGCAAGCCACATATTTTGGATGGCGCAACTAACCGATGCAATATCCATCTCTGGCATGGTACGGCGGCCAAAAATATTGTTTTCGCGCTTATCGCAAAGCGTGGCAACCAAAATCTCACCGCACTCTAAAATACCTTCTACTTTTAAGCGCAAAAATTCTGACATGCGCGCGTTGGTTTCGCATTCGCCAATCGCAAGCGCTGTGTTAATACGCTCTGCGTCTACTTGTTTGTGAATGGCTTGGCGAATGTTCACATCGGTAATGCGAATAAATCGCCACGGCTGCATTAATCCAACACTTGGCGCGTGATGCGCGGCGGTTAATATTTTTTGCAGAACAGCGCTATCCACCGGCGTTGGCAAAAAATGCCGCATATCGCGACGCTCGCGAATCACCTTGTAGATAGCGGCTTGCTCTTCAAGGCTATATGCGTTTGGATTATGCATAAGGTACCTCTATAAATCCAATTTTCGTCATTACACTGCGTTACTCATAAAAAATAATTCCTTACATATCAATCATATGCGGCGTCATTATTTTTTAATCGCGCCTTGTTTAATTTAGAAACTTGAATTTATAAAGATACCTTAATTGCTGTTGCGAATAATTTTTACGTAAAAAAAGCCGCTTAATTTAAGCGGCTTAAAACAATTGCAGGGCATTAAGCTTTTGATGTTTGCAAAGGTTTTATGCTGCGCCATAAGGCTACACTTAACCAAACAAACGCAAAATACATGGCCGCAAAACCCATCCAGCTTGGCAAATATTCCCAACCATGTTGCATGGATTCAATTAAACCCTCTGCCGGAAAACGGCCAGAGAACAAATAATAGGTTTGGGTGGAAATAACAAACGCGGCAAATGTAGTGCCTAAGCTTACTAAAGTATAGGCAGATACCGCTTTAAGATTAGCAGCGAAAACGTCCTTTTGTTTAGCCAGCCACAAACCGCCCAACCACATAGCGCCATAAGCCGGAATCAAACCCCAGTAGCCATTAGTCAGGCAAAAACCTTGCGCTGGATCAAACGCCGCCGCGCCAAAATCAATCACCGTAGCCAACACAAAAAAGCCTGCAAACCAAGCAGAACGCTTTAATAGCAAACCGCCTAATAAAAACAAGGCCAAGCTAGCATCTGGCAAAGAAACATGCGTAAGCACATGACTACCGCGCGTTAACAGCATAAAAAATGCAATGACAGCCGCGATTAAAAGTTGTTTTGATAAAGTTAAATTGTTTTGCATGCTAAACCCTGTGCTTTAAGCTAAAAAAAGCCACTAATAAATAATAACGAATCATACCATTTTGTGGCTTTTTGATGAGAATCAATCTTAGAAATCCGCACGCATGCCAACACGCCACGTACGCACAAAATCCACTGGATAAATCGCATTATCTTCTACTTGAATCGTGTTTTCATGCTCGAAAATATTATTAATCGCCGTAAAGAAATTGAAATTTTTATATTGATAACTCAATGCTAAATTGGTCGATTCATAGTTATCTTGCTTTTGATCAAAATTGTTTTGCAAATCGTTAAACGCATAGGCTTTTGCGCGCCAAGTGTGGTTAAAATTAAGATTCGCATGATTCAAAAATTTATAATTTAGATTAGCAACCACCGTATGTTTAGGCACACCCGGCAAATCTTTACCGTTGTAAGCGCCGCCAGCCGCGTCTTCACGATCAATCTTCGCGCGCGTGTAGTTATAAATTAAAGAGGCGGCTAGTTGATCGTTAAATTTAAAATAATCTTGTACTTCAATACCATATTTATGCGATGCATCAATATTAGTGTTATTAAATGTAGCGATATCTAAGTAGATTTCATTTTCTAAATCTGTATGAAACGCCGTTACTTTTAAGCGATTAGTAGCCAACACATGATTTAAACCGATATTAAATGTTTGCGATTTGGCAGGCACAATATTCGGGTTGAATCCAAAGCCAAAGCCAAAAAAACGATCAAGATCGGGTGCTTGAAATGCTTGATTGAAATTGGTAAACATACTTAATTCTGGGCTAAATTTATAGTTAGCGCCTAGGTCAAAGGCTTCTAAATTGCTGTCTTTTTTTAGCTTTGTGCCACCCACTGGCGCAAAATTATATTTCACGCGCTCATGCCTTGCCCCTGCTGATAATGTTAAATCGTTTATTTGATATTCAGCTTGCGCAAATAAGCCTGAATTATCCTTGCTAGTTTTGTCTGATGTGCGCTGCAATGCACCATCAAAGCTTTGATATCCGATTAACGCTCTTAAATTGGCATCCGTGTATTTCAGCGTTAGTTCATCGTTTTTATAATCATAATCGCGCAATTGTGAGAATGGAAACGGCGGCTGTGGGGCATCAAAAAATGACGTTTTATCTTCGTTGCCATGGTTGAATTCTACTGTTACATTTTGGCTGATATCGTATTCAAAACCTAAGCGCCATTGGTCAGTTTCATAACGTTGAAACGTGTAAGCATTACCTGCATTTTGACGCGGATTATCTTTAAATTCGGCATCACTCATATTGCCAACAAAATAAGTACTAATGCGCGCGCTTGTGGCTTCTGCTTTTACGCGCAAAGCATCTATCGGCTTAAATTTAAGTTTAACGTTTTGCGTTGTGCTATCAAAAGTATCGCGCTGACCAAAAATATCTTTTTTGCTAAACCCATCATGGCTATCATCCGCCGCGCTGGCTGATATATCAAAATACTGACCAGCAATGCCTGCCGAAATATAGCCCGATTTTTGACCATAATTACCTAATGAGCCTGCAACCGATACGCCAGTTTTTGATTTTGTATAAATCTGAATCGCACCTGCTGTAGCGCCATCGCCATAAATGACAGAACCACTACCCTTGCTGATTTCAATGCGTTCAATGTCATTAAGTGAAATAGCACCCAATAGCTGTGGCGTTAAATCAACATTGTTTAAACGTTGCCCATCTAATGTAATAGCCACATTTTGGTAGCCATTTTCATTACCATAGCCGCGTAGGTTAATCAGCGGTGCAGCCTTGTTACCAAAGCCGGATAACACATTTAAAGATGTTTGTTGCGCTAAAAAATCATAAAGCGTAGTTGCGCCAGATGCTTCAATTTGCGTAGAGGTATGAATCTCAGAGGCATAAGTGGTTTCAGTGTCTTTGCGTTCAAAGCGGTTGGCTTTTACGGTTACTTCGTCTAAATTTAAATTTTCGGCGGCAAAGGCAGATGATTGAATAGCCAAGCCGATTAGGCTGGCTATGATGGTTTTTTGCATGGTAGAAATATCCCTGTTTGCACGCGACCCCGCGTGCTATTTTTATAATGAGGAATACCAAAGGTGGTTGAATAACCCAGAACTAAATGCGCTGTTTTGACGGCTTAATGCTTGAAAGCTTAAGCGAAAATGACTGGAATGCGCATTTTGTTTTGATTACCGTCACCCCGCGGTATGTCCTAACGTTTTGATGCAAGGCCGGTCTCCGGGCTTGTGAGGAATGATTTGCGCCTTCCCAAATATGCATTCAGTGGCTATCATGTATAAAAATACACGTGCAAAACTACTCTCACTTACCGTTGCGGGGGCAGCATAGGGATTGTCTTTGTTTTAAAACAATGTTTAAAAGCAGTGTTTAAACATGTTTAAAACGAAACGCACCTATTTCCCAGTTTCACCCTTATTAAGTTTAAATTAACAGTGGCACCTTACAACTAAACTGAATTATAGCTTTTATTGCGGCGCGTTGCCGGTTGAATTGTCGCTTTATAAGTGGATTATTTATATGACAAGCAAATTACAACATATCAATTTACTTTGAATAACTCACCTTAGCTATTGACTACAATGATTTTTTTCAATTATAGTGGTGTATGGATGCTGATTTAAAAAGATTAGAAGACGAAATTACCAAGCTAATTACTTTGTGTGCAACATTGCGCGAAGAAAATAGTCAGCTGCGTGACGATTTAAATCAAGCACAGCAAAATGCAACCACCTTAAAAAGCAATATGTTGCTAGCCAGCGAAAAGCTAGAAGTTTTGCTTGAAACACTTCCCGCCGATATCGCCGCAACAGGCACTGAGCCATTATGAGCAACGCAAAAACCATTGATGTAAACATTATGGGGCGTGAATTTACAGTCGCCTGTAGCGATGAAGAACGCGCTGGATTGCTAGAAGCCGTCAATTATTTAGATAAAAAAATGCACGATATTCGCGACACTGGCAAAGTGGTCGGCATTGATCGCATCGCTATAATGGCCGCGCTGAATATGTCGCACGAATTGTTGCATACCAAGACTGGCGATATTGACATCGGTGATTATAAGCGTAGGATTATTGCCATGCAGAATCAAATTGATGAAGCGATGGCTAGCCAAACTAAATTGTTATAAGTAGTAAACTTTTTAAAAATCTAGCCTCTAACGCTAGACTGTTGTGACTATATTTAATATAGAATCCTTCATCAGCCCGTCACAAGTGAGCCCTAAAATTCAACTTGTTTTCTGTGGTGTTGCTTGAGTCTTAAATTCCTTGAACTAGTTTTTGTTATCGGTTTCAGCTATTCAAGTCGCGGTGTGAGCGCTCTAAATTGGGATATCTTTTAAGGTACCCTTGGCGAGTGAACCTAAAGCGCTTTAGGTTGTTACCACTTGGACCTTTTTGGTTCAGGATAACGGCTCAGGCAACACCACAGCAAATAGGTTTTGTTTTAAACGCGAAATTTATGCGTTATTTTTTGCTTGTCGTACTACTTGTACTGCCTTCGCTCAAATGCCTTGAACTTTCGCGTTAAAACTCAAAACCAATATTATTGAAATACCGCTCTTTCAACCATAAACTCAAAACCGCACACCCCACTACCGTCATTCTGAGCGCAGCGAAGAATCCAGTTCTTATTCACAAAATTCTAGATTCTTCGCTTTGCTCAGAATGACAGCCAAGGCAATTTTTAACGCAATTCGTGGTACTTCAAATCGGCCAAACTCACAATTTCTAAACATTTTTCATGGCAGGCTTCTAATACCACTGGCGGCGCAAAGCCTGCTTCACTGGCTTCTAACCAGCGCGCGGCGCAAACGCACCAACGATCGCCTTCTACCAAGCCTTCAAAGCCATATTCAGGGCGTGGCGTGGTTAAATCGTTACCGCGAGAGATTGAAAACGCTAAAAATTCGTCTGTCATTTGCGCGCAAACGGTATGGCTACCGCTATCATCAGGGCCTGTTTCGCAACAACCGTTGCGGGTAAAGCCTGTTATGGGGTCTAAGCCACAGGTTTGCAGAGTGGTGCCTACTACGTTACGTGCCATGTTTAATTCCAAATGATTGAATTTCAATTATCATACCCAAGATTAATGATTTTATATTGAGAAAGATGAGTGTTAATGCGTTATTGGCTAATGAAATCAGAACCGGGCGATGTATCGATTGATGATTTGGCGGACATGCCGAATCAAACGGTGGATTGGTATGGCGTGCGTAATTATCAAGCGCGCAACTTTATGCGCGACCAAATGAGCATAGGCGATGGCGTGTTTTTTTATCATTCCAATTGCGAAACGCCAGGCATTGCTGGCATTGCCGAAGTAAGCAGTTTGGCCTACCCAGACCGTTTGCAGTTTATAAAAGGCCACAAATATTTTGATGAAAAAGCCACGCCAGAAACGCCGCGCTGGTTTAATGTAGACGTAAAATTGGTGCGCAAAACACGCTTGCTGAGCCTAAAAGAAATGCGCGAAACGCCAGAGCTTGAAAGCTTACGAATTTTGCAACGCGGCAATCGATTATCAATTACGCCCGTAGATCCAAAAGAGTGGGCTTTTATTTTGGAATTACTTAAAAATTAAACTACTCGAAGTATTCCATAACAATTAATATGCGATAGAAATAATGAAAACCAATTATGTATTAGTAGACTTTGAAAATGTACAGCCCAAAAACATGTCTTTATTGGTTGGCGGGCCATTTCATATCAAAATATTTTTGGGTGTAAACCAGACTAAGATACCAAGAGAAATAGTCACAACAATGCAAGCTTTTGGCGAAAATGCTGAATATATTGAAGCAGTTGGTTCAGGGGAAAATGCATTAGATTTTCATATTGTTTATTATATTGGAAAATTAGCCGCCGAAAATCCAGACGCTTTTTTTCATATCATTTCAAAAGACACCGACTTCGACCCACTAATAAAATTTCTTAAAAATCAAAAAATCGCTTGCTTTAGGTCAGCTCAAATTTCAGATATTCCGCTACTGAAAATTGAAAACCCACAAACAGATGTTGAAAAAATCGAAGCAATTGTGGGCTTTTTAATAAAACGTGGCAATGCCAGACCAAGAAACAATAAAACCTTAGGAAATACAATAAAATCATTATTTGCTAACAAGCTTAGTGAAACAGAAATATTAACCTTAATAAAACTATTAGAGCAACAAGGCAAAATTTCCAATGAAAACTCAAAGCTAACTTACAAACTTTAAACAAAAAAAGCCCACTAGCGTGGGCTTTTTATTTAACTAACTTTCTTGTGAAACTTAAGGCTTATCTAAACTTCCCATCGCTTTTGGGTATGTTACTAAGCCCCATGGCATACCTTTTACTTCCACTTGTTTGGTCACTTCTAGTTTCTCTGCATCAATCACATAAACCGCGTCTGATTTACCGCAAGCCAACAAAATTTGTTTGTCGTCTGGGGTAAACGTAAAGTGCCAGCAACGGTTACCTGTTGGGATTTCTTTAATTTTCTCATAGGTTTTTGCGTCAAATACTTGCAGCAATTTGGCTTTATTTGTGGCCACAAAAATGCGCTCACCTTTGCTGTCATACGCAATACCATAAGGCGTTTCGGCGGTATCCACCGTGCGCACCACGTTATAGTCTTTATCTAGCACCATAAATTTGTTGCCGTATTCTAGCGTTGCCAAATAGGTTAAGCCATCTGGCGATACTTTAATGCCGCGTGGTCTGTCGCCCAATTCATGTGTTTTAATGGTTTTAACCAATTTGCCTGATTCAATATCATGCACCGTTACGGTATTATCGGCTTCATTGGTAATTACTAATTGTTTACCATCAGCCGAAAACTCTATGCCTTCGGTTTCTGGTCCGCCGGTAATTTCGCGTACTTTTTCGCCTTTAATTAAATCAACCACTGCAATTTTTGCAGGGATTTTTTCTTCATCATCGTCATCCTCTTCTTCTGCACCTGGTTTTGGTGGTGGGCCACCTTTTGCACTTGGCTCTGAGGAAATATAAGCAAAATTGCCGCTTACACGCACAAACTCAGGATTTTTACCCACTTTAATTTGCTGCAATACTTCACCAGTAGCAGTATCAACAACCGAAATACTTTCGTTTTCACGTGTGGCGACAATCAATTTTTTGCCATCATCGGTAATGCCCAAACCGCGCGGCGCAATCGCTTTAATATCTAGCTGCTTAACCACTTGCATAGTAGCCAAATCAATCACACTTACGCCAGCATCTTGGCTGGTTACATAAGCCACGCCAGCAGACGCAACGGATTGTTCAGCCGCTGGTTGTGCGGCCGTTTCATCTAATTTAGGCTCTGCTGCTTTTTCTTTATTACAAGCGGTTAAGCTTGCCATTAAAGCAATCAAAACCAAGCTGATACGGGTTTTATTAAAGGTTAGTTTCATTCCAAATCTCCAAAGAATTCGTATTGGTAGTTAATACTATTGATGCTTAAGCAAAAAGTATACTCATTAGTATACACAGGTAAAATCAATAGAAACAGATAGTTATTATTAGTTCAAACTCATGTTGGTTCAATACAGCCAAATTGGTGGCTGTATACAATCAACTTAGCTGTTACTTAAAAGTATTTTTAACCCAAGAATAATCTATAAGCAGGATTTTGCGTTTCATCCCAATACGGGTAACCCAAGTTTTGTAAGAATGCTGCAAATTCGGCTTGGTTGTTGGGCGGTACTTGCATGCCCACTAACACGCGGCCAAAATCGGCACCGTGATTGCGGTAATGAAACAGACTAATATTCCAATCGTGCCCCATCGTGTCTAAAAATTTCATCAGCGCGCCGGGTTTTTCGGGAAACTCAAAGCGAAATACCACTTCATGTTCAGCTTGCGGCGCATGTCCGCCAACCAAATGACGCAAATGCAATTTTGCCACTTCATTATCGGTTAAATCTAGCGCTGGCAAGCCATGCGATTGTAAGTCTTGCACTAATTTTACCGATTCTGCTGGATCGGCAATGGCAACACCGACAAAAATATGCGCTTTAACAGGGTCTGAATAGCGATAATTAAATTCGGTAATATTGCGGTCGCCTAGCAATCGGCAAAAGGTTTTAAACGCGCCCGCTTGCTCAGGAATAGTTACCGCTAGCACCGCTTCACGCTTTTCGCCAATCTCGGCGCGCTCCGCTATGAAGCGTAGGCGGTCAAAATTCATATTAGCGCCAGAGGCAATACCAACCAAGGTTTTACCTGTGAGCTTGTTGCGCTTGGCATATTCTTTAATACCGGCTGTGGCTAAGGCGCCAGCTGGCTCTAAAATGCTGCGCGTGTCTTCAAACACGTCTTTAATGGCGGCGCAAATCGCGTCGTTATCCACCACAATCATTTCATCTACAAATTGCTGTGCCAATTTAAACGTGTGCTCACCAACTTGTTTAACAGCGGCGCCATCGGCAAATAAGCCAACTTGGTCTAGCGTCACGCGCTCGCCCAGTTTAAGCGATTCAGTCATGGCTTCGGCATCTTTAGCCTCTACGCCTATTACTTTAATTTCTGGCCGCACGGCTTTTACATAGGCCGCAATGCCTGCCAGCAAACCGCCGCCACCCACGCAGCAAAATATGGCTTCAATTGGCTCTGGGTGACTTTGCAAAATTTCCATTGCAATCGTGCCTTGGCCAGCAATCACATCTGGGTCATCATACGGGTGCACAAAGGTTAAACCTTCTGATTTTTCAAGCACCAACGCGTGCACATAGGCATCAGAATAGCTATCGCCAAACAGCACAACCTCAGCGCCGCGCGCTTTAACCGCGTTAATTTTAATAAGCGGCGTAGTGGTTGGCATAACAATTACCGCGCGGCAATTAAGCTTTTGCGCGCTAAGCGCAACACCTTGCGCATGATTGCCAGCACTGGCACAAATCACACCGCGCTTAAGTGCGTCTAAAGGCAAATTAGCCATTTTGTTATAAGCGCCGCGCAGTTTAAATGAAAAAACCGGCTGCATATCTTCGCGCTTAAGCAACACGCGGTTGCCAATGCGCGCCGATAAATTGGGTTGAAACTCTAAGGGCGTTTTGATCGCCACGTCGTAAACGCGCGAGTTTTCTATTTTGCTTTGATAATCAGTAGTCATGCTTTTTTATGGGTATTTATTTTTAAACTGACCAGTTTTTAAGTTTGCTGGCGCAGTGTATAGTATTGAATTGGTTAGCTTATTACATTATAAAGGATTTAGGCAAAATGGCATTGACGCAAGACGAATTAAAACAACAAGTGGCAAAAGCAGCCGTTGAATATGTAAAAAGTGGCATTATTGGCGTGGGTACAGGCTCAACCGCCAACTTTTTTATTGAAGAATTAGCAAAAGTTAAACACAAAATTGATGGCGCCGTTGCCAGCAGTGAAGCTACCTCACAACGTTTACGCAGCCATGGCATTGAGGTATTTGATTTAAACAGCGTTGACCAGCTGGATATTTATGTGGATGGCGCGGATGAAATTACCGAACATTTGCATATGCTAAAAGGCGGCGGTGGTGCTTTAACGCGCGAAAAAATCGTGGCAGCGGTTGCCAAGCAATTTATTTGCATTTGTGACGAAACAAAATACGTGCCTGTTTTGGGCAAATTTCCACTACCAGTAGAAGTGTTACCCATGGCAAAAAGCTATGTAGCGCGTGAATTAATGAAACTGGGCGGCCAACCAAAATTGCGCGATTTCACAACAGATAATGGCAATGTGATTTTAGATGTGCACGGCTTAACCATCAGTGACCCAGTGGCATTTGAAGCAAAAGTGAATCAAATTGTGGGCGTGGTGACTAACGGTTTATTCGCTGCACGCCCTGCTAACGTATTGTTATTAGCAACAGCAGATGGCGTTAAAACTTATAAAAAATAAGTTTTACGATTAGTTTAAACATTAAGCTTTATTTACAAAAAAACAGGCTTTAAAACGTTATAAATAGAATAATATTAGTGTAACAATTGATTGCTAATATTAGATTAATTAAAATAAAGTCGCCAATAAGAAGGGTAGTAAATATGCAATTTGAACACACCTCTAAACAGTATGATGCTGAGCTAGAATCGGTTCGCGCCAAAGTGCTCGAAATGGGCGGCATGGTTGAGCAGCAAATTGTAAATGCGCTAGAGGCCTTAATTAAGGCCGATATTAAATTGGCTAAAGAAGTGATGGAAGCGGATTCGCGCGTTAACTCACTTGAAGTTCAAATTGATGAAGATTGTAGCCATATTATTGCCCGTCGCCAGCCTGCCGCGGGCGATTTGCGCATGGTGATGATGATGGTTAAAACCATTACCGATTTAGAGCGAATTGGTGATGAAGCCACTAAAATTGCCCGCACCGCGCAACGTATTTTTGATGAAGACCGCATGTATAAACCGCGCTTTAACGAAATTAAAGCCATGGTTAAAATTGTGCGCGAAATGTTACGCACTTCTTTAGATGCATTTGCGCGCTTAGATGTGAGCCAAACGGTTGAAGTAGCGAAACAAGATGAGTTGGTGGATGAACAATTCCGCGCGGCGATGCGTCAGTTGGTGATGTATATGCTTGAAGATCCACGCACTATTTCAATGTCGCTAGAAGTGTTATTTGTGGCAAAAGCGGTTGAACGTATTGGCGACCATGCTAAAAATATCGCCGAATATGTGGTGTATATGGTGAAAGGTAAAGACGTTCGCCATAGCAGCTTGCAAGAAATGGAACGCGAAACTTTGCAACCTTAAGGTTAAGTAGTTAATAAAAAAGCACCTTCAAAGGTGCTTTTTTTGTATCTGCCAATGTTTAATTAGCAGGCGGAACGTAACCACTGGCGGTATCAGCGCCTTCACCAAAAAAGTATTTTTCAGTTTGCTCGCTTAAATATTTGCGCGCGGCTGGGTCTGCCAAGCTTAGGCGATTTTCATTCACTAGCATGGTTTGTTGTTTTAACCAGGCGGCCCAAGCCTCTTTAGAAACTTGCAAATAAATGCGTTTACCCAGCTCGCCCGGGTATGGCGGAAAATCCATGCCATCTAAATCTTTAGCTAATTTAATGCAATGTACTGTGCGTGCCATTTAAAAACCTTTATCGAATAAATTACTGACATCAAAACAATATGATAACGCATGTTAAAATAATTCGATTATTTTTCATGATTGATTCGCGTAATGACTATTGATTCAAAACCCCATATTGAAAGCCCGTTTAAAGGTAAAACTGGCTTGCGCCGTTTGTTTAATGCGTTTGGTTATTCGGCAGATGGCTTTAAAGCCGCCTACAAGCATGAAGATGCTTTTAGGCAAGAGGTTTTACTTTCAATCATTTTAACGCCACTGGCGTTTTACTTAGGCAATAATGCGGTTGAAATTGCCTTAATGGTTGCCAGCGTATTATTGGTGTTAATTGTAGAATTGCTAAACTCGGCCATTGAAGCCGTGGTGGATCGCGTATCGATTGAGCGCCACGAATTAGCCAAACGCGCCAAAGATATTGGTAGCGCTGCGGTATTTATTGCCTTGCTGGTGGTGGTGGTGGTTTGGTGTTTAGTCTTATTTTATTAAAGTTAAAACTTTAAACACAAAACTTTATCACCAATCTTTAACACCTATTTTTATCAACCAACCGCAAAACTAAAGCCTGCTACTTTTTAAGATGCCAACCGTGAATACCGTTGGCATCTACCGTGTATTCTAGCAATGTTAACCAAGCGCCAGCCGCCGCTATAAAAAATACAAAACCTAGTACTACAAATTTAGGTGCGCTCATGCTCATTACCTTTTCAAAAACTTAAAAAGATAATGAGTGTTTTTGCTTAAGTTTGGTTCACATTCATAATCAGACAGCGTTTATTTGAGTCAGAATTAAGTTTAAAAATCGCCACGCAAACCAATCATTAATGAGCGCTCACCTGCTGGTGCAATATCTTTCAAAAACGAGGCATGTTCGCGTATTTCAGCATTGAGCAAATTATTGGCTTTGGCAAATAGCTCTAAATTGAGCTTGGTTGGCAATTTGTAAGCCACTAGCGCGCTCACATTGGTATAACCATCGGTTGCTAGCTCATTATTGGCGGTGTTGTCTTGTTTAAAAGCGCGCAACACATCCAGTTTTGCGCTAAAGCTGTTTAATTGATATTGCAGGCCAGCACCTAAACGCAGCGGTGCAATACGCGGCAAATAGTCATTGGTGCGCTTTTCTTTGGCATGCACATAATCGCCACGCAGGTTTAAGGTTAGCTGGTCTGTAAGCCCTACTTTACCTTCAAATTCCAAGCCTTTAAATACAGCTGGTACGGCTCGAAACTGCGCCTCTGGCAAAATATCCTCACCTGAAACATCTGCCAAGGCATTGTTATCAGCATCTAGTGGGTTTAATTCACCATCGGCACCACGCATGTTGCCGGTTTCAAATAATCCAATAAAATTGCTAAAACGTGTGTAATAAGCGCCTAAGCTAAAGGCATTTTTGGCATCTTTCCAGCGAATTTGTGCATCAATTCCGTTGGATTTTTCTTCTTTAAAATTGGTATTGCCTACTTCAAATTGGCCAGTGGCCACATGCGCGCCATTGGCGTACAGCTCAAAATAGCTAGGTGCGCGCTCGTTATGCGATAAATTACTGGTGAGCGACCAATTTTGGTTGATGCTATACAAACCGCCTAAGGCCACACTATTGGGGTTAAAACTATTATTTTGCCCTGCGCCAAATTTGATGTCATCTTTTGAATCGACTGTTGCGTGCCCTACGCGGCCACCAAAGGTAATTTTGTGCTGTAATTTTTCACCAATCGGTAATTCTTCATACACATATAAGGCTTTATTTTGCGTGTTTATGCCTGGCACAAACGCTTCCTCGCCCAGCACCTCAAAATTGGTGTTATTAAACTGAAATCCAACCACACCGTTTAAAGCCAAGCCATTACCTAAATTAATTTTGGTATGCCCTGCCTCAAAGCTGCCCTCAACGCCGCGATTTAAAAAAGTAGTACCTACTTCGCCATCTTCTAATTCACGATGTTCATAATCGGTATGCGCCATGCGAAATTTAACGCGATTAAAAATGCCTGTTAAATCGGTAAATTCACTGGCAATATCCCAGCGGTCACTTTTCATATCAATGCGCACGGCTTGTTCTGCCACTACGCCGTAATTATTATTTAGCGTAGAAAACGATGCGCCTACATAACCATTTTCAAAGGTAAGTGCTGCGCCTAAAGCGCCGCCATCGCCTTCTGCGCTGCTATTAACCAATTTGCCGCGATTTTCGCGTGGCGTGCCATCTGCCTCACTTTTACGGCGCGATACCGCATAACCATCAATATCTAAATCATCGGTTTTGCGCGTGTAAACATCGGCATGAATAGCAAATTGACCATTGCCAACATCCACCACCATAGCACCGTTGCGGGTATTTTCTGGCCCACCAAAACGCGTTTCGGCACGGCCTGTAATGCCGTCTAATTGCTCTTTGGGGATTCGATGATCAATGGCATTGACCACCCCGCCCACTGCACTGCCACCATATAACAAGGCCGCAGGGCCGCGAACCACATCAATTTGCTCAATAATTAAAGGGTCTACGCCAACCGCATGGTCAAAACTTAAACTAGATGCATCTAAAATGCCAATACCGTTTTGCATAATGCGCACGCGCTCACCATCCAAACCGCGAATCACTGGCCTTGATGCATTAGGGCCAAATTGGGTAGCTGTAACGCCCGGAATGCCATTAAGCGTTTCGCCAATCGTGCCTTCGCGGCGCAAACTTAGCTCACGGCCATTTAAAACACTAACAGGCACTACTAACTCATCTGAGCCAACGCCTAAAGGGTTACCGGTAACTGCTAAGGCAGGTAAATCGATTTGCGCCGCATCGGCTGCGTAAATATTAGGTGTGAAAAAAGCAGCCAATACCAAAACTAAAGGTTTTGTTTTAAAAAGATACGGCATTTTCGCTGCGCGCGCGTACTGCTGTTGAATCTGAAACATAGTAAATTCCTCAAAAAACTTAATACAAAAAGCACCAATAAGCGCATTAGGCTATTGGCTGATTAATGGATAAATTAAGCGGTTTGAGGTGGTGCGCGCGCAGAATAGGCGCGATTTGGAAGGCTGAAAAACGAAAAATAGCTACTTGAAACAGGCGCAGATAGTGACTGACTGAACGCCAGCAAGATAGCATTTGCAGCCAACGTACTTTCAACATCGGCATGGCTAATGCATTGCTCACATTGATGATTAGGCGCTTGTTTGTGTTGTTTAGATTGTTGATTTTTCTGATTGTAATCAGACTGATTGAAATCAGATAAGTGGCTTATTTCATGCGTGGCAACACCCATTTGCGTAAACGCAAACAAAATGACCAAGCTAAAATGAATAAAAAACTTATGCAACATAGTTGCAATATTAGCAGAAAAAAATGACAAATCTGTGAATAAAATACAAAAGGCCGCTTACGCGACCTTTTTTAAACACTTACATTTAAAGCTTAAGCAAAATTTTCAGATGCAAAATCCCAGTTGGCTAATGAGGCTAAAAACACCTCAACAAACTTAGCGCGCACATTGCGGTAGTCAATGTAATACGCGTGTTCCCACACATCAATCGTTAACAAGGCTTTGTCGCCAGTGGTTAATGGTGTGCCAGCAGCGCCCATATTTACAATATCTACGCTACCGTCTGCTTTTTTAACTAACCATGTCCAGCCAGAACCGAAATTGCCAACCGCTGATGCTTGAAAGGCTTTTTTAAATTCATCAAAACTGCCCCATTTTGCGTTAATAGCATCGGCCAACGCGCCAGTTGGTGCGCCGCCGCCATTTGGCTTCATGCTGCTCCAAAAAAAGGTGTGATTCCACACTTGTGCTGAGTTATTGTAAACGCCAGCGGATGATTTTTTGATGATTTCTTCTAAACTTAAATGCTCAAACTCGGTGCCTTTGATTAAATTATTTAAGTTAGTCACATAAGTTTGGTGATGTTTGCCATAGTGAAAATCCAGTGTTTCTTCCGAAATATGCGGCGCTAACGCTGTTTTTGCGTACGGTAATGCGGGTAAAGTATGTTCCATATTAATTCCTAACAATGTTAATGGGAGGGTTGTAATCAATTTTTATAAGATTTAATTATTATATTGGGTGCAAAAGTAAATTTAACACCCATTAGCAGAAAAATAATTTAATTAGATAGACCACTCTAGTTGCAATTGAGTTTAAATTTTAACGGCCGATTTTTTTGCCCTTGGGTGCGCGGCATCGTACACTTTACTTAAATGCTGAAAATCTAAATGGGTATACACTTGCGTGGTGCTGATATTGGCGTGGCCTAGCATTTCTTGCACGGCGCGCAAATCGCCGCTAGATTGCAGCACGTGCGATGCAAAGCTATGGCGCAGCATATGCGGATGCACAGAGGTGTGAATGCCTTGCTTGATGGCCCATTCTTTAATACGATATTGCACGTTTCTGGCGCTGATTCGCTTGCCTTGTTTGCCAACAAATAGTGGCTTATCGTGCGGATTAACACTTAAAGTGGCTTTAACTGGCCGCACGCTTAGCCATTGCTGAATGGCTTTAATCGCAAATTCACCCAGCGGCACAATGCGCGTTTTATTGCCTTTACCGGTCACGGTTACGGTGCCTTCGGTAAAATCCAGCGCGCCTAAGTTTAGATTAACCAATTCGCTCAAACGTAATCCAGACGAATAAAACAACTCTAAAATGGCATGATCGCGCACACTTAATAGGTCGTCTTCTTTAATATCCACCAGCTTAATGGTTTGCTCTATTGATAGCGCATGTGGCAACGTTTGTGCCGATTTTGGCGCGCGCAGGCCCAGCACAGGGTTTTGCGTAAAGCCGTGTTGCTGAATCAAAAAGTTAAAAAAACCGCGCCAACAAGATAGTAAACGCGCAATGCTTTTTCCGCCCAAACCTTTGCCATGCAAGCCAGCCACAAAGCGCCTAATGTGGCTATTTTGCAACGCGTTTAAACTTAATTGTTCACTTAATTGCACTAGCTGAGATAAATCTCTAGCGTAATGCTGGCAAGTTAATGGGCTTAATCGGCGCTCAAAACTTAAAAATTCTAAATATTTGGCGATTAAGCTTTCTGGTGAGGTGTCGGCTGACATACGGTTTAGTAGCCTGCTTTGTGCGATTAAGGCAGCGTTAAATGGCGAGATAAAGCGGCGCTAATAAGCTCACTCATTTTGGTTAAAAAGTCTGTGCCCATTTCTTCATAAAATCGGCTATCGCTATCGCTGGCTAAGGCTAAAAAGCCAAACATATTGGTTTGATATTGGTCTGCTTGATGCAAGCCAATAATGGCCAACGATGCCGCTGGCTCTATAAACCAATTTTCACCCACAATAGCAGGCGATTTGCCGCAATAGGCTTGTTTGCGTGATGCAATCCACGTTTTAACCTCTTCAGAAGTTTCGCTAAACACCAAATTGGCTTGGCTAGATTGCTCAGACGGCTGCACCCAAATGCGCAAACAAGTGTCGCTTAAATCAAACATTTCCGGCAAATCGTGGCTAATCAATTGCTCAATCGCATCAAAACTTTTGGCTTGATGCAAACGCAAATTAAAAATGTGCATTTTATTGGCTGTGCTGTCATTTTGTTGCGCATGCAATACCAATTCTGCAAATCGGCTTTCTAGCGCGGTAATTTTATCGCGCTGCGCTAATTGTTGGCGCTCTGCCAATGAAATAGTGCCGCCACCGTGCGGGCTGGGCAAGTGAATATCGGCCAATAACGCGGCATTTTCCTCAAAAAATTCAGGGTGATTTTTTAAATAGGTTTTAATTTCCGTTAAATCCATCATTTCCGATACGATATCCGACATGTTTTTCCCTAAAAAATTGGTGCAATTTGTTGATTAATTAAATTTCAAGCTGGCCTTCAAATACAAACTCTGCGGGCCCTGTCATCATGACTGGAAATGCTTCACCCGCCCAAGCGATACTTAATTTGCCGCCGCGCGTATTCACCAAAACAGGCGATTGCAGAAGCCCTAATTGCATGCCACTAACGGCCGCGGCACAAGCGCCGGTGCCGCAAGAAAGTGTTTCGCCACTGCCACGCTCATACACGCGCAGATTAATTTCATGCACATTTACAAACTGCATAAAGCCTGCATTCACCCGTTGCGGAAAATCAATATGCGATTCAATTTGCGGGCCTAATTGCGCCACATTGGCCGTTTCTACATTATCCACCACCATTACCGCATGCGGATTGCCCATGGATACAGCCAAAATCGTCACTGTTTGCGCGGCTAAATTAAGTGCGTATTGCGCTTGCTGATTAGCCGCATTAAATGGAATACGCGCTGGCTCAAAAATTGGCGCGCCCATATTCACAGTCACTTGGCCATCCGCTTGCAATTGCAACACAATTACGCCACTAGCCGTTTCAACGTTTATTTCCTGTTTATGGCTTAAACCTTTTTCTGAAACATATCGGGCAAAACAACGCGCACCATTGCCACACTGCTCAACTTCGCCGCCGTCCGCGTTAAAAATGCGGTATTTAAAATCCACATTGGTAGACGTGCTTTTTTCAACCATCAATAATTGGTCGCAGCCCACGCCAAAATAGCGATTAGCGATTTTTTTAATTTGATTTGCACTTAGCGCAACACTTTGTGAATAGCCGTCAATCACAACGAAATCATTACCAGCGCCCTGCATTTTAGTGAACTTTAGCTGCATTTTTACCTCAATCTGTTACGCGTATTCTACCAAATTTGAGTGTTTACAAGTGCTTAACCGTGTACAATCCGCAATCCAACAGTGATTAATAATATTTGCTTTAGCCTTTAGTAGATATTATTTTTTCTTTTTTAATGTTTATGTTTTCAAGGCGCAACTCATGAATGAATACCTATTTACCTCAGAATCTGTTTCTGAAGGCCACCCAGACAAACTCGCAGACCAAGTTTCCGACAGCATTTTAGATGCTATTTTAGAGCAAGATCCAACCGCACGCGTAGCCGCCGAAACATTAGCCAACACTGGCTTAGTAGTTCTGGCAGGCGAAATCACCACAACAGCCAATGTGGATTATATTAAAGTGGCGCGCGATTGCATTAAACGCATTGGTTATGACAATACCGAATACGGCATCGACTATAAAGGTTGTGCGGTATTAGTGGCTTACGACAAACAATCGCCAGACATTGCGCAGGGTGTAGACGGCGCACAAGATGACCCGCTAGACCAAGGTGCAGGCGATCAAGGCTTGATGTTTGGTTATGCGGTTGATGAAACACCGCAATTAATGCCATTACCAATTTGGCTAAGCCATCGTTTAATGGAGCGCCAAGCGGCGTTGCGTAAAGACGGCCGTTTACCATGGTTGCGCCCAGATGCAAAAAGCCAGGTAACTGTGCAGTATGTAGATGGCAAACCGTACAAAATTGATACGGTTTTAGTTTCTACTCAGCATTCGCCAGAAATTAGTTTGGAAATGATTCGCGAAGCGGTGATTGAAGACATTATTAAACCAATGTTGCCAAAAGAATTAATCAAAGGCGATATTAAGTTTTTAGTGAATCCAACTGGCCGTTTTGTAATCGGCGGCCCACAAGGCGATTGCGGCTTAACCGGACGTAAAATTAT
Organism: Methylotenera sp.; assembly: GCA_046598525.1. Classification (GTDB taxonomy): domain Bacteria; phylum Pseudomonadota; class Gammaproteobacteria; order Burkholderiales; family Methylophilaceae; genus Methylotenera_A. Next base: position 78,783 of record JBKJIJ010000015.1, on the reverse strand, counting down.
TGTGGATACTTACGGCGGCGCAGCCCCGCATGGCGGCGGTGCGTTTTCAGGTAAAGATCCTTCAAAAGTAGACCGTAGCGCCGCTTATGCTGGCCGTTATGTGGCTAAAAATATTGTGGCGGCTGGTTTGGCGTCTCGTTGTTTAGTGCAGGTAAGTTACGCCATTGGCGTTGCACAGCCAACTTCTGTCATGGTTGAAACGTACGGCACAGGCAAAGTTTCAAACGAAGTATTGACGCAATTGGTGCGCGAACATTTTGACCTGCGCCCAAAAGGCATTGTAAAAATGTTGGATTTATTGCGCCCAATCTACACAAAAACAGCTGCTTACGGCCACTTTGGTCGTGATGAGCCTGAGTTTACTTGGGAAGCGACGGATAAGGCGGCTGAACTAAAAGCAGCAGCAGGCTTGTAAGGTTTATCCGTAGTATAAGTTAATGAAATCATGACTTTACAAAAAGCATGATTTCATTATAATTCCGCTTCAGAAATTGAAGTTCTTAGTAATTTATAACCGAGGAACGTTGCGAGGTTACGCCAGCTTAGTCATATAAAAGCGACGTAAACCCTAGGCTCGGTTAGCAATATTGGTGAAATTATCATCATTATTGTAAACGGCGTTCACCTAACCGTGCCAGACACGGGATGCAGGTGGGCAAAGTTAATGTCTCTCTCAATTCATCCCCTCTGGTCACCAAACTTCATTATTGTTTAAGGAAAAACGATGAACACCGTGACTGATTTAACATTCAAAGATTACATTGTTGCTGATATTAGTTTAGCGACTTTTGGCCGTAAAGAAATTGCCATTGCCGAAACTGAAATGCCAGGTTTAATGGCGATTCGCGAAGAGTTTGCACTGGCACAACCATTAAAAGGTGCGCGCATTACTGGCTCACTGCATATGACTATTCAAACAGCGGTACTGATTGAAACGCTGAAAGATTTAGGCGCAGAAGTGCGTTGGGCGTCATGCAATATCTATTCAACTCAAGACCACGCGGCGGCGGCGATTGCCGCTGGCGGCACACCTGTTTTTGCCATTAAAGGCGAAACGCTGACAGAATATTGGGATTACACGCACCGCATTTTTGAATGGACAGACGGTGGCTACACAAATATGATTCTGGATGATGGCGGCGATGCGACATTGCTGTTGCATCTTGGTACACGCGCTGAAAAAGATTTATCAGTAGTGGCTAATCCAACATCTGAAGAAGAAATTTGTCTTTTTGATGCGATTAAAGCTAAATTAAAAATCGACCCAACTTGGTATTCAGTACGTTTAGCTAAAATCATCGGCGTAACAGAAGAAACCACCACTGGCGTGCACCGTTTGTATCAAATGCACAAAGAAGGCAAATTAGCTTTCCCAGCGATTAACGTAAACGATTCAGTAACAAAATCAAAATTCGATAACTTATATGGTTGCCGTGAAAGTTTAGTAGATGCGATTAAACGCGCAACGGATGTGATGATTGCGGGTAAAGTGGCGGTGGTTGCGGGTTATGGCGATGTAGGTAAAGGTTCTGCACAAGCGTTACGTGCATTATCGGCACAAGTTTGGGTAACCGAAATTGACCCAATTTGCGCATTACAAGCGGCTATGGAAGGCTACCGCGTAGTAACAATGGATTATGCAGCGGAACATGCGGATATTTTTGTAACCGCCACTGGTAACTACCACGTAATTACGCATGACCATATGGCGAAAATGAAAGATCAAGCCATTGTGTGTAATATTGGCCACTTTGATAACGAAATTGACGTTGCAAGCCTTGAAAAATATGAGTGGGATGAAATTAAGCCACAGGTTGACCATGTAATATTCCCAAATGGCAAAAAGATTATCTTGCTTGCTAAAGGCCGTTTGGTAAACTTAGGTTGCGGTACAGGCCACCCTTCATATGTAATGAGCTCTAGCTTTGCTAATCAAACCATTGCACAAATTGAGTTATTTACACGTCAAGCCGATTATCCTGTAGGCGTTTATGTGTTGCCAAAACACTTGGATGAAAAAGTGGCTGTGTTGCAATTGAAAAAATTAAACGCACAATTGACGCGTTTAAGTGAAACACAAGCCGCTTATATTGGCGTATCGCAAGATGGTCCATTTAAGCCAGAAACATATCGTTATTAAACTTTAATCTTAGGAGCAGACACATGAAATTGTTGATTGGATGGTTGTTAAGCGCGCTGGCTTTATTGGCTGTGGCGTATTTGGTACCTGGCATTCATGTGTCTAGCTTCATGTCGGCCTTAATCGCGGCAGCGGTTATTGGCTTGGCTAATATTTTAATTAAGCCTATTTTATTGATTCTCACGTTACCGGTGACCATCATTACGCTGGGTTTATTTATATTTGTCATCAATGGCTTGCTGTTTTGGCTGGCAGGCTATGTGTTGCAAGGTTTTGATGTAACCAGCTTTATGGCGGGTATTATTGGCGCCATTGTTTACAGTATTATTTCGTGGATTTTAAGCGCGATTGTGGTTGATAAAAAATAAGACGATTAAAAATGTTAAACAATATTCCATTAAGTTTTGAGTTTTTTCCGCCCAAAACGGCAGAAGGTATCGCCAACTTACGCGAAACACGTGCACAACTTGCGCAATATAAGCCTGAGTTTTTTTCGGTAACGTTTGGTGCAGGTGGTTCTACCACCGACCGCACCAAAGAAACCGTATTTGAAATTCAAGCCGAAGGCTACCAGGCGGCACCGCATATTTCGTGTATTTCTTCTAGCAAAGAAGAAATTCGTGAGTTATTAAGTGGGTATCAAGCCAAAGGTATTAAGCGTTTAGTCACTTTGCGTGGCGATGTACCATCTGGCGAAGTGAGTGTTGGCGATTTTAAATATGCTAATGAATTAGTCAGTTTTATTCGCCAAGAAACCGGCGATTGGTTTCATTTAGAAGTGGCCGCCTACCCTGAGTTTCACCCAGAAGCATTATCGGCCGCCAAAGATATGGCCAACTTTAAACGCAAAGTAGAAGCAGGCGCGGATTCGGCCATTACGCAATATTTTTACAATGCCGATGCTTATTTTAGCTTTGTGGATAGCTGTGTAAAAGATGGCATTACGATTCCGATTGTGCCGGGCATTATGCCGATTTACAACTACACCCAATTAGCCCGATTTTCAGGCGTTTGTGGCGCAGAGATTCCGCGTTGGTTACGTTTGCGCTTAGAAGCTTACGCTGACGATTTGCCATCGTTACGTGCTTTAGGTGTGGATGTGGTGAGTGGGCTTTGTGAAACGTTGTTGGCTGGCGGTGTGCCTAGCTTGCATTTTTACACATTGAATCAAGCAGGTACTATTTCAAAAATTGTGGATAATTTAAAGATTAAATAACTTTAAATATAAACGACTTAGAGGTTAAAAGTTAGTTTGAAAATTGAGAATCGCGATTAGAATTAATCGCGATTTTTTTCTATCGATTTTATTTTTTAGTGAATCGTTAATCCGCGTGGATTAAAAAACGCATCTTCAACAAACAAATAATCTTTTTCGCGGCCTTCATTCCACAAGGCAATCATTGTTATCCAGCGCATTTCTTCTACTGTAATTTCTTGTTGTTTTAACGCCATCGCGCGGTCCACAATCAAATCGCGTTCCATGTCGTTAATCACATTGGCTTGCTGTAAAAACATCACAAATCCAATGCTTTCTGTATTAATTTTTTTAAGCTCTGTTTCAGAAAATACGCGCATACCAGAGTATTGATGTGAATACTGGATATCGGGCTGCGTTAACCGGTATTTCATTTCATCGTACCAATCAAACGCACCATCAATATCCGTTTGTTCAAATCCTGCAGCAGACAGCTCTTGCCCCATCACATCGGCATCTGGCATTGCATGGTGTGCAAAATAATTTTCAAACATGAATACCAACACTTCAAACATAGCATCTCCTAAACAATTTGGAATCTAAACACAGCCGACATCTCAACTAAATAAGCCGTTGATATTTGCCACCGTTTAAGGTCGTAATCTTGCCTTCTAGTTCCATTACCATCAGCATGGCGGAAAGCCCGTCTATAGTCAATCCAGAAAGGCTTAATACCGTTTCAAAATCAATGGGGTCAAAACCCATCCAATCCAGCACTGTATTCGGTTCTGGGGCATTACCCCCCATTTGGGTCATTAGCCCCATTGGGCTAACGTTTGTTAACATATTTTTTAATTCTTCTAAAATATCGGCGGTATTTTCAACCAGCTTGGCACCTTGCTTAATCAGCTGGTGGCAGCCTTTAGCAACTGGCGAATGAATCGAACCCGGTATTGCAAACACTTCGCGGCCTTGCTCAATTGCTAAACGCGCGGTAATTAATGAGCCGCTATCGATATTGGCCTCAACCACTAAACAGCCTAAACTTAAACCGCTGATAATACGATTTCTTCTTGGAAAATTTTGCGCTTTTGAGGGTGTGCCTAAAGTAAACTCCGAAATGATTAAACCGCGCTCTGCAATTTTGTGCGCCAAATCGCGATGGCGTGAAGGGTAGACAATATCTAAGCCTGTGCCCACCACGGCAATAGTTGCGCCTTCATTCTTACCCACGCTTTTAAAGGTGCCGCGATGTGCAGCGCCGTCTATTCCCAGCGCCATTCCACTCACTACGCATACACCGTGGTTGCATAAGCTTTCTGCAAAGTCTTCTGCATTTTTATCACCTTGCGGCGTGCTGCTACGGCTACCCACCATGGCAATGCAGGGCTCATTTAACCAGTGTGTATGACCAATGGCGTACAATACAACGGGTGGGTTACTAATTTCTAATAACGCTTGAGGATACGCCTTATCAGCCAGCGTAATCACATGTGTATTGTCTTTTTTTAGCCAATCAAGCGTTGGCCTGATTGCTTCTACATTTAAGCCGTTTAGAATTTTTTGCGCTGTCGCTTCATCTACTACTTCGCGCAGCTGGTAGCTTGTAGCGCTGTAGATGGCTTCTGGTGAGCCAAATTTAGCTAATAGCTGGCAAATACCTGCATTGCCTAAACCTACGGTTTGATTTAATGACAACCAAAGCGCAACATCAGAATCTTCAATGTTGACTTTGTTTTGCATTTTGTATATTAAGGTTCTTGTTAAGGTGTATGCACAGAATCTGCGGTGTAAATCGCGTCTGAAGTATTCATAATCAGCGCGTAAGAAACGCGGTCAAACGTTCTGAATACCATCATTAAGCCCACACGCTCATCTGGCAATTTGACTTGGCCCGGCTTAAGCACCAATTTAGTTTGAGTAGGTGCTTTTTCAAAATTGACAATCTTTTTGCCGTTAGCATCGGTTTTTACATCAAAGTTTAATTCTTTTAGCTTTTTATCTTCTGCCGCCACTTTGTTAGCAGCCGAATCTTTATACTCAGGATCTACAATGACGCGGCCATATCGGCTAATTGCCAACACATGACCTTCTTCTAAGCCATCGTTTTTACCGCGGTTGATTGACACCACGGTATTTGGGCCGCCTTCGGCAACACCGCCGTAAATACGAATGATGCGGCCAGAAATTTGCGTATCTGGCGCATGCGGCACAAAACTGCTTTTAAATTCATCGGGCGAAACCACTAATCGGTCTTTAGCAAAAATCTCTTCTTTGGCTCTTACAATATCGCCTGTGGCAGGGTCGCCATAACGCGCAATATCCACGTCGCCTAAGTAAATCGCCTCTGTACCTAGCACTTCTGCTGTATCTGGGTCTCTTAATAACTCACCCGGGCGGTAAATATTCCAGTGTGTGCCTTGGCCTTCTTTAATGCTATTAATATAAACGCGCGTGCCTGGGCTTAACACCACGCGGTTTTCTTGGCCGGCGATAATACGTGGCGCTAGATCTAATTTACCGTTTTCAATTAATAAAGGTTGGCTTAAAAATGGGCCAATAATATTTGGCGCAATGGTAAAAATCGCTTCTTTTTCTAATGGCTCAATACGCGCGCCCGGGCTTAAAGTAACGGTTTCATGCAATAACCTTAAACGTGGTGAGCCGCTGCTGGTGTCTAAAACCACCACATCGCCAGGGTAAATTAGGTGTGGATTTTTGATTTGCTCGCGATTCATGCGCCACACTTTTGGCCATTGCCAAGGATCTTTTAGAAACCGGCCTGAAATGCCCCATAATGTATCGCCTTTTACAACAACATGGCGCTCAGGATGGTTTTTTTGTAGCTGAATTACATCAGCATTTACATTCAAGCTTAAGCAAGCAAGCACTAGCAGCGTTATAATGCGTTTATTCATTGCATGACCTCGGTCAAAAAGCGGCTAAAAATAAGAGTAAGCATCCGCGAAATTGCATTAAATTTATCACGTAATTCATTCAACAATCAAGCTTTTTAGCAAAATTGAAACATTTTTACAATGCTGGTTGTATACACATGACAACACTTTAAAGATTTAACGAATATGGCACTATTGAATATACTAAATTATCCTGACCCGCGCTTGCACACGGTGGCTAAGCCTATTAAAGAGGTGAATGCGGACATTCGCCGATTAATTGATGACATGGCAGACACCATGTATGACGCGCCGGGCATTGGCTTGGCGGCAACCCAAGTGAATGAGCACATTCAACTGATTGTGATTGATACCAGCAAAGAGCAAAACAAATTACAGGTGTTTATTAATCCTAAAATTGTGGCCAAAAGCGGCTTGCAAGATTATGAAGAAGGCTGTTTATCGGTGCCCGGCGTGTACGAAAGCGTAACGCGTGCCGAAAAAATCACCGTTGAGGCGCTGGATAAGCAAGGCAAACCGTTTAAATTAGAGGCAGAAGGCTTATTAAGCGTGTGCATTCAGCATGAAATGGACCATTTGCTGGGTAAAGTATTTGTAGAATACTTATCACCACTTAAACGCAATCGCATTAAAACCAAAATGACTAAATTGCTGCGCGATCGATAGTCACTTTTCTTAGCCAAAACACTATTAAAAAACCATGAACATTATTTTTGCAGGCACGCCTGAATTTGCCGTACCCGCGCTGGCCGCTTTAATTAAGGCTGGGCATCAAATTGTGATGGTGCTGACCCAGCCAGATCGCCCCGCTGGGCGCGGTATGCAGCTTAAAGCCAGCCCAGTTAAGCAATTGGCGCTGCAACACTATTTAAACGTTTTTCAGCCATCATCGCTTAAGCCAGATGAAGTGCAAGCCGAAATTGCTGCCACGCAAGCCGATGTAATGATTGTGGCGGCTTACGGCTTGATTATTCCTACCACTGTTTTAAATCTACCCAAGTTTGGATGCTACAACATTCACGCATCCCTATTGCCGCGCTGGCGTGGTGCGGCGCCGATTCATCGTGCCTTGCTGACTGGCGACACTGAAACAGGCGTGACGATTATGGAAGTAGTGCCTGCTTTAGATGCTGGCGCCATGATAAGCAAAGGCGTTGTGCCGATTACGGATACGGACACCACACAAACTTTGCATGACGCATTAAGTAGTATAGGTGCCGAATTAATGGTGCAAGCCATGCAAACCTTAAGTGAAACAGGCGCGCTGGCTTCTGCAACTCAAGATGAAAGCCTAGTCACCTACGCGCACAAATTAGAAAAAGCCGAAGCAGCGATTGATTGGGCTAAATCGGCGCTTGAAATTTCACGCCAAGTGCGCGGCTTTAATCCTTTTCCTGTGGCAACGGCGCAATTTAGGGGTGAAACCTGCCGCATTTGGTTTGCAACTGGTTTAATTGAATCGTCTAGTTTAAATCTAACGGCTGATAGTGTTCAAGGTGAAATTATTGCGCTTGGCGCCCAAATTCAAGTGGCTTGCGGGCAAGCTATTTTAGCCATCCATGAGCTGCAAATGCCAGGCGGCAAACGCCAAACGGCTCAACAATTTGCGCAAGGTCAACATGTTAAATTAGGTGAATTTTTTAGCTAAATGCGTCATTAGTGCTTGAATTTAAAGCGAATCAACAGCATATTATGTTCATTGAGTTGAGTTAAACGACATGCCATTTGCGCGTGTTTAAACGTTAGGAGATTAATATGTTTGGTAACTGGTTAAAAACCTCTATTTTAATGGCGGCCATTGTCGCCTTGTTTGGCACGGTGGGCGCGGCTGTTGGCGGTGGTACTGGCATGCTGATTGCGCTTTTATTTGCCGCTGGCATGAATGTTTACGCCTATTGGTTCTCTGATAAAGCCGTGCTTAAAATGTATGGCGCGCAAGAAGTAACGCCAGAAAACAACTATGGCGATGGCCAATTTCGCAATTACTACAATATGGTGAAAGAGTTAGCGCAAAACGCCGAATTGCCCATGCCAAAAGTGTATGTGATGAATGAAAATCAACCCAATGCGTTTGCCACAGGCCGCAACCCAGAAAACGCCGCCGTTGCCGCCACCGCTGGCATTATGCAAATTTTAACGGAGCGCGAATTGCGTGGCGTAATGGCGCATGAATTGGCGCACGTTAAAAACCGTGACACGCTGATTTCAACGATTTCCGCCACTATGGCGGGTGCCATTGCTTCCATCGCGCAATTTGGCATGTTCTTTGGCGGCGGTAATAGAGACGGTGAGCGTAGCAGCCCAATTATTGGCATCTTAATGATGTTTTTAGCGCCAATGGCCGCCAGCTTGATTCAAATGGCTATTTCACGCGGCCGCGAATTTGAAGCCGACAAAATGGGCGCTCAAATTAGCAAAGACCCAAAAGCCTTAGCCAGCGCATTAGAAAAAATTCACAACTACGCGCACAAAATCCCAAATGAAACCGCTGAAGCGCACCCAGAAACAGGGCAAATGATGATTATTAACCCACTTTCTGGCGCAGGCTTAAAAGGTTTGTTTAGCACGCATCCGCAAACTGAAGAGCGTGTGGCACGATTGATGGCTATGGCCGCTAATTATTAAAATTAGTATTTAAGTATTGAGCTTTATTATGAATAAAAATATATCTCGTTTGGCTATAGCTTGCAGCATACTTTTGCTTTTGTTCGTGTTTTTGGTAAATCAAAATCCACCCGTTAATAGCATCATTGTTGAGCGTCAGATTAGCCAAGAAAAAGTGGCGGCGCTCAAGGTTTCGAGCTGGTTGACTTGGAAGAAGGAACCTTCAACGTTTGTTTGGCAGTTTCCTGAACAAGAAACGATTTATGTGACAAAAGGTGAGGTTTGGGTGACGCCCGATAACTCAAGCCAAAGCGTGTTGATTAAAAAAGGTGATTTTGCGATTTTTGCGGCAGGTTTGCGTTGTGTTTGGAAAGTGACACAGCCATTTGAAAAGCAAGTAACGCTTGCACCCACGCCTATTATTCATTATTACTGGGCAACCGTGTTTAAGGCAAAGTCAGCGCTAAGAATATTAAAAAAATTAGTCAGTTGAAAGATTTTGTTTATTAAAAAATCGTGCATTAAAAAATTGTTTTAAAATGCTGGGTATTCAACTGAATACATGCGCTTTATATTTGTTTAGTTAAAGTTTTTTAGAAAGTCATTTTGTATATTTCCCAACAAATCGCTGCCATTGCAGTTTCTGACGTATTATCTGGCCGCAACCTAACGTTGGCGTTGCCAGATGCGCTTAAATCTTACCCAAGTGCCACGCCACAGCAACGCGGGGCGGCGGCGGATTTAAGTTATGGCACGCTGCGTTTTTATGGCGAAGTGAATGTTTACTTGATTAAGCTGCTAGAAAAACCGCTAAGTAATGAGCATATTACCGCGCTTTTGTTGGTGGCGATTTATCAGTTACTGCATGATAAAGCGGATGATTTTACGGTGGTGAATCAGGCGGTGCAGGCGGCCAGTTATGCCAAGCAGCGTTGGGCAAAAGGCTTGGTTAACGGCGTTTTGCGCAATTTTTTACGTCAAAAAGACGCATTAAGCCAACAATTGCTGGCTGATGCAAAAAACAATGAAGTGGCGACTTATTCTTACCCGCAATGGTGGATTAATAAGCTAAAAGCTCAATATCCAGCTACTTGGCAAAGCATTTTAACCACGGGTAATGCGCATCCACCCATGACTTTGCGTGTAAATGCGCAAAAAACCAGCGCTAAAGAATATGTGCAATTGCTGGCGCGCCAAGATATTGTGGCCAGCCAAGTGGGCGAATACGCGGTGATTTTAGAGCAGCCGATTCCTGTTGAAAAAATACCCGGTTTTGCCGATGGCGTGGTTTCGGTACAAGATTATGGCGCGCAATTAGCCGCTGGCTTGCTGGATGTGCAAGCTGGCATGACAGTTTTAGATGCGTGTTGCGCACCGGGTGGCAAAACGGGGCATATTTTAGAGCTTAATGACACAACATTAACGGCGCTGGATAATGATGCCAGCCGTTTAGACCGCGTAGAAAGCAACTTAAACCGCTTGAATTTAAGCGCTGATTTACAATTAGGCGATGCCGCTAATTGGCAAGCCAGCCAAGCTTTTGAGCGCATTTTGGCCGATGTGCCATGCACGGCATCGGGCATTGTGCGGCGGCATGTGGATATTAAATGGTTGCGCCGCGAATCGGATATTGCATCATTTGCAAGCCAGCAATCGTTAATTTTGGCTAATTTGTGGCAATTATTAGCAAAAGGCGGTAAATTACTCTACGTTACTTGTTCGATTTTTAATGAAGAAAATCAACAACAAATTGACGCTTTTTTACTTAAAAACCCTGATGCGACACAACTGCCCCTTAATCTGACCAATGAACATCACCAAAATATTCAGTGCGCACATGGTCAACTTATTCCCAACAGTCTGCACGATGGCCTTTTTTACGCGCTATTACAAAAAGCTGCTTAACGGTATCCGTTTAAGCGCTATTTTTTCGCTGATTAGCGTGTGTACAATTGCGTTTGCCGCCAGCAGCAGTATTGATATTAAACAGGCCGAATTACAAGCAATTGATGATTATTATGCGCTTTCGGCCGATGTAGAAGTAAGCTTTGATGACACGATTGAAGCGGCCGTTAACAAAGGCGTGCCACTGCATTTTTTAACCGAATTTCAAATTGTAAAGCCGCGCAAATATTGGTTTGATGATGAAATTATTACGGCATCGCGCAGCGTGATACTTAGTTACCACGCGCTTAGCCGCCAATATTTAGTCACACGCGGGGCGCACCAAAAATCGTTTGAATCATTAGCTGAAGCGGCACAAGAGCTGATGTTGATTAGCGATTGGAAAGTGCTGGATAAAACGCTGATTGAAAAAAATGAGCCTTACAATGCGGCGTTGTTAGTGCGCTTAGATCAAACCAAATTGCCAAAAGCCATTCAGGTAGATGCTATTTCTTCTGAGAAATGGAATTTAAGCTCACAAAAATTTGAGTGGTCACTTAAAGATTTGTCGCTTAAAGAGCCTAGCAATAAAGAGTCACCAAGCAAAGAAATCCCTACTAAAGAATCTGGCAACAAAGAACTCAAATGAGTTTCTAGCCCATTTAACTGATGAGATATATTGTATTTGCAAGTGTAGCGTTGGGCGTGGTGCTGCTGTACTTACTTTCACTGGCTAGCGCCAACACAGCCACCGCAAGCGATTATTACAAAATTCTGCTGTATTTGAACATTGCTTTAGCAGGCGTTTTGGTGATTCTTATCGGCATTCAGCTGTGGCATTTATACAAAAAAATTAAATCTGGCGTGATGGGTAGCCGCTTAACTTTGCGCCTTTTGGGCACGTTTGCGTTAATGGCGATTATTCCGGGCTTAATCGTTTACTTGGTTAGCGTTAATTTCTTAACGCGCTCTATCGAATCTTGGTTTAACGTCAAAGTAGAATCGGCGCTAGATGGCGGCTTAAGTTTAGGGCAGCGCGCCCTAGATATTATGCTGCAAGAGGTAGAAGAAAAAGCCGAAAACATGGCGACCAGCTTGGCTTTTTTACCCGCGCGCAGTCATTACAGCATTTTGAACGATTTACGCGAAAAATCGGGCATTCAAGACGCCACATTACTCACGCCGCAAGGCCGCATTATTTCGGTTTCTAGCAGTGATGCCACTAGTTTCTTACCCGAGCTACCAAGCATTCCGCAATTGCGCCAAGCCCAAAGCCGTGTTTACGGCAAAATTGAGCCAATACCTAATAAAGGTTTGTATTTACGCGTTTTAGCGCCGGTCAATTCGCAAGATTTAGCCGGTGAAACACGCATTTTGCAATTATTGCAGCCTGTGCCTAAATCGCTATCAAACACAGCAGAGGCGGTGCAAGATGTATATCGCGATTATCAAGAGCTTTCTTACAGCCGTAATTCGCTTAAAGATGTATTTGCGTTAACGCTGACGCTGGTATTAATGTTGGCGATGTTATCGGCATTGGCCATTGCCTTTTTATTAAGCCGACGCATTACGCAGCCGCTAACCGTGCTGGCTGAAGGCACGCGCGCCATTGCCAGCGGCGATTACAGCTCTATGCTGCCAGAACACGGCAAAGATGAGCTGGGCATTTTGGTGAAATCGTTTAACAGCATGACGCGCCAGCTAAACGATGCCACTAAAGCGTCTGAAAGAAACCGCGTTAGGGTTGAGGCGGCGCGCAGCTATCTTGAAACCATTTTGGCGCATTTGTCTTCTGGCGTGTTGGCCATTAATGAAAAAGGCGAATTGCGCACCTACAACTTAACCGCCAGCACCATTTTGGGCTTAAATTTAGCGCAATTCGAAAATCAGCAATTTACTAAAATCAGTGAAGATCAGGCTTTTCTGGCCGAATTTATAAGTATTGTACAAAGCCATTTTGAGCTGACCAAGACTAAAGATTTGGCCAAAACAGAGTTATCTCGCCAAATTGAAATTGTGCATCCGCAAGGCAGGCAGCTGTTATTAGTAAAGGCAACGCGCTTGCCAAACGATAATGGCGCTGGCAGTGGCGATAACGGGTTTGTGGTGGTGTTTGATGATGTAACCACCATGGTGCAAGCCCAGCGCGATGCGGCTTGGGGTGAAGTGGCGCGCAGGCTTGCGCATGAAATCAAAAATCCGCTCACGCCAATTCAACTTTCGGCCGAACGTTTGCAGCATAAATTAAGTGCCAAATTAAACACCGCCGATGCCACCATGCTGCAACGCGCCACCGATACCATTGTTAACCAAGTAAGTGCTATGAAAACCATGGTGAACGAGTTTAGCGAATATGCGCGCGCCCCTTCGGCCAATCTAACGCGACTAAATATTAATCAGCTAATTCGCGATGTTGCTGCACTTTATGAAATTGCACGCGATGAAAATGCGCGAGATGAAAATGCGCGAGATGAAATGATTGATGCTGATAAATCAGCGTTAAATCAGGCCAGCGATAGTGTGCATATTAAGTACGATTTAATGCCAAACATGCCGGACATTTTGGGCGATGCCACCATGTTACGCCAGGTGCTGCATAATTTAATGCAAAACGCGCAAGACGCTCTAATACCATCTGATGGTTCGCCAGCGATTCATCATCCAGAAATCTTGGTGCAAACCAGCTTTAATGAATCCACCATTAAATTGGTGGTAAAAGACAATGGCCAAGGGTTTCCGGCCGCTATTATTTCGCATGCTTATGAGCCTTATGTCACCACCAAAGCGCATGGCACCGGCTTAGGCTTGGCCATTGTTAAAAAAATGGTGGATGAGCATGCAGGCCAAATTAAAATTGAAAATAATCCAGCGGGTGGTGCAAGTGTCACCATTATTTTACCGCTTTAAACAGGTTAGTTAAAACACAAAAATATAGCGCACAATATAGATGTAGCCTAAAGTATCAAACATACAATTTAAACGGCAACAATTAACAAAAATTAGTAAGGACAGTATAAGCATGGCATCACGACATATTTTAGTGGTGGATGACGAAATAGGCATTCGCGAGTTGTTAAGAGACATTTTAGAGGACGAAGGCCACCATATTACCTTGGCAGAAAATGCACAGGCTGCTAGAGATGCGCGTTTAAAACAGCGCCCTGATTTAGTGTTGCTGGATATTTGGATGCCGGATTGCGATGGTATTAGCCTATTAAAAGAATGGGGCAATGCTGGCTTACTGACCATGCCAGTGGTGATGATGTCTGGCCATGGCACGATTGATACGGCGGTAGAAGCCACCCGAATTGGCGCTTTTGATTTCTTAGAAAAACCGATTGCGTTACAAAAGCTGCTAAAAACCGTGATGGCAGCGTTAAAACATGCCGAAAATCTGCCAAAAACCGAAATGAATTTATCCAGCTTTGGCAAAAGCATTGTGATTAACGAACTAAAGCAACGTTTAGAACAAATATCACGCACTAAAAATGCCTTATTATTAATCGGCAAAAAAGGCGGCAGTGTAGAACTATGCGCGCGCTTTTTGCATGTGGCTGGCACGCCCTGGGTAAGCATATCCGAATACGATAAGCTGGCAAACGCGCCATTAGAAATTTTAGAATATGCGCGCGATGGCGTTGTTTTTATTGAAGAAGTAGCCGCTTTGCAAAAAACCGAACAAAAGGGCCTGCAACTTTTATTAGCAAAAGCAGATAAATATCAAGCGCGCGTGGTTTGTGCCAGCGCGTTTAACTTATCTCAATTGGGCGAAAACACCCAATTTGATTACAACTTATTTCAAACCTTATCGCAAAGCACGTTAAAAGTGCCCGCGCTAAACGATCACAAAGAAGATATTCCCGATTTAGCCAGCGCAATGGCGAGTTTATTGGGTGAAACATCGGGCGCGGATTACAAAAGCTTTGATGTGGCTGCCTTAAATGCATTACGAAATGCCGATTGGCCAGGTGATTTGGCCGAGTTAGAAGCCGTGGTGCAAAACGCCATGTTAAGCAGCCTTAGCGACAAAATTACGCTTGATGATGTAACGCGGGTGCTAGAACAATTTACCGTTAGTGAAGCAACACAGCCCGCCGCCGCACAAGCATTAACCGTTGAGCTTGTGCAACCATTGCGCGAGGCGCGAGATGATTTTGAGCGCTATTATTTTCAGCATCATATGAAGTTAATTAACAGCAATATGAGCAAATTAGCCGAAATTTCTGGCTTAGAGCGCACGCATTTGTATCGTAAATTAAAGCAATTAGGTATTAAAATTAAAGGCTAAGAATCAAATTTTAAATACTTATTTTGATTACGTGCTTGGCACGGAATCTAGTAAATTTGTTAACTAATTATTAAGCGTTAAAATTACTGGCGTATGGTCAGAAGGCCGTTCTAGCTTGCGCGGTGCTTTATCAATTACGCAACTCTCACACTTACTTTTAAGTGCATCGCTCACCAAAATATGGTCAATGCGCATACCAAAATTGCGCCTAAAACCCATCATGCGGTAATCCCACCACGTAAAGCTTTTATCCGCTTGCTCAAATAACCGAAAGCTATCATGCAAGCCTAAAGCGGTTAACCGCTGAAATGCCTCACGCTCACGTGGCGAAACTAATATCTGCCCAACCCAAGCCGCTGGATCATGACAATCGCGGTCTTCCGGCGCAATATTGTAATCACCCAACAACACCAAATTAGGGTATTTTTTCAGCTCTTCCGTCAGCCAAATGGTTAACGCATCCAGCCAGCGCATTTTATAAGCGTATTTATCAGAATCCACCGCTTGACCATTCACGATATACACACAAACAACACGTATGCCGTTAATAGTCGCGCTAATCACCCGCTGCTGCTCATCTTCTAAATTAAAGATTCCGCGCTCTACATCTGCCATTGCATGGCGGCTTAAAATCGCCACGCCGTTATAAGTTTTTTGGCCTGCATGCACCGCATGATAGCCAGCCTCTTTTAACGCCTCATAAGGAAACTTGCTGTCCTCCTGCTTTGTTTCTTGCAAACAAAGCACATCAATTGGATTTTCACGCAACCAATCCAGGACATGCGGTAAACGCACATTTAACGAGTTCACATTCCATGTGGCTAATTTCACAGCGCAACTCCTAAAATAATTAGGCGTATTTTAGCATGCATAAAAATTGGCTGGATTGATACGTGCTTGTTTACGTTATGGCCTACTTTTTTTAAACACATTAACAAACTCCGTCATTCTGAGCTTTGCGAAGAATCCAGCAGTTTGTATTTGTAGTGCAGTTGGATTCTTCGCAAAGCTCAGAATCACGGATGATGTTAATTAAATGGCATGACAAATAATCGTTAAATATCAGCGAAAATTTATGTGCTAAAGTCACACCTTTTTTGGGCACAACAAACGTGATTAAAGCAGCAATATTTGATATGGATGGGCTGTTAATTGATTCTGAGCGCATCATTATGCAAGCCTGCATTGCCGCTGCATTTGAGATTGGCATTACTTACACCCAAGCGCAATACACCCAGCTAATTGGCCGCGCAGGGCCCGATTCAACCAACAGAATGATTGAACAATTAAACGGTGTAGAAAATTTCAATCGCGTCATGCAAGGGTTGGATACGCGCTTAGCTGAGCGCCATCATCACTTTCCGCTAAAACAAGGCGCGCTAGAATTGCTGCAATATTACAAAGCCAACAATATTATTTGCAGCGTGGCTTCATCTTCCCCCACCCATCATATTACCCAGCGTTTAGGCCAAGTAGGCGTGCTGGATTTTTTCAGCCATGTGACCAGTGGGCAAGAAGTATCAAATGGCAAGCCGAATCCTGATATTTATCTACTTGCTGTTAAAAAATTGGGTTTAAGCGTTGGCGAATGCATCGCATTTGAAGACAGCGAAACCGGCGCCTGTGCCGCCATTGCCGCTGGTTTAAAAGTGGTGGTGGTACCCGATTTATTGCAACCAAGTGAGTTTGTAAGAGAAAACTGCCACCAAGTGGTAGAAAGCCTACAGGAATGGCTAAGCCATTTTTAGGCTGGGCAACTTGTTATTCAAGCTGCCTTATTGCAAGTGCACGTTAGAACCTGGCTTGGCCTATGATTAAAAATATATGTTGCATGTAATATGTAACATATATAGTATAAGCAAATGCAATTAACCAAATTTACCGATTTAAGCTTTCGCGTGCTGATGTATCTGACGCAGCATGATCGCTTAATCCCAGTAACAATCAACGAAATTGCCGATCAGTTTAATGTGCCGCGTAATCATTTAATTAAAGTGGTTACCCGCTTAAATAAGCTAGGTTGGGTTTTAGCTACCCGCGGCAGAAACGGCGGTTTGCGCCTTGGCGTGCAATCTGACCAGTTAAAGTTGGGGGATGTTTTGCAGGAGTTGGAAAACACTTCTTCCTTGGTTGATTGTAGCAAACCGCCTTGTGTCCTAAAAGGACAATGCCATCTTAAAGAGGTATTAGATACGGGTTTGAAGGTTTTTTATGCGCATATGAACCGATTTACATTGGCAGATGTGGTCAACCAAAAAACGCAATCAGCCGTGATTCACCTGCACCAGCGTTTTCAGGCGCAATTAAAAGACAGGGCTGCGTGAGTTTATTTAATCACTAAACTACGCTTATTTTTTACTACACTCAGGCGAGTGTATTTTTTTAAATTTTAAGTTGTATTTTAACTGCAACTTTGGAGAAGTAATGTTATCAGCAACAGCAAAACCTTATATTGATGCCAGCGTGCCTGTGTTGCGCGAGCATGGATTAGCCATTACCACGGCGTTCTATAAAAACATGCTTACTGCGCATCCTGAGCTAAATAATCTGTTTAATTTAGGCAATCAAGCCAACGGCTCACAACAACAATCATTGGCTTCTGCCGTGTTTGCTTACGCCGCTAATATTGAAAATGCGGCGGCCTTAACGCCAGTAATTGAGCGCATTGTGCATAAGCATGTTTCGATTGGCATTAAACCGTCGCATTATCCAATTGTTGGGCGTTTCTTGCTTGGCGCCATTAAACAGGTGCTGGGCGATGCCGCCACACCTGAATTGATAGCCGCTTGGGATGAAGCTTACTGGTTGCTGGCAGGCGAATTAATTTCTGCCGAAGCGCGCCTTTATCAAGCCACAGGTTTTGAAGCCGATAGCTGGATGCAATTGACGGTGGTAAAAAAAGAGCAACAAGGCACCGATATTGTTTCGTTTACCTTGCAAGCGCCGGAAAACCAAACGCTACCTAATTTTAAACCAGGTCAATACATAAGCATTGCCAACTTTTTTGATGATATTTTGCTTAGGCAATTGCGCCAATATAGCTTATCCGATGCGCCAAATAAAAATAGCTATCGCATTTCAGTTAAGCGCGAAATAGCTGACAAACTTAAGCCAGAAGGCAAATTTTCAAATTGGTTGCATGAACATGTGCAGGTTGGGGATAAGTTAGATGTTAGCCATCCTTATGGCAATTTTACGCCGGATATTTCAGCCAATCACCCTATCGGTTTAATTTCAGCCGGTGTTGGCATTACGCCAATGATTTCAATGCTGAATAGCCTTGCGCAAGAAAATCCAAATCGCCCTGTGTTGTTTGTGCACGCTGCGCGTTCTAGGCTGCATTTATCACATCAGCAAGATGTTGACTTAGCCAAAGCTTCAATGCCGCATCTGCATAACGCGCTGTATTTAAACGATAAAAGTGAAATTGAGGCTGGCGTAACAAATGGTAAAATGAATTTGGTCGAAACGTTTTCAAGCAAATCAAAAGATAACGAATTTGAATATAAAAACAGTGAAGCCGAATACTATATTTGCGGCCCGCAAGGTTTTATGGATGATCAGTGGAAAGGGCTTTTGGAGTTAGGCATTAATCCTGCCAAAATTCACAGAGAAGTGTTTGGCCCGGAAAGCTTAAGTCATTTAATTTAATTAAATTTGGCTGCAATAGAAGGTTTGTTTTAAAAAAAACAAACCTTCTATCATTTTAAGTTAATTAATTACTCATGCCGTTGTGACGCAATAACGCATCCAAACTCGGCTCCCTACCTCTAAACGCCACAAATGATTCCATGGCTGGGCGGCTACCACCTTTGGCCAGCACCTCATTTTTAAAGCGGCTACCTGCCTCAATAGATAGCGTGCCCATTTCTTCAAACAGGCTGTAAGCATCGGCCGATAAAACCTCTGCCCATTTGTAGCTGTAATAACCCGCCGCGTAGCCGCCTGCAAAAATATGGCTAAAGCTATTAGGAAAACGATTCCATTTTGGTGGCCTTACCACGGCTACTTCATCACGCACTTGTTCGATTAAATCTAGCGCGGTTAACTTTCCATTTGGGTCAAATTCGCCATGCAAGCGCATATCGAATAATGAAAACTCAATTTGGCGCACGGTTTGCATGCCCGCTTGAAAGTTTTTAGCCGCCACCATTTTATCGAATAACTCACGCGGCAATTGCGCGCCAGTTTCTACGTGGGCAGTCATGTGGCGCAGCACTTCCCATTCCCAGCAGAAATTTTCCATAAACTGGCTGGGTAATTCCACCGCATCCCATTCCACGCCTTTAATGCCAGAAACGCTGTAATCGTCTACTTGGGTGAGCATATGGTGCAAGCCGTGGCCAAATTCGTGGAACATGGTGATCACTTCGTCATGCGTGAATAAGGCTGGTTTACCACCGACTGGCGCAGAGAAGTTGCAGGTTAAATAAGCCACTGGCAACTCAATACCAGCTGCCGTTTTGCGGCGCGTAATGCATTCATCCATCCATGCGCCGCCGCGTTTATTGTTGCGGGCGTACAAATCTAAATAAAAATAGGAGATTGGATTATTTTGACTATCGGAGATGGCATAAAATGCCGCATCCGCATGCCAAAGCGGTGCTTCCGCTTTGCGTACTTGCACACCAAAAATGGTTTCAACCACTTTAAATAAGCCAGCCAACACTTTGCTTTCAGGAAAGTATTGTTTTACCTCAAGGTCAGAAAACGCATATTTTTCTTCACGCAATTTTTCGCTCACATAAGCTACATCCCAAGCTTGCATATCGTTAATGCCTAACTTTGCGGCATAGGCCACAAGCTCTTGCATATCTTTTTCGGCATAAGGTTTAGCGCGCTGGGCAAGCGTATCTAAAAAGTCGGTAACTTGTTTTGGCGTATCGGCCATTTTGGTGGCTAATGACAACTCAGCAAAGTTTTTAAAGCCCAACATTTGCGCTTCTTCCTGCTTGAGTTTCAAAATATCTTTAATCAAACCTGTGTTATCCCATTCAGGCTTACTCAATTCTGAAGCGCGCGTAGCGTAGGCGCGATATAGCGTTTCGCGTAATGCGCGGTTATCTGCATACTGCAAAACAGGCATATACGAGGGGAAGTGCAAACTGAATTGATAACCAGCTTTTTCATCCTTCTTAGCTGCATCTGCCGCCGCTTCTATCGCATCTTCTGGCAAGCCAGCTAAATCAGCCACATTTTCAACGATATATTTAAAATCGTTGGTGTTATCCATAATGTTTTCTTCAAACTTAGAACCCAATTTTGAAAGCTCTTCGCTCACCGTTTTAAAGCGTACTTTTTGATCGGCAGGTAATTCGGCACCGCCCAATTTAAAATCGCGCACTTCATGGTTAATAATGGTTTGTTGCGTTGGCGTTAATTGGGCAAAATTATTGCTGGCTTGAATTGCTTTGAATTTCTCGTATAAACGCTCATCTTGCGATATATCACTGCCATAATCGGTTAACTTCGCCAAATTGTCATTATAAGCTTCGCGCAATTCTGGGCTGTTCACTACCGCATTCATGTGCCCTACTTGGCTCCAAGCACGGGCCAATTTCTCACTATGGTCTTCTAGCTTAAGTGCAAAATTTTCCCATGTTGGCGTTTCTGAACTAGTTGCAAGTTGCTCAACCAAGGCGCGGCCTTCTGCAATCAGGCTATCAACGGCAGGGCTAATATTGGCTGGTTTCACTTCATCAAATTTGGGCAAGCCAGAAAAAAACAATAATGGGTTTTGTGACACGGTAAATCCTTTAATTAATCAATCTTAAGCAAAGCGGGTAACGATACGTTTCGCCCTTACTAGTTGAGATGGCGGCGATAATGCAAAAAACAACGTTAAAAATCCAAACAATCGGAATCAGCACAAAACCAATCAAAATCCACACCAAAATACCCGCCACAAACTGCGCAATTAACATTGTAATTTGAAAATTCAAGGCCTCTTTAGACTGGTCGGCTAAGTACGCGCTATCGTCCTTTTTAAGAATCCACACAATTAATGCGGGGATAAACGAAAAAACGGTGCCGCCCAGATGCGTAACAGTGGCAATGTTTTTATCGTCGTTGTTTGGGACAATTATTTCTGTACTCATTTTTATTTCCTTTAAGGGTGCTTCTATAAATTCAAATTTCTAAGTCAGACAAGGCGCGATTAAAAAATAATGACGCCGCATATGTTTATATGCAAGGAATTATTTTTTATGAGCAACGCTGTATGACGACGTAATGGTTTAAGCAGGCAATCCGCAAAGCGGATGCTCGCAAAGTTGAGTTTATAGATGTGCACTTTGTTTATTGAAGATTAAATTTGGCAACCAATAGTTCAATTTTTTCCAGATCCGTGTTGCTTAACACTTTGTTTGCATTGGCATTTAGCTGGGTAATTTGGCTATGCAAAACTTGCTGTTTTACACTTAAAATATTGCTAGGATGCATCGACATTTGGCGCAATCCCATACCAATTAACAACTTGGTCAGCTTGGCATCACCCGCCATTTCGCCGCATACCGCCACCGATTTACCCAGCTTGGCACCCGCTTTAATGGTCATCGAAATCAACTTTAAAACCGATGGATGCAAGGCGTTATAAAGATGCGCAACGGCGTCATCAGTGCGGTCAATCGCCAAGGTGTATTGAATCAAATCGTTGGTGCCAATCGACATAAAATCCAGCTCTTTGGCAAACGCTTCGGCATTGATGGCCGCCGCTGGCACTTCAATCATGCCGCCTAGCGCTATATTTTCATCAAACGGAATATTCTGTTTACGCAAGCTGACTTTTGCGCGCTCTAGCAAAATTTTGGTTTGGCGTAACTCGGATAATGTCGACAACATGGGGATTAAAATCTTGATATGCCCATAATTGGAAGCACGTAGAAGCGCACGTAATTGCGTTAGAAAAATTTGCGGCTCGCTCAAACATAGGCGCACGGCGCGCAGGCCCAATGCGGGGTTGGCGCAATTGCTAATAGTGTCTGGGTTCATTTGCTTATCAGCACCTAAATCCAGCGTGCGAATAGTGACTGGCATGCCTTTCATGGCCTCAGCCACTTGCTTATACGCTAAAAATTGCTCTTCTTCATCTGGCATTTCGCGCTTGTTCATAAACAAAAATTCGGTACGGTACAAACCAATACCAGTCGCGCCGGCTGCTTTTGCCGCAATCACATCTTCGGGCACCTCAATATTGGCTTGCAGCTCAATCGCGGTGCCGCACATGGTGACTGCTTTGGTGGATTTAATGCGTTGTAATTTTTGCTGTTCCAGCTCCCATTGTTCTTGGCGCAGTTTGTATTCAGCCAAAATTTCTTTGCTTGGGTTAACAATCACCACACCCAAGCTGCCGTCTACAATAATCAGCTCATTATCATCAATTAAATCGCGTGCGCGCTGCAACGCCACAATAGACGGAATATTTAAGCTGCGTGCCAAAATAGCGGTATGCGATGTCACGCCGCCTACATCGGTGATAAACGCGGCAAAATGGTGCTGCTTAAATTGAATCGCATCGGCTGGCGAAATATCGTGCGCCACCAAAATAGTGGCGTTTTCTTGCTGTTTTACTGATTGCTGTTTTGTTGATTGTTGATTAGAAGCTTGATTTGGCGCCTGATTAGGATGACCCAATAGCACTTTAATTACCCGCTCTACCACTTGCACTACGTCTTGCTTGCGCTCACGCAGGTACTCATCTTCAATCGCGTCAAATTGCTCAACAATATCATCCATTTGCTGCTTAATCGCCCATTCGGCGTTGCATTGCTCTCTACGGATAATCTCTTTGGGGATTTCGGATAGCGATTTATCGGCCAGCATCATCAAATGCGTATTGATAAAAGCGCTGATTTCAGCCGGCGCATTTTTAGACAGCTGGCTTTGAATGGTTTCTAATTCTTTTTTAACGGTAACAATTGCTGCCGCAAAGCGCGTAATTTCGTCATCCACCAAATGCGCAGGCAACACATAATGCACAACCTCTAGCAATGCATTTGAAACCAAATGTGCGCGCCCAATGGCTATACCGCTAGATACGCCAATGCCGTGGATGCTAAAGCTAGAAGCCGCCACAGATGGTTGGTTTGCTGACTGCGAATTAGCCAAGCTTATTCACCCTCGCCAAAATAATTGTTGATTAAGGCTTCTAATGCCGCCATCGCGGCCATTTCATCTTCACCATTTGCTTCAATAGTCACGGTTGAGCCTTTTGCGGCTGCCAACATCATCACACCCATTATGCTTTTGGCGTTTACTTTGCGGCCGTTGCGCTCTATCCAAATTTCGGCGGCAAATTGGCTGGCGGTTTGCGTTAATTTGGTGCTGGCACGGGCATGCAGGCCCAATTTGTTAATGATGATAATGTCTTGTTTAATCATTTTTATCTATTCTTGTTAGTTTGTTTTCAAGTTTTTTTCAAATTTGCGTATTAAGTTTGCTTGTGGTGATCGCAGCCAGATTTTGTAAAATGCACCACACCATCGCGTCCGCCGCTAACGGCTTTTTCCACAATTTTTTTAATGGGTTCATTGCGATAGGTTAACACGCGCACTAGCATAGGCAGGTTTAATCCCGCTACGCCTTCTACATTATTGCCCGATAATAATTTAATCACCACATTACAAGGGGTGGCGCCATACATGTCCGATAACACCAATACGCCATCACCCGTATTCAATTGCTCAACCAAGGCCTGCGCCTGCGGCAACACATCGGCTGGGTCATCATTGGTGTTTACCGCTATAGATGCCAACTGCGGCGGCAGCTTATTCATCACATGTTTTGCGCACTCAATTAAGCTTTCGCCTAACTGGCCATGCGCGATAATCAAAATGCCAATCATTTTGTTGTTTTACCTTTTAAAAACGATATATTTAGAGGCTTAATCTTTATATATCTAGTCTAACTCACGGTGTCGAATTATCACTTGTTGCTTATTGTTGTTAGTAAAGTGTTGTTTAAAATACGCACTCAATTGTTCTACAAAATACACAGAGCGGTGCTGACCGCCCGTGCAACCTATTGATACTGTTAAATAACTGCGGTTATCCGCATTAAAACTGGGCAGCCATTTTTGTACATAATGCTTAATATCGGCCAGCATTTCAATGGCGGCGGGTTGATTGGCCAAAAACGTCTGCACCGCCGCATCTTTACCCGTTAATGGTTTTAAAATGGGGTCGTAATGCGGGTTAGGCAAGCTGCGCACATCAAATACAAAATCCGCATCTAACGGAATGCCGTTTTTAAAGCCAAACGAGGTAAACAATAAAACCAAGCCTTTACTGGGATGCGCTGTTTCGGAGGTTAATTGCAACGCCGAAATCAGCTCTCGCACATGGTTGCGCAATGCGTTTGCGCTTAAATTGCTGGTATCAACATGGTTACCAAGTGCTGCCACACCAGCTAGCAAATCGCGCTCTCTGGCAATGCTTTCGGCCAAGGTGGTGTTTTCATTACTTAATGGGTGCTTGCGCCGCGTTTCTGAAAAGCGTTTTACTAAGGTTTCTACGGCAGACTCTAAAAACAGCACTTGCACTTGGTTACCATCGGCTTTTAGCGATTCAATCGCTTGCGGCAACGCTTCTAGCGCAGCGCTTCGGCTATCAATACTAATAGCAATTTTGCCATGATTAGTGGCATTTAAATGCTGGGTAATTTGCGGCAATAAAGTAGCCGGCAGGTTATCAATGCAATAAAAATTATTGTCCTCTAAAGCGCGCAGCACAATACTTTTACCCGAACCAGAAAGGCCTGTGACGATGATAATTTGCATAATTAATGCTTTTTAGTTTCTTTTAACATGATTTGTTTTTGCCGTTTGGTAAATTGTTGCGTGGCGTTAATGCCGCGCAGTAATAATATATGGTTACGCACCGCCACTTCAACCAATACCGCAATATTGCGGCCAGCGGCAATCGGAATAATCACTTTGGGAATATTCACATCCAGCACAATTTCGTGCTTAATTTTGGCGCTTAATCGGTCTAAATCTTGCGGCTTTTGCGTGTCAGCAAGCTCTAGCTGAATAATCAAATCCAGCGGTTTGGTTGGCTTAACCGAGTTATCGCCAAACAAAGCGCGAATATTTAAAATGCCCAAGCCGCGCACTTCTAAAAAATCTTGCAATAGTTCTGGGCAGCGGCCTTCAATGCGTTCGGGCGATATTTTAAAAAAATCGCTAATATCGTCCGCCACTAAACGATGGCCGCGCGTAATCAACTCTAATGCTAATTCACTTTTACCAATAGCCGCGTTACCTTTAATTAAAACGCCAAAGCCTTGCACTTCCATAAACACACCATGCAAACTGGTGGTTTCGGCCATGGTTTGTTTTAAATAATGGCTGAGCAAATCCATTAATTGCGGGCTTTGCATGGGCGATGTAAACAAAGGAATTCGGTGATTATCGGCGGCTGCCATCAGCTCTTTTGGCGGCTTTTCACCGTTTGCAACCACCACAGCGGCTAAATCGGTGGCGTATAAATTGGCAATGGCTTGTTGCATGGCAATAATGCTAAGTGAATTTAAATAATCCATCTCAGCACAGCCCAACACTTGCACGCGATTAGGGTGCACAAAATTTAAATGGCCAATTAATGCCAGCGAAGGCTTGGTCACTTTTTCAGAATTCAGCTGATTATCGCCGCCATCAAAGCCAGCTACCCACTTGAGCTTTAATTTAAGTCTGGTTTCTTTGAATAATTCGGCTACGTTTATTTGAGCCATAAAATTTTAAGTTTCATAGATTGAAAATGCCATTTATTTTCGCGCAGAACTTGTCATTAAATGCTTGAACAAGGACCGAAAACACAGCTATGGCGTAATTTTCAATGATAAAGGGGATTGCATAATGATGACAACTTAATTTGATTTGCGGCATATTTACAATAATCAATTTCATGCTTAAGTTGGAATTGTATTGCATGAAGGTTGATGAGATCCCCACCTGTGCAAATTTTTACAGATAGGGATCTAGTAAGAGCGTTAATTTAGGGTTGGATTTTCATCAATCGTTTGATGTTTGACAGCGCCGTTAGCTTTGTGATGACTGCCGAGTTTTTCTTTGTGTTTGACGACCTGTCGGTCTAATTTGTCTGTCAGCATGTCAATCGCGCTGTACATGTTTTCGTCTACGCACTCGGCATGTAAATCATTGCCCGGCACGTGCAGTGTAGCCTCAACTTTTTGAGCGAGTTTTTCTACACTCATGGTAACTTTTACGTCAATCACATGATCAAAGTGATTACGGATTCTAACAAGCTTGCTTTGCACATACTCACGCATGGCAGGTGTAATTTCTAAGTGGTGCCCAGTTAATTGTAAATTCATGACTTGCTCCTTATTGAAATTGTTCTTTAAGTTAAGCGTGCCAATAAGTAGCTAACCCAACTCATCGAACAATTTAAGTGTACACCTTTGATTTTTTTTTGCGAGGTGGTTTAAGCAGTTTGTTTAGAATTTTTGTAAGGATTTTGTAAAACAGTTATAAGGTTTTACGCAAATTGGCGGGTGGAATGTTCAATGATTCGCGGTATTTAGCAATGGTGCGGCGCGCCACAATAATGCCTTGCTTGCCCAAAATATCGGTAATTTGATTATCGGATAATGGTTTTTTAGGCGTTTCTTCGGCTACCAATTGTTTAATCAGTGCGCGGATAGCCGTAGCAGAAGCTGAGCCGCCGGCATCGGTTGAAACATGGCTGCCAAAGAAATATTTAAGCTCAAATACACCACGCGGAGTGAGCATATACTTATGCGTGGTGACCCGCGAAATGGTGGACTCGTGCAATTCCAACTCTTCTGCAATCTCACGCAACACCAGCGGGCGCATGGCAATTTCGCCGTGCTCAAAAAAGTTACGTTGCCTATCTACAATCGCCTGCGATACGCGCAAAATGGTTGAAAAACGCTGCTGGATATTTTTAATCATCCATTTGGCTTCTTGCATTTGCGTTTGCAAATATTGATTCGAGTTTTCGCGGTTGCGCTTCAAAATATCGGCATACAGTTGATTAATGCGCAATTTTGGAATCACGCCATCGTTCAAGGTCGCAATCCAAATACCCTTCACTTTTTTAACCAACACTTCATGCTGAATATAATGATCGCGACTGAGTTGTGCAAAATCACTGCCTGGGCGCGGATTTTGTTGCTTGATTAAAGTCTGTGCACCTTTTAACGCTACATCGTCACAGCTTAATAATTTGCGCAATTTGGCAAAATCTTTATTCGCCAACACCGCTAAATGCTGCTCAACAATCAGTTTTGCGCAAGCTAGGAATTCGGTTTCTTTGGGCAGCGCGTTTAACTGCAGCAATAAACATTCTTGCAAATTAACCGCGCCCATTCCTGGCGGATCTAAATGTTGAATCAATTTAAGCGCGGTTTCCAGCTCTAATAATTCAATTTCTAATTCTGGCGGCAGTAGCTCTGCCATTTCTTCTAGCGATTGCTCTAAATAGCCATCATCATTAATACTATCAATCAGCAACATCACCAAGGTTTGGTCGCGCTCTGATAATGGCATGAGTTTTAATTGGCTTAATAAATGCTCACGCAAGCTAATAGCAATAATTTCTTGGCGCGTGTAATCGCCGTCATCGTCGTCATTATTGTTTTGGCGGCCGCCTTCATCCCAATTGCTGGCGCTGCCATATTCATCATAGCTTTCGTCAAAATCGGTGGCCGAAAAATCCTCTGCCGCCGCTGTGCTTTCTGGCTGGGCTTCTGTCGATTCTTGACTATTGCTGGTGCTAGTTTCTTGATAATCCACACTGTTAAATGCGTCATCCGCATCTGACGCTTGCTTGCCGTCGGCATCTACTGGGTCGTTATCGGCACTTTTTTGCTGGGCATTTTCATCAAAACCGGCTTCAAAATCTTCACCCGCGTCTTCACCTTCCACTAATTCTAGCAGTGGATTTTCTTGCAAAATCGTATCCAGCTCTTGATTTAACTCTAGGCTAGATAATTGCAGCAAGCGAATAGATTGCTGCAATTGCGGCGTTAACGCCAGATTTTGCGACATTCTCAGTTGTAGATTTTGCTTCATGGTTTATCTGTTACAGCCTAAAATCTTTGCCTAAGTATACTTCGCGCACCGCTTCATTGTTCACAATATCAGCCGGATGCCCAGAGGCAAACACTGTACCGTCATTCACAATATAAGCACGGTCACAAATACCTAAAGTTTCGCGCACATTGTGATCGGTAATCAACACGCCTATATTTTTGCTGCTTAAAAAACGAATAATTTTTTGAATATCTAACACCGCAATCGGGTCGATACCGGCAAATGGCTCATCTAACAAAATAAAGCTAGGGTTGGTCGCCAAGCAGCGCGCAATCTCAACGCGACGGCGCTCACCGCCGGATAAACTAATGGCGGTGCTGTTACGAATATGCACAATATGCAATTCTTGCAGCAAGGATTCAAGCTGCGCGTGTTGCTCTTCTTCGGTTAAATCTTGCAGCTCTAAAATAGCTAAAATATTTTCAGAAACCGTTAGTTTGCGAAAAATAGACGGCTCTTGTGGCAAATAGGCTAAACCCATGCGCGCGCGGCTGTGAATCGGCATGCGGCTTAAATCTTTGCCATTAAGCAAAATACGCCCAGCGTCTAGCATCACCAAGCCCACAATCATGTAAAAGCTGGTGGTTTTGCCCGCGCCGTTTGGGCCAAGCAAACCAACCACTTCGCCACTATTAATTTGCAGCGAAATATCTTGCACCACTGTGCGCGATTTGTAAGATTTACGTAGATGTTCTACGATGAGTTCGCTCATTTAGATTATTTTTCGATTATTGCCAAAGTAATTAAGGTTAATTGGGTTTAGTTAGAAGGCGTTTCAATTTTTAATGTTTTATCCAATTTTGGTAACGGATTCACGCTAACAGGCGCTGCTGGCTTAATTTCTGTGCCTGCAGCAGGTTTGTTTTTAGGCTGAATAATCGCTCTTACGCGTCCGCTTGACGTGCCTCCGCTTTCCGATTTTGTGCCGCCAATCACCTCTGCATACTCAGCGTTAGCGTCATAACTAATGTAATCGCCATACACAATATCTTCGCCGCGCTTTACCCACGCTTTGGTGTACAGCTGCACTTTATCCATGCGGCCATCGTATTCAATGCGTTGGCCGCTGCCTTGCATATACTCATTTTTACCTTCACGCTTTTGTTTAAAAGTGGTTGGGTTGCCGGTTGATGTACTGTGTTGAAAGCCGTCTTTGTCTTCACGCACAATTAATTTATCGGCGCGAATAATCAAAGTGCCCTGCGTTAAAATCACATTACCCATGTAAGTGCTGGTTTTTTTGGCATCATTTACAGTAACCGTATCGGCTTCCAGCTCAATCGGTTTATCGCGATCGGCTGACTCCGCCAACACTGACAGGCTAAAACACAAACTTAAACTTAGGCTAAGATTTAGACTTAATTGCAACAGGCTTTTGCGCATCATTTTACTCATTGTTTCTCCGCTATTTCTTTTTAATGGCTGGCTTAGACTTAATGCCAGCCATTACTGTATTCGATTGTTTATTAACTACTTTTTTAGCCTGTAGTTTACTGGCTTTTGCCGGTTTAGCGGCTCTTTTTGTCTGAACGGCTGGCGGCCTTTCATAATGCACTTTTACTCTATTGAGCAAAGTCACCGTTTGCGCTTTTTTATCGTAAACCATGCCAACCGCGGTAATCACCGTTTTGGGCGCTTGTTTAATGGTCACTGGCGCATCGGTTTTTACTAAATCTTGTTTAGGAAAAATCCATAATTTTTCCGTTAACACCTGCATTTCACCCTTGCCCTCAAACGCTTGGCGCACTACTTTTACATTATCCACCAGCTGCACTTCTTCGCCATTGCTAGAAATATAACCGCGTAAGGCTTCAATTTGCGTATACGGCTTATTAACGGCGTACTGCGTAAAGCGTGGACGTTGCAGCACAGTGCTATCGTCATCTGGGTAATGCAACATTTCTGCCGCGGCCAAAATGTAGCGCAACTGCCCTTGCGCGTCGGTTTGCGTGGTCACAAAATTATTCATGGTGTAATCGGGGTCATGCCGATTACTGCCATCTAGCTTTGGGCCTTGCTCCTCAACGGTTTGGCTAATCCAAAACGTCAGCAATGCCAGCATAATAGCCAGCACAATAGGAAAAAATAAGGCAGAACGGCTAATCATGCTGGTTTAATTTTTCGCGATTTATTCAGCAAAAAATGGTGCCATTTGCGCATCTAAGGTATCTTGCGCATGCATAATCAGCTCACATAATTCGCGCACCGCGCCATGGCCGCCTTGCTTTTGCGTAATATAATGCGCACGGTTTTTAACAGATAATGGCGCCGCCGGCACGGTTACAGCCAAGCCACAACGTAACATTGGCGGCATATCCACCACATCGTCACCCATAAAAGCCACGCAATCGGCCGCAATATTCAGCTTGGCAATCAAATCGTTATACGCCACTAATTTATCATCTACACCTTGATAAAAATGCGCCACACCCGTGCTTTCAGAGCGTTGCTTAACCACGTTTGATGTACGCCCAGTAATAATCGCCATTTGCACGCCGCTATTTTTAAGCAACTTCATGCCCAAGCCATCTTGCGTATTAAAGGTTTTGTATTCTTGGCCATCGTCACCAATGGTTAAACCGCCATCGGTCATCACGCCGTCTACATCAAAAATCACCAATTTAATTTTTTTGGCGCGATTTAAAACTTCTGCTGACACATTTACATTTAAATCGCTCATTACACTACTTTCGCTTTTAATAAATCGTGCATATTAAATGCACCAACCAATTTGCCCGCATCGTTAGTCACTAGCAGGCCATTAATTTTTTTGGTTTCCATTAGCTCAACCGCCTCTACCGCCAGTTGATTGGCATTAATCGTATTCGGGGTTGCATGCATCACATCGCTGATTTTGGCGGTATTGGCATGAATACCATTGGCAAATGCACGGCGCAAATCACCATCGGTAAATACACCGATTGGCTCAAAATTGGCATTTACAACCGCCGTTAAACCTAAACCTTTTTTGGTCATTTCAATCAACGCGGCTGATAATAAAACATCGGCAGACACGCTAGGAATCGCGGCATCTACGCGCATCACATCTTTAACGCGCGTCAGCAATTTGCGGCCAATGCTGCCGCCTGGGTGTGATCGGGCAAAATCTTCAGCAGTAAAATCGCGTAAATTTAATACGCAAACGGCCAATGCATCACCCAAAGCCAATGCCGCCGTGGTACTTGCAGTGGGCGACAATCCTAGCGGACACGCTTCTTGCGCTACTTCGGCGCTTAAATGCACATCGGATTCTTTAGCCAGCGTGGAATTTGGTGCGCCGGTGATGCTAATGACTTTAGCGCCCAAACGTTTAATAGTGGGCAAAATATTCAGCAGCTCATCGCTTTCGCCCGAATTTGAAAGCGCAATCACCACATCACCATCGGTAATCATGCCTAAATCGCCATGGCTGGCCTCTGCTGGGTGCATAAAAAAAGCAGGCGTGCCGGTGCTGGCCAAGGTGGCCGCAATTTTGCCGCCAATATGGCCAGATTTACCCATGCCACTAACCACAACACGGCCATGGCAATGTAGAATAAGGTTAACAGCCGCTTCAAAATTGGCATCCAGCCTATTAGCCAAAGCGGTGATTTCACGCGCTTCAATGGTTAATACATTGCGCGCTAATTGCAAAGTCGATAAAGACTCTGATTCCTTAGGTGAATGTCCGCGATCGGATTGCAATAATGTAGGTGCCATAATCGGTTAGTATAAAAGGGAAAGCATGACTAATAAAGTAAAATACTGCTGTTTTTAAGTAAATTAGTAAAAGTAGGCACAATTTTTGCCCTATTTAAGCAAAGCCTTATTAAAATAACCATTAACAAATAACAAAGCTTTTTTAAATGCCATTTATATTTACCACCCATGTTTGATTCATTAACCAGCGTATTACTTCTGCTTACCAGCTCGGTTTTGGCGGTTGCGTTTTTCCGCGCCTTGCGCCTGCCTGCCATGCTGGCATACTTTTTTGTTGGCGTATTAATCGGCCCGTATGCCTTTAATTTATTGCCCAGCACCGAAAGCGGTCGTCATGTAGCCGAGTTTGGAATTGTGTTTTTAATGTTCAGCATCGGCTTAGAATTTAGCTTATCTAAGCTGTATTCCATGCGCAAAACCTTATTTGGCTTGGGCGGCGCGCAAGTATTAATCACGCTTGGCGTCATCATGCTGGTGGGTTGGATGTCTGGCTTAAGCCTAGTTACCGCTTTTGTAGTGGGCGGCGCGTTAACCATGTCATCAACCGCCATCGTATCCAAAATGTTAATGGAACGGGTCGATTTAAATTCGCGCCATGGCCGTTTAAGTATTGGTATTTTGCTGTTTCAAGATTTAGCCGTTATCCCTATTTTGGTGTTGATTCCTGCTTTAGGCGCGCATGCCGATAACATGGGCACTATTTTGGTCATGTCGCTGCTAAAAACCGTTATCTTGTTGTTTATATTATTTAAATTCGGCAAAGGTGTTATCAACTTTTGGTTTAGTTTGGTAGCCAAACAACGCTCACGCGAATTATTTGTGATGAACGTATTAATGGTGACTTTATTGCTGGCAACCGTTACCAAAGTGGCTGGTTTATCCTACGCCTTGGGCGCGTTTATTGCTGGCATGCTGATTTCAGAAACCCGCTATCGCTATCAAGTAGAATCCGATATTGCGTCTTTCCGCGATATTTTGCTTGGCCTGTTTTTTATCAGCGTAGGCATGTTGTTAGACCTTACCCAGCTAGCCAACCATATCGGCTTAGTGCTATTGCTTTTGGTGGGTTTTGTACTATTTAAAGCACTAGTAATCGCCACTTTGAGCCGCTTATTTGGCTACGAAACTGGTGTGGGCATCCGCACCGGCATGGTGTTGGCGCAAGCGGGTGAGTTTAGCTTTGTTATTTTAGCCTTAGGTTTAGAGCAAAATTTAATTGGCGGCGATGAGTTGCAAATCATCCTGGCAGCATCCTTATTATCCATGGTAGCCGCACCGTTTATTATTCAATATAACGGCCGTATTGCGCGCAAATTGGTTAAAAGTTATACACGCAATAGCAGCCAAGTGGTGGATGAAATTGATAGCGTTGCCAAAAACTTAAAAGACCATGTGATTATTTGCGGTTATGGCCGCAGCGGCCAATATTTAGGCCGATTCTTAAAAGAAGAAAACATTCCCTTTATTGCGCTAGATATTGACCCCACGCGTGTGCATGACGCCGCCGCCGCTGGTCAGCATGTAATGTATGGCGATGCAGGTAGGCGCATTGTGCTAGAAGCCGCTGGTGGCGCGCGCGCTAAAGCCTTAATCGTCAGCTATTCTGATATGCGCGCATCCATGAAAGTATTGCATGTGGCGCAAGAAGGCTACCCCAATTTACCTGTGATTGTGCGCACGTATGACGATGCCGATATTGAAACCTTTAGAGATGCAGGCGCCACCGAAGTAGTGCCTGAAGTGCTAGAAGGCAGCCTAATGTTAGCATCGCACGCGTTGGTGCTATTAGGCGTGCCGTTAAATCGGGTGATTAAACGCATTCGCCGCTTCCGCGAAGAACGTTACAAAATGTTTCAAGGCTATTTCCATGGCTTAACCGATGTTTCCACTGAAATTACCGAAGCGCATCAAGTGCGGCTGCACTCAACAGAATTGATTACTGAAGCATTTACAGTGGGCATGCGTTTAGATGAAATTGATTTTGATAGCTTTAACGTAGAGCTGCAACATATTCGCCGCCCCAATATGTTAGAAGACATTTTGCCGCGCGCCGATATTGAGCTGGCTGAAGGCGATATATTAGTGTTGCTAGGCAGCCCTGCCGATTTAAGCAGCACCGAAAAATTCTTGCTAACAGGCCGATAATTAATGGCCGCAAAAAAAGTAGTGGTGGTGGGTGGCGGTATTGTTGGCTGTTTAACCGCGCTAGAATTAGTGAACCGCGGTTGCCAAGTAACGTTGGTTGAACGCAATGTAGTTGCCAGCCAAACATCTGGCGAATCTTCTTGGGCGGGCGCAGGCATCTTATTCCCCTTGCTACCTTGGATGTATAAAGACGAAGTGAATCAACTTGCATTGGCAGGCGCTGGCATATATCCGGCGCTATGTAAGCACTTACTCACAAGCACAGGTATTGACCCAGAATTGATTAACTGCGGCATGCAAATTTTAGCGCCTGCCGATGAAAAAGTGGCCACCGATTGGTGCGCTAACAATAACATTCCGCTGCAAACCAATGCACAAGGGCTATTTTTGCCAAGCGTTGCGCAAGTGCGGCCGCCACAGCTGCTTAAGGCTTTACGCATTGCCTTAAGTCAAAACGGCGTTACCCTATTAGAGCGCACAGAACTGCAAGCGCTTACGCAATGTGAGCAGTTAAATAGCTGGCAAACCACCACTGGTGAAGTGCTAGAAGCGGATCAATTTGTGGTGACTTCTGGCGCTTGGAGTTTTGAGTTATTAAAAGATACCGCTCAACAGCTCAATATTAAACCCATGCGCGGCCAGATTTTGCTTTATGAGCAAACGGGCGAAAAACTAATGCATATTGTTTACAAAGATGGCTTTTATCTGGTGCCGCGCCAAGATGGATTATTGCTGGCGGGCAGTACTTTAGAAGATGTGGGGTTTGATAAAAATACCACTGAGGACGTGAAGCTGGCCTTGCAAACCAAAGCAGAAAGTATTTTACCCAGCTTAAAAAATGCCAATATACTCAAGCATTGGAGCGGCCTGCGGCCAGGCACGCCAGAAAATCTACCCACTATTGCCGCGCACACTAGCATTAAAAATCTGTATTTAAATACAGGGCATTTTCGCTACGGCCTAACCATGGCGCCTGCCAGTGCACAGCGAATTGCTTCACTGATGTGTGACTAAGGCTATGATTTCTATAGAAGTTATAGGGCGGGCTACCTGTAGCTGACGCGTTACGGTGATGGAATTAGTGACGGCCGCGTGGGTTGTTTAATTAAGCCTAAAGCTATTTTCTGCAGCAAAACTCCCTTATGTCATTCCCGCGCAGGCGGGAATCTAGGTGATTATCTTAAGTGAACTGGATTCCCGCCTTCGCGGGAACGACGAAACTTGATGTATCTGCTAAACATTAAACCGTACTTTAATTTGTGCCAAATCTAAATTAACCACAAACCGCACAAGCCGGGTCGCGGCTCAATTTAATCGTCCGCCATTGCATATCCATCGCATCTAAAAGCAATAAACGTCCTTGCAAATTTTCACCAATTTGCATCAATATTTTAAGTGCCTCAGCCGCCTGCATGCTGCCGACAATGCCCACAAGTGGCGCAAACACGCCATTTTCGGCACAACGCATTTCAGTGTCACCACCAGTATCAGGATACAAACAGTGGTAACAAGGGCTAGTTTCGTTTCTAAAATCAAAAACAGAAATTTGCCCTTCAAACCCAATAGCAGCGCCAGAAACCAATGGCTTTTTAAGCTGAAAACAAATGCGATTTAACGTATATCGCGTGGCAAAATTATCACTGCAATCAATCACCACATCCGCGTTTTTCACCAATTGCGTAAACTCAGCCTCAGTGGATTTTTGCTGAATGGTTTGCACCAAAATTTCAGGGTTAATCGCTTGAATAGATTGCTGCGCAGAAGCGGCTTTATTAACACCAACCGATTGCGTTGTATGAATAATCTGCCGCTGCAAATTAGTTAAATCAACCACATCAAAATCGCAAATGGTCAGCGTACCAACCCCAGAAGCCGCCAAATACAACGCCACTGGCGACCCTAAACCACCAGCCCCCACAACTAACGCATGGCTACTTACGATTTTCTCTTGGCCTTCGTACCCAATTTTGGGTAATAAAATATGGCGGCTATAACGTAGAAGCTGGTTATCGTTCATATTAGCTTGGCGCAAGCCATGGGTTTATCACCGTTAAACCTTGAATCTGCTCAAAATCTTTAGTGTTACGCGTTACCAGTGTTAAATTTTGGCTTATAGCAATCGCGGCAATTTGCGCATCGGCAATGCCAATTGGCTTACCTGCCGCTCTGCGACTTGCCACTATAAAAGCATAAAAGCTTGCGCAATCCGAATTAAACGGTAATGTTTTTTTTGTAAACCTGAGTTCAAACATTTGATTAACCGCCTTAATCAGCAACTCTTTGCGCTTGCCTTTTGGTAAAAAAGCTATACCCGCTAGCATTTCCGCATGTGATATAACGCTGGTATAAATGCTTGTTTCTTCACAAGATTCAAACCACGCCACTACATTTTCATCTGCGATATCACGAATTAATTCAGAGACTACATTGGTATCTAGTAACAGATTTTGCATACCTAATCTTCTTTAATAACAAAATCAGAAAAATCAGGTAAGGGTCGCCCCATATCATCACGTGGTGGGATAGGTAGTTCGTCTACACCCAAACCAGCAAAGTGTGAGCGCATGCGCTCTAAAAACGTGCCTTCTGCAATAGCGGCTTTATCTAAACTCTCTCGCAAGATCTCACGCACCTCTTGCTCCATAGAAAGCCCATGCTGCGCAGCTTGTATGCGTAACTTGGCTTTAATGTTGTCATCTAAATTTCTGATTGTAATACTGGCCATGATTACACTCCTTTTGATTTCAATGCAATCATTGTAATCAATTTTAATTTTTTTATCAAGAAACGTTTAGCGCAATTGGCCTACTTGAATCATGGCGTTATAAAGCACATAAGGTGAAACCCAAGTTGTAATATGATCAAACTCCCCATTCGCGTCATTTTCACGGCTATCGTGGCTGATAAAAACATTATTGTTGTCTAGGTTTGCATTTTCATCTGCTCCGCCCGCCGCTAGTCGTCCGCTAGCGCCAGTGGAGTAAATCACAGCAACCGCTTCGTTGGTTAAATTAATATCATTAGTACAATTTGCAGGTGTGGAACTTACGCACAGCCTTAAATTGGGGGTAAGCGCGGCAATACCCAATGTGTTCATGGCATTATTAGTGGTAAATGCATTGGCATTAGCATTTGTGACCGAATAGCGAATTCGATTATTCCAGCCATCCAGCGCAAAACCCTGAGAGTCCGTTGGTTGAAGGCCCAATGTTGCCGCTGGTAAAAAGCCTACTAGTTGATTGCATGCACCGCTGCCATTTGGGTTTGCAGTACCTGTGTCATCAGGGAAAGTTGCCGTGCCTAAATTAGTAGCGGGACAAGGTAAGCGGCCATTTCGTTGCGCGAATCCGAGCAGGGCTTGCTTGGCATTGTCTAAAGTCGCGTTAGTTTGCGCAATAAAAGCTTGATCTCGCTGAGCTTGTAAAGGAAGTAAAAGCGATGACAATACCAAACCGAAAATGACAAGAACAATGGCCATTTCAACTAAGGTAAACCCTGAGTGTTGTTTTATAGAAAAGTTATTTACTGTCATGATTGAGTATTAGCATCGTTTATTAAAGAGCTATCCTTTTCAAGGTGCGACTATAAAAATCTGATCATTATAGTTATCTGTATTAATTCGGTTTGTTGCATCAAAAACATTGTTTCCGTTGATATTTTCCGTGCTGTCCAAATAGTCATCCAAATTAGATGATGGGCGGATTTGCGCCGCGCCTTTAACACTAAACGGAGGGTTTATTACTGGCTCACCCGCACCTACTAATATGGCTGAGACGCCTAGTTTTGTACCAACCTGCAAATCATTAGCCAGTGACCATTGGTAATAAAAATAGTCTTGCCATAAGTTTTTTTTAAACCAATCAGACTC
This sequence comes from Methylotenera sp., assembly GCA_046598525.1. Taxonomy (GTDB): domain Bacteria; phylum Pseudomonadota; class Gammaproteobacteria; order Burkholderiales; family Methylophilaceae; genus Methylotenera_A. The sequence continues at coordinate 40,967 of JBKJIJ010000015.1, read as the reverse complement.
TCTTAACCCAATCGAAAAATTACCTATATTATTGCAATTTGCAGTATCTCTGGGCAGGTTATCCATCGTTATGACGCAACCTAAGCTTGCCGTATTAAAATCTGCATAGTTATTCAACTTATAAATAAACTTGTTCAAAGGGCTTGCAACTAAGTTAACGTGCTCACATAGCCCGCCACTTGTGCATGAGAAAGTTCTGCCAGATCTGCTGCAGCTTCCAGCACCAGTGCAAGTACAATTTTTAGTTGAGCTTCCAGATGAGCATAAGCCAGCATCCTCTGAACTGTCCCATGTTCCAGAATCACGAAACATTGTTACACTGTTAATTGGACTAAAACTGCAACTGCAAATGGCATCTGAGCTACAACCACAGCTATCGGTTATATCAATTGGAAGCATACCTCCAGTGGTTACACCCGATGAATTATGGTTGTTTAAGTTTGAACCTAGATTAGCCGCATATGGAAATTGACCGTTTTTTGCCTTGTAGTCATTTAATAGTTTTGCTGCCTCACCTCTTGATCGTGATGTAAGGGCTTGTATTAACTCATCAATTGTAATGTATACCAATTTATCATTAAAGTAATAGGGCTTAGTCACACTATTATCAGCGTCCGTCATTGATTTGCTGTCTTGCCCAATTATAAAGTCCTCATCAGCGCTATCATAATCGGCATTTGATAACGTGGTTGCACCGATCTGAAATGCATCTAAATACTGATTTGCTATAGGAGCAACCCCAGTCCGATTTTGTCCGTTTAATACATTTCCAGGCGCCATAATCACCACAGCAACGCGGTCTGAAATAACGGCCCCATTTCTATCTTTTACAACTAGCCAAGGGTAATTAGGATTACTAATAATGCTAGGATTAATCACAGGGTTACTACTTGGATCGGCTTGCAAAAACTCATAGTGATGCACCAAATTTCGCGAAATAGCATACCAAAGTCGATTTCCCTGTGCATCATGAAAATCTTCACCCAGCCCATCTACAGGATTCTCACAAGGCAGATCTTGGCCTGAAATTGGCAATTGCCCTAAAAATAAGTTATAGCTTGCAGGTGCTACGAATGCGGTATTTGAAGGAGGACAATCACTTCTCCCATCATAATTTGGGTTCACAACCTCTCTCCTGTCAGGATAAGGGAATTGGCCCGGATAACTTTTATGACTGACAGCTAAGGCAATTAATGCCTGCTTTGCCTCATTTAACTCAATATAGGTTGGTCTGTCTTGTTCTAGGCTCAACTTTAATGGATCAAACGCTCTCAACATATAGATAGTTGAAGCCAAAGCGATAATAAATACTGCTAGCATTAGCGTTGCACCTTTTTGTTTTGAGCGAAACTTGTGCATTTCACTTACCTAATTTCAAACGTGCTTTCACCAATCGTCCCACTATCACCCTGCACACCATGATTGCGTGCTTCAGTCACCCGATTGTTTTCAGGGTCATAAACCTGCCCTGCTTTTAACGTTAGGCGGCGGCCGTTGGCGGGGAGTTTTAGCGGTATGCGGTTGCCGTTTTCGGGCAAGCGGCCAACTTGGACATCTTTGTTGCCCGAATTTTCTTGCATGGCTTGGTTGTTAATCCACACGGTGCCTTGTTTGCCATCGCTGCGTTTTACATAGCCTTGCATACTAATAGCTTCTGGCAATACCACTGGCGCGGGTTCTGCTTGTTGAATAAATTCTTGCACTGGGGTAATTACCAGTGCTTTTTTGGTTTGGCGCAAATAATTAAGTGTGCTGCGCTCGGCGGGTGAGCTAAATAGGCGGCCCATGCCTTGTGCCGATTGCAAATCTTGGGCGGCTTGCGCTGTTTGTAGCAATGCAATTTGGCTAGCAATCAGTAGGCTTAATGCAAACAATCTCATTAAATCGCCCCTATTGGCAGGTCGTTAGTCAGTTGTGGGTCGCGCAAGGTTAGCCAATCAATTTCACAGGCCGCTTTTAAATTAGCACTGACATTTTTAACATTAATAATGGCGCCAATTGGGCGGCTAATCTCGCATTCGCGCACAATAAATGGGGTGGATTGTGCTTGCAGGCCATCTAATAGCGTCAATATATCGCCTTCATGCAACATATCTAAATTAAGCTTCATCACAGATCGATGCAGGGCAAAATTGCCTAAATTAGCCAAAAACGGTGTTTTGTAGTTTTCTTGCAAGCCAATGCTGTAATCAATGCTAAATAATTTATGCTGATGGTGAATTTGGCGCAAGGTTTCTATCCATTCAATGCGCCGCTCTTCGCCCACAAAGCCGTTGGCAAGCAAATTATTATAAGCGGGCAGATAATTGGTAATGGTTTCTTTTTCTAAGCCAGAAGATTGATATTTTTGCCGCGCTTGATTCAATAAATTTTGTTGAGTGCTTAAAGCGGCTGCATTTTCTTGGCGATATTGATCGGCGAAGCTGATTAATAATCCAGCAAAAACAAAGGCTGCGCCCAAGCCAATAATGGGGTATCTTAATTTGCGCCAATCTTGTTGTGTCATGCTCATGATGCATTGCCCGCCGCGCTTAATGCGGCATTGGTCACATTAGCCGTTTGTGTTTTTAGCACAATTTTAAGCTTAAAAATAGCTGGCGGGCGTTCGGTTGCGGTTTCATCGGTGGTGCTGCCTTGCAAGTTTGCCAGCGAGCTCACATTTACCGGCTCTTGCAAAATAGTTACGGCTTCAACTGCGGGATTGGCTTTTATAGTGGCCACAAATTGGCTCACCGTATTAAGCGCTGCGCGATAATCGCCAGTAAACCCTCTAATTTCGGCATTCACAAAACCCACTTGTACTAACTTTGTGGGGTCTATATTTGGTTTTGTTGGGTCTGCATTTGGGCTTGGGCTTGTTGCCTGATTGGCTAAAGCAGCAGAATTAGCCGCTTCATCGGCAATATCAGGCGTTGTGCTCATTAACCAGCGTATTCTATTTAAATTAATTTCAGGCGCGGTTTCGCAAGCCACGCTTAAAATCCGCATAAATTGCGCAGGCGTTTGGCTGTTAGCTTCAATGGTTTGTGCTAAATCGGCCGCCACTTTAAGCTCAGCGCTGGGGATTGGCGTGCTGGGAAAGTTTTTAGCAACTTCATCATATAAACGTTGCTGCTGCTGCGTTTGTGCGGCCAGTAAATCTAATTGATTATGTTGCTGCCGGCCCTGCCACGCATAAAAACCGGCCAAGCCAACACCTAACAACGCAACCGCGGCGGTGGCCATGTATAAAATACGGCACGTTTTGTTAAGGTTATGAATTTTGCTGTAAGTTTGCGGCGCTAAGTTATCCGGCACATTGCCGTTTGCCAGCAATTGCATGTGCAACAACTCTGGGTGCGGCTTAATTAAACTTTCGGCGAGATTAATATTTTTGGCATAAGCCAAAATATCCACCGTTTTACATTCTAAGCCTTGATCTTGGCTGATACTTTTGGCGATTTCGTGATGCGAATTATCTAACGCGGGCAGCACCATTTGCAGCGGTGTTTCACCGTTGATTAAGCGCTGGCTCATTAAATAAAGCCGCGTTTTTTCAATCTCTACCAAATAAAAGTAGGCCAGCTGGTTTGGCTTTACATTCACCATTGGCACTAAACGGCTCATGCGTATGCGGCCATTGTGCAAATAAGTTTGCCTAAAGCCAGAAGGCAATTGCTCACACAACAAAATATGCGGCGCCATTAATTTCATTTGGCGCACCATCACTTGGCTCATCATGGGCAGCAAATACACGCCCACTAGCGGCGATTGATTAGCCTGAATAACGTCTAACCAGCCTTGCAGCGAATCGGCATTACTCAGCGCCACAAATAAAAAATTATCGTCTTTGCGCTTATCGGTGCTGCGATTAATAAAATGTGCGGCGCGGAACGTGCTATTGCGATTAAATTGATTCAGCTTGCGATCTAACATTTCGCGGCGTGCGCGGCCAGCGGTGTGCGGCATGCTTTCTAGCTTGTAATCTTCTTCTACCGCATCCACTATTAGGTAAATATTGGTATCGGGCTGTTTAGCTAAATATTCACTAAAAGCGGTGTAATCTTGATCAATATTGTTAAAAACTTCAAAGCTTTGTAGCTTGTTGCCATGCCAAATACCAGCGGTTAAGCTGGTATTATTGGCACAAAGAATGAGTTTTTTAGCGCTATTAAACATGCGTATTAATCTAATTTACCTTTTTGAAATTACCGTTAAATTAGCCATTAAAGCTTCATTTTACTAAACGAATCGTACATAGGTAGTAGCACAGAAGCCATTATAAAGAGTAATACTAAACCTAATATAATAGTTAATGCAGGCTCAATTACTTTAAGCATTTTCTGCATTAACTCGTTGACATCCCTATCGTAGAAGTAACTCACATTTAACAATGATTTATCTAACGCGCCTGTGCTTTCGCCAACTTTAATCATGCGCACAACCAAAGGCGGAAACAAACCCGCGTTATGAAAGCTTTCTGACATGGTATCGCCCGCATTAATTTGAGCATGCGCGCGGCTAAGCGCATCAGCAATCACTCTGTTACCCACAATTTTTTCGCAGGTTTTAATGGCTGGCAAAATTGGAATTCCTGTTTTATACATTAAGGCAAAATAGTGGGCAAATCGCGCCAAAATAATTTTTTGCAAAATATCGCCTGTAAATGGTAATTTAAGCTTTATGTAATCAAAACGATACTTGGCTTCTGCACTTTGCTTGATGTAAGCCATTACTGCTGCAATCAAAACAATAGGTAGCGTTATAATCAGCCACCAGTAATTCAAAAATGCATTTGAAATAAAAATTAGCAACTTTGTATTCCATGGCAACTCTTGCCCAAGACTATTTAATAATTGCACCATCTGAGGCACCAAAACTGTCATCAACACAACAATTGCTATCGAAACAACGACTAAAACAATTGTTGGGTAAATCATTAATCTCTTTGCTTGCGAAACCAATTCGTCCTGCCATTTAAGTGTATTTGATAAATTTTCAAACACAGCTGGCAATTGCCCAGTTTGCTCACCCGCGCCAACCAAATTCACAAACACTTCATCAAACACATCGGGGTGCTCGGCCAGCGCTTGGCTTAGCATTTTGCCGCCTTCTACTTCGCCAGCAATAGAGCCTAACACTTTTTGAAAATACAGATTTTGCGTACTTTCACGCAAATCATTTAAGCCTTCCAAAATTGGCACACCCGCGCTGGTTAATTGCTCAAGCTGAAAGCAAAACATCACTAAATCGCGATTGCTGACTCTGTTTTTAGCAAACACGCGATTCGATTTTGCGCTGGATCTAAACGTGATTAAATCTAAACCCATGCGTTGTAAACGCAGCTCTAAATCCACTTCGTTTAACGCATCAATCTGGCCTTGCGCATGGCGGCCAGTTTGGTCTATAGCTTTGTAATTATAGGTTGCCACAATACAATTACTATTGAGATAAACGTGCTGTTAAATCAATCACGCGCATCACTTCATCTATGCTGGTATAGCCTTCTAAAATGCGGCGCACGCCATCATCGGCCAGCGTGGTAAAGCCTTTATCCAGCGCCATTTTGCGTAGCTCATCCAAATGCGCGCGGCGGGCAATCAGCGAATCCATTTCGCTATCAATGCGTAATAATTCTAAAATCGCCATGCGGCCACGGTAACCAGTTTGATTACAGCGTTTGCAGCCTTTGTGCTTATAAATTTGAATCGCTTCGTTGCGCTTTACGCCTAAAATTTTGCGCTCTTCATCCGTTGGCTTAACGGGCTCTTTGCATTGTGGGCATAGCACGCGCACCAAACGCTGCGCTACCACGCCAATAATATTGCCCGCCATAATATCCGGCGAAATACCAATATCGGTTAATCGCGGAAACGCACCTAAAGCGGAATTGGTGTGCAAGGTACTAAACACTTGGTGGCCTGTCATCGCGGCGCGAAACGCCATGGTGGCCGTATCTTGATCGCGAATTTCACCAACCAAAATAATGTCGGGATCTTGCCGCATAATAGAGCGAATACCGTTGGCGAAATCCACTTTATTCACTTCGGCCACCGATGTTTGCCGCATCATGCTCACCGGATATTCCACTGGGTCTTCCAGCGTCATAATGTTCACAGTTTCATCGTTTAAATGCGATAACAGTGAATATAGCGTAGTGGTTTTGCCGCTACCCGTTGGGCCTGTTACCACCAAAATACCTTCTGGCCGCGTCATCATTAACTTTAATTGCGCCAAAGTATTGCTGCGTAAACCCATGCGCTCTAACGGAATAATCGATTTTTCGCGGTCTAAAACGCGCAAAACGATATTTTCGCCATGAATGGTGGGGTGGGTAGAAACCCTAAAATCAATCGGGCGACCGCATAAATTCATGTTCAAGCGGCCATCTTGTGGCGAACGCGTTTCGGCAATATCCATGCCGCTAATCACCTTAAGCCGCACCGCAATGCCGGGCCAATAGCTTTTATGAATACTGCGCACTTGTTGCAACACGCCATCAATACGGTATCGAATGCGCAAAAAGGCAAACTCAGGCTCAAAGTGAATATCCGATGCGGCGCGTTTAACCGCATCCATCAACAAAGCGCCCACCAATCGCACCACGGGCTGTGTGTATTCATCGCCATCAGCGGTTAGGCTTTGGTAATCAATTTCGCCCGTTTCAATTTCGCGCAAAATGCCATCAACAGAAAGCTCATAGCCATAAAATTGGTCTATATGTTCTTCTAATTGCGCCTCTGCCGCCATTACAGGCTTAAGCTGAATTTGCCCGCCCAGCATGGCGCGTAGCTGATCTAGCGCCACCACGTTAAACATATCCGCCATCGCCACAATCATGGTTTTGGTGGCGTCTTCATAAGCCACTGGCAATAAATGATAGCGCCGAGAAAAATCCTCTGGCACCATTCTTAAAGCATCGTTATCGGCAACCACCGTGCTTAAATCGATACTCTCTTGGCCAATGGTATGCGCCACCAAATCGCGCACCATGCTTTCAGACACAAAACCCAAGCGCACCAATTGGCGGCCCAGCGGGATATTATTTTGATCTTGCTCAATTAAAGCAATGCGCAGCTGGTCTTGACTAATCAAGCCCTGCTGCATCATCAGTTCGCCTAAGCGCAATTTACGTCGCTGTTCTGCCATTAGTTAAGTTTTGCCATAAGTTGTATTTGAACCATTATTGTTAATATTGTTGTGATTATTGTTTATTGAATCGCTGAAATTCTGGCCTCTAACGCGGCTTTATCAATAGTGGTGCGCGTTGTTTGACTTAACTGCAATGCGCGCTGATAGTAAGGCAGCGCTAGTTTTGGCTTACCCATTTGGTCTAAACTAATCGCCAAATTAAAAGCATTATCGGCGTTAGCATTTAGGCGATACGCATCAAAATACGCTTGCTGCGCGGCCGACCATTGATTTGAATCCGCATAAAAATTACCCAATGTGGCGTGCAAACTCGCATCATCAGGCTGTTTGGCCAGCATATTTTTAATGCGGCTTTCATTATTCATATCATTGGGCGCTTGATTATCCAATTGAGCGGCCAAATTAAAATTAAGCGCTATGCTATTTTTAGGGTCAAGCTCTAACACTTTGCCATACCAACCATTGGCATCTTGCAAGCGGCTTTGCCTTTGCGCAATGGCGCCCAAACCCAATAACGCATCCACATTACGCACATCGCGCTGTAAAACTTGTTTATAAAGCTTAATCGCATCAGCATCGTTGTTGGCATTATAAGCATCGTAAGCCCGCATCAACACAGGGTTTACACCTGCTTGCTCTGTGTTTCTTGATACTTGAATCGATGCGCTTTTTGATGCAATTTGTACGGTATTTGCCCTGTTTGTTTCAAACTGTTGGTTCTCTTTTAAAGTTTGAGTAGGTTGAATTTCAGAATTCAAGCCTGCAAAGAATTTTTCATTTAAGACTTTTTCGTTTTTGGCCAAGCGCAATGTGTTGTTAGCTGTTTGCGCTTTTGCGGATTGTTGATTCGCAAATATTGAAGCTTGCGAATTTTTTGGCGGGTTTGCCGAATTAGCGGCAGAAGAACTAGAAGCAAGCGATTCAGAAACAACGGCTGTAGATGCCGAATTACCGTTTGGATTAATAGTTGGCAAAGGCGCTATTGCCGCCGGTTGAACTTGAACCGTCACACGTGCCGGCATTACAGGGCGCTGCGCCACAAATTTTAAATCAGATCCGCCATAAGGCCATTGATAAAAGTAGGCCGCAACTGCCGATAAAACCAGCACACCAGCACCCACTATAAATGCGATTTTAGCGTTTTGGTGGCTGGCTTCAATGCGCTTTGCCGCAAATACATTGGCAGCACTTTTTTTGCTTGATTCTTGATTAATTGTTTCTGGCTTAACAGCATTTGAATTGCTAGCGTTGCTGCTATTTTCACCTAAAGCAGATGCCTTACTACCCACTGGTAAACGACTGGCAGCCAAATTTGAGGCGCTAAGCTCTTGATTGATAGACTCTTGATTATATGGCGATAAATAATTGACAACATACGCTGCCTGCACGGCATTATCGGTTTTAATAGTAGGCGATAACTCTAACTCTAGCGCGTTGGCAACCGCCATTTTTTCCGATGCAGCATCGTTTACGGAAAAAGACTGTGTGGCGGCCGGATTAAAAGCCACAGGCTGACGTTTATTATCAGCATTTGCGGCAGCTTTGGCCAACGGCGCTTCTGCCGCCGATTGCTTTGCTTTTTGCTTGCCTTTAGCCGTTTGCGCCTCTTCTTGGGCTTTATCTAATGCTTTAATCAGTAAACTCATTGACTAGCCCATCTGCCAATTAGGCACAAATCAATTCGCTTCTTCAAGCGCGTTTTGCAATTGTTGCGCTGGCAGATATTGTTTGTAAGTTAACAGCTCATCGCTTTCTAAACTGGCGTTGGTAATCACCGTTGGTCGTAAAAAAATCACCAATTCAGTTTTACGATTCGCGTCATTTTTACCCGTAAACACTTTACCCACACCCGGAATATCCGACAAACCTGGCACTTTATCGGTATTCTTAAAGATTTCATCCTGCATTAAGCCACCCAAAATAGCCGTATTGCCGCTTTTAAGTTGCAATAACGATTCCATTTCGCGCACTTGAATCACTGGCACAAAACTTTGCACGCTGCGCACGCCAGTCACTGGGTCTCTAAACGCTGGGTTTGGGTCTTCCACCCTATCTACCTGACGCGAAATAGTGGGCCTAACATTCACATTCACATCGCCACCTTCATTAATTTGCGGGGTTACACTCATCACCACGCCCACCGGCACGGTATTAGGAGTGGTAGTAAATGATTGTAAGTTTTGGGCGCCATTGCCGTTTGATTGCGAAATTTGCGCTTGCACAGTGAAATAAACCAAGTTATCCACCACTTTAAGCACGGCTGTTTGGTTGTTTAACACCATCAATTTAGGGCTTGATAATACCTTTGTGTCGCCAAACTGTTTTAGCAATGTAATCGAAGTGGCAATATTGCCAATTCTGCTAACTGGGTTTAAATAACCTGCCACAAATCCAGCCGTGGTTGCGGCACCCAAGGCATTTACACCAGCGCCAGTAAGCGCACCATTAGTGCCAAAAGTAGAATCTGGGCCCAGCGTTTGTTGAAATTGAAAACCACTATTGCTTAAACTATTATTTAAGCGGCTCCAATCAATACCAGCCTGAAAACTATCACTTAATCGCACCTCTACAATCGTAGCTTCAATCAAAACTTGTCGTTTTGCGCTGCCCATTACCTTATCAATAAATTCTTGCACTTTTTCGTGCTGTTTATTGGTGGCACGCACGCTAATTACACCCGTTTCTGGGTTGGCAATCACGTTCGCTGCAAATAGTGTTTTATATTCTGAACGCTGTTGATTGCGCTCTTCCGTTGCGGCTCTAGCGGCCTCGGCTATCGCCGCTGGCGTTGCATTGGCGCCTACGTTTTGCGCGCTGCCTTCTGTTGTGCCGCCAAAGCGCGTCACAATCACTTCTTTATCGGTTTCGGCTAAAAGCTCTTTAAGATTTTGGATTAGCGATTCCCACAAATGGTTTTTAGACGTGCTATCAACCGAAGTGCGCGAGCTATTATTGGCACCATTGCCTGAGGTGCTAGTTGTATTGCTAGAGCCAGCAGCGCCCGTGCTTGCGCTTTGGCCTGTGCTAGAAATCTCTGCCGCTGCGCCAATAAAACCTTTGGTATCGCGATTAATATTCACATAATCCACCTTGTAAATACGCAACACTGGCTGATCGGGCGCAATGTAGAGCACATTGTTTTCCATTTTGTAGGTTAAATCGACTTGCTTGGCCAAGCGCTCTAATATGGCGGGCAAGGTTTGGTCCACCGCATTTAAGGTGGCACGCCCTTGAATGCTGGGGTGAATATCAATATTCAGTTTGCTTTCACGCGCCAGCGCAAACAATATCTCTTTTACTGGCACTTCGTTCACCACAACGCTATAAGTTTGCAGCTTGGCGGTGGCTTTGGGCACGGGCAATTGTGGATTACTGCGAATGGGTTTTGGAATTGGCGCTGTGATGGCCGCGGCTTGAGTAGCCGCTTGGTTATTTTGTTGCACTGGCAAACTGCCATCAATATGGCCTTTTGAAGTAGGTACTTTTGATTCATGCGCACAACCAACGGCAATCATGCTAATTGCTAGTAATAAGCTTATTTTAGCCTTAACTATTGGACTGTTTTTGTTCTGCACGTCGCGCCTGCTCTCTAATAACCACATACCTTGTGTTATCGCATATGCTGGGCTAAATTGCAATAATAAGCGCTTGAATTGCTTATAAGTTATAGTTATAAAAGATAGTCGCTAAAGAGCTTTTTGTGTTTCTTTAAGGACTCCAGCAATGGTGCGCAGTTGCGGCTGGTTTTTCTGAATATCAGCAGGCAGATTTTTAAGCGCTTTTGTGGCCTCAAGCCGATTAATAAAGCTGCCATACAAAACTGTTAAAAAAGGTTGCGTGCTGCTGCCCTTAATCGTTGTTGTGCGATAAACATACAAATTATCCAACTCTACCTGCTGGCTTAAACGGTTTAAATCATTCAAAATTTGCCCATCGCTATAGCCGCCCAATAGCTGAATACTGACTGTTGTTGGCGGCTGGCTGTTTAACCAAGATTCTGTTGCCGTTAAACGGCGGCTTAATATAGTCTCTTCTGGCGCGATTGGTTTTGCTGCTTCTACTGCAGGCACCGCGGCAGCTGGCTTAACGGGTGCTACAACAGGTGCAGCAACCGGAGCTGCTACGGCCGCCGCTACTGGTGCTGGATTGGCTGCCGCAACAGGTGCTACCTTTTTAATGATTGGCGCGCTAACTTTTACAGCCGGTCTTTGCATAAACGTGCTTAACCAATAGCCGCACGCCAGCCCAACTAGCAATAAACCAATCCACATTAATATTTGTGACGGTTTAGAAATAAGCTTGGCTTTTTCGGCGCCAAATTCGCTATCTTTAATGGCGGCGCGCACTTGCTTTTGTGTCACTTGGTAAACATTATCGGCAAAAGCGGCCAGCAATGCTTTATCGGCCAGAATATTTACGCGTCTAACCAAGCCCTGCGCTGATGAAGCGATGCTTTTAACGGCGGACTTTGTAAATAAATGCGGCCCAAAATAACCCGCGGCGCGCAACCTAAATATAAGGTATTCGCTAATCTCTTTGGGCTGAAGCGGCGCTAAATTAAAGCTATGCGTAATACGCTCGCGCAGTTGGCGGATATGGGTTTGGTTTAAATTATCATCCAGCTCAGGCTGGCCAAATAATACAATTTGCAGCAATTTATCGTGATTGGTTTCTAAATTGGAAAGCAGCCTTATTTCTTCTAAAGTGGCCAGCGGCATGCCCTGCGCTTCTTCTACAAAAATCACCACTTGCTTACCAGCTGCATGCCGCGCCAGCAAATGGCTTTGCAATACCTGCATCACTTTTAAACGGTCTGCATTTTTGGGCAGCTTTAATTGCAGCTCAAACGCAATGGCATGCAAAATATCTTCTGGCGCCACGCTGGGGTTGGCCAGATAAATACTTTCAATTTTTTCTGGCAACATGGTTTGCAACATGCGGCACAGCATGGTTTTGCCGCTACCCACCTCACCCACCACTTTAACAATGCCTTCACCGTTTAAAATGGCGTAGATTAGCGCATCTAAAACAGCGCCACGCTTGCCACCCGTGTAAAAAACATCAGTATTGGGGGTGATTTTGAATGGCGGCTCTTTTAAACCAAAGTGGTCGTAATACATAGCTTCTTATGATGTAGGTAAAATGCTTGGTTTGGGATGAAGTGCTAGGCGGGCGGCGCGCAGAAAGCGAGATAGTACAATTAAGTACAGCGAGCTTTCGAGCACCGCCCAACAACGCAATTCGCCCAAAGCAAGCATTTTTGGTTATTTTTCTTCTTGTAACTGAATGCGGCTATATAACGTGGTGCGATTAATGCCCAACATTTTGGCGGCTTGGCTTAAATTACCATGCGTGATTTTCATCGCCGCTTCTACATACGCTTTTTCCCATGATTTTAATACTTGGTCTAAATTAACATTGGCCTCATTTTGCAAATGTTGCAGCGCATAACCCGATAAATCGCCACTATTGCTAACAACAGAGCCATTGCCTAATCCGCCGCCATCAATCTCGTTTTGGCGGGATAAATCTAATTCAGCCGAAAGTTGTACTTCATTAACCGTTTGCCCAGCATACTTTGCAATGAGGCGAATAATAATATTGCGCAATTCGCGCACATTGCCAGGGAAGTGATAAGTTAACCAGCGCGATTGCGCTTTATTGTCTAACTTAAACGATTGCTGGCCGGTTTCGCGCGCGTAAAAATCGTTAAAGTGTTGCAGCAAAATTAAGCTATCTTCTGCTAAATCGCGCAATGGCGGCACTTTTACCGCAAACACACTTAGCCGATGGTACAAGTCGGATCTAAAATTACCCGCACGCACTTCTGCACGTAAATCTCTATTGGTGGCGGCCACTACGCGCGCTTTGCTTTTGCGCACTTGGGTTTCACCCACGCGGGTGTAATCGCCATTTTCTAGCACGCGCAATAATTTGGCCTGCATTTCTAGCGGCAATTCGCCAATTTCATCTAAAAAAAGCGTGCCTTCTATGGCATCTTCAAAATAACCAGTATTGGCATTATTAGCACCAGTAAACGCGCCTTTGGCATGACCAAACAAGATGGATTCTGCCAACATGGGCGAAATGGCAGCGCAATTAATGGATAAATAAGGCGCTTTAGCGCGCTTGCTAAAACGGTGGAAATTGCTGGCAACGCGCTCTTTACCGCTACCAGATTCGCCCTCAATTAACACCGGAAAAGGTGAATCGGCAAATTGGCGAATTTGCGTAATTAGGGTTTGCATAGGCAAACTTTCGCCCATCATGCCGCCATTTTTGTCTTCGGCTTTTTCGGTTTGCGCTTGCTCGGTTAGTTCAACACTTTGTACTTTTAATGAATTTAAAAGTAGCTCTTTTAGCTTATCCACATCACAAGGTTTAGGAATAAAATCCAGCGCGCCTAATGCCAGCGCGTGTTTTACATTCACATCATCACTTTGGCCAGATAGCACATGGATTTTCATGCTAGGTGAATGCGCCAGCAACTCACCAATCATCTTAAAGCCTTCATCCGGCTTATGTTGTGATGGCGGCAAGCCCAAATCGACCAAAGCCAGCGCTGGCGGCTCATCTAGCTGCCTTAATAAGCTTTTTGCCTGCGCGCGCGAATCGGCTACGCACACTTCAAAGTGTTTGCTCAGCACATAATGCAAAGTATCGGTAATGAGCGGGTCATCATCAATAATAATGAGTACGGGACGTACGTCAGCCATTGATTTATCCTTATGATTGAAACGATTATTTGTTTTTTGTTAAGGATACTATAACTTTTAAAACGCAGGCTATCAATGTTAGGTTTTCAATAGCGCTTGAAGCTTAATATTGGTAGCAACTTGGCCGCTTTTTATTACTTTTCAGCCTTTAAAACGCATTCTGAAATCGCAAAAACCTTAAAGCTTAAATCGCTATGGTTGGCGACTTTTCTCTTGATGATTTCTTTGCCTATTTTGACGCGACCGATTAAAACCAGAGCGATTACCACCCGCTTCAAATCTGCCCCTGTTGGCATATGGCCTAAGTTGCCCAAACCGATGCGCTGGCCTTACACCCAATATCCATGGGGGAATCACGTATTGCTCAGACGCCAGCGTTTGGCTTTCCAGCAACTCTAACTTTTGCTTTTCAATGGCAATTGCTTGCAACTCTCTGTATTCTTTTTGCTGCTGTTGGCGCTCTAATTCAGCCGCAACCGCCCGCTCTTGCGATTGCGCATTGGCCCTTTCAATCCGCTCACGCGCTGAAATTTGGTCTTCTATAGGCGCATCTGGCACGTGCTTAAGCGTGCGCAATGTTTTATTAAGGCAAGGCTCATCTTGATACGTTAATTGATTTTTGCTGTCCTTACAGACAAAAATCTGCGCCTGCGCCATTAACGGCAACATGCAAGCCAACATTATTAAAAATCGATTCATTGTTTACAACTTTCACTAAGGGGGTAAAAGCTTATGCAATTGAATATTTTAACTGTTGGGTATTTTTTAAAGCAACCTTTGTTTTTTAAAATAAAAACTTTAAAGCCAGCTAATTAAATCCACGTAATTTAGATGCCGCCAGTGATGCCGCGGCGGTTCTGGTTTCAACGCCCAGCTTTACAAAAACGTGTTCTAAATGTTTGTTGATGGTTCTGGGGCTGCTGCTTAAAATATCGCCAATATCGCGGCTGGTTTTGCCTTTAATGGCCCAGTACAGCACTTCCGATTCGCGTTTGGTTAGTTTAAATGTCAGCATCAGCGCCTCTATTTGCGCGGCGTCCGATTCTTCTCTTAACACAATCACCCATTGTTCATCGCTGCTAATATCGGCTGGGCTAAAACTTAGGCGTTTAGTGCTTTGAATAATGGTTAACGGCTGCAGCGTTTTGCCAGAAACATTGGCTTGATAAGCAGCGGTAATCCAATTAAATACAGGGGTTGGCGTTACAAAATCACTCAATTCATTTTCAGCAAAAAAGTAGCTTTGAATCCACTGCCGCGCCAATGGCGTTTGCCAAACAATTTTGCCATTTTGCGGTGTAATGGCAATGGCCGCCTGACCAAAAGCATCTAACGCGCCGCGCGCTTGATGCATTTGACGGGAGGTTTTGAGATGCGCGGTAATTCTGGCTAGCACTTCCGTGGTACGGATTGGCTTGGTGACATAATCAGTTCCTCCAGCTTGAAACGCTGCCACCAAATGCTCCGATTCGGTTAAACCCGTCATAAAAATCACTGGAATATGGCTGGTTTTAGCATTACGCTTTAAGCGACGACACGCTTCAAAACCATCCATTTCGGGCATCATGGCGTCTAGCAAAATAATATCGGGTTGCGCCGCTTCTGCGCGCTCAATCGCCACTTGGCCGTTGCTGGCAATTAGTACCGTGTAGCCAGATTCATCCAGCGCGTCATGCAATACGGCTAGATTATCCATCACATCATCCACAATTAGCACCACGGATGATTGATGGCGATTTAGGTCTGGTTTAGTCATCATTTATGTTGCCCGCACTTCCCGTACATCTATTTCTTGTAAAAAGTTTTTCATCCTATCAATCTGAAACTGGCTAGAAAATTGCCGCATCAGCTCTACAAACGCCAAATAACTGGGGTCGATTAATACAATCTCATCCAACTTAACATTGATGCCTTTTATATAACCCAAGTTAACCAAGGCTAGCAGCTCGGTTAATGTTTTTTCTGGCGGCATCATCATTTTTGCAGGGTTGCTAACGGCATCAGGGTTTTGCAATAAATTTTCCACCACATCGGTATTGGTTATCCATTCCAAATTCAAACGATGGCCTAACCAATTCAGCAATTCCTCTACGTTCACTGGTTTTACAATAAAATCTTCACTGGAAATACCCGCTGCATTTTCTAGATTCTTATCATAAGCATTGGCAGAAACAATACCAATTGGGATATGTGATTGATGCACTTTGCGAATCACATAGGCGGCTTCCCAGCCGTCCATCACTGGCATGGCTAAATCCATCAAAATAATATCGGGATTAAACGCTTCATAGATATCCAAGCATTCTTGCCCTGTTGCCGCTTGCGCCATTTCAAAACCCAGCGGTGCCAGAATATTCACCAGTAATTCGCGATCTACCTGCTCATTATCCACCACCAGCACTTTGCGTCTGGCGCCAAGGTAGGTCACGCGATTGGCAAAGACGCTGGTTTCGATTTCTTCTAAATGATGCACTTGCGATAAAAATAAGCGAATTTGGAAAGTCGTTCCTTTGCCAATTTCACTGGTAAAGTTCAGCTCGCCGCCCATTAATTCTGTTAGTAATTTGCTAATGGTCAAACCCAGCCCTGTACCACCGATATTGATTTGATTGGCGGCGCTGCCGCGTGAAAATGGCTCAAATATTTTGTTGTATTCGGCGCGCGTAATGCCAGGGCCTGTATCTTGAATTTCAATGTAGGCGATTTCGCGCACATAGCGCACACGGAAAGTAATGCTACCTGCCTTGGTAAACTTTACCGCGTTGCCCAGAATATTAATCAATATTTGCGTTAGACGCTTTTGGTCGGCCTTTACAACGCTGGGCAATTCACCGATTGCTTCGTATTTAAAATCCAAACCCTTGTTGCGGGCTTGCAGTTCAAACATGCTGACGATTTGGCTGATAAACTCAGGGAATTTAATCGGCTTAATATCAAATGTAAGCTTGCCGCTTTCAATCAAGGCAATATCCAGCGTGCCCTCAATCAGCGATAGTAAGTGCTCACCACTACGCCGCACCACCTTGATGGCGTGCTTGCGATGCACGGGAATTGAGCTATCGTTATCCAGCAATTGCGCATAGCCCAAAATACTATTTAGCGGCGTTCTTAGCTCATGACTAATGCCTGTGATATAGCGGCTTTTAGCTTGGTTGGCTTGCTCTGCAAGGTGCCTTGCCAGTTGTAATTCATTATCGGTTTGCTTGTGCAAATCAATCTCGCGCAACAAAAGCCCTGTTTGCCGATTGGATTCCTCTTGCGCCACGCGGCGGCTTTCTGTGGTTAATACCAGCCACCAAGCAATAATGCCACTGGCAAACACCAATGCCGCAAACACTTTTAAATAGCCCGCCTGCAATTGCGGCAAAAAAGTCGCCGCGGTAGATTCCAGCGTTAATGTTTCATGAAAATAAATCAGCCCCAGCATGGCGCCAAAAAATGCCAATGCAATAAACATCAGTAAAAGATAATGCGCCACGCCGCCTTTAAGATGGGGCCATAGCCATTCAGGCAGCATGAATTTGTTTGCGTTGAGCCACTGCTGCGACAAGCGCGCTTGCGGCTTACAGGCGTCATTACAGCGCGCATCTAAACAACAACATAATGAGCAAATCGCGCCCTGATACGCTGGGCAATGTGCCATATCGTCTGTTTCATATTCGCGCTCGCAAATCACACATTTTTGCGTGCGCGTTTTTGCAGGAAAGCTGTATTGCTTGCGCGCAATGTAATACTTACCTTTAGTTAGCCATGCAATCAATGGCGAAGTGACTAATGCGGTTATTAGCGCTATAAATGAGGAGAATGCCTTGGCTTCTTCGCCGAAAATACCTGAAAATGCAGCGATTGATACAGCCGATGCCAGAAACATGGCGCCAACGCCAACTGGGTTGATGTCATACAAATAGGCACGCCTAAATTCGATGCCTTTGGGGCTTAAACCCAAGGGTTTATTGATGACTAAATCCGCGACAACTGCGGTAATCCAAGCAATCGCAATATTAGAATACAGCCCTAATACTTGCTCAATGGCTTTAAATACATCTAATTCCATCAGCATAATGGCAATTAATGCATTAAAAACCACCCACACCACACGCCCTGGGTGGCTATGCGTAAGCCTTGCAAAAAAGTTAGACCATGCCAGCGAACCCGCATAGGCATTGGTCATATTGACTTTTACCTGCGAAATCACCACAAACAAAGTGGTAACCGCTAACGCTAATTCATGCGAATTAAACACATAACCATAACCCGCTAAATACATATGGGTTGGGTTTACCGCCTGCTCAAACGACATATCGCTCTGAATGACTAAATAGGCCAACAGCACGCCACCAAGCATTTTGAGCATGCCCAAGAAAATCCACCCAGGGCCAGCCATCAACACTCCAAAATTCCAGCGCCATCGATTTTGCGGCGTTTTTTCTGGCATAAAACGTAAAAAGTCTACTTGCTCACCAATTTGGGGAATTAATGCCACGCCAACCGCGGTTGCTGCACCAAACATGAGCAGATTAAATTCGCCCGAACTGCCTGAAACGCCAGCGAACGCTAATAATTTTGAAAATACTAGCGGATCGTGATGAATCACCGCTATAAATGGCAAGCACATCAAAATCAGCCAAATCGGCTGCGTAATCATTTGAATACGGCTGATTAAAGTAACCCCATGCGTGACCAAAGGGATAACCACCAGCGCGCTAACCAAGTAACCGATGTAGAGCGGCATATGAAAATATAGCTCTAGCGCGTAAGCCATAATCGCCGCTTCTAGCGAAAATAGAATAAAGGTAAACGATGCATACACAAACGAAGAAATGGTGGAGCCGATATAGCCAAAGCCAGCGCCACGCGTCAGCAAATCCATGTCTAAGCCATATTTGGCGGCATAGTAGCTAATAGGCAGCGCGGTTGAAAAGATAATAATGCCGACGGCTAGAATGGCCCAAAGCGCATTGACTACGCCATAATTAACGGCAATTGTGCCGCCAATCGCCTCAAGCACCAGAAATGAAATTGCCCCTAAAGCGGTATTAGAAACGCGCAATATAGACCATTTGCGAAACGCTCTAGGCGTAAAGCGAAGCGCGTAATCTTCAATACTTTCGTTGGCTACCCATGTATTGTAGTCGCGGCGAATTTTAACGATGCGCTGCGTGGGTTCGCTATTTTGCTCACTATTTTCTTGACTTGGTGATGCCAAATTTACTGTCGTCAATCTATCTATCCTATTGTTAAAGTAAATTTCTTTGCCTAATAATAGTTTTAACCAGCAATAACCATGCCTTTAATTGATAAATGAACAGTTCAGTCTTTAATCTTTTGCGTGCTAAAAAAAATGGCAAAAAATATGGTCACTATTTGACGTATAGACAGCGCAAAATCAAGCCGCCATCAACATATATCCACCCGCCAACGCAATGCCCCAAGCCAAAGCTGTTTGCAAACAGCTGGCTAAATTCAATCGTTGTGAAGCTAGCAGCAAGCCAATGCCGTGTAGTAAAGCGGTAGCGATTAACATGCCGCCTAGCGTTGCATAGCTTTGTTGTGAATGCAGTTCTACGCCATGCGCCATGCCGTGAACTACGGCAAATATTGCCACGATGCCAATGCGGCTAATAGTGGCAATCGGTAAGTTAATCGCTAATAGCAATCCCATTGCCATTACAGTTGTGGCTATGGCGGTTTCACCACCAGAAAACGTGATGCCCGCTAATCCTAATATTGCGCCTATTGTCATGCTGGTAAGAAATGCTACCGGCAACTGCCAGCGCACTTTTCCGCCAAGTTTGCTTGCCCAAATGCCAATCGCCAGCATGACTAAAAGGTGATCCAAACCCGTTAATGGGTGCATAAAGCCTGCGTACGCACTGGCCAAAACTGTGCCAGCTAGCTCATGGCCGGGATGTGCAAAAGTTACGCTGGAAAATCCCAATAGCAAACTAATTAATACAATTTTTTTCATGATTTACCCTTAAATTAAGTGACTAAATTCAACATTTAATCCTGCATCAAGCCTTGTTTTTTAATAAACTGCACAATCTGTTCTAACCCTTGGCCTGTCTTGAGATTGGTAAAGATAAATGGCCGCTCACCGCGCATTTTTTTAGCATCCCTATCCATCACTTCCAGCGACGCACCCACCATAGGTGCTAAGTCTATTTTATTGATAATCAGTAAATCCGACTTGGTAATACCTGGCCCGCCTTTACGCGGAATTTTTTCACCTGCTGCCACGTCAATCACATAAATCGTCAGATCGGATAATTCCGGACTGAAAGTAGCGGCCAAATTATCGCCACCACTTTCCACAAAGACGATATCTAAACCGGCAAAACGTTTGCATAGTTGTGCAACAGCTTCCAAATTCATCGATGCATCTTCGCGAATCGCGGTGTGCGGGCAACCACCTGTTTCTACGCCAATAATGCGCTCTGGCGCCAGCGCTTCATTGCGGGTTAAAAATTCGGCGTCTTCTTTGGTGTAGATATCATTCGTCACCACGGCGATATTCAGCTCATCGCGCAAACGCTTGCAAAGTGATAGCGTGAGTGCCGTTTTGCCTGAGCCGACTGGGCCGCCTATGCCAACGCGAAGCGGCTCAACGGATGTGTGATTTTGTAAAACTTCTGCAGGATTGTTCATTTTATGACCTAAATAATCGACTGTATTGTGTTTCGTGGCGGCAGCCAGCAATGCTAAGCCCAGGGGTATAGTTGCTGATTTCAGCGTCCTCTAGTTGCATGGCATCCGCAACAATTTCCGGCAATAGCGCACCCAGTTCCAGCAATATCTTCTGCCCAGCCACCTGTCCAAGCGGCACAGTTTTCATGGCGGCACTAACCTGATTCTCTACCCATGACCAAGCGTAGGCCTGCAACATATCTGGCGCCGAGATAGTCCACAAATGTGTGATACCAGCATAAACGGTTGGAAAAGCAGGATTAAGCAAATCGTTAATCTTCAACATAAAATCGGCTGGCAAACTGCCCAAATCATTAAGCAAACGGCATAGTGAATAACCCATTTGCCGCGTTTCTGCCAATGCTTCGCTGGTATCGCGTCCCGCCTGGAAAAAGGCATCCCACTCTTTTACTGTTGCCATGTCATTTTGTTGCCATGCCTGGTATTGCCGATGCAATACGGGCAACTCATACCTGCCCTGGTAAATCATCAGCGCATCGCTAATCCAGATTTTAGCGCTGGCTAAATCATGCACTTCACCACATTCAATCGCCCATTCCAGCCCCTGCGAGTAACTATAAGCACCCACTGGCAACATAGGGCTAGCCAATTGCAACAGACGGCTTAGGGCAATATTTTGTGACCCAATCGCCATATCAGCCATGCCTTCTTAATCGGGCTGAAGGCAATCTGGATAAATTATCGTCGTCATCGTGATGATGCCTATGCCCGCCGCCGTATGCCCCCGCCTCTGGCTCAAAAGGCGCGAGCTGATCAATCGTTGTCATGCCAAGGCCAATCAGCATCTCTTTCAGCACATGGTCTTGCTCCAGGCGCAGCCAGCCATCACCTACTTGCAAAGGCACATGTCGATTGCCTAAATGATAGGCCGCGCACATTAATGCTTGCTGCGTTTCAGCTTTTACATCCGTCACAGGCTGTTCAGCCGCAACGATTTGTATTACTTTTCCGTCTTCTGCCTTCAATAAATCACCGCCGCGTAAGATTGTTCCGCGATCCAGCATCAACGCCGCTTCAACGCCCGATTTCAAGGTGACACGTAAACGGCTTTTTTGCCGCAAATCAAACGGCAAGACTAAATAGTCATCAATGGTATGGGCTGTGTGAATGGTTGATAAACGTTGGGTGATATTCAGCATAAATAATATTAAAACAAGAAATAACGTTGCGCCATCGGCAAAATACTGGCGGGTTCGCAGGCCAATAAAATGCCATCGGCCCGCACAATATAGGTTTCCGGATCTACATCGATTTTCGGCATCCATCCATTGTGGATCATATCGGATTTTCTTACCGTACGTGTGCCACTTACAGGCACCAAGGTTTTATTTAAACCCAGCGCCTGCACCGCAGAGTTTTTCAATCCCGCTTGCGATACAAAGGTAACGGAGGTTTTTAAGCCGCCGCCGTAAGCGCCAAACATAGGGCGGTAATGCACAGGCTGTGGTGTGGGGATAGATGCATTTGGGTCGCCCATTGCCGCGGCAGCAATCATGCCGCCTTTTAAAATAATAGACGCTTTAACGCCAAAAAATGCTGGGCGCCACAGCACTAAGTCAGCTAATTTTCCCACTTCAATAGAGCCAACCGTATCGGCAATACCATGTGTTAAGGCTGGATTAATCGTGTATTTGGCGATATAGCGCTTAACGCGGAAATTATCGTTACGCGCAGAATCTTCTGCTAGTGCGCCGCGCTGCACTTTCATCTTATGCGCCGTTTGCCAGGTGCGAATCACCACTTCACCTACCCTGCCCATGGCTTGCGAGTCAGATGACATCATGGAAAACGCGCCCAAATCGTGCAGAATATCCTCAGCGGCAATGGTTTCGCGGCGGATGCGGCTTTCCGCAAAGGCGATATCCTCTGCAATTGCAGGGTCTAAATGATGGCAAACCATCAGCATATCCAAATGCTCATCGATGGTATTGACGGTAAATGGCCGTGTTGGATTAGTAGATGACGGCAACACATTGGCATAGCCAGCGGCTTTGATGATATCTGGCGCATGCCCGCCGCCCGCACCTTCTGTGTGAAAGGTGTGAATGGTGCGATCTTTGAATGCCGCAATCGTGGTTTCCACAAAGCCCGATTCATTCAAAGTATCGGAGTGAATCGCCACTTGCACGTCCATTTCCTCTGCCACATTCAGGCAATTATCAATGGCGGCTGGCGTTGTGCCCCAGTCTTCATGCAATTTAAGACCAATCACGCCAGCTTCTACTTGTTCGCGAATCGGTTCTGGCAGGCTGACATTGCCCTTGCCTAAAAATCCCAGATTCATGGGAAACGCGTCGGCCGCTTGCAGCATGCGGTGAATATGCCATGGCCCTGGTGTGCAGGTAGTGGCAAAAGTGCCTGTCGCCGGACCTGTGCCGCCGCCCAACATGGTCGTCACGCCAGACATCAGCGCCTCTTCGATTTGTTGCGGGCAGATAAAGTGGATATGCGAATCGATGCCACCCGCCGTCACAATCATGCCTTCACCCGCGACAATTTCAGTACCAGCGCCGATGGGAATAGTCACCGCTGGCTGAATATCAGGATTGCCCGCTTTGCCAATGGCAGAAATGCGCCCATTTTTAAGGCCAATATCGGCTTTCACGATGCCCCAATGATCAATAATTAATGCATTGGTGATCACGGTATCTGCTACATCTTTAGCACATAGCTGGCTTTGACCCATGCCATCACGAATCACTTTGCCGCCACCAAATTTCACTTCTTCGCCGTAAACTGTGTAGTCTTTTTCTACTTCAATCCACAAATCTGTATCTGCCAGACGCATTCTGTCGCCCGTGGTTGGCCCAAACATTTCTGCATAGGCGCGCTTGTCTATACTGAGGCTCATTTCAATGCCCCCATTACTTTGCCTGAGAACCCATACACTTTGCGCTCACCGCTTAAAGCCACTAATTGCACCGTACGCGTTTGGCCCGGCTCAAAACGTACAGCGGTACCTGCAGCAATATCCAGCCTAAAACCGTAGGCACGTTTGCGTTCAAAGGTTAGCGCTTCGTTTGTTTCAAAAAAGTGAAAATGCGAGCCTACTTGTATCGGCCTATCACCTGCATTCGCCACATCTATCGTAATGGATTCGCGCCCTACGTTTAGACTGATTTCACCTGCTTCGATAAGCATTTCGCCTGGAATCATATTTTTACACTCGTCATTTCCAATACCGTCATTCCCGCGAAGGCGGGAATCTAGGCTAGCAGCGCATTAGCGCACGCCTATTCGTTGATAAAAAATTCAAATTTCTTTTCAAACTTACTCACTAAAAATTACTATTCGGCTGGATTCCCGCCTACGCGGGAATGACGAATCTTTAGGGTATAGGGTGATGCACCGTTACTAATTTGGTCCCATCAGGGAACGTCGCTTCAATTTGAATATCATGTATCATCTCCGCAATACCTTCCATCACATCATCCCGCGTCAATAAAGTAGCGCCGTAACCCATCAAATAGACCACTGTTTGACCGTCGCGCGCGCCTTCCATAATGGCGGCAGAAATATAGGCGATGGCCTCAGGATAATTCAATTTTAAACCGCGTGCTTTGCGTCTTTCTGCAAGCAAGCCAGCGGTAAAAATTAATAATTTATCTTTTTCTCTAGGTGTTAATTCCATTGCATTAATTCCATCGTATTAACTTTTGCCTTTTAACTTATTGCGTTTAATTTTAGGTATTCCAAATGCGCGGTCTGGCAGCTGAGCGGCTTGCGTACCATGGCCGTAATAGTTGCCAAAGTCCTTCAAAATAAAGCCTTGCCGATTGCGCGGACATGCCAATATAGCGTGCCGAAAACACTTCTGGCATTGCGCTTACACCAAATTTAGCCTTGTTATCAGATGCGCTATTTATTTCAAATTGCTGGCATTGTGCCAATAATTCGGCTGGTACGGCACCTGCTGCAATCACAAAACTGGCACTGACCACATTGCCGCCTAGCCCAATGCTAGATTGAAAAAAACGGTCATTAGCCTGCAAATTTGCGCCTTCTTGCCAAATGGTTTTGCCTGCGCGCTTAATCAGTAATTTTTGTTTTAATTTGCCTGTTAGCCAAGTCTCGCCTTTGGCCTGTCTGCCAAAACACAGAATTTCCCAGCCTGCATATTTCGCATCTATGCCAAGTTGAATATCAGCCGAAAAATTCACAATTGAGCCATCAAACAAAATATTCTCTTGCGGCAACCATTCTAAATTGGCATTTTCAGCCAGATTAAACTGCAAATGCTGGCTGGCCGCTACGCCATTTGCTTTGTACCATTTTCCCGCGCCTGGCGTTGTCAGCAAGGCGCTAGCATTATTTTGTAGATTCACATTCAATATCAGCTCATCACCGCCCGCCACGCCGCCGGGCGGATGAATGATGATGCCATGGCATATTGTTTCACCTTCTGGATACAACGTTTTTTGTATCACTAGCGGGCCGTTATGCTGCCTTTTTGCCAGATAGCTGCGGCCATCTTTTGCAGCAAAATCCAACGTTAATTCGGCTAGCCAGTGTGCCTGCTTTCCAATAACAACATCATCAACCAAAGGCTTTTGCGCAATCTTGGCATCACTTAAAATGTTGTCATCCATGCTTCAATGTGCCGAAAAATAATTGCACGCTTGCATGCATTAAACCGACAAATAGCCTTTAATTTTGGCCGCATCTACTTCGCCGCGTTTGTCTTCATGAATAAATTTGCCTTTATCAATCACAATAATGCGGTCGGCGATTTCCATGGTAAAACTTAAGACTTGTTCAGATACGATAATGGTGATTTCACGCATTTTGCGAATCTCGTTCAGCACTCTGGCGATATCTTTAATAATAGAAGGTTGAATACCTTCTGTTGGCTCATCTAATAGCAACACTTTGGGATTGGTCACCAGTGCGCGCGCGATTGCCAGCTGTTGCTGCTGACCGCCAGAAAGATTGCCGCCTTTGCGATTGCGCATGTCATACAGCACAGGAAACAGTGCAAAAATGTCTTCTGGAATTTCGCGCGTTTTGGATTTCTCTAATCCGGTTTCGATATTCTCTTGCACAGTCATGCTGGGGAATATCATGCGGCCTTGCGGCACATAGGCCAAACCTTTGGCTACGCGCTCATAACTATCCGCACCTTGCAGGTTTTCGCCATCCACGATGGCTTTGCTACTTTTGCTTGGCAAAATACCCATTAGCGATTTAAACAAAGTGGTTTTACCCATGCCGTTACGGCCCATAATGGCCAAGGTTTCGTTTTTTTCTGCCTTAAAATTCAAGCCATGAATCACCTGGCTTTGGCCATAACTGACTTGCAGATTTTCAATTTCAAACATGCGAATTCTCCTATTGGTAGCGCTATATTTAATGGCTCAGGTTAGTGACCTAGATAGACTTCAATGACTTTTTCGTCTTCCTGCACTTTATCCATTGCACCTTCTGCCAAAATCTTGCCTTGATGCAATACAGTGACTTTATGCGCAATTTTTTTAACGAATTCCATATCATGCTCAATCACGATTACTGAACGGTTTTTACAGATCTTATTCAACAAATCCGCCGTTTGGTCGCGCTCTTTCGCACTCATACCAGCGACTGGCTCATCCAGCATCAACAGTTCAGGGTCTTGCATCAGCAGCATACCGATTTCCAGCCATTGTTTTTGACCATGGCTGAGTAATGCTGCTTCGATGTCCAGAAAATCCGTCAGCATGATTTCATCGGCAATCTTTTTAACCTGCGAAATTACCGCATCTGAGCGTTTAAAGAACAAGCTGCCCCAGACACCACGGCCTTTTGGATAAGAAACCTCCAGATTTTGGTAAACCGACAAATTCTCATAGATAGAAGGCGTTTGAAATTTACGGCCTACGCCTGCGCGCACGATTTCATGTTCGGATAATTTAGTCAGCTCGGTATTTCTAAACTTAATAGAGCCTGAAGTGGATTTGGTTTTACCGCAAATCAAATCCAAAACGGTGGTTTTACCCGCGCCATTTGGGCCAATCACTACCCGTAACTCGTTTTTGTCGATATACATGGTCAGGTTATCAACCGCTTTAAAGCCATCAAACGATACCGTTAAGTCTTCAATCGCTAGGACAAAGTCTGTATTACTCATGCTTTTGCTCCCATCTCTTTAATATCACTAATATCATTTGCGGGCATTGCTGCTATTTTTTCTGCAGGTTGTGTATCTGAAAATTTGCGCAAGAATTTGAATCTTTTCGCATATTTGTCATAGATGCCCGCTAAACCATTGGGGAAAAACATCACCACCGTAATAAATAAGCCACCCATCAGGAATAACCATAATTCGGGGTAGGTTTCAGAGAACACGGTTTTGCCATAGTTAACCAGTAATGTGCCGTAAACCGCGCCAATCAAGGACATACGACCACCAACCGCGCAGAAGATTACCATTTCGATGGATGGAACGATACCGACGAATGACGGTGACATAAAGCCCACTTGCAGGGTGAACATCGCGCCGCCTACTGCTGAGATCATGGCTGCCATACAGAAAATGAATATCTTGAAATTCGATACATCGTAGCCAGAGAAGCGCACGCGCTCTTCTTTATCGCGCATCGCTAACAGCAACATACCGAATTTACTGTTCAAGATATATTTCGATAGCAAGATTGAGCCAATCAACAAGGCACCATTCACATAATAAAGAATGTACTTGGCGCTATCGGTACGCGTATCCCAGCCCAACACAGTTTTCAAGTCGGTAATGCCGTTAACACCGCCGGTAAGGCCTTGTTGGCCCACAATCAAGATACTTAAAATCAAGGCAATGGCTTGGGTAATAATCGCAAAGTACACACCACCTACGCGGCGTTTAAACATGGCAAAGCCAATCAAGTAGGCAAACAAAGCGGGTATCACCAATATCGCCAAGATGGTCAAAGGCAGGCTTTGGAAAGGATGCCAGAACCAGGGTAATTCAGTAATTTGGTTCCAATCCATAAAGTCTGGAATACCAGGCGTGGTTTGGATTTTGGTGGTAATCGGGTCTGAGGCTTCTAGCTTCATAAACATCGCCATGCCATAACCACCAAGCCCGAAGAAGATACCTTGGCCTAAACTCAAAATACCGCCATTACCCCACAACAACACTAAACTCACCGCCACAAAAGCGTAGGTTAAGTATTTACCCACCAAATTTAGCCTGAATATATCGACACCAAGTGGCAATACCACGAATATCAAGGCGGCTAATAGTGCAAGTCCGATTGCGCCCTGTTTACCGCCAACTAATTTACTTAAGGATGCATTCACGTTAATTCTCCTGTCAATTTATATAGCCATTTACTTGCGAAGCTATCTATTTACGCAACTTGGAAGCAAACAAGCCTTCAGGCTTCATCATCAATATGCCCACAATCACTAGCAAAGTAGAAACCTTGCCCATTGAGCTGGTCATAAAGAATTGAAGGATGGATTGTGCTTGGGCGATACCGAAGGCGGATGCAATGGTACCCATCAAGCTGGCTGCGCCGCCAAATACCACGACCATAAAGCTATCCACGATATAAAGCGTGCCGGTGGTTGGGCCTGTGGATGCGATAGTCGTAAACGCTGCACCGGCGATACCTGCGATGCCACAACCCAAGGCAAACGTGACGCGATCTACTTTTTTGGTATTGATGCCGACTGCACCCGCCATTACACGATTTTGCACGGTTGCGCGCACCCTTAATCCCCAGCGTGAGCGGTACATAAAGATATACACGCCAGCTGTTACCAATAAGGCCAACACCATCACAAAAACACCGTTAATCGGAATATCAATATCGGGTGTGGGTTTGAATGAGCCTAACATCCATTCTGGAAGTTCAGCACTCACCTCTTTCGCGCCAAAGCTGGAACGAAACGCCTGTTGCATCACCAAGCTCAAACCCCATGTTGCTAATAAGGTATCTAATGGCCGCTTATACAGATGCCGAATCATGATGTATTCAACAAAGTACCCCAGCGCAAAGGCCAGAATAAACGCCAGCACGATAGCAACCAGAAAATAATAATTCACAAATCCATACGTGGCTGCCACTTTTGACAGCATCACTGTTGTGTACGCGCCTATGGTCATAAACTCACCATGCGCCATGTTAATCACGCCCATTTGCCCAAAAATAATGGCAAGCCCTAACGCCATCAGCAGCAATACAGTGAACATACTTAGGCCAGAAAAGCCTTGCATCACCATGATATTGCCTATATCTGCCATTGAATAATCAAACATACGGCCTCCTACTTAATTGCTTCTTAATAAAATTATTGCCAGAAAAATTCTGTTATATAACTGACTTACTCGCAGACAGCGGTAGCTCATCGTTAAGCTACCGCGCCTTTAAACAATTACTAGACTATTGATAACCTTTTGGGAACGGATCTGGTTTGATGTAGCCAGAGGTGTAAACCACCTTAGCTTGACCATCTTTTTGCCATTGGCCGATCCGCAATTTGGTGGTTAAGTGGTGATTTTTTTCCACTGTTACTGAACCCTCTGGCGCATCTTTCAACACATAGCCTGGCAACGCCGCTTGCACTTTGTCTACATCAAAACTACCAGCACGTTCAACTGCGGCTTTGTATAACCATGGGCCCAAGTAAGCAGCTTGTGTTACATCGCCAATCACAGCATCTTTACCGTATTTCTTTTTAAAGGCCGCCACAAATTTAACGTTTTCAGGATTGGTTTGCGATTGGAAATATTTCATCGCTGAGTAGAAGCCAGCTAAGTTTTCACCGCCAATGCCTAATACTTCATCTTCTGTCACTGAAATCGTCAACATGGTTTGTTTAGCTGAATTTAAACCCGC
Source organism: Methylotenera sp. (assembly GCA_046598525.1). GTDB lineage: Bacteria > Pseudomonadota > Gammaproteobacteria > Burkholderiales > Methylophilaceae > Methylotenera_A. The sequence goes on along the minus strand of JBKJIJ010000015.1, from coordinate 11,599 downwards.
CGCATTCAGTTGTTTGAACCAAGCCACGTTACTGCCGCCCACTACCGCTGCGTAAATCACATCTGGTTTTTTCAGTTTGATTTTGTTAATCACAGAACCAAATTGTGTGTCACCTAACGCAATGTATTCTTCACCAACCACTGAGCCTTTTAGGTTTTTCTCAATATGTTTACGCGCGATTTTCATTGAAGTACGTGGCCAAATGTAATCAGAACCAATCAAGTAAAAAGTTTTCGCTTTTTTCTCTTTGGCGATCCAATCCAAACCAGCCAGAATCTGTTGTGTCGCTTCTTGGCCTGTGTAGAACACGTTTTTCGATTGCTCTAAACCTTCATAGAACGTTGGGTAAAACAGCAAGCCGTTTTCTTTTTCAAACACTGGCAAGGCCGCTTTACGTGATGCAGATGTCCAGCAACCCATGACAGAAGCTACTTTGTCTGATGCCAGTAATTTCTTGGCTTTTTCAGCAAAAGTCGGCCAATCAGATGCGCCATCTTCTTGAATCACTTCAATCTTGCGACCCAAAATACCGCCCATGGCGTTAATTTGTTCAATCGCCAATTTTTCCGCTTGAATCGAACCTGTTTCGCTAATCGCCATAGTGCCGGTGGCTGAATGCAAGATACCGACTTTTACTACGGTATCAGTCACTGCCAAGCCAGTCGTATTTACTTTTGCTGTTGGAAAATCCGCCGCAAACGCATGAGTTGTCATAATCCCTGCCGCTAGCAGCGCGCCAACAAGAGCACCGCCTGCCTCTATAAAACCACGTCTATTTAAAGTACTCATTACGATCTCCTAAAATTAAAAAAAACCAACTTTTACCTAAAACAAAACTCAACTTAACCACTTATCTTGCCAAACACTTTAAAACGTACTTTTCATCTATCTCTGTTACTTAATGCGATAACATCCAAGGCCTTGCGGTCTTTTTGGTTTGCATCTGCAAAGCCGCCCTGCCTGTTTCTGGGTTTACCCGATTAACCGAGTTATCTTTAGTGCTGGTTTTGCAGGTATGCGATCCTGTACAACCGCAGCTGGAACGCTTAGCCACTTTTGGGTCATGCGCCGATTTTTCATTACGCTCATGTGCCACACGCTGTGATTTTTCCATTACCGCTAAGCGTGGCGCCGACATAATGCGCGGGCTTTCGCAACCGCATTCATCACACGGCGCTGGCTCAGCAGATTCACTCATTTTTTTAAGTGCTGTAAAAACACCGCAGGTATCACATTCGTATTCATAAACTGGCATGGCTTTACTCCTTATTTGCTTTTGGCTTAGCTGGTTTTAGCCGTATCAATGCCTTGCTTGACCATCACTTTTGGCCCATCCGCATTTGGCTTCATGTCAAAGTCAAATATCTCAGTTGGCAGCCATAAAGTCGCACAGGCATTAGGAATATCCACAATGCCGCTGATATGGCCTTCAATTGGTGCAGTGCCTAAAATCGACAATGCTTGTGCGCCGCTGTAGCCAAATTTCTTCATGTATTCAATGGCATTCAAACAAGCTTGGCGATACGCTTCGTTCACATCCAAATAAAGCTGTTTGCCTTGCTCATTCACTGAAATACCTTCAAAAATGATGTAGTCTTTGTAAGTGGGTGTCAGCACACTCGGTTCGAAAATTGGGTTTTTGATGCCGTATTTCTTCAAGCCGTCTTTAATCAAACTCACTTTGATATCTAAATAGCCAGCCATCTCAATCGCGCCGCAGAAAGTGATTTCGCCATCGCCTTGTGAAAAGTGCAGGTCGCCCATTGAAAGGCCGCCATCTTTTACATAAACAGGGAAATAAACTTTAGAGCCTTTGGTCAGGTTTTTGATATCGCAGTTACCGCCGTGCTCACGTGGCGGCACGGTACGTGCACCTTCAAGCGCCGCTTTTGCCGCCGCATCACCAGATAGTTTGCCCATCACCGCAGAATTAGGATTAGGTGGTAACGCTAATGCAGGTACGCGATCAGGCTCAGTCGCAATCAAATCACCTTCGCGTTTATTCCATTTTTCCAATAGCTCTTTAGAAGGCAAGCAGCCAATCAAACCTGGATGCATAATGCCGGCAAAGCGCACATTTGGTACATGACGTGAAGTGGTATAAATGCCGTGAAAATCCCAAATCGATTTACGCGCTTCAGGATACTGATCGACTAAGAAACCGCCGCCATTTTCTTTAGCGAAAATACCGTTAAAGCCCCATTGGCTGTCTTCAAAAGTACCAACGTCTAAAATCTCAACCACCATCAGGTCACCTGGCTCAGCGCCTTCAACGCCAATTGGGCCGCTTAAGTAATGCACTTGCGTCAAATCCACATCACGTACGTCATTGGCACTGTCGTTGTTGCCAATCTGGCCGCCAGTCCAATCCATACACTCCACGCGGAACTCATCACCTGGTTTTACCATGGCAACCATGGGTAAATCGGGGTGCCAACGGTTATGAATCTGACCGTCTTGTTCCCAAGGTTTTTTATCAAGATCTAATTTAACAATTGTTTTCATCTTCATCCTCCTACTTAAATTCGGGTTCGCTTAAAAGTGTTACAAAGAAAATTCTTGAATCAAAAACTTCAATGAGTTTTTCTATATGTGTAGATTAGTGATGCGGAGGGCTGATGGAAATACGTCAAAGTGCGTAGTTGATTGTTACGTTTTTATAAGCTAACTGTGTTAATTTCCAATTCAACTTGTATGGATTAAGGCATTAAATGAAACCAAGTCATTCTCTTTATTTACCTACGCTCAGCGCTTATATGCACGCCGTTGGCATCGTTTTATGCTGTACTGTTTTTGACGCGTCAGCGGCCGACTGGACCTCAATCAGCAAGACAAAACAGTACGAAGTGCTAGTGGATATGGATTCTTATAATGAATCGGCTGGTATTCCTTATATCAGCACCAAAACGCTGTATGTAAAACCACAGAATTACCGCAAAAATGCGCTTAAATTCAGCTATAGTGAAAGTCATTCCACCACACAATTTAACTGCAGCGCGCATACCTATAAAATCAATTCCACACAATTTTATAGCGCCAATAAAAAGCTAGTTGGCAGTGAAAAAGGCGATATCTTTTTTAAGCCAATTACGGCTGGCTCTAAAGATACCGAATTAGAAAGCCTTGTTTGCCAAGTGCATCAAATGGTTGGTGGTAACTAGTTTCTAGTAATAATGCTAAAGCCCAAGTCTGCACTTGAGCTTTAGGGATAGTGCTTTAGGTATAACTTGCTTTAATTGTGGTTAAAGCTGATTTACGCTACCTCTTTTTAAAACTGGAACTGTAGTGCTACTTTCAATGCGTTTGTGCTGCTACCACCTGTTACTTTTGTATCGCTATACGCCGTCGTAATAACGGCGTTGTACGGCTCCATCACATAGTTAAAGCCTAGCTCATAACGTTTAGTGTCGATATCTGGTGTTGAGTTGACGCTGGCACCTGTCGTGCTGCCATCAGCTGCAAATTTTTGATAACGCACAAACGGCATAAATTGACCCCAGCCTACTTTGGCGTTAAACAAGTAAGCCGCGCCTGCTGAATAAGCGGTACCTTGCTCAGCTAACAGCACATCATCCGTGTCATAGTCGTAATAAGCAGCCTCAAACGATGCGGTACCTGGCCCTACATCTTTTTTCTCTAACAAGAAATCCACACTGTAAGAGGTGTAATCGCCCACTGCTAGTGTGCTGCCAACAACGCCATCTTTTTTGCTACGGCCTGCAATACCAATCGCTAAAATATCTTTGGCACCAAAATAATTACCTGTGCCGTAGTAGCCTGGTTCCGCATCCCAAAAATCATATTGCAAGCGGCCTGCGTACATCAATTTATCTTTGTCACCTGCCGTTTCTGAAAGCGCGCCAACGCCACTGAATCTGAAAATGTTATCGCCTTCAAACGCGCCAAATGAGTAGGCTAATTTGCTATCAAACGCACTACCAACCAATGCCACACCTTCGTCACGGCCAATAATGCCGCCATTCCAACCATAGCGTGAAGCTACGTTTGCCCAGTAGCCGCCACCCATTGAGTAATAAGGGCCAGCCATATTGGCGCGGTCACTTGGGGATAAGAAACGGCCTGCCCAAATCGCGATTTCTGGTGTGATTTGAAATTGCACATTGGCGTCAATAATTTCAATATTGCCACCCACACCACCACCTGATTTTTCCGTGTTCAACATCCCTTTAATATATTTGTTCATTGAGCCAGATATATAAATACGCGCACTATCCAAAGAAAAATCGTTTGAACGGTCATCATTATTCGCGGCCGCGTCTTCTACACTGTTGTAGCTGCCAATCGCGCCAAAACCAACGCTGATATATTTATCTTCACCAAATGTTATGGTGCCGGCTGCCTGTGCTTGAGTGGCTGAAATACTCAGTGCCGCTAATACCGCCGATGCGAGTAGACTCTTTTTAAAAATTGAATTCATTTCTATGCCCCTATAGATGGATAAACAGTTATAAATATTGAGCTAGCGCATCATTTGAGCCTGATGCATTTGTCATGTGGCTAGATTAGCGACAGGCAGGAGCGAGTTAAATACGTCATATTGCGTAGTCAAGGCGCAATCAAAGCATCGTATATTGTGAAAACGGTTTATTCGCGTTTATAGCGTTTGTTTAAGGGGCACAAAACATGAGAAATTTTGTATTAATAATGGCAATTACAATGGGCTTAAGTGCTTGCGGCGAATTTTCTTATAAACGCGGCGCCAGCGTTGCCCAGCTTGAAAATACAAGGCAAGCCTGCCAAGCCAAATACACGGAAGCAGACATTGAAAAATGCATGGAAGCTAGCGGGTGGACGATTCAAAAGTTAGATTCTTTTGAAATAATGACAGATACCAGTGCGGATGCTGATGAAGTGAGCGTTAACAAAATCAATGCATCAGAAACCAATACAGCTATAGTTTTTGATGGAAAAACAACAAATTCAGATAAAACAGCCACTAGCGTAAAGCCTATTAAAGCTAGCAAAAAGATAGCTACCTCTAATCCATTAGATACTTTTGTTGTACCTTCATGGTGGAAAACCGGCGTAAAACCCGATTCGTTTAAAACAGATAGCAATGCATGTGTAGAAAAATTGGGCGAAGCACACAAACCAGATGGCAAAACGCAAACGGTTACATTTGGCTTTATAGGTTGTATGGCTGAAAAAGGCTGGAAAGCTTTTAAAAAGTATTAACTTAAATGAATAAAAGTCTATTAAACGGAATTAACCCACAAAACTTACGTTATCGGGCAATGTTAAGGACAAATAGCATTAATTAATAATGTTTAGGAATGTGAAATCTAACTAACTGATTGAATATTATGAGAAGTGAATGGGGTGGCTGATGGGGCTCGAACCCAAGACAACAGGAATCACAATCCTGACTAAATGGCATTTATTAATGTTGATTATCGTATATAAAATCTTCTAAATTAAATATAAACAGTTACTTATCTGTTTATTTATATAAATATGCGTTGATTAATATTTCATTATGTTGCTATAATTCCCCTACACAGCCCCTACATGGAATTGCACTGTAATGAATGCTACTAGCCAAACAGCTAATTCAAAGGATATTAAAAAGAACTTCACGGCCGAAGTTATTGCAAATTTTGAATGTAAAGCTGGTAAATCACAGACCATTTATTGGGATGGTAAAACAACGGGGCTAGGTTTACGCGTAACTTCTAAAGGCACTAAGTCCTATATATTCGAAACCTCTTTAAACAATAAAACTTTACGTATCACTATAGGCGACATAAGCACTTATTCAATTAAAGCTGCGCAGATTGAAGCAACAACGCTTAAAGCAATGACAGATAAAGGCATTGACCCTAGACAAGTTAAAGCTGATCGGATTGCTAGTGATGCTGAGAAGGCGCAAGTATTAAAACAAAAAGCTAGTGCTAAGTTAATCCAAGATAAGCATGAAACCCTTACATTGGGCATGGTGTGGCCACTTTATATTGAAGCACGCCGTAAACGCTGGAGTGAGTGGAGTATTCGTGACCATGAAAATATTGTTCATATTGGTGGCGTTAAAAAGATTCGCGGTAAAGGCTTAACAGACCCTGCCCCACTAGCATCGTTATTAAATGTTAAATTATCCGACCTTACAGGCTTGCGCATAGCTGAATGGCTGGCTAAAGAGGCTGAAACAAGGCCTACACGCGCCTCCCTAGCTTTCAGACTGTTATCTGTGTTTATTAATTGGTGTGATTCACAATCTGAATATGCGGGCTTAGTGCCAAGTGGTGCGTGTAAAGCTCAACAAGTACGTGATGAGATGCCCACTAAAAATGCTAAAGAAGGTGACAGCCTACAACGTGAGCAACTTACACCATGGTTCAAAGCAGTATGTGAAATTAGCAACCCTGTTACATGCGCTTACTTACAAGCCCTTTTATTAACTGGTGCACGCCGCCGTGAATTAGCCGCCCTTAGATGGGTTGATGTGGATTTCCAATGGTTAAGTATGACCATAAGGGACAAGGTAGAAGGTGAACGCACCATACCGTTAACGTCCTATACAGCGCATTTAATAAGCAGCCTGCCTAGGCGTAATGAATGGGTATTCTCTAGTCCTACATCTGCTAACGGACAACTAGCCGAACCAACACCAGCACATAAGAAAGCATTATTAAATGCTGGACTACCTGACTTAACACTACATGGCCTGCGCCGTTCTTTTGGATCACTAGCAGAATGGATAGAAACCCCTGCTGGAGTGGTTGCACAAATAATGGGGCATAAACCCAGCGCCATTGCTGAAAAACATTACCGCCGCCGTCCTTTAGATTTGTTGCGCATGTGGCATGTAAAAATAGAAGAATGGATATTAAGTGAGGCTCAAATAGCATACGAGCCTGCAAAAGCTGGGCTACATGTTATCAGTATTAGGGGTTAAATAAGGATAAGCCTAAATTTACCCTTATCAATGGAACTCAAGCCCCTAACGATTTGAAAGAACAAGTGCGCGCACGTTTACGGACAACAAAACAGCCGAATATACCTCAATGCCCTCATTGCGCTGGGCGTACTTATACAACTGTTAAAACATTTACTTTGAAACAAAATGTATGCGTATTTTGTATGATGAATGAGAAAAGATTAGTAACGATGTTTTAAACCGTATCCCATACGGATTATGGGGAAAGCGGCAACACTGGTTCTTTTCGACGGCACCAGTGAAGCCTAACCACAATGCAATACTAAATAGGAGTATCACGTCATGGCTGAGTTAGATTTTACATTATCTAGAGATTTAATATTAAGACTTGAGGGAATGGATTGCATATCACAAGTCAACAATGAGGCAATTAGTCAGCTTGCAACTGCTATTTCACGGCTTTCAGAAGATAAAACCATTCAGGCATTAGCAAAACAAATTGATGTTTTAGCACAAGATACTATGAATGAAGTTAATGCAACGGCTGAGCAATTAGGTGCTAACTACAAAGGAGATAATTAATCATGAGTAATGATGATATTGAAATTCGTAGTGGAGCTATTGCATGTTTAGAGTCTTTAAAAATAATTGAACAAATTGCCGATAATGAATCATCTGATTGGAATTTAGAACAATCTTTTAAAGCTCAACAAATTGCTATTTCATCGGCATTATTATCTGCGGGAGATTTGCCTGATAAAGCTAAGGGAGTTATTGCAGCCTTGGTTGAATATATTTACTCATCACATGCGGTAGGAATTCCAAACTTGGAAAAATGGTGGCCACAAACTTCAATGAACGAACTGGAGAAAGAAACCTACAACCAATTTCATTTTAATAAAGACGATGAGTTTATTTAATTAGTCAAGCCCACTACCTAGCATCAGCCTAATTAACTGATGCGAACCTGTTAGCCCTTCACTAGCATGGTAGTGGCATCAATATATGAGGGTACAATTTGAAGGATGTATAAAGATGTCAGAAAATTACCTACCGAAAGTGGCATCAATTCAAGAGGCTTGCGAGTGGTTGAAAATAGAAACAGGTCAAACATTTTGCATTTCACGATTATTAGAATCGGGGCTTATGCCATGGTTTTGGCTTGAGTATAACGAAAAGATTCCTGATCTGTTTGATGGAAAGATAGAAGGTTATCTCGCCCCTATAGTTTTTAATGGTGATGTTCAAAGATTAAGCCAAGACAAAGGGGATGCGCTAGTTAACTTCATTAGTACACCAAATGGCGAGTATTTAAAAGTTGCACCACCAATAAGGGTTATTTCTAGTGACTTAAGATTTAAACGTGATGAATTAAACGAATTGGCTTTAACCCTCAAAACTGCAAATTCAAATAGCAATCAAACTTCCCCAAAGCCGCTTTCTCGTCAAAGCTTTCAAGAACAGGAAATTTTGAGGGTAATTAAAGAGTTAGGTTTTGATCCGAAATCTATTCCAAAATGGCGGGCTGGTAAGCCTGGACTAAAGGCCGCTGTAAGAGAAAAATTAAATTTTACAGTAAATATATTTGAAGCCGCGTGGGAAAGATTGCGTGGATATAAAGATATACAAGATGAACATTAAACTATGTTCCCCCATTTTGGGGTAGATAGGGACACTTGCAGGGGAGGATAGTAAGGAAAGTTTAATTCGTATCGACATGTAATTCAACGCTAATAACTAGCTTTGTTACATGCCTCAACCCAGAGGAATATACGATGAAAAACGAAGCGCAAATCCCGCCCGCGTTAGCTTCAGTAGCAGTAGGACGTGATCATATCAATACAAGCGAGTTTGCTCACTTTACTCGCAGAGCAAGCCAAACAATCCGTAAAAATTATTGCCTGACTGGCGAGTGTTTCGGAATTAAGCCTATAAAGTTTGGTAATCGGTTGTTGTGGCCAGTTGCACAAATTGCACTCTTATTAACAGGGGGCAAATAACATGCAAAAAAAAGCCCAGCAACACGCCAATGTTACCGAGCCAATCCATCAGACAGATTATAACACTCCAGTTAATACAACTGCGCAAAGCCTTTACAGCGTAATCAAAGCTAAATTCTTAGCAGGTAATAAGGTGCGAATGATTGATTTTCATGAGTCAGCCCGCCCTGAAGTAATGGGGGCTATTAAAACCTTACAAGACGAATTGCCAATAGTCACAGGCTGGCAAACAATCAGACAAAGCTATCTATCTGAAACCCGCACACGCGCCCGTTGTTATCACATACCTGAAGCCTTTTTACGTGATGGTGGTGTGTTATGAATGTAGAAACTCAATTCATAGAGGCTATTCAACAATCTGGCTTAATCCCACCTCAACACGTTCAAGCAGATGGCGTGATACATCGTTTTAGCAGTAACGGTAAAGCAAATGATGAGGCTGGATGGTATGTTTTACACGATGAAGGTATCGCGGCTGGTAGTTATGGTGATTGGAGAACAGGTTTCAATCAAACATGGCGCGCTGATATTGGCCGCCAATTAACAAGCGTAGAACAGTCAGCACACACCGAACGTATTAAAGCCATGAAAGATAAACGTGAAGCTGATGACATTAAATCTAAAGCTGAAGCGAAAGAACGCGCAAACCAAATATGGAGTACTGCGACACCCGTCACGGTACATAGTTACTTAACAAAAAAGGGAGCTAAAGCCTACGGTATTAAACAAAGCAAAGATGCGCTGGTAATTCCTTTGCGCGCCGATAATGAAATTCACTCCCTCCAGTTTATTAATGCGGATGGATCTAAACGTTTCTTAACCAATGGACGCAAAAAAGGGTGTTATTTCAGCATAGGCCAGCCAGATAATATTATTTATATCTGCGAGGGGTACGCGACAGCTGCCAGCATTCATGAAGCCACAGGCGCTGCAGTCGCGGTTGCTTTTGATGCGGGAAACTTAAAAGCCGTTGCCCAAGCTTTACTCGCTAAAAATTCATCTATCAAGCTAGTGATATGTGCCGATGATGATGCTAATAAAACGGGTATTACAAAAGCCAATGAAGCAGCCAGCTTAGTTGGTGGATATGTAGTAATTCCTCATTTTGGTGATAACAAGCCAGAAAATGCGACTGACTTTAACGACCTTCACCAATTGCATGGTTTAGATGTTGTAAAGCAACAATTAGACGCACACAAACAGCCTACAGGCGACCATTTCAGTGAGGGTGATATACCATTATCAGCAAATGAATGGTTGAGTCCCATAAGCTTGATTCAAGAGGTAAATTCGACACCTTATCCCATTGACGCATTGCCGAATGCCATTAGAAACGCGGTTAATGAAGTTTTGAGCTTTACGCAATGTCCACCAGCTTTAGCCGCATGTAGCGCCTTATCAGCATTATCGCTTGCTGTACAACACTTAGCGAATGTGAGCCGCGCGGAAGGCTTAACTAGCCCCGTCAGTCTTTACACGCTGGCCATAGCCGAAAGCGGAGAACGTAAGACCTCGGTTGATAAGCATTTTACGTCTGCAATTAGTGCATGGGAAAGCTATCAAGCTGGATTGTTAAAACAGGATATTAAAAGGCAGCAAGTCAATCATCAATCATGGCTGATGCAGTTTGAAGGTTTGAAGCAGAAAATCAAAGAAAACGCTAAACAACAAAAGTCTACTGATATTCTGACTAAACAACTTCATGAGTTAAAGAATGATGAGCCTGAAGCAATCAAAGTCCCTCGCTTAATTTATGGTGATGTAACACCTGAGCAATTGGGGTTTAGTCTGGCTAAAGGTTGGCCCAGTGCGGGAGTGTTATCTAGCGAAGCTGGGATTGTGTTTGGCAGTCATGGCATGAGTGGTGATTCTGCAATGCGTAGCATGTCACAATTAAATATCTTATGGGAAGGCGGCAAGCTCAATATAGACAGACGTACAAGTGAATGCTACAGCGTGCAGGACGCGCGTCTAACGATGGGTCTAGCGGTACAAGTCGATACGGTTAAAAACTTCTTTGATAACTCCAAACATTTGGCGCGCGGTACTGGCTTTGCTGCTAGATTTCTAATTGCATGGCCTGAAAGTACTCAAGGGAATCGTAAGTACAAAGAGCCACCTAAGTCATGGCCACATCTGTCAAGATTTAACCAACGCATAACTGCCTTGTTAGAAAAATTACCAACACTTAACGATCAAGGCGGAATAACGCCTAAAACATTAACTTTTACCACTGGAGCTAAAAAGGCTTGGATTGCCTTTCATGATGAAGTAGAAACTGCTCTTAGCCGTGATGGTGACATGTCAGACCTTAGAGATGTAGCCAGCAAAGCCGCAGATAATGTGGCGCGATTATCTGCGTTATTTCACCTATTTGAGCACAATGATACAGACACCATTGATGCGGCACTTTTAGAGGCCGCTAGCGATATTGTTACGTGGCATTTATTCGAAGCTAAACGTTTTTTACAGCAAATTGCTACGCCGACTCATATAGCAAACGCCATAAAAATTGATCAGTATATTTTGCGATTTTGTAGAGATCACAACACAAACACAATATCTCAAAGTTTTATATTGCAGCGTGGTGCGATTCGTGATGCTAAAACATTAAAAATTGCATTGATCGAATTGGTAGAAGCTAATCGAATAAAACTCTTTACTGAAGGCAAAGCAAACATGGTTGAAGTCAATCCAGAATTAC